>NZ_SORE01000007.1 GCF_004366595.1 Paraburkholderia rhizosphaerae
CTGCCTTCGCGTTCGAGCAGCGCCTCGAGCCCTTCGACAATCGACAGGCCCGCGGTCAGCAACGCGAGCAGTTCCTCGCTGAACAGCACCAGCGACAAACCACCGCGCGATGATGCCGGCCGGCGCAACGAACGGCGCGGCACGAGCCGCGTCGCATGCAATCCGCGCGCTTCGACCTGGCGCCGCGCGTCGTTCTCATCATGCGCGTCGATCACCAGTGCGACGATCTGGTTGTCGGGCGCCAGCGCTCTGACTTCGTATTGCATAGTGTTTCGCGAACCCGTTTTTTGAAGCGGTTTTTACAGCTGCTTTTAAAGGAAATTTTTTACAGCATTGCTTACGATCTACCGCAATCCAATTACAATGTTTACGGACTAATGCCGGGTACTCTCTCGAGTACACCGGCATCAGTTAGTGATGCTCCGCATTTTTCGCTCCGGCTATTCGCTCGTAATCTGCGCGCTTTCCGCACTGGTGCCCGACTGGTTATCAGGCCCGTTCGAAATGATCGCGTAGTCGCTCTTCGCGCCGGGAATCTTGTAGACGTACGGATGGCCCCACGGATCCGGCGGCACTTCCTTCTTCAGATACGGGCCTGCCCATTTATCCGCGTTGGCCGGCTTGACGACAAGCGCGGTCAATCCTTCCTGAGCGGTCGGATAACGGCCGACGTCGAGCCGGAAGTTGTCGACCGCCTTCGTGAACACATCGATCTGCGCATGCGCGACCGTCACCTGCGACTTGCCGAGCTGCGAGAAGTAACGCGGTCCAACCAGTGCCGCCAGCATGCCGATGATCACCAGCACCACCAGCAATTCGAGCAGCGTAAAACCGCGTTGTTTGCTCCGCCGCGCGACCCGCGCTCGCATCTCGTTTACCGCCGGGCTACCGTTGCCATACCGCGACATCATGACTCTCCTCAAGGCACCCGCCGTACGGCGGGCGCCATTCCTTATTGCTTGTTACAAACCACTCACCGCCTGCGGCGCTTAGAAACCGATGCCAAGCACCATGTGCTCCGGCTGCGCCGCAACCACCGTCGAGCTCGCGTCCGACACGTCGTCATACGCGAAGCCGTAAGCGAGTCCGCTGATGCCGTGGTCGTGGAAGAACCGTGCGTACTCGTTCGACGGCGATGCCGCATACCACGCATCCGGCGTCGCCCACTTCGTGACGTCTTCCATCACGTGACGGTTGAACGCCGCGCAGATCTGCGCTTCGATTGCGAGTTCCGTCGAATTGCCGGTGGCGAGCGCACCGCTGCCCTGCAGGATGTCCTGCGTAGTCGGCTTGTTCACGATGTAGTTGCCACCGACGAACGCGCCGTTATGCAGATCCGTTTCCGAGAACACCAACTGGCTACCCTGCACCTTGCCGATGAACTGACGGCTGTTGCCCCACATGTTCAGCACAAGGCTGTTCGACGAGTAGTACTGCCACACCTGGTTCACATACGCGTCGAAGTAGTTGCCGTTCGGCTGACCGGCCGCAAAGCTGTCCTTCGCCGGCGCCATGATGCGGAACTGCGACTTCGATTGCGGCTGGAACGCCGACGACACTTCGCTGGCATACGCGGCGAACAGATCCGCGCGGCGCTGCGAAATACCGGTCCGCATGTGGAACGTGCGATTCGAGCCGTACACGTCCTGGGTCATCGGGAAACCGAACTCGTCGACCTGCGTCGTGTTCATCCACAGACCGTTGTCGCCGTACGTGAACTCATACCAGTCGAAGTTCACGTTCAGGTTCGGGTCCGTCCCGTTCTGCGGATTCGGGCCGGCGAAACCGATGTTGTTGTTCGCATCGTTCAGGATCTTCAGGAACACCGGGCTGCCCAGCGACACATACAGGCGGCCCGAGAACAGCTTCGGCAACTGCAGCGTCTTGCTCTGTGCGAGCGTGAACGCGTAGTTCGAGTAGTTCTTTCCATCCGGCCCGGTCAGGTGATTCGCCGCATCGTTATCCGACACGGCCGACGCGACGATCGTGCCGTCCGGCTTCAGCCATGCAAACTGGCCGGTTGCCGGATCGCGCGCGATCACCAGCACATACACCTGGTCGTCGGTGTATGCGCCGTTCGTGTTGTTCACCAGATCGATACCGATAAAGCCCGGCTTGACCGTGTAGTTCGGGACCGACGTATCGACCGACAGCTTTGCGTCGTTCGACGTCGATGCACCGTTCGGACCAGTCACGACGACGCTGTACACTGCGCCGTTGTCGCCTGCTGCCGTTGCCGGCGTGTCGTACGTGCGGCTCGTCGCACCGGCAATCGCGGCGCCGTTACGACGCCACTGGTACGTGAACGGACCGCTACCCGACATCATCGTCGCGAAGTGACCATTCTGGCCGGCCGGCACCGACTGGTTCGCCGGTTGCTGGATAAACGCCGAGACCGGCGGCGTGCTCGTGCTTGCGCCGCTGTTATACACACCAAACTCGAACAGCGAATTGCCGTACGGAGTCGAGCGCGCGGTCGAGTACATCCGCACGAAGCGCGCGGTCACCGGCGCCTGGAACTTCACATCTTCGACACCGCCTTTGCTGGCGTCCTGCTTGTAGACAGTCGTCCAGTTCTTGGTGGTGGCGTCCATCGGGTCCTGGCCTACGTCGTTCGACCACTGAATTTCATAGGCCGCAGCGTGCGCGTTCTCCCAGTTCATCACGACACGATCGAACGTCTGCTGCGCGCCGAGATCGACCATCAGGTACGACGGATCGACGAACGACGACGACCAGCGCGTGTTCAGGTCGCCATCCACCGCGGCCGTCCCAGGCACATTGTTGTTCTCGACACCGCTGACGCTTACCGCCTTGTGCAGCGCGAGGTTCACGCTGGCCGCGAGCGGCACGAACTTCACGCTGATGGTGTGCGCCGCACTGACATTGTTGAACGTGTAGGTCGACTGCGCACCGAGCAGCTGACCGTCCACTGTCATCGCGCCAACACCGTACCCGCTTGCCGGCACCGCCGTGAACGTCTGCGACGCACCCGGCTCGACACTCACCGCACCCGACGGGCTCAGCGCGCCGTTCGCATCGCCGCTCGCGGTGATCGTCAGCTTCGACGCCGCCGCGGTGTTGTACACCTCGAACTCGAACAGCGAGTAGCCATACTGCGTCGCGCGCTGCACACCCTGCATGCGGATGTAGCGCGCGGTCGTGGTCGGCAACGAAATGTCTTCCGTGCCGCCCTTGCCCGCGCTTTGCGTGAAGACGGTGTTCCACGTCTTCTCGTCGTTCGACGTCTGAATCAGATACTGCTTGCCATACGCGTTCTCCCAACGCAACACGACGCGGTTGAACGGCACCGCCTGCTGGAGATCCACCTCCAGCGATGCGTCGTCCTTCTGATCCGACGACCAGCGCGAATTCTGGTCGCCGTCGACCGCGGCGGTTGCAGGGTAGCCATCACCCTGCACGCCCGTCGTGATGGCCGGCTTGCCGAGCGCAAGATTCGCGCTCACCGGTTGGGCCGCGTGACCGCCCGGCTGCTGCGGTTGCGTCGGTTGAGTCTCGTCGCTGCCGCCACCGGTGCTGCCGCTGTTATCCGTGCCGGTGCCCGGATCGGTCGTACCGCCGTTGTCACCTGTACCCGTGCCCGGGTTGGTGGTGCCGCCGTTGCCGCTGTTGTCAGCCGTCACGTTGAACACCTGGAACTCATACAGCGAGTATCCATAACCCGTGCTGCGTCCTTCACCGTGCATCCGTACGAGCTGCGCGGTGACGGGGGTGTCGAGCGTGATGCTCTCGACGCCGCCTTTGCTATCGGCCTGCGTGTACACCGACGTCCACGTATTTCCGTTGTCGTTCGACGTCTCGATCTCATACTTCGTGGCGTGCGCATCCTGCCAGAACAACACGAGATGGTTGAACGTCGTCGCCTTCTGGAAATCGATCGTGAAATACGTCAGGTCGAACGGTCCGGACGACCAACGCGTATCCATCTTGCCATCTACTGCAGCTTCCGCCGGATACGGCGCCGGCTTACCTTCATCGTTAGGCACGCCTTCGTAGCTGGTCGCACTGACCTTTGCGCCAAGCGCCAGGTTCACCGCGGCCGACGCCGGACCGAAGGTCACACTGATCGTGTGATTGGCCAGCACATCGTCGAACGAATAGCTGTTCACCATCCCGATGGCTTTGCCGTCCACTACCACGCCCGTCACCGCGGCACCATCCGCCGGCGTGAACACGTAGCTCTGCGGAGCGCCCTGCAGCACGGTCGTCTTGCCATCCGACGTGGTCGTGCTATTGCCGGTCGCAGTGATCGTGCCGCTGCCGGTCGAAGTCGCGGTGATCGTGTACGACGGCGTGTTAGCCGTGTTGTAGATACCGAACTCGAACAGCGAGAAGCCGAACTGCGTGGAGCGCGTCTTACCATGCATCCGTACGTAACGAGCCGGCTCGGAGAGCGTGAAGCGCACGTCTTCCGTGCCGCCCTTGCCTGCCTTCTGCGTATAGACGGTCGTCCAGTTCTTGGCATTCGGGTCGGTGCTTTCGTCGTTCGATACATCGATATCGTAGACGAGCGCATACGAGTCCTGCCAGCGCAATACCGCACGATCGAACTTCTGCGCCGAGCCCAGATCGACGATCAGACTCTGGTCATCGGCGAACTTCGACGACCAGCGCGTACCGTCGTTGCCGTCGATCGCCTTCGTCGCATAGTACCCGTCGTTCTCGCGACTGGTCGCGTACGCCTTCACACCCGACGCGAGAGCGAGGTTTCCGCTCGGGATCGGATTGCCGCCGTTGTCCGGGTGGCCATTGGGGTCATCGGGGTTTTCCGGATTCGGATTCGGGTTCGGGTTCGGGTTCGGGTCCGGATCCGGGTTCGGATTGCCACCACCACCGGCAGTGACCGTCAGCGTCGCTTGCGCACTCGTGACCGTACCGCCACCGTTGCTGATGGTCACGTAGTACGAGCCGTTGTCAGCCGTGGTCAACGACTGCGTGGTGAACGACGGAATCGTCGAGATGAAAATCGGGTCCTGGCTGCCTACCTTGAACCATTGGTAGCTGAACGGTCCCGTGCCCTTCGGATCGATGCCAACCTTAAACGTCGCGGACTGGCCTACGCCCACCGTCTGGCTAGCCGGCTGACTGACGATAACCGGTGCAGCTGCCGTCGGACCCGACACGCACAACGCCCAACCCGGGTTGTTGTTCTTGATCGCGAACGACAACTTGCCGGCCTGATTGACGATGTAGGCGTTACCTTCGACGCTCGGCACGTCGGTGGTCGTCCATGTATCCCATCCTGCCGGGAACGCACAGGATGCGTAGTTCGCGCGAGCGATCGTCAACGCTTCGTTCAGCGTCGGCAGGCGCATGCCCAGCGATTTGCAATACTGGTCCGCAATCGACTGGACGAACTGCGCGCCCTTTGTCTGGAACGTCGTATCGAACTGCTGCCACGTAAGACCGCTCACGTTGTCCTGCACGGTCGCGATGAACGGACCCGACTCCAGACCGTCAATCGGCGAGGTCCACGTGCCCGGCTTGGCCGGAATCGGCGTGAAGCGCTCGGTGGTGCTCTGCGCCGAGCACTGCGGCACATCGTAGACGCCGAACTCCCACAGCGAGTAGCCGTATGCCGTGTGACGCGTCACGCCTTGCATGCGGACATAGCGTGCGGACGTGCTGTTAAACCGGATCGTTTCGGTGCCGCCTGTACCAGTGTCTTGCGTATAGATAGTCGTCCATTGCTTGTTCGCGGGAGCGGGGCCCACGTCATTCGAGACCTCGATCCGGTATTTGTCTGCATACGCGTTTTCCCACGCCAGCACGATCTGGTCGAACGTACGCACCTCGCCGAGATCCACCATGATCCACGCGGTGTCGTCAAAGGCCGACGACCAGCGCGTCCCCAGGCTACCGTCGACTGCGAACGCCGGTCCGGTTTCCTCTTTCTCGCCCGAGACCGAACCCGACGCCGTAGCGGCACCCAGCGCAAGGTTGCTCGCGCCACCGCCGCTCACGACGAGCTTCGCGATGTCACTGGTGACACTGCCGCCCGCGTTGCTGACCGTGACCTGGTAGTCACCGTTGTCGGTGTCGGTCGCCGACTTGATCACGTAATCGGAACTGGTCGCGGTGGAGTTAGCCGTAATCGGCTCGCCGTTGAGCTTCCACTGATACGTCAGTGGGGCCGAACCGCTTGCTTGCACGCTCAACGTTACGTTCTGGCCAAGCGTCACGCTCTGGCTGCGCGGCTGTGCCACGATGGCCGGCGCGATTGCGTTGCTCACCGTCAGCGTCGCGCTGTTCGACGTCGCAGAGCCCGCGCTGTTCGTCACGATCACGCTGAACTGCGCACCGTCGTCCGCAAGCGTCTCGATCGGCGTAGCGTACTCGTTCTGGTTCGCACCGGTGATCGTTACGCCATTCTTCAGCCACTGGTACGACAGTACAGGCGAGCCGGACGCGATCACGCTGAATTGCGTGCTGTTGCCCGCCGTGATGGTGACCGGCGACGGCTGCGTCGTGATTTCCGGCTTTTTCGGCTGGACAACGGACAGGACTGCCGCGTCCGAAGTCTGGCTGCCGTTGACGTTGCTGACGGTGACCGAGTACTTTGCCCCGTCGTCGTCCACCGTGAGTGCCGGCGTCGTGTAGGCGAAGCTATTCGCGCCTGGAATCGGCGCCCCGTTCTTCATCCACTGGAAGCTCAGCTGCGCCGAGCTGGCCGCGAGCACGTTGAACGTCGCCGTCAGGCCGACCGTCGAGTTCTGGTTTATAGGCTGCGTGATGATTTGCGGCGGGGTTCCCTGCTGCGCGCCGATGATCAGCGACTTGCCATCGAACACTTGCGCTGCGTCTATCGGTGCGACGGTGTAGGTTGCAGTGCCACTGCCGAGTCCCGGCGACGTCGCGGTCACCGTGACCGTGCCCGGCGTGAACGTGCTGCGCACGACGATCTGCGTGACGCCGCCTTGCACGTAGAGCTTCGTGTCACCCGGTGCATGCCAGCCGAGCGGCTGGCTGTCGTCGTAATAGTGATCGCTACCGCCACGGTACTCACCCGCTGCGCCATTGACCGCGAAGGTGATTTCCCTCTTCTGCTTTTCCGAAATCGGCACCACTACGCCATTTGCGTCGACCACTTCCACATGAATAATCGCAGCGTCGGTACCGTTCGCAACCAGCGGGAACTGCGTGCCGTCCGGCTTCGTCAGTTGCGGTTCGACCGTCAACCGGATGTGATCCTCGTTGCCGGCAGTCACTTGCTGGTCGTACGTGACGACCTCGCTACGCTGATTCAGACACTCGGCCCTCAGCGTGCCGGGCACAAATTTCACGTTGTCCCAGTGCACCTGCCCCGGAAGCTGCGTCGTCTGCTGGGAGGCGTCGGCGTTCGAATAGGTCTCTTTCGAATTCGGCGTCTGAACTTCGCCAACCTGCTGGCCGTTAAGCGTCAGACGGACCAATGGGCAGTTGCTGAACGCGTTGACCCTCACCTTCTCCAAAGAAGGATCATCATTCGTGGGCACGCGGGTCCAGTGATACGCGAGCTTCACGACCGGCTTGATCTCGTACGGCGTCCACGCTTCCTGATAGATGTAGTAAAGCAGACGCGGCAGACGGTTCTCGTCCATCATCGACGCGCCATTACTACGCACTTCCATGTTCGAGTAGTGGTCGAACTGGTCGACGATTTCGCCCGGGGTATCGGCGAGATACCAGTGCGCGATGCCCATCGACTTGATCGCGACGCTTTGCACCCATTGCTTCACATAGGACTCGGCGAATTGAATTTCATAGTCGTAGCTCGCCCGGCCGACGCCAGTGCCCCAGTATTCGGAGCCGACGCTCGGCGAATTCGGAAACTGATGCTTGACGCCGATATCGCAGCCGTTACCGCTACAACCAAGCAGATCGCCGTTGTCAGGGTTCGGTGTACGGTCCGCCTGCGCGCGCGTGTGGGTCGGGTCCCACGTCTGCGAGATGCCTTTTAACAATCTCGCAAAATCCGTGTCCGTGGCGCCGTTGTCCGCTTCCCATGCGAGCACCGACGGGCGATTGCGGTCGTGCACGATCATGTCGCGGTGCAATTCCTTCTTCAAATCGCGGTCCCACGACTGCATGCAGTTCGTTTGGGCATCGTCCGTGCAAATATGCGCAAAGCCGTTCTCGCCATCGCCGCTCGGCTGCAACACCATCACGCCGTATGCGTCGGCAGCATCGAGGAACTCAGGACCCTGCGCCGAGTGGCCCGGGCGATACAGACTCCCGCCTGCGTCCGCGAGCAGCATGAGATCGCGCCATTGCAGTGCCGCCGGCACGGCCGATCCGAGCGCCGGGAAGTCGTAGCGGCCCGATGCGCCCCACAGATAGTGCGGATGTCCGTTGATGATCGGGAAATTGCTGTCCCAGGTAATCGTGCGGATACCAAGCGGCGTGTCCTTCGCATCCTTCACCACGCCGTCCACGGCGACCGTGGTGATCACGTGGTACAGATAGGGTTTGCCGTACGTGCTATTGTTCGGATACCAGAGCGTCGGATTCGAAACCGTCAGCGTCTGGTCGAATACCTGCTCCTTCAGATTGGGCGCAGTACCACTCACCTCAACCTTCTGGGTATCCTGTCTACGCGCAACAACCTGGCCGTTCGCATCGACGATTTGCGTCGTCAACGTGACCTGCTGGTCCGTCGAATTTTCGTTCAGTACATTCGTGCGCACCAGAATCGACGCTGAATCCCCACTCGCGGTCAGCGCGGCCGTCGAGACGTAGGTACCCCAGGTGTGCATCACTGCATAGACGTTTTCAGGAATGCGCACGCGGTCCGTGATGTGCATCCACACCGGACGGAACAGGCCCGAATCGCTCTGGCCGAAGCGGAACGCACCGCCAAAACCCGGCGACTTGAAGAACTTGTCGTTGCGCGCGACCTTCACCGCGATCACGTTGTCCGTCGTGCCGTCGAACGTCACAAAGTCCGTTGCGTCGACTTCAAACGGAATGAAACCCATCACGTGGGTCGCATTCTTGTTTTCCGGGATCTCGCTGTTGCCCTGGATAAATTTGCCGTTGATGTACACCTGCGCACCGACGTGAGCGCCCTCGAACTCGATCAGCACTTTGCGGTCCTTGTACGCCGGGTCCAACTTGAAGTGCTTGCGATACCAGGTGATGTTGCCGGTGAGTTGGCCCTCGCCGCCACCCGACTCCTTATTGAGGAAGGTGTCGTTATCCGATGGGGACTGCGGTACACCTTTATCTTGCCAACCCTTGGCAGGATCCGAATCGTCGTAATCCCGCTTCGCATACTCAGGCACGCCGTCAGCGCCCACGGCACCGTCGGAATCCTTGATGTAGCGCCAGGGCGTCTGCCCGAGATTGATATCTATACGGTTGGATGCCGGTATTGAAACGCCCGCGACTGCATGTGTCGCGAAGACCAGCAACAACCAGAGTAGAGCAAGCTGGCCCGCAAGCTGCCCCGATAAATGCCCAATGCGTTCGCGCATCGTGGATTCCCCTCTTCTGGTTTTACTACGGGTGGCTTTCGTTCTCCGCTTTTCAACACACTTCATCGAAAGCGAATGTCGATGTGAATTGACGCGCAAACGTGTGCGCCTTTTCCGGGGGGCTATGATCCGGCGTTAAACCAACCGTAAAGTTGTAAATACGAAGTAACGAACGCAAAAGCGAAGTCACCTTCGCAATGCGCGTTTTAGAGGAATGGGTTATGCAGTAACTCACGTGGGTTATCACGTAACCCGAATTGCGATGGAATATTTCGGCGCCTTAAACGTATCGGTGCAGACCTATACCTGGTGGGCGTTTTAGAAGATTTCCCGTTTGGCGAACGGGTTCTTTACGACTTGCGCGGTATACCTGATCACCGATTCTTTTTTTGACTGTTCTCGCCTTCCCTAGCCTAATTCCGACAATTTGTCAGCTTATACAACGCTACCGAAAGGTTCAAGAAAGTATTAGAGCCGTAATTCCGGCGAGCAAGCATCTTTGTTACGTCATATTTCCGTTTGGTTTGTTAACAGATGGTCAATGTACTGAATGGTTTCGAAGCTATAGGTCCGTGTACGTATCTTTCATTTTTCTTTCGATCGGCAATTGCCCTTGAGGTTGCGTCGACTAGCCCGATCGAATCGGATCAGACCGAATTGGACCGCAAGACTCGGAGTGCGGGCGCGTGCCTGGACCGCTAAACTGGCTTTCAACGGTGCACACCACGGAAAGTCCAGAAACGGTCCGGGAGGTAACAGATGGTTGAGATCGCAACGCATACGGCGGGTCGTGACGCTCATGTATCGGCAAACCCATTCGAAACGCGCGTCGCAGCGCTCGACTGGCCGCGTATCGAAACCGAACTCGACGACTTCGGTTGCGCGACGGTCGCGTCACTGATCACGCCCGACGAGTGCGACCGGCTCGCGAACCTTTATACCCGCGCGGACCTGTTCCGCTCGCGCATCGTGATGGGCCGGCACGGCTTCGGACGCGGCGAATACCAATACTTCGCGTATCCGCTGCCGGACATCATCGAAGGCCTGCGCACCGCGCTCTACCCTTACCTCGTCGCGGTCGCGAATCGCTGGAATCGCGCAATGCGCATCGACGTCCGCTATCCACCGAAGCACCGCGACTTTATCAGGCGCTGTCACGAAGCCGGGCAAACCCGACCGACGCCGCTCATCCTGCGGTACGAAGCGGGCGACTACAACTGTCTGCACCAGGACCTCTATGGCGAACATGTCTTTCCGATCCAGGTCGCCATCCTGCTGTCGGAACCGGGCAAAGACTTCACCGGTGGTGAGTTTGTGATGACCGAGCAACGCCCGCGCATGCAATCGCGCGCGGAGGTGGTTCCGTTGCGTAAAGGCGATGCAGTCGTGTTTACGGTGAACAGCCGCCCGGTGCAGGGCACGCGCGGCGTCTACCGCGTGAACCTGCGGCATGGCGTGAGCCGGTTGCGCTCGGGGCACCGGCACACCGTCGGTTTGATTTTCCACGACGCACAGTGACCGGCAACCCGCTCTTTTGCTTTGGTCGGATCAAAGAAAAGGTACGCTCGACGCTTACCGCGAGAGCGGCCGCAATACAATGGCTTGCAAGACATTCTGATTCTGGCCAGGAATAGAACGCGCCCCTCGCCTGTTCCGCATTGACATAAACGAGCAAGCGAACGGACGTTCTGGCCTGTCGCTTTACGCGACAAACTTCGATCGGGCTTTGCATCACCCTGTGGCTCCGTTTAGCTTGTCGTTCTCGTTTCAACCGGAGCGCCGCCAGCTGGCCGAACTCCTTCAGTCCAGGGAACCGCATGGCTCAAACACTGAAAACGTCTGCACTCGATCGCCGCGTATGGCTGGTGGCGATCGCCTTTTTTGCCATCGGCACGGATTTCAATGTCGTCTCGGGCATCCTGCCGGCGCTTGCGCGAAGCCTCGACGTCAGTGTGCCGGCCGCAGGTCAGGTGGTCACCTCGTATGCATTCTTCTACGCAATCTGCGCGCCGTTACTAGCCGGGCTCACCACAAGCATGCGCCGCAAACCATTGATTGCCGGATCGCTTACCGCGTTCGCACTAGCCAATGCGGCGTCCGCGCTGGCGCCGACCTTTGCGTTTCTGATCGGAACGCGCATCGTCGCCGCTTTTGCCGCCAGTATGTTCGCGCCCGCCGCATACGGATTTGCCGCATCGCTCGCCACACCCGAGCGCAAGGGCGCGGCACTTTCCGCGGCGTTGTCGGGCATCACCGCATCGCTGGTCGTCGGTGTGCCGATCGGTTCATACATCGGTAATCGCTTTGGCTGGCAAGGCAGTTTCTGGTTCGTCACGGCGCTCGCGCTTGTCGGCGCAATCGGGCTCGGGTTCCGCTTGGAACATCATGAAGAACAAACGGCAGCGCCAGCCATGGGTGCGCCCGCCGCTAGCTTCCTCGCGCGCTTCGCGCCGCTGGCCAAGCGTCCGGTACTGCTAGGCATGGTGCCGTCGCTGGTCTGGTATGTCGCGATGTTTTCGTTGTACACGTATCTCGGTGCGACATTCACCGAGCGCGGCATGACGAAGGAAGGGCTCAGCGCGATGTTCGCCGCGTTCGGCATAGGCTCGCTGATCGGCAACCACGTCGGTGGTTCGCTCGGCGACCGTTTTGGATCGCAGCGCGTGATCGCAACTGCACTGGTCATTCAGATCGCCAATCTCGCGTGGCTCGGCACGACGGGTGCGTCGCTGGTCGCGAACGCCCTCGCCGTTGCGATCTTTGGTATGAACGTCTGGTTCATGTTCCCCGCGCAACAAAGCCGGCTTCTCGCACTTGCCCCGAAGCATGGACCGCTCGTGCTCGCGCTAAACAACTCGACGATGTACCTCGGTGGCGCGATCGGGTCCGCAGTCAGTGCGCTGCTGATCCGCCATGGCGTCGCAACCGCGAATCTGCCGTGGGTGTCGTGCGTGCTGTATATCGCCGCACTGGTGGTTTTCGCGCTGTGCTCGCGGGCGCTGCGCTGCGACGCGCGAGTCAGTACACGCACCGAATCAATGTAACTTTTCAACAGAACATTTAGAAGTTACCATCTCCGGAAGGAAGCTACCGGAGAATCACCCATGTCTGTTCAATTTTTGACGTTGTCCGATCACTCGGTGCTCGACTTCATCAATACAGCCGCGACCGACGATACGCGTTCCTATGAGCATCTTGCAACCGATACGCAAGTCGTCGAATGGATGAGAACGCACCAGTTCGCAGGTGCGGCAGTCGCCCCGTTATTTGACGAAGGAAAACTTGCTCACGCGGCTCGCACATTACGAGAGGCCATTCGCAATGCGATGTTCCAGAAGAAGGCTGGCCGAAGAGTCAATATCGAGCCGTTAAACGCGTTTTTGAATCTCGGCCAGTATCGCGTGACGCTGGTCCGGCACGCGAACGGTCAACTGCGGATTGCGCACGAGTACGATTGCGCAACGCCCGAGCAGTTTCTCTCGCAAATCGCCAATGCCTCCGCGGAGCTGCTGGCAACCGGCGACTTCAATCTGATCAGGAAATGTGCATCCGATGCCTGCTCATTGTGGTTCCTCGATCGAACCAAGGCTCACCGGCGCCGCTGGTGCAGCATGGCTCGATGCGGCAACCGCCTGAAGGTGGCGAACTACCGCGCGCGTCGCAAAGCATAATTCGTCGCTAAAAGATGGGCGCAGCGCACTTGTGGAGCATACGGTGCGCGCGTTGTTCCAGGATCGGAGGGTTCGTTCAAGCGCCGATCGCCGTGCCGTCATACCGGCTATGAGTATTTTTGCTCACGGCTCCGTCACTTCGTCAGCATGCGGACGCGTACGAAAGCGCGCGGCTTTCTGGCGATTTCCGCATAGAGACATGTTGCACCAGCGGCGCCGATGGGACTTCGTTCTGTCGCAAAACCATAGTGGACACCCTGGCCACTCACACTGACGAACCAGCATGAAATCGCCGCGCGTTAGCAGTTCCGCCGCCGCGATCGCGAGCGGCGTGAGCACCTGTGCAGGTGTTGCCGCAGGGAACCGATACACGGCCTGTAACTTACCGTCTTCGCTCTCGACCAGTTCCATCTGATAGCCGCCCACAATCAGCACCGGGTTCAGAAGATCAATATCCACCAGGGCGCCGGACTTTCGTTGAAAAAACAAGCGGCGCAGATTCTCTCTGAACTGTCTTGCCTCGACGGCCAGGCCGTGAAAGCATCCGTTCTCCCGCACGATCACCAGATCTAGCAGACCTGCTCGCTCAAGCCACGCAACGACGTCCTCGTCCCGCTGAAACAGATCCGCCGAATGCCCGTTGTGGGGCACAACTGTATTCAGGAATTCAAGCACGCTATCCTGCGCGCGCACCGATGCCAATGGCGAAGCCATTGAATCCTCCACAAAAGTGAATCGTGACTGTAACTGTTAACACATTCATTGACAAGTTACGAATCGAACATTAACGAATCACTCACACGATTTTTTTAGCACAGTCGGACAGCGATTCACAACTGTTGGAGGCCACGCAGATGGTGAGGTATGAGCGAATGCTCATACCTCGAATGAAGAACGCCGATTAACTAAATGACACTTGAAAGCAGCGAGGTTTTTCTTATTTTTATCAGGCTGCCGATACCGCCTTTGCCGCCTCAACAATAATGTCGATCACCGTTTCCGGTGCGGTCAGTGAAGGGGTGTGATCGACGTTGTGCGCGCGCACCGATGCTTTCATCCGCTCAGCCATCCATCGCTGCGTTTGCGGATTGATCATCCGGTCCTCTTCCGCCAGCAGATACCAGCTTTTAGTCGATTTCCATGCAGGCTCCGTTACCGCTTGCTTGATACACTCGACGGAGATTGGTCGTTGCACCGCCGCGCTCACTACCTTCTCGGCCGCGGTTGCATTCTGCGCAAAGGCCTTATCGAAGCCAACATCGGGCATCCAGATAAAGCCTCGCGCATCCGGGGTCAATTCCGGCGCATCCGCATGACGGTCATCACGGTAGAACACATCCGCCACGGTCTCGCCCGCATCCGGAGCGAGCGCCGCGATAAACACCAACGCTTTCACGTTGTCGCTTTTGACGCTGCCGATAACCGCACCGGCGTACGCGTGACCGACCAGAACGACTGGCGAATGCGTTCGCTCGACAATGGACGCGACCACATTGCTATCGTCGGTCAAGCTGGTTAGCGGAATCGGCGCACACACGACGTCCAGCCCGGCGTTCCGGAGCGGCACAATCACTTTGCTCCAGCTCGAACCGTCAGCCCACGCACCGTGCACCAACACGGCAGTCACGCCACTTGCAGACGAAGTCATACCGAAACTCTCCCAAGCAGGTTGTTTCGCGGAACGCGGGTTCACAAGCCCTTAACCTCGCCGCCGTCCATTCGCAGCGCCGCGCCGATCAGCCATTCGCCCGCGGGTGACAGGATAAAGGCCATTAATTCGGCGATATCTTCCGGTTTGCCGTACCGCGTAATGCCGGCTTGATCCGGAAACTTCTCAAGCGCTTCTTCAACTGTCATCGCATGCGCCGCCGCGTACTTTTCCATGTATGAGCGGCGCCGATCGGTCATCACCGGGCCCGGCAATACACTGTTCACGCGAACCCCGTCGCCGATGCCCCGGTCTGCGAACGCTTTCGCCATTGCGACGATGGCGGCATTCACCGTTGCGACCGCGGCGAAGCCCGATTTTGGCGCCTGCGCCGAGTTTCCGGATGTAAAGATCACAGCCCCGCGCGTTGCCTTCAGCGCGTCCCACGCGCGGATTGCGAGTCTTCTCGCGCCGTGCAGCTTTAGCGCAAAGCCGTCGTCCCATTGTTCATCGGTCATTTCCAGCACATCGACCTGTGGCACGGCGCCCGCGATGTTGATCACTGCATCGATTCGCCCGAACGTGTCCAGTGTCTTTTGCACCACGATGCCGGCAGCGGCCGGGTCGCGCAGGTCTGTGTCGATCTCCAGCGCTTGTGCCCCCGCCGCTTTCACCTCCTGCGCGGTAGACTCGAGGAGATCCGCATTGCGCGCCACCACTACCACCGCGCCAAAATTCTGCGCGACGCGAATCGCGGTGGCGCGTCCAATGCCGCGGCTAGCGCCTGTCACAATTGCAACTTTGTTTTCCATTTCGAACTACCTCCATGAGTCTGGCCGGTTATTCCGATATTGATGAATTCGCTTTTCGATTTGGATGACTGATTATATAAATTCGTCCGATTTCCTTATTACGCGATGTAAGCGTTGCCTGGCAGCAGGACTTGCTATTTGATGAAGTATCCGCGAATCGGCTCACCTGAGCGATGCGCGCCGGTTCATAGCTGTTATGACTCGAATGCGACATCCGGCGCGCTCTCGCACGCAATGTCCAGCATCAGCGATGTCATCGCCGACAGCGGGCGGCCGCGGCGGGTCAGGCCGACAATCCATCGGCGCATCATCGGCCGCTCGATCCTGACACGCACAAGCTGATATTCCTGCAGAATCTTCTCCGGAATCAGTCGCGGCAAAATGCACTGACCGTTGGTCATCGACACCAGTTTCAGCATCGCATCGACAGTCTCGACCTCTGCCGCGACCGTCGCGTCGAATTCCTTCGTGTGCAGCATCTTACGTAACGCATAGCCCGCGGGAAACACAACCAGTGGCGGAGATACCTCACGCAAATCGACGCCTGGACGCGAAGCAAAACGCGAGTTTTCGTGCACGACGAGGCACATATCGTCTTCGAATAGCGGCGTGATATTCAGCTGATCGGATGCAACGGCTGAGTCGTAAGCAAAACCGATCTCCGCTTTTCCGCTTTCTACGAGCTCAACCACGCCCGGCGAACTTCGTCCCAGTAACGCAACGCTAGCGCCAGGCCGCTGCGCCATGAATCTCGCCGCGACCTCCGCCATAAAGTAGTAGCTCAGCGTGTGAATCGTCGCGACATGGATGCCGCCATCCGTCACGCCGTGTTCGTTACGCAATTGAAGCATCGTGTTGTCCACCAGCTGATACGCGGCGCTCGCAACCTCGAGCAGCTTGTTGCCCGCCTCGGTCAACTGGACGCCGCGCCCGTGACGAACGAACAGCGCCTGCCCGAGGAACGCTTCGAGGCTTGACAGGTGCCGGCTCAATCCTGATTGAGTCAGCGAGAGAGACTGCGCCGCTGCGGAAAGCGACTTGTGCGCGGCGATCTCTATGAAAAGCCGGGTCTGGTAGTCAATGTTGGATTTCATCGGCAGCGTCATGAAGACCTGGCACTTTGCAAACGATACGTTACGGGTTACGTCGGCTACCTGACTAACGTGAACGATGCAGGAGACCGCACCACCCGACGCGAATCACGCCTTCAGGTTTTCCGCGAGGAAGTCACGCATTGCGGACGCGATCTCATCAACGTGCGTTTCCAGTGCAAAGTGTCCGGTGTCGAGCATCCTGACTACCGCCTTCGGGTTGTCCCGCCGATAAGCTTGCGCGCCGGGCGGAATGAAGAACGGATCGTTTTTCCCCCAGATCGCGAGCGTCGGCGGCTGGTGGTCGCGAAAGAACTTCTGGAACGTCGGATACAGCTTCAGGTTCGACTGGTAGTCGAGGAACAGGTCGAGTTGAATATCTTTCTGGCCCGGTCGTTCGAGCAGCGCCGCATCGAGTGTGTACGACTCAGGCGCGACCGAATCGGGGTCCGACACACCGTGCACATATTGAAATCGCGTGCCTTCATAGTTCAGGATCGCATCGTGAACGGTCTTCCGATGAGCCGCGGTCGGCTCGGCCCAGTACCTGCGTATTGGGTCCCATGCGTCGCCAAGCCCTTCCTCATACGCATTGCCGTTCTGGGAAATGAGGGCGCTCACGCGCTCCGGGTATTTCACCGCCAGCCTGAGGCCCACGGGCGCGCCGTAATCGAACACATAGACCGCATAGCGTTTCAGACCAAGCTTGTCGACAAACGCCGCGACCGTCTGAGCAAGCGCATCGAACGAGTATGTGTAAGCGCGGTTGTCCGCCACATGCGTAAACCCGAAGCCCGGGAGATCCGGCGCAATTACACGATATGTGTCAGCCAAGCGTGGAATCAGTTCGCGATACATATGCGACGAAGACGGGAAGCCGTGTAGCAACAGGACGACCGGCGCGTTGGCAGCGCCTGCCTCCCGATAGAAGACGTCGACCCCATCCGCTTCGGTACGCTTGACGGAAACCGCAGGAACAGCATGACCTTTCGACATTGAAACCTCCATGAACAGTTGTTCAACGAGCCCGGCAGCCCTCTTCGAAGGTTCTATCGTAGCTGGAATAGGTAACTTTTCAAAGTTACTTTTTCGGGTTACTCAATTGATCGATTGAGGACACGCGATGTGCTGGAACGGTGGCCGGTATCCTGCTTGATGAAATGTATTGCAAAGCACCCGCCGCGCGTGTCCAAATCGCCCGCATACAACGACGCCACCCCCGGTTTTACACGCCGCAGCAACGTCGCTCCCCCGTGCGCCAGAGTCAATCGCGTCACTGCCTATCGAATCGATGGTGCGATGCAAACTCATCGAGCACGGGTGACTCCGGCGCCCGACAGCAGCGAAATAGGCAAGTGCCCTTGCCGAATTCGCCCGGAACGGCGACACAGGCACCGGAACACTCACCTCGCCCTCCGGCCCCTCCAATATCGATTCACCGGCAAAACCCGCGGAGCAAGACTCCTGACCGTCGTGTCAACCGGTACACATGAGCGGAAATTTCGCAAAATGAAACAGTGAAAAGCCGTTTCCGTATCTAATCGCGCACCTGCTCGAGATTCCCGTCAACGAGCGGAACGGTCTCTTCCATCAATGTTCCTGTACCCGCGATTCTCCGAAACCTATAGTTGTGCCATCGAAACACGTGAACAACCTGTCGGAGCTTTTCAAATGAACATCGTTAAGGTGATCTTCGCAACGTCTTTGCTGTTAAGTGGAATTTCCTTCGCTCAGGCCGAGGAACCCGCACCGCCGGTCAACGCGGTGACTCAGGTACAAACGCCGAACGCGTCTGCTGCCACACGGCCGGATCAGCAACGCGACAATAGTGCGTCGTCCGAATATCCGTCCGGATTTAACACCGGACCGACCAAGCCCTACGTGAAAGGCTGTGTCGGGCCAGTCAGCTATTGCAACATCTATTTCGGAAGCTAACCATCCGCCACTAGCGCGCACCGATGCGATCATGCCGGCTCGCTTTGACGCGCGCCGCCTGATGGTTGCGGCAAGATCCAGAGAAAGACGACCCGCATTGAAGCGGAAGTCAGCTGAGATTGACCTTGTCGCCCTACGATAACCTTTCAAAAGCAAAACTACGATGCAACCGGTATAGTCAGTTATACCGGTTTCAATGTGATGCACGTGGCAAGCCAGAGCGGAACTCGCCTTGACCCCTCCGACTGTACCTAATAGTATGTACGAGACAGGTGACGCATACTTCAACGACGAAGGACGCAGTGATGGGCCGGCGCGAAGACATCATCGAGGCAACGAAAGATCTGCTCTGGGAGAAAGGGTATGAAGCCACGAGCCCACGCGACATTCAGGCAAAAAGCAAAGCCGGCCAAGGCAGTTTTTATCACCATTTCACGAGCAAGCAGGCGCTCGCGCGCGAAGCGATCGTTGAGGTCGTAGAAGAACGAATCGCCGATTTCGAAGAAGCGATGTCTCGTCAAGGTCGCTTCAAGGATCGGCTGCTCGCGTATTTCGAACAGAACACAAGGCCCTTGTCGGGCTGTCGCGTCGGCCGCCTCGTTTGGGACGCCGCCATCCAGGACGACGAATTGCGGCAACCTTTGTCGCACTATTTCGGCCACATCGAAACACGGCTACAGGAAATCCTCAAAGGCGAGCAGTCAGCAGGATCGTTCAGATTGAAGCTGCCGGCAGCGCATATCGCGCTGACCATTGTCACTGTCGTGCAAGGCAGTTTCGCTGTCAGCCGTGCAATGAACCGGTCTCGCGCGCATGATGCGCGCACCGCACTGCTCGCCTGCCTCGATCTCGCGATCATTGAACGCACCGACCCGCGAACTGCACAGGCAGCTTCGTGTAACCATTGAAAGGTGTGCCGCCATGACAGCGACTATCGAAGGCTTTGTCAGCGTTGCAGGACAGCAAGTCGCCTTTACCCGTACCGCTGAAACACCGACGGTCGCGTTACTGCACGGCATCCCGACCAACCGGCATTTGTGGCGCGCCGTCACGCCGGCACTGTCAGCAAGACAATGCGGATGGATTGCTTTCGACCTGGTCGGGTACGGCGAGTCGTCGAAGCCGGAATCCATTGATATCGGCGTGCATGCGCAGGCAGGTTTTATCGCTGACGCACTTCATCAGTCGGGGTGGCAAGGCGGCACGATCATCGGCCATGATATCGGCGGCGGCGTCGCACAACTGCTCGCGCTCGATGCGACGCTATCGGTTAGCCGGTTAGGTCTGGTCGACAGCGTCGCTTATGACTCGTTTCCCGAACCCGGCATTGCACGGTTAAAGGATCCGATCTGGGACGCGATTCTGGGCGCAGCAGACTTCGATCTGCAACGCGGGTTCGCAAAAGGTTTGCGGCAAGGCGTTGTCAAAGCTGAACGCGTCACACCGCAGCTCGTCGCCGAATATGAACGCCCATTTGCAGGCGTGGCGGGACGCGCCGCGTATCTGCGTGCCGCACGCGCGCTACGCAGCGAAGACCTCGAAGCGCGGAGCGCCGACATCGAAGCGCTCAAGATTCCTGTGCTGCTGGTCTGGGGTGCTCAGGACCGCTTCCAGCCCCTGAAGTATGGTCAACGACTCGCGGACGCGTTGCAGAACGCGCGGCTCGAAGTTGTCGACACAGCCGGACATTTTCTACCCGAGGACGAACCCGAGTTGCTAGGCAAGATGCTGGCGGATTTCGCGCTGGACACGCGCTGAAACGCTCGATTGATTGCATGAGGTAACCGATGAAAGTTGCTGTTTTAGGATCAGGGGGTGTCGGCGGATATTTCGGCGCGCGTCTGGCGGCTGCCGGAAATGACGTGACGTTTATCGCGCGCGGCAGACACCTCGCGGCAATCCGTGAAGACGGCCTACGGGTATCGAGCCCGCTAGGCGACCTCGCGATCCATCACGCGAACGTAGTGGAAGACCTAAGCGCTGTTAAATCGGCCGATCTTATCCTCGTCGCGGTGAAGTTGTGGGACACCGAACAGGTTGCACAGTCGCTCAGGCCGCTCGTCGAACAAGGCTCAGCGGTGATCTCGTTTCAGAACGGCGTGCAGAAGGACGACATCCTCGCTCGATATCTGCCGAAGCACGCGATTGTCGGCGGCGTCTGCTATATCGCGGCCACGATTGGCGAACCCGGGCTTATCGTGCACAGCGGGACGCTGCAAAAGCTTGCGTTCGGCGAATATGACGGCAGCCGTTCGCCGAGAGTGACGGCCTTTTACGACGCGTGCCAGAAAGCCGGCATAACCGCGGAGATCAGCGACGATATTCAACGCCTGATCTGGGAAAAGTTCGTTTTCCTGGTCGGACTGTCTGGCACGACCTCATCCATCCGCCAGTCGATCGGCCCGATCCGGCAGAACCCGCGCACGCGCGCGTTCCTGTTGCAAGTGATGAGCGAAGTCGTCGCGGTCGGACGCGCAAAGGGTGTGAATTTGCCGGCCAACTTCGCGGAAGACCGGCTCGCGTTTTGCGACACCCTTCCCGCCACGATGACGTCGTCCATGCATCACGACCTCGAACGCGGCAACCGTCTGGAATTGCCGTGGCTAAGCGGAGCGGTTGCCACATTCGGTTCGCAACTCAATGTCCCGACACCGTGTAATAGCGTGATATCGGACATCCTCGCGCTTTACGCGGACGGGAAGCAAGGATGACTTCGCATCGTCTTAAGATAAGATCGATTGATGCGGTAGCGGTTAGCGTGCCGATGAATCGCCCATTGGGCACGAGCGCACAATCGATCCGCAATGCGCCACTGCTACTCGTCACGCTCCTGACCGAAGATGGGATACGCGGCCGGTCCTACGCATTCTGCTACGTCGAATCGGTCGCGCGGTCGCTGCAAGTGATCGTGCGCGATCTGAACGACTTTCTTGCCGGACACGATGTCGCACCGATCGACCTGTCCGCATCCATCGCACGATACTTCAAGCTCACAGGCCTTTATGGGCCGCTTCTTATGGTCGCGTCCGCGATCGACAGCGCCGCGTGGGACGTGCTTTCGATTGCCGCGGGTGTTCCGCTAGCCGTGCAGCTCGGCGGCTCGATCCGGCCAGTTCAGGCGTACAACAGCAATGGCCTTGGCCTGATGCCTGCCGGCGCCGCTGCGGACGAAGCGGAACAACTGGTTTCCGCCGGCTTTTCCGCGGTCAAAATGCGGCTCGGCCGCCCTCGCTTCGCCGACGACCTGATCGCGCTACGCGCAGTTCGCAAGCGTCTTTCCGACGATATCGCGATCATGGTCGACTTCAATCAGGCGTTGAGCTTTCCTGCCGCGATGCAATACTGTCCGCAACTTGACGATGAAGGTGTGTACTGGATCGAAGAGCCGATCCGGCATGACGACTTCGAACATCTCGCGATGGTCGCCGCCGCGACGAAAACGCCGCTACAACTCGGCGAGAATCTCGTCGGCCTGCCGCCGGTGTTCGATTCGCTAAAGGCGAACGCGACCGACTACCTGATGTTCGACGTGGATCGGATCGGCGGCACATCCGGTTGGCGTTCGGCGGCCGGCATTGCGGCTGCCGCCGGACGGCCGGTTTCGTCGCATCTGTTTCCGGAGATCAGCGCGCATCTACTGGCCGCGACGCCCACCGCGCATTGGCTCGAATACGTCGACTGGGCGAACCCATTGCTCGAAGAGCCGCTTCGCATAAGCGATGGCAAGGCCACGCCATCCGACCATCCAGGCAATGGGCTTAGCTGGGATGCCGACGCTGTCAAACAATACCGGCTTCCGTAAAGCAGGTGCGGCCTGCTTTGCCGATACGCGTCAAACTTGACTTCCCTGTTGCACTGACATTGACTTAATGTCAGAAACGAGCGCCCAGTGCGCTTCTCAAGCTCGCATGTAGACGCGACCCGCAGCGGTACGCGTGATGACCCAGACTCCTGTATATTGCGGATACGGGTTACCGTGAATGCAAGCGTCGGCGCCGCCTGTCACTTTCAGGAAACTTGTTGGCGTAACTTGTCGATATAAGTTTTAACGGTTACAATCAGCTCCCTCAGTGACTGGAGAAGACTGATGCTTGCCCTTTCTCAGGCGTTTTTACAGATCGCCGACGACCCGGCGCTTGATTTCCTCAATACAGTCGCGCGCACGGACGGCACTCTATACGAGTACCTGGAAGCGGATAACGACGTCATCTCATGGCTGCAGGCGATGGAGTTTCTCGATGCGAAGGAACAACCATCGTTCAGAAAAGGCGCGCTCGTGAACGCGGCACGAAGCCTGCGGGATACCATCAGAAAACTGATCATTCAGAAAAAAGACGGAAAGCGCGTGGATGTCGCGGCGCTTAACGCATTTCTGGGCCATGCGCGCTACCACGTGAATCTGGTTCGCAGAGCACACGGCGAGCTGGATGTCGTTCACGACTATGAGCGCGCGTCGCCCGAACAGTTGCTCGCGCCGGTTGCGCAAGCGGCCGCGGAGCTTCTGGCAACCGGAGACTTCGAACTCGTCAGGAAATGCGAATCCGAAGACTGCATCTTGTGGTTTTATGATCGCACGAAGGCTCATCGGCGCCGCTGGTGCAGCATGGCAATGTGCGGCAATCGTCACAAGGTGGCGAACTTTCGCGCGCGCCAGAAATACGCGGCTAGCGAGTAATTGCCGCAGTCTCTACATCCCTGCTGAAGCAGAAAAATAGAGCAAACTTCGTCGGGTCGCCGGACGGAATGATTTAGCTAAGGCTATACGCGATTCTCAACAACGCATAACACCACGCGGCATCGCTATCGAAATCGCTTGCGCGATGTGTCATTGCCGGCGCGAAAGACAACACGTAAAAGATCACCGGTGCATCGAGCGGTCGAGCCGTGCCGTAGCGAACCCACGCGGGAGGCTTGCGGATGCCCGACATGATCGCCGGTGGACTCCCATCACGCTGCGCCGCACGTTTGAACGGCGGCGCCCCAGTCAAGACTGTCAATACAAGCGCGAACAGGCTGGGACCCTACAGCAAAGCGGACGTCCAAGCAGCCAGCAGGACCGCGGGGGCAAGAATGTTGTTGTGCGTTGTTTCGTGACAAAAATGACGATTTCACCTAACGCGCAAAACGTCGTTAGAGTTGGGTGTTCACGTCAACTCATCCTCATTTTTTATAAGTCGTTTTATCGGTTACAAGCAGCCACCCTTGCGACTGTCGGTCATAACAGTTATGCATGGATGCGTCATCCCTCGTCAAACCCAGAGCACATCAAGGGTTCAGGCGCACTGCGCCGATAACGAACGGTAGACCGACTAAACGGAGCGTTGACTCCCGTTCTCTGTACCTACTACTATGTACGCGATCATTCGGTTCACGGAATACGGTAGGAGTTCTGCTTTTGCAGCGCGCATACCGGTCAGACAATGAAGCGAAATCGGTATGAAGAACATCGACTACCAGCTACGCCAGTTTGTCGAAATCGCGAGGCACAAGTCGCTGTCAGACGCGGCAATCGCGCTGAACGTCACGCAATCTGCGTTGAGCAAACAGTTGCGGGAAATCGAGCTGGCGGTTGGGCATCGTGTTTTTCACCGGCATGGCCGCGGCATCAAACTGACCTCGCAAGGCGCTATGTTGTGGCATGCCGTGCAGGCCGCTTTCCAGTTTGTGGACGCAACCATTCACCAGCTCAACACGCCCCGCGCGACAACGGCCGGAACCGTGACCGTGGCGACACTGCACGGCTGCACCCAACTTGTGGCGAACGGACTTTTCGCAAGCATTCTCGGCCGGCGCCCGGATATCAACCTGACGATGATGGAAGGCACGGCTAAGGATGTATGCCGGTTCGTCGAGGCAGGAATTGCCGACGTGGGCTTTGTCGACCGTCGATCGACGATACCGCACACGCTCGAAATAAGCGTTGCGCACGCAAGCATCGTCGGACGTCCATGCAGACAGCTGGTCGCTGTCATCAGAAGAGCGGCGTGCGAGCTGTAGCCAGAACTTGCGCCCCTGTGTTAAGGAATCTGAAATCAACGTCGCCCAATTGCTACGGATTCCTCCACACAATTGCGTCGCCGCTTGACGATTCTCATCTCTTGTCACGCGTAGTGACAATATGTTCTTCGTTGAGTAGACTTCATGCCATTCGAATGTTTTCGTGCAGTCCGTAACCTGAAAAACGCGTTATAACGGCCAATCATCCGATTTTGAGGTTCCTTATGTCCGGTCGATGTGTGTAGCGAGTGCGAGATCTATGCGTGACACCCTCAGTCATCGTCCGGCAATCAGTGAAAGCAGCTCAATCGTGTACGTGATCGACGACGACCTGGCGATCCGTGAAGCCATCGAGTCGCTGTTTCGTTCGGTCGGAATCCATGCGAGAACCTATTCGAACGCAACGGACTTCCTCGCGGGCGACTTGCCCGACACACCGTCGTGTCTGCTACTGGATGTACGCCTGAAAGGGCCGAGCGGATTTGTCGTGCAAAACCTGATGCGCGAGCGTCAGATCCAGATTCCGATCATCTTCATGACCGCGCACGGTGACGTCGCGATGTCGGTCAAAGCAATGAAAGCCGGCGCGTTCGATTTCCTGACGAAGCCGGTACGCGATCAGGAACTGCTCGATATCGTTGCGGACGCATTTGAAGTGGATGAGCGGCGTCTGCGTTGCAAACGCTCCATGACCGCGCTGAAACGTCAATACGAATCGCTAACACCCAGGCAACGCGAAGTGATGGCATTCGTCGTCAGCGGTCTGATGAACAAGCAGATCGCCTCCGAGATGCGCCTGAGCGAGATCACGGTGAAGATCTACCGGCGCGAAGCGATGAAGAAGATGGGTGCGATGACAGTCGCGGATCTCGTTAGAAAGGCGGTTCAACTGGGCGTGCAACTGTCGCTTATCGACGAACTGACTGACCCGAATACACTCGCGACGGGTGCGGCCACGTCGCGAACCAACAGCGAGAACACCGGTGTGAATGACGCGGGCGCATCGGCCACGGCCCGCGTCGCGCGTCACAATTCAAGCAACGCGAGGTAGCGCGACAAATCGCCCTCCTCGCGCACGATCTCCCTCATCAACTCAGGCAGCGACATCTGCCCCCAGCCGACCGCGCGCCTCACCAGATAAGGCGTCGGACTGTGCGGTTCATGCCGCGCGAGATAGTCCGCCACGAGTTGCAGCAACTGGTACGCATGCGCGCGATCGACAATGCCCGCGGCGTCAAACGGCAATGCAACCGGCGCCACGGCGCCCGGCGTAATGGACTGCGCAGCGGCCGCTGCAACCAGGTGGGCCGACAGCGGCTGCGCGCCGTCGTTATCGATCAACGGGAATTCGCTCATATCGTCCTGTGTCGGGTTCGCGGGCCCATGCTCCGCATGATCGCCTAGCAGGCTGGTCGCCGCGTGCGCGAGCCGCGTCAGCGCATCGGTGACCTGCCCGATGCTCGGCGCCGCCTGCGCGAGCCGCTCATCGAGCCGGCGATCGAGTTCGATCCACGCATCGCGTGCATCGGCCAGTTGACGGCGCAGTTGTAAAAGCGCCGCGGCATTCGCACCGTTCACTTGCCGCGCGAGCGATTCGCTCGACAACGCGTTATCGTCGTCATCGTAAGCGGCCGCGCACGCGCGCTGCCAATCGTACAGGTTCACATCGGCGACCGGCTCGCGCCCTTCAATCCTGAGCAACGGCACATGCAGGACCAGCACGAGCGCGAGCGTGTCGTTGATCCACGTAAACGGTGCACAGCGCGCATCGCTGTCGCCTTCGTCGATTCTCGGCCATGCGGTATCCCAATACCGTTCGACCAGCGCATTGAGCAACATTGCGCCCGCAACAAAGCCTTCGATCCGGTACAGATGCGTCCACGCTTCGCTCAGCCATGCGGCGAGCTGCAGGTCCTTGCTGCGCGTACGCAATGCGTCGCTGCACATCGCCGCGACAGTTTTCCAGTCGGCCTTCACGAGCGGCCGCTCCCATTCGCCCATCGGCAGCGTCGCGTCGTCCTCGTGCCGTGCGCTGCGGATCTGCTGGTAAATCGGTTCGTAACGCAGCCACACGCCGCCTCCTTCACCCTCCGACAGCGGTGCAAGCAGCGCGTCGAGATCGATGCCGAGTGCTTTGAAGCGCTCCGAACCTGCAAGGTTGTCCATCAAAGGCGTCATAACGCAGTCCAGTCCGGCGCGCGCGCCGGGAAGCTGCCGGGCCACGGCAGCGGGTTTTTCTTGCCGGCCGGCGTCAACGTCACGCGCACGAACGCGCGGCCATGCGCCTGGGCGGGCAGCAAACCGACATCCGCGGGGCTCGCGGTGCCTAGCGGAAAATCGAGCTTCAGCAGTAGCGCCGAGCTGTCCGCACGCGGCCCGGTGTCCGGCACACGCTCCGCGCCGATAAACGTAATCAGCGCCCACGGATCGGAAAACTGCCAGGTCAGCACGCGGCCGTCGGTCGAAAATGCACGCTGACGCGGGTCGGCGAGCGCGGTCAACGGCGAGTCCTTCGCGAAGCGCAGCGTCAATGTGACCGGCATGCCGTAATCCCAGTGCAGCGGATGCGACGGCGTATCGCCCATCGACAGGCTCTGCGCGCCGATCGACAACGTCCACGCGATCACCTGGTTCGCCGCGATTTCGCCGGTACGATTCGCGCGGAACTCGACATTCACGTCATAGCCGCTCGGTCCGCCATCGTCGGTCGGATAAAGCGGCGACAGCAACGTTTTCACCTTGTCGAAGTTGTCGATAAAGCGGCGCACCGCGATCGCATCGCCCGTCGCGCCGCCCGCACCCGCATCGCGGAATGTGACCGACACGCGCTCATAGCGCTTCAGCACCTGGCCGAGTTCGCCGAAATCAGCAGTTACGCCATCGCCGACGGCGCCCGTCGCGCCGGCAGCGCCCGCGCCGCCCGTCACACCCGCGCCCGCCGCGCCGATAAACGGCGCGCGTGCTGCAACGCTCTGGTTGAACGCGTCCGAAAAGCTCGCCCATTGCACGCGCAGTTCGTCCGCATAACCCTGATGGCAGCGCGCCAGCAGCGTGCTGTAGAGCCGCGTATGCAGCGTCGCGAAGTAATCGTCGGCGCCGCTTGCCGACGGCCGCGGCGGGAACTTCGCGCCGCAGCCGGCCGACCCGGCATCGGCCGCCGCGATCACGAACTGTTCGAGCATCAGCAGGCTGCTATTCGGATTTTTCAGCTTGTACCGGTCGAGGTCGCGCTCGATCGCGCGCCAGCGCTGCGCGAGTGGCGCGGCTGCATCGACCGGATCGAGCGCGGCCAGATACACGGCCGCCTCGCTGCCGAGCGCCAACGCACGCGCCGACTGCTGCGCGAGATACGGTCCGAGCGACGCGACATCCGCCACGCCGAACGCGGCCAGCACCGTCGGCCGCGCATTCGGGATTCCGTCGAAGCCCGCGTTCTGACGCGTCGCGTACAGTTCGGCGCGCGTCAGTTCCGCGTCGACAAGCCGCAGCCGTTCGAGCGCGTCGCGCGACACAACCGAGTCCAGATCGGCCGCCTGCGTGAGCGCGCCCATGTCGGTCAGCAGCCCTTTGATCCGCGCGAGACGCGCGCGCGCCGCATCGAACGCGGCCGCACTGTCCGCGTCGGCGTCCGCCGGTGTCGGCGTCGCCGCCGCGGCGGTCTGATCGAGCACGAGCCGCGCGAACTGCGCATCGAGCGTCTGCTCGACCGATGGCTGGATCAACGCCGGCAGCTTCGTCAAACCATCGCTGAAGTAACGCTTGCGCACGTCGCCGAGCGCGAGTGCCTGATCGAGTTGCGCGGTATCCCAGACGATCACCGAACCGGCCGGCAGCGTCGGCAATGGCAGATCGCGCGGCTGGACCATAAACGGCTGACTGAGCAGCGCGTTGATGCCGTCGCGCAGCGCGAGCCGCGACGGCGACACTGCGTAGCGACGCTCCTTGTCGACCCACACGATGCCGCTATCCGGCCCGCCGAAGCGCTGCGCGAGTCCGGCGCGGAACGCCTGGAACGCGCTGTCGTCGCGCGCGCGCACGCTGGCCGCGAGATCGTCGCCGAGCAGCCGGTTTTGCGCGACACGCGCGAGCATCCGCTCGTAAGCCGCGCCCGGCGCGAATTGGGTCTGCCTGATCCAGCCGCTTCTGCCGGACGCGAGCAGATCCTGCTGCGCGTCGATGCCGGCCACCACCGAGCGATACGCGGCGCTAACTTGCGCGAAGCCGGACGCGCCCGCATCGGCGCCGGACAGCGTGCGCAGGTGCTCGGTAATAGACTGCTCGCTGACCAGCAACGGATTCGCCGCAAACAGACGCTGATTGAGCCGCAACGCGCCTCGCTCGAGCGTGCAGCGCAACGCTTCACGTAGCTGCGCGACCGCGAGGCCGCTGCCGAGGTCGGAGCGGTACTCGCTCTTCGCGTCGGTATCGCGATAGAAGTAGCGCAGCGTGCTCGCGACGTTGCCCTGCAGTTCGGCGCCCAGCGCATAACGCACGACGAGCCGCAGCGCATCGGCGTTATCCGGCGACGGGCGTTGCAGGCTTTGCAACGCTTGCAGCGCGGCATCGAACTGATCGACGCCGTTCACGTATTGCTGCAGCGAACGCATCTCCGGCAGTTCGTCGATCGACAGCGTGTCAGAGCGCATGCTGTCCGCGCGCGGCAAGGCCGGCGCCGCGCAATCGTCACCGACAATCAATTGCCCGGTGCTCGGGTCGCGCGCGGTGCCGGTCAGCTTCGATACGCGCGCGAACATCTCGCGCTGCAGCGCGGTCAGTGCGATCTCGCCGAACGCCTGATCGAAGCGGCTGTTCACGCGCTGATCGAGGTCGTCGACGATCGGCCATGAGCCCGGCAGGAACACCGTCCACAGCGGGTCCGCACGCAGATGCTGGTTCAGCGCGATCAGCGCGAGCGCCTTGCCGCGGTACCAGTCGGCAGTCAGATCCTGGCCGCGCCGCGCGGCCATCGCCTGATCCTGCGCGTCGCGCTGCAACGCGCCGAGCGCGGCGACCAGTTCGCCATTGCGATGGCTCAGTTGCACGGTCGCAACGACAATGCCGACGCCCCATACGCCGAGCAGCGCATAGCTGCCCCAGCGCAACGCGCGGTTCACGAGCGGTCGCGTCAGATGCTGCGAACGCGATGGCCGCGCGAGACCGTATTCAAGGAAGATCTTCTTGTCGAACAGATCGCGCAGGAACGCGGGCTGCCGCATCAGTTCGTTGAGCGGGCCGCCGGGCTCGCGTCGTTCCGCTTCGAGCGGCGCGCCCGCCGCGTCGCCGAGCAAGGCGGCGGCGCCGCCCGCATACGGGACGAGCGGCATCGCTGCATCGGCGGCGACAGGGTCGCCAGCGCCGTCCGCCGCGGCGAACTCGCCGCCGGCCGGCACCAGCGCGCCATCGCGATAGCCGGCAGACGAGGGTTCCACCGTCCATTGCGCGAACTCGCTGCTATCACCGGTCAGGTAGATGCCGCGGAAAAAGAACGGCTCGTGATACGCGCTCGGCCGCAACAGTTCGTCGATATAGATCTGCAGTTGCGCGCGCATCGCATCGATGCGCGCCGGCAGCAGCAGCAACGCGCCCGCGTCGATCGTGCCGGTATCGAGCGCGAACAGTTCCGCGCTCGTATCGGACACCGCGCGTTCGATGCTGGCCATCGCGGTATCGACCCACGCGGACTGATACGTGGTCGACAGATCGAACGGTGACGACCAGCCGAGCATGCTCGCGCGCATCGGCTCGGGCAGCGCCCGCGCAAAGCCCGCGAAACCCGGCAGCGTTTCGCAACCGGTAATCACGACATACACCGCGAAACGCATCGCGAAGCGATTCTGCGCGAGCCACAGACGCCGGTGCGCGAGTTTCGCGCGCCGCACCAGCTCGAGCTGCGCGTCGGTATCTTCGGCGAGCAACAGCGCGGCCGGCACCGTGATCACGACCGAATCGAACGGCCGCTGCTGACGGTAGTTGCGGCACAAGCCGAGAAACTCGTCCCACGGCTTTTCATCGCCATCGTCTTCGGGGGAACCGAGGTACATCGCCTTGATATCGATCACCACGCCGCGATCGAAAAAGTGCCATGAGATGCCGCTCGTTGCAGCCGGGCTCGCGGCCTCCGAACTCAGCACGCTCGCGACGCCCGCCTGGGCGACCGGCAGCGGATGCGGGTCATCGCCTTCATCGAGCACCATGATCCATGGAATGTTGTAGCGCTCCGCGCGCGACGCGATATTCCCTTCGATCAGTTCGACCGCCTGGCGAAACGTGCTGCGCAGCGTGTCCGCGCGCAGCCGCACGATCTTGCGCTCGGCCGCGGGCTTGCCGTGCGAGCCGTGCAGCGCGAAATACAGCACGACGCCGAGCACGATGCAGACGACCACCGTCAGCACCGCAATCGACAGCAGGAACAGGTTACTGGTCAGCATCGGCAATCTCCGGGCAGCGGGCGGCGCGCGTTCATTTCGTACTCGCGCTGAACGCATCGGGACGGAGCGCCTCGCGCACCGGCCACGACTGCCACAGCCACAGCAGTTCGGACACGGCGAGCAGCGACACGAACGCGAGCAGCACAATCACGCTCCAGCGGCTCAACGTCGGCAGCTTGCGTGGCGCGATATGCGACAGCGTGTTCGCATACGCGGCCGGCGCCACCGTGCGGTCGCGGCTCGTCAGGTCCGCGCGCCGCTGATAGACGAACTCGTACAGTTCGTCGCGATAGCTGCGTAGCTGCGCGGCCGCATCGATACCGCGAAAGCGCCCCTGAAAACCCATCGCGAGCGCGAACAGATACAGCCGTGCGACCGCGCGGCGCGACGGCTCGCGTTCGGACAGCACCTGCTCGATGCGCCGGAACACCAGATCGCCGGCTACGTTGGTACGAAACAGCGTCGACTCGAGCAGAAAGCCGGTCCAGGTTTCGCGGCCCGGCCACGGCGTATTGAGCAGAATTTCGTCGGCGAGCACCGCTTTCAGATAGCGCGCGTCCATCAGGCTTTCGGTGTCGTAGCGCGTACTGTCGCGCCGCGATTGCAACGTCTGGATCTCGATCAGGTTCAGCAGATGACGGTTCATCTCCGCGGCGGCAAGTTCCGGCGCCGCGTCGGGCGCATTCGACGCGCGTGCGCGCGCTTTCACGAGCTCGTCGAGAAATGCGCGGAACTGTTCGGTCACGGGGTCGTGTTCGTCGGATTCCGGTCGATTGCGTGCCATGCTCGATTCCTTTGTTGCGTTGTTGCGTTGTTGCTGCGTTGCCGGGGTTCAGCTCTTCACAAACAGCACCATCTCCTGCGGCCGCTGCGCGCTCTCGCCCTCGTTCGGGTTGCCGATCACGAGCGGCTGGTTCGCATGAATCAGCGCCGGGTCGGCCAGCACCTCGAACAACTGATAGCCGGAACCCGAACGCAGACCGAGGTCTTCCGCGTAGTCCAGCGGACGGCGCGCGGCGCCCAGTACGCGGCGGCTGCGCAACGACGGATAGACCGGCTGCGAGCCGATCATCGCCGCGTCCATCCATGCGAGCAGGTCGCGCTCCGATTGCCCGCGCAAACCCACCACCAGACGCTCGCCAATCCAGTCCTGATGCAGCGTCAGTTCATACGCACCGTGCCTGAATTCGAAGCGGTGCTCGCGATGGTCTTCGCTGACTTCGGACACCGCCTCGCGCAACGAGCGCAATAGCGGCACAAATACCGCGAGCGGGTCTTCATGGTCGTAGTCGAGCGGCACGGGCGGCAAGCCGCCGGCCTTCAGCATGCTCAGCGAGCCGGATAACGATGCCAGCGCGAGATACAACGACAGCGGATGCAGATGCGGCGTGCGTAGCACCGCTTCCGCATACGGCAGATCGGTCAGCAGATTGCGCAGACGGTCTTTCAATTCGAGCTGCGTGAGCCGGTCGTCGATCTTCGACGACGGGTTCGCGGTCTGCCGCGCGACGAATGCGGCTTTGCCGCGCAGCTGGCCAAGCAGTGACGCGACACCGGTCCATAGCGGGTTGTCGCGCGCGACTTCGAGCAACGGCGGCAGCCGTTCGCCGAGACGCACGACCTCGTTGTCCTTGTAGACCGAGCCGAGGCGCAGCGCCACGAACATCGGCGACGGCCGCTCGCCTGCGGCGAGCGCGAGATTCGGCACGAGCCGCGCGATATCCGCAGGCGGCGCCTCCGACACTTCGTCTTCGACCGGCGTGCCGGGCACCGACGTGAAGCGCCGTATGCGCGCCCCGCCCATCGGTGCGCTGCGCACCGGCAGCGTCAGGTAGAAATCGAGCGGCCCGCTCGATAGCCGGTCGGCGAACGGCTCGAGTGACAGTTCGAGACATTGCGGTTCACCGCTTTGCGGCGCGTACGACACCGCGGTGCCATCCGGCAGGATCGCGTCGAGCGCGAGCACGCGCACGAGCCCGGCGGGCAGCAGGCCCTGGTCGAACACGACGCGGCGCACGCCCCAACTGAACGGCGCGGCGGCGAGCGTCTGCCACGCGACCAGCGAATCGAGCCGGCCTGACAGCAACTGGAAATGCTGCGGCGACAGCAGCATGCCTTCGAACCATTCGACCCGGTCGACAACCATCGGCGTGCGCTCAGACATCGCGATTCTCCTGGCCGCGGATTGCAGCGGCGGCGACACAGCCCGCAACGGCAGCGCCAACGGTGTCGACAACGACAACGACAACGACAACGATAGCGACAGCGACAGCATCGCGAACCAGCGTCGAAGCAGACTGCGCGGAACGATTAATGATCTTCATTGAGTGGGCGAAACAGTGAATGCGGTACTGTTCAGCAGCACGACCATCCGGCCGTTGAACGTGTCGATCCGGACGCGATGCGCGCCCGGCCCCTGATAGTTCGCGAACACGAACGCCGCAGCGACGCGCGGCCCGGCGAACGTATCGCCCGGCACATCGAGCCGCTGCCCGGGCACCATCTCCCAGCTGCGATAGCGCAGTCCTTGCGGAAATGTCGCGGCGAGATCGGCGCGCGCGCTGAACCATTTCGATGCCGGCAGGTCCGCAATGCGCTCGAGCAATGCGCGGTCCGACACCAGCACGACATCGACGGCGACCGGTGCGTTGTTGTTCAGATCGTCGCTGGCGGTCAGCGTCATCTGCGACCACTTCACCTTGTCGCCGCTCGAGCCGAACATCCCGCAGCCCGCGAGCGCTTGCGTGACACACGCGACAAAAATCAGCAGCATCAACTGCCGCAACGGCGCATTGCGCGACACGCGACGCAAGCGGTTCGGGAACCTGTACACGAGAATCATCGAGCCCCCACTCCGACGCCCAGCAGCACAATCAGCGATGCCGCCATCAGCACGCAACCCAGCGCGAGCACGAGTTGCGCGCGCGAGAACGAGAATTGCAAAACGGGTTGTCCTTGCAGTTGTCCCTGAAGTTGGGAACCAGGCTGCAAAACAGGCTGCCCGCGCCCCCGCAACGCATGCGCGTCGGTGCGTGCGCTCTGCTCGAACGGCAGACCCGCCGACACGAACGCGATCACCGTGCACACCGCGAGCAGGCTCAGCACGTTGCGCGGCCCTTCGCACAGCAGGTCGATCGCAATGAACAGCACACCGGCCGCTTCGACGGGCAGTTGCAGAACCGACAGCACGACACCCGCGAAGCCCGCGGTTGCGACGCCGTTCTGCCCGGCCGACGCAAACGCCGCCACCGTCGATGCGACACCGATCAGCGCGAGGTCGATCGCATCGAGCGGCCGCGCATAGAGATTCGCGACGAACACCGTCACCAGCGCGAAGTACAGCGCGGTGCCCGCGCGGATAAACACCGCGCCGAGCGGCACGACCAGTTCGACGACGCCGCGGCTAAAGCCCAGGCGCGCACTCATCGCTTCGATCGTGTGCGGAATCGGGGCGGTCTCGCTGCCGGACATCAGCCCGACCAGCAGCGGCGCCTTCAATGCGGCGACCACCTGCGCGAATGGCTTGCCGCAGCGCACGGAGATCACCGCCAGCGTCAACGCGGCCAGCGCGACCGACAACGACACGAAACACAGCAGAAAGCTTTTCATCGCGTCGAGCGTCGCGCGGTCCACATGAGAGGCGACGTACGCAGCCGCGCCGAACGCGAGTGCCGGAATCATCAGATTGGCGTGTTCGATGATCGCTTCGAGCGTCCGGTAAATGCCTTCGAACACACTGGACAGCATCGTCGACTGCTCGCGCGACAGCGCGGCGAACGCCATGCCGAACAGGATCGTGCCGCTCAGGATCGCCAGCGTGCGGCCCTGCGCGAGCGCACGGTAAAAGTTATCGGGTATCAGGTCGTGCACCGTGTACACAATCGCGTGCGACACCGTGTCGTTCTGTCGCGCGGGTGCGGCTGCGGGTGTGTCGGCAGCGGGCGGTACGTCGAGTGACGCCGTTGCCGGCGCGCTTTGCGCGGCTCCGGCCTCCGGCTGCCCAACCTGCGCCGACGCGTCGTCCGGTTGCCGCTGAGCAGCGGCCGTGTGTACGTCGCGCGCGGAACCTGTGTCGTCGTCGAACAGCGCCATATGCACTTCGTCGCCGCTGCTCGCGCTTTGCAGCACCAGTTCGCCGAGATGCGCATACTGCGACGCCGACAGATGCGAACCCGGCATCGCGGCGCGCCCCGCAACCGTCCCCACCGCCGCGCATAGCGCGACGCCCGCCAGCGCGAGCACGCCAATCGTGCTCACGCGCAACACCGGTCGCGGCAGTTGCAGCACCTGACGCAAGCCGAAAAACGTCGCGACCACCAGCAGCGGAATCGCGGCCATATTAACGACCGCCAGATACAGCTTCCCGATCAGATATACGGCATCGCCGGCCGGCGCCGCGTACACGCCGCACAGCACGCCGGTCGCGACGCATAGCAGCAGCACGACGGTACTGTTCGACAGTTGCCTGAGCGTTTTCATGCGGGGCGGTTCCAGCCGCGCGCCAGCGCATAGCGCACGGTCTCGCGTGCAAGTTCGAGTGTGCTGTCGACCAGCGCGAATTCGCGCATTTCAAGTTCGCGCGCCGCGATCGGCAATTCGGTGCAGCCGAGCACCGCCGCTTCGATGCGCTGCGCGGTCAACGCATCGAGCGCCGCGCACAGATGTGCGGCGGCATCGCCGAGACGATCCGCCTTGACCGCGGCGACGCACGCGCTCACCGCCTGCTGCGTGTCCGGATCCGGCAACACCGGCTCAATGCCGCGTTCGACCAGCGCCGCCTGATAAAAACCGGCGGTCAGCGCGCCACGTGTCGCGAGCACCGCGGCGCGCGTCACCTGCGGTGCGATCGCCGCAGCGCAGACCTCGCCGATATGCAGTAGCGGCGCCTCGCTGTGCGCGCGCATCTGCGCATACCAGTGGTGCGCCGAGTTGCACGGCACCGCGATCACGCCGACGCGATTGCGATTCAGCAGATCGATGCCTGCGAGCAGCGCCGGCAGCGGGTCCGCGCCGCCATCGGTAATCGCGGCCGAACGGTCCGGCGTATGCGGCAGGTTCGCGACCAGCATCGGCAGATGCTCCTGGTCGCGCGCCGCGCCAGTCAGCCGGATGATCTGTTCCATGAAATCGACCGTGGCGAGCGGACCCATGCCGCCGAGAATACCGATCAGCGCCATACGCGTCTCCTTCATATCTTGAGTGGCCGCGGGCAGATCACCGACACCGCAGCGGCATTGCCGATCACGAGAATCAGCGTGCGCAGCATGTCGCACAATGGATCGACCGCAAGAAACAGGATGAACGCCGCTTCGAACGGCAAGCGCAGATACGCGCAGGTCATGCCGACCAGCGACACCGTCACGAGCCCTGTCATGCCCGCCGATGCAAACCCCGCGAGCACCGACGCGAGCAGCACCGTGACCACCTCGACCACGCCGAGCGTATGGCCGTACAGTTGCGCGATAAACAGCGTCGCGCACACGTAATAGACCATCGGTCCGACGCGCAGCAGCGAGATGGTCAGCGGCACCAGCAACTCGACGCGCGAGCGCGCAAAGCCCAACCTGTCGACCAGGCTCTCGATCATGCTCGGCATGCAGGCGGCGCTATTTCGCGTGGCGAGCGCAAGCGCGAACGGCGCGCGCAGCGCATCGAGCGCGGTCGCAAGCGTGCCGCCCGAGCGCTTCCAGATAATCACCGCGGCCAGCGCGAGTAGCGTCACCGATGCGATAAAGAACGCGAGCACGAACTGCAGCATCGCGTGCAAAGGCTCGACGCCGGACTTGCCGAATTGCGCGGCGCTCATGCAGAACAGAATGGCCGGTAGCAGATAGCTGAGCCAGTGCATCAGTTTTTGACACGCGTGATAAACCGTTTCGAGCGCCTGGCTCAAGCCCGTCGAAATGCGCTCCGGCACGCGCCCGACCGCGAGGCCGAATAGCAGCGCGAACACGAGCGCTTTCAATGCGTCGCCGTTCGCAAGCGCGGCGAAAATATTGGTCGGTACGAGGCTCGTCAGCAGTGTCGCGAGACTGAGGGTTTTTTCCGGCACGTCGGTGCCGTACAGGTTCATCACTGTGTTGTTCGACGACGAATCGCTGCCGACCATCAAACCGAAGGTCTGCATCGTTTCGCTCGACAGATTCGAGCCCGGGCTCATCACGATCAGTACAATCGCGCCGATCAGCGACACGATCGCCGACGCGCCGATAAACACGGTGACCACGCGCAGCAGCAACTTCGACGTGCCGCCGTCGCGAAACAGACGCTGCAGGCTGAATATCACCGCGGAGATCATGAACGGCAGCGTCGTCATTTTCAGCAGATCGACATAGATGTCGCCGATAAACGCGAGGTGCTGCGCTTGCCGCGGCAACACAAGTCCGACGGATACGCCAAGCCCGAGGCTCGCGAAAATCACCCAGGGGTTGACGGCTAGCGCATAGATTCGAGCGGAGTTCAGCTTCATGGTCTTTCTGGTCTTTCGGTCGTGTGATCGGTTTTTATCGTCGGCGGCGTTCAGTGATCGGTGGCCTGCAGCACCGTGCTGACGTCGAACTTCGTGCTGCGCTCGGACAGAAACTGGTTGATAAACGCGAGCAGCGCCGGCGCCGATACGTTCACGCCAATCGCGAGCGTGTCCTCGAGGTCCTGCAGCGTGACCACGCGCAGACGCAGCGAGGCGGTCGGGTCGATCTTCAAGACGCGCTTCACTTCGAATTCGTCGCGATATGCAGCGGTGATTTCACCGGTGTTCAACGCCTTCAGGACGGCTTCCCAGGTCGGGTATTGACGTACCTGAGCTTTCGGGAAATTGCTGGTCACGTACGCCGCGTAGGACGAGTTCGCGACCACCCCGATCGAGTTGTCGTACGTGCGAATCATCTCCGGCACCGTGCGGCCCTGCGCGAGTTGCGCGAACTTCACACGGTTGAGCAGCAGCGCACGCTTCAGGCGCAGATACGGCGTGCTGAAGCTGATCTCCTGCGCGCGCGGCAGCGTGCGCGACAGCTTGCTGACCGCGATATCCGCATTACCGCGCGCAAGCAGATCGACGACGCCGTCGAAGGTATTCGCATCGCGGTTGAAGCGCACCTTCACGCCGAGCTTCGCGGCGATTTCTTTCGCGAGGTCGATATCGAGTCCGCTGAGCTGGCCGTTGCGTTCCTCGAAGAACGGCGGTTGATCGACCTTCAGCACCGCGACGATCAGCTCACCGCGCTGGACGATGCGTGCAAACTCCGGCGCCAGCAGCCGGCCGTCCGGCATCTGCACGAGGCCGGTGGAGGTGAGCGGCGTGTTGCTGGTGCCGGCGGGCGCCGATGGGTTGGGCACCGCCACCACAGGCATACCCGCATCGGACGCTTGACCATTCGCCGCTGGCGCAGCGGCAAATGCGGGTCGCGGCATCACAAGCATCGCGACGGCGACGAGCACTACACACAACAGCGCGCAAAACCACGCGGCGCACCGTGCTAAATGCGATAACCCGCACGGCACGCGGCGGAATCGGAACACACCAGGCAAAGCCAACGTAGACGACATGAACGTCACACTCTCCACAGAACTAGGAACCGGAATCCGCCGCATTGGCCGCGGCAGCGGGTATCACAACAGGCACAACGGGCGACGGTTGCGCAACCGTCTCGTCGGACACATCGGACATGCGTGATGCGTCCGACGTGTCCGTAGCGTCCGCCGGGTTGGACGCGTTGGTCGCGCCGTTCGGATAAGCAGTCGCGCCCGCAGGCGTCGAAGCGCCAGCCGGTGCGCGCCCCGGCACGACCGCCGCCGACCACGACGCGCCGGCTATCGGCTGCGACGTCGCCTGCGCAGGCGTTTGCCCGGTCAGGCGCGCGCCGATCTGCATGCCGAGCAGAAACAGCAGCACACACAACAACAGCGCGCAGCCGAGCGCTATCGTCACCATCCGCGAAGTCATCGAGAACACGTATTGCATCGTGCGTCACCATCAGGGAACCATCGTCGTCACTTGCGCCGGCGCGACCACCGTGATCACGCCGCCCCACGTGCACATCAGCTTCGAGGCGTTCTGCAGCGCCGGCATCCCGCCGATCGTCACAGTCGGCGATCCGGGCACCCACGGCGCGACGGTGACCGGCACGCACGGCATCGGCGTCAGCACCCCGAGCGCGGCCGCGGTCGCCGCAGCGACCGTCGGGTTTGCCGCGCAACTGCATACGCCGAACGGCATCACATTCACCATCGGCACGTTATCCACCACCGTCGCCGCCGGCGCGCCGGACAGCACGCGGTTGACCGGCAGCACCGACATCGGCGCCGGCGCCGCACCGAAGCTGCATTGCAGCGTCGCGCCCGCTGTCACGAGCAGGCTCATGCATTGCCCCTTACTAACTTTTCGAGGTGCCGGACAAAGCGCTGCGTGCCCGGCTGCGCGTCGCCGCCGGCCTGCTGCGCGGGCACTTGCCGCCACTCGCCTTGCGGCTTGCCTTGTGCGTACTGGCGCTCTTCGACGACACTGCCGTCCGGCGCGAAACGCCGTACCGTTCCATGCAGCAGGTTCGAGCGGTGCGGCGCTGCCTGGGCGAGCGTGCCGTCGCGCGCATAGTCGCGCGCTTCGCCTTCAATCAGCCCTTTGCGGTACGGCACGCGGCGCACCACGACGCCGTCATGCATAAAGATGGCTTCGCGCTCGAGCACGCCGGCCTCGTAAGTCATCCTCGATACAACCAGTCCGGACGCCGCATAGACGACGCTCTCGCCGTGCGCCACGCCGCCGGCGTACTGCTGGCGGCTGACGAGAAGACCGTCCTGGTAGAGCGACAGCGCGCCGTGCAGCTTGCCGTTCACGTAGTGCGCTTCATGCGTGACGCGACCCTGTTCGTCGAATGTGCGCAACGGGCCCGACAACGAGCCTTGCGCGTAGCGCGCCTGCAATAGCGGCGCGCCGTTCGGCCCGAAGCGCGCGAGCTCGCCGTGCGGCACGCCGTTGCACATTTCGGTGCGGCTTAGGACGCGGCCTTCGTCGTCGTGCTCTTCGACGACGGTGGTAACGCCAGCCGCGTGAGCGCCGGTCGCTGCGTGTGGGCCCTTTGCGGCGTACGGGTCTGTCGACGCGTACGACGCGTACGACGCGTTCGTGGCGTGCGTGTCCGGCGCGGCGCCCGGCGTAACACCGGGTGCAGCCCCAAAGGCAAACAGTTGCGTCAAGGTCTCGCTCATCGTGTCGCAGGTCCGGTTCAGTTCAGTTTGACGACGCCGCCCTTCAGCGCGAGCATCCCGCCGCCATCGACGGTCTGCGTGGCCGACGCCTTGTGCTCGACGGTCATCCCCTGCGCGGTCAGCGACGTGCCCGCCTTCAATCCGAGCGAGGTCCCCGCTTCGTTCGCGAACGACGTGCCGGACTTGATGCTGATCGTGCCGGTCGCCTCGATCACGAGATTGCCGGTGATCTTCAGCGTGTAGTCGCCGCCGGTTGTCTGCGTGAACTTGCCGTGATTCGTGTGTGTTTCATCGCCGGTAATGTCGAGCGAGCGCGTGCCTTTGACCGAATACGTTTCCTTGCCGGTCTGCACGTCGACGGTCCGGTCGCCTTTTTGCACGACAAGCTTTTGCGCGCCGCCGACCACCGTCGTCGTCAGCGCGTTCTCGATCGCGACGTTCATGTCCTTCTGCGCATGCAGATACAGCTCTTCCGAATCGAGCTTGTCTTCCATGCGAATCTCATTGCCGGCCTGGCCGTTCTTCGATGAGCGCGAGCGCAGCACGCTTTGCGTTTGCGAACCGGGCAGCGTGAGCGGCGTCGTGTTGACACCGTTGAATACGCAACCGGTGACGAGCGGCCGGTCCGGATCGCCATCGATATAGCTGACGATCACCTCCTGACCGATGCGCGGCAGGATGAACTGCCCCCAGCCTTGACCCGCCCATGCCTGCGACACACGCACCCAACACGACGTATCTTCGTTCGCGGTGGACGAACGATCCCAGTGGAATTTCACCTTCACGCGCCCATAACTGTCGGTCCAGATCTCCTCGCCGGATGCACCGGTCACCTTCGCGGTATGCGTGCCGTTAACGACCGGCAGCGGCGTCACGAACGGCGCGCGGAACGGCACGCTATACGGGAAGATTTCGAACACGTTGCGGTACATGTCGTTGGTTGCGTCGTGCATGACACCGCGCACCACATAGTCGACATTGAGCGCCGCGTTCGCATGCGCGGCCAGCGTGAAGAACGTCCCGGCCGCGAGGCTGTAGCATTCGCCGCTGCCATGACCCGTGTGCTGCCCGACGGTATCCGCGGCGAGGCGGATCGCCGCCTTGCGCGTGCCGTCGGCGTCATCGGTGTACTTGCCGGGAAACGTGTAGCGCAGCAGGTCCGCGCCCGCTCCGGCACCGGACGCGGTGGTCTGCTTCTGCGCCTCCGATGTGGTGGCCTTGACGAAGTCGTAGTCGGCCAGCACGTGGTCGCCCGCGACCAGCGCCTGCGCGATTTCGAATGTATGGAGGCGCTCGATATTCGCGGCCACGCCGGCTATGCCGGTGCAGTACAGCGTTGCGCTATTCGTGCCTTTCGAGTGCGCGCTGACGCTGTCCGCGAGCACCATCGTGTGCGAGCCGTCGGCGAACACGAAGAAGTAGAAAATCCCTTCCTCTTCCATCAGCCGCGAAATGAACTGAAACGCGCTCTCGTCGTATTGCACACAGTAGTCGCGCACCGCGTATGTGCCGGTCAGCCGGTCTTCGAATGTCACGCTGAACGTGCCAAGCACCGCCTTCACGATGTCGGGCACGCTCTTGTTCTGATAGATCGCGCGGTCGCGCCCGAGCGTCGCCCGCCAGAGCTGTGGCGCGAGGGTCGCGGTGTAGTGACCATATTGCGCATCGGCGCCGACGCTTGCGAAGCGCGTGACGATACCGCTCAGATAGCGCGCGGGTCCGGCCTTCGTTTGCAGTTTCACCGTTGCGGTCGCGCCGACCAGTGTCGAGAAATCGAGCGCCTTGTTTGCCGCACGCATCCGCAGGTCGAACTGGAACAGCTCGGAAATCGCTTCGCGTCCCGCGCACCCGTCGAGCAGCAGCACGTCGGCGCCGAGCGGCGTCGTGACCGACAGCAAGCAGTGCGTCTGAGTGGCGGCGACTGTCGACATAGCGGTTACGCCTCGTCCGAAGAACGGAACCGGAACACAATGCCGCCCTGCGCGTTCACGCCGATATGTACACCCGAAAACGGCCGCGCAATCGAAATCCGCTCGAGCACCTGGCGCGCGAGCTCGGGCATCACCGCCTGCGTCAGGATGTGATCGACGTTGCGCGCGCCGCTATCGACTTCCTTGCAGCGCTGCGTGATCAGTTGCGACAGCGCGTCGTCCCACGTGAGCGGCGCGTGATGGTTGCGCGCGAAACGATCGGCGAGCCGTTCGAGCTTGAGTTCGACGATCGACGCGATCTGCGCATCGCCGAGCGGGTAATACGGCACCAGCACCAGCCGTCCGAGAAACGCGGGGCTGAATTGCCGCACCAGCGCGGGCCGCAACTGTTCGATCAGCGCGTCCGGCGGCGGACGGCGGCCGCCCTGGCATGCGTCGGTGATCACGTCCTGCGCGGCATTCGATGTCAGCAGAATCAGCGTGTTCTTGAAGTCGATCGGCACGCCCTCGCCGTCTTCCATCGTGCCTTTGTCGAACACCTGGAAGAACAGTTCGAGCACGTCCGGATGCGCCTTTTCCATTTCGTCGAGCAGCACGACGCTATAGGGGCGGCGTCGCACCGCTTCGGTCAGCACGCCGCCGCGTCCATAGCCGACATAACCCGGCGGTGCGCCTTTCAGGCCGGATACGCTGTGCGCTTCCTGAAACTCGGACATGTTGACGGTGATCATGTTGCGCTCGCCGCCGTACAGCGTGTCGGCCAGCGCGGCCGCCGTCTCGGTCTTGCCGACGCCGCTCGGGCCGACCAGCAGAAACACGCCAACCGGTTTGCCCGGATCGTCGAGGTCCGCGCGGAACGTGCGGATGCGGCGCGCGATCGTGTCGAGCGCCTGGTCCTGGCCGACCACGCGCTCCGCCAGCTTGTCCTGCAGATACAGCACCGTGTGCAATTCGTCGGCGAGCATGCGGCCGACCGGGATGCCGGTCCAGCCGGAGATCACATTCGCGACGACGTTCGAGTCGACGCAGACCGGCACCAGCGGTTCGTCGTTCTGCACCGCTTCGAGGCCTTTTTCGAGGCGCGCCAGATTGGCGGCGAGCGATGCTTCGTCGTCGCCTTCGGGCATTTCCAATGCGTCTACGGCGTCCGGCATCGGCTGCACGGGTACGCTGCGTCGATCGTCCGCCGCACGATCGTGGCCGCCGTGTTCAGTGCGATGGGCGTTGCTTGAGTGGCTTGCGTTGCCTGCGCCATTTGCATGGCTTGCGCTATCCGCGTCGCGCTCGACATCCCGATCCGCGAGATGCTGCGCGATCTTGCGCCGCCACGCGAGAATTTCCGCCACCGCGCGCTTTTCGGTCGCGAGCTTGTCGGTAAGGCGCGCATAGCGCGCACGGTCGTCCGCAAGCTGGCGTTCGCGCGTGGCAATCGCATCGACACGGTCGGCGCCGGTCGCGCTTTCGTGACGCAGAATGCGCAAATGATTCTCCGCGCTCTCGATCGCGCGGCTCAGCGCTTCGAGCTCTTCCGGCGCGCCGCTCTGGCCGATCGCGACGCGCGCACAAGCGGTGTCGAGCACGCTGATCGCCTTATCCGGCAGTTGCCGGCCGGAGATATAGCGATGCGATAGCTTCACTGCGTCGCGCACCGCTTCATCGAGAATTTCAACGCCGTGATGCGCTTCGAGCTTCTGCACCATCCCGCGCAGCATCTCGATTGCGACCGGCTCGGTCGGCTCTTCGACCTTCACCACCTGGAAGCGCCGCGCCAGCGCCGGGTCGCGCTCGACGTACTTCTTGTATTCGGCCCACGTGGTCGCCGCGATTGTGCGCAGTTCGCCGCGCGCGAGCGCGGGCTTCAGCATATTCGCCGCGTCGCCCTGACCTTCGCTGCCGCCCGCGCCGATCAGCTGATGCGCCTCGTCGATAAACAGGATGACCGGCGTCGGCGACGCCTTGACCTCGGCGATCACCGACTTCAGCCGGTTCTCGAACTCGCCTTTGATGCCGGCGCCCGCTTGCAACAGCGCGAGATCGAGCGAGCGCACCGACACATTCGCCAGCGCGGGCGGCACGTCGCCGTGCACGATTCGCTGCGCGAAGCCTTCGACGACGGCCGTTTTGCCAACGCCCGCTTCGCCGGTCAGGATCGGATTGTTCTGGCGGCGCCGCAGCAGCACGTCGATCAATTGACGGATCTCGCTGTCGCGGCCGCGAATCGGATCGATTGCGCCTTCGCGCGCGAGCGCGGTCAGGTCGGCCGTGTATTGTTCGAGCGCGCTTTGGCGTGACGCGTGACCCGCTCCGGCGCTCGACAGCGTCGGCATCGCACGCACGGACGACGTGGCACTCGCCGTGCCGGATGCACCCGCCGCGGCGGCCGGCGCACCACTATCGCGACCGGCGCCACCGGTGTCTTCCGGCGAATCGGCGACCAGCGCCGGCAGCGCATCGCGCAGGCTCGCGCGCGGAATCTTCAGCAACACCGGCGCCGATTCGAGCAACAGCCCGCGCAGGCTATCTACCTCCAGCAACGCGAGCACCAGCGTGCCCGAGCGTACCTGCTGCTCGCCGAGCAGCATCGAACTCAACAGCCACGCTTCCTGCAGCAGCGGCGTGAAATTCGGCGACAGCGCGGGCGTGCGGCCATTGCCGCGTTTGAACTGGTCGATTGCCTTTTGCAACTGCGCGGTGAGCGCTTCGATGGTGATGTCGAAATGCGCGAGGATCGCGCGCAGATCGGGCGCGTCGGTTTCGACGAGCGCGAGCAGCAAGTGCTCGACGTCGACGTTGTAATGCGTTTGCCGCACGCACGACTGCGCGGCCTGCTCCATCGCATGACGGCATGCGGGATTGAGCCGGCTTAGCAGCGTGCGAATATCGATGTCCATGCGGCAATGTCCTCGTTCGGGCGGCGTCGTTTCGGGGTGGCTTCGTAGGTTTCGTTGCAGGGGTGGTTTCGTGTCGTCGCGGTTTCTTCCAGCGGTCTCGGTGTGGTCTCGTCGCTGCGTCAGCGATGCGGCCGCGTCGCCACGGCGCCCGGAGTCGGACTCGCACTCGGACTTGCACTCTCGCTCGCTCGCGCGGTGAAGCGCACCGGCGCCGGCGCACGCCGTGCGCGATGCGCAGCGGTGCCCGTCGCGCCGCCGAATACCGGTCGGTGGGTCTTGCCCGCGCCCCCGTTCGCGCTGGCTTCAGCGCCCGCTTTGCCCCCCGCGTCAGCGCCCACTTCCGCTTTCGCCGCACGCGTGCCCGACAACCACGACGTCCACCCCAACCTCGCCGCCGTCTTGCCACCGACCGCGCACGCCACCGTCTGCGGCGCCGGCATCAGCATGAACTGCACGTCGAAGTCCTCCTGCAGATAACTGCGGATCAGCCATAGCGCGAGCGCGTGGTCATCGCCACCCGGCAGCAGCGCGGTAAAACGCGTGCGTGGCAGATCGTGAAACTCGATCCGAATGCCGGCCGCCTGATCCCACCAGCGGCGTCCGAGCAGTTGCACGCCACCGACGCGCGACCCAGCGGTGCGCACACCGTCGCGCACTCCCGCGATACGGATCGAATCCGCGCGATCGACCGCGCGCCAGCCGCCGATAAACTGCGTGCCGGTGACCCGCAAACCCAGACGATCGGCAAGCAGCGTGACGAGCCCGGCCATCGAGCGCGGTGCACCGCTCATTAGCCCCGCGTGGCGCAGCCAGGGCTCCGTCCCACGAGGTCTTTCACCTGCCGCGTGATGCGGTCCCCGCATGTGGCGGTGCAGCCCGAGATTGCTGAGCGCATCGATGCATGCCGCGAGCGCCGACGCATGCGGCGATTGCCAGTTCAGGCCAGGCGCATGCTTTTTACGCCCGCGATACAGAAACGAAAGGAAGCGGTGATTGAAGATGTCGAGCAGATCCGAAAGCGCAGGCTCGCGCGCCGCACGGCGCTCGAGCACCAGTTCAGTGACCGGCATCGGCAGCGGTCCATTCGCACCGGCGAGCGTCAGCACCGGCGTGCTCAACGTATAGGTCACCGGCGGCAGCCCGCGCTCGCCGGCGGCCACCGCGTGCGGCGCGACGACTTCATCGCGCGGCGGATTCTCCCGTACGCTCCTCACATCGCTCGCCTCGAACGCGAGCGACACATGGCCCGACAGCCGCACCGCTTCGCGTGCGCCATCGCCGGTGCCAAGCGCTTCGGCCGCCGGCAACGCCCGCTCGAGCAGCGCGATCGCCTGGAACAGATCGAAGCCGGGCGCGTGCTGCGTGAGCTCGGCGATCAGAGCAGCGGCTGACAGCCTGTCATCGGCTCCCATTGCTTCCATATCCCGTCTCCACGGCGCACCACCAGCCGTACAAAGGAGTTGACCGTCGTATACAGCGCGAAGAAGCGTGCGAGCACCGCGCCCATCAGCAATGGCGAGCCGCCCGCAAACGCGTCCGCGTCGAACTCGAGTGCGATCTCGGTGCCGCGGCAGTAGCCGCGCCACGCGTCGGTGCCGACATGCGCGGCCGCGCTGCGCGTTTCGATGCTCTTCACGCCGCGGATCTGATCCTGCTCACGCGCGCTATCGGAGGCGAACAGGCGCAGCAGTTCCTGCAGTTGCGCGCGCCCGGTCGCGCCGCTCGCGAGCGACTGATGGTTCAGCGTCAGCAGCGACACGAGGCGCCACAAGGTTTCGCTGGAGAGCGGCGGGTTGCGCGCGGCGGTCGGCTCGTACAGACAGCGCACCTGCACGTTCTGCGACACCTTGTCGACGACAAGGCGCGCGCCGGCCGGCACATGCTCGGCGAGGCGCCGGTTCGTGCACAGCACGTTCGCGTAGATGACCGGCATCGAGGTGGTGCTCGCCGTCGCGTTGTCCGCGTCGATAAAACTCACGAACATATCGGTGCCCGCCATGTTGCCGCGCAGCGTGTGCTCGCGGCGCGCGGACCAGTACACCTTGTCGCCGTGCTGCGCTGACGCGAAGCTTGGAATCGCGCGTGTGTGCCGCTGGTGCGGGTCCGACACGACCACCGAACTCACGGAATGAATTTCGGTGATCGCCTCGCGTTGCCGGTCCGCGACCAGGCGGTACTCGAACTGCCGGTGGTCGATCGCAATCGGCTCGCTCGTCTGCGCGAACAGATTGACGATCGGCGTCGCGCCGAGCCGGAAATGCTGTGCGTTGAGCGTCGCGAGCCCGCGCGGCGCGTGCCGCAAATGCAGCGCGATTTCGCAGCGGCGCCCGCTGCCCATGCGTCCGCGCAAACCGTGCAGGTCGAAGAAATGAAACTTGCGCGGAAACGCGAAATATTCCTGCATCAGCCCGTACGCCGGTTGCGCGTGCAACGGGTGCGGCAACACGCTGTCTTCGCGCGCGTAGCCGACTTCGCGCCACGAACCGGCCGGCAGCAGCGACGGCCGGCCGCCTTCGGGCTGCAGCGACACGTCGGATACGCCTGCTGTCAGCAACTCGTAAAGCGGCATCGTCAGCATCCAGTCGCCGTGCAAATGGATGCGCAGGCTGGTCAGTTCGAGCTCGGCAAAATCGACCTGAGCGTCGCACTCGAGCGTGAGCCGCAAGGTCGCGTCGTCGGCCAAGCGCGCATGCACGATTTTCAGCGGCCACAGCATGGTGTCCCACGCGGTGCGGAAGCGGCACACGTCGCCGGTTTCGGTGCGCGCCTGCAAGCCCGTGTGGCGTGGCACGCGAAAACCGGCGGTGACCTTGCCCTGCTGCGGGTCGAGATCGAATTGCGCAATCGTCATCGACGGCAGCGGTTGCGCAAGCGATGGGCATACGCCTTCGAGCAGCGATGCGGCGATCTGCGGAAACGCCTGATCGAGATCGCGGTGCACACGCGCCGCCAGAAACGCGGTCGCCTCGATCAGCCGCTCCGTGTGCGGGTCGAGCGATTCGTTGCCGTGCAACGCAAGACGCGCCGCGACCTTCGGGTAGCGGCGCGCAAAATCGGCGCCCTGCGTGCGCAGGTACGCGAGTTCATGCTTGTAGTACTGCAGGATGTCGTCCGGCGCGACGTCAGCCATGAGCCTCCCAGCGGGCGTCGGTTGTGCCGGCGGCGTCGCGTGCGAGTTCGAACGCGACGTGATGCACGGCCGTGCCGGCGCGCATTTCGCCGCGGATGGTCAGGCACGGCGCGTGGCGTTTCGGGTCCGCGGCGCTTGTACCGCCGCTTGTACCGGTGAAGCCGACCGACACATTCGCCAGCCGCGGCTCGAACAGCGCGATCGCCCGCGCGACCGCCGCCGCGATCGCATCGCGGTCCGCGCCCGACTGCAACGAACGTTCGGTGAAATCAGGCACGCCATAGTCGAGCACCGTGCCTTCACGTTGCGCAAACAGATCGAACGTGAGCCGCGAGCGCGTATTGAGCAGCCGCGCGAGGTCCCGCGCAATCGACGCGCGCAGTGTATCGGCCAGCGGCAATGACGCGTCGCCGTCGGCGCCGGCATCGGCATCGGCAACGCGGTCGAACAGCGACATCGATGAACCGCTGGCGATCGCTGACATCGGCTTTCACTCCTCGCTGACTGGCTACACGAACGCAGCGCGCACCGCGTTGATACGGCGCGCGCCGCTAGCGTCCGGTTGCGCCGCTTTAGCTCTTCGCCGGTGCGGCGTCGGTATTGGTCGACAGATCCCAACCGAACGGCGCCGTGCCCTTCTTCGTCGAGTCGGTGTTCTGCTGCGTGTACTCGGCGGTGATCTTCGTGAAGTTCAGCGTGAAGCTGTCCGACATGCCGCCGCCGCCGCCGCCCGTCGAGATGGTCGACACCATCGCGTTGCTGAGCACGTACTTCATATGCAGCATGAACGCGCCGCCTTCGTTACGGCCGACCAGCACGCTGGCATCGCCGAGCTTCGTACCGGCCGCGCAAGCCGCGTAAAGTGCGGGCGTCGCAAGGTCGGTGGCCTTGGAAAAGCTCATCTCCGAAATATTCACGCGGCCGAGCGTGCGTTCGGTGTTGGCCGGATCGTTCGAAACCGGCAGGTTCATGCTGATCGAAAACGAGTCGACGATGATCTTGTCCGAATGGTCTTTAAGCAGCGAGTTGCCCTTGACGTCGGTCATCTCGAGAAGAATGGTGTCCATGAAGTCCTCAGGTCAGTGTGCGAACAGGCGGATCAGGCGGCCGCGGCCGGCAGCTCGGCAACGAGGCGGATCGACGCGGTCAGATCTTCCATCTGGAAGTGCGGCTTCAGGAAGCACGTCGCGCGGTACGCGCCCGGCTTGCCCGGCACTTCGGTCACGTCGACGCGCGCCTCGCCAAGCGGATAGCGCGCCTTCTGCACCTGCGACGCGGACGGATTGATCAGCACGTAGTCGGCAATCCAGTTGTTCAGATAGTTCTCCACGTCGGCGCGCGTCTGGAAGCTGCCGATCTTGTCGCGCATGATCACCTTCAGGTAGTGCGCAAAGCGCGACGCGGCAAGCACGTACGGCAGACGCGACGACAGATGCGCGTTCGCGTTCGCGAGATCCTTGTTATAGAGCTTCGGCTTGTTGGTCGTCTGGCCGCCGAAGAAGGTGGCCATATTTGAGCCCTTCGAGTTCAGCAGCGCGATAAAGCCCAGATCGTTCAGCTCCTTTTCACGACGGTCGGTAATCGTCACCTCGGTCGGGCACTTGAGCACGATGTCGCCTTCGCCGGTCTTGTACGTATGCGCGACCATGCCGTTCACCCGGCCGCCGCCTTCGACGCCGCGAATCGCGGTCGACCAGCCGAAGTTCGCAAACGCGTCGGTGATGCGCAGGCCCATCTGATACGCCGAGTTCGCCCACAGGTACTTGCTGTGATCGGTCCCGTCGACGTCTTCCTCGAAATTGAAGCTCTCGACTGGCTTGGTCTTCGCGCCGTACGGCAGGCGCGCCGCGTACGACGGCAGCACCAGCGCGACGTAGCGCGAATCCTCGGTCTCGCGGAAGCTGCGCCACGTGGTCAGTTCCGCGCTTTCGAAGATCTTCGACAGATCGCGCGTGACACCCAGCTCAGTAAACGATTTCAGATCGAACAGGCTCGGCGCCGCCGATGCGATAAACGGTGCGTGCGCGGCCGCGGCGACGCGCGAGATGCGCTCGAGCAGCGCAATGTCCTGCGGGTGCCGGCCAAACGTGTAGTCGCCGACCAGCAGCGAATACGGGTGGCCGCCGAACGTGCCGTACTCCTCTTCGTAGACCTTCTTGAAGAGGACGCTCATATCGTGGTCGACCGCCGATTCGAGGTCCTTCAGCAGTTCTTTCTTCGTCACGTTGAGCAGGCGCAGCTTCAGGTTGCTGCTCGTCTCGGTGCCGAACACCATGTCGTGCAGCCCGGTCCACGACGCTTCGAGCGCCTGGAACGCCGGATCGTGCATGATCGCGTTGAGCTGGTCGGTCAGCATCCGGTCGATTTCCGCGACCCGCTCGTTGATCATCGCGACCACGCTCTTGTCGGGGCTCGTGCGCATCCCTTCGTCGAGAATCTGCGACGCGAGCTGGCCAATCAGCTTCTTCGCGTAGCCGCTTTGCGACGGCTCGACCGCCATGTTGCCTTCATGCACGATCTGATCGAGCAGGCTCAGTTCGCCTGCGGTGGTTCCAGTCTGCGTTGCGGCTGACGTTCCGGCCGCTTGTTTGCTTGCCATGTGCATCACCTTTGAATGGGTTTGCGCCCGCGCTATGCCCGGACACCAGTTGTTTGATCACGGGACTCGGGTCGACGCTCGGGTCGACGCCCAGCTCTTCGCTCAGCTCGCCGGAGTCCCGGAAGCGGCGTCCGGCGCGGCGCCGGCCGTTTCGCCAGCCGGTTCCGCGGCAGCAGCAGCGGGCTCGCCGGCTTGCGCGAGGCTTTGCACCTTCTTCAGCTCCTCCGTGCTCTGGATGATGCGGTCGAGCATCGAGTCGAGTTCGTCATTGCCGTCGAGCTTCGCAAGCAGATCGCGCAGTTGCTGGCGCGCTTCGAGCAGCTTCGCGAGGCGCGGCACCTGGTTCACGATGTTCTCGGGATGGAAGTCGGCAAACTCGCTGAATTGCAGTTCGACCTTCAGATTGCCTTCGCCTTTCGCGGTATCGGGCACCGACAGGTCCAGACGCGGGTGGATCTTGCCCATGATCTCGTCGAAGTTGTCGCGATCGATTTCGACGAAGCGGCGCTCCTTGAGCTTCGGCAGCGGCTCGGCAGGCTGACCCGACAGATCAGCGAGCAGGCCGACCACGAGCGGCAGTTCGCGCTTCTCGACGGCATCGCCGATTTCGACGTCATAGGTAATCTGGACACGCGGCGGGCGATTGCGCCCAATCCACTTTTGCAGGCTGTTGGACATGGAAGGATCTCCGGAAACCCCTGATACGTTTTGGAAAAAGCGTCCCCCTCGCAATTCCGACAATGCGATGAAGACAGACGCAAACCATCCGCAAAAATGCAATAAAAATGTGTATGCAATACCCCGCTCGCGACCGCGCAACGCACGGCAAGCGCATCGAGGTCATACGCGAATTTCAAACGCTCCTATCGTCAAGCTACCCACCTGCCGGCCGGGCGGAGCGCCTCGCATCTGATGCGATATGTGAGGGCGCTTATCGAGCGCTGGTAGCGTGATGCTTGCGCTCGCCCCGCAATCCGTCGCACGCCGATAAATTGCCCAGGTCGGGGCCGCGGCCATTGAGCAACGGATTGAATCTATTCACGCTTTGCGCATAGGCGCGCAGCGCCGATATTCGTGAGTGTTTCGAAGAATTTTGTCGGCATTTAATCGGACTGCCGCGCTAACGGCAATACCTGGAATTTGGTATCCGTTACCTATGCCAGCAACGGCCGGCGCAGGGTTTTCAAACTCAGGCTACCTGTTTTCAGGTATTTTGGCGGACATGCATTTATGCCAGGCTCGCAAGCGCTCCTTAATCGGCTGACTGCATGCGCCGGGGCCGCGCACGCAGATGACTGATCCGACCATGACTCAACCTTCATTCGAAACGCGCGAGCCGACGCTGCCGCGGCCGCTCCTCGTTGTGGAAGACGAACCAGCAATGCAGGTCAGGCTGCGCGGCATACTCGCGACGCTTGGCTATGGCGATGACGCGTTGTACTTCGCCGAAACGCTTGCGCAAGCCGATGCATTGCTAGGTAGCCAGCGCTTCGCGATGGTGCTGATCGATTGCGGGCTGCCCGACGGCAACGGCATCGACCTGATCCATAAGCTCTATGCGAAAGATCCGGCGCTGCCGATTCTGGTAATCTCCGCGTGGCGTTCACCGCATACGATCCTCTCCGCGCTGCAAGCCGGCGCGACCGGCTATCTGCTGAAGGAGCGCGACGAGATCGAAATCACGTTGTCGATTCGCAGTGCGCTGCGCGGTGGCGCGCCGATCGACCCCTTCATCGCGAAGCACATTCTTGCCCTGGCTGGCTCCGCCACATCCCTTTTGCGTGGCTCGGGAGACGCTACGCAGCACGCGATCCCGGCCGCTCCGCTGAGCCGTCGAGAAATCGAAGTGCTTGGACTGGTGGGCAAGGGGCTGACGAATCGGGAGATCTCCGGGCTGTTGTCCTTGTCCAGGCTGACGGTCGAATGTCACATCAAAAATATCTACAAGAAACTCGCGGTGAACTCGCGCACTCAGGCCATTTTCGAAGCGCGTACCCATGGCTTGTTGCCCTGATCCTGATTATCGCGCTGTGTGCCGGTGCGGCATTCGCGGCTCAGGAGGTGGACGCGTCGCGCCCTCAGGTCGCGCGTTCGTCGGGCTGGCGCGCGCAGCAGGTGAGCTCGATTCGCGCGTCGGCCATCGCGCTATATCGGGCGGGCGTCGAGCCGGCGGGTATGACTGGATTTGCGCCGGGCTTTGCTTTTACGGTCACACCTGACGCCGCGCTGTTCGCAATCGGTGACGCAACCGTCTTGAGCACGCAGGAAGCGTGCTGGCCCTGGCTGCCACCTAATCTCCCACTGTTTGGACTTGCATTGACTAGCGTACTCGGTTGCCTGTTTGCGCTGATCTGGATCATGCGTCCGCAGGAAAGTGCTTACGGGTGGTTCAGCCTGACGGCGCTTGCGTGGTTTAACTATGTGTCGAACCAGGTTACAACGGGCCCGTGGCCATTCGCGAGCATCGACGCGAGCGAACGCTTCAGTTCGGTCGCGCTGCTGATATGCACTGCGTGTGTCGCGAGTTTTGTCGCACGGCTGTGCGAGTGGCGCAGGCCATTGCCCGAAACGGTTTTATGGATCGCCGTCGCTATCGGTTCGGCCGCGATGGTCGCGGCACGGCATGCATACGTCGACGACCTGCGCGCGCTGCTCGCTATTGTGTCGGTCTGCGTGGCGGTCATCAGTTGTACTTTGCTGATTGGCTTCGCGCTACGCAAGCGTCGCGGCGAGCTGGCGCTCCTTGCGCTGTGCATGACGGGTTGTGCCGCGGCCGGCGTGCACGATCTGTTTATCTCGGCGAACGTCGTTGACAATGCGGTTCGCTATGCGATACCCGCTTCACAGCTGCTGACGATCGGCATGGCGATCCTGCTTGCGCGACGCTTGTCTACGGCGCTCGCACGCATCGACCGGTTCGACGATGAACTCGCTTCCGGAATCGAATGCGCGACGCGCGATGCGAAGCAGCGCTTGCGCGATCAGTACGAACTCCATATCGAGCAAGTTCGAATCAACGAGCGCACGAGTCTTGCCCATGACCTGCACGATGGGCTGGGCGGCATGCTGGTTAGCCAGATTGCGACGCTCGAACAGGCGCCGCATGCGATACCGGCTGAGCGCTTCCTCGTACTGCTCAAGGCACTGCGTGACGATCTGCGCATCATCATCGAGTCCGCGTCGCAAACGCGCTTCGACGCGCAGCCGATCGACGAATGGATCGCCCCGCTCCGTCACCGGCTCACGCAATTGCTCGAGAGCCAGGGAATCGACTGCACGTGGAAGGTGTACAGCTTCGCGGGCGCGCGCATGCCGGCGGCAGCGGGCGTAGACGTGATGCGCGTGTTGCAGGAAGGTGTGACCAACGTGCTCAAACATAGCCGGGCGACGCGTGTCGATATCGAGTTGTGCGCGGACGACGAAGCGCTCGATATCGTGATTGCCGACAATGGGATCGGCTTTGATACCACGCACTCGGCTACGCCGCACGGTATCGGTCTACGCAGCATGCGCGCGCGTGTCGCGCGGCACAGTGGAACGATGACGTTCAGCGCGTCCGGGACCGCGACCGTGCTCAACGTGCAGATTCCGCTTGGCAGACCACCTACGCCTGCTCCGCAAGATACGCCTTCATCCAGTTGACCAGTCCGCCTTGCAGCACATTTTTCAGCTGCCGCGTTCGGCGGTAGCGAATTTCATCGCATCGATTGTTTGAATGCGGCACCTGCGCTTATCGACATGCTGGGTGAAATGGCGCTGGAGAATCTGGATGCGTCGGTGCGTACGGCACGCGAAGCCCGCGGAGACGAAGCAGAAGACATAGTCGAGCCAGTCTGAGTGAAAACTGAGTGATGCCGGGCCGCTACAACATCCCCAGCGCAAGCCGAGCCGCTTCAGTCATCCGCGCTTTCGTCCACGGCGGGTCCCACACCAGTTCGAGTTTCACGTCGCGTACGCCGGCAACCGTGAACACCTGCTCCTCGACCATCGGCGGAAACGATTCCGCCACCGGACACGCAGGCGCGGTCAACGTCATCTGAATCTCGACGCGCCCTTCGTCTTCATCGACGTTCAGCGCGTAGATCAAACCGAGGTCGTAGATATTCACCGGTATTTCCGGGTCGTACAGCGTGCGCAATTCATCGATGACCCGCTCTTTCAGTGGGCGCGCGCTGTCGTTACTAAAGGATTCAGCAGTCATTCCTCGTAATGCTCCTTGTGATGCAACGCCGCCGATAAGGTCCGCCACGCGAGCGTCGCGCATTTGACGCGCGCCGGAAACTCTCTCACGCCGGCGAGAATCGTTGTTTTGCCGAGGCCTTGCGTCTCGCTTTGTGCCGGCTCATGGTCGCTCGTCACCATGCTTTGGAAACGCTGGATCAGTTGCTCCGCCTCCGCGAGCGTCTTGCCTTTGATCAGGTCGGTCATCATCGACGCCGACGCGGTCGCGATCGCGCAGCCCTCGCCGTCGAAGCCGACTTCGGTCACGATGCCGTTTTCGATGCGCAGTTCGAGCTTCACACGGTCGCCGCACAGCGGGTTGTAACCCTCCGCGTGATGGCTCGCATGGTCGATGTCGCGCCGGTTATGCGGGCGGCGGTAGTGATCGAAGATCACCTGCTGGTAAAGGTCGCGGATGTCATTCATGTCCGAACCACTCCTTCACGCGGGCCAGCCCCTTCACCAGCGCGTCGATTTCTTCGTGCGTGTTGTAAAGCGCAAGCGACGCGCGAACCGTGGCGGGCACCTTGAAGCGCGTCATCACCGGCATCGCGCAGTGATGACCGGCGCGTACCGCGATGCCCGCATCGCTCAGAATCGAGCCGACGTCGTGCGCATGAATACCGTCGACGACAAACGACAAAATACCGGATTTATCCGCAGCGGTGCCGATCAGCTTGACCCCGTCGATGCGTTGCAATTCGACCGTCGCATAGTCGAGCAGCGCATGCTCGGATGCTTCGATCGCGCTGAAGCCGATCGTGCCGAAATAGTCGATCGCGGCAGCGAGCCCGATCGCACCGGCAATATTCGGCGTACCTGCTTCGAACTTCCACGGCAACTCGTTGTACGTGGTCTTTTCAAACGACACGGTGCGAATCATGTCGCCTCCACCCTGCCACGGCGGCATTGCGTCGAGCCACGTCGATTTGCCATAAAGCACGCCGATGCCTGTCGGTCCATAGAGCTTATGGCCGGAAAATGCGTAGAAGTCGCAATCGAGCGCACGGACATCGACCGGCAGATGCGCAACTGCCTGCGCGCCGTCGAGCAGCACCGGAATGCCGAGCGCGTGCGCCTGTTCGATCATGTTCCTGACCGGATTCACTGTGCCAAGCGCATTCGAAATGTGTGCGAGCGCAACCAGTTTTGTGTGCGGACCAAGCAATCGCGCATACGCATCGACATCGAGCGTACCGGTATCGTCGACGGGCACCACTTTCAGTGTTGCGCCGGTCTGCTCGCAGACGATCTGCCACGGCACGATGTTCGAGTGATGCTCGATGGTCGTCAGCACGATCTCGTCGCCCGGCTGCAAACGCGGCCGCGCAAAACTGTGCGCGACAAGGTTGATTGCTTCGGTCGTACCACGCACGAATACGATCTCCGACGGATGCGCGGCGTTGATAAACCGTGCGACCGTCGCGCGCGAGCGTTCGTACGCATCGGTCGCGCGTTCCGCCAGCCAATGCACGCCGCGGTGCACGTTCGAGTTCGTGTTGCGGTAGTAGTTCGCTTCCGCTTCGATCACATGAAACGGCTTTTGCGTGGTCGCCGCATTGTCGAGATAAATGAGCGGTTTGCCATTCGGACGGGTATCGAGAATCGGGAAATCCCGGCGCCACACCCGTACCAGGTCCTCGTGCTCGAGATCAATGCGTTTCATCATGCTTCCCCCGCGTCGGCTGGCGCATCCGCCATCCGCGTCAATAACGTTGCCTCGAGGCGCGCTTTCAGCGGCTCGATCGCGACCCGATCGATCACGTCGCGTGCAAACGCGAACGTCAGCAGCGCGCGCGCCGCGCGCTCGTCGATGCCACGAGCGCGCAGATAGAACAGCTGCGTTTCGTCGAGCTGACCGACCGTGGTGCCGTGCGTGCAGCGTACGTCGTCGGCGAAAATCTCCAGTTGTGGCTTCGTGTCGATTTCCGCACTACGCGACAGCAGCAGATTATGGTTCGCCTGATCGGCATCCGTCTTCTGTGCATCCTGACGCACGACGATGCGTCCGTTGAACACGCCGTGCGCGCTGCCGTCGAGTATGCCGCGATACGTTTCGCGGCTTGCACACTGCGGATGCGCGTGATCGATCATTGTGTAGTGGTCGAGATGTTGCTTGCCGCCTCCGACGTAGAGTCCATCGAGCGTTGTCGATGTGCGCGGCGCCCCGAGCTTCGTCACGATTGTCGAGCGCGCCAGCGCTGCGCCGAACGAAAACGCGTAGGACGAAAAGCGGCTAGATTCGCGTTGCTCTGTCAGCACCGTTGCGGTGTGTACCGCATTGGGTGCTTCCTGCTGCACGCGGTAGTGCTGCACGTCTGCATGATCGCCCGCGTCGATGCGGGTCATCGCGTTCGTGTAATACCATGCGTCACCGTCGCCGACATACTGTTCGACTACCGCGCAACGCGCATGCGAACCGGCGACAACCACATTCAATGGCTGCATGGCCAGATCGTTATCGTCGCTACCGATGAACATCACATGCAACGGCTTACCAAGCTCGACGCCAGATGGGATCAGCATGACATAGCCATCCCGCGCAAACGCCGCGTTGAACGCAGCGAGGCCATCGGGCCAGCGATCATCCGCGAATTGCGCGCGGATACGCTCCGGAATCTGTTCGAGCGCACTCGCCAGGCTGCCGATAAACACGCCCGATGCCAGTTCGCCGATATCGGACAATTCCGGCACCCATACGCCATCGACAAACACGAGCCGATGCGAATCGGCCCATTCATGAGCGCGCACCAGACGCGCCGCTTGTTCAAGCGCGCGATGATCGGCGCCCGGCGAGAAATGCAGCAGTTTCTGGTTCAGACCATCGAGGTTCGTGTATTTCCACGCCTCGTCCGCACGCGTCGGAAATCCTTGCACACGAAACTGTTCGAACGCACGCAAGCGCCGCTCGTTCATCCATTGCAGCCTCGCGCCTGGCAGCGTCGGTGCGAGCGTTCTGAACATTTCGGTCAAGTGGTCGAGTGATTCATGCTTCATACCGCCACCTGTGCGGATGCAGACGGATCTTCCGCGCCTTCGGTCAACCAGCCATAACCGCGCTGTTCCAGTTGCTGCGCCAGTTCACGCGTGCCGGACCGCACGATCCTGCCGTGCGACAGCACGTGCACATAGTCCGGCACGATATAGTCGAGCAGGCGCTGATAGTGCGTGACCATCACAATCGCGCGCTCCGGGCTGCGCATCGCATTAACGCCTTTCGCGACGAGTTGCAGCGCATCGATATCGAGCCCTGAGTCGGTTTCATCGAGAATCGCGAGCTTCGGTTCGAGCACCGCCATCTGCAAAATCTCGTTGCGTTTCTTTTCACCGCCGGAAAAGCCCTCGTTGACCGCGCGATGCAACAGGTCATCGTTCATCTGCATCGCGGCCATCTTGCCGCGCAACAGGTCGAGAAAATCGATCGCGTCGAGTTCGGGCTCGCCGCGGTGCCGACGCTGCGCATTGAGCGCCGCCCTCAGCAGATAGACATTGCTGACGCCCGGAATTTCGACCGGGTACTGAAACGCGAGAAAAATACCCTCTCTCGCGCGCTCTTCAGGCGCAAGCTCGAGCAGATTCGACCCAAACCACGACACCTCGCCGCCGGTAACCTCGTACAGATCGCGACCGGCCAGCACATTCGCTAGCGTGCTCTTGCCGGAGCCGTTCGGCCCCATGATGGCGTGCACTTCGCCCGGCTTCACATCGAGGTCGACACCGCGCAGGATCTCGTTGCCTTCGACGGTCGCACGCAAATTTCTGATTCTCAGCATGATTTGAACGCTCCTTGCCTGCTGTTAGCCGACGCTGCCTTCAAGGCTGATACCCAGCAGCTTCTGAGCCTCGACCGCAAACTCCATCGGCAACTGATCGAACACTTCCTTGCAGAACCCGTTGACGATCATCGACACCGCGTCTTCCGCCGACAGCCCACGCTGCATGCAGTAAAACAGCTGGTCTTCGCCGACGCGCGACGTCGATGCTTCGTGCTCGACCTTCGCGGTTGGGTTCTTCACCTCGATATACGGGAACGTGTGCGCGCTGCAGCGGTCGCCCATCAGCAGCGAATCGCATTGCGTGAAGTTGCGCGCGCCTTGCGCTGAGCGTGCGATACGCACCAGCCCGCGATACGCGTTGCTGCCACGGCCCGCGGAAATGCCCTTCGACACGATCGTGCTGCGCGTATTCGCGCCGATATGAATCATCTTTGTGCCGGTGTCCGCCTGTTGGAAATGGTTGGTCAGCGAGACCGAATAGAACTCGCCGATCGAGTTGTCGCCGCGCAGAATTACGCTCGGGTATTTCCATGTGATCGCCGAGCCGGTTTCGACCTGCGTCCACGAAATTTTCGAGTTCTTGCCGCGACAGTCCCCGCGCTTCGTCACGAAGTTGTAGATGCCGCCGCGGCCGTTTTCATCGCCAGGGTACCAGTTCTGCACGGTCGAGTAGCGGATCTGCGCGTCCTCGAGCGCGACCAGTTCGACCACCGCCGCATGCAGCTGATTTTCGTCGCGCATCGGCGCGGTGCAGCCTTCGAGGTAGCTAACCTGCGCGCCCTTGTCCGCAATGATCAAGGTGCGTTCGAACTGCCCGGTGTTTTGCGCGTTGATACGGAAATACGTCGACAGTTCCATCGGGCAGCGCACGCCGGGCGGCACATAGACAAACGAACCGTCGCTGAACACCGCCGAATTCAGCGCCGCAAAGAAGTTGTCCTTGTGAGGCACAACGGAGCCGAGATACTGCTTCACCAACTCGGGGTGATCACGCACCGCATCCGAAAACGAGCAGAAAATAATGCCGAGCGCCGAGAGTTTTTCGCGGAACGTCGTCGCCACCGACACGCTATCGAATACCGCGTCGACCGCGACGCCCGCGAGCATTTCGCGTTCCTTCAGCGGCACGCCAAGCCGTTCGTACGTGCGCAGCAGTTCGGGGTCCACTTCGTCAAGGCTCTTCGGAGCGCCATTGCGCGCCTTCGGCGCCGAGAAATAGACGATCGACTGATAGTCGATCGGCTCACGGCGAATCGACGCCCATTGGGGCTCGGTCATCGTGACCCAGTGGCGATATGCCGCAAGCCGCCATTCGAGCAAGAACGGCGGTTCGCCTTTTCTTGACGAAATAGCGCGAATCACGTCTTCGTCGAGGCCCGGCGGCAACGAGTCGGCCTGCACATCCGACACAAAACCATGCTTGTATTGTCGGTTTACGAAGGGGTCGAGTTCGGTCATCGTGTCTGTCATGAGTACTCTCCGTGCGATCCGTTTTGCCTCTAAACCCAGTTTAAGCTTTATCAGGAGGCCTTTATGTCGATACGGGTTTAGGGTCTTGTCGCGCTGCAGTCCATAATGCGAAGCATGATTTCACCTGTTTGAACCCTCTCAATCACCTTGTTTCCCGGATGGCTACCCAAGCGTTGACGTTTGTCCAAACGTAAGGCGAAAGGCGGTCCCAGCGTGAAGCGTCACACGAATCGCGTGTGACTTCTTCATCGGGAAAATCGGGTGTGGTGCGGGGGCTTTTCAAATATCAACACGCGTCAAAGCGTGCCAAAGGGCCTGCGTTCACTGCCATGCGCGCTTCGGTTCCGCCCAATCTTTTCGGAAACGCTCAGTTCCGATTCAATCTCCGTTTGTATCGCCCACGCGCTTTGATTCAGTGTGATCCGAATGAGCATGTGTTTGATCCATCCGGACTGCAAGCAGACGGACACCGCTTCCTAAAGTTGACCTACGCCATCGCCGATGGCGACGGATCGACCTACTGGCTGTCCGTACGCACCGCAACCCATTGGAGAACATGATGAAGAACCGCTTAACCCGCTCCGTCATTGCCGCCGCCGCGATTGTCGTTGGCACTACATTCGCCGGTACCGCCGCGCATTCCGCGCAAGCCGGTGAACTAACGCGTGCGCAAGTGCGCGCCGAACTCGCGCAATTGCGCGCGGCCGGCTACGACCAGTCGGTCGGCGAAGACGTTCACTATCCGGACGCGCTTCAACAATCGCAAGCGCGTGTGAGCGCGACCGGATCGGCAAGCGCGCGCCGCGACGATAGCTCGGGCTACGGTGGCACAACCGCCGGCACGTCGTCGTGGGGCCGCGACGGCGATAGGCTGCGCGTCGACAACGACGGCATGAAGCCCATCTATTTCGGTCAATGAAGCGTTACGTTCGGCTTGTCTCACTCACCGTCACTCACTCATCGGAAGAAAATCATGAACCTCTATACCGACTTTTTGCGGGTTATGAGCCGTGGCGACACGCTCGGCGCGAACCTGGTCCGCATTGCGCTCGCGATTGTGTTTCTTTGGATCGGCGCACTGAAATTCGTGCCATACGAAGCGGATAGCATTACACCGCTAGTCGCACAAAGCCCCGTGATGTCATTCTTCTACGAGCATCCGAAGGAGTACGCGCAGCACATGACAAAGGAAGGGCAACTCGTGCCCGAGCAACGCAAGTGGCAGCAGGCGAACAACACGTATGGCTTCTCGCGCGGTCTCGGTACGCTGGAAATCGTGATCGGCCTGCTCGTGCTGTCGAACTTCGCTTCACGCAAACTCGGGTTGCTCGGCGGGTTGCTGTCGTTTCTCACGCCGTTCGTCACGCTGTCGTTCCTGATCACGACGCCCGAGACCTGGGTGCCCGCGCTCGGCGATGCGCAGTATGGCTTCCCGTTTCTGTCCGAACACGGGCGGCTGATCATCAAGGACACCGTGATACTGGCCGGCGGCATCGTGATCATGGCGGATTCGGCAAAGCGGTTGCTGCTCGAGCGCGAGCTCGTCACGCCCTCAGCGGTCCGCCTGATGCACGCGAAACGCAGCATGTCCTGATGGACGCTCGAGCAGGCCGGCATCCGATATCGCTTATAGCAGTCGCATCGCCTACTTCCAGAACACATAGTTCGCGAAGTACGGCGAGTAAGCAATCTGATGCTCGGCCGTGCACATCGTGGCCGGCGCGCTGCCGCCGACCGTGTTCAGCCGTTGCACGAAGCGCACGCTCGAAAGCTGGCCGGGTTTATCGCTATGCGTCGTTTCGAGCAGCAGTTGCGGGATGCTGCCCGTCGATGCACTCGCCATCTGAGCGACCGCATGGCCGACGATGCGGCTGCCGTCGTCCGCCTGCCACGACGGACCCGCGTCGTGGTGATACACCGGACGCCCCAGCGTGTCGTAAAGCGTCGCTTGCGGGTTTTTAAACAACCACGATAAATGATGCGAACTGTCGTATTCGCACGAGTAAACCTGCACGCCGGTCGCGGTTGTCGATGCGAACAGTTGCGCGTTCATCGGCATGAGCGACGACGCGGTCGGCACAGCGGACTGCGCGGGCGCTGATCCACCTGCACACGCGGCGGTCAGCAGGGAAAGGACGCTAGCAAGCGTAAATTGACGGCGGTACATGGCATCGGTCTCCGGAAAAAAGCCTGTCCCGGAAACATTCGAGCCGGCATTTCTATTCCGTGTGGCGCGCGGCTATCGTTGCCGAACGCACAACCTTACGGAAACCTGATTGAATTGGCACCAAAAGCGGGCATTGAAACCGGCATTTCGCGACCCGCATTGAAGCCCGGCGTTTACCTCATTGTTGTGGTTTGCCGGACGCCAATTGCTCATTACGTTCCGTCAGAAACTGGATCAAGCCGTCGATCCCGCTTTGCTGGATTTTCTCGCCGAACTGCTGCCGATACGTCTGCACGAGCCACGCGCCGACCACGTTCAGGTCATACACGCGCCAGCCCTGCGGCGTTTTGTGCAAGCGGTAGTCGATCTCAACCGGTTGCGCATTCGTCTGCGCGATCGTGCGCACCACGGTATCGGTATCGCTCGGCGCGATCCGCATCGGCGGGTACGAGATCATCTGGTCCGGACGCAACTGCGCGAGCGCGCCCGCATACAGGTGAATCAGCAGCATCTGGAACTGATGCACGAGTGTTTTCTGCTGCTCGGGCGTCGCGGTCCGCCAGTAACGGCCTACCGCGAGTTGCGTCGTGTATTGGAAATCGATGTACGGCAGGATGTCCCGGTTCACGATGTCCATGATGCGGGGGATATCGTTCGGATCGATCGCCTGGGCGCGGACTTCGTCGAGCACCTGCTGCGTGACCGTTTTGATCAACGTCTGCGGATCGGATTTGTCGTCGATCTGCGCAAATGCACTGCCGGACCAGATGAACGTCGCGGTGAACGCGGCGATCAGGAAAAGCTTTTTCATGGGCGCAAATCCTCTCCGAATGCATTATTCCGGCCTTCGCCGCAACCAGTCGACGATGGCCGCTTATGTGACAAAAGCGATGACAAAAAGCGGTGGCAAGAGTGGTGGCAACAGCGGTGGACAACAGCGGCGACAACAGCGCCGCCGACTCGTGCGACGCGCAGCGCGTAGGTTAGCATTGCGCAGGAAATCGCGACGGGAACCACCCGAAACCCTGGGACGCGCGGATGTCGCGCCGCGCGGCATCGGCGGCAGCGGTTATGCGGCCACCTATCGCCGTAGCGGCACGCGACGTTCGGCCGGTAGTGCCGGCCAATGCGCCGGGCATCGAGCACCGCGGTTACGGCCGCGTAGCGCTCGCTGGCAAAGCGTAGGCCGTCCGGCGTCAGCGCGACCAACGGCCCTGCTCGCGCAGCGCTTCGTAGCACTGGTAGGGATCGTTGAAAAAGGCGCGGCACTGAAATGCAGCGGCCTTCATCGGCGAGGCCTGCCGAATCGAAGCAGAGGACGCCAGATGACGCCCTCTTCCCGATTACAGATCTCGCGACGCTTTTATTCGGTCTTTAAACGCGCACCTATTCGGTGGCCGCATGAGTGGACGCGGAAGGCGACGCCGCGTTTTCGGGGCCCACGGGTGACGATTGCGCCAGTCCTGCCGCTTGGGCAGGTTGCGTCGGTTGCAGCGCGTCGCCCGAGGGGGTGGACGTTGCCGTTTGCTGCTCGGGCTTCGGCAGCTGTTCAGCCGACTGCGACTGCAGTTCGGACGCCGGCGCCTCTTCAGCGGCCTGCGATTGCCGCTGGTGCGGCTGTGCCTGATCAGCCGTCCGCGGCTGCTGTTCAGCGGTCTGCGCCGCACCCTCTGCGTTGCGCGGCCGGCGCGGGCCGCCGCGTTGCGAATTGCGCGCGAAGGCCATATCGCGCGCGCTAACCTGCCCGGCGGGCGCGCCGTTCAGATCGACACGCGCGGCGCCCTCGGTCAGCGACATCCAGTAGCGGCTGCCGCGGCACCACGTCGCAATCGCTTCGCGTACTTCAGCTTCGCTCAACGACAGTTCCTGCGCATGCGGCAACAAATCTTCGAGAATGCCGATCTTGAGCGGCAGCTTCGGCGCGGGCTTCTTCGGAAAGGCGGCGGGGAACCGCTTTTGCAGCTTGCCAATTGCGTGCACGACCGGATCGACCGGCTCCTGCTGCGGCCGGTTTTTCTGGCGCCCGCGCGGGTCCGCCTGACGCGGATGCCCCGCCTGCGGACGTCCTTCCTGGCCCGTTGGATGACCGGCTGATTGACCTGCTGGCTGCGCTGCGTCCGAACCAGCCGGCCGCCCCTGAGCACCGCCGTGCGGCTTGCGCGCGTGCGGACGGCCCGGGCGCTCGCCCGGTCTCGCCTGCTTCGGCGCACCGTGCACGCCCTGCGGGCCGCCACGCCTGCCGCGGCCCTCGCCGTCCTTACCGGCGCGTTGTTCCGTCGACGGTTGCGCGGAGTCTTGCGCCGTTTTTTCCGCGGCTTCCTGCTGCCGTGCCTGCCGCGCCTGCTGCTGGAGTTGCTTCTTCAACTCCGCCAGTTGTTCGAAACCCATGCTGTGTCCTGCAAAATTGACGCGTGATTCTACCAGTCCTGTGTGATGCTCCGGCAGCACGGGTCCAAGCACCGCGCCGCCAGCCGTCGCGCTTACCGCTTGCGCCATGTTTCGCGCATGACCATCAGCCGCAACTCGGTCATGTCTTCAATCGCGTAGCGGATGCCTTCGCGGCCCAGGCCCGAGTCCTTCACGCCGCCGTACGGCATGTTGTCGACCCGGAACGACGGCACGTCGTTGATCACCACACCGCCCACTTCCAGCTCGTCCCACGCCTCGTGCGCATGCGCGAGCGAGTCGGTGAAAATTCCGGCCTGCAGACCGAAGTCGCTGTCATTGACCGCCGCGAGCGCATCGCTGAAATGCTCGAAGCGCTCGAGAATCGCGACCGGCCCGAACGCCTCCTTGCGATACAGGTCCGTGTCGCGCCCGACATTCTCAAGCAGCGTTGCCTCGAATTTCGCGCCGTCCACCTGGCCGCCCGCGACGATCTTTGCACCCGCTTTGACCGCGCTTTCCATCCAGCCCGCCAGACGCTTCGCTTCCGACTCGGAAATCATCGGACCGACGAAGGTCTTCTCGTCCTTCGGATCTCCCATCTTCAGCGACTTCGTTTTGGCGATCAGCTTTTCGCGCAGCGCGTCATACACGCTCGCGTGCACGAGAATGCGCTGCACGCCGATGCAGCTCTGCCCTGACTGATAAAACGCGCCAAACGTGAGACGGTCGACAACATAATCAAGTTTTTCGCGCTGATCGCCATCGACCACCGCCGCCGCATTGCCGCCCAGTTCAAGAATGACCTTCTTCTTGCCGGCTTTCTTCTTCAGATCCCAACCCACCGCGGGCGACCCGGTGAATGAAAGCAATTTGAAACGTTCGTCGGTCGTAAACAGATCGGCGCCATCGCGGTGCGCGGGCAGGATCGAAAATGCGCCCTTCGGCAAATCGGTTTCCGCGAGCACTTCACCGATGATCAGCGCGCCGACCGGCGTACGGCTCGCCGGTTTCAGCACGAACGGCACCCCGGCCGCGAGACCCGGCGCGACCTTGTGCGCCGCCAGATTCAACGGGAAATTGAATGGCGAGATAAAAGAACACGGCCCGATCGGCACGCGCTTCACATAGCCGTGATAGCCCTGTGCACGCGGCGAGATTTCCAGATTGATCACTTCGCCATCCATACGCACCGATTCTTCCGCCGCGACCTTGAACGTATCGATCAGCCGCGTGACTTCGCCGCGAGAATCGTTGATCGGCTTGCCGGCTTCGATACACAGCGCCATCGCGAGTTCATCATAGCGTTCGCGAAAGCGCTGCACGCAATGCTCGAGCACCGCTTGCCGCTTGAACGGCGGATACGCGCGCATCGCTGGCATCGCATCGGCCGCGAAGCCGATCGCCGCATCGATGGTTTTCGCATCGGCAAGCGCGACGCGCGTCGCGACCTCGCCGGTGAATTTATCGGTCACGTCGAGATCGGTATTGGCCGCGACCGGTTCGTTTGCAAGGTAGTACGGGTAGGTCTCTTTCAACATCGCAGGTTCTCCCTGGAGACAGTCCTGATTCGGATCGGGCTCAGCAAATCGCGTGCCCCGGCAGCGCGGCACGTGGGCCGCATGCAGGCTGGCCCGTTAAAGCTGCGCCGATAGCCGTTTGATTTCGCGATTGAGCACACGCTCGTTGTCGGAATAGTCGATCGGCACGTCGATCACATGCACACCCGGCGTCGCGAAGCAGTCGCGCACGAGCGGCGCGAATTCGGCCGCCGATGCGACCCGATGTCCATGCGCGCCGTAGCTCTGCGCATACGCGACAAAGTCAGGATTCGACAGCGTCATCCCATAGTCCGGGAAATTCATGTTTTCCTGCTTCCAGCGGATCATGCCGAACGCGTCGTCGCGCAGGATCAGCACGACCAGGTCGAGCTTCAGCCGCACCGCTGTTTCCAGTTCCTGAGAATTCATCATGAAGCCGCCGTCGCCGCATACCGCCATCACCTTGCGCTCCGGATGCACGATCTTCGTCGCAATCGCCGACGGCAACCCCGCGCCCATCGACGCGAGCGCATTGTCGAGCAGCAACGAATTCGGCTCGTGCGCACGGTAGTAGCGCGCAAACCAGATCTTGTACATGCCGTTGTCGAGGCAGATCATGCCGTCCTCGGGCATCGTCTCGTACACGTCGTTGACGATGCGCACCGGGTACATCGGAAAACGCTCGTCGTGCTGGCCTTTCGCGAGATGCGCCTCAAAGTGCGTCTTGATCTCGGTGAAGCGCGAGAAGTCCCAATGCTCGCCGCGCCCCTTGAGCGCCTCCTTCAGTTGCCACACCGCATTCGCGATGTCGCCGACCACCTCGATTTGCGGGAAATAGACGGCGTCCACTTCGGCGCCGAGAAAATTCACATGAATCACCGTCTTGTCGCCGCTGTCGGCGCCGCGCATAAAAAACGGTGGTTTCTCGATCACGTCGTGGCCGACGTTAATAATGCAGTCCGCGTGATCGATCGCGCGGTGCACGAAGTCGCCGTCCGAGAGCGTCGCATTGCCGAGCCACTGCGGATGCGATTCGTCGATCACGCCCTTGCCCATCTGTGTCGTAAAGAACGGGATACCAACCTGATCGACGAATTCGCGCAACATATTGCAGGTGGTTTTGCGGTTGCCGCCTGCGCCGATCATCAGCAGCGGGCGGCGCGCCGCGGCAATCGCTTCGACCGCGCGCGCGACGGCTTTTTCCTCGACCACCGGCCGCCGGCTATAGCTCTTTGGAATCGGCTTGCCGTCGCCTTCTTCGTGCGCGACGTCCTCCGGCAATTCCAGATGCGTCGCGCCGGGCCGCTCTTCCTCGGCGCGCCGGAATGCTTCGCGTACCGAAGCAGGGATGTTGCCTATCGATACGATCTGGCGCGTGTATTTGGTGAGCGGCTCCATCATCCGCACGACGTCGACAATCTGGAAGTGCCCCTGCTTGCTTGCCTTGATCGGTTTCTGGCCGGTGACCATCAGCATCGGCATGCCACCGAGTTGCGCGTACGCGGCAGCGGTCACGAAGTTGGTCGCGCCGGGCCCGAGCGTCGAGATGCAGACTCCCGTGCGGCCAGTCAGGCGTCCATAGGTCGCCGCCATAAAGCCCGCTGCCTGTTCGTGGCGCGTCAGAATCAGCTTGATACGCGAGCGGCGCAGCGATTCGAGCAGATCCAGATTTTCTTCACCCGGAATGCCGAACACGTATTCGACGCCTTCTGCCTCCAACGATTTGACGAACAGATCCGATGCTTTCATAAGGAGCCTCTGTAAAGCCAGAATGAGTGCGCGGGATTGAAGCGCGGGATGTAAAGCAGAATGCCGGGCTGACTAGCGGAACGTTGTGGATTACGCGCGCGCTGGCATTGGCGTACCCGCGCGGTGTCACGAATGAAAGCTTACTCTTTCACGCGCGATCGTGCGTTGCATGAATTAGACGAATCGCAAAGGCGGGCTCGAAGGCTTGAGCGCACGCAATAAGCCGCGGCGTCTAGCGCGATCTACGCGGTCAGCGAAAAGACCGCTGCGCGCGATCGCACGCGCAGCGGCCTTCGGTTTGTTCCGCGACCGGACGGACAGGCCGGGCGCGATCAGTGCATCACAGCCGTCAACGCTTCAATTGCTTGACCAGTTCCTTCGCAGCGGGGCCGGAGGACGCCGGATTCTGCCCGGTCGTCAACAGACCGTCGACCACCACATACGGCTCGAAATCTCCGCCCTTCGAGTAGTGGCCGCCCTGTTCCTTCAACATGTCTTCGACGAGAAACGGCACGACCTTGGTCAACTGGACCAGTTCTTCTTCGCTATTCGCAAACCCGGTGACCGGCCGGCCTGCAACGAACGGCCGGCCGTCCTTCCCTTTGACGTGTCGGAACACACACGGCGCATGACAGACCGCGGTGACCGGCTTGTCGGTCGCGATGGCCCGCTCGATCAGCGCAGCGGAGTCCTTGTCTTCCGCGAGGTCCCACATCGGGCCATGTCCGCCTGGATAGAACACGGCGTCGAAGTCGTCCATCGACATCGTCGACAGCTTATGGGTCGACGCGAGCGCCGAGGTCGCTTGCGCGTCCTTTTCGAAGCGGCGGGTCAGATCCGTTTGAAACTCGGGTTCGTTGCTCTTCGGATCGAGTGGCGGCTGGCCGCCTTTTACCGATGCAAGTGTCAGTTCCGCGCCTGCTTCCTTGAATACGTAATAGGGTGCCGCGAGTTCCTCGAGCCAGAAGCCGGTTTTTTTGCCGGTATTGCCGAGTTGGTCATGCGAGGTCAAAACAATCAGGATTTTCATATCGATTGCTCCAGAGTGTGCTTGCCGCTTACCCGCTTGCCGCCACCGCGATTCAACAAGAATGCTGAATCGCCGGCAAGTCATCTTTGGACGATCTTGTCAAATAGGCAAGGCGCGTTACAACTGCTCGAGCGCATTCACTTCAAGCAAGGTCTTGCGAAGAATTTCGACCCGCGTCCGAAGATTGATTCGATGCGACGCGGCCCACAGGACTTCGATAGGTGAACCATCGAAGCTCGCGCAGCACGAAGCGGGCCGGCTGACGCGACGCATCTTCTTTCTGCAGCACACCGATCCATCTTTGTGCAGCGAGGTCATCGCGAGTGGCGATGCGTTGCGCGCTAACGGATGGTCTTCAGGTATCGCGAGCAGCATCGGACCTTCGAGTACGGGCGCGGCCTCGAGGTCGGCGTCTTCGTGCGGCGGATCGCGCACCAGTGCGATTGTCGAGGCTGTGCTAGCGCGATCCTTCCAATTGATCTGTTGATTGATGGTTGGCGCCATTGCGCCCGCCGCCGCCCGCGGGCAGGTTCGCGCTGTCCAGCAAAGACCGCGCACGCACATTCGTGCCCGCCTGGGGCATACCTTCGTATAGGTACCGCAGACTGTCATTTGCAGATCGAACACCACCGTAGGATTTTCACGGGGCTCAAGCAACGATATGGTCGAGCTTTAAAGGCTGTACGCGTGTCCCGTCGATATCGGCGGCGAGGCCGGTTCCGCTCTCCGGCCGCCGCAGACACGACATGGTCGATGTTCCGTCCTCACTGACGAGGTGATTCGCGATGTCGTCGTTTATCAGTCTTTCCGGCCAGCCATCGATGCTGGCCGCAACCGGCCGCAGCGTGGGCACGCCGCTGCCGCCGGCGCAGCCGCGTGCGCTGCTGCGTCAAGAGACCTGCTGGCGTCGCATGCCGCTCGAGCACGCCGACGGCGGCACGCCGCCCAGCGAAGGCCCGGTAGTGCTCGCACGCTGGGCAATCGACTGCGAGGGGGAAGGCACCGCCGTGGGCCCACAAGGCTACTACGTGGTCGCGCTCGCGTTACGGCCGACCTTACTGCGTCTGTCCACGAACGGCAGCGTGTTGCACGACGGCCCGATCGATCGCGGCATGGTGCAGGTGACCGCGCCGGCGACGCCGACCGAGTTCCGTGCGCATGCGCCGGCGGATTTCCTGCATATCTACCTGTCCGCCGACTATGTCGCGCAATGTCCGGATACGGCGCTCGCGAAGCGCATGCAGGAAGCGCACGATGCGTGTTATCCGTTCATGCGCGACAGCGTGATCCGCCAGCTGATGCACGTACTGGTCGAAGCGCTCGAGAGTCCCGACCCGGCGAGCCGCTCCTGTGTGGACGCGGTGGCGCGCGCGATCGCGGCGCGCGCGCTCGGCATCGCGCTGCAACCGCCGGCCGCCGCTCACGCCGATGCCGGCAAGACGCCAGCGCTCGAAAACTGGCGCCTGCAACGGACCATCGCCTTTATCGACGACCATCTCGATCAGCCGATCTCGCTGCAGCAGCTCGCCCATGCGGTGGGCCTGTCGCCCACCTATTTCGCGGCGCGCTTTCGCGCGGCGGTCGGTGCATCGCCGCGCCTGTTCGTGATGCGGCGGCGTATCGAGCGCGCGAAGGTGCTGCTCGCGTCGACGCGGATGAGCATGATCGACGTCGCTCTGAATGTCGGGTTCAGGACACAGTCCCACTTCACGACGGTATTCGGCCGCCAGGAAGGCGCAACGCCATACCAATGGCGGATGCGCTGCGCGAGCGCCGAAGACACCGCCGCGCCTGACGATCCGCTTCATCCAGCGGGCGACACGTTGCCGGACCATGCGGACATGCGGGTCCACGAGCGGGTCCACGATACGGGGGCAGCGGCCCAGTTGCAAAGCGCCGCGGCTGGAAGCTGACTTGCGACCGATCGTTGCGCGCACAGCTAACGGCTGGGTGCGCATGCCGGGCGGTTTGCACGCTTGCAGGTTCGCATGCGTGTGCGTCGAGCGTTCAGTCCGGCATCACGAAGCAATGCTGCGCGACGCTCTCGTGAATCACAAACTCGTTCGCGCGTCCTGCGCGCACGTCGAGCAGCATGCGTTCGAGTTCGGCCAACTCGGCGCGTAGCGCGTCGGTGTCAGTGGCATGACGGTCGTCCAGCGCATCGCTAACGACGCGCCGCCGCACCATGATTTTTTCTATCGCGCGCGAGCGCGTCAAAAACAGGCGTTCCATATTTCTTCGTCAAATCGTCGTGCATGCGGCAGGCAGGCCCGGCCGCATGCCGTCGATTCGACTGCTTACCGCGCGCATGATTCCTTCGTGTGCGGAAAAAACTTCGACCGAACATCGGCGCGCCTGCAGCGTTCGCGAAACGTCGATTCCGGCGCTTATTCCTCTTCGGCGTATTCCCTCTTCCGACTATTCCTCTTCGATACTCAGCAGGTTATCGTCGCCATCGGTCCATCTCGGTTCCGGGCTGACAAAGCGCGCATCGCCGAATAGCGACTTGTAGCGATTCGGCTGCGCACGCAGATACTGCTTCGGCGCACGCACCCGCGCCCCCAGTTCCGCGGCCGCGTGCCACGGCCAGCGCGGATCGTAAAGCACCGTACGCGCGAGCGCGATAAAGTCCGCATCGCCGGTCGCAATGATGCTTTCCGCATGCTCGAAGCTGCTGATCATCCCGACCGCGATCACCGGCATACGCACCGCCGCTTTCACCACGCGCGCAAGCGGCACCTGATAACCGGGACCCACCGGTATCTCCTGCGCGGGATGCAAGCCGCCGCTCGACACGTGGATCGCGTCGCAGCCGCGCGCTTCGAGCGCCTGTGCGAATGCAACGGTCTGCTCGATGTCCCAGCCGCCATCGACCCAGTCGGTGCCGGACACCCGCACGCTGACTGGCCGATCATCCGGGAATGCCGCGCGCACCGCGTCGAACACTTCGAGTGGAAAACGCATACGGTTCTCGAGCGAGCCGCCATATTCGTCGCTGCGCTGATTCGACAGCGGCGACAGGAATTGATGCAACAGATAGCCGTGCGCGCAATGCAGCTGAATCAGATCGATATCGAGCGCGGCAGCACGCCGCGCGGAAGCAGCGAACGCTTCGCGCACGCGTCTGAGTCCGTCCCGGTCGAGCGCGGCCGGCGGGTGATCATGCGGATCGAAGCCAATCGCGGACGGCGCTTCTGTCTGCCAGCCGTTCGGGTGGCCCGGCGCAAACTGCATCCTGCCCGCCCATGGCACTTCGGTCGACGCCTTGCGGCCCGCATGGTCCAGTTGCAATCCGATCGGGATGGTCGACCAGCGCCGCACGCTTTCCAGGATGTTGCGCATCGCGGCCTCGGTCGCGTCGTCGTAAAGCCCGACATCGCCGTATGTGATGCGGCCCTCCGGCACGACCGCGGTCGCTTCGATGGTCAGCAGCGCGGCGCCCGATAGCGACAGCTGACCGAGGTGAATCAGATGCCAGTCGTTCATGCAGCCGTGTTTCGCCGAGTATTGGCACATCGGCGCAACCACGATCCGGTTCGGCAGGTTCAGGCCGCGAACCTGTATCGGTCTGAAAAGGGCGGATTGAGCCAAGATGGTCTCCTCGATCAGATTACCGCTTCCGTTGGAACACGCGCGTTTGAACGCGATATCGCTCGTCATCGAGTGTAGGTGATCGTCATGCGTATGCGGCGACCTGGTTTGCATAGCGTGCGGCTGCAGGAGTGCGTGCGCGATAGTTGTCCGGTAGCGCGATACGCTGCAATAATCGGTGCTGGCGCCGTTCCAGTCGTGATGCGGCGCAACGGAATTCATCGGCGGATTAACGCCATTTGACGCTCGCGGTACCCCGGTCCGACTGCCCGCCTTGTCATGGCCTCTCCTTCTCCTTCGCCTTCGCCTTCGCCGGATAGCCGCCGACGGAAAGATGCACAGTCTGCCGCGTTCGGTGCGCTGCCTGAAGAGGCCAACCATTACGCGCAACTGCGCCATTTCGGGTTCGTCTGGTCAGCCGGCATCGTCGCGTTCGCGCTAATTACATGGGCATGCATCGCGCTGGGGATCGACGAATCCGCCGCAAAATGCATTTATCTGACGGCGATTGTGTTTCTGTCGCTGATCGATAGCTTCGTATCGTCGGTCGTCTTCTGTGTAATCGCGGTTTTTTGTCTCGACTACTTTTTCGGACAACCGCCGTTCACGTTGCGCGTTCCATCCGCGGGACATCTGCCCGATCTGCTCACCTTCCTCGCCGCATCGCTCGTGATTACCGCGCTCGTGCGGCACACGCACAAGCTCGGACGCGCGCAACGCGAGCAGGCGAGCCTGCTGGATCTCACGCACGACACAATCGTCGTGCGCGACACCGGCGGCGCGATTACTTATTGGAATCGCGGCGCGCAGCGGCTGTATGGTTGGGAGAAAGACGAAGTGCTCGGCAAGCCGCTGCACGAATTGCTGAAGACGCACTTTCCGGTCCAGCTGCAGCAGATTGTCGACACGTTAGGCGCGACCGGCCACTGGGAAGGCGAACTGGTCTGCACCACACGGGACGGCGCGGAGCGGGTTATTGCGAGCCGCTGGTCGCTGCAACGCGGCGCTGACGGCGAGCCGGTCGCGACACTCGAAAGCGGCACCGACATCACCGACCGCAAACGCGCGGAAGACGCGTTGCGGCGGAGCGAAGCGACTTATCTTGCCGAAGCGCAGAAGCTCAGCGCGACAGGAAGCTTCGGCTGGGACATCGAAAGCGGCCGTGTGTTCTGGTCCGAGCAGAGCTTTCGCATTTTCGGCTACGAGACCGATATCGAGCCGACGCTCGACCGGGTCATCCAGCGTATTCACCCTGACGATATCAACTTCGTGCATGACCTGGTCGAGCACGCATCGTCGGGTCGGCATTCGCTCGATTTCGAGCACCGTCTATTGATGCCGGATGGCACGACGAAATATCTGCACGTTGTCGCGCATGCGATCGAGGCCGATCGGCTGCGGTACGCGGGCGCGATCATGGACATTACCGCCGCACGGCAAACCGAGTTGCGCTTGCAGGATGCGCAGGCCGAACTCGCACGGATCACGCGTCTGACGATGCTCGGCGAACTGAGCGCATCGATCGCGCATGAAGTGGGACAGCCGCTCTCAGCCACGGTAACCAGCGCGGAAGCGTCACTGCGCTGGCTCGACCGCGATCCGCCGCGCCTCGATGAAGTAAAGAGCGGCCTCACACGCATCATCAGCGAAGCACAACGCTCGTTCCAGATTGTCCGCCGTGTACGCACGCTCGCACAGAAAAACCCGGTGCAGAAGGCCGCGATCGACGTCAACGAGATCGTCAACGAATCGGTCGCGCTGATTCAGCGTGAAATTTTTCGTCACCGCGTGCCGCTGCAATTGAAGCTCGCGCACGACTTGCCGCTCGTGTTCGCAGACCGGATACAGTTGCAGCAGGTCGTGATCAACCTCGCGATGAACGGTATTCAGGCGCTCGACGGCATGATCGACCGGCCTCGCGAACTGTCGATCGAAACGCGCACTGGGCCTGCGCGCGACGATCCAGTCGTGATCGCCGTGAAGGATAACGGCGCCGGCATTTCGCGCGAGAATGAAGCACGGCTATTCGAAGCATTCTTTACGACAAAGCCGCAAGGCACCGGAATCGGGCTATCGATCTGCCGCTCGATCATCGAAGCGCATCACGGGACGATCCGCGCATCGAACAACGATGGTTACGGTGCGACCTTCGAATGCGCGCTGCCGCGGGCTTCCGCGGACAGCGTCGACGAGTTCTCACGCGCAGGCTCGCCGGCTTGACATTGCATGCCTGCAGAAACCGAGGCCTCAAATAACCGCGGGCGCGGTGACGATCGACTTCAATTCCGGCACCGGATGCGCGAGCTTCGCAAGATCGGGACGCGGACGCCGCAGCGCCGCGTCGCGCTGCCAGTGTGCCTCGAGCGACTGCGAGATATCGAGCAGCCGCGCGTCCGCGCGGTGCGCGCCGACCACCTGCATGCCGAACGGCATGCCCGCATGATCGACGCCGCATGGCAGCGAAATCGCCGGGTTGGTCGCAAGCGTCACCAGGTAAGTCAGCGCGAGCCAGCGGTAGTAGTTCGCCAGCGGCTTCCCGTTGATCTCGGCGAGATACGGTTGCGACCATGGAAATGGCGTGATCGGCGTGGTCGGCGACACGATCACGTCGTAACGCTCGAATACCTTCTGGAAACGCCGGAACAGATTCGTTTGCTCGGTATGCGCCCATACGACATCGGCGAGCGACATCGCACTGCCCATTTCGTAGTTGGTTCGCGTATTCGCGCCGAGCAACGCCGGGTCGCGTTCGTAGATCTCCTTGAAACTCGCGACGAAGTTCTGCGCACGGATGATATCGAAGCAACGGTCTGCTTCACCCATGTCGAGATCGAGCGGCTCGCACACTTTCACATCGCGCGCGAGCGCGTCGATCTTCGCGCGGAACGTTTTGCGCAGGTTGTCGTCCACGGCGCTCACGCCGAAGTCTTCCGTATACGCGACGCGCAGCGTGGCGAGATCGACCGGTTTGAAATGCGCGAATGCGGCGGCGTCGCCTGCGATGCTGATCGGGTCGCTCGCTTCGAGGCCGACGGTGGCCGCCAGTTGCAGCCGCGTGTCCGCGACGTCGCGGCCCATTGGACCGACCACGCTAATCGGCGTCCAGCCGAGCGTGCGTTGATCGTTCGGCACGAGCCCCGGCGACGGACGCAAGCCGACCACACCGCATAGCGCAGCCGGAATGCGCAGGGAACCGCCGGTATCGGAGCCGGTGCATATCGGCAGCATGTCGGTGGCCAGCGCCGTGGCCGAACCGCCGGACGAACCGCCCGCATTCAGCAGCGGGTTAAACGGATTCCCGGTTGCGCCCCACACTGCATTGCGCGTGTTCGCGCCCGCGCCGAACTCGGGCACGTTGGTCTTTGCCGCGACGATCGCGCCGGCCGCCCGCAAACGCGCAACTAGCACATGATCGTGCTGCGGCACATGCGCGCGGTAGATCGGCGAGCCGTAGGTGGTCAACAGGCCCGCGGTTTCCTCGAGGTCCTTGATGCCGACCGGCAAGCCGTGCAGCGGACCCAGCGGCTCGCCGCGCAGCACCGCCTGCTCGGCACGGCGCGCGGCGTCGCGCGCGCGCTCGAAGTCGGTCGCCGCAATCGCGTTGACCGCCGGGTTCAGCGCTTCGATGCGCGCGATGCACGCGTCCAGCAGTTCGACCGGTGACAGTTCGCGGCTGCCGATCATCCGCCGTGCGTCGACTGCCGAGAGAGCAACAACTGATTCATCCATTTCCGAGGCAATCCTTATGATTCGATAACTGGGCGATGCGCACGCCGCTGTGTCTGCCGTTGCGCGTGACGCGATCCCATTAGTTTGCCACGTCAAATGATTCGATGCTGCGTGTAATAACCTGCCGTCGCCTGCTAGAACGACATGACGCCCCAACGTGAAAGGAAAATGCAACGCGCCCCGCAAACCGCTTATGACTGAACGGCCCACTCGTGCATTATGTCTATGCCATGATGTCGCTCACGACGCGCCACACTCGCCTTCGACTTACCTTCGTTTCGCTTACTCGTTTCGTTCACCCTTCACCCAGAATGCACATGGAAGACTATTCGATATTCCACGCCGGCAACGTGGTCCTGCAATCCGGCATCACCTTTCGGGACGCGAAGCTCGCTTACAAAACGCATGGCCAGCTCGCCGCCGACAAGTCCAACGTGATTCTTTATATGACGTCGTTTTCGGCGCATCACTACGACGTCGACTGGATCATCGGTCCCGGCAAGGCACTCGATACCGACCGTTACTTCGTCGTGGCGACCAATCTGTTCGGCAACGGCCTGTCGTCGTCGCCGAGCAATGCGGTCGAGCCGTTTAACGGCGTGCGCTGGCCGAACTTCACGATCGCCGATAACGTCGCGATCCAGCATCGTCTGATCACGCAGCATCTGGGCATCGACGAATTGCAGCTCGCCTGCGGCTGGTCGATGGGCGGCATTCAGGCCTACCATTGGGCCGCGCTGTACCCGCAAATGGTCAAGCGTCTCGCGGTGATTTGCGGCGCCGCGAAGACGTCCGCGCACAACAAGGTGTTTCTCGAAGGCATTCGCGCGACGTTGACGACCGACCCCGCGTTTCAGAATGGCACGTTTGTCTCGCGCCCCGAACGCGGATTGCGGGCGATGGGCCGCAGTTACGCGGCAATGGCGATGTCGCAGACTTTCTATCGCGACGAACTCTGGCGCCACGCGGGCTTTTCTTCGCTCGAAGATTATCTGGTGATGGGCTGGGAAATGAACTTCCTGCGGCGCGACGCGAATAATCTGCTCGCGCATTTGTGGACGTGGGAACACGCGGACATCTCCGCGAATCCGATCTATCACGGCGATTTTCGCGCGGCGCTGCAAGCGATCACCGCGAATGCGCTGATCATGCCGAGCGAGACCGACCTGTATTTTCAGGTCGAGGACAACCGGCTCGAAGTCGAACAGATGCGACGCGCGAAGCTGCTGCCGATTCCGTCGGTGTGGGGACATCGCGCCGGGCTGCCGACCGCGAATGTCGAAGACGCGGCATTTATCAGCGATGCAATTGGACGGCTGCTTGCGGAGTGAGCGGGGCTCGCCGGGCGCTTGAATCGGTGCGGGGGCATGTGGCCGGTTCATCCGCGTAGCTGGGCTGTGCGACCGGTTCGCGCGGTCGGTTCGCGCGGTCGGTTCGCGCGGTCGGTTCGCGCGGTCGGTTGGATTACACGCCGTCCCCCATGAACAGCGAGCGACCGTCCGTCCCGCCGCGCGGCAAGCCGAGAAAATCGAGCATCGCACACGACCACGCGTCGATATCGACGCTATCCGCGATCGTCACCTATCCGTGAGCCGAACCGGCCAGCAACAGGATGTCGTCTCCTTGCATCCGCAGCTGCCGCACCGTGCGCCACACTTCAGCCACGCAGCGATCCGCATGCGGGCGGGCCGCAGAAAGGTTGGGCATCATCCGGGGCGCGATCCGCACGGGTCTCGCGCATGGGCTGATCACCGACGAAGCAACGGCGTCGGCGTTGCTGCAGGGTTAGCGGACACGGATGTTCGGCGCGGAATGACATTTTGTGAACCGCATCATCGGCCGAACAATGACAGACGCAAACGTTAGCGCGACGCGGACATCGGCGGCTTCGAGCCGTGATCATTGAACGCACGCCCAAGTTTCAGACGCACCGCGACATGCGCGAGCCTTGCGCGATCGACCGACACACCGAGCACTTCCGCGGTTTCCTCGTAGGTCAAGCCTTCGACCTCGGCAAGCAGCAACGCGGCACGCTCGGGCGGCGCGAGCGAACGGAACTCGGACAGAATTCGGGAATGAACGTCCGCATTTCGCGCACGCCGGCGCGCCGCGCCACCGGACGTGTCACGCCCGGCGCGGCGCGAACGCTCATATCGCTCGTACGCGGAGCCGCTTCTCAGCACGCTATGCGCGGCAGCCAGCATGCGCACCAACGTCTCGCGTTCGCTCACCGGGTGTCCCGCGTCGGCACTCGCATTGCACGCATTGGCGACCATCGCCTCAGCAAGCGGCACGTCCTCGGTGACCCGATAGGCAAACGACCATACCCGCGAAACGAGCGCGCGTAAAACTGCTGGATTCGAGACTGCATTCATGCGTAGTGCTCCGCTTGGACAAACGCCGTGATTGTTTAATCGAACGACGCAGCAAGAGCTTACACAGACGGCGACAGTCACGCTATGCCAATTACGTCAATTTTCTTGCTCATTAGGGGCTTTCGCTGTTGGCATCAGCATCATGCAAGATATCTGGAACAATACAACGCGAATGTTGCAATTTTCCATTAAGAGAATCTTTCTTTTCTGTTTAGTGATAATTACAGCATTTTTACGATGACAATGCGCGACCTGGCGTGGCATTGCGGCCATGCATGCGGCGCAGGATGGAATGCCGGAGAATGCCGGCGCTCGATTTAAGGCGAAAACCCGCTGTCGCATCTCCACATTCTTCATGCGGCGCATGCGGTCGGCTTATGGTTTTTTTGAGCGGAATTTTGACTACTTGAGTTAAACAGGCAAGGCGGCTTTGCCGGTTGATTTGGCAATTGCGCGAATCCGAACGCAATGAGCAGCAATGAATTATTGAGCGATTACTGTTAGCCGGCGGTGCCTGATGGTGCCTGGGGCCTTGACCGCCGCCGGCTTCAGGCAATCAATAGTACGGATAAGGCGCGTACATCGGCGGCGCAGGTGCGTAGTACCCGCGGGGCGCCGGCTGGTAGTAGTACGGTTGCGGCGCATAGACCGGCGCCTGCGGTTGCGCGATTGAATTGCCCTTGGACGTCATACATTGCGCGTATGCCGCGTCATACTGCGCCTGCAGTCCGCCAGCCGCGTACGTCGCGCCGTTCGCGCCGACCGCGCTGCCCAGCAGCAGCCCGCTGCCCGCACCGATTGCCGCGCCGACGCCGGCATTACCCGCTGCCGCACCGAGCAGCGCGCCGGCCGCCGCGCCGCCGAGCGTGCCGAGCGCGGTGCTGTTTACGCTGTTCTGCGTTGCGCCTTGTGCCGCGCCCTGCGCGTTGCTTGAACGGTACGCGTAGTCGCGACACGCGTAATCGTCCTGCTGGAACTGGTTGAGCGGTTCGCCCTGGCGCGGCAGCGCGACGATGCTCGGGCCCGTCGGCGGTGCGACTGCACAGCCGCCCAGCGCGAGCGCGATCGCGGCAACCGGCAGCACGACGAGGATAGTTCGGGTTCTGGTACTCATACCGGTTCGGTCTTCAATGAGAGTTTCGATAGTGGAACGTTAGACGAAATCCGACCCGGCATGAGTTACCGGATCGTTACTGGATATTTTCGCCGATGTGGGGCGTCGACGCAGCGAGTACCGTGCAAAAGCTGTGCGCCATCGGCGTCGTACGCTATATCGCGGATGCCGGTAAGAAATGCTTACCAATGTAACGCGCCCGTTGCGACGGCGCCGCGCTTTGGCCGCGTTTTTGGCACGTTTTTGCTACTTTTCGCGCTATGCAGCGGCGCCCCAACCCTCCCTTCATCTGCCCCAACGCAGTGCCGGCGTATGCACCGGACTGTCCCAGTGCCGAATCATCTCCGCGTCGAATGAGCACACCGTGAGCGACGCACCGGCCATGTCGAGCGACGTCGTCGGCGAGCCGACCTGCGCACGCGCGATCTTCAGACCACGTTGCGCCAACCACGCGCTTGCCGAGTTGAATAGCAGATACAGCTCGCTCAACGGCGTGCCGCCCAGTCCGTTGACCAGCACGAGCAGTTGCGCGTCGGCCGCCGGCTCCAGCTCACCGACGATGGCCGTCAGCAGTTCGTCGACGATCGCATCCGCGGGCTCGATGCGCGCCCGACGGCGTCCGGGCTCGCCGTGAATGCCGACGCCGATCTCGATCTCGTCATCGCCAATCGCAAAGGTCGGCTTGCCGGCGGCCGGCACCGTGCAACTCGAGAACGCGACGCCCATCGACGCGATGTTCGTCACCACCCGCTCGCCGAATGCCCTGCATCGCTCGAGGTCCGCGCTGCTTTCGGCGAGGCTGCCCACCAGTTTCTCGACGATCACCGTGCCCGCGACACCCCTTCGCCCGGTCGTATAGCTGGAGTTTTCGACGGCGACGTCGTCATTGACCCGCACCGTTGCATTCGGCACTTCACACATCTCGGCAGCCATTTCGAAGTTCATCAGGTCGCCGGAATAATTCTTCACGATAAAAAGCACGCCTGCGCCGGTATGCATGCCGCGACCGTCTTGCCATTCATAGCGTCCCCTCCTGTGCTGTTTCGTCACGGTTGCGTATATCGATCTTGCGCCCAACCGCCCGTGCCGTGTGGCCAGCGGGCGGTATCCGCACAGAACGTAGCGCTTTCGTCGCGTGAATACAGGCGTTTAGCGGACGACAGTTGCCGGATCACGGCGGCGGCCGCATGCGCCTATGAACACCAGCCGGCGCGGCCCACATTGCCACACATAAGGCGCGCGCCCGACTGCTGGTACAGTGGCGCGTCGGTGCACGGCGCCGCCCTGACCAGCATCCGTGTTCGCCGCAACATCCTCACCCACCAGCATCGGGAGAACGCACATAATGATCCGATCACACAGTCCGTTTTTTGTACGAAGCGCGCTGACCGCTGCCATCGCGGCAGCTTTATCGCTCGCCGGCTGCTCGAGCAGCACGCCTGTCGAATTTTCGCTAAAGGGCGCCGATGCCCCATCGCTGACGCGCGCCGACGATCTCGACTTCGGTCCGATGGACCACTCGATCGCCGAATGCAAGACCGTGTCGCACAACGCGGGTGCCGGACGCTGCACGCAAGTGCGCGCGTATGAGTCGTGCATGAAGACGCGCGGCTACATCACCGTGCTCGGACCGGAGAACCCGTCAGGCTGTGGCGACCCGGAATGGGAACAGGACGTGCGCAAATGGCTGAAGTGAAACGACATCGCGCGGCCGTTCAGACTCGCATGGATAGAAAGGAATAGAGGCGGGAAACGGCGCGCGCACGGCGGCGAACCGCAATAACGAGTCCGCTGGACGCGGCCCGGGCCGGCGCGCGATTCGCCAGCAGCGCTTATGCACCGCTTGTGCGCCGATCGCGCTGCGATCAATCGAGCAGTTTCAACGCGAGATCGGCTGCCTGCCGCATCTGTGCGCGCGCCCGGCCGGTCTTGCCGATCACGCGCATCCCTTGCAGCATGCATAGCATCAGGCGCGCGGTCGCTTCGCCGTCGATGCGCTTTGGAATCGAACCGTCTTTCTGCCCTGAGCGGATCAACGTGGCCAGCAGGGTTTCAGTCTTGCGGAAGCTGGCGGTCACGCGTTGCGCGACCTCGGCATCGAACGTGCCAAGCACCATCGCGCTGCCGGCCAGCATGCAGCCCCGCTTGCCCATCACGCCTGATGACGCATCCGCATAAAACGTCAGGACCTGATGAATCAGATCGCGCGCCGGGGCGTCCGTGGCGATGACTTGCCGCAGCGATCCGTCGCGCGTGGTCATCGCGCGCTCAAGCGCGGCGACGAACACCGACTGCTTGTCTTTAAACGCTTTATAGACACTGCCGGATGCGAGTTCCATCGCATCGGTCAGATCGACGATCGAGGTGGCGTGGAAGCCGCGCTCGCAGAACACCGCCGCGGCTTTGTCGAGCGCCGCGTCGATATCGAATTCGCGAGGGCGGCCCCGGCCTCTGGCTGGCGCTGCGGCGGTCGTATCAGTCATGCACGCATTATAGGGAAGGGCTAAATTCTTAATCAAGCCGGTTAATTGTAATTCAGCCGGTTGTTAGCCAAATGACAAATGCGTGTCTGTTACGCCGCCCCTATTCAATAAGCCGTCAAACCTTTGTATAGGGTTTGTCAGACTTTCTTGATCGTTGATTACCTCTTGTTCTTACGCTGCGCCGAAGCACGCGCGCCGCCGGCTGCCATCGGCTTGGCCGCATCGACCGCATCGCGCAGTAGCCGGTTTTCCTCGGTCTTCCGTTGCAGCAGCGATTGCAGATGCTGGATCTTCTCGACCGCGGCGCTCAGATCGGACACGAGCGCCGGCGGGTTACGCAGTGCGCCGGCTCGCGGCCGTTCTTCGACCAACGGAAGTTTGCGCGCCCGCGACGCAGGCGCAGCCGGTGGCGCCGGCTGTTGCAATGGAGCGGGTCGCGCTCGCTGCTCCGCTTCCCCCGTCGGCACGCGCGGCACGTCAAGCACCGACGACAGGCGAAACCCGACGCCGCGCACCGTCTCGATCGCGAGGCTGTTTTGCAGCGGTTCGAGCGTTTCCCTCAGTGACTTGACATAGACGTCGACAATGCCTTCCTTGACCGGCGAGCCAAACCAGACATTGCTGATAATGTCCTTGCGCGAAAGAACCTGGTACGGGTTCTCGACGAAAAAGCGCAGCAGCCTGTAGCAGGTCGGCCCAAGTTGAAGCTCGACTTCGGATTCAGGTTCGTCCTGGTCCAGCCCGGTCCGCGCGAACGCGCGACGCGCATCGAAGTCCATCGTCAGCGTTTCCACCGATACGCGATGCCGCACATCAGGATAGGCAATCGGCCGCAGCACGACCTGGATACGCGCAATCAACTCGCGCATGCCGAACGGTCTTCGGACGTAATCGTCCGCGCCCGACTCGAGTGCACGGATGCATTCGTCCTCGTCGGCGCCTTCTTCGCCTAGCACGATAATCGGCATGCGGCTGGTCGCCGCGCGCGTGCGCAAATCGTTGATCAGCGACAAGCCGGACGCGTCCGGCAATTTCCAGCGCAACAGAACAGCCTGAGGCTGCTGCTGTTCGATTAACGTCATCGCGCGCTCGACCGAAAATGCCGCCAACGGTTCATGCCCCGCCTGCCGAACCTCGTTCCACAGAAGTTCCGCGCTCGACGTATCCCATTCGACGATCAATATCTTTGCAATAGTTCCCATATGCGCGATGGCCCAGTCGAAGGCGCCTCTCAAGCAGCATGCCTCCGATCGTAAACGTCGGGCTCGTTCCTATAAACATCCGGTCATCCGGATAATTCGGTGCACTTACCCGATGTGCGCGACGCCGTCCACTGCATGCCGCAAATCGGCATCGCGTAGCACGTCCAGAATGCGCCGTAACGGTGCATTTCCGGGCACCAGTGCGGTTCTTGTCCTTACCCTGCGCGACGGTTGAGCGCGCAACTGTCGCACCAACTACATAAAGGAAACATAAACTTCCAAAATAAACGGAAACCAGAACTGCGGTTTCACATCCGAAACACCATTTCTTCAAGCTCGTCGGTCGCGCTCGGAAACGACCCACTGCACCGGCTCGCCCCTTTTCCGTGCAAATGTGCCGGCGGAAAAAAAGGAGTCGTCATTTCCATAACATTCTATGCAGCAGGTATATTCCACGGATCGTGGAGTGTCTGTCCTGTTATCGCTTATGTGTGAAATCGCGCCGGACCCTGCTGTTCGGAGGTCAAGGAAGCCGCAGTGGTGCAAACGCGGACAGCGATGCGTGCTGACTGGTAGACAGATGTGCGCGGCAGCGAACGTGCCGGGCGAAGTATCGAATCGTTTTGCGGATGCGGCTAATCGACCGTGTGGATCACGGGCGGACGCAGCCCGTCCGATGCCGTTTGCGGCGCGGACATCGCCCACGGCGGCGGCGGCAAACCGGTCAGCGTGCCGTTGTCGCTGGCCGGTGCGTTATCTTTGGACGCGGCGTCAAACACGCCGGATGCGGTGGCCCTGCCCGCCACCGTGTCGCGACTTTCGCCGCATGCGGCCAGCAGCACGCATGTGGCTAATACGGCAAGCGGGTACGCGTTCGTGAATGAGCGCGGCATCGGCATCTCCTCGAAGTTGTCGCGGTCGGCCGGCGACGCGCGTTGCATCTGGCGCGCGACCGGCCGACGCTTTTGCTACTCACGGGCGCAATAGCCGGTATGCGTCGTTACGACGCATACCGGTCGGCCTGCCGCGGTTACCGCGGCTTTACCCGCGCTCAACTGCCCAGAGCCGGGTCGGACGTACTGTCGCGCCCGGTCTCGACGTGCCCGGCAATCCGCCACTGCGTGTCGCTATCGGCGTCAACGGTGATTGTCAGGTCATACCAGCCGTGCGACTTGTGCAGATCGACCGTCACCGTGTTCACGTCGTTGCCGTGCACACGCAGCGACCCTTCGACGTGCGACGACGCATAGGCGCTCAAGATCCTGAACGTGCACGGCTTGCGCCCTTCGTTCTTCAGACGCAGCTGCAAATTGCCGTTAGCGACGTCGTAGCCGTCCGCGATCTGCACGCTGCCGCGCTCATGCCGCTCGAGCGTGTCCGCCTTGCCGACGAAGTGGCGCAGAAAGCCATTCGGACCGAACACCGAGAAGTCGTAGCGGCCGCCGGGAGCCAGCATCAGTTGATCGGCGAGGTCTTTGCCCGCTTCGACGGTATAGCTGCGCGGCAGATCTTGCGCATTGCCCGAGTAGACGAGGAAGTTCGCGCCCAGTCGGCCGGTATTCGTGATGTGCAAACGGAATGCATTGCCCTGGCCGTTCACCTCTCCGCGCACGAAGAACTCGTAGCCCAGCGCGCGTGCGGGCCGTACCCCCGCTTCCTGTTTCGGCAGCGACTGCGTGCCGGGCACCGCGGGCACCACATCCGGATGGCGGTTCTTGTCCGCCGGGAACGACGTGGCGGGCATCGACGGCACGTGGCGGTTCGGGTTGCGGAAGTCGAACGCGGACGTCAGATCGCCGCACACCGTGCGGCGCCACGGCGTGATGTTCGGCTCGTCGAGGCTGTGACGATGGCCGCGGTCGAAGCGCTTCTGGATAAAGCGGATGATCGACGTATGGTCGAACACCTCCGAGCACACATAGCCGCCCTTCGACCACGGCGACACCACCAGCATCGGCACGCGCGGCCCGAGACCGTACGGAGCCGCCTGATTGCGGCCGGAACCCGGATAGAACTCGTTGGCAGTCGATACCGTCGAGCGGCCGGTGTCCGGCGTCGACGATGCAAATGGCGGCGGCACGTGATCGAACAGACCATCGTTTTCGTCGTAGGTAATCAGCAGCACCGTCTTGCTCCAGACTTCCGGATTCGACGTCAGCGCCTCGAGTACCTGGTCGACGTACCACGCGCCGTAGCTCGGCGGCCAGTTGCCGTGCTCGGAAAATGCTTCGGGCGCGGAGATATACGACACTTGCGGCAGCCGGTTGTTCTTCACATCATCCCGCAGGATGTCGAAGTAATTGCCGCTTTTCAGAACATTGGTGCCGGTGCGTGTCGCTTCGTAAAGCGGACTGCCCGGCTGCGCATTCCGATACTGGTTGAAATACAGCAGCGACGTGTCGCCGTAGTTGCCGATAAACGGATTGTCGGTCCAGCCCCAGGAGCCCGCGGCGTCGAGGCCGGTGCCGACGTCCTGATAGACCTTCCACGAAATGCCGGCTGCCTGCAGCTTCTCCGGGAACGTACTCCACGAATAGCCGGCTTCCGCGTTATCGATCACCGGACCGCCGCCGGTGCCGTCGTTGCCGACCCAGCCGGTCCACATGTAGTAGCGGTTCGGATCGGTCGGCGTCATCGACGAGCAGTAGTACCCGTCGCAAATCGTGAACGCGTCCGCGAGGTTGTAGTGGAACGGCATATCCTCGCGTGTCATGTAGAACATCGTCGTCGCGCTCTTCGCGGGCACCCATTGATCGTAGCGGCCGTTGTTCCAGGCCGCGTGCGTGCCGATCCAGCTGTGATCGAGGTCCTCGACGAACTGCTGGCCAAGATTCGGCAGATCCGGACGGAACGGCAACACGTAACCGTCCGCGTTCGGGGCCGGCTGGTAGAACACCGACTTGCCGGTGGTGAGCGGAATGGCCCGTGTGTCGCCGAAGCCGCGCACACCGCGCAACGTGCCGAAGTAGTGGTCGAATGAACGGTTCTCCTGCATCAGCACGACGATGTGCTCAACGTCCTCGATCGTGCCCGTTGCGTTGTGCGCGGGGATGGCCAATGCGTTGCGAATACCAGCAGGAAAGGCTCCGAGTGCGGTGGCTGCGCCGGCGGCTTGCGCAGCCGCGCGCAGAAAATCGCGACGGCTATTTGAAGTCATATTCGTTTGTCACTCATCTCGAGAGGTAGGGATGGCCGCGAGCGCGATCCACTTGCGCTAGACCGGACGCCTATGTATCGGCGCTCGCACATGCCAGGACGGACTGCGAACGTAATGCAGCGAAAGCCGCCCGCAAGCTTGGTCGAGAAAAATGACTCGCTGATGGCAAACGTTTGCGCGAGAGATAGGTGTACTGGCGGCATATGCCTGGCATTGCTGGATAACCACGGTTCGACGGTCAAATTGCAAGTGCTTGTGCCGATTCGGTTTTCTGTCCGACAATCGGTTCGTTGAACAAGCAGATCGCATCGACGAAGGAAGCAGGCGGCGGCTTGGCCGCGGGACAATTTGTCTGAAGTGCTTTCCCTGGTGCCCGTGCCAGACGAATGCTGTTACGCGCGCGCGTTTGTTTTTTTGTGAGGTACCGCGAAGCGAGCAACGTGTGATGCATACACCGCGGGCTGCGCATGTGACATCTGGCTTTCATAACCGCAAGCGATACTGTTCCCATTGATTCCTGACACAGCCGACAAGCATGCCAATCGTACGTGTGCCGGCTTGTGCTTGCCGACCCGGCGCGGGCGCATGATGAATCCATCGCATGGGCCGGTCGCGCGCCCGCGTGTGTGGGCTCGTGCTCGAGATATCCTGTGCCGGTCACCTGACAGGCAGCGTGCCTTTCGGGCATCATGGCGTGCCGCGCGATTCACCGCGCGACATCGACCACGACTCTCGCTCCCCGTTACCGACGTATGAACGCCTCCCCGCCCTCTCCCGCGCAACGCGGTTCCTTACACGCGGCGCTCGAAGTGCTTGCGGTCTTTCTCAAGCTCGGACTCACCAGCTTTGGCGGGCCAATCGCGCATCTGGGCTACTTTCGTCGCGAGTTTGTCGCGAAGCGGAACTGGCTCGACGATCAACGTTATTCGGACCTCGTCGGCGTATGTCAGTTTCTGCCCGGCCCGACCAGCAGTCAGGTCGGCTTTTCGATTGGACTGCTGCGCGCGGGGTGGCCTGGCGCGCTCGCGGCGTGGTGCGGCTTCACCTTGCCCTCTGTGTTGTTGCTGCTGGCCTTTGCGGTGCTTGCACCGCATCTCGCGGGCCGTCTTGGTGATGGTCTCGTGCATGGGCTGAAGCTCGTCGCGGTTGCAGTAGTTGCGCAGGCGGTATGGGACATGGCGCGGCGCTTATGTCCGGATCGCCAGCGCGCGGCGATCGCGTTGTGCGCCGTCGCCGCGCTCGGCTTGCTGAGTACCGTCTACGCGCAGTTGATCGCGATCGTGTTGGGCGCGCTGCTCGGCCTCGCGCTGTGCCGCACGCCGCCATCGACGGATGCGGTGGTCCCGACGGGCGGCTCGGGACTGCGCATATCGCGCGCGGGCGGCGTGCTCGCGCTATTGCTCTTTGGCGCGCTGCTGCTCCTGCTTCCGGTGTTTGTGCAATCGCATGGCATGCAGGCATTGAAGGTATTCGACGCGTTCTATCGATCCGGCGCGCTGGTGTTCGGCGGGGGTCACGTCGTGCTGCCGCTGCTGCAACAGCAAACTGTCGCGACCGGCTGGATCGCGCCGAACGATTTTCTTGCGGGCTATGGCGCGGCCCAGGCGGTGCCCGGTCCGCTCTTCACATTTGCCGCGTATCTCGGCTGGATGATGTCGTCGCCGCCGAATCACTGGGCCGGCGCGCTGATCGCTCTCGTCGCAATCTTTTTGCCGGGCATGCTGCTGGTGATCGCTGCCCTGCCATGGTGGCAGTCGCTGCGCGCGCGGCCCACGGTCGCCGCGTTGCTTGCCGGCGTGAATGCGGCGGTGGTCGGCCTGCTCGCGACCGCGCTGTACTCGCCGGTGTGGACGAGCGCCGTTCACACGCCAGTCGATTTCGCTATCGCCGCGCTCGGTTTTGTGCTGCTGGTACGGTGGAACACGCCACCGCTCGCGATCGTCGCACTCTGTGTGCTCGCGGGTGTGGCAAGCGCCGGGTTTTAAGTTAATCGGCGACGCTGGGAGCGGTGGTGGCGGCGATGGAAGCCGCAACGCCCCACTCCCAGCAGTGCACGCCGTTGCCCGTCACTCCGGGCGCGCGGATTTGATCAGGTTGTCCCGCAACTTGATCACCGCTTTCTGCAGCTTCGCGAACTCTTCCGCGTTCAGTCCGGTCGCGTCGACCAGACTCCGCCCGAACGCATTCTCGCGCAGTGCGCGGCCCGCGTCGGTCAGACTCACCAGCACCTGGCGTTCGTCCGATGCATCGCGCCGCCGTTGCAGATAGCCCATCGCCTCGAGCTTCTTCAGGATCGGGGTCAGCGTGTTCGATTCAAGAAACAGTCTTTCACCGAGCGCACTGACGGTCACGCTGCCCATCTCCCACAGCACGATGATCGTGATGTATTGCGTGTACGTCAGACCGAGTTCGTCGAGGATCGGCCGGTATGCGCGGCCGAACGCGAGATTCGCCGAATAGACCGCAAAACACAGGAAGTCCGCGAGCCGCTGCGTGGCCGGGTCGGACGAATCGGTCGCGACGCTGGCCGGATCGGCCGATGGCCGCGCCGATTTCTGCGTGGGCCGGTCAGCCAGCCTGTCGTCGCTCCTGTTGGCCGGGCGGTTTGCGGTGCGCCGGGCAGGCTTGCCGGACGCAGCCGGGCGCAGCTTGTCCGCCACGCCGCTGGTGTCGCTGGTACGTGAAGTTTTCATCGGGTCCCTCTGCTGCGTTGCCATTGCGGCATTCATCGGATGCGCCGCGTCGTGCTCCAATAATACATCGGATGCGATTTAATCGAAAGTGCTTGACTTTGCTCCGCGCATCGACAATCATTCACGCATCCGATTCAATCGCATGCGATTTAAAAGCGACGATCGGCAGCTAACCTCTTATTCCATAAGGAAACTTGTCATGTCCCGCATCGAGAAAGTGCTGTACACCGGCAAAACGCACACGACCGGTGGCCGCAACGGTTCATCGCGCAGCTCGGATGGCAACCTCGACATCCAACTTTCCCCGCCCGGAACGGGCGCCGGCACGAACCCGGAGCAACTGTTCGCCGCCGGCTGGTCCGCCTGCTTCATTGGCGCGATGCGGCGCGCTGCCGCCGCGCGGAAAGTGGTGCTGCCGCAGGACGTGACGGTGGATGCCGAAGTGGACCTCGGCATGGCCGGCGACGACTATTTCCTGCAAGCACGGCTGAATGTGAGCCTGCCGGGCCTCGCGTCGGACGTCGCACAGGCAGTCGTCGACGGCGCGCATCAGCTGTGCCCTTACTCGAAAGCGACCCGCGGCAACATCGACGTGACACTGAACGTCATCTGAGCGTTGCCCCGTTCCCGATTCCTTTTGGCCTGTGTCGAATATCTGGAGTTTGATCATGAAGACCACGTTTTTCGCTGTTCTATTCGCTGCCACCGCATCGCTGGCTTCGCTCGCGTCTCCCGCTTTCGCGAGCAACTACGGGCCGGCGCCCTTTTACCGGCCATCCGTCAGCGACGCGCGTCCTGTCCCGCAAGCTGCGACCAGCGCGTCCAATGACGCCGGCGACGCACAGCAGGCGTACGGCGGCATGAACGACAGCAACTCGCAATCGTCTGCCGGCCGGCATATGCCGACATGGCAGCAAGGCCTGTTCGCGCATCATTGATCGTTGCGAGTCGTGCGGCTGGTTTGTTCGGCGTGAACTCGCGTGCCGTGGCGAAAGCGCACGATAGAAAGACAGCGAGGTTGACGGAGCAACCGTCACACCTCGCTGTTCATTTTGGACTGCGTCGTTCGTATCTGGCGTTACGCCTGCGCATCCAGTTCCGCGACTGTGATCAGTTGCCTGAAATGATGGCGCCACAGCGATGTGCCGAGTTCGCCGCTGCGGTCAATGGACGAGCCCACCGTCAGGTCTTTGACGAGCGTTGGCGTGAGCCCCGCATCGAACAGCATGAAGCCTGCGGCAAGCACGCAGGTTTCCGTTTGCATGCCGCAAACCAGCACGCGCTCAGGTTTCATCGCGACGAGATGGTCGAGCATCTCACGCGGTGGCAAATAGCCGTACTTGATAAACACCCGGTCGACATCGACGAGGCTGGCGTCGTCGGCCGCCGGATGCCGGCCAAGCTGCCGTTCGAATGGCGTACGGCTTTCGTCATGCCGTTCCACGGTCGCAACTGACGGCATCCGGTTTGCGACTGCACGAATACCGGTAACGAGCCAGTGCGGGGGAGAAAATGAGGCTTGCACGTCGACGACAAGTAGAATTTCGCGCATCGATTTCGCTCCTCTCTTTACGGCCGGTCATGCGTTGCGCGCAGCTAACCAGCGGTGCGCTCGCCGGTACGGGCTACATCGCGTGATGCGGTCCATGTATCACATGTTCCGCCTATCACTCGTCCATTGCTCGTCCATTGGTCGGGTACCGCCGGCCTACCGTGCGCCTACCGTGCTGCCGTCGCTACCGACCGCTCGCCACTACCCGCCCGCGACGCGACCACAACGCCCGTCGATCAGTTCGCGCTACCGGGCGACGCATTGCCTGCGGCAAGCAGGCTTTGATCAACCAGTTCGAGCTTCAACGGCTTATCGGCATCGAGTTGCTTCCTTTCGATCACACGCTTCCATGCACCGTCTCTGCCGGGCTCCCGGTAAAACGCGACGATGGCAATGAATTTTGTATCGGACTGCAGCGGCTGCGTAAGACTCGCGGATGCTCCCGGATTCAGCACCGTCGACACGCTCGCCGCCTGCAAGTCCTGCGCAAGTACGGTACGGTCGGTCTTTAGCAGATCGGTGTAGGACGCGCCGTCGAATTGCTGACGGTCTTTCAGTTGATAGATGCGCACCGCGACAGAATTCGGCCGGCCCGCGTCGTCAGGGTTCAGCGCAGCCCGCGCGGTCAGGTCGACGTTGAGGGTCTTCACCTGCTTGAAGAACACCGCGCGATATGCGCCAGACGACGTGTCCGACACTGCCTGCCACGCGCCGCAACCGGACAGCAGCAACGACGTGCAGACACCGGCCGTCCACGCCAGACAACCAGACCAGGTGCTTCGTCGATCATGCATGATGTGTGCTCACAAATAGGGGTTCGGCGTCGACGCCGGCAACGCTTCGCAAACGCCGAGCGCGATATTGAGGGTATGCTCGTCCGCGGACGGCAGCACGGTTGTCCAGCCAAGCCGCGGCGCGGGGCCGGCGGCGACTGCTGGCGCGCCGAGCAGCGGCGGCGGCGCCAGCCCGGATGGGATCGTCATCCGCAAATGCACATCGGCCTTTACACCCGCATAAAGCCGCACATACGCGATCAGTTCCCGGTGAAGCCACGCGCCGGGCAGTAGCTCGTGAGCTTGCCGCGCGTCGGCGGGACTGAGCGTCGCGCATACCGCGCGGCTGCGGTAAATGATTCGCTTGCCGAGCACGTAACCGCTGCCGAGTCCGCGACGACTGCGCGCTTGCGCGCTCGCGCCGGCTACCGGTGCATCGTCTTGCATCACCGTTGACGTCAACGGGCACGGCGTCCCCGTTCGCGCGGCGACCGGCCAGAACTCGTCGACCCGCACCGAGGCGCCCGGCGCCGCAAGCGCGATGACGCCGGCGAGCCCTTCGGGCGTCCGCGTGCGCTGAACCAGCAGACCGAGCAACGCGAGCATCCGGGACGCGGGCAAGCCGGCACGCGACGGCTTGTCGCCCCATCCGAAGCCGGCGAGACATAACAGGTTCAGCGAATGCGCGTCGACACCGCCTGCGCGAAAACTTTCCGGATAGCGATATTTCTTCCACGCGCGAAACAGCAAAGTCACGAACCGGTGATTGAACTGGTCAAGAAATGCCTCGACCGCGTCATGCCCCTCCTCGCGCAACGCGATCTCGTCGACCATATGCGACGGCACGGCGGCATCGACGCCGTACAAGCCCATGAAGGTCGTGCGAACAGTCGGTGGCGCGCGTCCGTCTTCGTCGTCGAACTCGACCGCGGCGATTTCGCCTGCCGGGAAGCCGAGCCGTGGTCGCGGCCTGAATCGGACCGGCTCGTCTTCGAGTGTGTCGCGTGTACCGAGTCCGGGGCGGGACGGAGCGCATGCTTCGAACAGCCGGCACAGCTGCATAAAACTCATGCGCGGCGCCCGCGCGAGCAGCGACATGACAAGCGGTTCCAGCATCGGCATGCCGGCCGGCTCCATGGCCCGATTTATAGGCTGATTCATAGCCCGATTCACAGCGCACCTCGCTGCGTCTTGCTGCGTGGCCACTCAGTGCGGACCTTCGAAGGCAAGCTCACGATCGACAGTTTCGTGAACAGATTGATTTCCGCGTACAGCGCGAAAAAGCGATGCAACAGTTCGCCGAACAGCATCACGTCGCCGTCGCCCGCGAATGCGTGGGAGTCGAGCGTAACTTCGATATGCACGCCGCGCTCGACCGCACCGCCCGACACTTCTTCGAGCAAGCTTTGCGACACCCACAGAATGCCGGCCAGACGCCGGCGGTTCAGTTCATCGTCGGTCCAGTCGTAGAGCGCGAGCGCGCCACGCAGCACCTCGGCATCCATCATCGACAGAAAGTTCGGCGCCAGATGCGACAGCACCCTCCACTGGAAGCGATCTCCGGTCGGCGGATAAAGAGGCAGCGTCGGTGCGACCAGATTGCGCACACCGGACACATTCGGTGTGCTCGCCGCCAGCTCGCTGATGCTCGCCTCACGCAAGCCCTTGCGCGGCAACAGGCCGTTCGTGCCGGTCACGCGCAGCGACAGGCTTTCCTCGGGCAACGATTCGATCGTCTCCCATGCATGGCCGCCAACGATGACCCAGGTCTCGTGCAAGCCACTGACACCGGGACGCACTCGCGTATGGAAATAGCGTTCCGGTGACTCGTGCCGCAGCATGCCGCCGCGATGACGGAAGGTCGCGAACGGCACGTATTCGTAGCGTTCGGCGGTATCGTGATCGAATGACTCGATCGCATCCACTGAGTACGTTTCGATATGCTCGCCGTGATGGGCCGCCGGCACGACGCGGTATTCCGTTTCGTGATGGTCGATTTCAATCGGCTTCGCATCGAGCTCGAACAGGTTGATCACCGGCGTGCAGAAAAGCCGCACGTTCTCGGCGCTGAAACGCTGGTCCGACGGGAACGCGTGCTTGAGAACGAGCTCCAGCTCGAAACGGGTTGAGTTCGCCGGCAGCCTCGCGATATCGAGTCCGAGCAGGTCGACAAACAGAAACTTCTCGCGGAACGTGAAGTATTCGAGCAGCAGCTGATACCCGGAAAACGCTGCTTCGGCCTTCGGCCACAAGCGCTCTTCGGTCGAAAAGCCGGCGGGCTCGCACGTCACACCGGCGAGCGGCTGCGGTTCGCCGTCGCGCACTTCAGGGATGCGCCACATTACCGTGTCGAGCTGGCGCGTGAACGCGAGATGCATGGCAAACGCGGTCGGCAGATCCGCATTCAGATGCAGCCGAAGCCGCGACAGATCGGTCTCGGCGCGGCGCGCCGAAGCATGAAGCGCGAACCCGAGACGGATCACCGAACGTCCATCGTGACGCACCGCCGGCAGCGCGTGCGTGAGCACGAGCGGCTGCAGCATCACCGGCTGGGTGGTGCGATACAGGCAATGGATCGCTTTCGGCGATGTGCTTTCCGCGCCGGCAGGCGGCGCAATGGAGACGGGTGCCGAGCGCACGGGGACGCCAGCGGGCACCGCCGTGCTCTTTTGCAGCTTTTCGATCGGCGGCGCGAGTTCGACCACCGACAGCGATGGGATCATCCGCAAGTAATGCGGCCATAGCAGGCTCACGAGACCTTCGGTAAGCTCCGGCAATTCGTCGTCGAGCTTTTGCTGCAAGCGACCGGTCAGAAACGCAAAGCCCTCGTGCAGGCGCTCGACGTACGGGTCGCGCTCGCCGACGCGATCAAGGTTCAGCATGCGCGCACGGTCGGGATGCGCCTGCGCGAATTCCTTGCCGGACTCGCGCAGGTAGCGCATTTGCGCTTCGTAGTAGCGCAGGATCGGATCGTCGTTTTCCATGTGATGTGAGTCGCTATGACAAGGTCAGTGCGCGTGCGGGGTCGAGCACGGTCAGTTCGGCTTGCAGTTCGCCGATCCGGCGAACGAGCGCCGGTTTGTCAGCGTCCTTGCGATTGCTCATTGCCTTCAACGCTCGAGCCAGTTGTTGCTTGACCTCGAAGGTCAGTGCGGGCTCCCAGCGCGTCAGCGGCAGCGACCGCGAAGATGCGTCGAGTTCGGCGAGCAACGCGAACGCCGTATCGGGACGGCCCGCGTAGTCGGCGATGCGCGCCATTACCAGCCGTTGCAGATAGCGATGACGATCGGTCTTCAATCCAGGCAGCGCGTCGAGCCAGCTGAATGCGGCCTCGATGCCTTCGCGTGCGGCCAGATCGCGCGCTTGAGCTTCGATTTCGGGCCAGTCGCCGGCCGCACCGCTATCGCTATCGACCGACACCGGCAACGGCGCGACGCTGTCGCCGGCTTCGAGATCGCGCACCACGGCGTGCCGGGCGATCCATTCGAGTGTGGTGTCGTCCGCGAACGGCGTACCGTCGTCGAATGCAAGGCGTTCGATACCAGGCAGACGTTCGAGGAATAGCGCGAAGTCCGTGCGCAGCAGTTCGCGCCATGTGCTGTACGGCGCGCCGACGTGGTCGAGCGCGACATGCTGGAAGTACTGCAGGTCGAACCACAGGTGATTCGTGCCTTCCATGAACGCGCCTTCGATACGCTCGAGCAACTCATGCCATTGCTTTTGCAGCACCAGGCGTTTGAGTTGCTGACGCTGTTCGCCGCGCGGCGGCACGAGACGCGTACGCAAGCTTGCATCCGACGGCGGGACTTCGTGCAGTGTGTCCCAGCGGACGCTGCGCACGAGGCGCACGGACGGCAAATAGCCATTTTCTTCGTCGCGCAGCCAGTTGGCCATCACGCGTATCTGGTCAAGCAGGTCGCGCGTCGACTTGATCGCGGCGGGTGCTGATGATGTTTCCGTTGAGTGACGCTGCGCGGCGGTGGTGCGCGCTTGCGCCGTTGCGGCACTGTGCGTGGGTTGTTCGTTACGCTCGAAGCGTACGATAAGCGGCTGCAAGTTCGGGCGGGCAGCGTCGGTCCATGCATTCGTGCATGCGACGAGACCATCGAGTGCGGCGATCGCGCGTTCGAGATCCGCGGGGGCGAAGTCGCCGCGGCTCGCGAGCAGGTCGAGCATGCGCGTCGTCGCGAGCATATCGAGCGCGGCCTTCTTCGCTTCCGGGCGCGCCGGCAGGATCGCTTCGCCAAAGCGGTCGACGAGTGCGGCGACCAGTTCGAGTCCGTCCGCGAACCCGGCAGGACCCTCCTGGCGCAGCCGCGCGAACGTGTAGTAGCCTGCGACGCGCAGGTCCTTGCCTGTTTCCTTCGTCAGCTGCTCACATGAACGGATGATCGACGCGTCGTCGATGCCGGACAGCTTGTTCGCTTCGTCCTTGAGTTCGAAGAATGCGTCCTCGTAGCCGGGGTCGCGGCCGACGGGCGTGTCGCTATCGCTAGCCAGCGGTTGCAGCCATGCGTCCCATGCGTGGAGACGATCACGCGACAACTGTGCGGCGTCGCGCGCGGGGAACAGGCTTTTCAGCAGACTGGAGAGCATTATTGAGACTCCAGCGTAAAGCCACCAGGCAGCGGTGTCGCGGCCCGTTTTGCCGCAACGATCGCTTCAGGCGGCAAAGGCGGCGGATTGATCGAGGTGAGTTTCGCGGCGCTGGTCCTTGCTGCTTTCGTCACGACTTTCGTCACGAAGATGCGTGCCGGCAGCGTGAAGTGACGCAGTGCAAGCACGTCGAGCGGACCTGCGCCTGCCTCACTGCGCAACTGGATGCGCAGCGCGACACTCTGGCTTTGGTCGGGCGTCCATGACAGCAGGTAGCGGGCGTTGTCCTGTTGCGACACGCTCGCGCGCTCGAGCAGGCGGACCAGTCCGAACCGGCCTTGCGTATCGAGCGCCGAGCGCAAACCGCCCTGCTCGGTCTGCCATTCGATATGCGACAGGTTTTCGAGCGACTGGCCCGGCCATTCGAACGGCATCCATTCTTCCTGCTGATTGAAGTAGTGCAACTCGCGGCCGGATAACACGAATTTCACATCGGTGATACCGGGCGTGGGTACCGCGCGCAGTTCGTAACGCACGTGTGCGTCGCCGGATGGGAACAGCACGGTTGACACGCGTGTCAGCTTGTTCAGCGCCACGAGGAAGTCGGGGTCGAGGGTCAGCGTGCCGTGGTTTGCGCCTTGCGTCGCGACCCACCGGTCGCCCTGGCGTTCGACGACGCCGGCTAGCTGCGTCATGACGAACTGCGCGATCACGCCGTTATCGACGCGCATGAAGCGGGCCATTTCGGGTATGGATGCGTCATTGTCGGAGTCGGCGAATGGGTAGCGGCCACCGAAGGTGCGGTTCCAGTCGGACAGGATCGCGCTGCGCCAGATTTCGTTGAGGCTCGATGCTGCCGGTTGCACGACGACCTGCCACGTTTGGTCCATCGGTGCGGCGAAGAGATTGCCGAAGCCCGCCCATTGTTCGCCGAGGCTCGCGGCGAGCCGGCTCGAGTAGTCGCGGCTGTCGGCGATGTCGGAGGTTTTGCCTTGCAGCACGGCTTGTGCGGCGAGGCGCGACATCGCGTCGGGGTCGGGGCTCGCGATCATCTGCTGGACTTTCAGGCGCATTGCGGTGACGCGCTCGAGGTAGCGGGCGAGGGATAGGTCGCTGGTGGTGGTGAGTTGAGCCGCATCCTTGCCGCTCGCCGGTGCGGCTAATACGAGATCGCTACCCGCGACGCGCAGAATGGGCCCGAATGCGACCGCCAACGGAGCTGGCGGCGATTGCACCTGTTTCGACGGATCGTTGTCGCGGGTCGTCACGAATTGCTGTGCCTTGCTGACTAGCGTATCGGACAGCGAATGTGCACTCGCCCCGGCGCCTGCCTGATAGACCACCGCGTTCATCAGCGTGACGAGCGGCGAACGTTGCGGGTCGCCGAGAAGCGACAACTGGTCGGCGGTCGCGGACAGCGTCTGCGCAGGCTGCCAGCGCAGACTGTTCAGAAACAATGCCCACGCCCGCGCGTAATCGTTGAAGTAGCGTTGACGCAATTCGGCTTTGAGCGTCGACGATGGATGGCTGGCCGCCTTGAGATCCGACAACACCCAGTCGTTCGCGATGTTGCGTTGTTCGCTTGCGTCGTCGACTGCTTTCGAGATCCGCTCATCCCATGCCGCGCGCGTGTATACGCCTGGCACAGTCGCGGCCGTGCTGAACAGGCCACGGCTCGTTGCGCCTCCTGACGCGCGTTGCTGTGCGGCGTCTCCGAGCAGCGTCGCAAGCGAAACCGCTGGATATTTCGGTGCCGCGTCGTCGAGGATCTGCTGATAAATCGCATCGGTCGAATTCTGGATGCCGCGCACCCCAATGACCGTCTGGCGCGTCGACGCAATGAGGCCGGCGTCCGGCGTAATGGCCGGCAGCTTGCCGCTGCCGAGGTGGTTCGCGAAGAATGCGATTGCATGCTCGCGCATGTCTTCCCACGTGCCCGCCGACAGCGGCGAGTTGGCCGGGCGTGCTGGTGCGGCCGTGGCGGCGAGTTGCGGCGTCAGGAATGCTGCCACCGCATGCTCGGGCTTCGCGAGCATCAGATATGTTTTGAGCGTGTCGTAAGCCGCTTGTGTCTGCGTCGCGCCGCCGCTCGCGATTTCAGCGTCCGACAATGATGCGAGCTGCCGCAGGCGGGCTTCGAGCTTGTTACGGATCGGTGCGACGAGAATACGACTCGCGGCATTTGCATAGCCGGGCCACAACGCAATGAGTAGCGCGCTGTCGCGATTCAGGCCGAAGCGCGTTGTCCATGGCGCGCCAGTGCGCTGATGGGCTTCCAGCGTATCGATTTGCTGGTCGAGGCTATCGAGTGCCTGCATCGCCTGTGTGCGGTCCTGCACGATGGAGAGTTGCGCGACCCGTTGCGACGCAATCTCGATCGTCGCGCGGTTGGTCAGCCCGGACACCATGGTGCCGGCCGCCCAGCAACCGGTTAGCGCGATCGTGACCCATGCGGAAGTAGTCGACCATGAGAAGCCGATGCGGCGTCCATGTGTGCCTCGGCTGTGCTCGGCGACCGTTTGCCAGATCGTACGGTGTTGACGTGCATCCTGTGGCTCGTCGCTACGCTCACCGGTCGACATTGCGAGTGCGAGTTCGCGCACGTTGAATAGCGGCGCGAACAGCAGACCGTGGACCGCGTTCCGCCCAATGCCGGACTTCGCGGTTTGCATCACAAGACCCGACAAGGCATCGCGCAGATTCGAAATATGCTGCGATAGTGTCGCGGCGTAGCGATCGCGGGGATTGTTCCCGAGACGCACGACGCCGGCTTCCGCGAGATTGCACTCGAGGTGCCGCAGCGATTCGTCGATTTCAGCGGCCCGCACGCGTGGGGTTGTCCAGGTGAAGCCGATCGCTTCGTCGGAACGCGACGATTCGTCGTTGAATTCCGTCACATTGAGCAGATAGGCGGGGGCGGCCCAGCGCAATGTGCGCGCGTGACGGGCGAGCCGATGCACGAGTGCTTCGGTATCGAACCTCGCGTTCGGCGCGCTGCGGTCTCGCTCGACCGCGATGATCGCGTCGACCGGGCGACGGCGACGCAGGCGACGAATCTGCTCTAGCCAACCGGTGTCGAGCGCGGTGCCGGATTGTTTCGCGTACAGCAGCACCGTGCTGCCGATGATCGCGAAGCCTGCTTCGGCGAGGCCCGGGGCCAAGCGGTTGACAAACGGTTCGTCGCCGGCGATGAGTACCCAGCGATCGCGATAACGCCAGCGCCAGCCGTGCCGGTCGCGCAGCGAGTCTTGAAGACCCTGCGCGCGCAGCGAATTGAGGTCGACCTTTTTCGCGGTTTGTGGCGCGCCAATGCGGGCCGCCGGATCGCGAGCGTACGGGTTCGCCCGGCCACCGGGCGCATGCCGCGCGACGACGCTCCAGGCGAAGGCCAACCCCGCATGAAAGGCGAGGAGCAGCACGCCAATGGTGATCACGGCGCCGACGCGACGGATCGGCGACGGATCAAGACCCGCGCCGTGCAAATAAACGAAGACGGCCGCGGCGACTGTTATCGCCGACACAAGGACCCAGTACCCTGAAATCTTGATAATGCTCATGCGTGCGATGCCGATTGTGTTTGTGCGCGGGAAGGACGACAAACGGCAAGCCGCAGGTGTTCTTCGTGCGAGGCGATGAGTTGAGGAGCGCCGGTTTGCACCGCGTGTTCGATGGCGAGCGCGACGGCAAGCCAGCCTGCGCAGACACCGGGATTGCCGATCGCATGATCGACATCGTGTACGCCGGTGAGCCCGGTTGTTTCGGAAACGCGTAGTTTCAGATTCGACGCGGCCTGAGCCAGTGCGCCTTTTTCCATTGACGAAAGGCCGGCCTGCCAGAGATCGCTGATATCGGCGGGCGTCGATTCGCCCCATTGCAATACCTTGGACACGGCGGCATCAAGGGCGGAAGGTTCTTGCACTTCGACGGGGCGGTGCGACAAGGCCAAGATGGGCAACGCATATCGTTCGGCAAGCGGCGCCCACGCAAGCAGTACGGCGACCGCCGCCTCCGCGCTCGATTGCGGCGGGTTGTCGTGAAGCTGTACCGAAACAAACAACGTCGCTCGCTCAAGCGATGGGCCGCCACGAATATCGAGCCATTCGTCCAGCGCCATCATTCCTTTGTTCGAGGACAGTAGCTGCGCCTGCACGGGCCGAAGTTTCTGTGCAGCCCAGCAGGATTGCCATGTGTCGAGCAGCTGTTGTTGAGTCGAATCGCCAGGCAGGTGAAGGCGTACGCTGAAGGGAATCCGGTTTGGTATTGCGGACACGGCGCCTTCGATCTGCTTGATCAACGCTTTGAAGCAGGCGCGATGGCGACCGGGGTCTTGATCGTCTTCCTTCAGATCCAATGCGGTGTGGCGTATTGCTTCGGTGCCGGCGTGCGATGTCTTCGCACTCAACGTGTATTCGCCTTTGGCCATCTTGCCGGCAATGGACGCGGTGCCTCGTTGGGTCAGATAGGCGTAGCCGAGAACGGCCAGCGGCTCGCTCGCGAAAAGCAATGCCGCTTGACGGTCTTCGGAGCGGACTGCACGCTCGGCCGCGAGACGCTGGGTCTGCTCGTCGTAGTAGTGAAGGCGCAGACCAAACGCGAGGCTCCATGCAAGAGCAGGTAATGCGAGCACGCTTATCCAGAACCATGCGGTCTGGGTGGGCTCGCCTTTTGGCCAGGTGAGCACGGCTATCAATGCGCCTGCTGACATCACCAGCACGAACAGGACAAACCAGACGATTGCTCGCGGTGGTTTGGGCTCTGGCTTCTGGAGGTCGAGTGCGGGAAGGTCTACCGGCATGACAGGTGTTTCAGATCAGGCTTGAAATCAGGTGGCAACCGCACATCGCTCGATGGCCGTGGAGTGCAATCGGGACGCCATCGTCGAGCATCGCCCTTGCGGAAACGCTGCGTTGTCTCTCCGCGTAGTCCTGCGCGGATCTGCGTGCACCATATCCCGCTTTCAGGACATTTCGCCCCTGCACGTATCGTCGTACCGAGTGCGACGCGAGCTGGCTTCGGGAGTTCGTCAACCTTGGACGTTTTGCTTGAAGAGCCCGACAGCGGCAGGCCCGTTGCCGGATCCAGGTTCTTCTCCTGGGCTAGCTGGTTGATCAGTTCATCGGATGGCTTTGCGGGGATGTTTGCCCGTTCTCTTTCCCATTCAAATGTGCCGTCCCATGGCGGAAGTTGTGCTGGAGGCAATGGAACGATCTTGTCAACATCCGGAACCTTTGGATTGCTCAGTTGGTTGCGATCCAGAAAGTTTCTTATCAAATGATATCGTCGGGAACGTTCCGCATCTTTGGATAGATCCAGAAAGAACTTTTCGGTCGCCTCAGGTGGCATCAGATATGCATTTTCGAGATTCAAAGCAGCCAAGCTGTTTCCTTCTGCCACACCCCGCTGATATGCCATGGCCGCGTCATTAACCTTCCCGTTAAACTGAAAATCGACTCCTAGTTCATAAGCTGCGCGCCCATGCCCTTGATCGGCTGCACACTTCAGCATCTGTCTCGCAATGTCAGGAGCCCGGTCGTGCGGGGCCAGAAGTTGAGCAATGTAGTATTGAGAATCGGCGTTGCCGAGATCGGCCGCTTTCCTGATGTATTTCAGCGCGAGTTCCTGGTTCTGCTTAAGCCCATAGCCTGACTCCAGGTAATAACCGATGTCGTAGTAACCCATCGGAATACTCTCGCTAACCAATTGGCTTGCCCACTCGACTGCCTCATGCGGAGCATCTGGCGAACTCGCCATGCCCTGCGACACCAATTGCTGCACGTTATGGTTTGCCTTGTAGTGTCCGTGAGCTGCGGCGATGCGGTAGTAGCGCGCCACCTCGTCAAAATCTTTCGGGCCATCGCGCGTCTGCAGGTAACGGCCGTATCGGAACAGCGCATCCGCATCCTGGTTGAGCACGGGCAAGCGGACTGCTTCGTGCGTGCAGGTGAATGCCAGATTGGCGCGTACGTTACCTACGTCCGCGGCTCCAGGCAGCGCATCACTCCTGGAGCAGCCGCTTGCCAGTAGTGCAACCCCCATCGCCGTTGCGAAACGTTTCATCGACGTAGCCAGCATTACGCACGGCCCTCGTAGGCTGTCAGCGTCCAGATCACGTCCGTGGTGTAGCGACGCTTTCCAAGCATGCTGTCCAGCCACGCGAATATGCGTGGCTCGTAGACGTCCAGCATCGGCATCGCCTCGCCCCTGCGGAAACGCTGCGTCGTCTCACCGCGCAGGCCTGCGCGGATCTGCGTGCACCAGATCCCGCTTTCAGGACATTTCGCCCCGGCACGTACGGTCGTACCGATTGCTACGCGAACTGGCTTCGGGAGTTCGTCAACCTTGGACGTTTTGCTTGAAGAGCCCGACAGCGGCAGACCCGTTGCCGGATCCAGGTTCTTCTCCTGGGCTAGCCGGTTGACCAGGTCATCGGATGGCTTTGCGGGGATGTTTGCCCGCTCCCTTTCCCATTCAAATGTGCCGTCCCATGGCGGCAGTTGTGCCGGAGGCAATGGGACAATCTTGTCGATATCGGGAACTTTAGGGTTGTTTAGTTCATTTTGACCAATAAATTTTTGAATCAACCCATATCGTTTGGAGCGCTCCTGATCCCCTGGCAGATCAAGAAAACCCCCCACGTCAGCCGCAGACGGGGATAGAAAAGCATCCTGAAGAAATAATGCTGCCCCACCGTCACCAGCCGCCACTCCTTTCTGAAATGAAACGACAGCATCGTGATATTTCCCACTCTGTTTGAGATGTATGCCCAATGCAACAGCTGCGAGTCCGTGTCCCTGGTCTGCAGCACACTGACGCATTTTCCTCGCAATATCCGGCGCCTTATCACGGGGGGATAATAGGCTGGCAATGTAGTACTGAGCTTCAGCATTTCCCAGGTCGGCGGCCTTGCGCATGTACTTCAATGCCAATTCCCTGTTCTGTTTCAGGCCATAGCCAGAATTCAGGTAATAGCCGATATCGTAGTAACCCATCGGAATCCCCCGACTGACCAGTTGGCTTGCCAAATCAACCGCCTCATGCGGAGCGTCTGGTGAATTCGCCATGCCTTGCGACACCAGTTGCTGCACGTTATGGTTTGCCTTGTAGTGTCCATGTGCTGCGGCGATGCGGTAGTAACGCGCGACCTCGTCAAAATTTTTCGGGCCATCGCGCGTCTGCAGGTAACGGCCGTATCGGAACAGTGCATCAGCCTCCGGATTAACCATAGGCAGTCGGTCCGCTTCGTGCGCACAGGTGAACGCCACGTTGGCATGTACTCCAGCGATGTCATGCGAACCGGGCAAGTCACTCTCCTTCGAACAAGCACTAAAACTGGCAATTACAGTCAAAGCTAAAACAAGGATCCTCATTATCAATCCAAATACGTTCGACGCGGATCAGCTCTATAAAATCCAACCAAGGACGCGTGCGGTTTTTCTATTCCACTTGATTTTATTTCATCATTTATCATGACAATATTCCTCCATTTTATAAAAGCATTATAAGCATCCAGCCTTCCATTTTCGCCTATTTTCCCAATCCCCTTTCCATTCGTATGAATCCCCCACAACTTCTCCCTCAACGGCTGCGTCACCCGCATCGACTCATGGAAAATATTCAATTCACTATCCACCTCCATACTGCGAAGATTGACGTTCGCCGAGCCATGTGTGACAAACACGTCGTCAATAATCATCAGCTTGGAGTGGATATAAACCTCCTCCCACGGCATGCCCTTCGGCGTGTCCGGCGGCACAAGCGTGCAGATGTGCACGTTGAGGCCGGGAATACTCAATTTCTGCGGATCCTCGGTTCTGGCCTTCTCAAGTTGAGTCTTCAGCTCGTTGACGCGTCGCGCGGCCTCAGCGGCATCCTGCTGACTCGCGGCGAGGTTGTTTACCGCATACTGTGCCGAGCTTGAGAATGGATCGACCGCCGCATGCATTGCACTGTCGAGCGCCTGGTCAGCTCTTTTCTTTGCCTCAAGCGCCTGTGCGTATTCCGTCTTCAAGTCGTCTGCGCGTTCAAGTTTCGCTACTCCCGGCAGCACATCCGCACGTCCCAGCGCATTGAGCATGTGATACGTACTCACAGTGCCCGCACCCATGCCATCGTCACTGGAATTCGTCACCACAAAGAGGTAAAGCGGAGTCTTGCGCCCCCCCTGCCTGGTAAGCCTTGACCAACGCCACCAGCTTCTCCGCCAGTGGTGGAAAACGGAAATACTGATTCTCGATGTACACGAAGTTGGTCGTGTTGTTGATTGCCTGCAGGTACAGCTTCTCGATATCGCGAACGCCGTCTTTGGCAGGCACCACGCCGCCCAACCGGACGTCTTTGCCCTGCTGCGACTGCGTGCGCAGAATCTGCGCCATGACCGCGACGTCCCCATCCTCGGTACGCGGCAGTCGTTGCGCCTCTTTCTTCGAGGCCTCCCGGTGCCTGGCAAGTTGCTGCCCCGTCGCTGCGTCCCACGCTTCGCAGAAGTTCTGGTTCAGATCGATCACGATCGGCCCCGTCACCCTCGCGGAAATATCCTGTCGCGGCAGAAACCCGTTACGACCCATTTGCGGATGCATCCGCTGGTAGCCATGGCTATTGCTGTCCCAATACTCGTCCAGCGTGTTGTGCCCCATCACAAAACCGGTCGCCAGTTCGGGATGCTCATAGTCGATCAGCACCGTCTTTTGATGGTGCGACGGCGCTGCACCCATCGCGGCGCTATTCATCACCTTCGCACTCGTACTCCGATCGGCATACGCACTGTCGTGCGCCGTCCGCCACGCAATCTCGGCGCGTTCAGCCATGTCGAAATCGCGTGTCGCGAATTCGATGTTGTTGAACGCCGGATCGCGAGATGGTAACTGCGCATGCCTGACCGCCTGCTCGCCCACTTTCTCCATCAGGTTCGCCGGAAAAGGCAGAAGGTCGGAGGCGGTCAGGTTCGTCCCCCGCTGGTTCTTCCCGTCCAGCTTGACCTGCCCATACCACCACGTATCGAACTCCCGTTGCGTCGAGTTCCGGTTATCCGGCTTGGTCGAGAATCGCCCGCCCGGCATCATTTTTTCCAGGAACTGCGCCGCGTGTGCCTTGTCGCCCCACACCAGCAAGCGCACTTTGACGTTCTGCCGTGCTCTCTCCAGTAACAGTTGCCCGATTGGCAGCGTGCCGTGCCCCGACGCGCCACGTTTGAAATACATCGATGGCTGGAAGCCCCAGCACACGATGTCGATACTGTGTTTCGCTGCGGCAATCGCGTCATACAGGGTCCCAAACGCCTCCTCCCCGTTCACCAACGGGCGGTGCGTGGCCTCCTTCGGCGCGTACTCCGCTCGCTGCACGCAATACGGCAAGGTCAGCGTCGCCGTGTTGCCGCGCGAGCGCGCGATCGGCACGTTAATCGCGGCGGGCTGGCTCATGACAGGGCCTCCGAGCCGCTGCCTTTCGTATCGGAGTTCAACATCCGGGCGTAACGCTGGCGATGCGCTGAACGATCCACTCCATTGCCATCCGCACCGTACTCGAAGAACTGGAAGCCCTGGTTCGCCAATTCACCATTCACCGCATCTCCGCGGAATTCGTCGCTTACCGGAATGTTGAAAGCGATGCCATTGGCCAGTTCGAGCCGATAAGATTGCGTGCCCGCTCGATGGTCAACTGCAATGTAGCCAGTCGCGTCGGTCACACCTTGCGCGACCAACGCACCTCGTGCGAACAGCTTGTACGGAACGTCTTGAGGAATCGCCGCCATCGCGGACGGCGAGGATGCGAGGTTTAGCATCATGCGCTCAGCCGGCAGGTTATTCGGCAGAACCGTGCTGACTTGCGCGGATGCCGCCGTGGGTTTGTTCCACGATGCGCACTTTTCGAGAATATCCCCCGGCGTGCAGTTCTCGATTCCATTGGCGCTGATCCTGATGTAAGACCCGCCGGCGCCGATCCAGATCTCCTTGTACGCGGTCAACACCAGACAACCGTCGACGCTGCTGATGGTCAGGTCCTTCAGCGCGGTCAACGCCATCTCGTCGCCCTGCGCCTGCATCGACACCTTCCCCTTCGCAGCGAGCAGCTTCATGCCCAGCTTCGCGGCAAACATCGACACCGCGTCGCCCGCAGCGACTGTGAGGCTCCTGGCAACGCCTATATCTCCGTTGCCACCCGCGGTTGCGATAAGGTTCTTGTCGGCCGCAAGCTGCAAATGGTCGCCGGACACCAGTGCCACGCCTGCGGGCGCGCTAACCAGCACGCCGGCCTTCCTCAATTCGCTCAGCGTGTCATTCAGCAAGGCCTTCTGCTTTGAATAGTCCGCAGCGATTGCCTCGGCGGCCTGCGCCGCGTTGGCCAGCGACTCCATCTGCTGCAACGCCTGCTCGAGCAGACGCTGGGCCGGCAGCATATCCAGTTGCTTACCGTCCGCCGTGGCCTGCTCGTGGGCGGAAACGTACACCCCCTTCACGCCACGTACCGCAACGTGTTCGTCCGAACGAAGTTCCGCACCCTTACCTCGTTCCTTGCGATTCGCATCGACCATGTGCCCGAGATTGAGCTCGCTGTGCTGGTAGGGGCTCATTACATGGACGTGCTCGTTTCCCTCCTTGTCCTCCATCCGCATCGTGTTGCCGCCGGCTGTCACGATCAGGTTGCGCGTGTGATTCAGATTGTTGACAAGGTCCGGATGCAGGCTATCGTGCATCGCACCGATGATCACCGGTCGATCCGGATTGCCCTGCGTGAAGCTGATCGCCACTTCCGCCCCGTCGATCAGCGGAAAGTGATGTCCGTAGTTATCGCCGCTATACGGCTTCGCAAACCGCACGGGCCGGCTCGTGCCGCCCGGACTCCATTCATCGAGATCGAACGGCAGCACGATCACATACCAGCCTTGTTCAGTCAGGTACGCGTACTTGTAATTGCCGGGCGATGTGATACGCGCGGGCAGAATGCCGTCGATCGCCGGACGCTGGATTGCCGTCATCGGCGTGCGCCAGACCTGATCCGACGGAATCCCCTTGAAAGTCACGCCGTATGACTGGCCGCGACCGCCATGCGATGCGACCGACGTCACTAAAATGCCGTGCTTTGCGTCGGCGGGTATCGGGTCGACCCGCATGACCTCGCCCGCCTCAAGCCAGAATGGATTGCCCGCCCCCTTGAAGGTGATCTGGCTTGCCAGAAGCGCTTCGTGCCGCAGACGGGCAATGCGCTTGCCCTCTTCCAGCGTTTCGTAGTGCTCGCCCCAGCGGTAATCGACAGCGTGGGTCGTCTTGTCTTCCCGCGCCGCGTTTTCTTCGACAAGCAGATTCACGTCCGCCTGACGATGGTTATAGTCGTGCAGCCGCACCGCCTCCGGCACGCGCCGCATTGCCCGGCCAAGAGTCCTGATCGCATCCGCGCCGACGCTTTCGAGCCCGGAGTCGCTTCGATGCGGAACCGTGCGCTGCTTGCGCGCGTACGCGTCCAGGTCGTCGCCGAAGACAATGACCGCGCGGTCTTTGTTCTGCTCCCAGCGGAACCAGATGCCTTCTTCCGCGCAAATGCGCTGGATAAAACCAAACGTCGTTTCGTGATACTGCGTGACGTACTCGTGGCGCTTGTACTGCGCACGCAGCTGGAACATGAAATCGACGCCGGCCTGGAACCCGTAGTGCCGCAATGTGTCGGTGACAATTTCCTCCACCGACTGCTTCTGGAACAAACGGCTCGTCACCCCGCGGTTCAAGTCCGCGAGCTTTGGCTCCAGCACCACGCTGTAACGCGTCTCGTCGGCGGACGTTTCAAATTCGTCGAACTGCGTGATGATGCCGTGGATCGTGTACGCCGGCGGCTTGTCGCTAAACTGCTCCGCGTTCTCTCCAAACATCTTGCGGAGATAGGCGAGGTTCGGATCGATTGGATCGACAATAAACTTCGCCGGCCGACCGAGGACCTGGTCCATCGGGATTCCGGCCACTTCGCTCGTGAACTCGATCTCATATCGATACAACTCACCAAGCGCATCACGCCCTGTGAATTTCACCACTGAGAAGGGCGCCGGATGTGGCGCCAGCTTCAATTCATAAGCCTGCGAAGGCAGAACCATCGACATATCCGACCTCTCCTCACCATCGTGCGACCAGCAAATGGACTCGCGCTGCTGAAACGCCACTCACGGCGTTCCAGCAGTTCACGCGAGTGGCTCACGGATCAGTTCTTCGCCTTCGGCATTTGCGACACCAGTGACAGCCCGATGTCCATCCCTTCGACCTGGAAGTGCGGCACGATAAACAGCTTGATGCGGAAGAAACCGGGGTTGTCGTCGATGTCCTCGACCGTCACCTTCGCTTCGCGCAGCGGGTGGGATGCCTGCAATTCGTCACCCGGGTCTTTCATCTCGGTAACAAGGCCCTTGATCCAGTTGTTCAACTCGAGTTCGAGCAAACGCCGGTCTTTGGTGGTACCGATGTTCTCGCGCTGGATCAGCTTCAGGTAGTGCGCGATGCGCGACAGCAGGAAAATGTACGGCAGTCGTGCATTGATACGGCTGTTCGCGGTCGCTTCCTTGGTTTCGTACATCGCAGGCTTCTGCGCGGAGTTGGCCGAAAAGAAGCACGCGAAGTCGTGGTTCTTGTAGAACGACAGTGGAATGAATCCGAGGTTGGCGAACTCGAACTCGCGCGTCTCCGGAATCAGCACCTCGGTGGGGATCTTCGGCTGTGCGCCGGTGCCCAGGTCGTACAGGTGCACAGGCAGGTCTTCGACCTTGCCGCCCGCCTGTGGGCCGCGAATCTGCACGCACCATCCGTTGTTGACGAAACTGCGCACCATGTTCGCCGCGAACGCGAATGACGCGTTGACCCACAGGTAACGATCGTGGTCCGGACCTTTGACTGCTTCCTCATAGTTAAACGCACGCACCGGGGTCGTGTCTTTCCCATATGGCAACCGTCCCAGCACGCGTGGCATCGTCAGACCGACATAGCGGGCATCGTCCGTATCGCGGAAACTCTTCCATTTGATGTACTCCGCGCGATCGAAGTAGTTGCCGATGTCCTGTATCGACGCGACCTCTTCCATCGTCTGCTTGCCGAAGAACGCGGCCCCGACCGAGCCAATGAACGGCATATGCGCGGCCGCCGCGACCTTCGAGATATTGCGCAACAACGCCACGTCCTGCGGCGAATTGGCGAATTCGAAATCGCTGACCATCGCGCTGACCGGCTGGCCGCCCGGTGTGTCGTATTCCTCGATGTATGTCAGGCGGTACAGACCGCTCTGAATGATCTCCGGCGTGTCTTCGAAGTCGCGCATCAGCGCGTCCTTCGACACATCGAGCACTTCAATCTTCGCGTTCTTGCGGAAATCCGTGCGAGACACCAGCATTTTCAGCCCGCGCCAACGCCCTTCCAGCGCCTGGAAATCCGGGTGATGCATCACCGCGTCCAGTTGACGGCTGATCCGCCGGTCGATCTGGCCGATATGAAAATCGAGCAGCGATTTGTCGAGGCGGTCGACGGGCTGGCTCGCGTGACTGATCAATTCAAGGAACGCGCCCATGCCGCGCGCGATTCGTTCGTCAGCCGACGCCTCGGACAGCATGTCGCTATCGCGAAACGCCTCGAGTGGCCGCGCCTCGCTGACGGGCTTCAGATTGATCTTGCTGCACAGTGACGCATACAGGCTGTCGGCGGGATCAAACGACGCAGCCTGCGGTGCGTTCAGTACGACGGTTTCGGTTTCCCCGTGGCGGGATTCGTTCGGTTGCTTCATTTCGTTGTCTGCCTGCGTTCGTACGGCTAGGTGATTGCGGAATGCGGTCAGTGCCGGTTTGTTCGATACACGCCTACGCATGTCCCTCCGGCTGCGTAGCCGCGTTTCCAATCTGCGCGAGTTCGCCGCGCAGCCTGTCCGACAGATGCTTGTCCTTCAGGATTTTTTCGAACTCGCGACGGAACGTGCCGTTGTCGAGCAGGTTCGACTTCAGGTCGCGCAGCAGATTGCGCACCGCAAGCAATGCCTGCAGTTCGGGAATCTGCCGGGCAACCTGCTCCGGCTCGAAGTCCTTCATCGAGCGGAACGCGAGATTCACCGGCAGCTCGGAGCCGTCGCCCGCCAGCGTGTTGTGCGCGTCGAGCTTGAGTTCAGGCGCATGGTCGGCCAGCACGGCGTCGAAGTTGTTCTTGTCGATGTTCACCTTCTTGCGCTCGGCGAGCGGCGCCTGCTCGCGGCCCGCGCTGAAGTCGCCGGCGACCAGCAGTTTCAGCGGCAATTCGACCTTTTTCTGTGCCCCTCCCGTATGCAGGTCCAATGTAATCGAGACGCGACTCTTCGGAATTTCGCGCTGGAAGCTGTCCATTCAAGCCCTCTTAAAACTATTCAGATAATGGAATTCCGCAGACCGCATTCAATCAATGCTGGCGCTCTGCTCAGGATAAACGCGCAAGTCATTATCGCTCAAATAAATTCAAGCAGACTTTTCTCGCAATCGTCCGGCTGATTATGTTCGCATGAATTTCAAACAAAGAGATACCCCAAAACGACAATTTGACAAAACTTTGCAAACCCCGTCTGAAGGAGTCTTGCCGCCTCTTGCACGTTGTGCTGCGGAACCTAGACGGCATAGGAATTCTCCAGATTCAAATATGTGACTGACGCATTTAATTTAACAATTCTTAAATGTCTTTAAATATCTTAAATTCACCGAAATAACCATTTGCCATTGATTTATTCATCGCGTACACTCCGCCATCACGAATACCAATCCAGTAAATCAAGCGCACCGCCAATTCGCCTCCATCTGTACCATGACTTAGGAATTTTCACGTCTCCGTCTTATTGCGATTTCATGGTCGCGTTTTCATAACTCGTAAATTTTCTTAACCACACGCATGCGGATCGATAAACCGCTTTGGCACGAAGGCCTGATCCTTACCCAACAACACTTTCAGCAACAGGAACGGTGGGCTGAGTTCTCGCTGCTCCAAGTGGCCTCGGCCGCGCTCGCCGAGCCATGGGGCACGCTTGGCGTCGAGGTCGACGAAGAAGCGCTCGATGCCGGGCGCCTCAAACTCACGCGTTTGAAGCTGCGCTTTCCGGACGGCACACCGTTTGACACGGCCGTCACCGATGCGCTACCGCCCGCTCGTGACCTCACGCAGGGTCTACCAGCCGATCTGCAAAGTGTTGTGGTTCTGGCCGCGTTGGCATTGCCGGACGCGAACGGCAACAACTGCCGCTTCGATGAAGCCGCACTCGCGCAGCCGCGCCGCTCGTTCCGGGATTTCGTACGCGTTACCGACCGCAACGGCGCGGGCGAAACGGAAATCGCCGCGGAGCGCCACGCGGTGCGTCTGTTATTCGATTTCGAGCCGTGCGCGGACGCCACCGTATGTGCAATCGCGCGTCTCACACATACGAGCAGCGGTCAATTCAAGCTGGACCATCGCTATGTGCCGCCGTGCCTCACGCTGGCGAGCCATCCGTTGCATATCGAACGCGTCAACCGCGTGGCGGACATCCTGCTGTCGAAAAGCGTCGCACTCGGTGCGCGGCGCGGCGAGCGCATTGAGCAGGTCACCGAATACGGCGTGGCGGACGTCCAGTTGTTCTGGCTGCTTCACTGTATTCATGCCGCGTGGCCGCAGCTACGATTCCTCGCGTCTCATTCAGGGCAACCGCCTGAACGCCTGTATGCGGTGCTCGCGCAACTGACCAGCGCGTTGATGACGTTCTCGACGGGTGCGCAACTCACCGATGTTCCGTCCTATGACCACGCGCGTGCCGACGAAATCTTTACGCGGCTCGAAACGAAAATTCGCGAGTTGCTTGACGCGATCATCCCGTCGCGGGTCGTGTCGATCGCGTTGACACACAAAAGTGCAACGACATGGATCGGCCACTTCCTCGACGAGCGCATCGCCACCCACGCGGCGGACTGGTACCTGTCCGTCAGTTCGTCGCTGCCGCCGTTCGAACTGGTCGAGCAGTTTGCCCGGCTGTGCAAGATCGGCGCACCGGATGACGTTGAGCACATCGTGAACTCCGCGCTCGCGGGCATTCCGATCAAACCGGTACAACGCGTACCGTCAGCCATCCCGGTCCGCCTTGACAACCACTATTTCGCGTTGGACGCCGACGATCCGGCACACGCGCGCATGCTCGCCGCCCATGCGTGCCAGATCTATCTGCCTGCGTCGATTCCCGACGCAGCACTTCAACTTCACGCGGTGCTGCGTTCATGAGTCTGTTCAATTTCGCTCACCGCCGGGCCGGTTTGGTCGATCGATCGACCGCCGCAACGGGCGCCTCGTCACCGAGCATGCGCGGCCTGCTGCGCGATACCGCGCTGCTTGTCACTCAATTGGCCACCAGCGGCAACACAAAAAGCTTCGATACATTGCGCAACAAGGCCAACCAGCGAATCGATGAATTCGCGGCGGCACTGGAACGCTGCGGCTACCCAGACGACGTACGCGAGGACGCGCTCGTTGCGCAATGCGGCCTGATCGACGAGATGGCACTCACTTATTTGCCCAGCAACGACCGATCGCGATGGGATGCGCACCCGTTGCAGATCCAGCGTACGAACCGGCACGACGCGGGCGAGCGAGTGTTCGAACGGCTCGAACACCGGATGCGCGAATCGTCGCCACACGTCGATCTGCTCGAATACTATGCAGACGTTCTCGCACTGGGATTTGTCGGTCGTTACGCATCCCCCCGCCGGAAATCGTCGGGACCGGGCGACGCCGAGGGCAACGCAGAACGGGCCGCGTTAGTCGCTGCGCTTAACGCGCAACTGGACACGCTGCGTCCAGAGCGACATCGGCCAATTGTCGTCAACCGATCGAGCTGGCATATCACGAACTGGCTCTACCGCCTGTCGCCATGGGCGATTGTGTGCGTCGCCAGCGCAGCGGCCACCGTGGTATGGCTCGTCTGGAGCGCGACGCTCGATGCAAAGCTCGCGAGCCTCGTAGCGCAGGCGGTACACCGATGAGTACGACGTCAGCAAAGGCGACGGCGTTCGAAAATGCAGCGTCCCAGCCCAGGCCAACGGAGCCATCACCTTTTGAGCACGACGTTCACGGTTCTCCCACGAACGCAATCAACCGTGCCAGCGCGAAACCCGTTGAAGCGACGGAACGCGATACGGATGAAGGTCTTGGTTACCCGTTTCGCTCCGTTGTAGCGTTCGCGGCGGTGCTCGCGCTCGCTGTTCTATGGCTCGTGCTGCCTGTCGGTCGCGCGCTGGCGTCGCTGAGCACCGTGGTAATCGGATTGCTTGCACTCGTGCTCGTGTGGACGCGGACCCGCCAGATCGCGTTGGCTCGCGCGCAAAATGCGCAAGTGCTAACTGCGCTCGGCATCGCAGCTGCGGAAATCCCCGTCCGATTGCGTACACGCATGCCGCTTGTTCTCGTCACCGGCGATGGCTTGCCCGCACTATTCGATCGCGACGGCGACACGCGTTTCGCGTATGTCGGCGACGGTGCGATCTGGTTGCGCGCCGACCGGCATCAAGACGTACCGAGGCTGTCGGTCGCGGTCAGACAATGGCGCGACGGACGCGCACCAGACGGCGTTGTGCTGTCAATCGCGCCCGCGCTGCACGCGGGTGTCGACGGGCTGACACAACGGCTGCGCAGGTTGCGTGAAGCATTGGCAGATGCATCACGGATGCTCGGCGCGCGCTTGCCGACCTACGTCGCGATCTATCAGCGCAGCGCCACCGCGAAGCGGCTCATCGGATCGTCCGACGGACCGGCGGGTGACGCGACCACGTCAGCAGCACTGCAGGCAACCGGTTCATCGCCTGGCGTCGCCACGCCTCAGTGGTATGGCGTTTCATCAGACGTACCCCTCGCGTCGCAAGAATTTGATCAACGTGCACGCGAACATCGCATTGACGCCGTCCTTCGCGCCGCAGAAGCAGAAGCGCGACAAACAGGCACATCGGGCATCAGCGCCGCGGCCCGCGCCGCCGCGCTCGCGTCGCTCGTCGACTGGACCGGGCGTGCCGTGCTCGACGTGCTGACCGATCATCGGCAGCCGTCCGCGCCGTGCGCGCTGTATGGCGTGGGCTGGATCGATTGCGGCCCCGCAACGGGCTCGGGCAAGCCATGGGAACTCGACGTCGAATCCCAAACGGCAGTCGTGCCGGCGAGCGTCGCCGCGTCCCCAGCGCCGTGGCCGCAGCCGCAGCCGCTCATTCGCGCGATGCCGCGGCGGCTCTGGGTGTCGCCACGAGTCGCCGCGCTCGCGCACGCATTCGCCCTTACCGCGTGCGCGGCCGGCGTCGCCTTCTGGGGCGCCACGTTGAACAACACGAAACTGCTCGATCGCGTCAGCGCCGATCTCGGACGGTACGCGACGATCCCGCCGTCGCACGACGCAGCCCGACGGGACGCACTGCGCGCGCTCGTTGCCGATCGCGACCAGCTCGACCATTTCGCGCGCCTGGGTATCCCCCTGCAACTGTCGTTCGGCATGTACCGCGGCGCGCAACTGATCCCCGTGCTCAACGACGCGATTTCGACCTATCAGCCGCCACCGGCGCCACCGATGGTCGTCACGCTCGACAGCATGTCGCTATTCGACAGCGGCAAGGCGCAACTCAAGTCCGGCTCGACACGCGCGATGGTCAGCGCGCTCGACTTGATCAAGTCGAATCCGGACAAGCGGATCCTGGTCGCGGGTCACACTGACGCCATCGGCAATCCGGACAGCAATCTGAAGCTGTCGGTCGCGCGGGCCGCCGCGGTACGCGACTGGCTGACTGACGCTTCCGGTATTCCCGCCACGCAATTTGCGATTCAGGGATATGGCGACACGCGGCCCATCGCCAGCAACGACTCGCCCGAAGGACGCGAAAAAAACCGTCGAGTCGAGATCACACTCGTACCCGATCCGGCGCGATAGCCGACGTCAGAGGGCGAGCCGTGCAAAGAGACCCACACATCGATTCGTTTTAGTCCCCGAAGCACCCCGCTTCGGGAATCGGAAACCCCGGAGCGAGCTCCGGGCGATTGTTGCAGTACGTAGCAAGTTCAGGAGGGAGTGAAAGATGGCAATTCCGGCCTATATGTGGCTCAAGGACGATGGCGGCGCCGACATCAAAGGTTCGGTGACGGTGCAAGGCCGTGAAGGCAGCGTCGAACTCGTCGCGTTCGATCACGGCGTGCACATTCCGACCGACGGCAACACCGGCAAGCTCACCGGCACCCGCGTGCACAAGCCGATTACGCTGACAAAGGAAACCGACTCGTCGACGCCGTATCTGTACAAGGCGGTGACGAGCGGCCAGACGCTGAAGTCGGTCGAGATCCGGTGGTACAGGATCGACGACGCGGGCAAGGAAAAGGAGTACTTCAACACGAAGCTCGACAACGTGAAGATTGTCGCGGTGAAGCCGAAGATGCTCGACATCAAGAATCCGGACTATGAAAAGCACAATCATCTCGAAGACGTCGAATTGCGTTACGAGACGATTACCTGGTCGTATAAGGACGGCAACATCATCCACAAGGACACGTGGAACGAACGTTCCTGATCCCTCGAATCCGCGTCGTAACGGGCTCGCGTGCACGCACGCCGCCTGAGCGCGCGCGTATCGCGTCGCCCGCCCGCGCTGCCCGCACAGCGGCGCGGGCGGGCTCATCGCTCGAAGGCAGCGGCGTTTCTATCTGCCGCGCGATTTACCCTCGGTTTTCAACAGCGCTAATTGACCTCGGTATTTAACGGCGCCACTTGACCGCGCCACTTAACCACACTACTTCAACTGTGCGATCTCACAGGTAGGACGATCGAAGCATGCCCGTTACGAACACCCGCGACACGTCCACGCTGCTGCGCAAGCTCAACGCTCATTGCGCGCACGCGCTCGAGTCCGCCGCGAGCCTTTGCCACGCTCGCCTGGCAGGCGAGATCACGGTCGAACACTGGCTGTTGAAGCTACTCGCGGCCGGAGACGGTGACATCCCCGCGCTGCTGACGCGTTGCGAAATCGACATCGACGCGCTTTGGCAGGCCTTGATCGAATCGATCGATCGCGCGCCGCGCAATCTGCGCGGCAAGCCGGCGCTTTCCCTGCAGGTGGCCTGCGTGCTGGAAGACGCGTGGGGCTACGCATCGCTCGATACGATCGGCCATGCAACGAACGAGGCCATGAGCAAAACGATCCGCTCAGCCCATCTGCTGCAGGCAATCGTCGATGCACCGCACGTCTTGCATGCGCGCAACGTAGTGTCGCTGCTGCCGTTGTCGAGTGCGCACATCGGACAGTTACTGCCGCGGCTCGGCCAACTGTCCAGTGAAAGCGCGCCGTCCCTGTCTACTGAAGAACGATCGCCAAACGCGCCGATTTCCGTCGCGGGCTCCCGCTTCTCAGCCGATCAACGTCCGTCCTCGACCGATCAACCCGCACCGGTCAGCGGCCACCCCTTCTCCGCCGCGCTGCCCGCCTCCGGAGAATCGCTCGCGCGCTTCGCGATCGACCTGACCGACAAGGCGCGCCGCGGCGATATCGACCCGGTGTTCGGACGCGACCGCGAAATCCAGCAGATGATCGATGTCCTCGCGCGGCGGCGGAAGAATAATCCGATCCTTGTCGGCGAACCCGGCGTCGGCAAAACGGCGCTGGTCGAAGGCCTCGCGCTGCGCGTCGTCGAAGGCAACGTCCCGGGCGTGATCCGCGACGTGCGCATCCTCACGCTTGACCTCGGCCTGCTGCAAGCCGGTGCCGGCGTAAAGGGCGAGTTCGAGCAGCGTCTGAAAAACGTGATCGACGAAGTGCGCGCGTCCGCAGTGCCGGTCCTGCTGTTTATCGACGAGGCGCATACGTTGATCGGCGCCGGCAACGCCACCGGCGGCGCCGATGCGGCCAACCTTTTGAAGCCCGCGCTCGCGCGCGGCGAATTGCGCACGATCGCCGCGACCACATGGTCCGAATACAAGGAATTTTTCGAGCGCGACGCGGCGCTCGAACGACGCTTCCAGATCGTCAAGGTCGACGAACCCGACGATGACACCGCGTGCCTGATGCTGCGCGGACTCGTGGAACGCTATGCGCAATACCATCGCGTGCACATTCGCGATGATGCGCTGGTCGCGGCGGTCAAGCTATCGCGCCGCTACATTCCGGCGCGGCAGTTGCCAGACAAGGCGGTCGATCTGATCGACACGGCCGCGGGCCGCGTACGCATGGCGCTTGAATCGCCGCCGGCGGACCTGCTGCGCGCGCGCGCAGCGGTCGCTGCACTCGAACTGGAACGCACGACGCTCGATGCCGACAGGAACGCCGGTATCGACCACCGTCCGGCACGGCGGGAGACGCTCGACTCGCTGCTCGACGCGGCAAACGAAGCGTGCGCGACACTTCAGGCGCGCTACGAACGCGAATATGCGCTCGTCAACGCGCTCCATCAGCAACGCGACACGGCCGCCGGGACGCGCGACCCGCAACCGTTCGCCGCCGCCCGGCAGGCGCTCGCCGACGCACAAGGCGCCGCACCGCTGGTCTTCGCCGATGTCGACGCGCTGGCCATTGCACGGGTGGTCGCCGAATGGACGGGCATACCCGTCGGCAACCTCGTCGAAGACGAATTGCGCCGGTTGTTGTCGCTCGAAACCGAACTGGCACACCGGGTCGTCGCCCAGCATGGCGCGCTCGCCGCACTCGCGCAGCACCTGCGTACCGCAAAAGCCGGACTGGCCAACGAACAAGCACCGCTCGGCGTATTTCTGCTAGCCGGGCCGTCCGGCGTCGGCAAGACTGAAACCGCGCTGGCACTGGCCGATCTGCTGTTTGGCGGCGAAGCCGCGCTGACCACCATCAACATGTCCGAGTATCAGGAATCTCACTGCACATCGCAGTTGAAGGGCTCGCCGCCTGGATACGTCGGCTATGGGCGTGGCGGCATCCTGACCGAAGCCGTGCGGCAACGTCCATACGGCGTGATCTTGCTCGACGAGGTCGAAAAAGCGCACCGCGACGTGCTCGACCTGTTCTATCAGGTGTTCGATCGCGGCACGATGCGCGATGGCGAAGGACGCGAGATCGACTTCCGCCACTGCGTGATTCTGATGACCTCCAATCTCGGCACCAGGCAGATCGACGAAGCCACACTCGACAACCGATCCCTATCGCAGGCCGAGTTGCTCGACGCGATCCGCCCTCAGCTCAACGCGCATTTCCAGCCGGCGTTGCTCGCGCGCTTCCAGACGTTGATCTATCAGCCACTCGACGTGGCGGCGCTCGCGTCGATCGTGCGCCTCAAGCTCGCGAAGGTCGCCGAGCGCCTGCACCGCCAACACGATGTGCAGTTCGCGTGCGAGGACGATCTGATCGATGCCTTCGCGCAGCGATGTGTCGAACGCGAATCCGGCGCACGCAACGTCGATGCGTTCCTTAACCAGCGCATTCTGCCCGTGGTGTCGCGCGAATTGCTTGCACGGATGGCCAGCGGTTGCTCACCGGCGGCGATCCGGCTATCGGGCTCGCCGGACGGCGATCTGACCATCGACTTTATCGAGAGGGACGACTCGCCCGTTGAGATCCCGGCGTGCGCATCGGTCACGCGGTGACACCCCCGATTTATCGTAGAGAAACGCCATGCCAGCCCGTCCTTCCCTCTATGACGTCCTGCTCGCGCATATCGGCGGCGAGCCGCTCGATGCGTACGACGACCGCACGCTCGAATGCATGAGCGTGCAGCAAAACATCCGGCGCATTCTGAATACCCGCGCCGGCGCGCTCAAGCATTTACCGGACTATGGGCTCCCCGATCTGACCAACGTCTATAAGGCGCTGCCTGCCTCCGCGCATCTACTGAAAAGCCAGATGGAAACCACCTTGCTGAAGTACGAGCCGCGGGTCCGCTCAATCGACATCGAGATTATCGAAAACGATGACCCCGGCGTCCTGGTCAGCTTTGAAATGGTCTGCCATTTGCGCAAAAGCGGACTCGTGCGGTTCGGCACGCATTTCGAGCCGCCGGGCCGGATGCGGATCGTCCGTCGCTGACCCCCGGCACCACAGCCGTCGCGCGAAGCCGGAACACCCGCCACGCACGATCCTTTTCCAAAACGCACGGCACACCGCGTCGTGCGGGTACGCACGGTCATGCTCCGTTTAAAATGGACTGCTCGCGCCGGTTCAATGACGGACAAAGCGCCGCGAGTCAGCACCCGCGCGGCCCAACCAACCCGCGCCCCAACTCAAGCCGTTCAGCGTTTTGCAAGGTACCTTCATGCGCATTCTGGTCGTCGAAGACGAGCCCAAGACGGGCGCCTATCTGAAGAAAGGGCTTGAAGAGTCCGGCTATAGCGTCGATGTCGCGACTGACGGCGCCGACGGCCTGATCCTCGCGCAGGAAGAAGACTACGACGTGATCGTGCTGGACGTGATGCTGCCGACGATGGACGGCTGGGCCGTTCTGAAAACCCTGCGCGCGACGCGCTCGACACCCGTGCTGTTTCTCACCGCGCGCGACGACATCGACGACCGCGTGCGCGGCCTCGAACTCGGCGGCGACGACTATCTGGTCAAACCGTTCGCGTTCGTCGAATTGCTCGCCCGCGTGCGCACGCTCGCGCGTCGCGGCCCGCCGCGCGAAAGCGAACTGCTGAAAGTCGGCGACCTCGAAATCGACGTGAACCGGCGTCGCGTGAAACGAGGTGCGACCCGCATCGACCTGACGCCGCGCGAATTCTCGCTGCTGCAACTGCTCGCGCGCCGCCAGGGCGAAGTGCTAAGCCGCACGCAAATCGCGTCGTATGTGTGGGATATGAACTTCGACAGCGACACGAACGTCGTCGAAGTCGCGATCCGCCGGCTGCGCGCCAAAATCGACGACGGCTACGAAGTCAAACTGATCCAGACCGTGCGCGGCGTCGGCTACGTGATCGACTATAAAGAGTCCAACTGATGGCCGGCCGCTCGCTGACCACGACACTCGCGCTCGCGTTTGCGGGAACAACCATCGCGGTGTTCGCGCTGGTCGGCAGCGTGCTCTATTTCGCGCTCGAAAAGCAGGTGACCCAGCAGGACGACGACGAGATCGTGCTCGCCGCGCGCCACACGCGGCGTCTCGCGAACGAATTGCGCTCCGCCGACGACGTGCGCGCGCATGCCGACCGTCTGATCAGCCAGGTGCTAGGCAATGCCACGCTGTCGATGGCCGTGCGCGACACGAACAACCAGATGCTGCTCAGTCACAACATCGACGGCGGCGCGACGTCGATGATCGAGCCGCTGGTCGCGACGCAGCGGGTCCCGCAATCCGCGCGCATCACCGAAACCGCGATCGCCGAAGCGCGGCGCGACTCGCGGGTGCCCGTGCGTGGCCTCGCTGCCGACGCATCGCTCGCCGACGGCAGCACGGTAACAATCGTCATCGCGCGCGACATGTCCGACCGCTGGCTGCTGCTCGATCACTATCGCGACCGCCTGTACGGCGCCGGCTTCGCCGGGATGCTGCTCGCGTTCCTGATGAGCTGGATGCTGGTCCATGAATCGCTGCGCCCGCTGCGCCAGCTTGCCGCGCACGCGGCACAGGTGACTGTGGACCGGTTGCACGAGCGGATGAAAATCGACAACGCGCCGCGCGAGCTCGCGGCGGTGATCGCGTCGCTCAACGCGATGCTCGAGCGGCTCGCGGGCGGCTTTCAGCGAATGTCCCAGTACACCGCCGATCTCGCGCACGATATGCGCACGCCGCTTGCGAACCTGCGCGGCTCGAACGAAGTCGCGCTCGCGCGGCCGCGCAGCGCCGAAGATTACCAGGCGGTGCTCGAATCGAACCTCGAGGAATGCGAGCGCCTGTCGCGGATGATCGAAAGCGTGCTGTTCCTCGCACGCGCCGAGCATCCGCAATTCGCCACGCATATGAAAACGGTCGATACACACGAGGAGCTCAAGCGTGTCGCGGACTACTTCGAAGGTCTCGCCGACGATGCCGGCGTGCAGGTGCACGTCACCGGCGCCGGTGAAGTCCGCGCCGATCCCGAGTTGTTTCGCCGCGCGGTGTCGAACCTGCTGGCCAATGCGATACGCCATACGCCGCGCGGGCGCGAGATCAGGCTCAGCGCCGAACCGGGCGCGCATGCGGTGCGCGTGACGGTCGCCAATCAGGGTTCGCGTATCGATCCATCCGCGCTCGAACGCGTGTTCGACCGGTTCTACCGCGCCGACCCGGCGCGCCACCACGCGCCGGCCGGTCCCGCCTCGACCGGTCTGGGCCTTGCGATCGTCCGCACGATCATGGAACTACACGGTGGCAGCGCGTACGCGGAAAGCGACGAAGCCAGCACGCGCTTTATTTTGCGCTTTCCGAAGACGTAAGCACTGCGCGATCCCATCCGCCGCCGAGCGCCCTGAGCAGCTGCACGCTTGCATCGATACGCCGCGCGTCGATCTGATCGACGGTGCGCTCGTTGGTCAGCGCGATCGTCTGCGCAGTCACGACGTCGAGATAGCTGACCGCGCCGGCGTTGAACTGATTCGTCGTCAGCAACAGCGAACGCTGCGCGGCAGTGGCCGCGAGCTGCTGGCTTTGCGCTTCGCTCGCGAGTGTCGAAAGCGCGGACAGCTGGTCTTCGACCTGCTGGAACGCGACCAGCACCGTTTGCCGATAGTCGGCGACCACGCCGTTGTACTGTGCGTGCGCACCTTGCAGCGCGGCATTGCGTCGGCCGCCATCGAACAGCGTGCCGGCGAGTTGTGCCCCGAGCGACCAGAACAGGCTCGGCGCGGTCAACCAGGGCGCGAAGAATGTGCTTTCGAGGCCGGAACTCGCGGACAGAGTCAGGCTCGGGTAGTACGCGGCGCGTGCTTCGCCGATTTGCGCGTTGGCCTCGGCGACGCGTCGCTCGGCCGCCGCGATATCGGGCCGGCGCTCGAGCAGTTGCGACGGCAGCCCCGGCGGAATATCGGGCACCGGTACCGCCGACGTGTTCGGCGCTATCGTGAACGTCGACGCCGGCTCGCCGATCAGCGTCGCGATCGCGTGCTGCAACTGCGCGCGCTGCACGTCGATATCGGTGTCCTGCGTGCGCGTGCTTTCAAGCTGCGTTTGCGCCTGCGCGACCACCGACGCATCGACCACGCCGATCTGAAACTTCTGCTGGACGATCTTCAGCGCGGCCGCATAGGCGGTCAACGTGTCGTCGAGCAGCTTCTTCTGGATATCGAGTGCACGCAGATCGAAGTAGTCGGCGGCGAGATCCGCGCTGACCGACAGACGCACCGCGTCGAGATCCGCCTGGGACGCCTGTGCCTCGTCGCTCGCCCCCACCACCGAATCGCGCACCCGGCCGAACAGGTCCGGCTCCCAACTTGCGTTCAGACCGACCGAGTAGTCGGGCAGCGTCAGGCCCGCCTTCGATAAATGCTTGACGTTCTGCGACGACCGGAACCGCTCGGCGGAGGTCCCGGCGGTGACCGTCGGGAAGAATCCCGAGCGCTGATACGCAACCATCGAACGCGCCTCCTCCAGTTGCGCGATCGCTTTCTTCACGGTCTGATTCGATACGTCGACGCGTGCTTCCAGGCTATTCAGTTCAGCGTCGTTGAAAACGGTCCACCAGGGGCCGCGCGGCGCGGCATCTCCGGGTGCGGCGACCGACCAGCCATTCGCGGGTTGCGGCGTTGCCGACGCGCCCGCGAAGTGGGCCGGTACGTCGACATCGGGCTTCGTATACGCCGGCAGCGTCGAACAGGCCGCCAGCGAGACGGCGAGCAGGCCGGCAAGCGCCGCGCGTGAGGCAATGCCAGAGGCGGCTGTCGGTGCGGCCTTCAGTGCGCCGCTCGGGACTGCCGTTGGCGTATCTCTCAGCGCGCCACTCGGCGCAACCCTCTGTGCACACGTCAATGCGCCCCCGAACACGCGTCCAAGCGCACCTCTCACTGCGGCGTCGCACCGACGCATCCATGATACGGGCAGGTTCGTCATCATCCGCTCCTGGTTCTTCGCACCGTCGGCTCTCATTTGCTGGCCACCGCCGCGCCGGGCGCCGGCGCTTCAACCGTGATCGGTTCGCCCGTTACGATCGAGTCGCCGGGATTGTTGATCACGCGATCGGTCGTCGTGAGCCCGGTCGCAATTTCGACATAGGTGCCAAAGTCGCGGCCGATCGTCACCGTTTTCAGCTGCACCGTGTTATCGGCGCCAGCCAACGCCACGGTCACGCCATCCGGCCGGAACAGCAGCGCGCTGACCGGCAGTTCGAGCGCCGGGTTCGCAGAATCCAGCTGCAGGTGCACTTGTGCATACGCGCCCGGCAGCAACGCACCGCCGGCATTGTCGACGTCGACTTCGACGCGCAGCGTGCGGCTCACCGGATCGATCGCGTCGGCGCTACGCGCGACCTTCGCGTCGAAGCGTCGTCCCGGGTATTGCTGCGTCGTCAGGTAGACAGACGTGCCCGGCTTGACCTCGCTCGCATCGTTTTGCGGCACATCGATGTACACGCGCAGCGTGCTCGTCTGTTCGACATGGAACAATTCGCCTGGCATCGTCGCGAGACCCGGCGCGCCGCCCGCGGTGACAAGCGAACCGATGTCGACGTTGCGCGCGGTCACGACGCCATCGAATGGCGCAGTCACCTTCTCATACGACACCAGTTCCGACAGCCGCGCGACGTTCGCCTGCGCTGACGCGAGAATCGAGCGCTTCGCCTCCATGTCACTGGTTTTCGCGTCGGCGTCCTGCGGCGCGACCGATTGCGTCTTCAACAATTCGTGCCAGCGCTGCGCGGTCGTATTCGCGTACGCGTAGTTCGCCTGCGCGGTCGCTTCGTCCGCGCGCGCCTGGCGCAATTGCGCGTCGAGCTCCGGCGTTTCGATCACGGCCAGTGTCTCGCCGGCTTTAACCTTCGCGCCGATGTCGGTGTACCAGTGCGTGACATACCCGCTCGTGCGTGCGTAGATCGATGCGTCCGCGTACGGCATCACCGAGCCCGGCAACAGCAATTCGCTCGATGCGGGCGCAGGCTTGGGCGTCACGATCGACACCGGCAGCGCACGTTGCGCGGCGACCTGATCGGTCAACGCGCGCTTCGCTTCGAGCCGCGGCATCACACCGATCGCGAGCAGCACCGCCGCCAGTCCCCCCAGCGCGAGCAGCGCGTGATAGCGCCGTTTCACGACCGGCCGCGGCGATTCCGGCGCGCCGTCGCTGTGTGCGGGTGCGCCGCTTTCGTTCTGTTCGTTCGAACGATCAAGTTGGGTATCGGTATCGGGGGTGTTCATTGCGGTTCTCTGGCGAAAGGCATGGCGAACGGACGGGTCAGGCTGGATTACGCATGAGCGGAAGACGCACGGTCGACAGCGCGCGCGGCGCTGCGCTTCGCGAGCCAGCTATGCACGACGCCAAACACGACTGGTACGAAGATCAGCGTCGACAGCGTGCCGGCGGCGAGGCCGCCGATCACCGCGCGGCCGAGCGGCGCGTTCTGCTCGCCGCCGTCGCCGAGACCCAGCGCCATCGGCAGCATACCGATCAGCATCGCGAGCGCGGTCATCAGCACCGGGCGAAAGCGGCTGAAGCCCGCATCGAGCGCGGCCTCCATCGGCGGCATGCCCGCGGCAAGCTTTTCGCGCGCGGTGTTGATCACGAGAATGCTGTTCGCGGTCGCAATGCCAATACACAGAATCGTCCCGGTCAGCGCGGGCACGCTCAGCGTCGTATGGGTGGCGAACAGCATCCACGAGATGCCGGCAAGCGACGCCGGGTAGCCGGTCACGATAATCAGCGGGTCAATCCACGACTGAAAATTCACGACCATCAGCAGATAGACCAGCATGATCGCGAACACGAGTCCGAACCCGAGCCCGTTGAACGATTCATTCATCGACTGCACCTGGCCGCGCACGACGATCGACGAGCCCGGCGGCAACTGCGCACGCGCCTCGTCGACCAGCTTCGACACGTCCGATGCGACGCCGCCCAGATCGCGGCCTTGCGCGGATGCAAAGATGTCGAGCACCGGCTGAACGTTGTAGTGCGACACGACCGCCTGCTGCGTGACGCGCGTCATCGTGCCGAGCGTGCCGAGCAGGTTCTGCGGGTTCACCTTCGGCGAAATTGTCGTGATCGGGATATTCGCGAGCGTCTGCAGCGAATGGATGTCGTATTGCGGCACTTCGGCCATCAGCGGGTAGCTGACGCCGTTCTTCGGGTCGAGCCAGAAATTCGGTGAAGTCTGCGAGCTGCCGGACAGCGCGATCAGCAGGTTCTGCGCGACGTCGCGCTGCGTGAGGCCGGCCTGGATCGCCTTCGTGCGGTCAACGTCGACGTTGATCGCCGGTTCGTCGCCGGGCTGCTGGATGCGTGCGTCGACGAGGCCGCGCACGCCGCGCAGCTTCGTCAGCAGATTGTTCGCAACCACGCGGTTCGCATCGAGCTTGTTGCCGACGATCTGCACGTCGATCGGCGCGGGCAGACCGAAGTTCAGAATCTGGCTGACGATGTCGGCCGGCAGAAACGCAAACGTGACACCGGGAAACGACGCGTTCAGCACGTTGCGCAGCTTCGCCACGTATTGGGCCGTCGGCTTGTGATCGGGCTTCAGCGAGATCAGGATATCCGCGTCTTCCGAGCCGATCGGGTCCGACGAGTCGTAAGTCAGGTTGATGCCGCTGACCGGCACGCCGATGTTGTCGAGTATCGAGCCCTGCTCCGACGCCGGAATCACGGTGCGGATCTTCGCTTCGACTTCGTCGGTAATGCGCGCGGTTTCTTCGATGCGGGTGCCGGTCGGTGCACGCAGGTGCAGCCGGATATCGCCGGTATCGACGGCCGGAAAAAAGTCACGGCCGATAAACGGCACCAGCACCAGCGAACCGACGCACACCAGCACAAACAGCGGAATGAAGCGGCGCCGCTGCTCGATCGCACGTTCGAGCGCACCGCGATAGACCATGCGCACTGCCTCGAAGCGCCGCTCGAAGCCCGCCTGGAAACGCGAGAACACCGCGAAGCGGCCTTGCGGCGCGCCCTCCTGTTTCTTCCGTGCGCGCATCAGGTACATCGCAAGCGTCGGAATCAGCGTGCGCGAGAAAAAGTACGACGCGCACATCGCGAACACCACCGCTTCCGCGAGCGGCACGAACAGGTAGCGCGCGACGCCCGACAGCAGAAACATCGGCACGAATACGATGCAGATCGACAGTGTCGAGACAAAGGTCGGCACCGCGATTTCGCCGGAGCCGTTCAGGATCGCATCGTGCAGGTCCGCGCCGTTCTCAAGGTGATGTGTGATGTTCTCGATCGCAACCGTTGCGTCGTCCACCAGAATGCCGACCGCGAGCGCGAGGCCGCCCAGCGTCATGATGTTGATCGTTTCGCCGAGCGCCGACAGCGCGATCAGCGAAGTCAGCACCGCCAGCGGAATCGTGACCGCGATAATCAGCGTTGCGCGCCAGCTGCCGAGAAACAGCAGGATCATCGCGGCGGTCAGGCACGCGGCGATCGCCGCCTCGCGCACCACGCCGTCCACTGCCGATTTGACGAACACCGACTGATCCGACAACGGCGTGATTTTCAGCGAACTCGGTAAACCGGCGGCGATCTTCGGTAATCTGTCCTTCACCTGCTGGATGATCGTCAGCGTCGATGCGCTGCCGGTCTTTTCGACTTCCAGTAGCGCCGCGCGCTTGCCGTCGCTGCGCACGATGTTCGTTTGCGGCGCATAGCCGTCGATCACATGCGCGACGTCGCGCACATACACCACACCGCCGTTCACCGTCTTGATCGGCAGGTTGTTCAGTTCCGCGATCGTATTGGTGCTGCCGTTCAGCTCGACGTTGTACTCGCGCGTGCCGATCTTCGCGGTGCCGCCGGGCAGAATCAGGTTCTGCGCATTCACCGCGTTGACCACATCGAGCGGCGCGAGACCCTTCGCCTGCAACGCGGCCGGATCGAGTTCGACCATTACCTGGCGAACCTTGCCGCCGAACGGCAGCGGCACGGCCGCGCCCTGCACCGTCGCGAGCTGCGTGCGGATAAAGCTGTTGCCGAGGTCGTACAGCTCCTGCTCGGGCAGCGTGTCGCTCGACAGACCCAATTCGAGCACCGGCACGGTCGACGCGTTGTACGTGATGATGTTCGGCGGCAGCGTGCCGGGCGGTAATAAACGCAGCAGCGACTCGGAGTTCGACGACGCCTGCGCGACCGCGCGATTGATGTCGGCACCCGGATGGAAGAACACCTTCACCACCGCGACGCCGTTCAGCGATTGCGATTCGATGTGTTCGATGTCGTCGACGTCCGTCGTCAGCGCGCGTTCGTAGATCGACGTGATGCGCTGCGCCATGTCCTGCGCGGACAGACCGTTGAACGACCACACGATGCTGACCACCGGCACGTTGATATTCGGGAAGATGTCGGTCGGCGTGCGCATGATCGCGAGCGGACCCATGATGAACAGCAGCACAGCCAGCACGATGAACGTGTACGGGCGCTTGAGCGCGAGCTTGACGATCCACATGGCTGGGCTTCCTCGACATTGAACGGTGTGCCGGCGCCTTCGCCGCCCGCTGCGGCCACGAAGGCTCTCGTGATGGGATGTAGTGTGCACAGCGAGCCATTACCCGATACCGACGCATTGATTACGGCTCTGTTATCTACGCGTGGCGGCCGAAATGACAGATTCGTCATCTGCTCGTCAGGATCGGGTCAACGTGCGATTTCAACAATGACCGTGTTGTCAACCATCAGAAGGAACACGTCATGAAATCGCTGATTCACGTTGTCGTTGCTGCATGCGCGCTTAGTGCCGCCACCCTCGCTTTCGCGCAGGCGTCGAACGGTCCGGTCACGCGCGCCGAAGTACGCGCGGATCTCGTGCAGGTCGAGCAGGCCGGTTATCAGCCGGCCGGCAATCAAACGGAGTTTCCGCAGAACGTTCAGGCGGCGGACGCGCAGGTCGCCGCGCAACAGAATTCAACCACCGCAGCGGTGGGTGGCATCGCGGCAACGGGTTCGTCCGCATGGGGCAGGCGTGCGCTGCCCGTGTCGATCGCGTCGGGAAATGAAGAGGCTTCGGTCTATCAGCATCACTGAAGCGACGAGTGCCGTGAAGCAACGCATTACATCGCGTCGCGTCGTGTCGAAGGCGGGGCGCTGCGCGATATGCGTTACGTCGCGCGACGCAACGCGCCGCCGCGCAAGCGGCGTTCAGTCAATTCGCACTTTTGAGCGCGTCGTATTGATCTTTTGTGATGCCGCGGCCTTTATAGAGGAAGGCGGCCAGCTTCCATATCGTATCGTCGGATTGCGTTTTGCCGAATGACGGCATCGCGGTCATGTTCACGCCGTGCTTGATCACCCAGAACATCAGCGGTGGGTTGTTGCGGCGGGTCGCCGCGAGCAGCTGCGGCGCGGAGGGCTGAATGCCCTGACCGACCGGGCTCAGCGTCCGGTCGGGCGCGCCGTGGCACAGCGCGCATGTCGAATCGTACATACGCGCGCCCGCGCGAATATTATCGAGCGACATCAGGTCGGCCGGCGGCGAATCCTTGCCGCCGTAGCGATGCAACGACGCTTCGTAGGTCCGATGCAATGCCCACGCGATAATCGGGTTGTCCTTCGAAGCCGCCGATACGTTGTAGATACCGGAGTAGATAAACGCGAAGCCCGCCGCGACAGACAGCACGAGCAACACAACCACCGTCGCGACGACGGTGCCGATTCGGGAATGAGTGGACATGCTTGTGGGACCCTTTGTACGTGACCGGTTTATCGGAAGGTGCGGCAACGACGGCTGCAACCGGATGCCTGCCGGCATGGTCGTTACTGAGCAGGTCTGGGCGCTGCCTGTGAGGCCGATAGTAAGGCGCGCCAGTTTTCCGCCAACCGTCACGCAGATTACCGTTTTGTTATCTTCGGGTGAAACGGGTCCGCCCTCTTTCGGCACGCGACGCAGGATTGTCAATGTGCACGCGCATCGGCGCGTTCGGTGCACGATCGGTGGCAAGCTCGTTGAGAACGGTGCCGTGCTCAGCCGCGCGGCTCCCCCCGCGACGGTCGATTGAAGCGCTGCTCGACCATCGTCTTGCCCCAATGCGTGCCTTCGGCTTCGTGAGTCAGCATGAAGCCCTCGGATTCGTAAAGATGCCGCGCCGCGTCGAGCCCTTTGAACGTCCACAGAAACGTCTCGTTGAAACGCGCATCGACGAAATCCAGCGCTCTCGTCAACAGCTGGCGGCCGATGCCCGTGCCGCGCAATGCATCGTCGACGATAAACCAGCGCAAATGGGCCTTGCCGGTGGTCTCATCGCCGTCGATCGCGATCGACGCGAGAATCCGGTCATCGTCAACGTAACACCACAGTTCCTTTCCGCTGGCGGGCAGTTTGTCCGCGAATTCGGCCAGTTCGGTGGCGACACGCCGCTCGAAAAAAGAGCCCAGGCCCGACTCGCGTACGTAGTAGCGTCCGTGCAGGCCCGCGATATCGCCGATGCATCCGGGCCGATAGCCGGTTTCGATCTGACGGCGCGGGACGAGCGCGGCCGCGGTTCCCGCGGTCTTGCCGGCATCGTTGTCGAGCGCGAGCGCATCCGCATAGAGCGCGAGCGATCGCACCAGCGCCTGCTGGTCCTCCGGCACCAGCCGGCGCAACGCATTCGACACCTGGTCTGTCGCAAACCGGTCGATTCTTCTGCGCAGCTTTTGCCCTTCTTCGGTCAGGAAGAGTTGCGAAGAACGCGCGTCGTCGCTGGCGGTCTCGCGGTAGACGAGGCCGGCTGCCTCGAGTTTCGCCAGTTGCCGGCTGGTGTTCGATTTGTCGAGCCGCAGCAGATTGGCGAGGTCGCGCGCCGGTAGGCCCGGGGCAACTCCGATTTCAAGAATAGCGTGACAGGCGGACGGCGCGAGCTCGCTATTGGCCAGCGTCGAGCGCATGAAGCCGAGTTCGCGCACCAGCTTGCGCGAAAACTCGCGCAGTTCGAGGATCGTGCGATCGCGCGGCTGTGCCGGCTGTTCAACGTAGTCCATCTCTTCGTCTCCCATATCGTTATTGGTTGCGATGTGCAACCAATATAATTGCGGATCGCAACTTGTTCAAGGTGTTTTTCGTGCCGTCCGATGTTTCGAAACAGTCGCAGACAGGGCGCTGCTAAACCCGATTCGCCTGCACACAAGCTTTTGTACGCGATCAACCTGGCCTGCCTGTTCTGGCGCTTATACGATCGTCACCTGATGCCGCGCTAGCGTCCGCGTTGAACGTCGAGCGCGGCGACTTCATTCGAGCCGAAGCGACGCCGCAGCATGCAGGCGTCACCGCAATTCCTCCGAAGAGAAAGCTTCGCGCGCAAGTTGTGTGCATGCGCCACGACAGTGCGTCGACGCACAGTGCGGCGCTGCGCGGATGCGGTGCGTGGACGCACCGTCTCGCGCACTGTAACGGCGGCGATGTTTTCAGATTCCGGTACGTCCGCACTTCGGCGTGGTCTGCGTCGCGCCACAGCAAGATGGTCTGATCGATTCAATTCCGCCGTCCACCTTCGGACGAATCTCGACAACTGGCGCGTAACGCGCGGAGCGAGCGTGTTTCTACCGATGGGTGCCCGGCGCGCTGCTCTCGATCGGCGACCCGCATGCGTCTCAAGGTGACTCCGAATTGTGCGGCACCGCGATCGAATGTTCACTGACAGGTGATTTCCAGCTGGTGCTTCACAAAAAGGAGACGCTTGGCAAGCAGGTGTTTGCGGACCTCACCTACCCGCTGGTCGAAACGGTCGACGAATGGGTTCTTCACGGGTTCAGTTATCCAAATTATCTGGCGGAGTTCGGCACCAGTGCACAAAGCGCCGTTTACGAGAATTCCACCCTTGATCTCGCCATGCGCGACGCGTTCATCAAGACACGGCGATTCCTGATGACCATCAAGGGCTTTTCCGAAGATGAGGCGATCTCGCTGATCTCCGTCGCCGTTGACTTTGGCGTGACGCAGGTGGTGGATGGCAACTGGGGAGTGCACGCGATCATCCGGAAAGCGCTCTTCAAGACGTGAATTGGCAGGTTACGAGCTTCAGTGCGCGTGCGGACAAGAGTTTGTTCGCTGCCAGCCCGATATCGTTATTTTGACTTCCCTACCATGGTCCTCACGTGAACACAGGCGCACGCGCCATTCGACAGGACTGACTGGACCATGGATTCTCCCGCACATCGTGCGATGCCCGGCCATGGGCGCTTTCAATATTCGCCGATCAACGATCGCCCTGCTTATCGCTGGCCTGACGGTTCCCGGCTCGCGGTCTATATCGGCTTTAACATCGAGCATTTTGCGTTTGGCGAAGGACTGGGCCCGACGATCGGCCCGGTGATGCCCGAACCCGATGTGCTCAATCACGCGTGGCGTGAGTATGCACTGCGCGTCGGCGCCTGGCGCTGTCTCGATCTCTTCGATGAACTCGAGCTACCGACCGCCGCGATCATCAACACCGCACTCTACGATCACTGCCCTGAGCTGGTCGCCGCCTTCGCTCAACGTGGCGATGAACTCGTCGCACACGGCCATACCAATTCGGAACGGCAAGGAACGCTGTCCGAACACGACGAACGCGCGCTGATCGTTGCATGTCGCGAGCGCATCGCGATGGAGAGCGCGCAACAGCCGGCTGGCTGGCTATCGCCATGGCTCTCGGAAAGTCTTGTCACCAGCGATCTGGTCGCGGAAGCGGGTTACCAGTACACACTCAACTGGTGTCACGACGATCAGCCCACGCGCCTGCGCACGCGCAACGGGCAGCCGCTGTGGGCGATTCCGTACCCGGAGGAAGTCAACGATATCCCGATGATTCTCGCGCGTCAGATGGACGCAAGGTCGTTCGCCGATCTGGTGATCGATCACTTCGAGGAAATGCTGCGGCAATCTAGCCGACAGCCACTGGTAATGGGCATCGCGCTGCATGCGTATCTGATGGGGCAGCCGCATCGCCTGTGCCACTTGCGCAGGGCGCTCGAGCATATTGCCCGTGCGCGCAACGAAGGCCGGATCTGCATCACGACGCCGGGCTCGATTGCAAGCCACATGGATTTCCTCGGCCGTTAGATCGATTCCTTTTCAATCGCGCGACGGTTTGCTTCTTCTTTCATTTCTCTCACCCTAAACAGGATTCGCCATGATCATGTCAAAGGCAATCAAGCTGCTGTTCTGCGCAGTCATCGGACTGCTCCTCGCTCAAGGCGCGTCAGCACAAACGTGCGAACCGTCCAAGGTGGCCCAGAAATATCCATCGCTCGCGGGCAAGACCATCAAGATCGGCGTCGACCCCGAGTCGCCACCCTACGCGTTTCGTGACAGCAAGGATTTCAACAAGATCATCGGTGCGGATGCCGACATGGCGCGCGCTGTGTTCGACTGCGCCGGCGTGAAAACGGAGTTCTTCACGGCCGGATGGCCAGGCCTGCTGCCAGCGCTGCGCGCCGGACAGATCGATGTGATGTGGGACTTGCTGTATTACACACCGGAACGCGCAAAGGAGACGAGCTTCGTCACCTACATGCAGGCAGGCACCGGTGGTCTGGTGGCAGCGGGCAACCCGAAGAAGATCGACGACATCTCCAGGCTATGTGGCCTCACGGTCACGGCCGGCATCGGCACCGTCGAGCTGACGATGGCACAAGCGCAGGCCGCCAAATGCAAAGCGGAGAACAAACCTGATGTGACGATCATGACGTCGGCCGATATTGCATCGGGCGCGCGCCTCGTCGCAAGCCACCGCGCCGACGTCATGATGTACGACCTGGCGCTCGTCGATGGTCTCGCGAAGCAGAATCCACAGCTCTACACACGCGGGTTCATGGTGACAAGCGGCATGAAGATCGGTGTGGGAGTGAAGAAGGGCAACGCCGATATGATTGCCGCCGTATCCGATGGACTCAAGATCATGCAGGCGAATCAGACGCAGAAAAAGACCTTCCAGAAGTACGGCGTCGATCCGTCGCTGGAAATGCCGACCACACTGCTTACTCAATAACGTCGCCTGCGCGGCACACGACGTCGCTTTCCGGCGACGTCATGGATCAGGTTCGTCAATGAAGGCATTACGTATTCGACACAAGGTCATCAGCATTGCTGGGGTGCTTGCGATGCTTGCAGTGCGGCCAGCAATGGCAGCCGGTCTCGATGGCGCCCAGGTGTTCGACGGTTTCAAGGAACTGGCGGGTTATGTCGGCTCGCCTTTTCTGCTCGGCGGCGCATGGATTGCGGTGAAGATCACGCTGATAGCAATGTCGATCGGGTTGGTGCTCGGCCTCGGACTCGCGCTGATGCGCTTGTCGCGGTTCAAGGCCCTGAACTCGGCAGCGTGGGGTTATATCTGGTTCGTGCGTGGGACACCGCAATTGCTGCAACTCGTGTTTATCTTCGACGCGCTGCCGCTAATCGGTCTGCGCTTCGATGAATTCACGACTGCGGTAATCGGCTTTGCATTGAACGAGGCGGCGTTCAGTGCCGAACTGTTCCGCGCCGGAATTTTGTCGGTGAACCGTTCGCAATCGACCGCGGCCGCCGCGCTCGGCATGGGACCGTTTCTGACGCTACGCCGCATTATCCTGCCGCAATCGATGCGCGCGGTGATCCCGGGTCTCGCCAACGACACCATCGGCATGTTGAAGCTGACGTCGATCGCGTCGGTGATCTTCGTCAATGAGCTGACGTTCCGCTCCCAACAGGTGGTCGGGCAAAATTTCAAGTTCTTTACCGTGTTCGGCGCGGCAGCGGTGATCTATCTGTTCCTGACGAGCGGAATCTCGCTGGTTCAGGTGTGGCTCGAAGGCATCTTCGATCACGAGCGCGACCGCAAGCTCGCGTTCACGTGGTTTGGACTGCGCGCATCGACGCGTGAGCTGAAACCCGTCGATGCGCCACCTGATTTACCGGGCGCCGTCAAAGAGCCGGAGGCGAACGATCACGCATGGATCAGTACACTGCTGCCCGCCGAAAGTCGCACGCAACGGCATCCCGATGAACCGTTTGTCGCGTGCAGGAACGTCTGGAAATCGTACGGCAAACGCGAGATCTTGCGCGGTGTCGACCTGTCGATCGCGCATGGCGAAGTCGTGGTCATTCTCGGTCCGAGCGGCTCCGGTAAAAGTACGCTGCTCAAGTTGATCAACCATCTTGAACCGCTCGACTGGGGAACCATCAAGGTCGATTCGCAGTATGTCGGCTATCGCGAGGTACCCGGCGGCGGCGGCACGGTGCGGCCCGTGCACAACCTCGCGCGTGCCCGAGCCGAAGCGCGTGTGGGCATGGTGTTCCAGCATTTCAACCTGTTCAGCCATTTGAGTGCGCTTGACAACATCGTCGAAGCGCAGCGGCAGGTTTATGACGTGCCGCGTGCCGAAGCCGAAGCGCTTGGGCGCGAGCTGTTGAAGAGCGTGGGCCTCGCCGCACACGCGGACTTCCTGCCCCATCGGCTGTCCGGCGGACAGCAGCAACGCGTGGCGATTGCCCGTGCACTCGCGATCAAGCCCAAGTTGATGCTGTTCGACGAACCTACTTCCGCGCTCGATCCGGAACTGGTTGGCGAAGTGCTGGGTGTGATGCGCGGGCTGGCCGACGCCGGCATGACGATGGTCGTGGTCACGCACGAAATCCGCTTTGCCCGCGATGTCGCCGACCGTGTCGTATTCATGGATGGCGGCGAAGTCATCGAGCAAGGAACGCCACAGCAGGTCATCGATAACCCGACTCACGAGCGTACCCAAAAATTCCTTAACGTCGTCGCCACCTAGATATGAGGTACAAATGACGGACTTCGAAACGTTCAATCTCGGCCGTGTCGCGCTCCAATCCGGCGCAACGCTGCCTGACATGCAGCTTGGCTACAAGACGTATGGCCGGCTGAATGCGGCGCGCGACAACGCGATTGTCTATCCGACCTTCTATAGCGGCACCCACGCCGACAACGAGTGGCTGATTGGCGAGCACATGGGTCTCGATCCGCGGGAATACTTCATCATTGTGCCGAATATGTTTGGCAACGGTGTATCGAGCTCCCCCAGCAACAACCCGCCACCCTATGATCGTGGCCGCTTTCCGCAAGTGACGCTCTACGACAACGTCGTCATGCAGCACCGTCTTGTGACCGAAAAGTTCGGCATCGAGTCGCTCAGGCTGGTCACCGGCTGGTCGATGGGCGCGATGCAGACGTACCACTGGGCCGCGATGTATCCGCACATGGTGGAGCGCATTCTGCCGTTCTGCGGGTCGGCACGGTGCTCACGGCACAACTTCGTGTTTATCGAAGGGCTTAAAGCCCCTCTGCTGCTGGACCCTGATTTCAACGGCGGTTTCTACGATGCAGCGCCAACGCGTGGCATGCGCGCGGCTGCCCGCGTATTCGCCGGTTGGGGCTTTTCACAGGCATTCCTGCGTCAACGGCTAGACATCGAGGCAATGGGATACGGGTCCCTCGAGGACTTTATTATTCAGTTCTGGGAAGGCGATTTCCTGAAGAAGGACGCGAACAATATTCTGTCGATGATGTGGAGCTGGCAGCACGGCGATATATCCGCGAATTCGCTTTATAACGGCGATTTCGATCTGGCGTTGCGCAGTATCACGGCCAAAGCTATTGTGATGCCGGGACGAACGGATCTGTATTTCCCGCCGGAAGATAGCGAGTATGAAGTTTCGAAGATGCCCAATGCACAGTTGCGGCCTATCGAGTCGGTCTGGGGGCATTTCGCAGGCGGCCCTGCGGCCAATGCTGCGGATGTCAGGTTCATCGATCAGGCAGTGAGGGAAATTCTGGCGATGTAGTGTATGCGGCGCCGCGTGCGCTCGCGCGGCACGCAAAAAAGCGCGGCATCCAGCCGCTTAAAGACGGCCCGATACCGCGCGCTTTGAAACCGCCGCGAAGATGGAGCGGGAAAGAAACAGAGCGGTCAGTCGGGCATGCCCTGCCCGCGCGTCTCCGGCAAAAACCACGGCAGCACGATGCCGAGCACATACACGGAGCCAAGCGCCAAAGCCGCTTGCGGCACGCCACCGAACGATTTGATCATGCTGCCCGCGATAATCGGAAACACCCACGCGATCAGCCGCGCCGCATTGAACACAAAGCTGATCGCAGTCGAACGCACGGTGCTCGTAAACAGTTCGCACGGGTAGATGGCCATCCATACATACGCGCAGCCCAGCGTGAAGAACCCGTTGATCGGCGCGATCACCATCATCGCCTCGACGCTCGACGTGAACCTGTAGGTGATTACCGTCGTCACTAGCGCGCCGACAAACGACAACGACAAAAACGGCTTGCGGCCGATCGCATCGACAATAAATCCGGACACCATATACGCGACGATCGCGCCGACCGTGTACGAGATCGACACCTTCGAGCCCCACGACAGCGGATCGGCAATGCTTTCCGCTTTCGCAATCGCGATGGTGAAGGTCGGCAGCCAGCTCGATATCGCCCACCAGCCGACTGTGGTGACAATCGACAGCACGAGCAGAATCACAGTGCGCCGCGCCGCTTCACGTTCGGTGAAAAGTTGCGCGAGCGTGAATGGACGCTTGCCGTCCTGCGCCGCCGCGCCGGCGCCCGCCGCTTGCTCCGACGTGGCATTCCAGCGCTTCTCGCGCACCGCACGCTGCCATTTCTCCGATTCATTCACATTGCGCCGGATATACAGCACAAACAGCGCGGGGACCGCGCCCAGCACGAACATCAATCGCCAGGTTTCGGCGCCAAGCGGATGCAGCGTCGACATCGCGTACCAGATCACCGCGGCGATCAGCGTGCCCCAGCCGAAGCCCGATTGCAGAAAGCCCGCGCCTTTCGCGCGCGCCTGTTCGGGCCAGGTCTCGGATAGCAGCGCAATGCCGGTGCTCCATTCGCTGCCCATTGCGAGGCCCGTCAGAAAGCGGAGTGCGCACAAGGTCCAGACCGTATCGGAGAACGCGGTGAAACCGGAGAACAGCGCATACAGCAGCACCGACCACAGCATCATCCGTTTGCGCCCAACGTAGTCGGCCAGAATGCCGCCTACCAGTCCGCCGATTCCCCAGCCGAGCAACGTGATGCCGATCACGACGCCGGCATAGACGGTTGTCGATGCGGCCTGCGCCGGGGTCAGCAACGAATGCAGCATCGGCCCGAGCACGACGACGAGTACGAGCGCTTCGTAGCCGTCGAAGATCCAGCCGAGAAAGCTCGCGCGCAGCACGCGCCAGTGCATCGCCGTCAGTCCTTCGTACCAGCGGCCTCGCGCGCGGACTGCAACCTGCCCTTGTTCCATCTATCTGTCTCCTGTTGTTGCGGTTCGATCGAAGTATGCGTGTCGACGCCGCGTACTCCGGTCTCATGCAACCTGTTGCCTGATGACTGCCGATACTTTAACGATGCGGTCCGATCGCGCGCCGGCATTCCGCAAAACAGCCACTGTACCGCTAGCGCTGACCGAACGATGCACCGCTAAACACCTTGCTCACGCCGCGCGGTTCGCTGCGCCAGTATTGCGGCGGCGCCGTCACGCTGGCGCCGAGTTCCGCGGCCGCATGCCACGGCCAGCGCGGGTCCCACAGCACCGCGCGGGCCAGCGCGACGAGATCGGCTTCGCCGCTGCGAATCACCTTGTCCGCGTCCGCCGGTTGCGTGACGAGGCCCACGCCCATCGTCGTCATGCCAGTCGCCTCGCGCACCGCCTTAGCGAACGGGATCTGATAATGCGGGCCGAGCGGGATCTTCTGCAGCGGCGACAGGCCACCGGTCGATACGTCGATCCAGTCGCAGCCGAGCTGCTTCAGACGCCGCGCGAGCTCGATCGTCTCTTCGACGTCCCAGCCGCCCGCGACCCAGTCCGTCGCGGACACGCGCACGCCAAGCGGCTTGCCTGCGGGCCACGCGGCACGCACCGCGTCGAATACCTCGAGCGGAAAACGCATCCGGTTCTCGAGCAGGCCACCGTACTCATCAGTGCGTTGGTTCGACAGCGGCGACAAAAACTGATGCAGCAGGTAACCGTGTGCGAAGTGTAATTCGATTGCAGAAAGTCCGATGCGTGCCGCGCGGCGCGCGCTCGCTGCAAAGGCTTCGCGAATGCGCCGCAAGCCGACGTGGTCGAGTTCCGCGGGCGCGGCCTCGTCGTCGCGCTGCGCGATCGGCGACGGTGCTAGCGTCCGCCATCCGCCGTCCGCCGCGGCGATCAGCGTGCCGCCGCGCCATGGCGGTTCGCTCGATGCCTTGCGTCCCGCGTGATTCAGCTGCATGCCGATCGGCATGTCGCTGAACTGGCGCACCTCGTCGAGCACCCGTGCGAGCGCGTGCTCGTTGTCATCCGAATAGAGTCCGAGGCAAGCCGGCGTGATGCGGCCTTCCGGTTCGACCGCGGTCGCTTCGAGCAGCAGCAACGCCGCGCCGCTCAACGACAGATTGCCGATATGCGTGCGATGCCATGCACTCGCCGATCCGTCGATCGCGCTGTACTGGCACATCGGGCTAATCACAATACGGTTCGCGAGTTCGAGCGAGCCGAGCTGGAGAGGAGAGAAAAGTGTTGCGCTCATCGATAGGCTGGTTTCAACGAAGGAATGAATCGGGTCGCGTCGGCGTCCTGAATCGAGCGGGGCGTCACTCCGGCTTCGTGGCCCGCGATGGCTACGCCACCGCCTTTGGTGCCTCGGTATGCCCGCGCCCGGTCTGATATGCGCTATAGAATGCGGGTGACGCGACGGTTTGAGAATTTCTGATTGTTCATAGCAGGCATCGCGAATCGTGATGGATCGGCGATGGGTCGCGCACAGCGGTCGTTGCGATGAGAAGCCCGTTTCCCCAGGGAAAACCCGGATACGAAGAGGAAATCATGCGTGTGACCGGAAGCCATCCGCTGCGCTTCGACATCGAGTCGTTGCGGATCTTTGTCGCGGTGATCGAAGAAGGCAGCATCGCGGCGGCGTCGGGCAGAATGCATCTGGTCGCGTCGGCAGTCAGCAAGCGTGTGTCGGATCTTGAAGTCGAAGCCGGCACACCGCTTTTGTACCGGCATAGCCGAGGGGTGCAGCCGACGCCCGCCGGTGAAGCGCTCTACCACCACGCGAAGCGCCTGATCGAACACTTGCAGCAGATCTCCGACGAACTGTCCGAGTACTCACAAGGTCTGCGCGGTCATGCGCGCATCTATGTGAACTTCACTGCGATGGTGTTGTATCTGCCCGCCGCGCTGCATTCTTTCTTGCGCGTCAATCCGCAAGTGCGCATCGATATGGTCGAGAAAACCAGTGACGAAGTCGTGCAGGCGATCACCAGCGGCATCGCGGACCTAGGCATTTGCGCGGCCACGCGCGATACGCTCGGCGGTTTGCCGGTCCGGCCGTACCGGCTCGACAAACTGGTGCTGATCGTGCCGCGCGCGCACCGCCTCGCCGATCGCACACAAATCGCGTTCGACGAAACACTGGACGACGACTTCGTCAGCATGCCCTACGGCACGTCGATTCCGAAGCTGTGTCGCGCGGCCGCCGAGCGCGCCGGGCGGCGCTTGCGCGTGCGCATCGAGGTAACGAGCTTCGAAGGCGTGCGCAATATGGTCGGCGCGGGGCTCGGCATCGGCGTGCTGCCGGAGGGCAGTGTGCTGCCCTACCTGGAGTCGGCCGGCATTCGCGTCGTCGAGCTCGAAGAGCCATGGTCGTTGCGGCCGCTGATGATCATCGCGCGCGACTTCGACACGCTGCCGATGCCGGCGCGCATTCTCGTCGATCATCTGCAGAAGGATGGCGTGGTCAGGACTTGAGTTGGGCCGCATCCAGTTGCGTCAAAAACGCCTGTATCGCGCGATTGAATTGCTCAGGCCGCTGCAATGGCGCGAAGTGACTGACTCCATCCAATAGCAGCCATCGCGCACCGGGAATGCTGCGCGAAAGATATTCCGCGTGCTCACGCCTGATGAACTCGTCGTGCTCGCTGTGCACGATCGTGACCGGCACACGAACCTCCGCGAGTTCCCGTGCACTCCACTCCGGCTGCGTTTTCTGCATCGTGCTGACCGCCTGCACAAACTCATCGAACTTCGACGGCGTGGCGGATAGCTGCGCATAGTCCTTAACGTGCCGTGAGAAGCACCGCTCGATTACCGGTGTCGCTTCGAATGGCTGCGCACCGCTCGGGTCCATATTGCAGCCGAAGAACAACACGCCGGCGACGCGCCCAGGCGCTTGTCTCGCGAAAATCAACGCGGTGCACGCGCCGTCACTCCACCCGACGAATGCAGCGCGCTCGACCTCCAATTCGTCGAGCACCGCGTGCACGTCCGATGCCATCAATTCGTAGCTATACGGACGTGCATCGCGTGTGCTGCGGCCGTGTCCGCGGCTGTCGATGGTGATCACATCATGGCCCGCGGCCAGCAGCGCCGGCACCTGGTGCCCCCAGTTGCCGCTATGACCAAGGCCGCCGTGCAGGAGCACGACGGGCGCGCGACGCACGTCATGCAAGCGGTCCGCATGCTCGCCGTAAGCCGCATACCAGATCTGCGCGCCATCGTGTTCGACATGGCCTGCGCGCCCGCTCGCCGGTAACGGCGGTGCGCCGACCCGGCCGAATTGCTCGAGATCGTCGTCGAATGACTCCATGCTGTCTGCCTCCCTGTTGTCCGATCGGTTCGACGCTTTCGCACTGCTCGCGTCTGGTTGTGTCTTCGACTTCTTTGCGCGACTGCGGAATTCCGCGCTCGCGGCCGGTGTTATGGCAGTGCGTTTGTCGTGTTCATCGGCCGACGGCGGGCAACGAGATCTGCGTACGGACGCGATGAGCGAATACGTTTCTAACCGGAGAAATCATCGATGAGACGACTTTATACAATGATCAGGGCCGGTGTGGCGGTCGCCGCGTTGTTTGGCGCAGCCGGCGCGTGCGCACAGATGACCGCACCCGCGAGCGCGAATGCAACCGCAAATCCACCCGCGAGCGCACCTGCGAGCGCGCGCACGGCTAGCGCGGCTTTCGGGTTGCCTGACATTCCGTTGCGCGGCTTGCCGACCGGACGCCCGGTGAAGAAACAAACCCTGACGCCCGCCCAGTTCACCACGCTGCTGCAACAGGCATCGCCCGCGCTGCTGCAACTGGCCGGCACGCCGAAGTGCACGGTCAGCATCTATTCGGTCGGCTATAACACCATCGGCGGCCGCCACGAGCCGACGACCGCCGCCACCGCGGTGATGGTGCCATCCGGTTCAGGCGCCGGCTGCTCGGACACACACTCCGTCGTGCTGATCGCGCACGGCACGTCCGTCGACAGGAATTATGACCTTTCGAGCCTGACTGGCGACATCAACGGACAAAACGAAGGCCTCAGTTCGGCGGCGATCTTCGCCGCACAAGGCATGACGGTCGTCATACCGAACTACGCGGGCTATGCCGGCTCATCGCTGAACTACGCGCCGTTCCTGGACGCCGACCAGCAATCCGCGGATATGATCGACGCGCTGCGCGCCGCGCGGCTTTCGCTTCCGGTCGTGCTGCGCGACAGTGTGCTTGGAAAACTGTTTATAACTGGATACTCGCAGGGCGGATATGTTGCGATGGCCACGCTGCGCGCGATGCAACGTTTGCCGCTCGAGTTTCATCCGATAGCCGCGGCGACAGGCAGTGGCCCGTATGCGCTATCGGATCTGATCGACCGGGAAATCGACGGTGCGCCGAGCGCGCTTGCGCCGCTGCTGTTCGATCTGGTGGTCAATAGCTGGCAGCAGTCGTACGGCAATATCTATCGGCAGCCGACCGATACGTTCGCTACGCAATACGCGGCGAGCGCACCTGGCCTCTTCCCCGGAACGGTGCCGCAAAACACGCTGTTCGCGCAGAATGTGATCCCGCAAAACGCGCTGTTTCAAACCGGTTCGATGCCGCCGCCCGATTTGTCGAACCCCGACACCAAAGTGGTCGTGCAGGCTGGCTTTGCACCGCAGAACTTCTTCCTGAGCACGAATTTCCGCGAGCAACTTGCCGCCGATGTTGCCGCCAATCCGTGCAGTAATGCGACGACCGGTCAACATATCGCGAACTGCACGCCGACCACCGGCCTGCGTCAGGATGCGCTGCGTAACGACCTGCTCGATTTCAAGCCTGATGTGCCGCTGCAAATGTGCGGCGCGCATTCGGACAGCCTTGTGTACTTCTTCAATACGCAGATCGCCGCGCAGTTCTTCCAGCAGGAAGGCGTGCCGGCGTCGAAGCTTAACGTGATCGATGTGGACCCGGGCACCGCGGCGCCGTCCGGTCCGTTTGCTGCGCTGCAGGCCGGGTTCGTTGCGGCGCGCGCAAGCGAAGCCGCGCAATTGGGCAATTCGCCGGGCGCAGCGCTGGAACTCGCCGAGGACGTGCATACGCTCGCGGCGCCGTTCTGTGTGATCGGCGCGCGCAGCTTCTTTCAGAGCTTCAGGTAAGCGTGCTGGCGCCGCAAGCGCGTAAGTCAGTGGATGGACTCATCGCGCTTGCGACGCGTGCCGCCGATTCGATCCTTATTGGATCGAAGCCGGATCGCGTCGACGGCGCGCTTCACTCGCGAACGCCAGGCGCAGCGTGTTACTTGGGCTGCGCAACATAGCGCAAATACGGCTTCAACGTCTTGAAGCCTTGCGGATATTTCTTGTTGGCGTCCGCATCCGATACCGACGTTGGAATGATCACATCGTCGCCCGGCTTCCAGTTCACCGGCGTCGCAACAGCATGCTTTGCGTTGAGTTGCAGCGAATCGAGCAGGCGCATCACTTCGTCGAAATTGCGGCCCGCGCTCATCGGGTACACCAGCATCGCTTTCACCTTCTTGTCCGGTCCGATCAGGAACACCGAACGTACCGTCGCGTTGTCGGCCGCGGTACGCGTGCCGCCGCTCGCGTTCGGATGAATCATGTCGTATAGCTTGGCAACGCTCAGATCCGAGTCGCCGATCAACGGGTAGTTGACCGCATGGCCCTGGGTTTCCTCGATATCTTTCACCCATTTCTCGTGATCGGTCACCGGGTCGATGCTCAGACCGATAATTTTCGTGTTGCGTTTGTCAAACTCGGACTTGAGGCCAGCCATGTAGCCCAGTTCGGTCGTGCAGACAGGGGTGAAATCCTTCGGATGGGAAAACAGGATCGCCCATTTGTCGCCTATCCAGTCGTGAAACCGGATCGTCCCTTCGGTGGTCTCGGCAGTGAAATCGGGCGCTTCTTCTCCTAGACGAATCGACATTTGGCAGTCTCCATGGTTAGGCGCGTCAAGGGTGCTTCGGCCGTGGACGCGAACGGCGAATGAGGCTGCTTGAATTGTAGTCAGCGAACAGGCGACCGTTTCACGCGCAGTGCGGTGTTTGTGCGGAAATTTATCGTTCGTGAGCGTCGGCAATAGCCGTCACTTCCGACGAAATGGATTGCCGCAATGCAACGAGGCGGTGCGCATCATTCGATGTGGTTTGAATGATGCTGCACCGCCTAACGAGGGCCACGCACGATGACGTGTCGCGCCTAAGCCCTCACCTCACCCGCCTTTCACGCAAAGTCCGTTGAAACCGCAAGCGCGTGCCACGTTTCAAGCTCGCTTTCGACCAGGCGATTTTTCGCGTTGATTCTCGCGACGGTGTCAGAGCCAAGCGGCAAGCGCACCGGCGGATTCGTACTATCGGCAAGCGTGAGCATGGCCGCCGACAGTTTGCGCGGATCGCCCGGCTGTGCGTGATTCGCGCCCGCGGCGACATCGCGCGTGACACCCACCGTTTCCGCATAGTCCGCAATGTGCTGCTTCGTCGATACCAGCGAGTTATCGTTCAGGAAGTCGGTACGGAAAAAGCCCGGCTCGACCACCGTCGCGCGCACGCCGAGCGGCGCAAGTTCGGCGGCGAGCGCTTCAGTCAGGCCTTCGACCGCGAATTTGGTCGCGCCATACACACCCCAACCCTGATACGCGGAATAGCCGCCGATCGACGAGATATTGATGACGTGGCCGCTACGCTGCTTGCGCATTTGCGGAAGCACCGCGCGCGTGACTGTGAGCAGACCGAACACGTTGGTGTTGAACACCGATTTGACTTCACTGTCGCTCGCCTCTTCGACCGCGCCGAGCAGCCCATAGCCGGCGTTGTTCAGCAGCACGTCGATCCGCGAAAAGCGTGCGACTGCAGCTTCGACCGCCGCGGCCGCGTCAGCTTCACTGGTGACGTCGAGCTTGACGGCCAGCAGGTTCGGATGATCGCCGAGTTGATCCAGCACCGCCTGCGGATTGCGCGCCGTCGCGACGACACGGTCGCCCCGCTGCAGCGCGTCGCGCGCGATCAATGCGCCAAAACCGCGCGATGCGCCCGTGATAAACCACACCTTGCCTGCATTTGCTTGTGACATGATTCGCTCCTTTGAAGGTTAGGGCTTCATGCTTTCGGTACTGCTGCCGGGTGACACGAAGCTGGTGACACGAATAGTAGGCGTGCACCGATCTTCAAACTAGAGCGATGTAGCTTGAATGATTTTCAACCTATGGTTGCTAATTGGTCAGCATGATAACGAGCGTTTTGCAGCGCAGGCAGCCGCGAGTTCCAGCGGTCTTTGCGCAGCGCGCGATGCGCGCCGCGTTCGTTCGTCTGATGTTTGAAGCGCATCGCGTGTTTCGCGCGCACGGAGTCTGGTCAGCCGATCAGTTCGGCCCCACCACGTTGTGCGGCACATACGGCGCTTCGAGTGCGGCAATCTCGTCCTGCGTCAGTTCGAGACAGCGCCGCAATCGCGTCGGTCAGGTGATGCGGCTTCGACGCACCGATGATCGGCGCAGTGACGCCCTGCTTGCGCGCGACCCACGCATGCGCAATCTGCGCACGCGGCACGCCGCGCGCCTGCGCGACCACGGCCACCGCTTCGACGACTGCACGATCCGCTTCCCCGCCGGCTGGCATCGTACGCGCAAAACGGCTAGCGTAGCGCGACGAAACCCGGCGTGACGATAGCTTTGCTTCAAAGGGTTTTCATGCGGCGGCCGATTACGGCGCGCGCGTCGCGTGGCGGACTTTTGCTACCGCCTGCGCGCTGACCGCCGGCGCCTGATTGTTCCAGTTGTTGCGCACGAAAGTCAGCACGTCCGCGATCTGCTGATCGGTCAGTATCTGGTGATACGTCGGCATCGGGTAAGGCGCTGGAACGCCACCAATAACCAGCGGCCCGGTGCCGTTCAGTGTCACATTGATCAGCGAGACCGGATCGGGTTCGAGCACGTTCGGGTTGCCCGCAAGCGGTGCGAGCCACGGCGCCGCGCCGCGTCCACCCGCGCCATGGCAATGCATGCAGTAGGTCGCATAGGTGTGTGCGCCCGGCTTGCCGGGCAGCGCGGTCAGCATCATCTTTTCGCCGTCGGGGTGACGCATGTACGGCGACCCATCGTTGTCGCGACCGCCCGGCAGCGACTTGATATAGCGTGCGATAGCACGCGTGTCCGCATCGCTCAGCATTTGCGTGCTGTTGTTGATCACGTCGGTCATCGAACCGAATGCGGTTGCGTGCGCGTTCGCGCCGGTCCGCAGGAACGTGTTCAGGTCGTCCTCGCTCCAGCGCCCGAGGCCCGTGTTGTGGTTGCCCGTCAGGTTGGACGCAAACCAGTTTTCAAGCGGCGCGCCGGTGAGAAACGCACGCCCGCTTTCGTCGAGCGCCTGCTCCTGAAACGCAAAGCCACGTGGCGTATGGCAAGCCCCGCAATGGCCCAGACCCTGCACGAGGTACGCGCCGCGGTTCCACTGCGCGTCCTTGTCCATTTTCGGCCGATAGCGCGTGCTGTCGAGAAACACGACATTCCACAGTTTCAGCGGCCAGCGCATGTTGAGCGGCCATGGAATGTCCGTCGCGCGGTTCGCCTGCTTGACCGGCGTCACGCCATGCATGAAGTACGCGTAGAGCGCTTTCATGTCGACGTCACTGATCTTCGCGTACGACGGGTAAGGCATCGCCGGGTACAACGCGCGACCGTCCGGCGCGACGCCTTCGCGCACCGCGCGCGCGAAATCGGCTTCGGTGTAGCGGCCGATGCCGGTGTCCGGGTCAGGCGTAATGTTGGTCGAATAGATCCGGCCCATCGGCGTCGTCATCGGCAGGCCACCGGCAAACGGCTTGCCGCGCGGAGCGGAGTGGCACGCGACACAGTCGCCAGCCTTGGCGAGGTATTCGCCGCGCGCGACGAGCGCCGCATCGGCGCCTGGCCCGGCGGCGTAAGCGCTTGATGCGCCGGCCGTCAATGCGGCCAGCGCCGCCGCGGCGTGCGATGTATACAAGCGAACGCGGCGTGCACGCACGCGCAGTGCGCGCGGCCACCGGCAGTAAAGGCGCAAACTCCATCCGACTATCGTCATGCTGCCTCCCTATGCCGTCTGGCCGGAACGCAACTGATCGCCGACCGGCAACCGCCGCACACGCGTGCCGGTCGCCGCGAAAATCGCATTGGTCAGCGCCGGAATGACCGCCGACGTGCCCGGTTCGCCGATGCCGCCGGGATCTTCGTCACTCTTGACAATGATCGTTTCGATGCGCGGCGCCTCGTTGATCCGCATCACGCGATAGTCGGTGAAGTTGGTCTGTTCGACGCGGCCGTCCTTCAGCGTAATCTCGCCCCACAGCGTCGCGGTGATGCCGAAGATCGCGCCGCCCTCGATTTGCGCCCGAATGGTGTCCGGATTCACGACGTGCCCGCAATCGACCGCGCAGACGATCCGCTCGACGCGCACGTCGCCATCTTTCACGTCGACCTCGGCGACCATCGAAAAGAAGCTGCCGAATGCGTTCATCACCGCTATCCCGCGCCCTTTGCCTTTTGGCAGCGTGGTGCCCCAACCGGCGGTGCGCGCCGCGACATCCAGCACGTTGCGTGCGCGCGGCGCTTTTCCGAGCAGCGCGCGACGGTACTCGACCGGATCGGCTTTTGCCTGAAGCGCAAGCTCGTCGATAAAGCTCTCGACGACGAATGCGCCGCGCGTCGGGCCCACGCCGCGCCAGAATGCGGTCGGCACGCCGCGCGGTTCCTGACGCACATAGTCGATCCGCTGTGCATGGATTTCATACGGCAGCATCGCCGCCACTTCGATCACGTCGGGATCGATGCCTTTCTGAAACCATTGCGGATACCAGCGTGCGACGATCGACGAGCCGGTGATCCGGTGTGTCCACGCGACCGGCTTGCCGTTCGAATCGAGCCCGGCGGACAGACGATCGTAGTAGCACGGACGGAACATATCGTGCTGAATGTCTTCCTCGCGGCTCCACATCACCTTCAGCGGGCCGTCCACCTGCTTGCCGATGGCCACCGCCTGCGCGGCGACATCCGCTTCGAGCCGGCGGCCGAAGCCGCCGCCGATCAGAAAGTTGTGCACGATGACTTTTTCGGGCGGCAGCCCGGTTGCCTTTACCGCGACATCGACCACGCGTGTCGGCACCTGCGTGCCGATCCAGATCTCGCATTGATCGGCCGTCACATGAACGGTGCAGTTCATCGGCTCCATGGTTGCGTGCGCAAGGAACGGCTGCTGATAAACCGCATCGAGCTTCTGCGCGGCGTTTTTCAAACCCGCGTCGACGTCGCCGTCGTTGCGCGCGACCGCGCCCTGGTGCTCCGCTGCGCGGCGTAAATCGTCGAACAAAATGGCGGTCGTCAGTTGCGCATTCGCGCCTTCGTCCCAATCGATCACCAGCGCGCTTGCGCCGCGCTTCGCGGCCCATGTATGGTCGGCGACGACCGCGACCGCACGATCGAGCTTCACGATCTGCCGCACGCCCGGCTGCGCAAGCGCGACGCGATCGTCGACCCGCGCGAGCTTGCCGCCGATCACCGGGCAGTTGACGACCATCGCGACCCGCATGCCGGGCTCGCGGACATCGATGCCGAAGCGCGCGACGCCGTTCACCTTTTCAGGCGAATCGAGGCGTTTATGCGGCGTGCCGATCAGCGTGAATGCCTGCGGCTTTTTCAGCGCGACGGTTTTCATCAGGTCCGCATCGACCGGCAACGCGGCCGCGCGCGATGCGAGTTCGCCATAGCCAAGCGTGCGCCCGCTCGCGGTATGCGTGACGACCGCGTTGCGCGCGACGCAGCTATCCGGCTCGACCTGCCACTCCTGCGCCGCCGCACGGACCAGCAGCGTGCGCGCAGCGGCGCCGGCGCGCCGCATCGGCTCCCATGTCGCGCGAATCGACAGGGAGCCGCCGGTGGCCTGCTGGCCGAGCAGCGGGTCCGCGTACAGTTTCGCGTCGGGTGGCGCGTGCTCGAGTTTCACGCGATCGAGCGGCACTTCGAGCTCTTCGGCAATCAGCATCGGGATCGCGGTGTACACGCCCTGCCCCATCTCGACCTTCGACACGACGAGCGCGACCGTCCCGTCCGGATCGATGCGGATAAACGCGTTCGGTGCGAATTCATCGGGCGGCACGTGCAGCGAACCGTCGCCCGAGATCACGCTGGCCCGCGGCGGGTTGCCATCGCTGCGCGCGTTGAAACTCACGCCAAGCAGCAGCCCGCCGCTCGCCGCGATACCGACACTCAATCCGGCGCGCAGGAAATCCCGCCGGCTGAAAGCGCGCTCCACGCTGTGCGGCGCGTTACGCATGTCATGCGCCCTTCGCCGCTTGTTTGATCGCCGCGCGAATGCGCACGTAGGTGCCGCAGCGGCAGATGTTGCCCGCCATCGCGACGTCAATGTCCGCATCGCTCGGCGTGGGATGCGCGGCAAGCAGTGCCGCTGCCGACATGATCTGGCCGGACTGGCAGTAGCCGCATTGCACGACATCGAGATCCAGCCAGGCCTGCTGCACTTTGCGGCCGGCGGGCGTGTCGCCGATCGCTTCGATCGTCGTCACCTTGCGCTGGCCGACGGCGGCGATCGGCGTCACGCACGAGCGGATCGGCTGGCCGTCGAGATGCACGGTACACGCGCCGCATTGCGCGATGCCACAGCCGAACTTCGTGCCGGTCAGGCCGACGAGATCGCGCAGCACCCATAGCAGCGGCATTTCAGGCGTCGCGTCGACTTGTTGGTCTTGTCCGTTGATGTTGATAGTGAACATCGTTGCTCCCGCGTTTGGTCAAGCGCGTTGTGTGGAGTTCCGGTGATGCGTGCGTCGACATCGCGCCGCTCCGCGCGGCGCTGCCGACATCGAACAGGTGGATCTTCTATCGGCGCAGCGGCCGCGGTTTGCCGATTCGAACGGATCGTTTCGCGAAACGTCGTGCGATGCGGACAGGCGATGCGCGTGAAGTCGTTAGCACATGATAGGCGCGCAACGCGTCATCGGCCAGGAGGAAAATTTGAATGGCTCAGGGTCATGCGCGACGTGGGTCGCGCCGGTCCGCGGCAGAGGCTACGGAGATAGGCCCTCAAGTGTGCCGCTTACGTGGTGTGTTTCCGCGCGGCCAATACGGGTACGCGCGATAAATCTTTGCATCCCGAATGATTGGCGCACGGATGTGCGCGACGCGACGCGCACGGGTGCGTCACGGTTACTTTGCGCTTTGCCGCTTGTGCACCGGTTCTTCGTTGAAGAACTCGTGCTGCTCGCTCTCGTTCAGGCCGTTCAGAATGCTGACCGTCTTTTCGTTGATCAGATTCTCGACCGTGTTCGTGATCGTATTGCCATAGTGGCTTGCGAGTCGTTCGAGATTGCGCTTCGTCGAAATCCGGACGAACACAGACAACCGCTCGGCCCCTCCTCCCGGGCCCAAATGGCGCTGCCGGTACCTTCGCTGCTTTTCGGAGTTTGATAGTCCCATTGCGTCAATTCCACGGTCGTTCCGTATGAATCCATTCCTGCTGGATGCCTAGTTCTCGCTTCAATGGATATCGGCCGCAACTCAATCGGCATTTAGGGTTGGGCAAAAGTTATGCGGTAACCGCAGCGACCGGAGGGTGCCGCACTGTTACGGCAAAGCCGCTCCCAGAGCGGCTTGGGGGACATTGACGAGCCTTTTTTAGCGTCGCGTGGACGGCTTTTTGGGTTCGCTTGACGAGCCTTCACTTCGCGGAAAATGACGTGCTTTGGGTGGCGCTCTTTATGCAATGGCAAAGCATATAAATGGCATTTCTTTCAATTGCCATACGAATTCGCCACTCAATGAGAGTGGAACGCGTGCATGAATCGCGGCGGAAGATCCTCTTTGCGATGGCGCATCTGATCGTCGAAGAACGTCGCGAACCGCGCAGCCGTAATTGCCTTGCCGAGATAGAAGCCTTGGGCGAGATCGATATGCGCGCGGCCGACTGCATGGAACTGGCTCACGCCTTCCACGCCATCGACGACCACCGCCATATTCAAACGCCGCCCCGCGCTGGCGAGCTCCTGCAGCTGGTGCGCGCGTGCGCCCTCTTCGAGGCCCATGACGTCGCGATCCACTTTCACGAATTCGCAGCCCGCTTGCGCCAGCGACTCGAGCTTGTGCGACGCCGAGCGCACATGCGATACGCCAATGCGAATCTTGTCGTTGCGCACCTTTGCGATTGCGGACATCACTCCGGCGACATCGTCGACCGGCAGTTGCAACACCACATGACTCGCTTGTGCCAGGCGATCTGCCATCTTGACCAGTTTCGCAATCGAGTCGGATGATTCGAGCATCGACGCCGGCACATCGACGATCAAATACAGGGATTCACTCTGGTTGAGCCCTTCGAGTTCGGTTGCCGCGGTTTCAAACACGTAGTTGAGGATGCGCTCGGCAATCGGGCTGCGATCGAGTTGCTCCATGTACCATTCCGCGCCGCGAATGCCATGAACCGAATTGCGCCAGCGCAGCATCACTTCCAGTCCCACGCACTTCTGCGTGCGCGTGAAGAACACGGGTTGATACTCGAGATGAAATTCGTTGCGCCGCAAACCGCGCCGCGCCGCGCGCGCGAGCGTCGCGCGCGGGCTGAACCAGCGCGCACGCGCCAGCATCAAGCCGGCAATGATCGCGCCCAGCAACGCCGCGCCAAGCAGGATCGCGACGCCGACGCGGATCAGCATCTGCCATGGAATCGCGGGACCTGCCGACTCGGTGTCGTGGCTAACGGGTTGGGTGATCGGTTGCGTGTCGTCGGCAGGTGTTGTCGCCAGACGCGTTGCCGACGGCTGAACGAACGATGCGCCGATCATCCCACTTGAGCTCGACGCATTCTGACTCAGCGCGGCGCTTGCGTCGGATGCGACGATGACGGTAGCGGCCTGCTGCGCGGCGGAATCGTTGGATGTCGACGTCGACGTTCGCTCACCGCTTTCGCTCTTGCTTGCCACATGGGTAAAACGGCAGGCAACGCGCGTATCGACATTGAGCGCCTGGTCCATCCCCATGCCGCCAAGCGGCGCGGGCAACCGAACCACCGCGGGCCCCGCGCAATCGCGGCCTGAAAAGGTCCCGTCAGCGAGATCGGTCGCTGCCGTCGACGCGGACTGCGTCAGCGCAACGGCCGCTGCCGCATGGGCCGCTTGTGCGGACATGCAGACAGCCAAGACCCATAACACCCCGATGTATCTCGATCGCATAGTCGTGTGGTTAGTGTTGCCGCACTTGTCGTTCATTCCGGATGGAATGGCCCGCCGGCCCGGCTTCTAAAGACCAGGCTCAACGGACTAACGCGTTTGCGTCGGAATGCGAGCGGCAAATTGCCGGACGCAAACGTATGCGCAGCGGCGAGCAATTGGCGTCCTGAGACTACGCAAACGAGGACCTTAAAGGCCCCGAATTATAAGGACGCTATTCAAGCCGCATTTCACTCCGGTTACCCGGTAACCGGTAAGCTGCGATGAGAGGGAGCGGGAAAACAGGCAGGAATCTTTTATCGACACGCCGCGAGCGAATGAATCGACGGTTGGACGTACGATTTCCTGCTGCGCGTTCGATTGTTTTTATAACGCGTAAGTCTAACGCGCGAAGGCGGCGCTGTGTAGACGCACCGCGCGGTGTAGCGGGACCGGTTACGCACTAACCTTCAATTCCCGCCTGTTAGCAGCCGGCCCGCGGGAGTCAGGTGTCGCTCCACATCCGCAACAGGTTGTGATAGCAACCAACCAGCGTGCGTCGCGCCGTTTCGTCGGCGTTCGATGCGTTCAGCCGCTGAATCGAATTGTCCATATCGAACAGCAGAGCGCGCTGCGTGTCGTCACGTACGAGGCTTTGCGCCCAGAAGAAGCTCGACACTCGCGCGCCGCGCGTGACCGGCCGCACCTGATGCAGGCTCGTGCCCGGATAGACGATCGCGTGGCCGGCCGGCAGCTTCACTTCCTGCACGCCAAACGTGTCTTCGATCAGCAATTCTCCGCCATCGTATTCGTCCGGCGGCGTCAGAAACAACGTGATCGATACATCGGTGCGCACGCGGTTGCCGCTGCCCGGCACGAGCCGGATCGCGCCGTCGACATGCGCTCCGAAATGCATGCCGCCTTCGTACCGATTGAAGAGTGGCGGATACACCTTGTTCGGCAACACGGCGCTAATAAAAAGCGGATTGCGTTCGAGCGACGCGACGATCCGGTCGCCCATTTCGAGCGCGATCGGCGACCCTTCGGCAATCTGCTGATTATGTTTGACGGGCGCGCCCTGATAGCCGGCGGTCGCGCGGCCGTGGACCCAGGAGCCGGTTGCCGCTTCGAGTTGCGCGCGCATCGCGGCGGCGTCGGCGGGACTGAGTACGTCGGGGATCGAGACAATCATCGTTTAAAGCTTCCTGCGTGACCGCGCGCCGACTTGCGAAGCGCGTGCGCGCGGCATTCGTGGGATTCGCCTGCGGAGATCAATAGAAGCGATAGTTTACCGTTGCAAGGAACGTGCGGCCCTGAGCCGGCACTGCACGGCCGCCGTCGGACGCGATCACCTGATCGAAGTAATGCTTGTTGGTCAGGTTGATCAGATTCAGCTGCACGTCATAGTGTTTCTGGTGATACGCGGCCATTGCGTCCCAGCGCGTGTAGCCCGGCACTTCGACACGGTTATTGGTTGCCGCGTAACGAGGGCCCGTGTACACCGGACCACCGCCGATTTCCCATTGCGGCGTGATCGCGTACGTGGTCCACAACGTGAGCATATTGCGCGGCGTGTTAGCTGGCACATTGCCCTGCGTACCGTCTCTCGCTTCGACGATTTCGCCGTCCATATACGTGTAACCGCCGAACACCTGCCACTTGTTCGTAATGCGACCGGCCACGCCCAACTGGTAGCCGCGCACGCGGATATTGCCGTCGAGCGTGTACGTGCCGTCGACATTCTGCGTACGTGCGTTGGTCTGCTCGATGTTGAACAGCGACTGCGTGAGCGACAATCCGCCGCCGAGCAGATCCCATTTGGAGCCGACTTCGTACGACTTGTTATGCACAGGCGGCAGGCCCTGTTGCCCGTTTGTCAGCGTCAGCGCTTCGAGTGACGGGTCGAATGACGTGCCGTACGACACGTAGTACGACTGCCAGTCGGTCGGCTGCCAGATCACGCCGCCACGCACGCTCGTGAAGAAGTTGGTTTGTGCCGCATAGCCCGGCGCATTGATCGAGTTGTTGATCGACGCTTCATAGCGGTCCCAGCGCACGCCGCCGACCACCTTCCAGTGCTGGCCGATCGACACCGTATCGTTCGCATAGATGCCGATGCCGTTCGCGCTGGATTCCGCAAGATTGCCGCGCGTGATCTGCAGATTCGACGGCGTCGGCACGTACGGCGGATTGAGCAGCGGCACAATCGCAATCGTATTGCTCGGCAGGCCGGGCGTGGTCGCGGTGTACGACTGGTTGCCATACGTCTCGTGACTGAGGTCGACGCCCGTCAACAGGTCGTGCTTCAGGAAGCCGGTCGCGAACTTCGTTTCGAGCTCGGTGGTGTTGTAGATCGAATGATCGTTGATCACGCGGTCCTTGCCCTGCATCCTCACGAACAGTTGCGACGGACTGAGCGTCGTGAAGTTGCCGTTCGACAGCGCCGGCGACGTCGCGAGCGGCCCGGTCAGCACCGCGGCCGGATTCGACGCGCGCACGTCGGTGCTGTAGTGGCTGTACTGCGTCTGGTTGCTCAGCGTGACATTCTCGTTGAAGCGATGCTTGATGCGCGCGGAGAACGTCTGCACGTCCTGAATCGTGCGGTCATTTGTGAAACCGTAGAACGTCGACGGGCCGACTACCGACGCCGGATGACCGTTCAGCGACGGCACGCCATAGTCAGGCTGATCGCGGTTGTGCTGGATCAGCGCGGACAGCGTGATTTCGGTCGGCGTGCCGATGCCGAACTTCACTTCCGGCGCGACGCCGTAGTCCTTGCTCTTCATCACGTCGCGGGTCGAACCGAGTGACTGGCCGAACGCATTGATACGGAATGCTGACGTATCGGTAATCGGCTGATTCAGGTCGACCGTGGTGCGGTATCGGTCACTTGTGCCGGCCTGCACTGATACGTCGGCGCGCGGCTTCAGTGTCGGCTGCTTGCTGACCTGGTTGATCACACCGCCCGTCGATCCGCGGCCGAAATACAGCGAAGACGGGCCGTACAACACGTCGATCGATTCGAGGTTGAACGTATCGCGATAGTACTGTCCGCGATCGCGGAAGCCGTCGAGATAAATGTCGGTGCGTGCGCTGAAGCCGCGCAGGTTGATGTTGTTGCCAATCGAGCCGCCTTCGGCCGCCGCGATCGTGATGCCGGGCACATTGCGCAACGCATCGGTAAACGATGAGGCAGCCTGCGATTGCAGCACCGCCTTCGGCACGACGACCGCCGCTTGCGGAATATCGCGCAACGCAGTGGGTATTTTCGCGCCGACACTCGACATTTCCGGCTGGAAATCGTCGTTCGCGTCGGTCTGGCCGGTGACCTTCACCGCAGGCAAGGTCGCGCCCGGTGCGCTGCCATCTGCGGCGGCGGCACCATCGCTCGCGGTTTTCGCGTCCGGCGTACCGGCGGGCGCCTGAGCGACTTGTGTGCCGGCAGGCGCGTTCGGCGCGGCCGTCTGCGCGTAGAGCGGCGTCGCGAAAATGGCCATCACGGCCGCCGCGAGAGGCGTAGTCTTCAACATCCTGGTTCCCTGTCGTTATCAGTTGGTTCTTATGAGCCGGCAGCGTGATTGCGCCACCGGCGCACGCGAATGGCGTGCGGGGACCACCCCCGTCGGTGCTGAACGCGGCAACCGGCGTGTCGTATCGGGTTATTCTTAGTTAGATTCGGTTACAACTTAATGAGAATCGGTATCATTACATGAATGACAATTGTTCGCAATTGTTGGCCGGCCGAGATGTGGTCGAAACACGTCAGTCGATAATTTGAAAGAATTTGAAACGGCCGCGCCGAAGAGCTGCGTCTCAGCGCCGCACGTCGCGCGTAAGTCCGTTTCGCACAAAGAAAAAGGCGGCACTTTACGTGCCGCCCTAGCTACTTGCGCCGTATTTCCAGCGTCTTGCTACGCCGCGATCAGCGCACCTTGCCCGCCTTCCACGCTGAAAGCAGCTGGTCGTAACTGACCGTCTCGCCCTTCGGCTTTTCGTTCGCGAGCTTTTTCCACGGCGCGTGCTGGTCGGACAGCCACTTTGACGGATCGCTTTCGGGGTTCAACTCCGGCGCGCACGATTTCATCCCCGCGCGCTGCAGACGCGCCAGCACCTGATCCATTTCCTTCGCGAGGGTGTCCATCGCCGCCTGCGGGGTCTTTTCGCCCGCCACCGCGGTGCCGACGTTCTTCCACCACAATTGCGCCATCTTCGGATAGTCGGGCACGTTGTTGCCGGTCGGCGTCCATGCGACCCGCGCCGGGCTGCGATAGAACTCGATCAGGCCGCCGTACTTGTCGGCGTTCTTCGTGAAGTAATCGCTATGGATGTCCGAATCGCGAATAAACGTGAGACCGACGATCGACTTCTTCAGCGACACCGATTTCGACGTCACGAATTGCGCATAGAGCCAGGCGGCCGCGCGCTGATTCGCGGGCGTCGACTTGAAGAAGGTCCACGAGCCGACATCCTGATAGCCGTTCTGCATGCCGTCCTTCCAGTACGCGCCATGCGGCGACGGCGCCATCCGCCACTTCGGCGTGCCATCGGGGTTGGTCACGTTGCCGGGCTTCAGCATCGACGCGGTGAACGCGGTGTACCAGAACACCTGCTGCGCGATGCGGCCTTGCGCCGGCACTGGACCCGCCTCGCTGAACGTCATGCCTGATGCTTCGGGCGGCGCGTACTTCTTCAACCAGTCGATGTATTTGGTCGTCGCGTAGACTGCGGCCGGACTGTTCGTGCCGCCGCCGCGCGACACCGATGCGCCCACCGGATGACAGCCGTCCGGTGTCACGCGAATGCCCCATTCGTCGACTGGCATGCCGTTCGGAATGCCCTTGTCGGCTTCGCCCGCCATCGATAGCCATGCGTCGGTGAAGCGCCAGCCAAGCGACGGATCTTTCTTGCCGTAGTCCATGTGCCCATAGACCTTCTCACCGTCGATCGACTTCACATCGTTCGTAAAGAACTCGGCGATGTCTTCGTACGCGGACCAGTTCACCGGCACGCCGAGGTCATAACCGTACTTCGCCTTGAACTTGTCCTTCAGGTCCTTGCGCGCGAACCAGTCGGCGCGGAACCAGTACAGGTTCGCGAACTGCTGGTCCGGCAATTGATAGAGCTTCTTGTCCGGTGCGGTCGTAAAGCTCGTGCCGATGAAGTCCTTGATGTCGAGGCCCGGATTCGTATACTCCTTGCCCTCGCCCGCCATATAGTCGGACAGCGGAATGATCACGCCATAGCGATAGTGCGTGCCGATCAGATCCGAATCGGAGATCCATCCATCGTAGATGCTCTGGCCCGACTGCATCGACGTCTGCAGTTTCTCAACGACGTCCCCTTCCTGGATGATGTCGTGCTTGACCGGAATACCGGTGATCTCGGTAAACGCCTTTGCAAGCGTTTTCGATTCGTAGATATGCGTGTCGATCGTTTCGGATACCACATGAACTTCCTTCACGCCTTGCGACTTCAGCTTGGCCGCCGTATCGATGAACCATTTCATCTCGTCCATCTGCTGCTGCTTGCTTAGCGTGCTGGGCTGGAACTCGCTGTCAACCCATTTCTGCGCTTCGGGCATGCCCGCCTGCGCGGTGTGGTTCGCCAACGCGCCTGCAACGACGCCAGCGACCGCGAGCGCGACGATCCGTCTCCTGTGTTGCATGGTCTTCTCCTGTGTCTCCACACCCCTTGGATCATCCGCCGGCGGCCGCTCGGGGCATCAACGGAACCGGTCTCTTCGAACCTGTATTTCCTCTACCCCTTCCACATCACGAGCAGCAGCACGACAACCGACGCCGCGAAGCCCGGCCAGATGCTCGCGCCTTCGCTCGTCAGTGCGAGCCAGCCGAGGTTCACGTATGCGGCGGCGAGCAAGCCGATAAAGAGCCGATCGCCGCGCGTCGTCGAGATCGGCAGAAAGCCCTTGCGTTCGACGGTCGGCGCACGCCACTCCCACACGGTCATGCCGGCCAGCATCACGACGACGCACGCAAAGAAGATCGCGACTTCCGGCGTCCAGTACATCCACGTGAGCATCACACTCTCCCCATCGCGAAGCCCTTCGCGATGTAGTTGCGGACGAAATAGATCACCAGCGCGCCGGGAATGATGGTCAGCACGCCGGCCGCCGACAGCACGCCCCAGTCCATGCCCGCCGCCGACACCGTGCGCGTCATCACCGCGGCGATCGGCTTCGCGTTGACGGTGGTCAGCGTGCGGGCGAGCAGCAGCTCGACCCAGCTGAACATGAAGCAGAAGAACGCAGTCACGCCAATGCCCGCCTTGATCAGCGGCACGAAGATCTTGACGAAGAAGGTCGGGAACGAGTAGCCGTCGATATACGCGGTCTCGTCGATTTCTCGTGGCACACCGGACATGAACCCTTCGAGAATCCACACGGCGAGCGGCACGTTGAACAGCATGTGCGCAAGTGCGACCGCGATATGCGTGTCCTGCAAGCCGACGCTCGAATACAGCTGGAAGAACGGCAGCAGGAACACGGCGGGCGGCGTCATCCGGTTCGTCAACAGCCAGAAGAACATATGCTTGTCGCCGAGGAAACGGTAGCGCGAAAAGGCGTACGCGGCCGGCAATGCGACGAGCACCGACAACACCGTGTTGATCACCACATAGATGATCGAATTGATATACCCCCAGTACCACGACGGGTCGGTGAAGATCACCATGAAGTTGTCGAATGTGATGCGCTGCGGCAGCAGCGCGAACGTCGACATCGTCTCTTCGTTGGTGCGCAGCGCGATCGATAGCATCCAGTACAGAGGAATCAGCGCAAACAGGATGTAGACGATCAATACGATCGCGCGAATCCAGCGCCGCTGGCCGGTCCGGTCATGCATGCTCGCCTCCTTCCGCGGCCGGGCCGCCTTTGCCGACACGACTCATCCAGTTGTACAGAATGAAGCACAGCAGCAGGATGATCAGGAAATAGATCAGCGAAAAAGCCGCTGCGGGACCGAGGTCGAACTGGCCGACTGCCTTCTGCGTCAGGTACTGGCTAAGAAACGTCGTTGAATCGCCGGGTCCGCCGCCGGTCAGCACGAACGGCTCGGTGTAGATCATGAAGCTGTCCATAAAGCGCAGCAGCACCGCGATCATCAGCACGCCGCGCATCTTGGGCAGTTCGATATGGCGGAAAATCGCAAAGCGGCTCGCGCCGTCGATCTCCGCGGCCTGGTAGAACGCATCGGGAATCGCGCGCAGGCCCGCGTAGCACAGCAACGCGACAAGCGGCGTCCAATGCCAGATGTCCATCACGAGCACGGTGATCCACGCGGCCGTCGGGCTCGCGGTGTAGTTGTAATCGAAGCCGATCCGATTGAGCCCGTAGCCGAGCAGCCCGATGTCGGGGCGCCCGAAGATCTGCCAGATCGTACCGACTACGTTCCACGGAATCAGCAGCGGCATCGCGAGCACGACGAGCGCTGCCGATGCGCGCCAGCCCGACGCGGGCATCGCCAATGCAAGCGCGACGCCGAGCGGAATCTGGAACAGCAGCACGCACGCGGAAAAGACGATTTGCCGTCCAAGCGCGCCGCGCAGATCCGGGTCGGTCATGATGTTGCGAAACCATTCAGTGCCGACGAACACGTGCTGCGTCGGGCTGATGATGTCCTGCACCGAATAGTTGACCACCGTCATCAGCGGCAGAATCGCGGAAAACGCGACGCATAGAAACACCGGCACCACGAGCAGCCATGCCTTATGGTTGATCGGCTTGTTCATCGTATGGTCCTTTCCGTGACCTTGACGGGAATCCGTTCGTCGTTGCTGAAGAACACCGTCTCCGGCACCGCAAGCTTGAGCCACACCGCGGCTTCGGGCACCCGCACGTGCGGTTCGAGCTTCGCGTTAAATAGCTGGCCATCGCATTGCGCGGTGACCAGCTGATAGTTGCCAAGCTGTTGCGCACGCAACAACTGCGCGCGAGCGGCACCGGGCTCACCCTCGTGCGCCAGCCGCACGAATTCCGGACGAATACCCAGCTTCAGCGGACCGCCAGCGTGCTTCAACGCGGCAAGCGTGTCCGGATCGAGCACCACGCGCTGTGTACCGAGCATCACGCCGTCGGTATCCAGTTCGACCGGACACAGGTTCATCCCGGGACTGCCGATGAAGTAACCGACAAACGCGTGATCAGGCCGCAAAAACAGTGCTTCCGGACCCCCTTTCTGCACCACGCGGCCGTTGGTCATCACAACGACTTCGTCGGCAAACGTCAGCGCTTCGACCTGATCGTGCGTGACGTAGATCAGCGTGAGCTTCAGCTGCTGGTGAATTTTTTTGAGCTGCCGGCGCAGCATCCACTTCATGTGCGGATCGATCACCGTCAGCGGTTCGTCGAACAGGATCGCCGCGACGTCTTGGCGCACGAGACCGCGACCCAGTGAAATTTTCTGCTTCGCGTCGGCGGCGAGGTTGCTCGCCTTGCGCGGCAACTCGCGCGTCATGTCGAGAATCTCGGCCACTTCATGCACGCGCTTCTTTACTTCCGATGCCGCCATACGACGGTTGCGCAATGGGAACGCGAGATTGTCGAACACACTCATCGTGTCGTAGATCACCGGAAACTGGAACACCTGTGCGATATTCCGCTCACGCGGACTTTGCGCGGTGACGTCTTGCCCGTCGAATAGCACCCTGCCTTCGGAAGGCGTAATGAGGCCCGAAACAATGTTCAGCAGCGTTGTCTTGCCGCAGCCGGATGGCCCAAGCAGCGCATACGCGCCACCGTCTTCCCAGACCATGCTCATCGGTTGCAATGCGTAGTCGTCGAGCGTCGCGGGGTTTGGCCGGTACGCATGCGCAAGATTTTCGAATTCAATGCGCGCCATGGGCCGCCTCCGGACTGGAAACAAGCGTGGCGTCCGCGCCGAATACGAAGAACTCGCCGGGGTCGACGAATACATCGAGCTGCGCGCCCAGCTCGATCTGATGCACGCCCTGCAGCTGCGCAATCAGATCGACGCCGCCATTGAGCGTGTGCAGATGCAAATACGTTTCGGAGCCGCTGAGCTCCGCGAGTTCGAGCCGACAACGCACCGGCAGTGCTTGCGGCCGGATCGGAGAAAGCCGCAGATGTCCGGGGCGTATGCCGATGCGACAGGTGCCGTTCGCGCCCTGCGCGGCACGCGCGCCGCGCACCGGCACCTCAATACCAATCGGCAAACGTGCGCTACCGCTTCCGGTCAGCTCGCTCGTCAGCATATTCATCGGCGGATCGTTGAAAACCGCGGCCGCATCGACGTTTACCGGTGCGTTGTACACGTCGAGCGTCGGGCCGAACTGCAACACACGGCCTTTGTCGACAATCGCCGTATAGCCGCCAAGCAGCAATGCCTCGAGCGGCTCGGTCGTTGCGTAGACAACCGTCGTGTTGCCATCGGCGAACAGCGTGGTCAGTTCAGCGCGCAGTTCTTCGCGCAGCTTGTAATCGAGATTGACGAGCGGCTCGTCGAGCAACACCAGCGACGTGCCCTTGTTCAGCGCTCGCGCAAGCGCGCAGCGCTGTTGCTGGCCGCCCGACAGTTCGCCAGGCCGCCGGTCGAGCAGGTGGTCGATATGCAGTTTCGCCGCGACTGCGTGCACGCGCCGGCGGATTTGCGCAGCCTCGACTTTCTGCAACTTCAACGGCGACGCAATGTTGTCGTACACGGTCATTGCTGGGTAATTGATGAACTGCTGGTAGACCATCGCGAGATTGCGCTCGCGCACGCTGACGCCGGTCACATCGCGCCCGTCGACCAGCACACGGCCGGAATTCGGCCGGTCGAGCCCGGCCATCACGCGCATCAACGTGGTCTTGCCCGCCTGGGTCGGCCCTAGCAACACGTTGATCGCACCAGGCACGAGTCGCAGATCGACGCTATATAGATGCGTCAGCCCGCCCGCCATGACGGTGACCCGCTCCAGTTCCAAGACCAAATCGCTCTCCTCTTTTAATGCTTTTAAGGTGCTGCTTTCGTCCTGCGTGCTGCCCCACCGTGTTGTCCGATGTTCAAAAAGGAAATCAAAACAACATAGAGAATGTCCCTTTTGTTCGTTTACGTTTAAATCGGGGTTAACCATACAACTGCGAGACACCAAACCATCACATGTCTTACGCATATCTCTCATCTAACTCATAGATGAAAGGTGATGGTTGGCATAGTGGAATAGAGCAGCGCACAACGCTATCGAGGAAAAACGCGAAGACGCGCAGCCATCGCCGCACGCGGCGATTCGGCATTGAAGGCAATGGGACGGGAAGCGATCAGGCCAGGCGGGAAGTCGACTGCCTGCGCACCAGCATTGGCAGAGGCGCCGTCACCGCGGGCGGCGGCACCTGCCCACGCGGCTCATGAATCAGACGGATCAACAGTTCGATCGACGCCTGCGCGATCGCCTCGGTGTTGATTGCCACCGTGGTCAGCAACGGGCGAACCTGGCGCGCGAGTTGAATATCGGTGATGCCGATCACGGACACGTCATCCGGCACCTTGCGGCCGAGCGTGGCGAGCGCCTGCAATGCGCCGATCGCGAGCAGATCGTTGGTCGCAAACAACGCGCTCAGTTGCGGCTCGCGCTCGATCAGTTCGATGCAAGCGGTAAAGCCGGCATCGATGGTGTCCGGAATCTCCAGCACCGACGCGTCATCGGGTTCAAGACCAGCTTCGCGCATCACTCTCCGAAACCCTGTCGCACGTGCATCCTGCAAGCCACCGCAACCATTGCCAACCAGCATGCCAATATCGCGGTGCCCCAGTTCGAGCAGATGCCGGGCGGCAAGCGCGCCCGCATGCGCGAAGTCGACGGCGACACAAGGCAACGCGGGCAAGCGCTCCGGGTGCTCCCACAAGCTCAATACAATTGGCGCGCCCACCGCCGCTGACTCGCACAGTTCGTTGACCGCCATATCGGTGTTGAGCACCAGCACGCCTTCCGCTAGCGTCCCGGCAATCTGCGTCAGATACGCGCGGCTGATTTCCGCGTCGTCGTCGGTATTGCAGACCATCAGAAAGTAGCCGGCGCGCCTCGCGGCACGCTCCGCGGCCAGCACGAATTCCGGATAGAACGGGTTCGCGATGCTCGACAACATTAGCGCGAGAGTTGGCGAGCGGCCCTCGGCCAGCGCGCGCGCGTTCAGGTTCGGCCGATAGCCAAGCTCGCGGATCGCGCGCATCACACGCACCGCGGTTTCCGGGCGCACTTTCTTAGGATTGCGCAGTACGTTCGAAACCGTCGCCGCGGTAACCTGCGCGCGCCGCGCGACGTCGCTTAATGTCGCCATACCGTTTTTGGCAGAAAGTGAAAGGCCGGGAATCCCACATTGAGAGACTGCGAATCAGATGTTGCACACCGCTCGCCTGCTTTGATAACTTTGATCGCAAATACATAGGAGACAGACATGAGCGCACCATCGAGCACATGCGAATTTAAACGCTTAAACCCTTGCCACGCAAGCCTGTTGGCGATTTTTTTTAAAGCGAATTTAAGCGTTTAAATCCAGGGAAAACACCATGTCCGCTATTTCCCTGACGAATATCCAGAAGACCTTCGGCGCGAACGCGCCGGTCATTCGCGATCTGAACCTCGAAATCGGCACGCACGAGTTTTGTGTCTTTCTCGGCCCCTCCGGTTGCGGCAAGTCGACCTTGCTGCGCATCGTCGCCGGACTCGAGGATCAGACCGATGGCGACGTATCGATCGGCGGCCAGTCGATGAACGGCGTGCCCGCGGCTGAACGCGGCGTGGCGATGGTGTTTCAGAGCTACGCGCTCTTTCCGCATATGAGCGTCTACGAAAACATGGCGTTCGGGCTGAGGCTCGCGAAAAAGCCGAAAGCGGAAATCGACCGCAAGGTGCGTGAGGCCGCGCGCGTGCTGCAACTGGAGGCGCTACTCGAACGCAAACCGCGTGAGCTGTCGGGCGGCCAACGCCAGCGCGTGGCGATCGGCCGCGCAATCGTGCGCGAACCGGGCGTGTTCCTGTTCGACGAACCATTGTCCAATCTCGACGCCGCGCTGCGCGGCCAGACCCGTATCGAGATCGCGCGGCTTCATCAGCGCTTTGCGCAGGCAAGCGTCGTCTATGTGACGCATGACCAGATCGAAGCGATGACGCTCGCCGACAAGATCGTGCTGCTGCATGCCGGCGCCGATACCCAGCGCTTTGGCAGCATCGCGCAGATCGGCGCGCCGCTCGAGTTGTACCACCGGCCGCGCTCGAAATTCGTCGCCGGCTTTATCGGTTCGCCGCGCATGAATTTCCTTGCCGGCGAAGTCGACGGAATTGCCGATCAGCACGTTAACGTGAGACTCAACCAAAGCGATACCGTGCTGTGCGTGCGAGTCAGCGGTGCGCGCATTAAACGCGGGCAGCCCGTCACGATGGGCATCCGTCCCGAACACGTGAGGCTCGATGGCGATATGCAAACGCTCCCCGTCCAATCGCTGTTGACCGAGCAACTCGGCGAACACAGTTACCTGCACGTCGAATACGCGGGCGGCACGCTGATCGCAAAAGCGCCCGGCGATGTAGCCGTGCGTAACGGCGAGCGTCTCGCATTGCGTCTGCCTGCGGACGCGTGCCATCTGTTCGACGAAGAAGGCGCCGCAATGGAACGCACGGTTGTAACGCAAACGCAGCCTGTCGTGCTGCAAACCGCGTGAGCTGAGCACCGCGCGGACAGCGCCTGCCGGAGATTGCATCCTTGGCAGCCGGCCATAGAGCCGGCGCGGCAGGCACGAAGACCGCCGTCCGCATCGCGCGGACGGCCCACAACGTAGTTAAGGAGACACCTCGATGATTCATCAGCACCTGAGCCGCATTGCGGGGCTCGCTCTTCTCAACAAGCGCTCGATCACGGCGGCTCTCGCGGTGTCCGCGGCACTGCTGTCGGGAGTCGTCACCGATGCGCAAGCCGGTACGCTGAACGTCAACGTGTCCGCGCGCGGCAATCAGCGCTCGACCTGGCAGGACGCGTTCGACAAGTTCAAGAAGGCGAACCCAGACGTCGATCTGAAGGTGACCTACATCACCGAAGAGCAATATAAGGTACAGATGGGCGGCTGGCTCGCGACGGATCCGCCTGACGTCGTGTCGTGGCACGACGGCGAGCGCATGGCGTACTACGCGAAGCGCGGGCTGCTCGAAGACCTGTCGAGCGACTGGTCGAAGAATGGCTGGAGCCAGCAGTACGCATCGGTGAAAGAGGCATCGACGTATAACGGCAAGCAGTATGCGGCGCCGCTCGGATACGACGCATACGGCTTTTTCTATCGCAAGGATCTGTTTGAAAAGGCCGGCATCAAAAGCGAGCCGAAGACCTGGGACCAGTACCTCGACGCCTGCAAGAAGCTGAAGGCGAGCGGCGTTGCGCCGATCGCTGTCGCCGCGCGCGATAGCTGGACGCTTGCCGCATGGTTCGACTACCTCGACCTGCGTATCAACGGCAACGCGTTCCATCAGAAGCTGATGGCCGGCGAAGTGCCATACACCGACCCGCGCGTGAAGAAAGTCTATACGACGTGGAAAACGTTGATGGACAACCACTACTACATCGATAACGCGCTGGCCTACGACCTCGATTCGATCTCACCTTTCCTCGTCAACGGCAAGGCATCGATGATGTTGATGGGCACGTTCTTCTCGGCCAGCATTCCGGCCAACGTGAAGGATCAGATCGGCTTTATGCGTTTCCCGGTTGTCGACCCGAAGGTACCGATGGCGGAAGACGGTCCGGTCAACGTGCTGCTGATTCCTGCAAAAGCGAAGAACAAGGCTGACGCACGCAAACTGCTCGCGTTTATGGAAACGCCTGAAATCAACGCGGATCTCGCACGCGGCTGGGGTCAATTGCCGTCGAACAGCAAGGCGACCGAGCCGGAAGATCCGATTTCGAAGGTCGGCTTCCAGACGCTTGCCAACACCACCGGCGGAATCGCGCAGTTCTACGATCGCGACATGACGAAAGAAATGGCCGACGAAGGCATGAAAGCGATGCAGCAGTTCTATAACGATCCGTCGCAGATCGATTCGTTGCTTGCCAATCTCGAAGCGACCCGCAAGCGCATTTACCACAAGTAAGGCGCTTGCCTGTTGCACGGTTTAACTGATACGTGCAACCGTCAGCTGGGCGCATCGCATACGTAGTAAACGCGAAAGCGAAAACCGTCGCGATGCGCCCGCGAATCACCCGCTGTCCGCCCCAGGCGTGCAGCATCGAACGAGGTTTGCGTCATGTCTACCACTCTCGGCCGCCTGCCCGCGGCGCGCGGCCGCCGCGCGTCCGTGTCCGGGCGCGCACGCAATCGCGCAGCGTTCTTTTTCCTGCTGCCAGGCTGTGCGCTATTCGCGCTATGCGTGATCTATCCGATTTTCAGCAGCATCGCGCTCAGCTTCTACAACTGGGACGGCATGACGCCGAAGGTCTTTGTCGGCCTCGCAAACTATATCGAACTGTTTCACTCGGCCACCTTCTACGTTGCGCTGAAAAACAATCTGATCTGGCTGGTGTTTTTCCTGCTCGCGCCGCCGCTCGGTCTGCTGTTCGCGCTGTATCTGAACCAGCAGGTGAAAGGCATCCGCATCGTCAAGTCGCTGTTCTTCGCGCCGTTCGTGCTTTCCGGTGTGGTCGTGGGTCTGGTGTTCAGCTGGTTCTACGATCCGACCTTCGGCTTGCTAAAGCTGATTGTCGGTCATGGCATTCCGGTACTCGGCGATGCGCACCTCGCGACGTACGGCATCGTGTTTGCCGCGCTCTGGCCACAAACGCCATATTGCATGGTGCTTTATCTGACGGGTCTGACGTCGATCAACCCTGAGGTCGTCGAGGCCGCGCGCATGGAAGGCGCGAAGGGTTTCAAGCTGCTTTGGCACGTGATCCTGCCGCAACTGCGCCCGGCGACCTTCCTCGCGATCGTGCTGACCGTAATCGGCGCGCTGCGCAGCTTCGATCTGATCGCGGTGATGAGCGGCGGCGGCCCGTTCGACAGTTCGACCGTACTCGCCTATTTCATGTACGACCAGGCGATCAAGTACTACCGCGAAGGCTATTCGGCGTCGATTGCCGTCGTGCTGTTCGCGATCATGCTCGTCTATATCGTGTTCCATCTGCGCCGGATGCTGCGCGAAGAACGCTGATTCACGCATCGCGCACAAGGAGAACCCTGATGTATCCGCTTCCCGTCGAACGCTGGAAAACGTGGAATCGCACGATCTACAAAGCATCGCTGCCGATCGCGCTCTTCATCTGGCTGCTGCCGATGCTCGCCGTGCTGATCACGTCGATCCGTTCAACCGACGAACTGGTGCAAGGCGATTACTGGACATGGCCGAAGCATTTCGCGCTGCTCGAAAACTACGGCACCGCGCTCACGCAAACGCCGATGCTGCACTACTTCGCCAATAGCGTACTGATTACCGTGCCGTCGGTGCTCGGCGCAATTTTGCTCGCTTCGATGGCGGGCTTCGCGCTAGCCACGTATCGCTTTCGCGGCAATATCGTCGTGCTGTTCACATTCGTCGCCGGCAACTTCGTGCCCGTGCAGATCCTGATGATCCCTGTGCGCGACATGGCGCTTAAGGTCGGGCTTTTCAACACCGTTTGGGCGCTGATCATTTTTCACGTCGCGTTTCAAACGGGCTTCTGCACGCTGTTTCTGCGCAATTTCATCAAGCAGTTGCCATTCGAGCTGATCGAGGCCGCGCGTGTCGAAGGCGCGGGCGAATGGACAATCTACGCGCGCATCGTTTTGCCGCTGATCCGCCCCGCGCTCGCGGCGCTTGGCATTCTCGTCTTCACGTTCGTGTGGAATGACTACTTCTGGGCACTGTGCCTGACGCAGGGCGACGATGCCGCGCCTATCACCGTCGGTGTCGCCGCGCTTAAAGGGCAATGGACCACTGCATGGAATCTCGTCGCAGCCGGCTCGGTGCTGGCCGCGCTGCCCTCCGTGCTGATGTTCTTCGCGATGCAAAAACAGTTCGTCGCCGGTCTGACGTTCGGCGCAAGCAAGGGCTGATCCGTACGACTCGCACTGAATACGTACGGACATGCGCGTCGATCGCGATGCGCGGCCGCCCGCTGATATCTGGAGAAAACGACAATGCAACTGGGTGTTTGCTACTACCCCGAACAATGGCCCGAATCGATGTGGGCAGACGACGCGCGCAGAATGATCGAACTCGGTATCACGCACGTCCGGATCGCGGAGTTCGCGTGGAGCCGCATGGAGCCGCGTGCGAGCGCGTACGACTGGACATGGCTCGATAGCGCGATCCGCACGCTCGCCGACGCGGGTCTGAAAATCGTGCTCGGCACGCCGACCGCGGCGCCGCCGAAGTGGCTCGTCGATGCGATGCCGGACATGCTGCCGGTGCGCGCCGACGGCACCACATGGAATTCCGGCTCGCGCCGTCACTACGACATATGCAGCGAAGCATACCGGCGCGAATGTCTGCGTATCGTCGAAGCGATGGCGCAGCGATATGGTGCGCATCCGGCCATCGTCGCCTGGCAGACCGATAACGAACTCGGCTGCCACGAAACCGTGCCGAGCTATTCAAAGGCCGCGCGAGCGCGCTTCCAGGCGTGGCTTGCCCGCCGCTACGAAACCGTCGAGCACCTGAACGCGCGCTGGGGCACCGTGTTCTGGAGCATGACGTACCTGTCGTTCGATACCATCGAGTTGCCGAATCTGACACCCACCGATGCGAATCCGGTTCACCTGCTCGACTTCCGGCGCTTCATGTCGGACGAAGTAGCGAGCTTTCACCGCGAACAGGTCGATGTGCTGCGCCGGTACGCGCCGAACGCGGACATGCTGCACAACTTCATGGGCTTTTTCACGACCTTCGATCACTACCGGTTTGCATCGAACAACAGCATCGACGTTGCCGCGTGGGACAGCTATCCGATTGCGCGTACTGAAGTCATCGCGCTCAGCGACGACGACAAGGCGCGCTATGCACGCACCGGCCACCCCGATGTATCGGCATTCGATCACGACCGCTATCGTGCGATCGGACAGGGCCGCTTCTGGGTGATGGAACAGGAAGCGGGCCCGGTGAACTGGGCGCCATGGAACCCGGTTCCGGCGCCGGGCATGGTGAGGCTCTGGGCATACGAAGCACTCGCGCACGGCGCGGAACTGGTGTCCTACTTCCGTTGGCGGCAGGCGCCCTTCGCGCAGGAACAGATGCATTCGGGCCTGAATTTGCCGGACAACACGTTATCGCCGGGCGGTCGTGAAGTGGCGCGCGCCGCGCAGGAAATCGCGCAAAATGAAGCGTTATCCTCGCTGGCGCGCAGCCGTGCCGGTTCACGCGCGCAAGTTGCGCTCGTATTCGACTACGAGACGCAGTGGATGTTCGAAATCCAGCGGCATGCAAAGGAATTCGACTATCAAACGCTTGCGTTCGAGTATTACCGGACGTTGCGCGAAATGGGACTGGACGTCGATATCGTTTCAGCGCATGCGGATCTATCGCGGTATCGGCTGGTCGTCGTGCCGAGTCTTGCGACGTTGTCCGCGCGCTTTGTGCAGACCATCGAAGCGTCCGCTGCGCAATGGGTGATTGGCCCGCGTACAGGATCGAAGACCACCGATTTCGCGATTCCCGCCGAGCTCGCGCCGGGCGCGCTGCAAACGCTGCTGCCGTTCAAGGTGCTCGAAGTCGATTCGCTGCGGCCGACGCTGCAACCGTCGACGGTGCTCGACGGCGTGTCGGGCATCGCATTGTATTGGCGCGAACATCTGGAAACGCGCGAGGGCGTGAGCGTCGTGGCGCGCTTCGACGACGGCTGGCCCGCGATCGTCGCGCGCAAGCAGGTGCGCTATGCAAGCGCGTGGTTCGATACGGCGTTGCATCGCGCATTACTGGCAGGCGCCGCGCGCGATGCGGGGCTGCCCGTGACGTATCTGCCTCAAGGACTCCGTCTGCGGCGTCGCGGCGATGTGACGTTCGCGTTCAACTTCGGTGCAAATGCAGTCGAAGCACCAGCTCCTCATGGCGCCCGCTTCGTGCTGGGTCAGAAAACGCTTGGCACGGCCGACGTCAGCGCGTGGGTCGACGCATGACCGCCGCAACCGATCGCGACGTGATAGCGGCCCATGCATCGTACGCAGCGACAACGCTGACGGTCGATGCAAGCCGCCCCGCCGATCCGCCATTTACGGGCACCGTGCAAATGGGCTCGAACACATCGCCCGGCGGCCACACGATCGGCATCAACAGCCGCTATCTGACGCGCGACGGCGAGCCGTGGTTGCCCGTGATGGGCGAACTGCACTACACGCGCGTGCCCGACGCGCATTGGGACGACGAACTCGCGAAGATCGACGCGGCGGGCGTCGATATCGTGTCGTCCTACGTGATCTGGCGTCACCACGAGGTGCGCGCAGGCGAATTCGACTGGAGCGGTCTGCGCGATCTGCGGCGGTTCGTGCAGGCGTGCGCACGCCGTGGACTGCTCGCGTTCGTGCGGATCGGACCATGGGTTCACGCAGAGGTCCGCTATGGCGGCCTTCCCGACTGGGTGGTCGATCAGGTTCCGACGCGCAGCGACGACCCGCTGTATCTGCAGTACGTGCAGCGTTTTTTTGCGCAGATCGCGACGCAACTTGACGGACTATGGTGGAAAGACGGCGGTCCCATCATCGGCGTTCAGCTCGAGAACGAATACAACCTGACGGGACCGCAACAGGGCGCCGCGCATATCACGACGCTCAAGCGCATCGCACGCGAAGCCGGCCTCGATGCGCCGCTTTATACGGTAACCGGCTGGGACAATGCCGTTTTCCCACACGGTGAAGTCGCACCTGTATTCGGCGGCTACCCGGACTTGCCGTGGGGCACGGTAACCACGATGTCGCCGCCCAATGAAGTGTACGGATTGCGCTTTACGAGCCGCGTTGGCGGCGATCTGGGCGCGCAAACGCACAACAGCGAAGCGGGCGACGCCGATGCGGTGGCCGGCGAAACGCCCTTTCTCGGCGCGGAATTCGGTGGCGGCCTGCCGACGATGTACCGGCGCCGTCCGGTGCTCGACGCTGACGACATCGCCGCGATGCTGCCCGTGCAACTGGGCTCGGGCGTCAACCTGTACGGCTATTACATGCTGCATGGCGGACGCAATCCGCCTCGCGACCTGAGTGGACAGGAATCGACCGCAACGGGCGGATATAACGATCTGCCCATCATCAACTACGATTTTCAGGCGCCGTTTGGCGCGAACGGCGAAGCGCATCCGGTGCTGGGCAAACTGCGGCCAATGCATCTGTTTCTACGGCAATGGGGCAGCGCGCTCGCAACGTGCGCGGTGTACGCACCTGATGTTTTGCCGCGCGGTGCCGACGATCTGGATACGCCGCGGTTTTCCGTGCGCGCGAACGGCGATCATGGCTTCCTGTTCTTCAACAATCACGTGCGGCAGCACGCGATGCCCGCGCGACGCTGCGTCCAGTTCTCCGTCAGGCTCGCGACCCGCACGGTTGTGTTGCCCGCCAAGCCCATCGACATTGCGCCGGGTAGCGGGTTCATATGGCCGATCGGACTGCCGCTCGGCGACGCACAACTGCGTTACGCGACTGTACAACCCGTCACACAATTGCCAACACCTGAAGGCGACATGTATGTGTTTGCCGCCATCGACGGCATCGCGCCCGAGTTCGCGTTCGAGGCCGGCTCGGTGACCGACATTTCACCCTCCGCTGAAAGCGCCGAACCACAGACGATCGATGCACTCGACGGCGCGCGTGTCGTGCGACCGGTTGTGGGCGAAGCGTTAATCGTCACATGCGCGGACGGACAGCGCATCACCCTGCTCACACTCGCGCGCGAAGATATAGAGCGGCTTAGCGTACTGCCGCTCGCGGGACAACACCGACTGATCCTGACCGACGCGACTGCATTCGAACGCAATGGCAACCTCGTGTTTCGTTCCATCGGCTCCGCATCGTTCGACGTCGGTATCTATCCGCCGTTAGCACGCATGCCCGACGCGACGACGGATACTTATGCGTTTACGCTTACGCCGCCGCAACCCGGCGTGTTCCAGCGCTTTTCCGTTTCTGTGGCGCCGGTTGCGTTCGAAGCCAGCTTGACTCCATTGCGCGCGGCACGTGCGATGCCACCGATCGTACGAGGCGGCACCGCAAAAGCGGCCGTTGAGCCTGCCCCGGAATTGTTCGGCCACGCGGCCGCGTGGCGCATCGATCTGCCTGAGCCGGCACTGACAGCGCCCGGACTGAGCAACGCGTATCTGTCGATTCGCTATATGGGCGATGTCGGGCGTCTGTTTTGCGGCCCCGATCTTATCGACGACCATTTCTACAACGGCTTGCCGTGGCAGATCGGCGTGCGCAATGTGAAGATCGATCCGGGTCAGCCGTTGATGCTCACCGTGCTACCGCTGCGCGCCGATGCACCGATCTATCTCGACGCACGCTACGACCCAAGACCGCACACGACCGATCAGGTAGCCGAAGTGAAAGGCGTTAGCTGGGTCCCGGAGTATGAAGTGACCGTTTTCCCCGGAAGCGTGATGCGCGAAAGAATCTGAATCCCGATCGACCGCGAACCGCTCGTACACAATTACGATTCTTTTTCTTCCATTCGTCGTAATTTTGCACTGGGTTTACATCCAGACGCCTACGCTATTTGCCCCTAAACGACAGGGGCAACTCCGTCTGCCCGCAACTCATCATGCCGTACTCGTGGAAAGAGGTGGCAGAGGCCTGGTGCATTACGCTGGACGACTTTCTCGGAACGCACGAGCCAAGCCTCATGGATTTCGACCCGTTCGAGCGCATCAACAAAGACGTACAGCGGTTTTCGATCGACCCGTTTGCGGCAATCCAACTCCCGGGGCAATCGGGGCTCACCGCGCATCTATTGAAGTCGACCGTTCCGCATGTTCGTTTGACATCCGTGCTTATGAAGGATGGACGACGCGCCGGCTTTGTCGCTCGCAGACCGGAAGGCTGCGATCTTGTTAGCCTTGAGCCTGATTTGAGAGGCAAAGGCCTCTCTCCAGAGTTGCTGCTTGCGACCCGCGTTTTACGCGCATCGTTGAAGTATTCGGATGTAGTGGACTTGCAACGCGCATCAAAGCAGTTGTTTTGCGGCGGAAGCTACTCGGTTGCGGGACTGGCGTCCGCGCGCGCCGCTCATCGGCTGGCCGTGATGCGCGGCGTATCTCGACGCCAGGCGATACCCGCAGCAGTGCTTGCGGACTATGCGCATTTGCCGGACTCACTGCCTGGGCAAAAACCGCCTGATTGCCGCTCATCAACGCGGTACGCTCCGCGGCGCCGACGCCCTTGCCGCGCACGCATGCGTCGTCTGACGCGGAGTTCCCCAAATATCCGGCTCCGGGCAAAAAGCCCGATTCTCTTTATACTGTCGGGGTACGCAGATCGTGGTGCGCCCGTACGCGTAGCACCTCTCATCAAGCCCCGACCGTTCATGCAGCGGCCGCGTCCACATATTGAACACGCATAGATCCGGAGAAACATGGATACCGCAACCTATTTCGACACCCTATTGCTTATCGATGGCGAATGGTGTGCTAGCGCAAGCGGCAAAACCATCGACGTCGTCAATCCCGCGACCGGCAGCGTTATTGGCAAGGTCGCACACGCCGGTATCGCAGACCTGGAGCGCGCAGTCGCCGCCGCCCGGCGCGGTTTCGAGGTCTGGCGCAAGGTGCCCGCGTACGACCGCGCGGCCATGATGCGCAAAGCCGCGTCGCTGCTGCGCGAGCGCGCGGACTCGATCGCCCGGCTGATGACGCAGGAACAGGGCAAGCCGTTTGCCGAAGCGCGCATTGAAGTGATGTCGGGCGCCGACATCATCGACTGGTTCGCCGATGAAGGCCGCCGCGCATACGGACGCATCGTGCCGGCGCGCAATCCCGCCGCGCAACAGAGCGTGATCAAGGAGCCGGTCGGCCCGGTTGCCGCATTTACGCCGTGGAACTTCCCGGTCAATCAGGTCGTACGCAAGCTGTCCGCGGCGTTGACCACCGGTTGCTCGTTCCTCGTGAAAGCGCCAGAAGAAACGCCCGCGTCGCCCGCGGCGCTGCTTCGCGCATTCGTCGACGCAGGTGTGCCGGCGGGCGTGGTCGGCCTCGTTTACGGCAACCCCGCGGAAATCTCGAACTTCCTGATTTCGCATCCAGTCATCCGCAAGGTCACCTTCACCGGCTCCACCGTGGTCGGCAAGCAACTGGCCGCGCTCGCCGGTCAGCATATGAAACGCGCGACGATGGAGTTGGGCGGCCACGCGCCGGTGATCGTCGCCGAAGACGCCGATCTCGCACTTGCGGTGCGTGCGTCCGGTGGCGCCAAGTTCCGCAACGCGGGTCAGGTCTGCATCTCGCCGACGCGTTTCCTCGTTCATAACAGCGTGCGTGAAGAATTCGCGCGCGAGCTTGTCAAGCATGCAGAAGCACTGAAGCTCGGCGACGGTCTCGCCGAAGGCACGACGCTCGGGCCGCTCGCCAATCCGCGTCGCTTGACGGCCATGTCAAGCATTGTCGCGAATGCGCGCGAAAAGGGTGCAACGGTGGCAACGGGCGGCGAGCGCCTGTCCGGCGACGGCAACTTCTTTACGCCGACGGTGCTGACCAACGTGCCGCTCGACGCGGACGTGTTCAATGAAGAACCGTTTGGCCCGATCGCGGCGATTCGCGGTTTCGATACGCTCGAGGACGCGATTGCGGAAGCCAACCGCCTGCCCTACGGCCTGGCCAGTTACGCGTTTACGCGCTCGTTCCGCAACGTGCACCTGCTGTCGAATTCGCTCGAAGTCGGCATGCTGTGGATCAACCAGCCGGCCACGCCTTGGCCAGAAATGCCGTTCGGCGGCGTCAAGGATTCGGGCTACGGTTCCGAAGGCGGACCGGAAGCGCTCGAGCCGTACCTCGTGACGAAGTCCGTCACGGTGATGTCGGCGTAAAGCGTTTCGAAAGCCGATTCACGTCAAGCAACGCAATGAAGGCCGGGACATCGCGTCCCGGCTTTTTTTTCGCCACACAAAGGTCAGAACCGGTGCCTGATGCCGGCAATGACCAGTTCCTGCGTGGTCTTCCCGCCATCGACGAACGCGTCCGAGATCACCGCCTGCGCCGGGCCTAGACCGTTACTCCCCGATGCATGCCCGTAACTTGCGGTACCGTACAGGTCCGTGCGCCGGCTGAGCGTGTAATCCACCGCAAGCGTGACCTGCTGATACGTGGCGGACGAGTCGCCATGTGACTTCAGAATGTTGTAGCCCGTCTCAAACAGCCACACAGGCGTAGCCTGCCACGCCGCAAATACCGAGCCATTGTTGAACCGCTCGGCGTCCTGGAACGTCGAGTGACCATCCGGCAGATATTCGGAGTAGCTGTAATATCCGCCCAACGTTACCGGTCCCAGTGCATAAGTCGCACCGGCGCGCGCGATATTAATCGCGCTTGCCGTCGCATAGGCGTCGTTGACAGGCGAGAGAAAGATCGAGTCAACGCTACTCGTGCCGCGCATCGACACCGTCGGATTGCCGTTGTCGATATGCGCGTAGCCAGCGGCAAGGGTCAACGGGCCGTGGCTGTAGTTGACCGCTGCGTTGTACGACTGCCCCGAAGCAACCGAACCGGCTACACCGCCGAACCCGTACATCGCAGCCGCCTGCAGACCCCGCCACGACGGACTCGTCCATTTGACCGCGTTACTGGTGCGCACCGAGCCGTCTGCATTATCGATGTCGCCGGGCGCTGTGAAGTATTCGAGGAACGCGTCGCCCTGAACCGCCAGAACGAAATCCTGCAGCGTATCCTGCTGGCGGCCGATCGTCACCGTGCCGAAATGCCCTGCCAACCCCACATAGGCCTTGCGCCCGAACAGCAGCCCGGAGTTCATATTGCCATTGTTGACGTTAAAGCCGTTTTGCAAATTGAACAGCGCGCTCAAACCGTCGCCCAGATCTTCGGTGCCGCGCACGCCCCATTGGCTGATCGACATCTGACCGGACTGCAATTTGATCTGATTACTCGCGCCGCCCGTGTTGTGCGTGTACTGGATTGAATCATCGATGATGCCGTAAAGCGTCACCGAACTTTGCGCATACGATGTACCAGATATTCCGGCGGCACATAGCGCCGCTGTCATTGCTAACCACTTCATTGCTTCACTCTCCCACGAGGCATGGTCAAAAAAATCTGTCTAGTGTCTCGCTCCAGTTTACGTTTTATATTCGGATCACTAACTTTTATTTTCAATATGATTTCAGCGGGAAATTCCCGCTGAAAGTCGAACCCCTTCATTCGAGACGAAACGCCCACGTAGGTGGGCACCGGCCTCCTACCCCTCGCGTCGCTCGCGCGCGCGATGCCTGAACAGGCAGATCAGTTCACTTGCAACGTGTGCAGCGGCAAGCGCCGTAATGTCCGCGTGATCGTATGCCGGCGCCACTTCCACGACGTCCGCGCCAACCATATCGATCGACGTCAATCCGCGAATGATCGACAGCGCCTGAGCCGTCGACAGCCCACCGGGGACTGGCGTACCCGTACCCGGCGCAAAAGCCGGGTCCAGTCCATCGACGTCGAACGTGAAATAGGCCGGCCGCTCGCCGACAATGTCGATAATCTTCTCGACGGTTGCGTTCACACCGTTTTCATGCACCCACGGTGCGTCAAGAATACGGATACCCATGAAATCGTCGTTCCAGGTGCGTATGCCGATTTGCACCGAGTGCTGCGGATCGATCAGCCCTTCTTTGACTGCCTTGTAGAACATCGAGCCGTGATTCAGGCTGTCAGGCTGATCGTCCGGCCAGGTATCGCAATGCGCGTCGAAATGGATTAGCGACAACGGCTTGCCGAACTTTTCCGCATGTGCGACCAGCAATGGGTAGCTGATGTAATGGTCACCGCCCAGCGTCAGCATCCTTGTGCCGGCATCGAGTATCGTGCGCGCATGTGCAACGATCGTTTCCTTGATGGTCGACGGGTTGTGTACGTCGAGCCAGCAGTCGCCGTAATCGATCACCGCATAGTCGTTGAACGGATTGATACCCCACGGGTACGGCAGCAACACGCCGAGCTGGCTGCTAGCGGACCTTATCGCACGTGGGCCCAGACGCGCGCCCGGCCGGTTCGTCGTCGCGATATCGAGCGGCACGCCGGTTACGGCGAGATCGACACCGGTCAGATCTTTCGTGTAAAGGCGCCGCATGAACGACACGACGCCTGCGTAAGTGTTCTCCTTCGATGAGCCATACGGCGATTCACGCCGTATCGCGCCGTCGCCACGCAAGACTGGTTGATTTTCCATAGTACGAGTCAACTCCCGGTTGAGCGCCGCGGTAGACGCAGTTGCGCGTCAGATACCGAGCGCGCATCCATCCTTGCGATGGTCCGAAGCGCCAACCAGCGAGCCGGCTTCCCAATCGATCAGAATGGCTTGTGCGCCGCCGATCGCCCAGTTCGGCGCAACGAGTTCAAAGCCGCGGCGCGTCAGTTCTTCGCGTACCGCCGCGGGCAATGTGCCCTCGGCCTCCACGAGATGCGTACCCGGCCGCGGAAACACGCGCGGCAAATCCATCGCGGTTTGCATATCGAGGCCGTAGTCCAGCACTTTGGACAGAAAGTGCGCATGCCCCATCGCCTGATAACGGCCGCCCATTACGCCGAATGTCATTTTTACCTTGCCGTTTTGCGTCACCATGCCGGGAATGATCGTGTGCATTGGTCTCGCGTGAGGTGCGATTGCGTTCGGATGACCTTCTTCGAGCGCGAAGCTTTGTCCGCGGTTATGCAGCATCACACCAGTTTGCGGCGACATAATGCCGGTGCCGAACGGATGAAATAGCGAGTTGATAAAGCTTGCGCAATTGCGATCCTTGTCGACGACGCAGATATACACCGTGTCTTTGTGTTCCGCGGTTTTCGTCAGCGGTGCGCCAGCCGACGTGCTTTGCGCGCCGATGCGCGAGCGCATTGCGCGTATCGACTCATCGGCCAACAACTGCTCGACGTCCATCGGCTGTCCGCGCGGGTCGCCAAGCGCCGCGTCGCGAATCGCATACGCGATGCGAGTCGCGTCGATTTCACGCTGCAAGCGGTCCGCGCCTAGTGGATCGTCATTTGCGTCAAAGCCTTCGAGCATTTTAAGGATCATCAGCGCGATAATGCCCTGCCCGTTCGGCGGACACTCGTGCACGTCGTAACCTCTGAAACTCGCCTTGATCGGCTTCACATACTCGCCGTGGAATTGCGCGAAGTCGTCCATCGTATGCAGCCCCCCCATGCCGCGTAGGCAGGCAACGATATCTTCGGCGATAAACCCCTCGTAAAACACACGGGCTCCGGCTTGCGCGATCGCTTCGAGCGTACGCGCAAGCAACGGCTGCCGATGCACGCTTCCCGCACGAGGCGGCTTGCCATCGACCAGCATCTGCTGCCGCGCGGCCTTGTCGAGTGACAGCAGTTGAACCTGATTGGCCCAGTCCGCCGCGGCGCGCGGCGCGACTGCATAACCATCGCGTGCGAACCCGATTGCGGGCGCAAGCAGTTGCTTGAGCGGCAGCGAGCCGTGATCGCGCGCCAGCGTTGCCCACGCATCGACCGCACCGGGCACCGTGACCGCATGCGGCGAATGACGGTCGATGGCGGTTACACCACGCGAGCGAAGCGCGGCGACGCTCGCCGCGGCCGGCGCCCAGCCTGAGCCGTTGAAGGCGATGATATCGTCCGAGCCGCGCCGCGAGTACAGCGCAAAGCAGTCGCCGCCGACCCCGGTCGAGCCGGGCTCGACAACACACTGCACCGCACATGCGGCAATCGCGGCATCCATTGCGTTGCCGCCCGCTTCAAGCACCCTGACCGCGGCGAGCGTCGACGCCGGATGGGACGTCGCTGCCATGCCGGTGGTCGACATAACCAGCGACCGCCCCGGCTGTTCGAAATCTCTCATTTGCATGATCCGGATCAGCGGTTAGCCAGCGACTTACGCCACGCGAGCGTATCGTCCAGCGCCTTCTTCGATCCATCGAACAACGCGTCGATCTGATCGTGCGTAATGATCAGCGGCGGGCAGAAGTTAAACGTATCGCCGAGCGCACGCGTGATTACGCCATGGGCCAACGCAAACGTGCCGGCGCGCGTGGCCACGCCTTCGGCGGCCGGAAATGGCTCCTTCGTCTCCTTGTTCGCGACCAGTTCGACCGCCGCAAGCAAACCCGCACCGCGCGCCTCGCCGACCAGCGGATGTTTGCCGAGGTCGGCCAGGCGCTCCTGGAAATGAGGGATTACGCTTCTGACGTGCTCGAGAATGCCGTCCTCTTCATAGATGCGCAGCGTCTCGAGCGCGACGGCCGCGCACACCGGATGACCGCTGTAAGTGAAGCCGTGCCCGAACGTGCCGATCTTCTCGCTCTCGGACACAAGCCCGCGATAAATCGCGTCGTTGACCATCAACGCCGAAATCGGCAGATAACCGGCCGAAAGCTGCTTCGCCATCACGATCATGTCCGGACGCATGCCGTACGTTTCCGATCCAAACAGATCGCCGGTGCGGCCAAAGCCGCAAATCACCTCATCGGCAACGAGCAGAATGTCGTAGCGTTTCAGCACCGCCTGAATCTTTTCCATGTATGTGGCAGGCGGCACGATCACGCCGCCGGACGCCATGATCGGCTCCGCAAAGAACGCAGCAATCGTATCGGCGCCTTCTTTCAGGATCAGTTTTTCAAGCGATTCGGCACAGCGCGTCGCGAACTGTTCCTCCGTTTCGCCCGGATTCGCGTAGCGATAGTGATGCGGGCAATCCGTGTGCAGAATGCGGTCGATCGGCAAATCGAAGTCACGGTGATTGTTGGGCAAGCCTGTCAAGCTTGCCGACGCGATGGTCACGCCGTGATACGCACGCATCCGCGAAATGATCTTCTTCTTGTTCGGCCGCCCAAGCGCGTTGTTGTAATACCAGATCAGCTTTACCGCGGTGTCGTTGGCTTCGGAACCGGAATTGGCGAAGAACACTTTCGACATCGGCACCGGTGCCAGCGAGATCAGCTTCTCCGCGAGCAGGATCGATGGCTCGGACGACTTGTGCCCGAACGAGTGGTAGAACGGCAATTTGCGCATTTGCCGGTCCGCCGCGTCGGCGAGGCGTCGCTCGCTAAAACCCAGCGACGCGCAGAAAAGCCCGCCTAACCCTTCGATATAACGTTTTCCTTCCGTGTCGTACACGTAAACGCCTTCGCCGCGATCGATCACCATCGGCCCGACTTCGCGGTGCAGGCTCAGGTTCGTATACGGGTGAAGATAGTGATTGATGTCGTTCTGTTTCAGATTTTGCATTTGGAGCCGTCCTTGATTCGTCTCGTCCATGAATTCTTGTCCGATTGCTTCAGTCTGTTCTGATCTCGTACGGCCGGATTACTTCATCGCGCCGCACAGAAATTTTTGCAGGCGCTCGCTTCTCGGCGTTTTCAGCACCTCGCGCGGATGCCCTTCTTCTTCGACGATGCCCTGATGAAGAAAGACCACGTGATTCGACACCTCCCGCGCAAAACCCATTTCATGCGTGACGACGATCATCGTGCGCCCCTCTTCCGCGAGGTCGCGCATCACTCTCAACACGTCGCCGACGAGCTCGGGGTCAAGCGCCGAAGTCGGCTCATCGAACAGCAAGGCGTCTGGTTCCATCGCCAGCGCGCGCGCAATCGCGACGCGCTGCTGCTGTCCGCCCGACAAGTGCGCCGGATACGCATTCGCAAAGCGCGACATGCCGACCTGCTCGAGGTAGCGTTGCGCACGTTCCGTGGCTTCCGCTTTCGTGAGTTTCAGCACATAGCGGGGCGCTTCCAGCACGTTTTCCAGCGCTGTCATATGCGCCCACAGGTTGAAGTGCTGAAAAACCATCGCGAGCCGGGTGCGAATTTTTTGCAGTTGCGCCGGGTCCGAAATCCGTATCTGTCCGCTTTTGTCGATCGACGTTTTCACCTCATCGCCGTTCAGTGACACGCGCCCTGCCGAAGGCGATTCGAGAAAGTTGATACAACGCAGCAGCGTGCTCTTACCCGAACCGGACGAGCCGATCATGCTGATCACGTCCCCGCGTTTCGCAACCAGCGAGACGCCTTTGAGCACCTCGTTTTCTCCGTACCGCTTATGCAGGTTTTCTACAGTGAGTGCATTCATGTGACGTCGCTCTAACCTCGGGCAAGTTTCGCAAAGTGTTGTGGCCGCAGGTGAACGAGATATTTCCGTTCGGTCATCCGGATCAGGAACGTGATGATCGACGTCAGACCGAAATAGACCGTGCCTACCGAAATGAACGCCTCAAACGGCGCGTAGTAGTTCGCATAGAAATCGCGCGCAGCGCCGGTCAGATCGACCAGCGTGATCGCGCTAACAAGCGACGTGCCATGCAGCATAAAAATGACTTCGTTGCTATACGCCGGAATGAACCTGCGCAACGCGGACGGCAGCAGAATGCGGCGCCATGCGGTAAAGCGGCTCATGCCGTACGCTTGCGCGGCCTCGATTTCGCCGTATGGAGTCGTTCGCAATGCGCCGGCAAGGATTTCCGTCGTGTATGCGCAGGTGTTGGCGGTCAGCGCGATCATTGCGCAGCTGAACGGATCGCGCAGCAGCGAAATCACCGGGTTGCCACGCTGCCATGCGTCTTGCACCCATTGGAACTGGCCGAAGCCGTAGTAGACAATCATCAGTTGCGCCAGCAACGGAGTGCCGCGCATGAACCAGGTATAAGCCGCGACCGGGCCGCTCACCAGCCGGTTCGGCGAAACGCGTAACACCGAGAGTGGAATAGCAATCAGCAGGCCGAGCCCAAGCGAATACACGGTAAGTTGCACGGTGATCCACAGGCCGCTTGCGTAGGCCGGAAACAGCTGGGCAATTTCGTCGAAGCTCATGAGTGAGGTCTCCCTTCACGCACGCCCCGGTTCAACTTCACACGCGTGCGTGCCAGACAGGCCGTCGAGCCCGAGGTCACGATCAGATAAACGACGCATGCGGCAAGATAGAAGGTCATCGGCGCCTGCGTCGTGCGGCCGGCCTGGTCCGCGATAAACATCACGTCATGCAGCCCGATCAGCGAAGCGATCGCCGTGGTCTTTAGCAGTACGAGCCAGTTATTGACGGCCGCCGGCAACGCAAGGCGCACCATCTGCGGAAACAGGATGCGGCGAAACGCGAGCCACCCGGAGAAGCCATATGCGCGGGCCGCTTCCATCTGGCCGCGCGGCACGCCCAGCATCGCGCCGCGAAATGTCTCGGTGTAGTACGCACCGAAGATAAGGCCAATCGTGAAGATGGCGGTCACGAACGCGTCGACGTCGGGCGCGTGAAAACCGAGTGCAGCGCAGACCCGGTTGAGGATGATCTGGCCGCCGTAAAACACCAGCAACATCATCACGAACTCAGGCACGCCGCGAATCAGCGTCGTATACGCGGTAGCGATCGACACCAGCGAACGCGAATTCGACAGCTTCGCCATCGCACCCGCCATCCCCACGCATACCGCGACGATGACGGACGAAACCGCAAGCACGAGCGTGAGCCCGGCGCCTCTTGCCAGCGCCGGCAAATATTCCTGCAGATCGGACATGACAATCCCTTAGATCGTTCGTCAGGCTGCCGGTACCGGAACGCGACCGGCAGCCATTGCGCTGCGCGTTATCTACCCGATCAATAGATGTCGAAGTTGAAATACTTCTTTTCGATGGATTGGTAGACGCCGTTAGCACGAATGGCGTCGATCGCCTGATTGAGCTGCAACCGCAGATCGTCGTCGGACTTGCGAACCGGAATGCCGTAACCCTCGCCAAGCAGCGTTTTCTGCTCGGGCGTCGTGCCGACGATCGGGCCACCGACGAATTGGTAGTTCGCGCCCTCAGGCTTGGTCAGAAACCCGGAGTACGCGGCTGTCGCATCCTGCAGCGCGGCGTCGATGCGCCCGGAGCGCAGGTCGAGGAACACTTCGTCCTGCGTCGCGTAGCGGACCAGTTGAACGCCGTTCGGCACCCAGTACGCAGTCGCGTATTTGTCCCCTAGCGTGCCGCGCTGCACGCCGACGCGCTTACCCTTGAGTTCCGCCGGGGTCGCATCCTTGATCGGACTGTTCTTCGCGACCACCAGCCGGCGCGGCGTGTTGTAGTACTTCTCGGTAAACGCGACCTTCTGCTTGCGTTCGGCCGTAATCGCCACCGATGCGACGATCGCATCGATCTTTTCTGCCTGCAATGCCGGAATCAGACCGTCCCAACTGAGCTGAACCAGCGTGCAGTTCGCATGCATTTGCGCGCACAGCGCGTGAATCATGTCGATATCGAAGCCGACCGGCTGACCGTCGGGTTGCATCGACGAGAACGGCGGGTAGGCGCCCTCGTAGCCGATGCGAATGTCTTTCCACTCTTTTGCGTGAGCGTTGATCGCGCCTAGCGCCATGGCTAGCAGCAATAGGGTTTTCTTGATGCCTGGTTTCATATTGACGCTCTAGATTGGATCTCGTTGAAAATGACAGCTTGGAATCGGATTGAAATGGTCGTACCGAATCGCACGTTTCTGACTAGTACACCTTACTAATGTAAGAAGCAGCCCGCGGGCCGCTTCACTCTCTCTAGCTGGTCGTCATCCAGTCGCGCAACGCAGGCACCGTCGCCTCGATATGCTCGCGCACGGCCGCTTCAAGCAGCAGCGGGTCGCCTGCCTTGATTGCGCTGATGATCGTCATGTGATCGTCGCGCGACGTCATCGGCTTGTCGGCCAGTTCCAGCCAAAGCCGCATATGCGGCTCCATCACGGTGTGCAGTCCGCCGATCTGTGCAATAAGGCGCCGTCGTCCGCATAGCTGGCACAGGTACTCGTGAAAATTGCGGTGCGCGGTGACCCACTGCTGCACATCCTGTTCGACACGTTCCATCACGTCGATCAGGCGCGTGAGCTCCGAGATATGTTCCGGCGTGATCTTCGGCATCGCCATGCGCGCGGCGAGTCCTTCGAGCGCGCCGCGCATGCAGAACACCTCTTCCATTTCGTCCGCATCGAGGCCGCGCACCAGCGCTCCGCGATTAGGCCGGATCACGAGCAGCCCTTCGCTCGCCAACCGGCGGAATGCTTCGCGCACCGGCATGCGGCTCGTGTTGATTTCAGCGGCGATTTCTTCGGGAATCAGCCGGTGGCCGGCTTTGTACGTGCCCATCCGGATGCGGTAGAGCACGTACGCGTACGCCTCCTCCTCCGCGGTCGCGGGAAAATGGGCATGCGAGGAATGCAAGTGAGATTCCATGATCAGACGGCAGGCTTACGAGACCGTTGCGCGCTCAACGACGTGTTTGTCGCAACGCCGGCGCTTCTACGGTGGTCCGCCAGGCGGGTGCGCGTTGCACGCGAAGTGGCGCATCTGGCGTATCGACTATCGTGCGGAATCATGAAACGATTTTGTAAGAGTGGATATTTGTATCTACGGAGCCAAATATACCGCGTCAAAAATGATGTCGAATAGTTGTTAACCCCAGGAGAGGTGACCGAAGCAGGTCATGTTGCCGATGAAATTGGCAGTGCCACGCGATAGCGCGCGACCCCCGAGCGCCGCTCACGCGAATTGCGGGAGCGTCGCTTGAATAGCTTGCGCCAGTGTGTCGAACGCGGGCGCGATCTCGTCGTCCGGCACGCAAGCGTAGCCGAGCAGCAGCCCCGCCGACGCATGCGACCGATCGGCGTAGTACCCGGACAGCGGCCGCACGACGATGTTGCGCTCGAGCGCCGCGTGGGCGACCACGCGATCGTCGACGCCTTCGGGCAATGGCATCACAAGATGCAATCCCGCATCGCCGCCGACCGCCGCGAACGTATCGCCGAAACGCTGCGCGGCGGCATCGAGCAATATTTGACGGCGCTGACCATAAAGCGTGCGCATCTTGCGGATATGCGACGCGAAATGCCCTTCCGCGATGAACTCGGCGAGCACGGCTTGCTGCAGCAGTTGCCCCTCGCGGTACAACTCCGCGCTCGCGGTCGCAAAGCTTTCCGCGAGCTCTTCCGGCACCACGATATAGCCGACCCGCAGGCCCGGAAACAGCGTCTTGCCGAAGCTGCCGACGTAGATCACCTGTCCCGCGGTATCGAGCCCTTGCAGCGACGCGAGCGGCCGGCTGCCGTAGCGGAATTCGCTGTCGTAATCGTCTTCGATAATCCAGCATTGCGTCTGCCGCGCGTACTCGAGCAGCATGCGGCGGCGCGCAAGACTCATCACCATGCCGAGCGGGTACTGATGCGACGGCGTGACGAGCATCAGCTTCGGCGGCTGGGCGAGATCGGCGGGCGTCGGGTTGATGCCTTCATGGTCGACGGCGATCGGCCTCGGCTGCAACCCGGACACCTGCAGCACGCTGCGCACACCCCAGTAGCACGGGTCCTCGGTCCAGATCACATCGCCCGCGTCGGACAGCAGCCGCACCGCGAGATCGATCGACTGATGAATGCCGGTCGTGATCACCACTTGCTGCGGTGTGCAGCGCACCGAGCGCGACGCGCGCAGATAGTCGGCCAATGCACGGCGCAACAGCGTAGACCCGCCGCCCGGCGCGTAAGTCAGCAGGTCGTGACGTGCGCGCCGCCAATACCGGTTCTGCAAGCGGCTCCATACGCGCGCCGGGAACCGCGTCACATCCGGCACGCCAGGCATGAATGCGCCCCACTGGCGCTTCGAGACGCCAGCGCCCGCAAGCAGGCGCTGGCCGCGCGCGGACAACGGTCGCAGTAAAGGTGAAGCCTGCGCGACAGTCGCTTCCGGTTGCGAGACCTGGTGCCGCGATGACCGCGCAGACGAAGACGACGAAGACAACGCCAACGCTGCGGCAGGCTGCGCAGTCGATGTGCTGCCGCTCGCGGACCGCGGCAAATCACGCTGCGCGCTTGCGCTTGACGCCGTTGCACGGGCCGCAAGCACGTCGATGCGTGCATCGGCACGCCAATCCACCGCATCGCGCATTGCGTCGCGACGCCAATCGACCGCGTGTTCAGTGACGCCGACAATTTCATCGGGTGATGTATCCATCACGAACGTGCCACGCCCGGTCGCCGCCGAAACGTACCCTTCCAGCACAAGCTGTTCGTATACCTGCGTGACGGTATTGCGCCCGATGTCCAACTCCCGCGCGAGCAGCCGCGAAGACGGCAACCGCGTGCCCGACGGCAGTTCACGCGACAGGATGGCCCGCTGCAGCAACCCGTGTAGTTGACGGTACAGCGGCTGATCGCCGCGGCGATCGAGCCGTTGCGCCAGCCAGTCGGACAACATCGTGGCCCGCAAAATTGGCTCCTTTATTTTTACAAAGATGGCTCTCAAACCAGGAGCCAAAGCTGATTATAGTCGGCGACATAGATCGCTCGCGGCGCGCAAACGGCCGCAGCCCCAAAAATCCGGATGCCCCCAGGAGGAGTGATGACTACCACCAACGCTGAACTGCAAAAACGCAAGAACGCCGCAACGCCGCGCGGTGTTGGCGTGATGTGCGACTTCTACGCGGAACGCGCGCTGAATGCGGAGTTGTGGGACATCGAAGGGCGCCGCTTTATCGACTTCGCGGCCGGCATTGCGGTGACGAACACCGGACACCGTCATCCGAAGATCGTCGCGGCGCTTCGCGAGCAGCTCGACCACTTCACGCATACCGCGTATCAGATCGTGCCGTATGCGTCGTATGTCGAACTCGCCGAAAAGATCAACGCGCGCGCGCCGGGCAAGCACGCGAAGAAGACTGCCTTCTTTACGACCGGTGCCGAAGCCGTTGAAAACGCGATCAAGATCGCACGTGTCGCTACGGGCCGTCCGGGCGTGATTGCGTTTACCGGCGGCTTTCACGGCCGCACGATGATGGGCATGGCGCTAACCGGTAAAGTCGCGCCATACAAGGTTGGCTTTGGCCCGTTTCCGTCCGACGTGTTTCACGCGCCGTTTCCGAACCCATTGCACGGCGTAAGCGCCGCCGACTCGCTGAAGGCGCTCGAGCACCTGTTCAAGGCCGACATCGATCCGCAGCGCGTGGCCGCGATCATTTTCGAACCCGTGCAAGGCGAAGGCGGCTTCTATGAGGCCCCGGCGGAGTTCGTGCGCGGCTTGCGCGCGTTGTGCGACGCGCACGGCATCCTGCTGATCGCGGACGAAGTGCAAACCGGCTTCGCGCGCACCGGCAAGCTGTTTGCGATGGAGCACTACGACGTGGTCCCCGACCTGATGACGATCGCGAAGAGCCTTGCGGGCGGCATGCCACTGTCGGGCGTCGTCGGCCGTGCGGACGTGATGGATGCTCCTGCGCCGGGCGGTCTCGGTGGAACGTACGCGGGCAATCCGCTCGCGATCGCCGCCGCGCACGCGGTGCTGGACATCATCGACAGCGAGGCGCTGTGCGATCGCGCGGCCGCGTTCGGCGAGCGCCTGAAAAGCAGGCTGAACGCACTGCGTTCGAGCGTGCCGCAAATCGCCGACGTGCGAGGCCCCGGTGCGATGATCGCCGTTGAATTCAGCAAGCCGGGCGATGCGCACCAACCGGATGCGGCGTTCGCGAAGCTCGTGCAGACGCGCGCGCTCGAGCGCGGGCTGCTGCTGCTCGTGTGTGGCGTCTACTCGAACGTGATCCGCTTCCTGTTCCCGCTGACGATCGAACAGAGCGTGTTCGACGAAGCGCTCGCGATTCTCGAAGACGTGCTGAAGGAAAGCGCCAAAGCCGCCGCGTAATGCGGTGCAAGCCGCAGTGGCAAGCTCGACCCACGACACATCGACACCATGACGACTATCCTGCTTAAAGACCCTTCACTGCTGCAAACGAAGTGCTTTATCGCCGGCGAATGGCAAGACGCCGACACACAACAGACGTTCGACGTGACCGATCCCGCAACCGGAGCGATCATCGCGAGCGTGCCGAAGATGACCGGCGCGGAGACGCACCGCGCGATCGATGCGGCCAATCGCGCCTGGCCCGCATGGCGCAAGAAGACCGGCAAGGAACGCGGCGCGATTCTGCGCAAGTGGTACGACCTGATGATCGCGAACGTCGACGATCTCGCGCTGATCCTGACGACCGAGCAAGGCAAGCCGCTTGCGGAAGCGAAAGGCGAAATCCAGTACGCCGCGTCGTTTCTCGAGTGGTTCGGCGAAGAAGCGAAGCGCACCTACGGCGACGTCATTCCGACTGTCGCAAACGACCGCCGCATCGTCGTCACGAAGGAACCGATCGGTGTATGCGCAGCGATCACGCCATGGAATTTTCCGGCCGCGATGATCACGCGCAAGGTCGGCCCGGCGCTCGCGGCCGGCTGCCCGATGATCGTGCGCCCCGCTGACGCGACCCCGCTGTCGGCGCTTGCCCTGGCCGTGCTGGCCGAGCGCGCCGGTGTGCCGAAAGGCGTGTTCAGTGTCGTGACAGGCAGTTCGCGCGCGATTGGCGCGGAAATGACCGGTAACCCGCTGGTGCGCAAACTGTCGTTCACCGGGTCGACGCCGGTCGGCAGCACGCTGATGGCGCAGTGCGCACCGACCATCAAGAAGTTGTCGCTCGAACTAGGCGGCAACGCACCGTTCATCGTGTTTGACGATGCGGACATCGACGAAGCGGTTGCGGGCGCAATCGCTTCGAAGTACCGCAACTCCGGGCAGACATGCGTGTGCACGAACCGGTTCTATGTTCACAATCGCGTCTATGACACATTCGCGGCCAGGCTCACCGATGCGGTCAAACAGCTGAAGGTCGGTCGTGGCACCGCCGAAGGCGTGACGCAAGGTCCGCTGATCAACGAAGACGCGGTGCTGAAAGTCGAAAGTCATATTCAGGACGCGCTCGACAAAGGCGCTCGCGTGCTGACCGGCGGCAAGCGCCATGCGCTCGGTCACGGCTTCTTCGAGCCGACCGTGCTCGCCGATGCGAAGCCCTCAATGCTGCTTGCCCGCGATGAGACCTTCGGACCGCTCGCACCGATTTTCCGCTTCAGCTCCGATGAAGAAGTGATCGCACTCGCTAACGACACCGAGTTCGGCCTCGCCGCCTACTTCTATAGCCGCGACATCGGCCGCATCTGGCGCGTCGCGGAAGCGCTTGAGTACGGCATGGTCGGCATCAACACCGGACTGATTTCAAATGAAGTCGCGCCTTTTGGCGGCGTCAAGCAATCGGGTGTGGGCCGCGAAGGGTCGCACTACGGGATCGACGAGTACATGGTGATCAAGTACATGTGCATCGGCGGGATCTGATCCTTTGCCGACGGGCCTCCGTTTGTGAGGCTACGCCAGAACCTACTATTTCGTCGAGCCGACCGCGGTCTATGCTGATCAGTATGGCGAGATGGCGCGCCGGCGTGGCGGACATGAATGACCCATCAAAAAGAAAACCGTGTTCACGGTGTTTGTCATCCTTGTCCATGGTCCACGGACTGAAACTGTCGCAGAAAACATCGACGAACGACATTCAGCCTCGCAACTCGTCATTGCCGCTCTTTCGCAAAATGCTTTTGCGTCGACGTATCTGGAGCAAACGAGGTGTCGGCGACGTTGTCGGGAGCGCCGCGCTTTAAACCACCACCATTACCAAGGTCATCATCGTTAAATAGCGCCTCGTACAATTCATCCAGGTTTGCCTGCCTCTCCGCAAGCCGATCAGCGAGCCGTCGCACTTGATCCAACCGTACACCATTGTAGTGAGCGATATTCACACTTTGCAAAAATTCCACCACGTGTATCAATGCGGAGACCACGGCCAGGTGAGGAACCTTATTGCCAGATGTGTCCATTAAAGGATCCGCTATCGGCAATCTGGTAGGATCTGAATACTTGTTCGCCTTTCGGACCAGTGAATCCGCAGCACCGACGAAATCGGTCTTGCTCGGTGGGTTATTTCCACTGGAGAGATTTATAGTTACTGGCGTGGGCACATTTCTGTCTAATTGTGCTTTTAAGTCTACGTACTTCAAATTTTGCCCCTTGGCATACTGTGCATCCTGATAGGTCTTCAGAGGTTTAGCAGCGCGCGGGACTTGGGGGTGCCCTGCGTCAAGGGGAATCTGAAACAGCGTGTTGTCCAGCGCGGTATTATCCGCATGGGAACCGGAGTCCTGGTGACCATAGTAGATCGTCATTCCACCTTGTGGCATTCTACTTACGATCGTTCCAGCACAGAGCGCACACGGCTTCATCGTGCTATAAAGCACGCACTGCGCCGGCAATTGAGCTTCTCCAGTGGAGGTAAGATAATCCTCTATCGCGTTCCTTTCGGCGTGATACAGATAGTGTTCGAAAACACGATTAGCAGCGTATCCGATTATTTGACCCGATTTTTTAACCAGCACCGCAGCGATATCATGTCCCGGCTTTCCCGCGCTCCAGGGCACTATATCTGATCGATATTTCAACGCTCGATCTGCAGCGATCGCAAATGCAGCAGCCATATATATACGATGCACCGCATGGGAACCCTGTTCTTTAATCGCGTGAGAGATGTCAATCTCATACGGTACCGTTACGCGGACTGGAAGATTGGAAGAAGTGTCGCGAGCCGCAAACTGTTTAAGCGTCATGCGACCGTATTTAGTGAAATCGGCTTTTAAAGGTCTATAATCTCCTCTTTTAAAGAAAAGCACATTTATGTTCGCCGTTTTAAATCCCCCAGAAGCCTTCATATATTTTAACGCACCAATAACTGGCTCGCAATTGTACTGTTTTTCGGCATCGCCGAATTGTCCAATAAAATAATCACTCGACAACTGCCATTTTTTTTCGATAGAAAATTCAAGTAGTCTAAGCATTGTTTGCGGGCTATCAGGATGCAGGTCTTCCGCCCAGTACATGGTACCGCCCAAATAAAAGAATAATATCGGGTTCGAATTTCTTGTTACGCTCTTCAAAAGGAGAAACGTGTCTGCTATTTGAATGAATGCTTCCTGATTCATGAGCCGCCCTGTGTGAAGCATGTAAACCCGGGAGGCTAGACTGCAGGTCGTTTCGCAACAATCCCCAGAACCTGGTAGCGAGCGGTGACAATCCGGTCAGCGTCAGCCGCGCGTGACATGAGCAATTCGCGAAACTGTTCACGGACGGGTCGCCCGTTCGAGAGCAACTCGCGGTGCCGGGCGCTGCACGATCGTCTCAAGCTTGTCGAGCGCCCTGACGGCTTTTGCAGGCGTTTCAGCAGCTTCGTATTCCTCCCGCACCGCGAGCGCGTTGACGTCATCCAGCACACACATTGTCGCTCAGTGACCGAGCCCGCTGCTCGCAACCTGCCGCTCGACAAACTGCGCGAACAGCGCATGCATACGTGTGGCCGGATGCAGGTCATCCGCGAACATATAGGTCTGATCCGCATTCGGCGTGCTGTAAGTCGCGCGTGAGCATAGCAGTGACGTGTTATCAGGCGTTCTCGTTGGGTCGCACGCCTGCGCGGTGTTCGACACCGCAAAACCGTTTGCCTGAAAGTTCGCAAAAATCTGGTTAACCCAGCCAAACGCATCTATTTGAATCACCCTGCCCTGCAATCCGTTGCTTTGCAGCGCCGCGTTCAGCGTGTCGTTGAAGAGTTGCGACAGCTGCGTCAGGTTAGCCCCGCCATCGGCCGACGCGCGCCCTTTCGGCGACAGACCAATATTCGGAAGATTCACCACGACGACATGTGTCGCACCGCTCTGCACGATCTGTCCAACAATCTGCGCGAGTGTGGTCGCCGCGGTCTGTACGGTCGGTGCCGCGCCCGGCAGCGGGCCCGCGCGCAGCACATCGTTCGCGCCCGCCCACACGAGCACAAGCTGACCGGCGTTGAAACTGCCGTGCGCGGCCAGGTAACTCGAAACCTGCGCATTCACCGGCATTTCGACATTGCCGATCACGTCGATCAGAAAGTCGTTCAGGTTCGCGGGTGTCGCGACCGTAGCGCCGCCCTCGGCATAACCGAAGCCGCCTTGTGGACTCAAGCGATGATTGATGTCGATCGTAAATGCAGCATTGAGTGTATCGCCATAGTATTGCGCGACCAGCTGACTCCATACTTGCCCGGGATTGGTGGTGAACCGCCCGCCGCCTACCGCACCGGCGATCGGCGCGAAGGTTCCAACATCGGACAGGCTGTCTCCGAAAGACACCGTTTGCAGATGAATGCCGCCTGCGGGACCACTCGACGGACTTCCGCCGCCGCTACTCCCGCCGCATGCGCCAAGCAATGCAATCGCAACGGCGAAAATTGCAATGCGTAGATGTTCGGCGAACTTTAGCATCAGGCCTCTCCCTGCTGGACGCAGGAGTTGCGCCCGGATGGCTCACTTAGCGTCAACCGATGAGCGGTCTCAAGCAATGCAAGCAAGAAGGATGCAAACGTAGCTCGAATTCTTTGAACCATTGCGGGTCACTAGACGGCCCACTGGTATTCGCGCGGAATTTCGCCTATAGCAATAGCAGCAATCGGGGGGATCGTCGGTGACGTGGTTTGGCGATGGCCAACGGTCCAGCGCGCGACCACGTGTACCCCGATCGCACAGTCGGTTCGACCTGTGTACTTCTATCAGGAAGCCTCATGATCCCGCATGATTGGAAAGGCCGCGGCATCCTGTTCGTCCAGCGGCTCTGGCAACCGACCAGCGCGTGTCTCACTTGCATGCCGGGAAGCTGGGGAAACGTACTGAACGCCGAGCATTGGGCAATTGCGTTGCGCACCGGGCTGGCTACCGGAGTCCTCGCGGTCGCGCTGACGTTTACACCTGCCATCAGGCTTTACGCGAACCGGTTCACTAACGCGCTCGTCATCGGTTTTCTGACGATGCTAGGTGATGCCTATTCGCATCCGAACCACTACGTCATTCCGTTCGCCGAGCCGATCGTGACCGGTTTGATGTCGGGCTTGCTCGCTCTGGCAGGCTCCTATCTGTTCGAAAATCACGCGCGGCGCCTTCGGCTTGCCTGGGCGCGACTGTCGGTACGAAAATCCGCATAAGACAGCGGTTCCGTTCACCCGACATCCACCGTGAACGAAGACATCAGCGCTAAAGCCTGTTCGACGCAACCAGAAACGCGCCGGTTACCAGCATCGTCGCGCCGATCACCGAAGTGAATCCATGCTGCGTCGATCCGTGTCTCGCGGCATCCAGTAACAACCCAAAGACAAGCTGGCTAGCCACAATGACCGCGATGGTCGTCGCAGCGCCGAACCGTTGATAACCGGTAATGCTCGCAAACACGAAGAACGAACCGAGCAGCCCCGGCAGCACACTCCAGAGCCGGAACGAACCGACAATTTCGCCAAATCCGGCTGAGCCGGCGCGGAAGAAAAGCATTGTCGCCAAAGCCGCCAGACCGACCGCGGAGTTCATCACCAACGCGATCAGCACGGTCGACGACGACTCGGTAATACGCGCCATCAACAGGTTCTGCGCAACCACTGCGGCACCTGCACCCACCAGCAAGCCAAACGGGATGAACAGCATCATCGCGTCGGAACACCATCAGGAGATTGACGCGCATCGAGCTTGAGCTGCATGAACGCCAGATCGAGCCACGAGCCGAATTTCACGCCTACTTCTTTCAGATGTCCGACGTGTTCGAAACCAAGCTTTTCGTGCAGCTTGATCGAACCACCGTTGCTCGCGTCGATGCCCGCGACCATCACGTGCTTGCCAATTGCCTGAGCCCTGCTGATCAGCTTCTGCATCAGCGCCTCGCCAATGCCCTTGCCCCGCCTGTCGCTGCGCACGTAGACGGAATGCTCAACCGTATGACGGTAACCGTCAAAGGCCCGCCAGTCGCTGAACGACGCGTAGCCCAACACCGCGCCGCGATCATCGACGGCGACCAGCACCGGGTAACCCGCCTGCTGTCTACCCGCTAGCCAGGCGGCACGGTTCATATAGTCGACCGTCGTATCGTTCCAGATTGCCGTCGTGTGCTTCACCGCGTCGTTGTAGATTGCGGTGATACCTTCGATATGATTCGGACCTGCATCGCGGATTTCCATTTGCAGCTGCCCTAACAGTCCACTATAGTGATACAAGTGTACACCATATTAGACAACGTCGACGAACGCATAGGCGCCCGTATACGGGCCGAGCGAGAGACCCGTGGCTGGTCGCTAACCAGTCTTGCGGAGAAGTCCGGCGTGTCGCGCGCGATGATTCACAAGGTCGAGCGCGGCGATAGCAGCCCGACGGCCACGTTACTGGCGAAGCTCGCGGGCGCGTTCGGCATGAGCATGTCCGCGCTGATGGCGCTCGCGGAACTGGAAGAGGGACGCCTGCTGCGTTTTGCGGACCAGCCTCTTTGGGTTGATCCGCAGAGTGGTTATTTGCGGCGTCACGTGTCGCCGAAATCGGCGTCCGGGTTGAACCTGGTCGAGATCGACCTGCCGCCTTCATCGGAAATTCCCATGCCGGCGGCCGCGTATCGAAACGCTCAACAGTTGATCTGGGTGCTCGACGGCGAACTGGTGTTCGTCGAAGGCGCGGAACGCCATGAGCTGAGCACAGGCGATTGCCTTGAAATCGGACCGCCGAGCGACTGCGTATTCAAGAACGAAAGCTCACGGCCCTGCAAGTACGCGGTGGTTGTGGTGCGCAAATAAAGCGCCGCACGAATGCGCCGCAACCCCGACGCGCGGCATCAACGCATCAGTCGGAGTTCGACAGGTAATCGGCCACGCGAACCATCATCGCGTCGCATTCCATCAGCTGCTCGACGGTAATGAATTCATCCGGCTTATGACCCTGGTCCATGCTGCCAGGCCCGCACACGACGGTCGGAATGCCGGCCCGCTCGAATAATCCGCCTTCGGTACCGAACGCGACAGTACCGAATTCCGACGAATTGCTTAGCAACGCCAACAGACGCGCCGCTTCGCTGTCGGGTGCGGTAGCCAGGCCCGGATACGCACTCAACGGTTGCAGGCGAATATCGGTGTCGCGCTGCACCGCGCGCATTTTCGGCAGCAATTCGGCTTGCGCGTACGTGTGCAACTGGTCCGACACTTCCTCGGCATTGAAGTCCGGAAGCGCCCGCACCTCGAAATCGAACTCGCATTCGGCAGGCACGATGTTCAGCGCGCGACCGCCTTTAATGACGCCCGTCTGCACGGTTGAAAATGGTGGATCGAAGCGCGCGTCATGGCGCTCCGGCTGCGCCAGTTCCTCACCGATTTCCTCGAGCCTGCCGATCAGCCGCGCCGCGTATTGAATTGCGTTGACGCCATACGGTGCGTAAGCGGAATGGCACGGCGCCCCTTTCACGTGACAGCGCATCGCCAGCTTGCCCTTATGGCCCAGCACCGGCTTCAACGCGGTCGGTTCGCCGATCAGACACACGCGCGGCCGGTGCGTACGCTTTTCGAGCTCCGCCAGCATCGACCGCACCCCGAGGCACCCCACCTCTTCGTCATAGGAAAACGCGAGATGGACCGGCTGCTTCAGCGACCGTTTGAGAAACATAGGGACTGCCGCCAGCACTGAAGCGATAAAGCCCTTCATATCGGCCGCGCCCCGGCCGTATAGGCGCCCGTCACGCTCGGTCATGCGAAACGGTTCCATCGTCCATGCCTGCCCGTCGACCGGCACGACGTCGGTATGACCTGAAAGCACGACGCCACCCGCAACGTTGGGACCGATGGTGGCGAACAGGTTGGCCTTCGTGTGTTCCGGGTTATAGAAAAGCTCGCACTGCACGCCAAGCTCTTCAAGATAATTGCGGATGAACGCGATCATCTCGAGGTTGGAATCCCGGCTGACCGTCGCGAAGCCGATCAGCTTGTCGAGTAGTTGCTTGCTCGACGCTTCATTCATCGCCGGGTACTCCGTAGCTGGGGGCGGCGGACGGATTCAACGCGCGCGTCAAATAGTCCTGCATCTGCGGCCGATACGCTTTCCATAGCGTATCCAGCTGTCCGATCGGGTCTTCATCCGCCCAGTCGACGCGCAAATCGACGATCGGCCAGATCACGTCGCCGACCACTTTGAGCGCGGCCGAGTGCACCGGCCCCGCCTCGCCGCCGGCCGCAAGCCCGGCTCGCATCGTGAGCAGCAAGCGCTCGGCAAGCATGCCGGACGCTTGCTCGAACGCCTGGACCATTGCGTCGATCACATGCTTGCCCGTCAGCATGTTGCCCGCGGCCACGCACTGCTCGCCGGCGACCGCATGATGAATGCCCAACGCTTCCTTGCCGGAGAAAAACGCGGTCCGGCCTTGACTATCGACCACCGTCACCTGCCGATACTCACTCCACCTGTCGGCCCCGAGCGCATGGTCACGCGCGGCGGCGGGCGTGTGCCGCCCGTCCTGCAGCAGATCGAGAATCTGCGCGCCAAGCGCGGGCAGCGTGACATTCTGCGTCGCCACCACGCCGACGCCCGCGCGTGCCCATGCGCATCGCGCGCCGACCGCGATACTGGACGAACTGACCGCGATGCCGAGTTGGCCCGTTTTCGCGCAGCGTCCGACAATCGAAAACGTCATGTCGCGCTCCTCAAGCGTTAAGCCGGCTTCCAGTTATCGGGGATCACCGCAATCACGTCGATTTCCATCAGCCATTGCGGCTGCCCCAAAGCGCTCACCACGAGGCCGGTCGAAATCGGGAATACACCCTTCAGCCATTTGCCGACCTCCTGATACACCGGCTCGCGATAACGCGGGTCGATGATGTACGTGGTGGTCTTGACGATATGCGACAGATCGCTGCCCGCTTCCTCGAGCAATTGCTTGATGTTTTTCATCGCCTGCTGCGCCTGCGCCTGCGGATCGCCGAGTCCGACCAGGTTGCCGTCGAAATCGGTGCCCACCTGCCCGCGGACATAGACCGTATTGCCGGCTCGCACCGCCTGACACAGGTCGTTATCGAGCGCCTGGTTCGGATACGTATCCTTCGTATTGAACATGCGGATGCGAGTGTGGGTCGGTTGGTTCATCGTGCACCTTGTTGTCAGTCGAGAAGATCGGCGAGATGGCGCGAATCGGGACGCGCACCATCGGAGCCCTGTTTTCCGCAGTCGTTAGCGTGACGCTGCGACGCATCGCGATACGACTGATAGTTGCGCTGGATGGCTATGTGGTCGGCGATGTGTCTCGCGTCGTGCCAGACACCCCAGATGAAACTGGAGCCCCGGCGCGACAGCCACGGCAGCCCCAGAAAATAGATACCCGGCTCGCTCGATACGCCGCGCTGATGTTGCGGCTTGCCGTTTGCGGAAAACGCATTGACCTTCAGCCAGCTGTAATCTGCTGAATAGCCTGTCGCCCAGATGATTGCCGTTACACCGGCATGGGCCAGGTCGAGTTCGAGAATCGGATGAGTCACACAATCCGGATCGGGCAGCATGTTGCGTGCGTCCGGTTCTTCCGGAAGATCCAGCCCATTGCGAGCGATATAGTCGTCCGCCGCGTCGAGCACGGCCAGATAGTTCTCGTCGCCGCGCGCGAGGTTATCCGCGAGATCCGGCGCGAAAGTCATCACGCCACTATCGAACGACTTCGTCAGACCAACCAGTGTGATGCCCTGATTCGCGAGCGCCCGAAAGTCGACCGTATGACCGCCGCGCGCGCCGCTGACGGCGATCGTCACATGCTCTCTGCCGGGCGTCGCGACCTCCTTGTCCCATTCGCCGAGCACGCCTAGCCACCAGCAGTAATCGCGGTGACGGTACGCACGCGGTGGGCGATCGTGCGGACCCACCGACAAATAGACCGTTTTCCCTGAGCGTTGCAGTTCGTCCGCAATCTGAACCCCCGAGGACCCGGCGCCCACCACCAGCACCGCGCCATCCGGCAGTTGCCGCGGATTGCGATAGTCGGCCGAATGGATCTGCGTCAGCGTCGCATCCGCCGGAATGATCGGCGGAATCAAAGGACGCTGGAACGCACCGGTCGCGACCACCACGCGATTGACTTCGAACACGCCATCCGACGTGTCGACCATAAAGCCGGGCCGCCCGACCGCACGCTCGACGCGCCGCACTTCGACACCGGTGCGAATCGGCGCATCGAACTTTCTTGCATACGCTTCGAAATACGCAGCGACCCGCTCTTTCGCGGGAAATGCATCGGGATCGAGATCGTCGAACTCCAATCCGGGGAACCGGTCATGCCACGCAGGACCGTTGGCCACCAGCGAATCCCATCGCCCTGTGCGCCAGCGTTCGGCAATGCGGGCACGCTCCAGCACGACGTGCGGCACCCCTTGCCTGCGCAGATGTTCGCTCATCGCGACGCCGGCCTGGCCGGCGCCGACGACGAGCGTATCGATTGACGTTACGTCAGCGGTCATCGCTGTCTCCTTCTAAAGGCGCTCGTGCAATCTACGCCCGCGCACGGCATCCGAAAAACACATTTCAAAAATGCAATTCATCGTTTTTCCCTATGCAAACGGATTTCTGGCGACACACAATTGCGACGGATAAAAGCCTCGAAGGACAGACGATGGAAGTGGGCCAGTTGCACTATTCGCTGCGGCAGTTGCGGTACTTCGTCGTCACCGCGGAAGTGCTGTCATTTACAGCGGCGGCAAGGAAGCTGCATATCTCGCAGCCGTCCATTTCGACCGCGCTGGCCGACCTCGAAGCGTCGTTTGGCGTGCAGCTGTTTATCCGTCATCACGCGAGCGGCCTGTCGCTGACGCAAGCGGGTCGCGACATGCTCGGACAGGCGCGCAATCTGCTGAAGAACGCGGAAGAACTGCAGTCGGCCGCGCGCGAGATGGACAGCGGCATGTCCGGCGCGATCGCGCTCGGCTGCATGGTTTCGCTTGCGCCGCCCGTGATGCCGGCATTGATCAGCCGCTTTATCGCGAGCCATGCCGGCGTCAGCTTTCGCACGCAGGAAGCGCATCAGGACGACCTGCTGCGCGGCTTGCGCGACGGCACGCTCGATCTCGCCCTCACCTACAGCCTCGATCTCACCGACGAAATCGCGTTCACGCCACTGGTCGCGTTGCCGCCGTACGTGATCCTGCCGAAGCTGCATCGGCTCGCCCGCGCGCGCTCACGCGCAGTGTCGCTAACCGAACTGCTCGATGAACCTTACGTGATGCTTGATCTGCCGCACAGCCGCGAATACTTCGCAGCCCTGTTCGATGCAGTCGGCGCTCGGCCGGTGCCGGCGTTCCGTTCATCGCAACCGGAAGTGGTGCGCGGCATGGTCGCCAATGGTCTCGGCTATAGCATCCTGAACTACCCGCTGAAATCGTTCCGTACGGTAGACGGCGCGGACTTCGTGATCAAACAGTTCAAGGAAGATGTGCTGGCAACGACACTCGGTATCGCGCAATCGCGTGAGCTAAAGCCGCGTCAGGTCGTGAAGCGCTTCGCGGAGTTCTGCGAGACGCAGATCCGCGAGTTGCATCGCAATGGCTGATCGACCCGCTGATGCAAGCCGCCTGAGCGCGTCCCTTGACGTGCTACATAGGAAAAAACTGTCCTTTACATCCAAAAACAATATTTTGGCTGGTAATTTGACTTGATAGATTGGTGTCCATCGCACCGCACGCTAGATGGAGACCGTATGGCTGCTCTTGCAGACTCGCCGGACACTGCATCCGGGATCGCACGTGAATTGCAGGCGAATTGCGAGCGGCCATTCGAGGACGCGCACGCGATGCCGCCACGAGTCTATACGTCCGATGCGTTTCTCGCGCTCGAGCAGCGCGAGATTTTTAGCAAGGAATGGCTGTGCGTGGGGCGCGCCAGTTCGCTTGCCAACGCTGGCGACTATCTGACCGCGCAGATCGACGCGCAACCGGTTGTCGTGCTGCGCGACGAACATGGCGCGCTACGCGCAATGTCGAACGTATGCTTGCACCGGATGTCAGTGTTGCTCGAAGGACGCGGCAACGTCAGACGTATCGTGTGTCCTTATCACGCGTGGAACTACGCGCTGGATGGCACGCTTGCCGGCGCGCCGATGATGGACCGGCAGCCGGGCTTTTGCAAGGAAAGCTATCGCCTTCCGCAGGTTCGCTGCGAAGTCTGGCAGGGCTGGATTTACGTGACGCTCAACGCGGACCTGCCACCCGTCGCTACACAGCTCGAAGAACTCACACGGCTGATCGAGCCATACGGTATGACGGACTACGTCGAGACCTTCCATGAAGCGCACGTGTGGAATACCAACTGGAAGATCCTCGCGGAAAACTTCATGGAGAGCTACCACCTGCCGATGCTGCATCGCGCGACGGTAGGCCCGCATTCACGCCTCGAAGAAATGGAGTGCCCGCCGGGACGGCCGGCGTTCAACTATCACTGGATCACGAAGGAAGCGTCGCTGCCGATCGGCAACGCGCACCCGGACAACACGCGTTTGCAGGGTCACTGGCGGCGCACGACCGCGTTGCTCGCGATCTACCCGACGCATCTGGTGACGCTCACGCCCGGCTACTTCTGGTACCTGCTGCTGCAGCCGCGCGGTGTGGGTCAGGTGGAAATCCAGTTCGGCGGCGGCCTGTCGCCTGAATTCATCACCGATCCGAAAGCGGCCGACTATATGGCGACGCTGAAAACGCTGCTCGACGAGGTCAATGCGGAAGACCGGCACGGCGTCGAGTCGGTGTTTCGCGGCGTGCACGCACCGCTCGCGAAACCCGGCAACCTGAGCCATCTCGAGCGGCCGAACTACGACTTCGCGCGCTATGTGGCGCAGCGAACTGCCACGTCATGACGCGCGACACCGCGCACCGGATAATCACTTCACCATGCCTAGCCAATCGTTCATTTCCTTCGACGGGGTCAGCAAGTCATACGATGGCGTGCACAGCGTCGTCGAAGGGCTCGACCTCGACGTCGCGCGCGGCGAATTCGTGTCGCTGCTGGGACCGTCCGGTTCAGGCAAGACAACGACACTGATGATGCTCGCGGGGTTCGAATCGCCGACGCGCGGCGAGATCCGGCTGAACGGCAAGCGCCTCGACGACAAGCCGCCGCATCAGCGCGATATCGGCATGGTGTTCCAGAACTACGCGCTGTTCCCGCATATGACCATCGCGGAAAACGTCGCGTTTCCGCTGTCGGTGCGCAAGATCAGCCGCAGCGAACAGAAGGCGCGCGTCGCACGGGCGCTCGACATGGTGGAAATGCCGCATCTCGCGGCACGCAGACCCGCGCAATTGTCCGGTGGCCAGCAGCAGCGCGTCGCGCTTGCGCGCGCGCTGGTGTTCGAGCCAAGCGTGGTGCTGATGGACGAGCCGCTCGGCGCGCTCGACAAACGTCTGCGCGAAAGCATGCAATACGAAATCATGCGGCTGCATCGCGAGCTATCGCTGACGATCGTCTACGTCACGCATGACCAGAACGAGGCGCTGACGATGTCGGATCGCGTCGCGGTGTTTTCCGACGGACGCATCCAGCAGGCCGCGACGCCGACCGAACTCTATGAAAACGCGGCGAACGCATTTGTGGCGAATTTCGTCGGCGAAAACAATGGTTTGACAGGCCGCGTGGCCGCGAGCGCCGGCGAGTGGGCCACGCTGCGCCTCGCCGACGGCACGCTGATCGGCGGCCGCGCGGGCACCGGCCTTCACGAAGGCGGCGAAGCGATGCTCGCGCTGCGGCCCGAGCGCGCGCACATCGCGACGGCCGCGAACGCGGCCGCGGATGCCGCGCGCGGCGCAGGCGAACTGAATGTCGTGCATGCGCTGGTGCAGGAACTCGTCTATTGCGGCGACCATCATCGCGTGCATCTGAAACTGGCCCACGGCGAGAGCGTCGTCGTGAAGGTGCCGAATACGCAGCATCACGATCTGCCCGCACTCGGCCATACGGCGGCCGTCACGTGGCGGCGCGACGACTGCAAGGTACTGCCCGCCCTCTCGTCGCGCGTCGCGGTCACAAGCGGCGACGACACCGCGTTTTCGCCTTCATCGTCCGCATCGCCACTTATCGCAGGAGCCAACTAAAATGCACGCAACATGTTCCCGCTTCCGGCACGGCGCCGTTCTTGCCGCCGCCACTGTCCTCTGCGCGTTGTCGTCCGCCGCGCAGGCCGCCACTACGCTATCGGTCGTCACATTCGGCGGCGCCTACGAGACCGCGGCCAAAAAAGCCTGGTTCGAACCGTTTACCGCGAAGACCGGCATCGGCTTCTCGACGGAATCGTACGACGGCGGCCTCGCGAAGCTATCCGCGATGGAGCAGGCGAAGAACCCGACGTGGGATCTGATCGACCTCGAAACCAACGATGCAATCACTGCGTGTGACGAAGGTCTACTGCAGAAATTCGACCGCAAGCAGTTGGGTAATACCAGCGATTTCCTGCCGGGCTCGATCAGCGATTGCGCGGTATCCGCGATGGTGTGGTCGACCGTGTACGCGTACGACACGACGAAGTTGAGCACGCCGCCCACCACCATCAACGATTTCTTCGATCTGAAGAAATATCCGGGCAAACGCGGCATGCGCAAGTCGCCGAAGGTCGCGATGGAATGGGCGCTGATCGCCGATGGCGTCGCGCCGAAGGACGTCTATAAAGTGCTGGCTACACCGGCGGGCGTCGATCGCGCGTTCAAAAAGCTCGATACGATCAAGTCGAGCATCGTCTGGTGGGATGCCGGCGCGCAGGCGCCGCAGCTGCTCGCGGACGGCGCGGTCGTGATGACGCAGGCGTATAACGGCCGCATCGACGACGCGATGCATAAGGATCACAAGCCGTTCAAGATCGTCTGGGATGCGCAGGTGTACGACTACGAATGGTGGGGCATTCCGGCGGGCGCCAAAAATGCCGCCGACGCCGCGAAGTTCATCGTGTCCGCATCGACGCCGCAGGCGTACGCAGACCTGTCGAAGTACATCGCGTATGCGCCGCCGCGCAAGGACGCGATTGCTTTGATCGACAAGAGCCGCCTCGCCGATTTGCCGACCGCGCCCGCGAACTTCAAGCGGCCGCTGCAAATCGATGCGACGTTCTGGGCCGATAACGCAGATGCGATCAACAAGCGCTTCCAGGTCTGGCTCACACAATGACACGAGCCGGCGCGCCGATGAACACGTCCATGCAACCCGCGACAACGATCGATGCCGGTCTGCGCAGCGGCAACCTTCACGCGTGGCGTCAGGCACGCCGCAAAGCCGCGTTGCAAGCGCTGCTGCTGGCGTTGCCGCTGCTCGTGTTTCTGCTGGCGACCTTCGTCGCGCCAATCGCGAGTCTGCTCGCGCGCAGCGTGCAGAATCCGGAAGTGCGCGGCAGCATGCCCCAACTGACTGCCGCGCTGCGCGCGTGGGACGGCAACGGTGTGCCCAATGAGGCCGCGTTTGCCGCGCTCGCGCAGGGTCTGAAGCAATCGGCCGAATCTGGCGAGCTTGGCAACGTCGCGCGCCGGATGAACTTCTATCTGCCGGAATTCCGCAGCCTGCTGATGAAGACCGCGCGCGAGACGCGTTCGCAGACACCCGATGCATGGAAGCCGACGTTGATCGGTATCGATCCCCGCTGGGGCCAACATGAAACGTGGCGGCTGCTGCAGCGTGCCGCCGCATCGCCGACGCCCGACTATCTGCTCAACGCGGTCGATGCGCAGGTTTCGCCGGATGGATCAATCACGTCCGTTTCCGCGGACAGCGCCGTCTATCGTGCCGCGTTCGTGCGCACGATCCAGATCAGCGCGACAGTGACGCTGCTGTGCCTGCTGCTCGGCTACCCGGTCGCGTATCTGCTTGCGACGCTGCCGGCAAAACAGAGCAACCGGCTGATGCTATTCGTGATCGTGCCGTTCTGGACCTCGCTGCTGGTGCGCACGACCGCGTGGTATGTGCTGCTGCAGCCCGGCGGCGTGATCAACGCCGCGTTGATGCGCTTTGGCATCATCACGCATCCGCTGCCGCTGATCTTCAATCGCACCGGCGTGTTGATCGGCATGACGCATATCCTGCTGCCGTACATGATCCTCGCAATCTATTCGGTGATGAAGAGCGTATCGCCGGTGTACGTGCGCGCCGCGCAATCACTCGGCGCACATCCGGTGACCGCGTTCGTGCGCGTCTATATTCCACAGACGCTGCCCGGCGTCGGTGCAGGCTGCTTTCTGGTCTTCGTGCTCGCGCTCGGCTACTACATCACGCCCGCGTTGCTCGGCGGTGCAGGCGACGAAATGATCAGCCAGTTGATCGCGATGCAGACCAACGAGCAACTGAACTGGGGACTCGCGGGCGCGCTGTCGTGCTACCTCGTGATCTTCACCGCTGTTTTCTATTTCGTGTTCAACCGGCTGGTCGGGATCGACCGGCTGCGATTCGGCTAGCGGGGAACCGGCATGCAAGCGCAACGTCACCGCACGCTGTCCGAACGCATCGCAAGCGCAGGCTTGCGCGTGCATTGCGCGGTAATCTTTCTGTTTCTGGTCGCGCCGATCCTCGCAATCGTGCCGCTGTCGTTCAATTCGGGCTCGTTCTTTTCGTATCCGATGGACGGCTTTTCGCTGCGCTGGTATGCGAAGGCATTCGGCTCGCCCGACTGGCAGCTCGCGTTCGTGAACAGCATCGGCATCGGCGCGCTCGCGACGCTGATCGCAACCTGTCTCGGCACGCTGGCGGCTCTCGGTCTGAGCCGCCAGGTGTTTCCATTTCGAGCGATCGTCATGCCGCTGCTGATCTCGCCGATGATTATTCCGATCGTGGTGGTCGCGGCAGGCTTTTACCTGATCTTCGCGCCGCTCGGGCTCGTCAATTCCTATGCGGGCGTGGTGCTCGCGCATGCGGCGCTAGGCACGCCATTCGTGGTGATCACGGTGACCGCCTCGCTGCTGTCGTTCGACCAGAGCCTGCTACGCGCCGCGTCCGGTCTCGGCGCGCGGCCGTGGACCGCATTCCGCCGCGTAACGCTGCCGCTGATTACGCCTGCCGTTGCGACGGGCGCGGTGTTCGCTTTCGCCACGTCATTCGACGAGGTGATCGTCATTCTGTTTATCGGCGGCCCCGAGCAGCGCACGGTGCCACGTCAGATGTGGAGCGGCATTCGCGATCAGATCGATCCGTCGATTCTCGCGGTGGCAACCGTGTTGATCGTGTTCGCGACGCTGCTGTTCACCGCGATGAACTGGTTGCGCGGCCGGGCGGCCGCTGCGTCAGCGCACTAGCGCGCGGGCGCGACGTTCGCGCTGAGTTCTTCTGTCAATTCTTCCGTCAGCGCGGCAACGAAACGGCGGATGGTCTCTTCGTCACGGGTGACAAGCACCCATTGTCCAACGCGATGCATTTTCAGCAGCCCGGCTTGCGTCAAGGCGGCGATGTGCGCCGACACCGTCGATTGCGACAAGTCGATGCGCGCGTGGATCGTGCCGATCGGCACACCATCCGTGTGAAGATGAAGAAACGGGCTGCCGGGAAAGTGCGCGGCCGGGTCCTTCAACCACCTCAAGATATCCCGCCGCACCGGATTGGCCAGCACCCGATGGATCTTGTCGACATCGATCATATCCACCCCGCCGGTTAAAACATATCCGTCGCCTGGCGGCGTTCGGAGTCGAGCGTTTCTGTCTCCAGCCGCACGCGCGAGCGCGACGGGATGAACGGTCCGGTAATCATCTGCGCGTAACTTTGGCCGGGCCCTACCATCGGAAACACATCCGCGTTCTGGTCGATCATCACTTCGAGAAACGCGGGACCTTCGAATTCCACAAACGCGCGAAGGCTGTCCTCGAGTTCATCGCGTTTGTCCACGCGGCGGGCAAAATCGAATCCATCGGCCTGTGCGGCCATCACGAAGTTCTTGCTATGCAGCGCCTTGTCGCTGACGCAAAAGCGCCCTTCGTAAAAGAGGCGCTGCCACTGCCGGATCATCCCGTCGCCGAGATTGTTGAGCAGCAGCACCTTCACAGGCACGCCGTAGGTGCTCGCCGTTTCGAGGTCGCCGGCATTCATCCGGATGCTGCCGTCGCCATCGATATCGATCACCAGCGCGTCAGGCCGCGCCAATTGCGCACCGATCGCGGCGGGCAAGCCAAAACCCATCGTGCCCATGCTGCCGGAAGTGAGAAAGCCGCGTGGCTCGGCAAAATCGAAAAACTGCGCGGCCCACATCTGATGCTGGCCGACGCCGGTACTGATAATCGCGCGTCCACCGGTCAGTTCGCCAAGTTTCTCGACGACGAACTGCGGTTGAATCAGCGGGTTGTTGCGGTCGTAGTTCAGACCGTACACGCGCTTCAGTTCGGCGACCTGGTCGAGCCAGTCCGATCGCGGTTGCACCGCGGCATCCTGCTCCATCAGCGATAGCAACGCGTCCTTCGCATCGCCAACGTGAACCCAGTGTGCGCGCTTGACCTTGTTGATCTCCGCGGCGTCGATATCGATGTGCGCGACATATCGCGCACCGGGTGCAAAGGCTTCCGGGCGTCCGCCGGCTACGCGGTCGTCGAAGCGCGCGCCGATCGCAATCAGAAAATCGCAATCTTCGACCGCGTAATTCGCACAAGCGGCGCCATGCATGCCGAGCATGCCCAGCCATAACGCGTGTTTCGCCGGCATTGCGCCAAGCGCCATCAATGTCGTAACGACGGGGATGCGGTAGCGTTCGGAAAACCGCCGCAGTTCGGCCGCCGCGCCGGCAGCAATGACGCCACCACCGGCATACAGAAGCGGTCGTTTGCTTTGCGCGAGAAGCTCAAAAAATTCGGCGCGCTTCGCTGCGTTCAGACGAGCGCCTTTCGCCACCGTTCGAAGACGGTCCGAGTAACCGCGGAAGTGCAATGTGCCGTGCCCTTGATACGTTCCTCGCCAGTTCTGGATGTCCTTCGGCACATCGACGACAACAGGACCGGGCCGGCCGGTGCGGGCGATCTCGAACGCGCTTCGCAATGTTTGTTCGAGCTTTGCCGGGTCCGTCACGAGGAAAACCTGCTTTGCGCACGCCGACATGATGTTGAAGACGGGCGCCTCCTGAAAAGCGTCGGAGCCGATCGCGGCGCGCGGCACCTGCCCGCATATCAGCACGACCGGCACCGAATCGCCATTGCAGTCGGCGATCGGCGTAACCGCATTGGTAGCGCCAGGACCGGACGTCACCATAAATACGCCTACCTTGCCGCTCGCGCGCGCATAACCGGCGGCCATAAAGCCGGCCGCCTGCTCGTTGGCCGGCACCACCAGCCTGATCTGCCGCTCGGGGTTTGCTTCATGCATGGCGTTAAAGCGAAACACCGCGTCGTAGGTCGGCAGAATCGCGCCGCCGCTGTATCCGAATACGGTGTCCACGCCCTGCTCGCTGAGTACGCGCAGGATGATGTCGGCGCCCGACATGGGTTCGCGTGTGTCCGGTGAATTCTGCAAAGCTTGTGAATGAATGGTCGGGTTCTGGGTCACGACGGGCTCACGGAAAATAAAGGCCGCCGATCATCCGGCGGCCAGAATCAAACGGCATCGGTTGCACGGCACGTGCAAGTTCGATCGTGTTGAGAGCAAGTCTAGTCAGCGGACGTCAGCGGGAAACACGCATATGGCGCGATGCGTGGCCATTCAATGCGTGATTTGGGCCACGCGGCATTCGCGTCGCAAACTTGTGCACCGTTGAACGCGAAGTGCTGCCAGTTCGTGCACCGGGCGAATGCCCATTCATTACACGGCCGCAAGAGTCAAATTACGGAAAGCCTGTCCCTGTTTTGCGGCTGTTCGGGTAATCTGGGCCATCGCTCGTTACCGCGGCTGTCGTGATCATGCATCGGGTCACGGCGCCACGGGAGCACCGCACTGGATGAAGGTCAGATGATGAAAGTCGCCATTGTCGTGTTCGATGGTGTGCAGGCGCTGGATCTTGCAGGCCCCATGGACGTGTTCGCCGAAGCGAACACCTTTCTTCCCGAGCACCAGCACTATCAGGTCGTTCTCGTCGCGGCGCGCGCCGGTACTGTCACCTGCTCGAACGGCATGCAACTGTCGGTGCCGTTTGGCTATGAGGACTTCGACATTCAGGCCGACCTGCTGCTCGTCGCGGGCGGGCCACGCTTGCCTGATTTCCGGCCGCGCAGCGAGTTTCTGTCGTGGCTGCAAACTCAGGCGCGCGGCGCCGCGCGCTATGGTTCCGTGTGCAATGGCGCATTCGTGCTCGCGCACGCAGGGCTGCTCGACGGCAAACAGGTGACCACACACTGGTCCGACGCAGCGCGCCTCGCGAACGAATTCCCGCAAGCGAGCGTTCAGCCCGACCGGATCTTTACGCGTGACGGACGCCTGTTTACGTCGGCCGGTGTAACCGCGGGCATTGACCTCTGTCTGTCGCTGGTCGCCGAAGACTGGGGGCACGAAATAGCCGTGCGTGTTGCGAAACGGCTGGTCGTCTATATCCAGAGAGAGGGCGGGCAGTCTCAGTACAGCCCGTACGTCGGCATACAAAAGGGCGACGACCCGATCATCAGCAAGGTGCACCGGTACGTCACCGAGCACATTGCCGATGCGCTGTCGATCGAGCAACTCGCGAGGGCGGTTTCGGTCAGCCGGCGCACGTTTTCCAGGCTGTTCGAGAAATATGCAAAGGTCACGCCGTCCGCGTTTGTCGAACAGGTGCGCGTTGACGCGGCGAGAAGGCTGCTCGAAGAGACCGATGCGCCGCTTAAAACCGTCGCGTTCAATTGCGGCTTTCATAGTGCGACGCATATGCGGACAACGTTCGTCCGGCGCCTGAACGTGACGCCGAAACAGTATCGCCAGCGATTCCACGGCGCTCCGGCGGAGCAGCCGCAATGGAGTCACAGCGGTAGCCGTGAGCAGGTCCACACGGATGACCTGACGGAAGAAATGGCCTAGTGTGTCCGGGAATACCCGGGCTTGATCGTGATATCACTCGCGCGGAATTTGCTCCATCGATGAAAGGCTCCACTGGTCCCAACGGCTCCAATACGCTGCAACGTCTTCCGGATATTCTCGCGCCCGGTTTATCCGTCGTGTTTTGCGGCATCAATCCCGGCATGCTCGCGGCGGCGACCGGACGCCACTTTGCGGGCCGCGGCAATCGCTTCTGGCGGGTCCTCTACCTCGCGGGCTTCACGCCCGAGCAGCTCCGCCCCGAAGACGACGACGCACTGCTGCAATATGGTTGCGGGCTCACCACGGCAGCGCCACGTCCGACCTCACGTGCCGACGAACTGACGCGATTCGAAATTCGAGCCGCCGCTTTGGAACTGGAGTGGAAAATCGAACAGGTCGCACCGGCGTACATTGCCTTCCTCGGAAAAGCGGCGATTGCCGCGCTATCCGGTACGCGCGACATCCGATGGGGACTGCAAGCCGCGTCGTTCGGCGGTGCGCGTGCCTGGGTGTTGCCGAACCCCAGCGGCTTGAACCGCGGATTCAGTCTCGACGAACTGGTGAGCGCATACCGGGAACTCCACCTGGCCGTTGCGCCGGCCACCCCGGTTATCGCGTGCTGACAATCATCGGTTTCTTTGCGCGCCTGGACGGTTTGCGTTTGCCCGAAACGGGCATGCGGTCTGCGCCGTCAACCGCGGCAGCATTGTCCGCGAATTGAAGATGCACATTTTTGCGCAATGCGTCCGTCACGAATTCGACGAAGGTTCGAACCTTACCGCTCGCGCCGCGCCGTTCCACATGAAGCAGATTCACCGGCGTCGACTCGGGTTCGAATGCGGTTAGCACGGGCTGCAGCGTTCCCTCGATCACCTCCGGTGCCGCCTGATACGAGAACAGTTGCGTGATACCGACACGCTCGACCGCAGCCATCACCGCGGCTGGCGCCAGATTGACGATCATTCGTGGCTGCAGCCGCACAGGTAGCCTCAAACCGTTTTCATAGAACATCCACTCGAACGCATGCGTGACGCCCGTGAACGACACGCAGTGGTGACCGGCGAGGTCTCGCGGATGAGCCGGTTCGCCATGCGCCGCGAGATACGCGGGCGCCGCGTAAGTCCGACGCCGTACAAAGCCCAGCGGAACCGCGAAGATCGACGAGTCTCCAAGATGCCCGATACGGATTGCGATATCCACGCCCTCCTCCAGCAGCCGCGACGTGCGATCGTCGTACACCGCGTTGATATGCACGTCCGGATATCGGCGCGCATACGCATTGACGAGCGGCGCGATAAATCGTTGGCCGAACAGCACCGGGGCCGAGATCGTCAGCGTGCCGACCGGATTTTTCTGATCGACCGAGATATTCGCCTCTGCATCGGTGATCGTATCCAGTACGGTACGGCAGGTGTCCAGGTATGACATGCCCGCGTCGGTTGGACGGACCGAGCGCGTGGTCCGCGTAAGCAACTGCGCTCCAAGGCGCGCTTCAAGCGAAGTGAGCGCCCGTGAAACCGCGGGGGCCGACATGCCAAGCTTCTCCGATGCCGCAGTGAAACTGCCCCGATCGACGATGGCGACGAACACTTCCATCTCACGCAATCTGTCCATCACTGTTCCCACCTTTCCTGTGCGTTCACCGATCCACCCGATCGCGGCGGCTGGCACCTGCCGCGCTTCTTTCGCGATATTTTCGCGCTTCCTTCACGATTGTAGGCGCGTTGAATGCATGTCGACGCGGTGGATCTTCAATTGGCCAGAAGAACCCGGAAGATGGCCGATTAGCGATGCATTTAAAGCGTGTCCCCATCGATACATCGACTAGCAGCGTTGGCAAAATTCGCGCACTGATTGGCCCGATACGCGGCCTGCTTGCGCTTCATCAATTCCCTTCCATCTCCGACAATCAAAGCAATCCGATTTGCGATGCGACAAAGGCCTGTCAGCATCCCTAACCAGACGAAGGAATCCATCATGTTTGCCGCAATGCTTGAAGTGAATCCATTCCCCGAACAATTCGAAGCGTATCTCGGCATGGCGAAGATGCTGCGCCCAGAGCTCGAAGCAACCGACGGGTTTATCGACAATACACGCTACGCCAGTCTGACGCGCGATGGCTGGCTTCTGTCGCTATCCAGCTGGCGCGACGAGAAGTCGCTTGTGCGGTGGCGCGTGTCGACGAAGCACCACAAGGTTCAGCAAGCCGCGCGTGACCGTGTGTTCGACGACTATCGTCTGCGCATCGGTCAAGTGGTGAGCGATACGCAAGTGCCCGCCGGATACGCGCTACTCGAACAACGGCTGGACGTCACCGAAACCGGCGCCGGCACCGCGGTCGCGCTGTTCGACGCGAAGCGCGCGCCGGAGTGGATCAAACAGGCTGGCGCCGCGTCGGTCGCCCGCTCGCTCGGACTCGATCTGCAAGCGTCCGGCCTGATCGCGTGGGACGTATTCAATGCGCTATTGACGCCAGGCGACGTGATCGTGGTCGCCACCTGGCGCGATCAGAGCGCCGCCGACGCATTCGCACGCAACGCAGCGTTGGCGGACGGGGTGCGTTTGCGACATATCCGGGTGATCCGCGAGTACGGGATGTTCGATCGCCGGGAGGCGCCGCAGCATTTCGACGAGAAGCCGCGTCACGCATAAGCCCGGCCTCGTTTGACCGACCCGTTAAACATGACTAGCAGCGGACCCTGATGAACACCGCCACGCCCTGGACCACTGGAAGCCAAGAACAAACGGCCGTGCAGCCATCGCCGCACGCTGCGCATCGCGCAGAACCTTGCGCACAGCAAACGCCCGCTCAGCCGGCACTATCGTTGCGTCTTGCAATCGGCCTGATCGGCATGCTGCTTGCGTCGCTGTCCGCGATTCTCAACCAGCAGGTCACCGGGCTCGCGATGACGGACATTCGCGGCGCGCTGTCGATCGGCCATGACGACGGCACGTGGCTTACCGTTCTGTTCGAAGCAGCCAACGTCGCCGCGATGGTATTTGCGCCGTGGTTCGGCGTGACCTTCACGCTGAAGCGATTCTCGGTCGGCGCGATGCTGGCCACGATGCTGTTCGGTCTGCTCTGTCCGTTCGCACCGAATCTGCCCGCGCTGTACGGGTTGCGCGTATTGCAGGGTCTATCCGGTGGATGTCTTCCGCCGATGTTGATCATCGTCGCGCTGCGTTATCTTCCACCGAAGATCAAGCTATACGGGCTTGCCGGCTACGCGCTCACCGCAACCTTCGGGCCGGCGCTCGGCACGCCTCTGACCGCTTTATGGACGGAGTACGTCAGCTGGCGCATGGCGTTCTGGCAAATCGTGCCGCTTGGCATCGTGAGTTGCGCCGCCATTCATCTGGGCCTGCCTCGCGACCCGATCAAAATCGAACGATTCCGTTCATTCAACTGGACCGGGTTTGTGACCGGATTCCCCGCGGTCGCGATGCTTGTCGTCGGTCTGTTGCAGGGCGACCGCCTCGACTGGCTGAACTCCGGGTTGATCTGCGTGATGTTCTACGGTGGAGCGCTGTTGCTGGTCGCGTTTCTTATCAACGAGTGGTATCACCCGCTGCCTTTTTTCAGGCTTCAACTGCTATCCCGCAGGAATTTCACGCACGGGCTGCTGACCTTGGCGGGCGCAGTCGTCCTGCTGACCAGTATCGCCGTCATACCCGCGCAATATCTGACGAAGATTCACGGCTACCGGCCGTTGCAAACCACGCCGCTCGCGTTGCTGGTGGCGATTCCATTGCTGATTGCGCTTCCTTTGACAGCCGCCGTACTGAATTTCCGGCGCGTCGACTTCCGCTGGATCCTCGCCGCTGGACTCATGCTGATGGCGCTCACCTGCTTTATCGGCAGCTTCGTCACATCCGACTGGGTGCGCGACAACTTCTACTGGCTTCAGTCACTGCAGATCGTCGCGCAACCGATGGTGATCATGTGCATTCTGATGGGCGTCACAACGGGATTGCCGCCCACCGAAGGGCCGTTTGCGTCGGCGATGTTCAATTCCCTCAAGACATTTTCGGCAGCGGCGGCCACCGCGCTGATCGAAGGCCTGGGTACGGCCCGTGAGCATTTTCATTCGAGCATGCTCGTCGACCGGCTCGGCAACAACATGCTCGTCACCACTCAAAGCGTCGGCGCGTCGCACAGCCTCGGCGAACTCGCACATCGTGTGCACGCGCAGGCTGTGGTGCTGACGTCGGCCGATCTTTATCGCGTGATGGCGGGTGTCGCGCTCTTTCTTCTTGTGCTTGTTCCGTTAATACCCGTGCGTATCTATCCGCCCTGGACCACTACGCAACCTTCTTCCCGATGAGCGCCGATCCATGTCACCCCTGATAAAGATTCCCCACAAACTGATCGGCGTTGCTGTGTGCATGGCCGTCATCGGCGTCGCCGCATCGGGTCGCACCGCGCTGATCGGCGACTCGACGACGGAATCCACGAACGATGCGTATGTGGCCGCCGATTTCACGCTGGTCGCGCCGCGTGTCGCCGGTCAGGTTTCCGAAGTACGGGTCGAAGACAATCAGCGCGTCAAAGCCGGTCAATTGCTCGTGCGTATCGATGACCGCGACTTCCGAGCCGCGTTGATGAGCGCGGACGCGGACGTCACGGCGGCAAGGGCGTCCGTTGCGAACTACGACGCCGAGATCGCGCGCCAGCCGTCGCTCGTCGATCAGGCGCGCGCGACGCTGCGGGCCGACGATGCGTCGGTCGTATTCGCGCGTGCCAACGCCGCGCGCTACCAGAATCTGTCGGACGCAGGCGCTGGAACGACGCAGGAACAGCAGCACGCGTCGAGCACGCTAGCCGAGCAACTCGCGAAACAATCGCACGATCAGGCCGCGTTGCTTGCAGCCCAACAAAACCTCGACGTGCTGCGCACGCAGCGCGACAAGGCGGCCGGCGCATTGGCCCATGCGCAAGCCGCGCGCGAACAGGCCAAACTCAATCTTTCGTATACGGAGATCCGCGCGCCGATCGATGGCAAGGTCGGCAGACGCTCCGCGCGCGTCGGCGCGTTCGTCACGACCGGCACGCCGATGCTCGCGATCGTTCCGCTATCCGAAGCGTATATCGTCGCGAACTTCCAGGAGAATCAGCTGACGAGAATGCGACCGGGCGAACCCGTGCGTATCAAGGTCGACAGCATGCCTGGCGTGGTGATCCAGGGGCATGTCGACAGTCTCGCTCCGGCGACCGGTTTGAGCTTCGCACCGATCGCGCCGGACAACGCGACCGGCAATTTCACCAAGGTGGTCCAGCGTGTGCCGGTGAAGATCACGCTCGATGCGGGACAGGAAGCGACCTCCGACCTGAGCGTCGGCTTGTCCGTCGAAGCGGAGGTGTCAGTGGCCGGGCGTAACGACGCGCGCGTTGAACAGGCGGCCAGAAAATGAACGCGCGCGCATTCCCGATCCGCACGGCGTCGCTCGCGATCTTGCTGATAGTGCTGTGTTCAACGCTGACAGGCTGTCTCGTAGGCCCGAACTTCGAACATCCGCAAACCCATACGCCTGCCAACGTGTTCGATCGCACGCAAGCGTCACAGGCACCGAGCAAGGCCGTTGAAGCCGAATTCAATCCGGACTGGTGGACGCTCTTTAACGACCCGATGCTGAACGCGCTGGAAAACGAGCTGAGCGAGCAGAATCTCGACGTCGCCGCCGCATCGGCGCGTCTGCTGCAAAGCCGGGCCGGACAGCGCATTGCCGGCGCCGCGCAATACCCGACGGTGGACGCCGCGGCCTCGTACAACCGCGAGCGTGGCAGCCCGAACGGCATTCTCGGATTGCTTGGCGTGAGTCCCACCGGGAGTCAATCGCAGTCGGCGTCGGGCAGCGCGCCGCTCGGCGTCGCGCCTTTGCCAGGCTCGAAGGGTTCGCCCGCTTACAACCTGTACCAGTTCGGCTTCGATGCGTCCTGGGAGCTCGATATCTGGGGTGGCGTACGGCGCGGTGTCGAGGCCGCGACCGCGCTCACCGGCGCATCCTATGAAGACCGCAACGCAGTTCTATTGTCCGCGCGCGCCGAACTCGCGCGGGACTATATCGCGTTGCGCGATACGCAGGCGCTGCTACAGATAGCGAAGCAGAATCTCGAGATCGCGCGCAACGCGACGAAACTCACCGAGATGCGCAAGCACGAAGGCGTGACAACCGATCTCGATGTGGCCAATGCCGCCGCGCAGGCGGAGTCGATCGAAAGCCTGATTCCGACACTGGAGGCACGTTCAGCCACCTCGATCAATGCGATTGGCGTGCTGCTCGCAAAGGAACCCGGTGCGCTCAATGAGCGGCTTGCCGAACCACGCGATGTGCCGGGTCTGCCTGAGCAGGTGCCGATCGGTTTCCCGTCGGAACTCGTGCAGCGACGCCCTGATATCCGCAGGGCGGACGCGCAGTTGCATGCGGCCACGGCCGCGATCGGCATGGCCAAGGCGGACTTTTATCCGCGCATTTCGCTGAATGGCAGCGCAGGATTTCAGAGCCTTCAGCTTTCGAGTCTCGCGGATTGGGCATCGGGCCAGTTCGTCGTCGGCCCGTCGATTACGCTGCCGATATTCGAAGGCGGACGTCTGAAGGGGACCTTGCAACTACGTGACGCACAACAGCAGGAAGCCGCGATCGTGTACAAACGCACGGTCCTGCAGGCGTGGCGCGAAGTGGACGACGCGCTGATTGTGTACGACGCGGAGCAGCGGCGGCGCGATCGGCTCAAAGCGGTGGTGAACCTGAACCTGCGCGCGCTGTCTGTTGCGCAACAGAGGTATAAGGCGGGAGCGATCGATTATCTCGAAGTGCTCAACGTGCAGAAGCAGTTGCTCAACGCGCAGAGCGCACTGGAACAGAGCGACGCTGACAATGACGTCAATCTGATTACGCTGTGCAAAGTGCTCGGCGGTGGCTGGGAATCGATGTATGCGCAACAAAGTGTGGCGCGTTGACGCTGACTGTCCTCGTGGATGAACGGGATCGGCATCGCCGCAATGGCGATGTCGATTGTGACAATTGTGACGACGCGACGCGTGTCGACCGGCGTCGATTCATACTGGATACCGCGAAATACCTTTCTGTTTTTTGACACCTGCCTGTCAAAAACTCGCTTTACCTTGTCGATCCAATTACAACCAGAGCACCGCTATGGATCGTCGACACTTTCTAAAATCTTCCACATTCTTCACCATCGCGGCAGCCACGGGGACGCTGACTGCTTGCGGATCGGATAACAAGCCATCGTCTGGATCGGATAACCCGTCGTCCGACGCCGGAAAGCCGCCGGCAGGCACGTTCGCGTTCGCACAAGGCGTCGCGAGCGGCGACCCGCGCGCGGATAGCGTCGTGTTCTGGACGCGCGCGATTGCTAGCGCGGGTGGCACTGCACCGGTAGCGGTTCAGTTGCAGATCTCGCCGACTAGCGACTTTGCGGCGCTCGCCGCCAACGTCGCACTGCAGGCAGTGTCCGACCATGACTTCACGGTACGTGCGAAGGTGACCGGCCTGAAGTCCGGCAGCACGTACTTTTACCGCTTTATCGCGGGCTCCGATGTCAGTGCGACCGGCACTGCGAAAACGGCGCCGGCCGCCGACGCGGCGAACGACAAGGTACGCTTCGCGTGGTTCACGTGCCAGGACTGGACGGTCAATCACTGGCAGGCGATGTCGCTGATTGCGGCCGAGACCGATCTCGACTTCGTGGTTCATGTCGGCGACTACATTTATGAAACGGTCGACGCGTCGTTCCAGGCTGGCGCGGCGGAGCCTGCGCATGGCGCGCTGAAGCTGCCGAATGGTCAGCCGCTGCCGGGCGGCGTCGGCCAGTACGCGAGCACGGTTGACGACTATCGCACGCTGTACCGCACCTATCGCACCGATTCGCGTCTGCAGGCCATCCACCAGAAGTTCGCGATGATCCCGATCTGGGACGACCACGAGTTTTCGGACGACTGCTGGCAGGATCACCAGACCTACACGAACGAGAACACGCAGCAGACCGCGCGCCGCCGCAGCGCAACGCAGGCGTGGGCCGAGTACATGCCGATCGACTGGAGCGATGTGAAGTTCGACGCGACCAATCCGTCGTTCGCGAATATTTCGATTTATCGCGACTTTCACTACGGCAAGCTCGTGCATCTGGTGATGACCGATGAGCGGATGTTCCGGGATGATCATGTGGTGAGCGAGGCGGCGGTCGCGCAGGCACAGGGCCACGATCCGATCAACGGCAGCGACTCGGTCGGTGCGCGCTACTTCGTGCAAAAGCCGGTCCTCGCTCAGTTCGATGCAATCGACACGGCGGCGATGGGACGCGCACCGTCGATCCTCGGTACCGAACAGACGGCGTGGTTCAAGAACACAATGAGCAGTTCGACAGCAACGTGGCGCGTGTGGGGCAATGAAGTCACATTGAACCGTATGCAGGTCGACCTGACCTCGATGGCTCAGCCGCCGTACAACGCGGTATACATGGTCAACTGCGACGGCTGGGACGGTTACCCGACGCACAAACAAGAGATTCTCGGCTATCTGAAGAACAACAACGTGTCGAACGTCGTTGCGATCACCGGCGATCTGCATGCGTTCCAGTGCGGTGTAGTGACGGACCCTGCCACGAGCGTGCCGGTGCTGGTCGATTTCGTCACCGCGGGTATCAGCAGCACGTCGTTCTATAACTACCTGAAGGCAGGCGCGCAGGGCACGCCGCTCGCACCGCTCGTGTTGACGCCAACGGTGTTCGACGGCGTCCTGCAAGGCAACAACCCCGACTTCAAATACGTCGACCATGACGCGCAAGGGTACGCATCCGCAACCGTCACCGCCGGCGCATTCTCGGTCGTGTTCACGAAGGTCAAACCGCTCAACAGCGACGGCACGCCGCCCGCCGATCCGTTGCTCAAGCGCACGCGCCTGACGGTCGCGTCGGGCACGAAGACGGTTGTAGTCGAGCAGTTGTAATGCAGTACGGCGCGTCGGCGCATTCCTCAACGACGCGCCGACGCACCCGTCGTTCGCTCAGCGCGCGCGAGGCAACCCGCGCTCAGCCAGACTGCGATAAAGCGCGCGCACCCCGAACGTCCACGGCTCGATCTCGGTACATAGCCGCACCGTATTAACCAACGCCCCAAGCTTCGGCGTCGAGATCGTCACGACATCGCCCAGATGGTGCGTAAACCCGCCGCCGGGCGCATCGCGGTCCTTGATCGGCGAGAACATCGTGCCGAGAAACAGCATAAAGCCGTCCGGATACTGATGATGCTTGCCGCAAGTCTGCGCGACGAGATCCGCCGGATCGCGACTGATCTCGGTCATATGGCTGACGCCATCGAGTTCGAATGCATCGTCGGCGCCATCGACGCGCAGCGACACGCTCGCATCGCGAATCGTATCGAGCGTAAAGCGTTCATCGAACAATCGCACGAACGGCCCGATCGCGCACGAACCGTTGTTGTCCTTGCACTTGCCGAGCAGCAACGCAGAGCGCCCTTCGATATCGCGAAGATTGACATCGTTGCCAAGCGTCGCGCCGACGATACGCCCCGCACTGTTGACGGCCAGCACGATTTCCGGCTCCGGGTTGTTCCAGACCGACCCGGGCAACAGCCCGATGTCGGCGCCGAAGCCGACCGACGACATCGGCTGCGACTTCGAAAACACCTCGGCATCCGGCCCGATACCGACCTCCATATACTGGGACCACGCACCGCGGCGCTCCAGTTCGGCTTTCAGACGCATCGCCGCATCCGAGCCGGGTTCGATCTTCGACAGGTCGGTGCCGATCAACGCGGTGATCGTCGCGCGCACTTCCTGTGCTTTCGATGGATCGCCGCCCGCCTGCTCTTCGATGACGCGTTCGAGCAGGCTAACCGCGAACGTGACGCCGCATGCCTTGATTGCCTGCACGTCGCACGGCGCAAGCAGGCGTGGCGCGCCAGCATCGTTGCGCGCCGCCAACCCTGCTTTGATCAGCGCGCTCACCGGGCCAAGCGGCACACCCGGTGCGTGGCGCGCGACCTCGACCGCATCGTCGCGGTCGAACAGATCCGCGGTCGTCGGGGCGGACTGCGTGATGTCGAATACATCGCCGCCGCGCACGGCGACCACACACGGGCCTTCATGTTTACCTTCATGTGTGTCGTCACGCCGCCATACGCGGCCGACCAGCAATGCATGATCCAGATCGTCGGGCAGACAGGCTGATGCGGAGATCGTTTGCATGAGTGTGTTGAGTTGCGCTGGAAAGGAGCCTTATCGTAGAGCGCTGCCGCGCCAAAGTCCAACCAGATGTCGTCACATGCCCGGCGTACCGTCTAGCGTCTCGCGGCTTCGACTGCGCCGGTCTCGCGCCGCCACGCATGTTGACGCAGCGCAGCGATAAATTTCTGCGCGGGCCACGCTTCGGCCAACGCTTCCTTCAGCAACGTCTGCTGGCTTGGCGGCGCAAGACCGCCGAGCGGCGGATCACGATCGAGATTAGTCGGGAACGGATACCCTTCCGCGCAGCTTGCAATCACCGCGTCGAGCTGCGCCGCTTTGAGCCGCGCGTGTGCAACGCAATCGCACAACGCCGGGTAGAGCGCCTCGCACATCGCGGATCGATCGACCGACTCCATCGCGCGCCCGTAAGCGGACGAAATCTGCAGCAGGTTCGCCATGCGCGCGACATCCGCCGTGCGATTCTCGCCTGCCGCATGAAACAGCGCTGGATTGAAGAACAGCGCATCGCCCTTCGCAAGCGGCAACTGCACGCAGTGTGCTTCGAAGTAGCGGCGGAAATCGTCGCGCCGCCACGCGACATAGCCCGGCGCGTAGCGCTGCGAATACGGCAACAACTTCGTCGGCCCGCTTTCGACCGGCATGTCGACGTGCGCGATCGCCCCTTGCAGCGTGAGAAACGGCGACATCGTATGCACGTGCGCGGGATAGCGCTGGGCTTCAGCGACTGTCTGAAAGCCCAGGTGATAATCGCGGTGCGCCTGCTGCGCAGCGCCGCCGGGCCGCACGACGTTGATTTGCGACGTCATCTGGTAATGCGGGCCGAGCCATGCATCCGCGGCAGCCGCGACGAACCCGTTCGCGTAGTAGCGCGCGAACAGTTCCGGCGCACGCAGACACAGCTTTTCCAGTGCGTTCCAGATGCGATCGTTCGCGCCCGCCTTCGCGAAGTGGTCGCCACCCGCCCCGCCCTGCGCGCGCTCTTCGCGGATCACGTCTTCAAAAAGCGCGGTCGCTTCGTCGATCGGCACGGTATCGTCATACGCATGTCGCAGCACCATCACGCCCGCGCCTTCGCGCAATACATGCACCCATTCCGCCTGCAACTGCGCTCGCGCGGCGGAGTTTTCCAGTGCGTCGCGTAGTGCGTCGCAGTCATAGAGCGGAATGCCGTGTGGCGTCGAAGCGGCGAGTTGCGTCTGCTGCGCGTAAGTGCCGGCTGCAATCTGCCCGGCGAAGTCCGCGACCGAACAGTGGTCTTCGCGATAGCTATCGTGCCGCGTCGTGGGCGGCTGTGCCGCGGGCGCGTACCTGTCGTCTCCTCGCATTTTTTCTCCTCATGTGCGTAGCGAGCATATCGCCAATCCGCGCGTGCGCGCCAGTGCACGAGTGCAAGCAACCCCGTGCGACCGCATCGCGAACTCGACACGGCCCTTTAGGTACGCGCCTTGCAACTACGACTTCAAGCGCCTGCGTTCATGAAGCGATCTCGCGCTTCGGCAGTCGCACAGGGAGAAGAAAATGCCTTATCTGATCGGGTGGATGCTGGGCGTGCCGCTTATCGTGCTGGTGATTCTTTATCTGATCTTTCATTGAAGCGCATTGGCCATGAAGACGATCGCCGGCGCGGCGACTCAGCTCGCGCCGCGATCGAACGCGCGGTACGCCGCTTGAAAAGCGGGTCCGCCATCACGCATGCCACGGGCGCTTACCATCTGAACAAACAGGCTCCGTCAGCGCGCCACAGACGCGTCATCGCGCGTTTCGCTGCGCGTGCCGTGCGTCGTATTTCCGAAGCATTCCATCGGTCGCATGGCGGATGAAAGATTCGCAGCGCGCATCCATCGTGCCCGGAGGACCGTGCATCGTGCATTTGCGCGATTTCCGCGGTATCGACATCGGGTTTACGTTAGTTTGTGTTCGGTAACACCGACCGTTTACTGGGTTGAAAACGTTAAGGCTTCCAAAATGGGACCGCCCTGATTGAGGAAGACTTTCAATGGCCCATTGAGCGTGGAGGTGTGCAATGCCGAATTTGTCGAAAGATGCAATTGATGCGCTGCGAGCCGCGTCGCGCGGACAGGTGTTCGTGCCGGAGGATGCCGGCTATCACGACGCACGTGCGATCTGGAACGCGATGATCGACCGGCGCCCCGCCGTGATCGTCCGCTGCGCGGGTGTCGCCGATGTGCGCCGCGCGGTGAATTTCGCGCGCGAGCAGAAACTGACGCTCGCGATGCGCGGCGGCGGCCACAACATCGCCGGCACCGCGTTATGCGACGACGGGCTGGTCATCGATCTTTCGGCGATGAAATCCGCGCGCGTCGATTCATCCGCGCGCCGTGCGTATGTCGAGCCCGGCTGCACGCTGCGCGACCTCGATCATGAAACGCAGGCGTTCGGTCTCGCGGTGCCGCTCGGCATCAATTCGACGACCGGCGTCGCGGGCCTGACGGTCGGCGGCGGATTCGGCTGGCTAAGCCGTCGTTTCGGCATGACCGTGGACAATCTGCTATCCGCCGATATCGTCACCGGCGACGGCGAACTCCTGCACTGCAGCGACAGCGAACACGAAGACCTGTTCTGGGCGATACGCGGCGGTGGCGGCAATTTCGGCGTGGTCACGATGTTCGAGTACCAGTTGCATCCGGTCGGGCCGGAAGTGTATGGCGGACTTGTCGTGCTGCCGCTCGACCAGGCCAGGGAAGCACTAGGCAAATATCGCAATGCGGTCGACTCGATGCCCGATGAACTGACCGTCTGGAGTGTCGCGCGGCTTGCACCGCCGCTGCCGTTCCTGCCGGCCGACGTGCACGGCAAACCGATGATTGCGTTTGCGATCTGCTATACCGGCCCACTCGAAGACGGTCCGCGCGCAGTCGAAGCGATACGTCAGTTCGGCACGCCGTACGGCGAGCATCTCGGGCCGATGCCGTACACCGCATGGCAGCAGGCCTTCGATCCGCTGCTTACGCCGGGCGAGCGCAACTACTGGAAATCGCACAATCTGTCCGCGCTGCAGGATGGTCTGATCGATGCGCTGCTCGACGCGCTCGCTACGTTGCCGTCGCCGCAGTGCGAGATCTTTTTCGGGCAGGTCGGCGGCGCGACGTCGCGTGTCGCGGTCGACGCGACCGCGTACGCGGGCCGCGACGCGAAATACGTGATGAATGTGCATGGCCGCTGGAGCGACGCAGCCGACGACGCACGCTGCGTCGCGTGGGCCCGTCAGTTCTTCGAGACCACGAAGCCGTTCGCGCTCGACACCGCGTACGTGAACTTCCTGACGCAGGAAGAAGGCGAGCGGATCGGCGCCGCATACGGTCCGAACTATGAACGTCTGGTGGCCGTTAAAGACCGCTACGATCCGCACAACCTGTTCAGCACGAACCAGAACATCAAACCTTCTTCGCCGGCTTAAGCCGTTGACCGCGCCGCAAGGTCATCACGCACAGCGGCCGGCCGCAGCGGGCGCGCCGGCCGCCGGCGCGCCGCTGTCGCGTTCGCGGCTCGCCGCGCTCACCACGCTTGCGTTGATCGCGTTTGCCGGCAACTCGCTGCTGTGCCGGCTCGCGTTAAAGACCACCGCGATCGACCCTGCCACATTCACGTCGGTGCGCATCGTCGCGGCCGCGGCGATGCTCTGGCTGATCCAGCACGGCCGCGGCGGTGCGCTTCGCGGCGGCGCCGGTGACTGGTACGCTGCGTTCGCGCTAATCGTCTATGCAGCGGCTTTCTCGTTTGCGTACGTCGGGTTGCCCGCCGGCACGGGTGCGTTGCTGCTGTTCGGCGCGGTGCAGGCGTCGATGATCGGCTACGCACTGTGGAGCGGCGAGCGGCTGCATCCGCGCCAGTGGCTTGGCATGATGCTGGCGCTTGCGGGGCTCGTCGGTCTCGTGCTGCCGGGCGTCGCGGCGCCTGCGCCGCTGTCGTCGCTGCTGATGCTCGCAGCAGGCATCGCATGGGGCGCGTATTCGCTGCGCGGCAAGCGCGCCGCCGATCCCGCTGCGGCAACCGCCGGCAATTTTCTGCGGGCGGTGCCGTTCGCCGCTGCGCTTAGCGTGTCGATGCAAGCGCATCTGTCGGTCGATCGCGCAGGCGTGATCTACGCGCTGGTTTCCGGTGCGATCACGTCCGGGCTCGGCTATGTCATCTGGTATGCCGCGTTGAAAGAACTGAGGGCGTCGAGCGCGGCGACCGTGCAGCTCAGCGTGCCGCTGATCGCCGCGCTAGGCGGCATTGCGCTGCTGAACGAACCGTTGACGCCGCGGCTCGTGGCAAGCGCCACGGCCATTCTCGGCGGCATCGCGGTGGTGATCGTAGGCAAGGCGAAAGCCGCGTAGCGATTCGCGCGTCGCCAGCACGTAGAACCGACGGCGTGCGGTGGAATTTGAAGCGCAAGCGCATTTTGACGGACAATCGCGGTTGCCGATCCACCCCAAACTTTGAACACATATGAATTCCCCCGTCGACGATACGCCGCGTCCCGCGCTGCGCGAGCTGACTCCACTCGAGGCGCGCGTGCTCGGCGTCCTCTTCGAAAAACAGCACACGGTGCCGGACACGTATCCGCTGTCGCTGAACGCGCTGACACTCGGCTGCAATCAGAAGACGTCCCGCTCGCCCGTGATGAACGCCAGCGAATCCGACGTGCTGGGCGCGATCGAAGCGCTCAAACGGCTGAGTCTGGTATTCGAAGGCAGCAGCAGCCGTGTGCCGCGCTTCGAGCACAATCTCGAACGCGTGCTCGGTGTGCCGCGCCAGGCCGCCGCGCTGCTCACCGCGCTGTTGTTGCGCGGCGCTCAAACAGCGGCCGAGTTGCGCCTTGCGACGTCCCGACTGCATTCGTTTGCGGATACGTCGTCAGTCGAAGCGTTCCTCGACGAACTCGCCGCACGCGATACACCGCTCGCGGTAAAACTGCCTCGCACGCCGGGCGAGCGCGAGAGCCGCTGGATGCATCTGCTATGTGGCGAAGTACAGGTGGATGACGTCACGCCGCGCGGCGCAGGCGACGCGACCGCGCGCAACGCAACCGCCGGTGCAATGGACGACGAACTCGATGCGCTGAAGGCTGAATACCGCGCGCTCGCCGACAAGGTCGAGCGACTCGAGGCGCTGGTCGAAAAACTGGCTGCGGAACTAGGCATCGCCGTCGACAAACCGGCGCAGCAGCCGCAGTAATCCGCTGCTTTTATTCACTCGCTGCCCGCGCAATCATGCGGGCGCAGCGGCGGTCGCGAGCGGTAGCAGGCGTGAGAATCGCGAACGCGCAAGCGCGCGTTCGCTGGCCGGCCACCGTTCAGGTGCGCCGCGTGATCATCGCCGCGAGCCCGGGCTTGTCCTTCGCATCGGTCTGCGGCGTGCGCTCTTCATCGCGCGCTTTTTTCGTGTTCGCGTGCAGCCCGGTGCCGCTCGACTTGCGGCTTGCCGCATGCCGTTCGATCACGCGCTGCAGCAGGCAGAATGCGCACAGCAGCGCGCCGATCACAATGCGGGTCCACCACGAACTCAGCGTGCCGTCGAAGGTAATCAGCGTCTGGATCGTGCCGAGAATGCCGACGCCGAACAGCGATCCGAACACGTATCCGACCCCCCCCGTCAGCAGCGTGCCGCCGATCACCGTCGCAGCAATCGCATCGAGCTCCATCCCCTGCGCGGCGAGCCCGTAACCGGACAGCAGATACAGCGTGAACACGACACCGCCGAGCGCCGAGCAGAAACCGCTCAACGCATACACGCCGATTTTCGTGCGCGCGACCGGCAGGCCCATCAGCAACGCCGAACGCTCATTGCCGCCGATCGCATAGACATTGCGGCCAAACCGCGTGAAGTGCGCGATATAGATCGCGGCGATCAGCGCGACGATACCGATCAGCGCGCCCGAATTCAGCGAGCCGCCGCCGATCGGCACACTGAATTGCGCGACCGCATGAAAAGTCTTTTCGTTGATCGTGATCGACTGCGTGGTGATCAGGAAGCACGCACCGCGCGCGAGGAACATGCCGGCGAGCGTGATGATGAACGGCTGCAGCTTGAAGAAGTGAATCACCGCGCCCATTGCCGCGCCGAACAGCGTGCCCATGATCAGCACGAGCGGCACGATCGCCCAGATCGGCCAATGCCACCATTGCGCGGCAACCGAACACAGCACGGTGGTCAACGCGACCACCGAGCCGACCGACAGATCGATGCCGCCCGACACAATCACAAAGGTCATGCCAAGCGCGACGATCAACAGGAACGAATTGTCGACCAGCAGGCCGAGCAGCACCTGTAGCGAGAAGAAGCCCGTGTACATCACCGAGCCGAAGCCGAACAGCACGCAGAACAGCGCGATCGTCACGACGATCGGCAGCGTGCGCGGATCGAGCAGGCGCGTGATAAAGCTGGTCCGGGAGGCGCTTGTGCCTTCTGTCGTCATTTTTGTCATTTTGCCGCCTCGCTAGCGGGCTTTGCCTGCGTGAACGAAAACGCGCGCTTCAGTTGCCGGATGAGCAGCACGCGTGCGCGCTCCGATTGAATCATGCTCACCAGCAACACGACGATCGCCTTCACCACCAGAGTTGCCTCAGGCGGCACACCGATCGAATAGGTCGTATACGTCAGGGTCTGGATGATCAATGCGCCAAGCACCGTGCCGGCGAGGCTGAAGCGCCCGCCGTTTAACGACGTGCCGCCGAGCGTCACGGCCAGAATTGCGTCGAGTTCGAGCAGCAGACCCGCATTGTTGCCGTCGGCGCTACGCACGTTCGAACTCATCAGCACGCCGGCAATCGCCGCCGTCAGCCCCGAGAACACATAGACCGCGAACACGATCGCATTCGCGCGCAGGCCGACGAGGCGCGTCGCCACCGGGTTCACGCCGATCGCGCGAATAAAGAGCCCGAGTGCGGTGCGGCTCATCAGCAGCGCGGTCGCCACCGTTACCGCGACCGCGATCCATACGGCCGATGGCATGCGTGCGAAAAAGCCACCGCCCAGCGCCAGATAACCCGGCGCGCCGATCGGGATAATCTGCCCACCGGTCAGCAACTGCGCAACGCCGCGGCCGGCCACCATCAGAATCAACGTCGCGATAATCGGCTGCATCCCGATGAATGCGACCAGCAAACCATTCCACGCACCCGCGACGAGACCAACCGCGAGCGCGGCGCCAACCGCTAGCGTCACATTCGCCGGATTGTCGGCCAGAATGGTCGCCGCGGCGGCACCTGCAATCGCGACAACCGCGCCGACCGAAATATCGATGCCGCGTGTCGCGATTACGAGCGTCATGCCGAGCGACACGATCACCAGCGGCGCCGCACGGTTGAGGATGTCGATCGGCGCGCCGAACAGGTGGCCTTCGAACATCGAGATCGCCAGGAAATTCGCGCGGTGCGCGACGTCGAGCGCAATCAGCAACACCAGCGTGAGCAGCGGCCACGTCAACGTATGCTGGAACGCGGCTTTGATCGCCTTCATTGGTCACTCCCCGCAATCAGCTGATACACCTGATCTTCGGACACCGCGTTGCCCGCGATCTCCGCCACCTTGCGCCTGTCGCGCAATACCGCGATCCGGTGGCTCACGCGCACCACTTCGCTCACTTCGGATGAAATAAACAGCATGCCAAGACCTTTCGCGCACAACGCGAGCACGCGGTCCATGATCTCGAACTTCGCGGCGACGTCGATGCCGCGCGTCGGTTCGTCGAGAATCAGCATCTTCGGTTCGGTTGCGAGCCAGCGCGCGAGCAGCACTTTCTGCTGGTTGCCGCCGGACAGCAGGCCGATCGGCTGCTCCGCGTCGCGTGCCTTGATGCCCAGCATCTTGATGTATTCGTCGGCCATCTGACGCTGCTTCGCGCGGCCGATTGCGCGCCACCAGCCGCGTCGCGCCTGCAACGCGAACACGATGTTCTCGCGAATCGACAGGTCCGCAACGATGCCTTCCTTCTTACGGTCCTCCGGGCAATAGCCGATACCGTGGCGCACCGCGTCGTGTGGCGAGCGCATTTTCACGCGCTGGTTGCCGGCCATCATCGTGCCCGCGTCGGACTTTTCCGCGCCGAACAGCAGCTTCGCGGTTTCGGTGCGGCCCGAGCCGAGCAGGCCTGCGAGGCCGAGAATCTGTCCGGGCCGCACGTCGATATCGATCGGGTTCAACAGCCCGCGCCGGCCGACGCCGCGCATTTCGAACAGCGGCAGCGCTTCGGCGGCCGGCTTCGGCGGCTCGGTCGCGGCCTGCTTCAGGCGTTCGGACATGCGCGCGTGGCCGACCATCTTCGCGACCAGTTCGTCGACCGGCAGGTCCTTCGCAAGATATTCGCCTTCGCGCTCGCCGTTGCGCATCACCGTGATGCGGTCCGATACCGCGTACGTCTGCTCGAGAAAGTGTGTGACGAACAGAATCGCCATGCCTGCCTGCTTGAGCTTGCGCAACACGTCGAAGAGCTGCGCGACTTCGCCGTCATCGAGGCTCGAGGTCGGTTCGTCGAGAATCAGCACGCGCGCGTCCACCGACACCGCGCGCGCAATCGCGACCATCTGCTGGATCGCGATCGGATACGCGTCGAGCGAACGCGTGACATCGAGCGATACGTTCAGGTCGGCGAGCGCCGCTTCGGCCCGCGCGTGGATCGACTTCCAGTCGATCATGCCGCGTCGCTTCAGATGCCGCCCTGCAAAGATGTTTTCCGCAACCGACAGGTTCGGACACAGATTCACTTCCTGATACAGCGTGCGGATGCCGGCGGCCTCCGCTTCGAGCGGCGTGTCGAACTGCACATGTTCGCCCGCCAGACGGATCTCGCCCGCGTCGTGCGTGTGCACGCCGGTAAGCACATTGATCAGGGTCGACTTGCCCGCGCCGTTTTGTCCCATCAGCGTATGAATCTCACCCGGGAACAGACGGAAATCGACGCGCTGCAACGCGTTGACGCCCGGGAACGATTTGCTGATGCCGATAGTTTCGAGAATGGGGGAGTCGCTCATGAGCGTAGCGAAAAAGAAGCCGAAAAAAGTCAGGCGCCGCGCGCATCGATCGCGCCGGCGCCGGACCCACCTACTTCACACGCATGCTCAGTACTTGCGCTGCGGCAGCACCTGCGCGGCGACACTCATCGGGAACACCGTTTCCTCGGTGGTGATGCGCTTGGGCAATTGCTTGCCAGCCACGATGTCCTTCACCGCGGTCATCAGCTGCGGTCCGAGCAGCGGGCTGCATTCGACATCGACGTTGATCTTGCCCGCGATCATCGCTTCGAAGCCGCCCTTGGTCGCATCGAACGACACGACGCTGATGTCGGTGCCCGGCTTCAGGCCCGCTTCTTCCATCGCCTGAATCGCGCCGAGCGCCATATCGTCGTTATGCGCGTACACGACGTTGATCTGCTTGCCGTACGTCTTCGCGAACGCTTCCATCACCTGCTTGCCGCCGGCGAGCGTGAAGTCGCCGCTTTGCGACGCGATGATCTTGAACTTCGGATCGTTCTTGATCACTTCCATCAGGCCGGCGTGGCGGTCGTTAGCCGGCGCCGAGCCGACCGTGCCTTGCAGTTCGACGATATTGATCGGGCCTTTGTCGTTCTTGTAACGCTCTTCGAGCCAGCGGCCACCGCGGCGGCCTTCTTCGAGGAAGTCCGAACCGATCATCGTCACGTACAGCGACTTGTCCTTCACGTCGATATTACGGTCGGTCAGGATGACGGGAATTTTCGCGTTTTTCGCTTCGGTCAGCACCGGCTCCCAGCCGGATTCGACCACCGGCGAAAACGCGATCACGTCGACCTTCTGCGCGATATACGAGCGGATCGCCTTGATCTGGTTTTCCTGCTTCTGCTGCGCATCGGAAAACTTCAGGTTGATGCCGGCGTCTTTTGCGGCCGACTTGACCGACACCGTGTTGGCGGTACGCCATGCGCTTTCGGCGCCGACCTGCGCGAAACCAAGCGTGATTTTCTTGTCTTCAGCGTGGCCGTTGATAGCCGCGCCGAACAGCAACGCCGAGCCGATCAGCGCGCCGAGTGTCAGGCGTCTCGTGTGATTCATTTCCTGTCTCCGGATTTATATCGATTATTCTGGCGCCCTTACCGCAGGCGAGCGTCCTTACAGGCACGCGTCGGACGATGCCGGCGCCACCTTTCACAACACTGCACTACCGATCAAGCTGCCCAACTGGAAACGTACGACTCGCGCCGGCTCAGTGCGACTCCCCCGCTCGTGACGGAATATCGTGAACCCGGTCTATTAATAGCCAAACTATATCTATGCGCCGAGATGGCGGTGATTGGTGTTTTCCCCGAGCCTCACAGCACGGCCCGACCCTGCGATTCCCTCTGCATAGCCCACGCCAAGTCCGGTGTACAGTAGCCGTGGAAAACTGTCGGAGGATTTTTGTGCGAAGCGGTAAAGCGTCGATATTCAGCCGATATAGTCCTACTATTTAAGTATCTTATGCGGACGCTGAATGCAATTGCGATATGCGTCAACGCAATCGCAGGGGCGAAGCGCCCGGCGCACACCCCGTTGCGCGACATCAACGAACTGATCGCAGCCGGCATCCTGCGTCGCACCGAAGGCTGCGGACGCAGCACCGCGTACGAACTGGTCGACGCGTCGGGTGTGACGCCCGCGTGACAGCGCCGCGGCAGCGGCTTTATATACAAGCGGTTCGTTTTTCTTCTTCTTGCAACGAAGAAACGATGCGAGTATGCGGAGCGAGCCACGCGCATCGTCGCTCCCTCTCTCGCCTGTTTCGTCATCGCAGCGTCAAGGAGAACGCCAATGAACGACAACGACCCGCACTGCCCTGCCGATGCAAACCCCGCCACCGGCTCCGACCTGCCTGACGACCCCGAGCGCCGCCGCGTACTGACCGGCCTTGCGGCAGTCGGCGCGGGGCTGGTACTGGCCGGATGCCAGTCCGGCGGCCAGACGTCCACCAGCAACACGCCGAAAAGCGCCGCCGACTTGCACATCGACGCCGCGCTGCACGACCAGGTGAAGAACATCGTGGTGATCTACGCGGAGAACCGCAGCTTCGCGAACCTGTACGGCAATTTCCCCGGCTTGCAGCAACCGCTCGATTCGGTCCCACCCCAAGCGTACGTGCAGTTCGACCGCGACGGCACGACGCCACTGGCGCGACTGCCGGCAATTTGGGGCGGGCTCGTGCCGCAGGCGCAGGTGGTCGACGGCAAACGCTATGCGATCAGCGAGCGCGAGATTACGAACCTGCGCAACCAGCCTTTTCACCTGACCGACGCGCAAGGCGCGCCGCTGCCCAATGGCGTGATCACTCGCGATCTCGTGCATCGCTTCTATCAGAACCAGATGCAGATCAACGGCGGCCGCAACAACCAGTTCGCCGCATGGGGCGACTCGGGCGGCCTCGTGATGGGCCATTACCGCAGTTCGCCGGCGACGCTGAAAATCTGGGGCCTCGCGCAGCAATACACGCTGTGCGACAACTTCTTCATGGCGGCCTTCGGCGGCTCGTGGCTCAACCATATCTTTCTGATTTCCGCGCAGGCACCGTTCTATCCGGACGTCCACAACAGCCCCGCGAAGAACCAGGTGTCGGTGCTCGAAGGCGACGATCCGCTCGGCACGCGGCTCAAGACGGCGCCGAACTCGCCCGCATCCGCGCTCGACGGCCCGCCGAAGTATGTGCGCGACGGCCTGTTCACACCGGATGGCTACGCGGTCAACACGATGGCGCCGCCGTACCAGCCGAGCTTTATTCGTCCCGCGCCCGAAGGCAATCCGCTGTTCGCGAACCCGGCCGACCCGAAAGTGCTGCCGCCGCAGAACTACGCGACGATCGGCGACCGCCTGACCGATCGCGACGTCGAGTGGGCGTGGTACGCGGGCGCATGGCAATACGCGCTGGAGCATCAGGACACGGGCGCGGTGCCCGACTTCCAGTATCACCACCAGCCGTTCAACTACTTCGCGAACTACGCGCCGGGCACCGCGGCACGCACGCGGCATCTGCGCGATGCGGGCGTCGGCGACGACGCATCGACGAACCGGCTGATCGCCGATATCGACGCGGGCAAGCTGCCGCCGGTCGTGTTCTACAAGCCGCAAGGCAATCTGAACATGCACGCGGGCTACGCGGACGTCGAATCCGGCGACCGCCATATCGCGGCGGTGATCGACCATCTGCAGCGCGGGCCGCAATGGCGCAACACAGTGGTGATCGTAACGGTCGACGAAAACGGCGGCTGGTGGGACCCGGTCGCGCCGCCCAAAGGCGACCGCTGGGGTCCGGGTTCGCGCATTCCCGCGCTGGTCGTATCGCCGCTCGCGAAGAAGGGCTATGTCGACCACACGATCTACGACACGAACTCGATTCTGCGTTTCATCAGCCGCGTGCACGGGCTCGAGCCGCTGCCCGGCGTGGCCGCGCGCGACCGCGCATTCGCGCAAAACGGGCTTGCGCCGCTCGGCGATATGACCGGCACACTCGAGCTTGCCTGATTGACGCAAGGCCGCTGGCCGCGAGTGGCCGGCGGCTCGTGAATGAGCCGTGACCCACTAAGCCTCGACGACGCCCGGGCTGCGCTCGGTGCGCCGCTCGCGCATCCAGTCGTCGAGTTGCGCCGACGACAGCGGCCGCGCGATCCAGAATCCCTGCAACTCGTCGCAACCAATGCTTCTCAGCAGATTCGCCTCGCGTTCATTTTCGACGCCCTCCGCGACCACGCGCAAGCCGAGCATATGCCCCAGGCCCGCGATTGCCTCGACGATCGCGAGATCGGTCGGCTTGTCGAGCTTGTTATGCACGAAGGTGCGATCGATCTTCAGCCGGTCGAGCGGGAAGCGGTTCAGATAGCTGAGACTCGAATAACCGGTACCGAAGTCATCGAGCGAGATGCGCACCCCGAGCGCGCGAATCTCGCCGATCGTCGCGATGTTGTGCTGCGCGCCGTCCAGCAGCACCGATTCGGTTATCTCGAGTTCGAGGCGCTCCGGCGCGACGCCGTGTTTCGCGAGGCTGGCCTTCAGCGTATCGACGAGCGTGTCGTCGCGCAGTTGCACTGCCGACAGGTTGATCGACAGCGTGAGGCCGTCAAGCGGTCCATCGCGCCAGCTGGCCAGTTGCCGGCAAGCCTCGTCGATCACCCACGCGCCGATCGGCACGATCAGGCGCGTCTCTTCAGCGAGCGGAATGAACTGCGCGGGCGACATGCGGCCCAGTTCGGCGCTGTCCCAGCGCAGCAACGCCTCGACGGCGATCACGTCGCCGCTTTTCGTATCGATGCACGGCTGATACGCGAGCCACAACTCGTTGCGCTCGATCGCGGTACGCAGGCACGCCTCGAGCGCGAGCCGCATCCGGCTATGCTCGATCATGTCCGGCGAGAAGAACTTCGCGAGATTGCGCCCCGCTGCTTTCGCCTGATACATCGCGAGATCGGCGTTCTGCATCAGCGTATCGATATCGTGCCCGTCTTCCGGATACATCGCGATACCAACGCTGCACGATACCTGCATCGCAATGCCGTTCACATCGTGCGTCTCGCCGATCAGCGGAATCATCCGCTCTTCGATGGTCTGAGCGACGTCGGCCGCGCTCTGCGCGTGGTTCAGGATCACCGTGAACTCGTCGCCGCCCAGACGGCTCACGGTGTCGTCGTGCCGCACCGAGCGCACGAGGCGCGTGGCGACCGAGCGCAGCAGACCGTCGCCGATATGATGGCCAAGCGAATCGTTGATGTCCTTGAAGCGGTCGAGGTCGATAAACAGCACCGCGACTCGCCGGCCCGTGCGCTTCGCGGTATCGAGCGCGACCGCGAGACGTTTCTTGTAGAGCGCCCGGTTCGGCAGTTCGGTGAGAAAGTCGTGCTCGGCGAGAAACTGGATGCGCGCTTCGCTCTTCTTGCGATCGCTGATGTCGATCAACGTGCAGATGTAATGCGTGACCTGTCCCTCCGTGTCACGCACCACACTGACCATCAACCACGCCGGATAGTCGCCGCCCTGCCGGCGGCGCACCTGCGCTTCGCCGTTCCACGTGCTCGACCGCTCGACCCGGCGCGCCAGCATCGCAAAGCCGCCGTCGCCGGGCAGGCCGTCGACGATAAAGCCGGGCAGGCGGCCGACCACATCGTCGGACCGATAGCCGGTCGTTTTATAGAACGCCGCATTCGCAGTCAGCAGACGGCATGCGTCGTCGAGAATCAGGATCGACTCCGACGACGCCTCGAACACGCGCGCCCATAACTCGAGCCGCTGCTCCATCAGCTTGATCTGGTTGATCGGTGTGAACGCGGTCAGAATCGCGTCCTGGCCCTGGAAGCTCAGGCGCCGCGCGGACAGCATCGCCCATGTCGATTCGTCGGTCGCCTTCCAGTGCACCTCGAATTCGTCGACCGCCTCGCGATCGGACAGTTGCTGGAAAAAGCGCGCGCGCGTGCCTGAGTCGAGTCCGCGCGCCCATGGGTCGATCGCGCAGCCGTTCAGCCAGACCAGCGCGGGACGGTTCGCGTGCAGCACTTCGTGACCCGGCACCGCGGTCACGACCATCGGTACTGGCGTCGCCTCGACGAGCGCATGCTGCGCAGCCGACGCGCGCGCGGTCGCGGCCAGCTCCTTTTGCACGTCGCGCTCGCGATCGAGCTGCTCGAGCATCTCGTTGAAGCCGTTCACCAGCACGCCGATTTCATCCTGACTGTGCCAGCGCGCGCGTAACGAATGATCGCCGGTGCGGCGAACGGTATCCATCACACGCGCGAGCTGACGCAGCGGACGCGAGATCTGCTGCGCAACGGTGTACACCATCGTCAGAATGCCGAACAACAGGAACAGCGCGGTGCCCAGATGCAGCCACATGCGCGCGTATAGTGCGCGCACGCGCTGATGCAACAGATGATCGAGTTCGATGCCGGTCTGGTGCCACGTTTGGCCAACGTCGGCAATCACCCGCTGCTGCGCGGCATCCAGCGCGGCGAGCCGCGCCGCATCGGCGCCGCCGCTATTGACGATCGCGCGCGCCGTGCTCCGGTATTGCTCGACCGAACGGCTGATCTGTCCGATCGAGGGGCCGAGCGCGCTTTCGAGTTCGTGGTTCGCGGCGACCGCCTCCGCAAAGTCGGTGCGCAAGCCTTGCAGCACCGCATCGAGCTGACCCTCGCGTACCAGATAGCGCGTGCGCATCAGGTCGGCGCTCACCGGCTGCCGGTCGTCGTGCAGACCGCTGCCGATCTGGTTCATCGCGTCGAGCAGCGCCGGGTAGCGCAAGATCGACAGCGACATCGAATAGTAACTGTCGAGGTCCGGGTCGAGAATCAGGTTCGATTGATTGCCGATGCGCGTCACGAGTTCACGGGATGCGAGCAGCGCGTCGTTCACGTCGGCGGCGTTCGGCGTTTTGTCGCGCGACAGCATCGTCAGTGCATCGCGCACGCGCCGGTTCAGCGCATCGGTTTGCATCGCCGCGCCGAACTGCACTTGCGCATCGTCGAGCGCAACGACGGTATCGTGCAGCGCCTGTGCCGGCGGACGCGCGCCCGCCCCCACCGACGCAACCTTCACCAACGCGTCGCGCACGGTGCGCAAATAAGCGTTGCCAACGATCTCCTTGTTCGAGAAATCGATCGCGATGTATTTTTCGTGAATCAGAATGCCGCTGATATAAAGGACCGCGCTCAAATCCAGGAGATAGATCAGCAGCAGCTTCCGGCCGACGCGCAACCGCGCGAGCAAACGGAAGAAAAGATTGCGTTTCATCGAGTGCGGACCTTTGCGCCAATAAGAGTGGAAAACACCTTGCTGCTGCGCGTATTCCGCAGAAACGAAAGCCTAGGTGAATCTACTTATCAGCGCATCATAGGCGCACTTTCGGCGTGTTTTAGATATTCCCCAGCACGGTGCGCGTGCGCGCTAAACCGGCGCACGAGAAAACGTTTGCCGCAATAAGCTGGTGCTTCTCCGCTCATGGTGTGTCGATCGACGGAGCACGCTGCGCGTCGAGTTCCGCGAGGATCGCCGACGTATGTTCACCCACCGCGGGCACCGGTTTCATCACCGGTTCGACGCCCGAATCGAGCCACGTGCGAATCTTCGCGGCGAGATATTGACGCGATGCTCGGCGCCGCTCGGGACATTGAATACCCAGCGGTCGCCCAACGATGCAGGCATCAAGCGACAGACAACGTCGTTGACTGCGAATACGGGTGTATTCCCCTTATGCAAGATCCGGCACGTCCGTTGCGCCCTCATCGACTTCCTTTTTGATCCATTGGCTGAACGCGCGCATCGCGGCCGTCGCCGGCTTCGCTTTTTGCGAGGTCAGCCAGTAGCTGCCCGCATGCACGTCGATCTCGAACGGACGCACGAGGCGGCCCATCGCGAGATCGCGTTCGAACATCGACACCGGCACGAGCGCCACGCCCGCGCCTTGCATCGCGGCTTCCACCATCAGGCGCGATGAATCGAACACCGGCCCACGCACCGGACGCGGCGCCAGCCCCGCCGCGCCGAACCAGTTCGCCCAATCGTCGGCCCGGTACGAACGCAGTAGCGTTTCGTTCGCAAGATCGGCCGGCGCGTGCAGACGTTGCGCGATGTCCGGCGTGCACAGCACCGACAGCGGGGCGTCGAACAGCTTCAGTGCGCGCGAGCCCGGCCACGTGCCATCGCCGAAACGGATCGCGAAATCGAGGCCCTCGCCGGCCAGATCGACAAGATTGTTGTTCGTCATCAAACGGAGTTCGACGAACGGCTGTGCATCGCGAAACGACTTTAAGCGCGGCATCAGCCAGCCGACCGCAAAGGTCCCGACTGAACCCACCGTCAGCACCTCGTGCAAGTGACCGCCTTCGAACTGACGCAACACAGCTTCGATGCGATCAAACGCGTCGCTCAGCACCGGGCGCAGCGCAAGCCCTTCATCGGTAATTGCGAGGCCGCGCGGCAAGCGCTTGAAGAGCGTCGCGCCGAGCCGTTCTTCGAGCTGTCTGACCTGCTGGCTGACGGCCGCTTGCGTGACGTTCAGTTCAAGCGCGGCGCGCGTGAAGCTCAGATGCCGGGCCGATGATTCGAACGCTCGCAACGCGTTTAGCGGCAGGTAGGGTCGCATGATCGAGGTATAAGTTTTTCCTGGGCAACGGCCAATTTATCATCGTTTGCCAGCGCGCTGCGAAACCGCAATAGTGGCGGCACTTCAAGCAGGAGCAATAGTTTGCGGCGCATACGCGCGTCGAAGACCTGCCGTTGTGGGTTAGCTGAGGTTGCGGCTCACGTCTTCTGACCGCGAACACGGCGGCACCACATGCGGTTCGCTCAAAGCGTGACCCGTTCCTGTTCGACATCCAAAAACCTGATAGCTCGGGAGGGACTTCGACATGCAGTTCCGGCATTCAAAGACGCTGGCGGCGACAATCAGCATGCTCTACACGCTATGCATCGCGCCACTCGCCGCTCACGCACAAACCCCGGCGCGCGATCGCATCCAGCACGCAGTGGACGACGCGATACGCCCGATGATGGCGAAAGACCGGATTCCCGGCGTCGCGGTCGGCATCATCGTCGACGGCAAGCCCGCGGTGTACAACTTCGGTGTCGCGTCGACCCAAACACGCAAGCCGATCACGAACGACACGCTGTTCGAGCTCGGCTCGGTGACGAAAACCTTCACGGCAACGCTCGCCGCGTGGGCGCAAGTGAACGACCAGCTATCGCTGTCCGATAGCGTCGGCAAGCATTTGCCGTCGCTGCGCGGCAGTCCTTTCGGCAACGTGAGTCTGCTCAACCTCGGCACGCACACGCCCGGCGGACTTCCGTTGCAGGTACCCGACGAGATCACGACCGACGCGCAGTTGATGCGCTATTTCAAGGCCTGGCGTCCGGCCTATGCGCCCGGCACCCGGCGTACCTACAGCAATCCCGGCATCGGCACACTGGGGCTGATCACCGCAACGAGCATCGGGCAAGATTTCGATTCGCTGATCGACCAGCGCCTGTTTCCCGCGCTCGGCCTGAAAAGCAGCTTTATCGACATTCCGATGGACCGGGCGGCCGACTACGCGCAAGGCTATACAAAGAATGGCAAGCCGATTCGCATGGGCGGCGGCGTGCTCGCGTCCGAAGCGTACGGCGTCAAGTCGACGGCCGCCGATATGCTGCGCTTCGTCGAAGCCAACATGAAACTGATCACGCTTGAAGACCCGCGCCTGCAGCGCGCGATTACGGCTACGCACACCGGTTATTTCAGCGCGGGGCCGATGACGCAGGACCTGATCTGGGAGCAGTATCCGTATCCCGTCACATTGAAGTCTTTGCTTGAAGGCAACTCGCCGGCGATGGCGCTCGACGCGACGCCCGTCACGGCAATCGAGCCGCCGCTGCCGCCGTTAGACAACGTGTGGATCAACAAGACCGGGTCGACTAATGGCTTCGGCGCGTATGTCGCATTCGTTCCGGCCAGGCGCATCGGTATCGTGATTCTGGGCAACCGGAATTTCCCGATCGAAGACCGGGTCGCAGCGGCGTACCAGATTCTCTCGTCGCTCGACGGCGCGGCGCAATGAAAACGGCCCTCGCCATGATGATCTCGCGTTGTGCCGCCGCGTGTATCGTCGCAACCGCCGCGTGTGTGCCGCCCGCACATGCGGCCGGTCCAGCGTTTGCTGCGAAAGAGACTGTCGTTCTGCAAAGAGCAGCGGTGCCACAAACCGATCGGGAATTGGGAATGGGCATTGCCGAATTTCCACCGAACGCGGCCAAGCCGCGACACAAGGCGACGGGGCCCGAGCTCTGCTATGTGCTCGAGGGCGAAGTGTATGTGACGATCGAAGGACAGCAGACGCAGGTGTTTCATGCCGGCGACACGTTTCAGCTGCCCGCCAACGTCGTGCATCTGACGTCAGCGGGACCGTCCGGCGCGACAGTGCTCGCGGCGTGGGTTCACACGCCGGGTAAGGCGTTTAACGTGCCGGCACGATAGCCCTACACCTCTAGAACCCCCGGCGCTGACCGGACGACAACGACCAGTGATCCGGCTGTTCCTCGATGCGGATGCCAAGCGACTCGATCAACGAATCGAATGCCCCCGCGACAATCATTTGCAGCAGTTGACGCGAATTCATCATGCAACCGGGCTCAATCAGAATGCCCCGTTGCCCCCGGAAAATGATCACCGGTACGCGCGCCGCGACGCTGGTCGGCTGACCGCCGACGTCGACCGTTCTTCGGCCGGACAGGAACACATCGATATCCTCGCCGAGCACGTAAAAGCCCGACGCGACTGACACCCTTACTCTGGCGTCCCATCGCCGGTTCCGGGCCGGTAGATCCGGACCGGGGATCGCCGGGATGTATTGACCCAGCGCCGCCATGATCTGCGCGATTCGGTCGGCGACCTCGCGCCTGAAATTGGTCAACCGCAACTTCTGCCCGCCGCTCAATGCGAGCACGATATCGGAGAGCTCACCCGTCAGGTCGACGTCGCGGGTCACGCGGACGTTTTGCGGCGCATCCTGATGCGACGTGTGACGATGCAGCAGCAGACGAAGGCACAGGTTGTCGTACCGGCTCAACAGATAGCCGAGCCCCATCAGCAGACCGTTGGTGGATCCGCCGCCGACGACCGTTTCGGTGACGATCAGGTTGAGCGAACGGTGCGGCGCGCTCAGAAGCATCTGTTCGACCGTATGGACGAGCATCAGCACGTGCGAGGTCTTCTTGTCGAACTCCTTGAAAATATTGGAACTGCCGACGACGCGATGGTATTCCGAATGGATAGTCGCGAGTTGTCCGCTGGTCGGCTTCGGAATTCGCAGATGTGGAATCGGCCGTCCGCCGTAGCGGATCAATACCGCGCAAATCTGATCCGCGACATACGACCCGCCGCGTTCCAGACTGACGATCAGATCCGCGCCATCCGTTTCGGCTGCGAGCCGGCGGATCGCATCGCGATTCATTGAAATGAACGGGCTATAGACGAGCCCCTGCGTGCGGCGAAACTGCTTGTCCGAGCCTCGAATGACCGCTTGCGTGCGCAGCCGGCGATCCTTCGACGGGCTGTCCAGTTCCGATGACAGGTGCGAGAAGAACGCAGGCACGGACACGCGGCGGGTGTTATGACGCCCCGGCGAGTAAACCAGCCTTGGAACCGGCTTCATACTGACCAGCGACGGAGCATACGCGCGCATGCCGCTGACTGTCTTCAACGAATCATCGTAGGTGTGCGGAGAAATCGCTATTGCACGCACACCTGTGGAGAATCCCGGCGGCAGGCGGCCCAAACGTGACGCACAGGTCATCAGCGCATATGCGAACGTGCCGATCGCGCGCGGGTCCCGCGGATTCGGCAAAACGGCCGCTTCCGGTATCGCACGCAGTGCCTTCAGAAAACGCAGCAGCGCGCGCCACTCTTCGTCGCTGAGGTCGTCGAGCGTGCGGTGCCCGACCGAGGCCTGCATGCCGAGCAACCAGGTCTGCACATTCCGCGGCAAAGTCGCCACCAGTTTCGAGATCTTTTGTTCGCGTCCCATTCATCCCCCGGGCAGAGTGACATGCAACGCGGTCATCCGGCAGCCGTGTCAATCGTTGGCGTTCGATTACACCGTTGGCGTACCGAAGCGGTCAATCCCTGGAACCTGGTAACTGGACGCTTCCCGAGACTCCGATGATGTGAAGCCGCGGAACTGCAAAAAAACGGCCGGCTGCAATTGCGGCAGCCGGCCACCGACTTCACACTCATGCAATCACCGCACCAGCGCTATGAATTCGCCGCCTCCGGTGGCGACGCATCGTCACGCCGCCCGCCATCGAGCGGCTCGAGCGACAGCTTCAGGCCCGGCGGCTTTTCAGCCACCGCGGGCTGCGCGTCCTTCGCGGACGCCTGTGTCGTCGTGAACTTCACGTGTTGCGCATCCGCGTCGTACGTACACAGAATGTGCGAGCCTTCGCCGATATCGCCCTTCAGCATTTCCTTCGCCAATTCATTCTCGATCAACTGACGGATCTGCCGCCGCAACTCGCGCGCGCCGAACTCCGGCCGATACCCTTCGGTCGCGAGGAAATCGACAATCGAATCGTCGAACTCGAGATCGATATCCTGGCTTCTCGCGAGACGCTTCACCTGTTCGAGCTGCAGCCGCACGACATGCCGCGTCTCGTCGCGCGTCAATGCCTTGAACAGAATGATGTCGTCGATGCGGTTCAGAAACTCCGGCCTGAAATGCTGCCGCAATACGTTCATCACGCCGCTTTGCACGGTCGTCACCGCATCGCTAGTCAGGAAACCCGGGCCCGAGCGCACATGCCCGCCGATCACTTCCGAGCCGAGGTTGCTGGTCGCGATGATCAGCGTGTTGCTGAAGTCGACCACCCGCCCTTTGCCATCGGTCAGCCGACCGTCGTCGAACACCTGCAGCAGCACGTTGTACACGTCCGCGTGCGCCTTTTCGATCTCGTCGAACAGAATCACGCTATACGGACGGCGTCGCACGCGCTCGGTCAGCTGGCCGCCTTCATCGTGACCGATGTAACCCGGCGGCGAACCGATCAGCCGCGACACCGCGTGCCGTTCCATGTATTCGCTCATGTCGATGCGCAGCATCGCTTCTTCGTCGCCGAACACCGCTTCGGCGAGCGCCTTCGCAAGCTCGGTCTTGCCGACGCCCGTCGGGCCGAGGAACAGGAACACCGCGGTCGGCCGGTGACGCGCCTGCAAGCCCGTGCGCGCGCGGCGCACCGCATCGCTGACCGCCTGCACCGCCTGGTCCTGGCCGATCACGCGCTCATGCAAGCGTTCTTCCATATTCAGCAGACGCTCGCGCTCCTCGGTGGTCAGCTGCGCGACCGGAATGCCGGTCAGCTTCGCGACGATCTCGGCGATATTCAGCACCGTCACATGCGATGTGTTCGCGCCGAGACTGGTCTTCCACGCATCGGTCGCGTCGCTCAGCGCGCGCTGCTTGTCCGCAATCTCGCCGTCGAGCGCGTGCGCGCGCTCATACTGCTTGCGCGACGCCGCGTAGTCCTGTTCGCGATGCATTTGCGCGAGTTCGGCTTCGAGCTCGAGAATCGCCGCCGGGCGCGAGGTGGCCGACAGATGCACGCGCGCAGCGGCCTGGTCGATCAGATCGATGGCCTTGTCCGGCAAAAAGCGCCCGCTGATATAGCGATCCGACAGCTCCGCCGCGCCGACGATCGCATCGTCCTGAATCGTCACGCGGTGATGCGCTTCCAGCCGGTCGCGCAGGCCGCGCAGAATATTGATGGTCTGCACGACGCTCGGCTCGGGCACCAGCACCGGCTGGAAACGCCGCTCGAGCGCCGCATCCTTTTCGATGTACTTCTGGTACTCGGACAGCGTCGTCGCGCCAATCAGATTCAGTTCGCCGCGCGCCATCGCCGGCTTGAACACGTTCGCGATATCGAGGCCGCCCTCGCCGCCGCCTTGCCCCGCGCCGACAATCGTATGCACTTCGTCGACGAACAGCACCAGCGAGCCGAGGTTCGCGGTGATCTCGTCGAGCAGTTGCTTCACGCGCTCTTCGAATTCGCCGCGAAACTTCGCACCGGCCACCAGCGAGTTTACGTTCAGTTCGACCAGACGCTTGTCGCGCAGCGATTCGGGCACATCGCCATTCACCATGCGCTGCGCGAGCCCTTCGACGACCGCGGTTTTGCCGACGCCCGGCTCGCCGATCAGCACTGGGTTGTTCTTGCGGCGCCGTGCGAGCACTTCGACCAGCGTTTCGATTTCGCCTGAGCGGCCGATCACCGGGTCGAGCCGGCCATCGCGCGCGAGCGCGGTCAGATCGCGGCTGTACTTATCGAGTTGCGGCGTGTTCGACGGCGCGCTAACCGTTTCACGTTTCATGCTCGGGCTGAGTGCGGCGAGTGTCTGCTGACGCAATGCCTGCGTGTCGAGGCCGTACTTCACGAACAGATTGCTCGCGAAACTGTTGTTCACTTCGGCCAGACCGATCAGCAGATGCTCGGGGCCGACATAGCTGTGGCCGAGTTCGCGCGACGCGAGAAAAGCGCGCTCGAGTGCGCTTTTTAAACAAGGCGTGACGCCGATCTGGTTATCGGATGGCGGCTCGACGTCGGCACGCTTCGGTGCATTCGCGTCGATATACGCGCGCACGTCGGTCGACGATATGCCGAGGCTTTTCAGAATTGAAATGATGACTGCGTTGTCGGCCAGTTCGTAAAGCAGATGCTCGGTATCGACTTCGCGGCGGCCGAACTGCACCGCGCGCTCCGCGGCTCGCTGCAGCATTTCTTTTGCCAGATCGCTGAAATGCCGCTCGATATTGATCACGGCTTCGGCGCCTTCGACGCGCTGCGGCACCGGCCGTGCGTAATTGGCGCCGCCGGCGGCCGTGTTATCGCCCAGTTCGTCGATCTGATCGGGAATGCCGCTGCGAAACAGCGCTTCGAGCGGCGACAGTGTGCGCTGATGCCGGGTAAGCTGCTCGTAGTGGTAGTCGCATACATCGAGAATCCGCCTGCGCCCGCTTTGAAGCACCGCGAGCCGCACGCTCGCAGGCCTGACGCCGCAGATGTCACAGACTTGCCGTGCCATATGAACTCCCTGTGGAAGGATTCGCGTGAGAAAACGCATGCCTGCTGGAGGTACGCACCGGCGGCGGACGTGCCGGCTGTCGTTAAACACGCAATAAGCAGGCGTACCTGGCAGACACGTGGGCGGCAGGAGGCGGCTGGCGTCAAACACCGGCCTTACAGTGGTCCCTGGAGCCCGCGTCCGGCTTTGCCGATGCACATTCGATGCTACATGATCGGTGCACGATGCGCATTGAGGCGTCGTGCAGGCGCAGCAATCCCGGCTTGTGAGCCGATTCTTGAAACGGGAAGGACAGGTATGTTCGTTGTGTACTGGCTGGAAGACCCCGCAGCAGGACCTGAGACGGGACTCGAAGCGTGCAGCGGCAATGCGCCGCGTCGCGCCGCCGCGCGCTTCGAGCGTTTCGGCGACAGCGAGCTTACGCAGGCGCTTGCATTTGCTGAGGACTTACGAAAAAGACAGGCGGCGGGAGAAGATGTCAGCTTTGTGTCGCTATGCAGCGAGAATCCGCATTCGGTCGGACGGGCGGGCGTCGCGGACCCGCCGGCCGATTATGTGTGGACCAAGCGCCGCAGGTAGCCGGCTTGCATGAACGAGCCGCGCTGCCATGCCGGCGGGCATCGACGCAAACGCGGCATTCGAACGTCACATACCAGGCACGGCGGACAACGTTGAAAGTGTCAGTGGCTACTGCCCAGGTAAGCCTCCTTCACCAACGGATCGTTCTTCAATTGCGCGGCGGTGCCGTGCGTTGCGATCCTGCCGTTCTCGAGCACATAGCCGTAATCGGCCACATTCAGCGCGGCGGCCGCGAACTGCTCGACCAGCAGCATCGTCACGCCCTGCTCCTTCAACCGCTCGATGATGCGAAAGACTTCATCGACGAGAATCGGCGCGAGCCCCATCGACGGCTCGTCGAGCAGCACGATATCGGGATTCAGCATCACCGCGCGCGCCATCGCGAGCATCTGCTGCTCGCCGCCGGACAGCGTGCCGGCCAACTGGTTGCGCCGCTCCTTCAAGCGTGGAAACAGCTCGATCGCGCGCTCGAGGTCCGCGGCCACATCGCCGCGCGGCCGCGCCCACGTCAGACGCGCAAATGCGCCGAGCAGCAGATTGTCGTTGACCGACATCGTCGCGAACACGCGCCGTCCTTCCGGCGAATGCGCAAGCCCCAGCCGCGCGATGCGATGCGAGTCGAGCCCGTCGATGCGCTTCGCGGCGCCGTCGATACCCATCGTGATTTCGCCGTCGCTCGGGCGGATCATGCCGGAAATGGCGCGCATCGTGGTCGTCTTGCCGGCCCCGTTCGAGCCGATCAGCGTAACGACCGACGCCTTCGGCACATCGAGCGAGATGCCGTGCAGCACCCTGACCTGGCCGTACCCGGCATGCAGATTCCGGATTGATAACATCCTGTTGTCCTGTGTGTCCGTTGTTACGTGTGGTGCTTTTCGTGCGCGTAGTGCCGTCCGATACGCGCTGCCCTCTCAGGCCGCGATGCCGCCCAGATACGCTTCGATAACCTTCTCGTCCGACTGGATCTCGGCCGGTTTGCCTTCAGCGATCTTCTGCCCGAAATCGAGCACCGACACCGTATCGCAGACGTTCATCACCACATCCATGTGATGTTCGATCAGCACCACCGTGATGCCGTGATCGCGCACCTTGCGGATGATCGTCACCAGTTCCTTGATGTCCGGCGCGGTCAACCCCGCGGCCGGTTCGTCGAGCAGCAGCACCTTCGGATCGAGCGCCAGCGCACGCGCAATTTCAAGCAAACGCTGCTTGCCGTACGGCAGACTGCGCGCTTCCTCGCCGGCCGCGTTCTCGAGGCCGACAAAGCGCAGCATGCCGAATGCGCGCACCCGCGCCGCATGCTCTTCCGCGCGGTAGCGGGCGGACATCAGCCCGACATCCGCGAAATTCGACCTGAACGTGTGATGCAGTCCGACCAGCACATTCTCAAGCGCGGTCATTTCGCCGAATAGCTGCACGTTCTGGAACGTGCGCGCGATGCCGGACAACGCGATGCCCGAGGACGTACGACCGACGATCGATTGCCCTGCGTATTCGATCGCGCCCGCCGTCGGCACATAGATGCCAGTTAGCACATTCATCATCGTGCTCTTGCCGGAGCCGTTCGGTCCGATCAGTCCGTGAATCGTGCCGCGGCGTACTGACAGGTCGACATGGTTCAGCGCCTTCAGCCCGCTGAACTGCATCACGACGTCACGCACGTTAAGGATCGGCGTGTCATGTGCATCGTGGCCTTTGCCGTCACCGCCGTCCCGCACCGACACGATTGCATCCGCAACGATCTCCACCGGCTTGCCGGTATCGACCGTGACCGTGCGCACACGGCCGTGCATCAGGAACTTGCGCACGAAACCGACCACCCCGTCCTGCAGGTAGTACACGACCAGCAGGATCATCAAGCCGAAGATCGTCAGGCGCCAGTCGGTCAGCGTATTGATGCCGTATGAGAATGCCGCGAGCCCAATCGTGCCGGCCACCGGCACCGCCACCTTGCGCGGTGTGACCGTTTTGCGCGACAGCGCGTATCCGGCGCCCAACGCGACCAGTGCGGCCAGCGCGGTTGCGACGATGCGGAACGAGTCGATATCGTCTAGCAGCTTCGGCAGCATCACGATGATCGTCGAGCCGATCAGCGCACCCAGGCGCGTCTTGCGGCCGCCCATGATGATCGCGAGCAGGAACAGAATGGTCAGCTCGAAGTTGTACGTGTTCGGTGAAATGTACTGCTCCGAGTACGAATACAGGCAACCGGCGAGTCCCGCGAACCCGGCGCTGATCACGAACGCATAGACCTTGTAGCGATACACGGATACGCCCATGCAGTCCGACGCGACCGGGCTATCGCGCAGCGCTTCGAACGCGCGGCCCAGATGCGACTTCAGCACGCGATGCACGACCACCAGCGACACGACGAGCAGCGCGGCGACCAGCCAGTAATACTGGGTTTCGTTCATCGGCGCGCCGCCGCCGAACGACGGCTTCGGAATCTTGATGCCAAGCGGGCCGCTCGTCAGAAAGTCCATCTCGTTGATCAGGATCTGGATGATCGTGCCGAATGCCAGTGTCACCATCGCCAGATACGGGCCTGACACACGCAATGCCGGCAGCGCGAGCACCGCGCCGAACGCGGCGGTCACGACAATCGACAGCGGCGCGGTCAGATAGAACGGCATGCCGAGCTTCATGAACAGCACGCCGGCCGTGTACGCGCCGACGCCGAACAGCCCCGCATGGCCGAGCGACACCTGCCCGGTATAGCCGACCACGATGTCGAGACCGAACAGCAGGATCGCGTAGATCATGATGGTCTCGACCAGGTGGATGTAGTAAGGATTGCCCGACAGCACCGGGAATACCGCGAGCGCAACTAATCCAACCACGATAGCGATGGCGTTTTTCGACACTTTTTTCTTGTCCACGGCGGACCTCAAACCTTTTTGATCGCGGTTTTGCCGAACAGGCCCGCGGGTTTCATCGCGAGGACGATCAGTAGCAGCACGAGACCCGGCACGTCCTTGTAGCCGGTCGACAGATAAAAGCCGGTCGTGGTTTCGGCAATGCCGAGAATCACGCCGCCGACGATAATGCCCATCCCGCTCGACAGCCCGCCGATAATCGCAACCGCGAACGCCTTGAGGCCGAGCACCGCGCCCATCGTCGCGCCGGTTAGCGTAAGCGGCGCGATCAGCACGCCGGCAACGGCTGCTGTCAGCGACGACAGCGCATACGAAAACGTGATCACGAGACCGGTGTTGATGCCCATCAGCGACGCTGCGTCGCGATCGTTCGACGTGGCGACCACCGCTTTACCGAAGATCGTCTTGCGGTTGAAGAACTCGACCGCAAGCATCATCACGAACGCGCCGGCCACCACCAGCAATTCCATCGGCAGTACGTTCGCGCCCAATAGCTTGATCGGCGACTCCGGCAGCGGCGACGGAAAGCGCAGGTCGTCGCGGCCCCATACGTTTTCCGCAACGTTCTTGAAGATGATGCCGAGCGCGATGGTCGACATGATCCAGCCGAATTCCGATTTGATCCTGATCGCGGGCCGCACGCCGATCCGTTCGACAAATGCGCCCTGCGCAAGTCCGAACAGGCAAACGATCGGGATCATCACCCAGTAGTTGACGCCGAGCGTCACCAGCGTGAGACCGACCAGCGCGCCGAGCATCAGCGCGTCGCCCTGGCCGAAGTTCAGCGTGCCGGAGGTGGCGAAGGTCAGTTGATAGCCGAAGGCGATCACCGCGTAAATCATGCCGAGCGCGATGCCGCTATAAATAAGCTGAAGCAGGATGGTCATAGTCGATCCACTGCGAATTACCCGAGCAACAAACGACTGCGAAAAACGATGGCGGGCTGCACAACACAAAACCGCGCCCGCTTGCTGGCGGGCGCGGCTCGTCGATCAGGCAGCGCGTGTGTTAGTTCGACGCGGTCGTCGCCTGTTTTGCGCGCAGCTGTCCGCCGCCCTGTTTGTCCGCGTCGTATGCAAACACCACGCGGCCACCCTTCACTTCGCCGATCACCGGCACGTTCGGGCTGATCGCTTCGTGATCGTCATGCGTGAACGGCTTGTCGTACACCATCACGACGCCTTCGACCTTCGTGTTCAGGCCTTCGAGCGCGGCACGCACCTTCGTGCCGTCCGTGGTGCCGGCCTGCTTGATCGCCGCAGCGAGCAGGTAGATCGAGTCATAGCCCTGCGCAGCCGACACCGGCGAGTCGATGCGATTGTTCTTCGGCTTGAACTCCTTCAGGTAGGCATCGATAAACGCCTTGCGCTTCGCGGTGTTCGGCTCCTGAATGAAGGTCTGCGGCATGCGCGCGCCCTCGCCGTTCGCGCCGGCGTTGTCGATATAGTTCGCCATCGAAAGCGTCCAGCTGCCGATCAGCGGTACTTTCCAGCCGAGCTTGGCCATGCCGTTCGCGATCTGCGCGAGTTCGGGGCCGATGCCGTACGTGAGCACCGCTTCCGCGCCGGCTTCCTTCGCCTTCAGCAGCTGCGCGGTCATGTCGACGTCCTTGATGTTGAACTTCTCGACCGCGACCGGCTTGATGCCCTTCGACGCAAGCGCCTTCTCGAGATCTTCACGGCCGAGCTGGCCGTAGTTGGTCGAATCCGCCAGAATCGCGACCTTCTTGTAGCCGCGCTTCGTGACCGCTTCGTCGACGATCATCGGCGCCTGGATACGGTCGGCGGCGGAGTTGCGGAATACGTAGTTATCCGGTTGATCGGTGAACTGTTTGGTCACGACGCTGCCGGTCGCGACGTTATTGAAGACGGGGATCTTCGCTTCCTGGAAGAAGCGCTGCGATGCGAGCGCGACGCCGGTGTTGATGTAGCCGACCACCGCGACCACTTTTTCCTTGTTGATCAGCTCCTGTGCGATCTGCACGCCGCGCTCGTTCTTCGCTTCGTCGTCGCGCTCGACCAGCACGATCTGACGGCCGAGCACGCCGCCGGCCTGGTTGATCTCCGCCGCCGCGAGCCGCACGCCGTCGCGCATGCTCACGCCCATCGATGACGAGCCGCCGGTGAACGGGCCGTCGACGCCGATCTTGATCGGGTCGGCGGCATAACCGGCGGTGCTGAATACTGCAAGCGCGAGCGCGCCCGCAACGCTTGTCAAGCGAAGTCTCATCGTCGTCTCCGTAGCTTTATGCTGTGTTCTGGTGCAACGTCAGTCGGACGACTGCCGTCGCAATTGGCTGGAAGCCCGGCGTGCAGCGGGGTACCCCGTGTGGTTGACCGTCGCGTTATGCAAGCTTCATTCCGGTATGCAGTATAAAAATCGTAAGCTGTTCGTCACTATGCGGAGTTACCCGTAAGATGCGCGTTAGATACACCGATCGTTGCTCGCGCAACATTTTTGTGCGACGGGTCTGTTGTGCGACGGCGGAAATCCGACGGAGCCGAATGCGGCTCGAAGCGAACTCACGCGGCACCCGCCGCGCGAACAAAAACGCCGGCGCCGTGCATGTGACACGGCACCGGCGCGCTATGCAAATGAGGCCGGTATGACGCCGGCCGCGCTACGACCTTCAGACCGTCGCGGCAAGCAGCACGTCCAGACCGCCTCGCGAGTCGAGCGCGTGCAAATCGTCAAATCCACCGACATGCTTGTCTCCGACAAAAATTTGCGGCACGGTCCGGCGTCCGCTGCGTTCGATCATCTCCAGCACCTTCGCGCTATCGCCTTCGACGTTGATCTCGCTGAACACCGCGCCCTTGTGACTCAGCAGCGCTTTGGCAGCGAGACAATACGGACAGGTCGGTTTCGTGTAGACAGTGATGGCAGGCATCGTCTTCTCCTTCAATTCGGGTTTCGCATCACGCGCGCGGTGCGCGAATACGCACCGCCTCACGGCTTGCATCGGGTTACGAACGAAACTGCATTCAGGCTGCGACTGCCGGGAAGTCCACTTCCGGTTGCGCAAGGTTGTTCAGGAAATTCGTGAAAGTCAGTTGCGCCGCGACCGCGACGATCTCGACGATCTTGCTGTCCGTGATCCCTGCTTCGCGTGCCGCCGCGATATCCGCATCGCTCAGACGTCCGCGTTCGCTTGCCACCTTGCGCGCGAACACCGCGATTGCATTGCCTTCGCCATTACGCGCGGCACGAATCGCGTCGGCCGACAGGCCCGCCTTGCTGGCGAACAGCGAGTGCGCGGCGAGACAGTATTCACAGCTGCTGACTTGCGACACCGCAAGCGCGACTGTCTCGCGTTCGGCAGCGCTCAGTTCGCCCTTCGACAGTTGCTGTTGCGCTTGCAGATACGCGCCGAGCGCCGCCGGCGAGTTCGCGAGGATCTTGAACGTGTTCGGCAAGAAACCCATCGCTTTTTCGACCGCGTGCAACGACGTTTGCGCAGACGCGGGGGCTTGACCGATCGACAGGGATTGAAGGCGTGCCATGGTGTCTCTCCTTGAAACAATGAAATGTTGAAAATGCAACCAGTCGGGTTTGTTCTGTACGGCTTCCGTCATCTGACGGCGTGAGTGAACTTTAAGTGTTGACTCGCCGTCCGTTAATGGCCGCGCGAATCAACTAACTGCTCAATCGGCTCAACGGGCCGACTGCGAGTCAACGCAGCGTGCACAGGGAGGCAGCGGTCGCCGAATGAACGACGCACGCGAGGAAGGAACGGGAATTGCCGCGGTAGCAGCGGAGAAAAAAGCGGTTGGAACAGGCGAGGCACAAAGCGCGGATCGTTGTGCGGCTGCGCGGCTGTGCCGCGCCGGTTACTTCGCGTGAGCGTTACCGCCGGTTGCACGCCAACGCGCGGGCGTCACGCCGATATGCCGTTTGAAAACGCGCTGGAACGCGGCCTCGGACTGATAGCCGACCGACGCGCCAATCTCGGCAACCGACTCCAACGTTTCCAGCAGCGCGCGGCCCGCGATCGTCAAACGCACTTCGGTCAGCATGTCGGTGGCGGAACGGCCGATCGCGTCCTGGAACTGCCGCACGAAAGTCGCGCGGGACATGTGGCATAACGAAGCGAACTGATCGAGCGTCCACGGTTTACCGGGCTCTTCGAACATTGCAGATAGCGCCGGCTGCAGGCGCGGCTGCCCGGCGAGCGCGAGCAGGCCGCGCGGCGCGTCCGCGCCTTCGCTCGCAAAGCGCAGCGTCAGTGCGAAAAGCGCAGCGGACAGATAGTTGATCAAACACTCGCTGCCGGGGCTTTCGTCGAATGCCTCTTCACGCATCAGCGCAACGATGCGCGCGAGCCGCGAACCGGCCACGGTCGGCTGCTGCGTGCTTGAGCGAGCGTCGCCGTTCGCATTGGCGGCGTCCGGATGGTCGGCGTGGTCGGCATGGCCCGCGCGGCCGCCGGTATCGTTCGCGACATCCGCGATGCGAGTCGCGCCGGCAGCTTCGTCGCGCGCCGCGTCGAGCGCCGCGCTAGCGCCGTTGCCCAGGGACGCGCGATCCGTGACCCGCCCGGTGCTGACCACCAGCCGCGCCGGCAAATGATCGCGCAACAGCCGGTCCGGCATCGCGCCGACCAGAAAGCGTCCGCATAACAGATCCGCAGCCGGCCCCGAGCCGCCGTTTTCGACCACCGTCAGCGTGATATTGCGGCGCTTGACCGCAGGACCGGGCGCCACCCCGCTGCCGTCGTGAATGCGGTGCGCGGCACCGGTCGGAAACAGGATCACATCGCCGGCCGTCAGCCTGCGTGGCGGGCCGTTACCGTCCTCGAGCACCGCCTCGCCCGCCAGCAGCACGTGATACGGAATCTCGTGGACGCCCGCAGCGCCGACTTCGACCACCCATGGCGAACCGAAATGGCAGCGCTCGTCGATGCGCCCGTTCACCGGTGTCAGCGATAGAAAACGGCTTAGGAGATCCATCTGAGTCGATTGAGCAATTTGTTGATCCGGTTGCGAATTCGCATGCTGCGCTGACCGACGTACATTGATCCCATCCAATGCAGCCCGATTTTACTGGACGACGGCGCAGCGCAGGGTCAACGGCTTGCCGGCCATGCGCGCGATGCATTCAACGAATTGGAGCAATAGATGAAGACGATCAACATCGATGTCGCGGTGATCGGCGCAGGTAGCGCCGGTCTGCCGGCGTACCGCGCGGCGAAGGCGGCGGGCGCGTCGGCGCTGCTGATCGAAGGCGGTCCTTACGGCACGACCTGTGCGCGCGTCGGCTGTATGCCGTCGAAGCTGCTGATCGCAGCGGCCGAGGCCGCGCATGCGGCAGCGAGCACTGCGCCGTTCGGCGTGCATGTCGACGGCGCAATTCGTGTGGACGGCCGCGAAGTGATGGCGCGCGTGAAAAGCGAGCGGGACCGCTTTGTCGGCTTCGTGGTCGACAGCGTCGAAGGTATACCGGCCGCTGACCGGATCGTCGGCTATGCAAGGTTTATCGACAACAACCTGCTGCAGATCGACGACCACACCCGCGTGCAGGCACGCAGCTTCGTGATCGCAACCGGTTCATCGCCGTATGTGCCGGCGATGTATCGCGCACTCGGCGATCGTGCGATCGTCAATGACGACGTATTCAGCTGGGACGATCTGCCGCGTAAGGTCGCGGTGGTCGGCGCGGGCGTGATCGGGCTTGAACTCGGCCAGGCGCTGGCGCGACTGGGCGTGGACGTGACGGTGCTCGGCGCGCGCGGCCGCGTCGGTCCGTTGACCGATCCGGCAATTCGCGACTACGCGCAGAAGGTAGTCAGCGATGCGTTGCATTTCGAACCGCGCGCCGAAGTCGAAGCAGCGACGCGCGACGGCGACACCGTGCGTCTGCGCTATCGCGCGAGCGACGGCGCGCTGGTCGACGGTTCATACGACTATGTGCTCGTCACCGCGGGACGCCGGCCGAATATCGACAAACTCGCGCTCGGCAACACGACGCTCGAACTCGATCAAACCGGGATGCCAGTCTACGACCCGTTGACGCTGCAAGCGGGCAACCATCCGGTGTTTATCGCAGGCGATGCGAACGGCGTGCTGCCGCTGCTGCACGAAGCTGCCGACGAAGGCCGCGCGGCCGGCAACAACGCCGCGCGCTACCCGAACGTTGCGCCGCTCGTGCGCCGCGCGCCCATCTCAGTGCTGTTTTCGGACCCGGGCATCGCGATGGTTGGCGCGCGGCATGTGGACCTCGCGGCGGGCAGCTTCGTCGCCGGCGAGGTGAGCTTCGAAGATCAGGGCCGCAGCCGCGTAATGCTGCGCAACCGCGGACTGATGCACGTGTACGTCGACAAGGCAACGCGGCGCTTCGTCGGCGCCGAATGGATCGGGCCGGACGCCGAGCACATCGCGCATCTGCTCGCGTGGGCGCTGCAAATGAACCTGACCGTCGATGCGATGCTTGACATGCCGTTCTACCATCCGGTCGTCGAAGAAGGATTGCGGACCGCGTTGAGGGATGCGGTGGCACGACTGAAGGCCGCACAGTGAGCGTCAGCCGATCGACCGGACGCTAACGCTTCGCGCCCGAAAATCGGGGCCAAACGCATCGCGCTGCGCGGGAAGGATTCGCGCAGCGCGATGCGTCGACACGTGCACGCCATTTCGATAATTCTTGAAATATCGAAATGGATCGCGTATCCTGCTCGCATGGATACGAACCTCGTCGTACGCGCATTGGGCGCCCTTGCTCATGAATCGCGGCTCGCCATTTTCCGCGCGCTGGTTGTCGCCGGTCCGGACGGTATGCCCGCCGGCGAAATCGCGCAGCAGCTCGGGCTCGCCCCTTCAAGCCTGTCGTTTCATCTGAAGGACCTGTCCCATGCGGACCTGGTCACGCCACGACAGGAAGGCCGCTTTGTCATCTACACAGCCAATTTCGACGCGATGACCGGCCTGATCGCTTTTCTCACGGAAAACTGCTGTGCCGGCGAGAACTGCGCGGCAGGCGACCTTCCTTCCTGTTGCGGAGACACACCATGAAGCGCATGCACCTTCACGTATCGGTCGAAAATCTGGCCGATAGCATCCGGTTTTACAGCGCGATGTTCGGCAATGTCGAGCCCACGGTTATCAGGAGCGACTACTGCAAGTGGGAACTGACCGACCCGGCCGTCAACTTCGCAATCTCGCAGCGCGGCGGCGCGAAGCTGGGCATCGATCATGTCGGCATTCAGGTCGAGACCGAAGCGGAACTCGCGGAAATGAACGCGCGCTTTGCCGACGCACAGTTGCCGGTGCAAACGCAGACCGGCACGACATGCTGCTACGCGAAGTCCGACAAGGCCTGGACCGTCGACCCGCAAGGCGTCGCGTGGGAAACATTCCGCACGCTCGAAGCCGCGCCGATGTATGGGCAGTCGCTCGAGCCGTCGCCAACGTCGGCCGCATGCTGCACGCCGGTCGAGACCACCGTGAGTTTCCGGGGCCGCACATGAACGACAACACGTGGTCGGTCCTGATTCTTTGCACCGGCAACAGCGCGCGCAGCATCATGGCCGAAGCGCTGTTCAATGTGCTCGGCCAAGGCCGCTTCCGCGCATACAGCGCGGGCAGCCATCCTACGGGGACCATCAATCCGTTTGCGCTCGAGCGTTGCGAAGCGCTCGGCTACGGCACATCGCATTTGCGCAGCAAGAGCTGGGACGAATTCGCGGCGCCCGGTGCGCCATCGATGGATTTCGTGATCACCGTCTGCGATCAGGCCGCCGGCGAAGTCTGCCCGATCTGGCCGGGCCGGCCGATCACCGCGCATTGGGGCTTCGAGGACCCCGCTGCATTCGCAGGCACTGACGACGAAAAACGCAAAGTGTTCGACAAGGTGTTCCGGCAAATCATGAACCGCGTCAGCCAGTTCGCGAACTTGCCGCTGCACGTGCTCGACCACAACACGATTCAGCACGAAATGCGCGCGATCGGTGCACGGGCCCCGGAGGAATCGAATGAGCGGGGCTAACGCCACAACGCGTGTCGCGCGGCCGGCGATCGGCTTTTTCGAGCGCTATCTGACCGCCTGGGTCGTATTGTGCATCGTGATCGGCATCGGCGTCGGGCAGGCGCTTCCGCAGTTCTTCCAGGCAATCGGCCGGATGGAGTTCGCGCACGTGAACCTGCCGGTTGGCGTGTTGATCTGGGTGATGATCGTGCCGATGCTGATCAAGATCGACTTTTCGGCGATGGCGCAGGTCAGAAACCAATGGCGCGGCATCGGCGTCACGCTGTTCGTCAACTGGCTGGTCAAGCCATTTTCAATGGCGATGCTCGGCTGGATCTTCATCCGCCACGTGTTCGCTCGGTGGCTTCCGGCCGATCAGCTCGACAGCTATGTCGCCGGTCTGATTCTGCTGGCTGCAGCGCCTTGCACGGCGATGGTGTTCGTGTGGTCGCAACTCTGCAACGGCGACCCCTATTTCACGCTGTCGCAAGTCGCGCTGAACGACTCGATCATGGTCGTTGCGTTTGCGCCGTTGGTCGCGCTGCTGCTTGGCCTGTCGGCCATTACGGTGCCGTGGGACACGCTGATCCTGTCGGTCGTGCTGTACATTGTCGTGCCGGTCGCGATCGCGCAAGTCGCGAGGTGGCGCTTGCTGCGGCACGGCGATGCGCATTTCCGGCGAGTCGTCGCGCGCGCGGCGCCCTATTCGATCTGCGCACTGCTCGCGACACTCGTACTGCTGTTTGCGTTTCAGGGCCAGGCAATTGTCAGGGAGCCGCTTGTGATCGCGATGCTGGCCGTCCCGATCCTCGTCCAGGTGTTGGTCAATTCGGGGCTGGCGTATGGTCTTAACCGAAAACTCGGCGTCGCGCATTGCGTCGCCGGCCCGTCGAGCCTGATCGGCGCAAGCAACTTTTTCGAACTGGCCGTCGCCACCGCGATCAGTCTGTTCGGTTTTCATTCGGGCGCGGCACTCGCCACGGTCGTCGGCGTACTGATCGAAGTGCCTGTCATGTTATTGGTCGTCGGTATCGTAAATCGTTCGCAACGATGGTACGAAACCAGCCGAACGCCGCGCATATGAAGCGATGACAAAAGAACCAGCTAGCAGCAACACTGCGCTGTGGGCACTCGCGGCCGCGCAACTCGTCGCATGGGGTGCCATCTATTACGCGTTTTCGTTGTTCGTCGTGCCGATGGAAAGCTCGATGGGATGGAGCCGCACCGCGACAAACGCGGCGCTGTCAGTCGGTCTGCTTGTATCGGGGCTGGCCGCCTGGCCGGTCGGCGTCTGGATCGATCACGGTCACGGCCGGCAGGTGATGGTCTGCGGTTCCTTGCTCGCGACGGCGATGCTCGCGCTCTGGTCGCAGGCGCACAGCCTCGTCACGCTGTTTATCGTGTGGATCGGACTCGGCATCGCGATGGCGGCGACCCTGTACGATCCGTTATTCGCGATCATCACGCGCCGCTTCCCCGACAGCTTCCGCAAGAAAATTACGCTGATCACACTGGCCGGCGGCTTCGCGAGCACCGTGTTTATTCCGCTAACGCAGAGCCTCGTGCACGCGTTCGGCTGGCGCGACGCTTTGCTCGCGCTCGCGGCGATCAATCTTGTGGTCTGCCTGCCGTTCAATGCGTTCGCGCTCGGACGCGATGGACCCCGCACCGGCCATGCCGGCCATCCAGCCGCAAACCGGCGAATCCACGCGGCCGCCACGCAACGGGCATTGCGCACGCCGACCTTCTGGGCGCTGGCCGTTTGCTTTACCGCCTACTATTCGACCTTCGCGGCGCTGACGTTTCATCTCGTGCCGCTGATGACGGAACGCAACGTGTCGACGACCGTGGTCGTCGCGACCATGGCGGTGATCGGCCCCGCCCAGGTGCTTGCCCGCGTGCTGTGGTTCACGATCGGTCGCAACGTGCGGCCATCGACGATGGGCATCGTGATTACGACCGCGTTTCCGGCCTCGGTTGTGATTCTGATGCTCGCGGGCCAATCGTCCGCGCTGCTGATGCTGTTCGCGACCGTATACGGCGGCGCCAACGGCATGATGACCATCCTGCGCGGGACCATCGTGCAGGACGTGATGTGGACCGAAGGATACGGTGCGGTAAGTGGCCTGCTTTCGATGCCTTCGAATATCGCGAAAGGCATCGCGCCAATTTCGGCCGCCGCGATCTGGTCGATCGGGCACAACTATGTTCCGGTCGAATGGACCGTATTGCTCGTGTCGCTTGTGTCCGCTGCGGCGTTCGTTGTCGCGGTACGGTTCACAGGGGGGCGCGAGCATCAGTCCAGCGAAGCGGTAACAACACGCTGACACATCGCCATGCGCCTACGCCTGATCGTTGATTAGCGCTCCAGAGGTTTGCCCCTGCGCGGCCAGCAATCCGGCGAGTTCCGCGGTCGCGGCTCCGATTGCGCCTTGTATTGTGGTCGCCTCACCCTGCAGTGAGTTGATAGCAGGGTTAGGCATGCCACCGGGCCCGGTCTGGTGCGAGAGCGCCTTGATTTGCGACTCCACCGCTTTTAATTCCGCCTGCAGGCGCGCGATCAATTGCTGAAGCTCCTGGACCGCCGGGTTCGTCGATCCGGAACCGCCCGCTGCGTTGCTGCCGCCGCCCGCCTTCGTGTTGCTGGAACCGGATGCCGACGAAGTAGACGAAGTCGATGACGTACCCGACGTCGCCGTCTGCGAGCCGGATGACTCGTTCGCGGACGTGCTGCCCTTGCCGCTGCCTGCATCCTGATTCGCGGACGTTCCCTGCGCCGCATTCGAACTCGCGCTATTCGCCGGATGGTTCGTTGTTACGTCAGCAATGCCTCGCACGATCATCGTCGATCACCTGTAAGAATGAAGATGCCGGCATATCGGCAGGTCGCGAGGCATTCTTTAGCAGCTGCTTACTCGCGCGAGCAATCCGTCCGACAAAAACCGGTCGTGCGCACAAGCGAGACATCATGCGTAAATTTGCAGTGGCCGCTTCGCTTTGATGCATCGCGAATCGGCTTTCGATGCGTGCTGTCGCAGCCGGCGTAGACTGAGCACAGGCGCTCGAATGGCGCGTGCGCTCGTTACGTTCAATACGTGCCAGGCGCATGTCTTGCTTGATCGTCGGGGCCGCTCCAGACGAAGCGGCCTGGCGAACGATGCCAAGCGAAGCCGCCTGCGCCACACCTAAACGATCATGAAACTGCCGCTGACGCCGCAACGACCGTCGAACCGCGTATACCCGCCGGGCGTGCCCGGCCTGCTCGGCCTCACATCGACGATTACCGCGGTCGTCGTGGTGTGCGGTCTCTACTTCGGCCGCGAAGTGCTGATGCCGATTACGCTCGCGGTGCTGCTGAGCTTCCTGCTCGCTCCGCTCGTCAGCGTATTGAGGCGGCTGCGCTTCGGACAACTACCGTCGATTTTCGTCGCGGTGCTGGTCGCGTTGATCACGCTGATGGGCATCGGCACGCTGATCGCCGCGCAGATCGCGCAACTGGCCAACGCGCTGCCGCAATACCAGGAAGCGATCGAGTTGAAGATTGAGACGGTGCAGGAAAAAACCGTCGGTCGCGCCGATGCATTGCTTGCGCGCGCCGCCGGCGCGCTCGCGCGCGTCACGCCCGAGCGTCCGCCGAATCCGCCGCATGAGGCCGGCCGCACGACAAAGCCGTCAGCCAATACACCCTTGCCGGTCGAAGTGCACGAACCGATGCCTTCACCGCTGCAACTTGCGCAGCGGGTGTTTTCGCCGGTGGTCGGTCCGATCGAGACGATGCTGATCGTGCTGGTCGTGACGATCTTCATCCTGCTGCAACGCGAGGACTTGCGCGACCGGCTGATTCGCCTGTTCGGCTCGCGCGACCTGCACCGCACGACCACCGCGATCAACGATGCGGCCAACCGTCTGTCGCGTTACTTCGTCGCGCAACTGGGCGTCAACGTCGGCGCGGGATCGCTGATTGCGATCGGCCTCGCGATTATCGGCGTACCCGGCGCGCTGATGTTTGGCGTATTGACCGCGTTGCTGCGATTCGTGCCCTACATCGGCACGTGGATCGCCGCGCTGCTCGCGGTGATTCTCGCGGCGGCCATCCAGCCGCAGTGGTCGATGGCCGTGGCGACGATCATTCTGTTTGTCGTCGTCGATGTCGTCGCGGGGCAAGTGGTCGAGCCGCTGCTGTACGGACATAGCTCGGGGCTGTCGCCGCTCGCGGTGGTGGTCGCCGCGATCTTCTGGAGCTGGCTGTGGGGACCGGTGGGCCTCGTGCTATCGACACCGTTGACGCTATGTCTGGTCACGCTCGGCCGCTATGCGGAGCGCCTTAAATTCCTGACGGTACTGCTAGGCGATCAACCCGCTCTGACGCCGGCGCAGAACCTCTACCAGCGCCTGCTCGCCGACGATCCGCTCGAAGCGGTTGCACAGGCTGACCGTTTGCTCAAGGAAATGCCGCTCGTCCAGTACTACGACGACGTTGCGCGCGAAGGTCTGCGCCTCGCGCGCAACGATGCGCTGCGCGGCGTGTTCGCGCCCGATCAGCTTGCGCGGATGAACGAAACCCTGCTCGATATCGTCGAGAACCTCGAGCAAACGCCAGAGGTTCCGCCAGCTTCGCAGCCATCGCTGCAACCGCCGCAGCCCGGAGGCGAGGCGCCGGCGGTGCACGAAGTGGTGGCACAACAGGACGCGCCGTTGCTGCCCGGCATGCGTGTCGTATGCATTGCGGGACGCGGCGCGTTCGACGATGTCGCCAGCGCAATCGCCGCGCAATTGCTCAGCCGCCGCGGCCTGCCCGTGTCCGCCGCTCAATACGCGCAGCTCCGAAAAGGCAGCATCGATTCAGCCGGCATCGAAAACGCGCCGATTCTCTGCATCGTGACGCTTGACGCATCCGAGGCGTCACCGTATCTGCGCAATCTGGTGCGGCGCATTCGCGAGCGCGCGCCCGGCGCATCGCTGGTGGTGGGTATCGGCGGGTTGTCCGAGCGCGAAGGTGAAGGCACCCCAACCGGCACCGTGAATGTGAACAGCTTCGCGGATCTCGTCGAGCATTGCATGCACGCGGCGACAAACGCGGCGCCGTTGCCGCCCCGGCTTGCCGAACAGACAGGTTGAAAATGGCGTTCCGTCAAAGCCGCATTCACGGAAAGCAATTTGAATATTTCCTCGCCTGGCGGCACTACATTTTTTTAAATCTGGATGGGTTTTTCAAACCCGTTTTAATCATTCTTTTTTGCTGCGGCATCAGCCGCAGCATCGGCGGATTCACCGGACGCCGACGCATGGTTCGTTGTTAAGCCAGTGATTCGCAGCGCCCGAATAAAACGCGGGTCGTTTCGGGAATCAACTATCCATATAAATCAAGAATAAATTGTGAAACTGTTTCACGGATATTCTGTGCACGTTTCGAGAACGTAATATCCGGGCCGGGTCCAGGGTTTGCTTGATCGTGCATTTCCGCAAGCAACAAGTCAGACCGGGGAGACACGGATGAGCGCTCGCACTAACCTGCTCGAGAGCGACGACGAGTTGCAATGGCGGCCGATTGGCAAAGCGCTTGCCGACCATCGCCGCGTGCTGGTCGTCGACGACTACGCGGAAGCGGCCGACGCGCTGCAATTGCTGCTCAGCGCGAACGGCTTCGAATGCCGTGCGATGCACGAAGCATTCGACGTTTGCTCAATTGCCGCGCAATGGCAGCCGTTCGCGGTGGTACTCGACATAGCGATGCCGGGCCTCGACGGTCTCGAACTGGCGCGCCGGCTGCGTGCGACACTGTCGACGTCGCACATGCTGTTGATCGCGTGCACGGGTTACGCGTCGCAGCGCGATCGCGAGCGGGCCCGTGAAGCCGGGTTCGATGCGCATTGCGCAAAGCCGCTCACGCCGCAACGGCTGCTGGCATTACTGAAGAAAGCGGTGTCGATGTCCGCAGATGGGAGGACGGATGCGAATGAGGGTAAGCATTGAAGCGAGTGCGAACGCAAGCAATCGGGCACACAGCGTGCTAACGGTACCGGTGCATTCATTGCGCATCCACGCGCGTCACGCTTACAGGAGAAGCACGATGCAAAGAAGAAAATTCATTCTGACGAGCAGCGCCGTTCTTGCCGCCGGCGGCTTCGCGATGGCCGGTTGCACGACAACATCGCCGAGTGCGGCATCGAGCACCGCAGGCAATGCGGACAAGCGGCGCTCGATCGATCACGACGTCGACGCGACGCTGTCGCGTCTCTATTCGACGGTCAATGGTTCACGCGAACTCGTCGCGAAAGCGCGCGGCGTGCTCGTGTTCCCGTCGGTCGTGCAGGCCGGCTTCGTGGTCGGCGGCCAGTACGGCACCGGTTCATTGCGCGTCGGCGGCCGCACGGTCGGCTACTACAGCACGGCAGCGGGCTCGTTCGGCCTGCAAGCCGGCGCCCAGTCGAAAGCGATCATCTTCTGCTTCATGACGCAACAGTCGCTCGACGAATTCCGCAGCCGCGACGGATGGGCGGTGGGCGGCGACGCAACGGTTGCACTCGTGAAGATCGGCGCGAACGGCAATATCGATTCATCGACCGCGACCGCGCCAGTGCAGGCATTCGTGCTGACCAACGCGGGCCTGATGGCCGGCATATCGCTCGAAGGCACCAAGGTAACGAGACTCGACATCTGATTGGAACCTTCAGCAGCTATGCTGATGCCGCGGCGCAATTGTCTGTGTAAAAGGCGCCGCGCGTTCAGCGAAAGTTACACGAAGGCCGGGGCGATCGCAGAGGCGGTTAGCGGCAGTTGACAGTAGCCGGCAGTGGTTGGCGCCGGGCAGCACAAAGCATCCGTCCCATTGCGGCTCCCCGAAACAGCGCGAAACCGTACGCGCCGATGCGCGATCGTCGTGCGTGCGGCGCGTACCGCGCGCACTACTGGCCGCCAGTATGCGGCTGCGCAAGCGACATCAGGTGGCACGTCACTTGCGTTGTAGCGCCACGCGCTAGCCTCGGCCCGCGCAGCAGACTGCCGTAAGACATCCGAAGCATCGCATCACCGGCTGGTGTAAACCGCCACCGCCGCTTCAGTTCACGTTTCAGTTCACTTATCACCCAGCCCTACTCTTTCGCGCGGAGTCAATCTTGACGTTGAACGTTCTTCTCGTCGCCTCGGAGGCGATGCCACTCGCCAAATCCGGCGGGCTCGGCGATATGGTGAGCGGCTATGCGGCCGCCTTGCGCGATGCGGGTGTCGACGTCTCGATCCTGCTGCCCGCGTACCCGTGCGCGCTCGAGCGGGCGGCGGACGTAACGCCTGTGTGCCGGATCGGCGGCTTGCCGGGCGGCGACGCGCGATTGTTGCGTGCGCAATTACCCGATTCCGGCGTGCCTGTGCTGCTGTTGCAGATGGACCATCTGTTCCGGCGCGAGCATTTGTATACGGACGCACACGGCCGCGATTACCTCGACAACACGGTTCGCTTCGCGTCGCTTGCCGCGGCGGCGGCTCGCATCGCCCGCGGCGTGCGCGGCATCAAACGGCCCGACATCGTACATGCGCACGACTGGCACGCCGCGCTGACGCCGCTGATGATGAAGCTCGCAGGCGTGCCCGCGAAAAGCGTGTTCACGATTCATAATCTCGCGTTCCAGGGCAATTGCCCGCTCGCGCTCGGCAGCTGGCTTGGCGTGCCCGACGAGTTGCTCGCACCGGCACTCACGGACGAGCGCAGCATCGAGTTCTACAACGCATTGAGCCCGATGAAGGCCGGCATTGTGCATGCAGACCGCGTGACGACCGTCAGCGAAACCTATGCGCGCGAAATTCTCACGCCGCGCTTCGGACACCGGATGGAAGGCGTGCTGCAAGCGTGCTCGCACAAGCTGTCCGGCATTACGAACGGCATTGACGAGCATTCCTGGGACCCGGCAACCGACCCGCACCTCGCACGCGGCTACTCGGCCTTCGATGTGCGCGGCAAGCAGGCCTGCAAGCGCGATCTGCAGCAGCGCTTCGGCCTCACAGTCGATCCGTTTGCGCCGCTTGTCGCGATCGGCAGCCGTCTCACCACGCAGAAGCTCGCGGACGTAGTCGCCGCGGCGCTGCCGATGATGCTTGCGCGGCATCCGCGGCTGCAGGTCGCGATGCTCGGCAAGGGCGACCTGCATCTCGAGCAGGCGGCCCGCGCACTGGCCGCGGTGTGGCCGCAGCGAGTCGGCGTGCAGATCGGTTACGACGAAGCGAGCGCGCACAAGCTGCATGCTGGCGCGGACATGTTGCTGCATGGCAGCCGTTTCGAGCCCTGCGGGCTCACGCAGATGTATGCGATGCGCTATGGCACGATACCGATCGCGTCGCGGGTTGGCGGCCTCGCCGATACGATCGTCGACTACGCGCCGGCGCGTTCGCCTGAACTCGGCTTGCCGGAAGACGGTGCGACCGGCTTTCTGTTCGACGGCGAAACCACGGGCGACGTGATCGCGGCGTTGGAGCGTGCGCTCGAGGCGTTCATGCGACCGTCTTCGTGGCATGCACTGCAACGCAATGCGATGCAGACGAAGTCGGGCTGGGCGCAGCCGGCCGCCCGTTATCTGCAGCTTTATGCGGAGCTCACGGATGCCCGGCCGGCACGGCGCCGCGTGCCCGAAACGGGCGAAGCGGTGCAAGCGATGCAAGCCGCGCAACCAGCGGCAAATGCGGGGCAAGGCGTCGAAGTCGTCGCACAGCGACGTTCCGCGCTGCGCTCCACATCGGCGGCAGCGGCGCAAAGCAGCGCATGGACCGCCACCGCGGCCTCGCAAACTCAACCCGTGCTCGAGGACGCCGCGCGCCGCGCGTGACGCGCCTACCCGGTCAGCCGCTCTTCGAGCCGGTCGAACACATGCTGCGTGTCGCCCTGCGCATGCAGCGCGAACAGCAGCAGTGAACGACCCGTCACCTGATAAACATCGCCCGAGCCGAACTCAGGCAACTCGTCGCGCTCGGGTGCATTCGTGTCGATCAGGCAGCTCCATTCGTCGCTGCCCGGCACTTCGGGCAGCTTGAACTCGACCACGTCGTGATACGCGTTGACGACCACCAGCAGCGTCGCATCCGAGGCTGGCCGGCGAATACCGCTCGCCTGCGCGCGACCGTCGATCACCAGCCCGAAACAGCGCATCGCCGGATCGCTCCACTGCTCGCTAGTCAGTTCGACGCCAGCGGGGCTCAGCCATTTCACGTCCTTCACTTCGAGCTCTTCGTCGGCTTCACCATTCAGCTTCAATACCCGCGTCTCGCCGGTCAGAAAGCGACCGCGCCGCAGCACCGGCAACGCGTGACGCAGCGCGGTCAGCTTGCGCACGAATGCGATCAGCGCGTGACCGCGTTCGTCGATGCTCTCCCAGTCGACCCAACTGATCTCGTTGTCCTGGCAATACGCATTGTTGTTGCCCTGCTGCGTGCGGCCGAACTCGTCGCCGGCGAGCATCATCGGCGTGCCTTGCGAGAACAGTAGAGTGGCCAGCATGTTGCGCTTTTGCCGTTCGCGCAGCGCGATCACTTCGGCGTCGTCGGTCGGTCCTTCGACGCCGCAGTTCCACGAACGGTTATCGCCGTGGCCATCGTTGTTGTTCTCGCCGTTCGCTTCGTTGTGACGCTCGTTATACGAGACCAGGTCTTGCAGCGTGAAGCCGTCGTGCGCGGTGACGAAGTTGACGCTTGCCCATGGCCGCCTGCCGCGCCGGTTGAAGAAATCGCCCGATGCAGTCAGCCGCGCCGCGAGGTGTGCCGCACAACCCTCGTCGCCCTTCCAGAACGCGCGCACGGTATCGCGGAAGCGGTCGTTCCATTCGGCCCAGCCCGGCGGGAAGCCGCCGACCTGATAGCCGCCGGGGCCCAGATCCCACGGCTCGGCAATCAGCTTCGCACTCGCGAGCACCGGGTCTTGCCGGCAACTGTCGAGGAAGCCGCCGCCTTCGTCAAAGCCGTACGGTTCGCGGCCCAGAATGGTCGCCAGATCGAAACGGAAGCCGTCGACGTTCATCTCGGTCATCCAGTAGCGCAAGCTGTCGGTCACCATTTGCAGCACGCGCGGATGCGCGAGGTTCAGCGTATTGCCTGTGCCCGTGTCGTTGATGTAGTAGCGGTTCTGCTCCGGCATCAGGCGGTAGTACGACGCGTTGTCGATGCCGCGAAACGACAGCGTCGGTCCGCGTTCGTTGCCTTCGGCGGTATGGTTGTACACGACGTCGAGAATCACTTCGAGCCCGACGTCGTGCAGCCGGTCCACCATTTCCTTGAACTCGGCGACCATGCCCGGACCGCGCGCGAAGTAACGCGGATCGGCCGCGAAAAAGCCGATCGTGCTGTAGCCCCAGTAGTTCGTCAGGCCTTTGTCGAGCAGGTAGCTGTCATTGACGAACGCGTGGATCGGCATCAGTTCGATCGTCGTCACGCCGAGGCGCCGGATATGATCGATCACCGCCTTCTGCGCGAAGCCGTCGAACGTGCCGCGCATTTTCACCGGCACGCCCGGATGCTGTTTCGTATAGCCACGCACGTGCGTCTCATAGACGATCGTACGGTCCCACGGCACGCGAATGCGCGCCGGGTGTGCCCAGTTGAAAGTCTGATCGACGACCTGGCACTTCGGCATGTAGGCCGCGCTGTCGCGCTTGTCGAACGTGAGATCGGGGTTATCCCCCTTCGCGTTGAGCGTGTAACCGAACAGCGATGGATGCCAGCGCAACGATCCGACGTGCGCCTTCGCATACGGATCGAGTAGCAGTTTGTTCGGATTGAAGCGGTGCCCCGCTTCGGGCTCGTAAGGTCCATGCACGCGATAACCGTAGACAGTGCCCGCGGGCAAATCGGCGACATGCACGTGCCACACTTCATCGGTGTATTCGGGCAATTCGATGCGCTCGACTTCGCGCTTTCCCCGCGTGTCGAACAGACACAGTTCCACTTTGGTCGCGTGGGCGGAAAAGAGCGCGAAGTTCACGCCCTTGCCATCCCATGTGGCGCCGAGCGGAAACGGGAGGCCTTCGGAAATGCGTCGGTCGTATGGCATGGAAAGCCTTCGTAAGCGAAATGCGGTTGAAGTACGCGCGCGACAGTGGCGCGCCGGACCGGGCGTGCGCAGCAAGCCGCATGCCCGCCATTGATCCCGCATCGCTGCAGGCACGCAGCGTTTCGCAAACGACGGACGCGAACGGATGAAAAAGACCTCGCCAGCGGACGCTTTGAGCGCATTCGGACAGTCAATCTTTGCCACTCATCGTTGTTACCCGGACTTACAAAGAAAGATAGATTTTGCGCGCCTGCCGTACGCATTTCAGCGGTTCGCGTGCGTCAGGTATGGCATATGCCATCCATCCGACGTAGCCACGCATTTCACGCGAGCGTCATGCAACTGCCGCACAAGCCCCTGCAGCAAGCGTGAGCGCGAGCCCGTGCGAGCGCACGGCCAAGCCGGCGCGAACCGATGGCACGCGTCGTGCGTGCAACACCGATATTTTCGCCCTTCGAATCGCCGCATCGCGCGATGCACTCGATAGTAGACCGATGATGGATGCCACTGCACTTTCGGACACCCGCCTTCCCACTATTCTGCTCATCGATGACGAACAGGATTTGCTTGCCGCGTGGGCCCTTCTACTCGAACTGGAAGGATTTCACGTGGTCACCTCGATGGAGCCGCGCGAAGGCATCGAACTCGCGCATCGCCTGCATCCGGCCCTTGTGATTACCGATCTGATGATGCCGGACATGAACGGTATCGAAGTCTGCCTCGCGATCAAGGCCGACCCGTCGCTCGACGATGTGCCGGTGATTCTGTGGAGCGCGTCGCCGGATATCCCTCCGAATGTGCTGTGCGAATGCACGCTGCACAAACCGGTCCCGCGCGAGACGCTACTCGCAAGCGTGGAGGGGCTGCTACGCTCGGCGCTCGGTGCGAGGCAGAAGACATCGCTGCGGCGATAACGACGGCGCGCGCATCATACGAAGCGGCTCCCGTTTCGCACGATTCATCCTGCATCGGGAGACTCCGTGCGCGGCACGCTCCGCACGTGGTTCAGATATTCGCCTGTCCCCATGTAGGCCCGTATCTGCTCTTCAGGCACCTCCAGATACAACGCCAGGCTATCGGGCAACATGCCCTCACCGCCCCATCGGCGAATCTCCGCCTGTTGCCACTCGGTCAATGGCAGCGGCCGCGCCGACGGTCCCTGATGCGATGCATCGTCCGGCTGCGCGGTGGCCTGCTGGTCGGGTTGTGACGCCGCGGACGGTGCGGTCCACCGCGCCGTGGCGGGAGCAGGTACCGCTTGCCCGTATTCGTCCGAATGCATGTACGCGTCGATCTCCGCTTGCGGTCTGTCCATGATCGTCGACAGGTTGCCCGAGGATATCAAGCGGCCCCAATTCCGGACGAACGATCTCGCGGCCTCCGACAGCGGCGCATGAGGTTCGGCACCGCCTTGCACTCGTTCTGCAACGCGAACCGCGTCCCAATCCTGCCTGACGCGCTGGAATTCGGAGCGAATCGTTCTCACCCGCGTGGCACTCAACCCGTGTCTTTTCGCGAGATCCGACACGGTTGCTGCCGGTAAATGCACGAAATCGTCGAAGAGGTGAATGCGCGTGGTGTTCAACTGCGGGCGCACATCGCGCTGGAGGTGATGCGCCAAGGCCACTCGACGGACCGTAGCGTGGGCGACGTTGCAGCGTACCGCCACCGAGTAGTAAGACATCGACCGATGCTCGGTGAGCATTTGCACGATCCGCTGCTCCTTTCCGGTCGACGTGCTCTCGCGTGAAGTCCGGGGCGCACGGCGCTCGAGGCCATGCGCTACGGCGAATCGCTCCACCGTGTGCTCGTTGACGCCCGAGCTTTTGGAAACCGCGTAGTAAGACATCGACGGATTGTCGGCGAGCGTTCGAACGACGCGTTCCACCGTTGCCGGCGCCATCCTCACACCAGGTAATCGGGCCACGCGGGACCCACGGGTCGATGCGTACGCTTCGCTTCGAGTCGATGGACCCGCCTGCGTGTTGTCCGGTCGTGCTGGCGACTCGGTGTGGCCGCTTGCGTTCCATTCGCCGCTTGCGCTACGCGTCACGATGCTGCCAAGGCGGGACGGATCCGTCGGCGCGGCAAGGCGCACGCCCCCGCTTTGCTGATCCGGCGCGACGCCATACGCTTTGTCGTCATGCAAAATAAACGTTTGCGACCCGGCTAATTCTCTGAATACGCCGCGGGTTTCGGTCGACATGTATTCACCCGGCACCTGCGGTAACGCGTAGATTTCCGGCCACGCCGGCGGCCGCGATGCCGTAGATGCGGCAAGCACGGTGGCTGTCGGTCGCACGCTGGTCCGCCCGGCAGGCAGACCCGTGCCACCCGATGTGCCCGCGCCGGCCTCCTCGTGCTGAGCACGTTGTGCGGTTTCGGCATGCGCCACCGCCCGCTCGACGGGAGCCTGCGCAATGTCGAACCCCTGTGGCGAGGCAGGCGGAGAGGAATGCGTGGTTCGGAAGGGCACAGTGTTCTCCTTACTTCCGGGTGCAGCCGGAGATCGGGTCATTGCGATACGTTGAAAAGCGCAGCATCGCGCGGTACTGGCCGCGCAAAAATGCGTGTTCGCTCGCGCTTCATCCCGGTCACGCGCCGGATACCAGAGCGATATTTCACGCGTCTTTCCGCAGCATGGGGTCTTGTTAGCCGGGCCGCTCCAGCAGAAACGCTTCGACCATCACGCGTGGCTTGCCGATATACATGGCGATCGTGGCCGGCGACGCGCCCCGGCTGCTCAATTCCATCACTTGCCTTTGTTGCGTGCCCGTCATCGGCCCTTGATGGCCCGACGGCCCGGCTTGCGGCTCCGCTTGGCGACCGGCACCCGATAAGTCCTGGTGCGCAGGCGCCGGCAACCCGGCAAGCAATTGCGTCGATCGACGCGGCGGCGGCCGGCCCGTTCGCGCCTGACCCGCTAGCCGTAGGTGCCTCGCGAGCGCCGCGTCAGGCAACGTCATGATGGTCGCGACATTGCTCTTTGAGAGCCTGTCTCGCCACTGCCTCATAAACGCCGCCCCCGCATCCCTGACGCTGACCGGCATGCGCGAAGTGTAGAGTCCATCGGCGATATCGGCCTTGATCGTGTTGTGCCATTCTGAAGCCGCACGATTAGTGTTCGCGCGCTTTGTGGGAGCAGCGAGCGGTAGTGGATGCACTGCCCGTGCGCTGGCGCCAAGGAATGCGTCGATGGTTTCGACTGGCGCTCGCATGATCTTCGCGAGGCTGGCGGATGACAGCGTGGGGCTCCATTTCCGTACGTACTGCCGCTCGTTCGCGCTGAGCGGATCTACGATCACAGTGGGTCGGATTTGCAGTGTGGCCTGCTTGACTTCATACCACGCGTGTATCGCGGCCTGCACGGTCGACTGGATTCCGGCGGTCTGCTCGCGGGTCACGCCAAGCGCATTGGCTACCTCGTCGGCACGGTAGCCGGGGAATTGCAGCATATATTCCGCAAGCCGGTCTGCCGGTGTAAGTGTCGTATTCGATGCGTCCGCGGCACTCGCCGGTTGCACTATCGCGTCGGCATTGCTTCCAGCGGGTCGCCGCCGCGCATCGTTATCGATCTGCCATTCACCCGCGGCGTTGCGCGAAATACGTGGGCCGGTCTTCGTGTCACCGCGTGGCTTCACAAGCCACCAGTTCCCACTATCCGGATCGTGCCAGACCATAAAGGCCTGATCCTGATGGAAGACGATCTTCTGTCCGCTATCCGATGCGACGAACACACCATGCTCATCGGTCGACACGTATTCGCGCGGTTGCCCCGTGAGTGCGTAGGCACGCGGCCATGCCGACGCGTCCGCTGAAACGGCGGCGCCCGGTGCCGCAGGAGCACGCCCGCGCGCTGGTAGCGGAGCGTTCGCGTTTTCGCGCGACGTGGGTGCGACGCGTTGCTGTGTTCGATCGGCCGCATCGGCTCCTGGTCGCGGCGGCCGCTCGTCGTGCACCTCCGGCGGACGACCCCTCGAAGAGATGGGTACTCTCGGTAAGACCATGCTGCGGTTCCTCGCCGGTAAAGACGCGTGCGCATCGATACCTGTCATGCTACGAAAACCACAGTACGCCCATGCAATATCCGCGCGCTACGCACGTCTAACCCTGCGCCGACCACGACGCGGAACACAGACATACATTGCGCATTGCGTCACACCGCGGCCGGATCGGAACGATGCACCGCGATCCCTTCCATCGGATCGAGTTCGACGCACCACGGCGCACGCGCGATCATCCTGCGCGTATCGTCGTAGCCGGCCGTCCAGCGCCGTTCGATGCCGATCGCCGAAAAGTCGATGTCCTTGTGCAGGTCATGGCCACACGAACGCGGCGCATCCAGTTCGATCACCTGCATCGTGGTGCCGCAGCCCCAGTCGAGCAACTGCTTCACCGCATCGCTATCGCGCTGCTCTGTCGTCATGTGCTTGCCCAGTTCGCGAATCACGTGACGCAGGTTGTGAATCTGCTTCTGTCGTTCGAGATGACTTTCCGCGCGGCTCGAATACTGGATGTCGCGCTGACGTGTCATCGCTTCGCGAATCGACAGCGGTTCCGGCCCATGCACGGGCCACAACTGCACGGTGAAGATCACCGAATCGCGGCGCGGCCGGTCGTCGAGCACCGCTTCGAGCGGCGTATTCGAATAGATGCCGCCATCCCAGAACGCTTCGCCGCCGATGCGCACCGATGGAAAACCCGGCGGAAACGCGGCGGACGCCATCACATGATCGACCGCGAGCGGCGCGTCGCGATTCGTGAAGTAATGCATATGCCCGCTGCTCACGCCGACCGTGCCGACCGTCAGGCGCATCTGCCGCGCGTTCAGGCAATCGAAATCGACCAGCGACGCGAGCGTTTCGCGCAGCGGCTCGGTGTGATAGAACGCGGCGCGCTCGGGGCCGACCGCGCCATAGAGGCCGAACCATGCATCGGCGCGCGGTGTGAAGAATGACGGGATGCCGTGCGTGACGATCGACGCATCGCGCAGCCATTCGATAAAGCTCGCGGGCAAGCCGCACATAAGCGGCGCCAGCGCGTTCATCGCGGTCATGCAGCCGTCGTTCCATGTGACGCGGTTCCAGAATTCACGCAGTCGCACGAGCCGTTTTTCCGGCGGATTGCCGGCAATAATCGCGCCATTGATCGCACCGATTGACGTGCCGATGACCCAGTCGGGCTCGATGCCCGCGTCATGCAACGCGTGAAACACGCCGGCCTGGTAGGCGCCCAGCGCACCGCCGCCTTGCAGCACCAGCACGACCTGTCCCCGGATGTCGCCGCGCAGCCCGCTGCCGGATGACGGCTGTTTCGCCTGTGCGTGCGGCGTGTGCGCACCGCCCCCCTCTGCATGCTCTGCCATCGTGCTTCTCCGTTGACGAAACGAAGCCCGCCGGGGTTGCAGCCGGACGCGGCACGGCAGAACCGGTGGGCGGTCTCACACGATAGCGTACCTTCGTGTCACGCGCAGCGGCACGGCGCGCGGCGAGGCGGGTGGCCGCATCGCGCCGGCGCCCGCGTCGGCGTTGATGTCAGTGTCAGCGCGAGAAGAACTGATAGGTGAAGAACAGAATCGCGACGGCGGCAGCCGTGTACGCGCATCCTTTCAGCAGCGCGATCCACGGCGCGCCGCCATGGCGGCGTGTGAACCGCGCGTGCGCCGGGTTCAGCGAATCTTCCGCCAGCGACGTAGTGAAGCGCACCGTTTCATCGATCATTTGCATCGTTCTTTCCTCCTTCGGGCTGTCGCTGTTTTCGTCAGGCACGGCGGCCACCGTCTACTTCGAGATACGCAGAATCTGTGACGCCAGTTGCGAATAACACGGCTTGATGTCATTCGCGGTCGCCGCATAACAATAAACGCCAACCGGCTGCTTCGGGTTGTAGCAGCGCGACGGGCCATCCGCGACATTCGCGATGCATTTGAGGATGTCCTCGCCCTTCTCGCCGTCCGCGCCTTTGCCCACCGTCAGCAGCGATCCGTAGCCGAGCGCGAACACATAGATACCTTCCGAACGCGCCTGCGCGGCCATCGCTTCGAGCAGGTTGCGCGATGCGCGATTGATGTTCTGGTAACGCACCTTGTAGCTCGCGCCATTCATCGCCTGTGTAACGACGCGCGGCGAGTTCGTGACAATCGGGAATGTCACGCTCGGCTCGGACGCTGCATGCGCGTTGTAATTCGCGGGCAAGTGGTCGACAGTCGCCGCGGTCTTGTCGTAGCAGGTACCTGACATCGCCTGGCTCGTCTGCACGCCGAGCTGATACAGTCCGCCCGGGTTATCGGTCTGGCCCGAGCCGGTCGGCGGATCGTCGGACGATACGACGGTGCCGGTATTCGTCGTGCAACTCGATTTCGTCATCGGAAAGGTGGATGAGAAGCTGTTCGGCGCGCCGTCCGAAAAGAATACGATCACACGCAGGCTCGATGGCTGCGTGATCACGTGGTTCAGTTGCCAGCGCGCATTCCACATCGCCTCTTCCGAATTCGTGTTGCCGTTGAACGAGTAACCGTTGATCTTCGTGGTCATTGTCGCGCGATCGAAGCCGCGTGCATTGGCATTCTTGAACGGCACGTCAACGACGGTGCCGGTTGCGAAATGCATCAGCGCGACGCGATCGTTCGTGATGTCGAAGCTGTTCAGAAAATCGATCGAACTGGCGCGCACCGCTTTTTGCACAGTCGAGTTGTTCATCGAGGTCGTCGTATCGACGACGAACGCCATATCCAGATCGCGTCGAATCGATTCGGACGAGGTCGCAACCGACAGCGACTTGTAACCGATCAACTGCATGAACGTGGTCGGCACCCGCGCCTGCGCGGCAATATCGATCGTCACCGTGCCGTTGTTGAACACAACCGAAGGCGTCTGCAGCGTTGCCGTCGAATTGAGGAAGCCGCTCGGATAATTCGCCGCGAAAAACGCGGTGGCCGCCTGCTGCGCGTTCGCCTTCTGTTGATCAGGCGTGTTGCCGCGCGTGACCGACTGGCCCGCGGCGATCGCGGCGCCGTCGGCCGCCGCGTCCAGCTTGGCCTTCACCATATAACCGAGACCGGCGTCGAGCGCGAGACCGAGGCACATAAGCATCGTCGTGAGCGACAACACCACGACGATGCTGACCGCGCCTTGCTGGCGCTTTTTCGAAGTTGTTCTCACGGCATCCCCCCGCATCGCTCTTTATCCGGAGCGTATTCAACAATCAGAAAACCGTCATCGCATACAGATCCGGCGACAGCGCCGGCGTATTCAGTATCGAACTCAGGTTCATCCCGCCGATCAGCGGCGGCTGTACGTAAAACGCCTCGACTGCGTATGCAATCTGTCCGTTCGATAGTTGCCCCTGCAACAATGCAACCTGCGGCGAATTCTTGCCGGGGCTCGGCAGCCCCGCGCAACTGCCCGTGCCGTCGGTCGACCATGACGTACCGCCGCTGCTGCCGCAGTTCCACAGCTTGCTCGACGCGGCCGCGTCGTTGCCGCCGTTCCAGCGGTACTGCGCGACCACGACGCCAGTGCAATTGTTGCCGTTTGCATCGCAATTGTTGTTGCCGATAATCTGCGTGATGTAGATCATCCCGTTCGCGCTCATATTGAGCGGCGGCGTCGTCATCGTCAGCGACGACATGATCGTTTGCATCGGGAACGTCAGCGACGCGCGCGATGCGAGGTTCGCGCCTTCCCGGCTGACGTTGATCAGAATCATCTGCGCCTGCATGTTGCGCGCGAAGTCGACCACCGGCAGCGCGATCGCGACGAGAATGGGCAGCAGCAGCGCCATTTCGATCGCCGCGGTGCCGCGTTGGCGACGCGTCGTGGCGCGAGCGCCCCGGCGTTTGCGTTCACGGTTCGGTCGTGGGTTCATCGGGTGGCTCATCGCATCAACCTCCTGAGAAACCTTCATTGCGCATCGTCGCTGCAACGCTGAACGTGTACAGCCCGTTCGCGAAGAACGGCCGAGCCAGCGGCGTCAACAGCGGCCACGAGCAATTCACCTGCAGCACGATGATGTCGCCCGGATTGCCGAACATCGTGTTCGAGTAGCTGCCTTGCGCCGCGTAGTTGTTGCTCTTGCCGTTCACCGTGATCGTGTAGCTCGGCGACACCATGTCGTACAGACCCATCGAGCTGTTTCTGATTTCCTGGATCACCGCGAGATAGCGCTGCCGGTTCGATGCGTTCGGGTCGAGATTGCTCTGGCCGGTGACCGCGTAGCGCGCGCCCTCGCGCACCGCGTATTGCATCGTCAGGTTCACCCACAGCGAGATGCACAGGTCCAGTCCGACAAACAGCAGCAGGAACAGCAATGGTGCGATCAGCGCGAATTCGACCGCGGCCGCGCCGCGCTGCCGGCAACGCGCGACGATGGTTCGTGGCGTTCGTTGCGTTCCCGGGCGGTGGTGTCGTCCGTGTTTGTGTCGCATCGGCAAGCGCATGTTCATGTTCGCTCCTTGTCGCTTCGCGTTCGTGCGCGCCACAATCCGCGTTAGCCGCCGATACGCTGGACGGCCGGCGCGAGCATCCGCATCGTCTGGATGGCGGCCGGGCCGATCAGCACGATCAGCAGCGTCGGGAAAATAAAGAAGATCAGCGGAAACAGCAGCTTCAGCGCGATCTTCGCGGCCTTCTCCTCCGCACGCAGGCGGCGCTTCGTGCGCAGGTTGTCGGTGTACACGCGCAGGGACTCGCCGATGCTCGTGCCGAAGCGGTCCGCCTGGATCAGCATCGTGCTCAAGGTGTCGATGTCCTCGACGCCGGTGCGCAGCGCGAGGTTGCGCAGCGCCTTGTCGCGGCCCGAGCCCGCGCGCAGTTCGAGCAGCACCAGTTCGAATTCGTCGCGCAGCGCCTTGCTGCGCGTGCCGATTTCTTCCGTGACGCGCGCGAGCGCCGCGTCAAAGCCAAGACCCGCTTCGACGCAGACGGTCATCAGATCGACCGCGTCGGGCAGGTCTTCGAACAGCATCAGTTTGCGCCGCTCGATCAGGCGCGCGAGCACGCCGTTGGGCAGATAGAACCCGAACGCCGATGCGCCGAGCACGGTTGCCAGCACAAACGCAGGCGGCGCGCCGTGCAGCTTCGCCGACAGCGACAGCAGCGCGATCGCGGGCAGCGCCAACGCCAGCATCGTCTTCGCGCCAAAGTAGATCGCGGGCGCCGATTCGCTGCGCAGCCCCGCATTCAGAAAACGCACGCGCAGCAGCGAGTCGTTCCAGTTTTCCTTCGGCAACGAGAACTTCGCGACACGCGACGACACCCGTGCGAATTTCTCGACCCACTTGCCGTCATCCGCTTGCAGGCCCGGTTGCAGACCCGCTTGCGGATCGATGTCGCCCGCCGGCACGCCGATCTGGCCGATGCGCCGCTTCAGCGGATCGGGCCGCAGCAGGCTCATCCCTTTGAGGACCGCGCTGAAGACGATCACGAACACCAGCACAAGCACCACGATCTGGTCGACTCTCATAAGCTTCCGGTTGCCCCGCCCCCGTTCAATCGTTGTCGTTGTTGCGCGAATCTCATACGTGGATCCGCACGATCTTGCGTGACCAGAAAATGCCTGACAGCATGAACACGAGGGCCGTCGACGCGAGCTTCATGCCGGCCACGTCGGTCCAGAAAATGCGCATCAGCCCCGGGTTGATCAGCATGATCACGCCGCCGAGCGCGAACGGCAGCAGGCACAGAATCCATGCGGACAGCCGCCCTTCGGCCGACAGCACGCGCACCTTGCCGAGCAGTTTCAGGCGCTCGCGAATGATCATGCTGATGTTGTTCAGAATCTCCGCGAGATTGCCGCCCGCTTCGCGCTGGATCAACACCGCAATCACGAAGTAGCGCAGGTCGTCGAGCGGCACGCGCGACACCATGTTTTGCAGCGCGTCGCTCATCGATGCGCCGAAGTTGATCTCATCGAAGGCGAGCTTGAACTCGCCGCCAAGCGGCTGCGGCATTTCATCGCCGACCATGCCGAGCGCACTCGGAAACGAATGGCCGGCGAGCATCGCGCGCGCGACGAGGTCGGCGGCTTCCGGTAGCTGCTGTTCGAGCAGCTTCATGCGCTTCGCACGCTTGCTCCGCACGACCCACCACGGCATCGGCGCGCACAACGCGGTGAGCACGAGCGCAATGAACAGCGGCTGATGCATCACCAGCGCGACGCCGAACGCACCGCCCGCACACGCGCCGACATAGACGAAAAAGCGCTTGATGGTCCAGTCGAGCCCCGCTTGCAGCAGCACGCGCTGCAACGCCTGCGCGCGTGGCAGACGCATCAGCAGACGCGCGGTGAACGACGCATCGTCGAGGCCGCCGTTCTTCAGGATCGATCCCGGACCGGCGTTCGCGTCCGCCGGAGTCGCGAGCGCGCGCACCCGCGCGTTCACGCGCTTGACCTGCGCGCCGTGCTTGCCGTGCCACCACAGGTACAAGCCTTCGATCGCCAGCACCGTCGCGATGAACAGCAGCACGACGAAGCCGATAAACGACGTATTCATGACCCGCTCCTTTGTGTCGCTTTCCTGACGTCTATCCGCCGCGGTTACACTTCGAAGCGCCGCGCCGGATCGAACACGCTATCCGGCAACGACAGACCGAAGGCGGCCAGCCGCTCGCAGAACTTCGGCCGCACACCGGTCGCGCAGAAATAGCCGCGCACGCTGCCGTCCTGATCGACGCCGGTGCGCTTGAACGTGAAAATCTCCTGCGTATTGATCACTTCGCCTTCCATGCCGGTGATCTCCTGAATGCTCATCAGCTTGCGGCGTCCGTCAGTCAGGCGCGACGCCTGCACGACAACCGACACCGCGGACGCGATCTGCTGGCGCATCGCCTTCACCGGCATCGCAATGCCGCCCATCGACACCATGTTTTCAAGGCGCGTCAGCGCGTCGCGCGGCGTATTCGCGTGCAGCGTCGCCATCGATCCTTCGTGCCCGGTGTTCATCGCGTGCAGCATGTCGAGCGCCTCGCCGCCGCGCACTTCGCCAAGCACAATGCGGTCCGGCCGCATCCGCAGCGCGTTGCGCACCAGCGCGCGCTGCGAGATTTCGCCCTTGCCTTCGATATTCGGCGGACGCGTTTCAAGGCGCAGCACGTGTTCCTGACGCAGTTGCAGTTCGGCGGCGTCCTCGATCGTCACGATGCGTTCATCGCCTGGAATAAAGCCCGACAGCAGGTTTAGCAGCGTCGTCTTGCCGCTGCCGGTGCCGCCCGAAATCAGCACGTTCAGCTTCGATTTGATCAGCGCTTCGAGCAGTTGCGCCATCGCCGGCGTAAAGCTGCGGTTGTTCAGCATGTCGTCGACGGTCAGTGGGTTCACCGCAAAACGGCGAATCGATACCAGCGGCCCGTCGATCGCCGACGGCGGAATGATCGCGTTCACGCGCGAACCGTCGGGCAACCGCGCATCGACCATCGGCGTCGATTCGTCGATACGCCGCCCGACGCGCGACACGATCCGCTCGATCACCTTCATCAGATGCGCGTCGTCGTAGAACGTGATGTCGGTCAGCTCGAGCTTGCCGCGCCGCTCGACGTACACATGCTGCGACGTGTTCACCAGAATGTCCGAGATGGTCGGGTCGTTCAGCAGCGGTTCGAGCGGACCGAGGCCGAGCATTTCGTCCTGCACGTCCTGCACGAGGCGCTTGCGCTCGGCCTCGTTCATCGGCACTTTGTCTTCGTCGACGATCCGCTCGACGAGTTGCGCGAGCTCGCGCTTCACCTGCTCCGGCGATAGCCGCTGCAGCTTGTCCAGCTCGACGCGCTCGATGATCGTCTGGTGGATGCTCATCTTCAGCTGCTGGTACGCCTGGCGCGCCGCCCTGGTTTCCTGCGATGCCGGCGAGGCCGTGCCCGCGGCCGGCGTATCCGCGACGAGGTCGCTTTGCATCAGAAGTTGTTCGCGCAGTGACATGCTGGTCTCCGGCTCGGTGGTCCGCTTCGTTTGTTAGTGACGGTTAGTGGCTCGGCTTCAGTTGCTGCCGCGTGTCGGGCTTCGCCGCGAAGAGCCGCGCGAACATCCGCTTTTCCGGCGCGCTGTCGAGCGGGCACAGCAGCGTCGCGAGCGCGTCGATGCTTTTCGTCAGCGCGCCGTTCCTCGCAACGCTGTGCAGCGGCACGCCCTGGTTCACCGCATGACCGGCGCTTGTCGCATCATGCGGCAGCAGATGCGCGGGCTTCGTGCCCAGCGTGCGCTCGATCGCGTCGAGCCCGACCTGCGCGCGCTTGTCGTAGTGGTTGACGATCAGCCGCGTCTTGCTCGACGCGTAGCCGAGCTGACCGAACAGATCGAGCAGCCGGCGCGTGGCATGCAGATGCGGCACGCTCTGCTGCAGCACCACGCCAACCGCATCGCTTTGATCGAGTACATGAATGGATAGCGGATTGATGCTCTGGCCAACGTCGCACAGCACGATGTCGTATTGGTCGCGCACCAGCGCGAGCACGCGCTGCAGATGCGACGCGCGCAGTTCCGCCGCCTTGACCGGATCGCCCGCGCCCGCGAGCACATCGAGATTCGGATGCACGCGCGCGACGCACGCTTCGAAAAATGCCGCGTCGAGCCGGTCGATCTGCGTCGCGAGGTCGTACAGCGTCGCGGGCGGCGCCTTGTCCGACAGCAGCAGATTCGCGTCGGCGAATTGCTGGTTCAGGTCGATCAGCAGCACGCGCTTGTCGCGCGACGCCGCGAGTGCATAGCCGACATTGGCGGTAAGCAGCGTCGTGCCGCAACCGCCCTTGCCGGCGGCGAACGCGAGCACGCGTCCGGCGCGCCGCGTGTGCGCGTTCTTCTTGCTCGCGACATGTGCGAGCTCGCGCGCGAACGCGGTCGCATCGAGCGGCCAGGACAGCACATGCCGCACGCCCGCGCGCATCGCCGCCTTCAGCATGTCGGTCGACACCTCGGCGGTCACCAGCATGCAGCTGAGATTCGGTGCCTGTGCGCTCGCTTCCTCGATCGCCGCGAGATCCGCGGCCGCAAGAGCGCTGTCTTCGATGATCAGCAGATCCGCCTTCCTGATCAGCGACGCATGTTTCGCGAGCGCCCGCGCGGCGCCCGTTTCATTTCGAAGCGTATGAGCGACGCCGCTATCGCGCAGCATCGCGGTGATCTGAGCCGCGCATGCGTCGCTCGCCGAAACCAGAAGAATATCGATCATGTTGGCTCTCCCTCGCCACCTGTGCCGGCCGGTCCGCGCGGGCCGGCGCGCGGATTAGTTGCCGGCCCCGACGCCGATTGTGAAGACGTTGGTCGGCGGCGTCGGCGCGGTGAACGACTTGACGTACGCGGTCTGCGCGGCATCGGCGGCGCGGCCGTCGACGCCCGCGACCGGGTTCGTGTTGTCCGATGCGTCCGGGTTCAGCGTCTGCATTTGACGGATCTGCGTGACCGCGTAGCCGAAGTTGCGGTCCCACGCCGGCGTCGACGTCATGCATGCGCCGAGCGTCGTGCATGCGCCGAAGCTGAGTGCGATGCGCAGCAGGATCTGGAATGTGTTCATGCTGGTCTCCATCAGGGTGGTTCAGCTCGTCAGTGCAGCGAGGCCGGCGGCGTGTCGGGTTGCGCAGCGAGCGGTGTGCTGTCCACGCGCGCGGTCGAGACCGGCTGCGTGCGAGGTTCATCGGGCGCGGCGGTCCGCGCCATTTGCGTTGCGACTGCGGCGCTGGGCTCGGGTGGCTGCGGCGGGCTCGAGACCGACAGCGCGGCGGCGTCGGACGACGGGCTGGGGCGTGGTGCCGGCGTACCGGGTGCGGCAGGCATTGCGGGCGTGACCGGCGCGAGCGGCGGCGTAACCGGGGCCTTGCGCGTGTTCAGGTTCGAAGCGTCCGCTTGCGCACTGCCAGCGGGACCTGCCACCGGCTGCTGACCCAACGCATCCGCTGCTCCGGTGGCCGGCTGCGGAGCGGCCTGCGCGGGCGTCCCATGGCTGGCCGGCACGCTACCTGACGGTTCAGGCGCGACGGCGGGCGCACCCGATGCCGGGGCGGCCGGCGCCGCAGGCTGGCGGCCTTCCATATTGCCGGTTGCATAAACATCTCCTTCGTTGACGTGCGTGAAAGTGTCCGTGGGCATCGGATACGCCCTCGGCAGCGGTTTAGCGAGGCGCGGCGTGACGACGAACACGAGCTCGGTCTTGTCTTCCTGGAAATTCGTGCTGCGGAACAGCGCACCGAGCACCGGCACTTCGCCGACGCCGGGCAGCGCCTTGATCGTGCCCGTCACATTGCTCTTGATCAGTCCGCCGATCGCGAAGCTCTGGCCGTCGTACACCTGGATGGTCGTGGTCGCGCGGCGCGTCGTGATGAGCGGCAGGATCGCCGTGCTGTTGACGCCGCCCGCGGTCACCGCGACACCGGTCGGCGACAGCTCCGACACTTCCGGCGCGACCTTCAGGTTGATGCGGCCGTTCTCGAGCACGGTCGGTGTGAACGTGAGGCCGACACCGAACAGCTCTTCCTGCAGCGTGATGGTCGTGCCGCCGCCGCCATTGCTTTGCGGCACTGGAATAAACACCTTGCCGCCCGCGAGGAAGCTCGCCTCCTGTCCGCTGATCGCCATCAGGTTCGGCTCCGCGAGAATCTTCACGAGCTGGTCGGTCTTCTGCGCGTCGATCGCGAGATTGAGCGGCAGGTTGTTCGCTTTCGATGCGGCCGCGATGCCCAGGCCGCCCGACAGGAATTGCGCGAGCAGACCGAAACTCCAGGAGCCGATGCTGCCTTGCAGATTCACTTGCGCGCCGAGCTGGTCGATCAGCGTCTTCGATACTTCGGCGACTTTCACTTCGAGCATCACCTGTTGCGGCGACGCGATCTGCAACATGTTGATCACGCGCTGCGACTTGTCTGCACCGCCGTTGAGTCCGCCCGCCGCGCCGCCGGCGCCGAACGCGACCGGCATGACGCCGGCGATCGGCAGCGGGCCCGCGCCGGCCGATGCTGCGGCTGCGTGTCCACCAGGCGCCGGCAGCGCGGAATTCGGGCGTGATGTGAATGCATGCGCGAGATCGATGATGCGCGTCGCTACCGTCGCGTCGCTGACGGAGCCGGTCAGCACCAGCGCGTCGCCGGCGGCCATCACCTGCACGCCGCGCTCGTTCGGCATCAGCCGATGAATGGTCTGCTGCAGCCCGGCCGGATCGGCGCCCACGACCACGTCGATCACACTGCATGAGCCGCTCTTGCCTTGCACGATCATATTGGTCGTGCCGATGTCGGAGCCGAGCAGATAGAGCGTCTCCGGCGACACCAGCATCGTCTGCACGATCGCCGGGTTGCCGACCGTGCGCTGCCGGACGGGCTCGCCCAGATTGACGAGCGTCGATTTGCCGAGTGGTACGTTCACCGTGCTCTGGTCGGTGACCGTCCCCGTGCAGTTCGGTCCCTTGCCGCCGCTCACCATCGACAGGCCGCCGGCTCCGCCAGCAGCGCCGCGCGCGGCGCGAGCCGGTGTGTTCGCGGCGACCGTCACCGGTATCTGCGGCAGCGGCACGTCGGCGGCCGCCACCGTTGCCGGAATGGTTGGCGCCTGGATCACGGCCGCCGGCATTGTCCTGCCAATCGGCCCGGTAGCCGCGGACCGGTCGCCGATACTCTCCGCCTGCGCGGTCGGGAGCACCCACAGGAACGCGCCGATCGTTCCCAACATGACGGTCAGCGCAAAGCGTCCTGCCGTCGATCCTTGCATCCTCGCTTCACGTGCTGGCGAGCCATGCGCCAGACGAGCCGATTTCGCGTTCATGTCCTTCCCCCGTTCACGTGCTGCCTTTACCGCTTATATGAGTTGCTGGGTATTGCGTACTGCGTGCTTGTTGTTGCGGGTCCGTTGTTCGTTGTTCGTTGTTCGTTGCTTGTTGTTTGTAGCCTAGAAACACTCTTTCGCCGTCTCGCCGCCGACGATCACCCGCACGCAGTTCGCGGGCTCGCGCGCCACCACCTTGCGGATCGGGCGCGGTGCCGGTGCGGGTGCGGAGGCCGGTTCGGGCGCCGCGACATCGAGCAGCGTCGAGCGCGTCGCGCCGGCGGTCGTCGTGGCCTTCGGGTCGACCTGGTTGCGCAGCACCAGCGACAACGTGCCGATGCTGCGGGCAAGATCGATCTTCTCTGCCTGGTCCGGCGTGACTTCGAGCGTCACCGCATCGACCACTTTCGGCTTGGTCTCGTCGCGCGCCACTTCCTGCGCGATCGCGAGCACCAGAATCTTTTCGAGCACGATCTTCGAGATGTGCTGATCGCGCGAACCGCTCGCCATGCCCGGTTCTTTCTCCGTGTTGACGATGATGTCGACATAGTTGCCCGGCAACGCGAAGCCCGCGACGCCGATCACGTCGTTCACGCGCACCGTGATTGCACGCTTGCCTTCGTTGATCACCGCCGACAGACCGCCGACCGTTCCCACCGGCGACAGCTTCGCCTCGAGCACCGGTTCGCCGTGCAGCGTGCTTTCCTTCAGCACGCGGCCGTCGAGCTTCTGTGGGTCGCTGAACGTGCCCGGCGGCACGCTGGTCGATGGCCAGTCGACCACTTTCAGCACGTCCGGCGTCAGGCGCTGGCCGAGGCTGATATCGGCCGTCGCGACGACCACTTTGGCAGCCGATGAGGTCGTCTGCGAGATCATCCAGCGCGAGCCGAAGACCACCGCCGCCAGGCCCGCCGCCGTCGCGAGCAGCAGCATGAATATCGCGCGTGAGTTGTTCATGTCGGGTCTCCTACTCTGTTCCGTTACTCGATTCTTGATATCGATCGTTGCGTTCGGCGGACTACGCGGTTGCGAATCGCCGGATCACGTCGCCCGCGTGATTCGGCCGCACCGGCAACATCTCCGGTACTCCGGTGTTGGCGAAATAGCTGTTCCATGCACGCTGCAGCGTGTCGGGTGTCGCGATTGGCGGCTCTTCGCGGTACGTTGCGTGCGCAACCACGAGGCTCAGCAGATCGCGCGGATAACATGCGAGCAGCGCGCGGCGGGCATGTTGGTGTAACCGGTGAACCAGGAAATCGAACGCGTCGTCGTCGCAGCGCACGCCGAATTCGCCGCACAGGTTCGTGAACAGCACGCGGTACTCGTGTTGCGGCAGCGGGCCGACGTAGAGCTTGCAGCCCAGACGCCGCAGGAATGCATCGTCGCCGAGCTGTTCGGGCGTGAGGTTGCTGGAGAACGCGAGGCGTACGTCGAACGGCAGCTGGAAACGCGCGCCGTTATGCAGAGACAGCGTTTCGATGCCGCGTCCAAGCGGCGCGATCCAGCGGTTCAGCAGGTCTTGCGGCGCTACGCGCTGGCGGCCCAGGTCGTCGACAATATAGAGGCCGTTGTTCGCCTTCACGTGGCCGGGCGCCTGATAGAAGCCGGTGCCCGCGTCGTAGCAGAGCTCGAGCATGTCGAGCGTCAGTTCGCCGCCCGCCATCACGACCGGGCGTTCGCAGCGCTGCCAGCGGCGGTCCGCGGGTGTCGTCAACGACGTGACCCTGGGGCGCGCAAACGCATCGGCTGCGCTGTCATCGTTCGGCGCGGCCGCGCACGGCGCATGCACGAGCGGATCGAACACCTGCACGATCGAGCGATCGATCAGCAACGCGTACGGCACGTCGATCGTGCCCGGCATCAGCCGCGCGAGCGCTTGGGCCAGATGCGTCTTACCGCCTCCCGGCGGACCGTACAGCAGGATCGGCCGGCCCGAGTTCATCGCGCCGCCGACTTCGTCGACCATCGATTCGGTCAGCGTCAGCCCCGCCAGCGCCGCGCGCGCGAACGAACGCGAGATACGCATCAGGTTGACCGACTGCCGGCCGACGGCCTGCACATAGGCATCGAGTGTCACCGGCGCAGGGCCGACATACGCGCATCTCGCGAGATAGCCGATCGCGCGTACGCGGCCCTCTTCGGTCAACTGGTACTGCACGTCGAAGTCGGCCGCTCCCCGGTGTGTGACTTCGAGTTGGCGCTCGCGAATCATGAAACCTGTGATTTCGTCGAGCACCGGTATCGCCAGCTTCAGGCGCTCCACCAGATGCGCGAGGCTGATCTTGCCTTCGACCGCGGCGGCCTTCGCGGTCAGCTCGGCGAGAAACGGCAGGTCGAGTCCGGTCTGGCTCACCGTCTGCGGGGCACGGCCCACCCCCGCCGACTGTGATGCATGGCCGCGTGACCCGATATCGTGCGTATCGATATCGCGCAGCCCAACCTCGCCCGGTCCATGAGCGTTGTTCATCTGACTTCCCCCGTATCTGGTCAGCTTTGGTATCGCTTCTAGTCCGCTTCTTGCCCGCTTCTTGCCCGTAATCTGGCCGATCTGTGTCCGGCCTTCCCGCCTGCCTGCTTTACTGCGTGCTTCTTTGCCTGCTTGTTTGCCGGTGCTGCATGCTTGTGCCGCATGCTTGTACCGCCGGCTTGTACTGCGTGTTGTCCGCGCGTCCCCCGATACGCGGATCCCCTGCCCTCGCGGAGCCTGTGTCTGTCTGCGCAGACCTGGCTCTCAGTACGTGTTCTGTGCCTCGCGTTACCGCACGCTCAACACGATCGTGCCCAGCGCGCCGATCGCGATCGCGACGCCGAACGGCAGCCTGCCGACGGACACCGCTCGCATCACCTCGCCTTGCTGCACTGCTTGCCGCCACCCGCCTGTTACCGATACCAGCATCGAATACGTGTTCGACAGACCGTCTTTCATGCGTCTCTTCAGCAGCATCACGGTTACCGCCCAGACGCCGCCGACCATGCAGGCGATCATCGAAGTCTCGATTGCGCCGGTGATACCGAGCCACGCGCCGACTGCCGCCATCAACTTCACATCGCCGGCGCCGAGCGCGCGCACCATGTATCCCGGCAGGAAGATCAAGCCGCCAAACAGCCATCCGGCGGACCAGATAGCAAGGCCATCGACTGCTCCGTGCAGCATCCATTGAGCCGGCAGTGCGGCGACTAACGCCGTCGCGACCAGCCAGTTCGGAATGCGGCGCGTACGCAGGTCGCATGCGGCGGCGGTGATCACCAGCAACAGGACACAGGGTCCGAGCGGAAAGGGAACGGCGGTCATCGAAGTCTCCGGTGTGCGGTGCGCTGTAAAACTCGCGACGCGTGGCCTGAAGCGAGCGACCTTTGCGGCGCTTGTGAACCCTGCCGGCCCGGCTCTGCCCCGCCGCGTTGCTTGCGCGGCAGAGCGGGCTTGGCGGGAGCCGCGTCGATCAGGTGCCGGTGTTCTTCGAAGCCGTCTCCAGCGCTTTGGAGATCGTGTCGAAAATCGTGTTGATGCTCGTGCCGGCAAGCGTCGCGCCGCCGATAATCATCACCGAGATCAACCCCACCAGCAGGCCATACTCGATTGCCGCTGCACCTTCTTCGTCACGCAGAAATTGTTGAATAGCGTTCTTCATGCTAACCCCCGTAGAGTGAAGTTGAACCACCGTAAAAAGCCTCCGCGCCTGGATACGCATCGGCAAACTGCCCGCCCAACGTGGACCGGCAAAATCGGCTTCGCCGCCCTGGTTGCTGTGTCCTGTGGTCGCGAATGGTTCGTATGCCATACGAACCATTCGCTCCACTCTTCTTCCGACGTCGCCCCCCATTTGGCCCCGCCGCCTCCACGTTTCGCGGTAGTCCCCGACCGCGAAACGCAAAGTCCTCGAGTTGCTGTCCGATGTCCTGCTCTGACCTTCGATATATCGACCGGTGTTTCCGGACCGCAACGAATCCGCTGTGGCCGAGCTATCGCAATGGGTATGCCATCAGCGCGCAAACCCTTGTCGCGCCGTGTTTCGTGCGTTGGCGAACATCTGCGCAAACGCCTTTCAGGTTGCCGACGTTGCGGGGCCGATACATTTTTTGAAAGGCGTGCGGCGTGCGAAACATGAGAGGAAATACCAGGCGGCGCCGGTAAAAAAGTCTTTGAAGCGTCGGCAAACCCGCAGTGCATATGGGTTCACGGTTAAAACTACCGGCCGCTGGAAAGCCCGATTTGTGCCGCGCGTAGCGTGGCAAATAATGTCGCAACATTGAGACAAGACGCTGCAAGCGCGTATGAAACGCTCACCGAATTGAATCCCGGTTGATACGCGCCAGTGCGCAAGCCTTGCCTGGCGCGGCACCGCGTCTTTCGTCGATGAATCACCGGTGATTCACTCGACCGCACAGGCCATTTCCGCATCCTGATTTGTGCTTATACAAACGGCTTGACCTTTCATTTATTTTTACTTCACGTACCGTATTCATGCGACGATAGGACGATAGCTTTGTCGCTACTAACGGCGACGGATGTGCAGGAACGCAAAGGAATGTCCCGTCGGGCGGACCACTGCGGCACGGCGCAAAGCGGCGCGGTTCAAACGCAAAACGCAGCGCGTGCAACGCACGATCAGGTTCGCGAAGACGGACCGGACCATAACGACCGCTGTCGAAATCGAAGGATCACTGGCCGCGTGCTACCGCGCGTGGCCAACGTCCAACCGGGGGTACCATGCATTCCACCTCAACGTCGGGCGCTACCGAGCGCACCGTGCTTTGCGTGTCATCGGCACCGGATGAGCCTCTCGCCGAATTCCTCACGGCTGCCGGCTGGCATGTCGTCCATGCGAAAACGCCTGCAGCCGCCGAGCGTCTGCTCGATCGCGGCGAAATCAAGGTCGGCCTCGTCGATCTGCCTGAAGACTGCACCGGGCAATATCTGTCCGCGCTCGAGTCCTGCATGCAGCACAGCGAGACGAACTGGGTCGCGCAGATCGCGCCGGGCCGCACCGACGACGAACCGACCAGCCGCTTTATCCTCGACTACTGCTTTGACTTCGTCACGAAGCCGTGCCTGAACGACCGGCTGGTGTTCGCGCTTGGCCACGCGCATGGGCTCTCCAGCCTGCGGCGCACCAGCGTGAAGCCGAAGCCGTCGCTTGGCCGGCACGGCATGGTCGGCCATAGCGAGCAAATGCAGCGGCTCTACCGGCGCCTCGACAAGTGCGCGCAAACCGACGCGCCGGTGTTTATCGCCGGCGAGTCGGGCACCGGCAAGGAGCTCACCGCGCGCGCGGTGCACGACTGTTCGGAGCGCGCGAAGCAGTCGTTCGTCGCGATCAACTGCGCGGCGATTCCGCCGACGTTGTTGCAAGCGGAGCTGTTTGGCCACGAACGCGGCGCATTCACCGGTGCATTGCAGAAGAAAATCGGCCGCATCGAACACGCGGACGGCGGCACGCTCTTTCTCGATGAAATCGGCGACATGCCGCACGAATGTCAGGCGGTGCTGCTGCGCTTCCTGCAGGAAGGCACGATCGAACGCCTCGGCGGCAATGCGCTGATCAAGGTCGACGTGCGCGTGATCTCCGCGACCCACGTCGACCTCGAAACGGCAGTCAGCGACGGGCGTTTTCGCGCGGATTTGTACCACCGGCTGTGCGTGTTGCGTCTGGACGAGCCGCCGCTGCGCGAGCGCGGCACCGATATTCGCCTGCTCGCCGACTACGCGCTCAGCATGTACCGGCAGGACGGCACGCACAAAATTCGCGGCTTTTCGAGCGGCGCCGTGGTCGCGATGTCGAATTACGGCTGGCCGGGCAATGTGCGCGAGCTGATCAACTGCGTGCGGCGCGCGGTCGTGATGGCCGAAGGACGGTTCATTACCGAAGCGGACCTTGGCTTGCCTGTCGCGAACAACGCGCGGCCGAAGACGCTTGCGGAGATTCGCATGCAGGCGGAAATCGAAGGGATCGAGGACGCGCTGCGGCGGCATGGGCACAATCTGTCGTCCGCGGCGGCCGAGCTCGGCGTGTCGCGCGCGACGCTGTACCGGCTGATGAACGCGAACCGGATCCAAACCGATATCACATCGATCCGGCAGGGACGCCGACAGGGGTCCGGCGGCGGCGATCAGGACCCGGACGAGCCTGCCGCGGACCAACCCGCTTCAGACGACCACGCTGCGAACCATCAGGATCGGCACCGGCGCCGGCAAGCTGCCGTCGAGGTCTAGAGTCCAGGTTCGGCCGCCATCCAGCGCCGGACCAGACGCTGGTTCGCACAACCGCCACGCTCGTGCGCGCTGCAGGCACCGCTGCATACAGTGCGCGGCCGTTGTTATGCTTGACCGTGTCACCGGCACGGAAGCGAACTTGGCCCATCCTGACTCCAATCTTTCCGGGCACCCCACGCGGCCCGCGCGATACCGCCCGGCGCCCGTCGCGGTCGGCGCAAGTCCCTGCGACGAACTCGCGATCTGCGGCGCGCAATGCTCGCCGCACGACCGCCGTTCGCACCACAAGCGGCTTGCGCTCGCGGCCACCGTGCTCGGTTCGAGCCTCGCGTTTATCGACGGCTCGGCGGTCAATGTTGCGCTGGCCGCGCTGCAGGCCGAACTGCACGCGAGCGTCGCGGCAATCCAATGGGTCGTCGATGCGTATCTGCTGACGCTGTCATCGCTGGTGCTGGTCGGCGGCGCGCTGGGCGACCGCTATGGCCGGCGCCGGATATTCATCTGCGGAATCGCAATCTTCACGCTCGCATCGGCGGCGTGCGGGCTCGCGCCGAACCCGGCAACGCTGATCGCCGCACGTGCGATACAAGGCATCGGCGCCGCGTTGCTGGTGCCGAGTAGTCTCGCGATCATCGGCGCGGTGTTCGACGACGCCGAGCGTGGCCGTGCGATCGGCATCTGGGCCGGGTTTGCGTCGATCACGTCGGCGTTGGGGCCGGTCGTGGGCGGTTGGCTGGTCGACGCGTGGTCATGGCGCGCGATTTTCTTCCTGAATCTGCCGATTGCGGCGGCGACCGTCGTGCTGGCGCTGGTCGCGGTGCCCAATAGCCATCAGCCAGACGCGCCGCGGCGCATGGATTGGGGCGGCGCGGTGGCTGCCGCAATCGGTCTCGGCGCGCTGACATACGGGCTCACGCTGGCGACGACGCGCGGCTTCGTCACACCCGCCGTGCTTGCGTCGGTGGCGGGCGGCGGAATCGCGCTGATCGGGTTTGTGATGATCGAAGCCGCCAGCCCGCACCCGATGATGCCGCTCGACGTGTTTCAATCTCGCGACTTTTCCGGCGCCAATCTCGTTACGCTGCTGCTGTATTTCGGTGTCGGCGGCGCGTTGTTCTTCCTGCCGTTCACGCTGATTCGCGCGCACGGCTTCACCGCCACGCAAGCTGGCGCCGCGCTGCTGCCTATTCCGTTGATCATCGGCGGGCTGTCGCGCTTCGTCGGCGGTAAACTCGCGGACCGTTTCGGGCCGCGCGCGCTGCTGACCACAGGGTCGATCGTCACTGCGGCAGGTTTTGCGCTATTTGCGCTGGTCCCGCTTATCACCGGCGACGCGTCGTACTGGAGCGCGTTCTTTCCGGCACTCGTCGTGGTCGGTGTCGGGATGACGCTTAGCGTGACGCCGCTTACGACGACCGTGATGACGTCGGTGGAAAACGAGCGCATCGGCGTCGCGTCGGGTGTCAACAATGCGGTGGCGCGCGTCGCGAGCCTGATTGCGATCGCTGCGCTTGGCATCGTTTTCACATGGACGCATGAGGCAGCGTTGTCGGCGCAACTCGACGCGCTGCATATTCCGCATCAGGCGGACCCGGTGCTGCGCGCGGTCGCGCCCGCCGCGGCGCCGCTGGCGGGGCTTGCGCGACACGACGCGAGCGTCGCGCGCGCGGAGCGTGCCGCGCTGGATGCGGCCTTTCGCGCGGTTGCCCTCGTCTGCGCGACCGGAGCACTGGGCGGCGCCTTGTGCGCGGCGCTGATGATTGGACGCCGCCGCAAGTGAGCCGATAAGCGGCTCCTTTTTGATGCCTTTACCAGGCTGGATGGACGAAGGGTTTCCGCGGTTCGTATTTTCGGCATCAGACAGGTGCGATCGCATCGTGCATTGCTGTTAATCTGGCGATAATGGTCCGAAAACATTCGGTATCAACCACCCACGATTCAGTGATGTCATTCGATCGATAACAACCGTGTCAAAGTAAATCACACAGTGTTAATTTAAAATTTTCAGAAATCCGAAATTCGATTAATAACATCGAGAACCTATGTCCATGTCATGAATCTACCGGCCACAACGACCTTGCACGATTCCGCTGACACGAGCAGTCGTTAATTGGCGGCGCGAGCGAAATACCGAACGCTGTTAAATGTCCGGTGCGGCAGCGGTTCAACCTGGTCATCGGCATGCCAATATCGCGCGATTTGCAAACTTGTATTTTTCCGAACTCTGTTTCCGAACCCATCGCACTTTTAAAATTCACCATTATTTCACTTCAACTGAAAGGCGATTTCCGAATACAATTCATGTTGTTCGATCAGCGTGCCGCGGGTCCATTCAGTCCCGAATCCGCGGCACAGATATTGCCCCACCTGAACGACGATCAGGAACTCGCCCCAACATTTCGGTGTCGATCCATTCCGTAATTTCGTAAAGATGTGACGCCTTCCCCTCCATGCGCAAATTTTTCCTCCAATGGCTCTTCCTCGCCCTGGCGCTCCTGCCAGTCGTCGCGGAGTCCGCCCCGCCCTCCCCGCCGGACACGGCAACCCCGCCTGTCAAACTGACCCCCGAACAAGCCCGCCAGGCGCTCGATGTCCTGAATGATCCGCAACGTCGCGCGCAGGTAACGGACACGCTGCACGCAATCGCGGCCGCGGGCGCGCTCGCGACGCCGCCGGTCGCGGCCAGTCCGGCGGCGGCCACCACGGCGGCGCCCGCGTCGGCTGCGAGCGCGCCGCGCGCGCTCAAGTCGAACGGCCTCGCCGCGCAACTCGCGCGCCAGGGCGCCCGTTGGCTCGAAGACGCCGGCTCATCGATCAAGCGCTCAGCCATCGTGCTGCTCGACACGAATTCCGTGCGCGCCTGGTGGCACGGCGAAGTGCAGAACCCGGAGGAACGCGCAAAGCTGGTCGCAATACTGTTAGCGATTGTCGGCACGCTGCTGCCGGCAATCGTGATCGAATGGATCGCACGCCGGCTGCTGCGGCGCGCACGTGTCGCAATCGCGGCGCGCCGCCAGCATCGCGAAGCCGCGCTCGGCATCGACGAGCAAGACGGCGTGGACGTGGAAGCGGCACAAGCCGTGCAAGCGGCAGGCGTGCCCGCGCAACAAGTCGACGAAGCGGGCGCGTCCGCCTCTACGTCGGCGTCTACTTCACCGTCCACGTCCACGGCAACGGTCCCGGCTGATGCCAGGTCCACGTCCGCGACCAGCCCATCGCGCTCTGCATCGGCGCCATCGCCGATGTCCGCCACCGCCACAAGCGCCGAGCAGCACCAGAAGGAAGTACGCAGCCAGCGCCACGCGGCGACGCACTGGACGCTGCTGCAACGGCTGCCGCTTGCCGCGCTGCAACTGCTGCTGCGTCTGCTGCCGCTGGCCGTGTTTGTCGGCGCGGCGAGCGTGCTGATGTCGATACTCGCAAAAGACGGCTCGCCGCAAGAACACTCGCTTAGCGTGCTGATCGACGTCTATGTAATTTGCCGTGCGATCGTCATCGCATGCGGCTTTTTCCTGCAAGCGGACGCACCGGCGCTGCGCCTGTTCCGGATGCCGGACCGCTGGGCGATTTTCGTGCAGCGCTGGGTGATCTGGATTGTCAGTGCGATCGGCGGCGGCATCGTGGTAGTTGAAGTCGCGGTGGCGCTCGGTCTGTCCGAGTCCGCGCATCTCGCGCTGGTGAAGCTTGTCGCACTCGCCGGACACATCCTGTTGTCGGTGATGATTCTGCAATGCCGCAAACCGGTCGCCGAAGCGATCCTTGCGCGCGCGAAGGACACCAGCAGTCCGGTCAAGCTGCTCGGCGAAGGCTTCGTCGACCTGTGGACCGGCGTCGCGATCTTTATCGTAATGGCGTTGTGGTTCGTCTGGGCGCTCGACGTGCAGAACGGCTACCGCACGCTGCTGCATCTCGGCGGCATTTCCGTTGCGGTGCTGATCGGCGCACGCGTCGCGTCGATCATCCTGTTCGGCGCACTCGGGCGGCTCTTCCGCGCGGAAGACGAGAACGAGCGTTCGCTGGTCCATCAGCATGCGTACCGTTACTACCCGCTCGCGCGGCAGCTTGTGTACGCGGCGCTTGCGGTGGTGACCGTGCTGATCCTGTTGCAGGTCTGGCATGTCGATGTCTGGCAGTTCTTCGCGCAAGGCACGGTCGGCCATCGGCTCGCGTCCGCACTCGTGACGATCTTCGTCGCTGCGTTCTTCGCGCTGTTCGTGTGGGAAGCGGTGAATGTCTCGGTCGAGCGGCGTCTCGCGCGCTGGACCGATAGCGGCGATCTGCTGCGCGCCGCGCGGCTGCGCACGCTGCTGCCGATGCTGCGCACCGCGCTGCTCGTCGTGATCGCGTTGGTGGTGGTGCTCACCGGCCTCTCCGAACTTGGCGTGAACACCGCGCCGCTGCTCGCGAGCGCAAGCATCTTCGGCGTCGCGCTCGGCTTCGGCTCGCAAAAGCTCGTGCAGGACTTCATCACTGGCATCTTCCTGCTGATGGAAAACGCGATGCAGGTCGGCGACTGGGTCACGCTCGCGGGCGTCTCCGGCACCGTCGAATATCTGTCGATCCGCACCGTGCGACTGCGCGGCGGCGACGGCTCGCTCTATACGGTGCCGTTCAGTTCAGTATCGACCGTGAACAATACGAATCGCGGGCTCGGTAACGCGGCGGTCAGAGTGAGCATCGTGTTCGGCGCGGATCTCGATCTCGCGATCGATACGCTGAAGGAGATCGGCGCATCGCTGCGCGAAGACGACCGGTTCAAGAACGGCATTCTGTCGGACTTCGCTTTCTGGGGCGTCGATGCGCTCGACGGCGCGTCGGTCACGCTCGCGGGCCAGGTGCAGTGTCGCGACTCGGCGCGCTGGGGTGTGCAGCGCGAGTTCAACCGGCGCATTTTCGAGCGCTTCAGCGAGAAAGGCATCGCAATTGCGAACCCGCAGCGCTCCGTGCTGGCACCGGAAGATGGCCGGCTGCCGGTTGCGCAACTGAACGGGCGCGGCGAACCGCAGCATGATTTCGACGCGGACGACGACGATTCGCGTGCGGCGGGCCGGGAGCGGGATGGGAAACAGGACGACGACGCCAATCGTCCAACCAGGCATCGCGCTAACTGAGGCGCTAACTGACGCGCGAATCGAAGCTTTGCCTGGCGAACATGCCGATCGCGAGAATCATCACGAGCCGCCCGAACAGCGTGTTGGGCCAGATGCGGGACCCAACGCACCGCCCAACGCGCAACGGCCAACGCAGTTTCATCGGCAAACGCTTCACGGCTCGTAAACGACGTCCGCCATCAGCATGTACCCCTCGTTGCGCACCGTGCGAATCAACGCCGCGCGCCGCGCCTCGTCTTTCAGGTGATGCCGCAGGCGGCCGATGCAGACGTCGATAGAACGGTCGAGCGGCGTGTGCTCCTTGCCGAACACATGATCGAGCAGAAACTCGCGCGATAGCGGCCGGTTCGGATGATCGAGCAGCGTGCGCAGCGTCCGGTAATCGGAGCCGCCCAGCGACACGACGACGCCGTCCGGCGACAACATCTGCTTCATCCGCGTATCGAGCCGCCAGCCCGCGAAACATCCGGCCACTAAAGTTGGCATCTCAAATAACAATCGTTCTCATTAATCGTATAGCATGTCGCTTTTCCGGACTTCACTTTCTACGCACGCGAATAGCCTGCGAAGCACGATTGCTTGCAGTGTTCTTACGGTTTTACCGGCCGTGAGTGCGTCGACCGATGTCCGATGGGGTGCTTTACGACAAGCATGACGCCGCTTTCGGCGACATGCGCAACGACTCGCGACGACTTCCACCGGGGATAGCCAGCCGGCCGCCACGCGCGGCCCAGCCAGCCCGGCTGTCACGCCTGCCAGATGCAACGCCGCCGCGCGCCGGGCTAACCCCGAGCGCGTGGGCTTGCATGTGATCCGGGCGCTATCAACGGGGAATGGATGAAACACACTCTGATCGTCGCGGCCTGCGCGGCGGGTTACGCGTGCCACGCGGACGCGCAACCGGCAGTCGCGCTGTACGGGCTGATCGACACGGGCATTTTGTATGTCGACAACGCCAAGGGCCATACCGCGTGGCAGGCGGCGAGCGGTGACGTGACCGGCAGCCACTGGGGCCTCGTCGGCCGCGAAGACCTCAGCGGCGGAACGAAGGCGGTATTCGAACTCGAAAACGGCTTTAGCGCGACGAACGGCACCGCGCGTCAGGGCGGGCGGCTGTTCGGCTACCAGGCGTATGCGGGCGTGTCGAATACGCGCCTGGGCACTGTGACGCTCGGCCGTCAGTACGACTCGGTGGTCGATTACCTTGCGGCGCTGAGCTTCACTGGCATTCATCCGGGCGGCAATAATCTGTCGGCGCATCCGTACGACAACGACAATCTGAACAACTCGTTCCGCGTGAACAATTCGATCAAATACGCGAGCGTGAATTATGCGGGCCTGAAATTCGGCGCGCTGTATGGCTTCTCGAACGACACCGGCTTCGACAATAACCGGCTCTACAGCTTCGGCGCGTCATACGGCGCCGGTCCGGTGTCGCTTGGCGCCGGCTTCCTGCAGGCGAATAACGGCGGCGGCGGCAACACGAATGGTGCGATCACGCTGACTGATCGCACGTTTATCGCGGCGCTGCAACGCACGTATGGAGCAGGCGCCGCCTATGCATTCGGGCCGGCGCGGGTCGGCATGGTGTGGACGCGCACGCAACTGGGCGGGCTCGATACGATCAACGGCCCGAATAGCCTCGGGCTCCTGCAAAACGGTCAAGGCGCGTGCTTCAGCAACTACGAAATCAACGGGAGCTACCTGATCACGCCGATGTTCAGTGTAACCGGCGAGTACACGTTCACGGATGGCGCGCTTTCAACCGCTAGCGGTTCGCATCATCCGAAGTGGAACGAGGTGTCGGTGCAGGCGGACTACCTGTTTTCCAAGCGGACCGACGTCTATCTGCAGACGAGTTATCAGCATATCGATAGCGACGGCTCCGGTCTGACGGCGAATATCGCGAGCCAGAGCCCTTCGTCGAACGATCAGCAACTGGTGGTTGCGGTCGGCCTGCGGCATCGGTTTTAAGCGGGCCTCATTTTCTGCTCATTTTCAGCCGATACGATACGTCTCCATGGAAGCGCGTCACACCTCACTCACTGGAGACGATCATGTTCGCATACCTCATCGAAACGATTGGCAACTGGTTCGACCGCAATGAGCAGCGCGAGTTGGACCGCTATCTGGAAGGGTCGACAGACCTTGGCGAAGTCGAACGCCGTATGCGCCATTACGATGCGCGCGGCTTCGCGAGCAATCTTTAAGCTCCAGGCTTCGAGCCTCGGGCTTCACGCTTCAAGCGGCGCGCATCGGAAGGCGCGCCGCTTTGCGTTTTAGTTCTTCAGATCATCCGGCACCTTGCCGCCATTTTCCGCCAGCTTTGTCATCACCTGCTTGTGCAGCCAGACATTCATCGACGCAGAGTCGTTCGTGTCGCCGGAGAATTTCAATTCCTCGGCCAATTGTTTGCGCGCTGTGAGGCTGCTGTCGAGGTTAAGCAGCTTCATCAGATCGACGATCGACGTACGCCAGTTCAGCGTTTCCGAGCGCTGCTGTGCGAGGCCTGTCAGAACCGCTTCGACATCGACCGGCTCGGCGGCCGCCGCTGCGGGTGCTGCCGAACCGCCTGCGGGCGCCGCGGCGACGGGAGCCCCAATGGGGTCCGCTGCCTTCGTGGCTGGGTGACTACCTGGGAATATCTTGCTGAGAATCGTGCTGAAAATGCCCATGACTTTCTCCGCGAAGTGAAGGTGGCAATCTGCTGGAGCACCCGTCATGCCTGAGCACTGAGTGCGCGCGGGGGGGCACATGCGGAATAGGTGTTGGCCGTATGCGCGCGCGACATGGCCGGGATTCCAAGCATAGGCGATGATTTCCATGCCTCGGTGACGAAATCGTGTCGTCGCGACTGACGAATCGGGCCGCGTGCGCAACCTCACGCCGGTTTGCCGTATACAATGCGGCAGCCTTTAATCCGACACGCGTCCATTCGACTCCGCTTATGCCCAACACGACCCGGGCCTTTCTGCTCGGCCCGCTTCTGAAAGGTGTTTCGCGTTCGTTCTATCTGACCTTGCGCGTGCTGCCGACCGGCATGCGCGACCCGATCGGTGTTGCGTATCTGCTGGCGCGCGCCGCCGATACGATTGCGGACACATCGATCGTGCCGCCTGCCGAGCGGCTTACGCTGCTGCTGTCGCTGCGCGCCGCGGTGAACGGCGCGTCGGATCAGAGTGCGCAATTGCAGCGCATTGCCGGACAGCTCGCCGGGCAACAGACTCAATCGGACGAGAAGGTGCTGCTCGAATCGCTCGAGCCGGCGCTCGCGATTCTGCCGCAACTGGCCGATGACGACCGTCACGCGGTCCGCGAAATCGTCACGACGCTGACTGAAGGCATGGAATTCGACCTGCGCACGTTTCCCGACGAACAGTCGGGCCGTCTCGTTGCGCTACGCGAATTGAGTGAACTGGACCTGTACACGTACCAGGTCGCCGGCTGCGTCGGCGAGTTCTGGACGAAGATGACGTATGCCCACTTGCCGGGCACGCTGACCGAAGCCGAGCCGGCGATGATCGCCCGCGGCGTGCGCTTCGGCAAAGCGCTGCAGTTGACCAATGTGCTGCGCGATTGCGGCAAGGATCTGCGAATCGGCCGCTGCTATTTACCGTCCGTGCTGCTCGAGCGTTACATCCTGACGCCGCGCGATCTGCTCGAACCTGGCGCGTCGTTGCGTGCACAACCGTTAATGCGCGAACTGGTCGGCCACGCGCTTGATCACTATCGTGCAGCGGTCGACTATACGCTCGCGATTCCCGCGCGCGCGGTTCGTTTGCGGCTCGCATGTGTATGGCCGATCGTGATCGGACTCGAAACGCTGGAACTGCTGGTTACGAACCCGGCATGGCTCGAACCCGGACGCGCGTCGAAGATCAAACGCGGCGACGTCTATCGGATACTCGCGCGATCGATACCGACGGTGGCGTCGAATGCGTTGCTGCGCGGATGGATGGAGCGACTCATTGCGCGCGTCGACCTGCAGCGGCGCAGTTGAAGCAAACACCGATGCCGGCTTGAAGCAGCCGGCATCGGCGCGCCGCTCACGCGGCCTCTTCTTTCTTCGAATCTTCACGCAGTTCGAGCAGGTCCTTGTCCGACGATGGCATCTTGCCTTGCGGACGATGCACATCGTGCGTGATGAACCCGATATCGCGGCTCGGCACATCGAACCAGTCGCGATGCGAAAACGAATCGCGAATATCTTCGAGCCCGCTTTCCCAGTGCTCTTTCATCGTATCGACGCTGAACTCGTAGTCCTTGTAGTGCCCTTCATACGACTTGTTCTTATAAATGAGGTGCACCACATTGATCGCGCTGCCGTCGGCGAGCTTCTGCGCGTGCCGGAACAGCGGGTCGGCCTTAATGACCGACGACGGCACGTGCTTCAGCAATTCCTTGATAAAGCATGCGTTGCGCTGGCGCTCCGCAAGCATGTTCGTGATCGCGCGAGTCCGGCTCGAATACTGGATGTCTTTCGCGCGCTCCGACACGTCAAGAAAATCACCCGGTAAATTGCCTTGCGCGCTCCACAAGTCGACCTGAAACACGAGTGTGTCTTTCTGCTCCGAGTCGCGTAGCACTTCGGTCAGCGGCGTATTCGACACGAGGCCGCCATCCCAGTAGAACTCGCCATCGATCTCGACCGCCGGAAAGCCCGGCGGCAATGCGCCTGACGCCATGAAATGCTCGGGCGTCAAACGCGTCTTGCGATTGACGAAGCTGGTCAGGTTGCCGGTGCGAACGTTGACCGCGCCGACCGACACGCAGATGTCGCCATCGTTGATGCGGTCGAAGTCGGCGAACGCCAGCAGCGTCTCTTTCAACGCGGCCGTGTTGTAGTAGCTGACCTGGTTCGGGGTCACCTTCTCGAAGCCGGCGAGCGGCAACGGAAAACGCGGGGCAAAAAAGCCCGGCTGACCTTCGGTCAGCGCGCGCGTCGCCGCGAACATGCTCGCCCATCGGCGCGTGAGGTCGTGCTGCTCGAGACCCGGCAACGCCCACGCGCTCCAGTTACCGATCCAGCCACGCGGATGGCAGATCGCATCCCAGAACCCTTGCAATGCGTCGACGCGCTTTTCCGGCGGATTGCCCGCAATAATCGCGGTATTCAATGCGCCGATCGATACGCCGGCAATCCGGTGCGGATGAACACCCGCTTCGGCCAGGCCCTGATAAACACCCGCCTGGTAAGAACCGAGCGCGCCGCCGCCTTGCAGCACCAGCGCAATCTCGTCATAGCGCGGCAGCACGAACGCGCCGGGCTGCCGCGCCGGCTTGTTGGTTTCGCTGCTCATGCATGCCCCCTTATCACTGCATATACCAGCCGTGGCTGACGACGATCGACTGTCCGGTCAGCGCGGCCGATTCGAAACCCGCGAGGAATGCGACGGTATTCGCGACGTCGTCGACTGTGGTGAATTCGCCGTCGACCGTATCGCCAAGCATCACGTGCTTGATCACTTCCTCTTCGGAGATGCCGAGTTCTTTGGCCTGCTCAGGAATCTGCTTGTCGACGAGCGGCGTGCGCACGAAGCCCGGGCACACGACATTCGCACGGACGCCGCGCGGACCGCCCTCTTTCGCGACCACGCGCGCAAGACCGAGCAGACCGTGCTTCGCCGTGACATATGCGGACTTGAGCTTCGATGCTTCGTGCGAATGCACCGAGCCCATATAGATGATCGAGCCGCCGCGGCCACCGCTGTACATATGGCGGATGGCCGCTTTGGTCGTCAGGAACGCGCCGTCCAGATGCACGGCGAGCATTTTCTTCCAGTCCGCGAATGCGTAGTTTTCGATCGGGTTGACGATCTGGATACCGGCATTCGACACCAGTACATCGATACCGCCGAATTTTTCAGCTGCTGCGTCGATGCCGCGATTCACCGCGTCTTCGTCGACTACGTTCATTTCGACTGCGAACGCGCTGCCGCCACCATCGTTGATGCTGGTTGCAACCTGCTGTGCGTTCTTCAGCGAAAGATCGGCAATGACCACTTTCGCACCTTGCGCGGCGAGCTTGCGCGCGCACTGCTCGCCAATGCCGCTTGCCGCGCCGGTTACGACGGCCACCTTGTTGTTCAACGACATATCACGATCCTCGTTCGGAAGTTACTGGTTTGCTGCGGGCTTTAGCGTGTCGACCGCGGCCAGATAGTCGAATGCGACTTCGCCGATATCGAGTGTCAGGTCCGCAATCAGGTGACGCGCACCGATCACGCGACGCACGGGGAGATCGGCGACGGGCGCGAGCGCGTGCGGACGCAATTCGAGTGCGGCGGGTCCGCTCCATGCGCCGTACACGGTGACATCGCGCAAGAAAAAGCGCACCAGTTCGCAAACGCGCGCGGTGCCATCGACGTGCGGAAGGACCTTCAGCAGATAGTTCGGCGTTTCACCGAGCTTGCGGCGTTCGCCTTCGGCGTCGCAGAAGTTGTGCTTGTAGCCCATCGTGCCGGTGGCAATGCGTTGGGTGCCGTAATCGAGCGTGCCGAGCAGCGTGTCGTTGCCGTCGACCGAAATGCGAGGGCGCGCGAGTTTCTTCGGGAAACCCCAGATTTCGCGGCCGCCGGCAATCGGGCCTTCGTCATCGAGATACATCGCGTGCGTGTAGTTGCCGATTCTGCCCTGCGGATCGCGCACCGAAATGACCTGACCGCTTTCGGTGTAATCACCGAAACCGGACGAGTCAGGCATGCGGATAAATTCGTAGTGGACGAGATTGTCGACCGGCTGCAGCGGCTCGGGCACCGCGGCGCGCAATGCGTCGGGATCCGATTCGTATGAAATGATGAAGTACTCCCGGTTCCTGTAGCGGAACGGCGGGCGTGGATACGCCGGATTATGAACAGGCATCGCAAAGGCGGCTTTGCGAATCGAATCAATGTCCATCGGGTCCTCTCCTTGTGGGTTTGGCGTGCGTGGCGCACATCCGGCATCGTAAAGGAACGCGTGGCGATACTGCTCTCAGTTTGCAAAAAAATACATTGATGCTTTTGCAACATTCCGAGCTCGATTTCGCACTTCAATGTAAGGTCGATGTGTTAATTGCGCGTGTCTGTGCGGGTGCGCGACGGGTATGCGGTTCGACTACCCAACGCGGTTTATCGATGGCACTTGGGGAAAAATCTGACAGCTGCGGAGCGACTTATTCAGGAACGCGAACATCGAAGTGTCATGAGCGGTGTTCGATACTGATCAGTTTTGCATCGAGTAATCGCGCGAGCGCCAGCCCCCCTTCGCGCATCACGAAATCGTGATTCCATTGGAAGAGCGGCTTGGCTAGCGGCGCGAAAAGGTTCATCCAGCCGCGTCGCGTGCGGACGCGCCATTCGTAACGCACTACTGTGATGCCCTGGTCGGTTGTGAAGCGCCAGCGGCCTATGCCTTCCAGATCGCCGCTTGCAATGCCTTCGAGGGCGACCAACGGCTCGATGCGGGTGACGCGGATGTTGAAGACTACGCGGTAGGGAAGTCGGCCCTTCCATGTATAGCGTTGCAGCGAGCCGATGCCGTCGGTTGAGCCTGCTTCGAGTTCCGCGACCTGTTCGACATTTTTCCACCAGTCGGGCCAGTGGGCGGAGTCGTGAATGGCGGTCCACACTGCCTGGAGGGGGGCTTCAAGACGCCAGATGGTGGCGAGATGATATTCGTCGGGTTGCATGCGGGAGTCTCATTGGTTATCGACTGCGTCATCGAGGGCGCAGTTGGAACAGCCCCTGAAGCCGCGTTCCTAGACCTGGCAATACAACATTGTCTTCCTATGCGCGCGCGGATGTTCGTAGAGTACGGCGGCCATACTGTTCGCGCAAACCCATTGGACGACGCAGGGACGGCAGCTTTTCAATCGGACTCCGGATTTTCCGAGACCGATGCTTCCGCATCCGCGAGCCGGCGTGAGTCGCGTGGTGGATACCCAAATTGTGCTTTGAATGCACGACTGAACGCCGCCTCGGATCCGTATCCCGCGGTTTGCGCGACCTCCATCACTTTCAGCTTTCCTGCGCGCAGCAGATCAGCCGCCACGGTCAGGCGCCAGCGCGTCACATATCGCAATGGCGGTACACCCACAGAAGCCGTAAACCGGTCCGAAAAATTGGACCGGGACATCGCCGCGATCTCTGCGAGTGACTCAACTGTCCACCCGTGAGCAGGATTCAGATGAATCGCGTTCAATGCACGCCCGATCCTCTCGTCCCTCAATCCGAAGAGTCCATCCAGACGCTTTCCACGGCCGTTGATCCATGTGCACAACGTCCGAATAACAAGGAGATCTATAAGAAGCGAGATGAGAATAGAAGATCCGGGCCCAGCAGTGATAGCTTCGTCGATCAGAAACCGGGAAATGGCATCCAGCCATTGCGGAATCCGGCCATTATGGCACTTGATATGAATTAACCTGGGAAGGCCCACGATAAAGGAACCTGGAGGGCCGGTATCAAAATGGAACGCACATGCAAGAAAGCGGCCAACGATGTCGGAATTCGCCGCCCATCGCACGTTTTGCGTTTGATGCCCAGCGCGGAACGAGATTTTCGCTTTCAGGACGCGCGTTCCTTCGCTGCTACTTCCGTCCTGGAGCGTAAATCCATCTGCATGTAGCGAAAGAACTGAGTCGCCAGCCTGCAATAACAAGGGGCCGCCCTCGCGCGGCACAAGCACTGCTTCGCCATCGCGCAAGTGAAGAAAGCTTGCCCTGCCGGGCGGGAATATCACTTCGCCGAGCGCTCCCAATTCACCATCGATGACAGCATGCCCTCGCAAACGAACCAGTCTGAGCACTTGAGATAACGCGTCGCCTTGCTCTTCTATCGTGTCAGGATATCCGACTTCAGCAAAGGTCGATCGATCGACTACCCTGTTTCTGGATTTCTGCGCTTTCTTCGAGTCTTTCACAATGACTTTTTCATTTATACTCGCGATCCCATCAGACTTAAAGCAATGCGCCTAATAGGTTTCGCGATTATCCGGGCACCGCGTCATAATGAAGTGGACGTCCTTCTTTCCATAATGACCCGACGTGAGTCGTGCCTCAGATGAAAGAGTGAAAAACTTCACCTCTTCATCAAGGAGGATATGAACAAAACCGGATCGAACAGGCGACTGCGTGATTTATGCCCGTTCTATTGCTTGATGCCTTTGCCCAATGAATCACTCAGCCACTTTAGAGAAAGTGTCGGGCACTGGCCATATCGCGGCGTCCGGTATGCATGATCTATCGTCCGCCGTCAGTGCCGGTGAACAGGATCGCCGTCAGCCGGATCCTTCGTGATGAATGTCTGAACGCGCACCGGTTCGGAGTCTTTAGCGCACGCCAGCGAGCAGAATGAACAGCGCCGTGCCGAATACCACGCGACGATAGCCGCCCACGCGCGGCTCCCTGGACCTATCACCTGCCGGCTACGAACCACACGCCGACGACTAACCGCGTACGCCAAGACTTCCTGGCAAAAAGGCCGGAGGCTGGTCCATCACGCTTTTATTTCGAAGATGCTGTCGATCTCGACTGGAATGCCCATTGGCAACGTATAGACGCCCAATGCGCTGCGCGCGGGGAGCTTGTCCGTGTCGAACAGTTCGTGCAGCAGGTCGCTCGCACCATTGGCCACCTGCGGATGCTGCGTGAACGACGCCTCGGCGCGCACATACACGGTGAGCCGGCTGCAGCGATCGATTCTGTCGAGCCCGTATTCGTCTTCGATGCACGACAGGATCATCAGCATCGTCAAGCGCGCCGCGCGCTGCGCGGCTTCGAGCGATAGGTCCGCGCCGACGATTCCGACGATCGGCTTGCCGTTTTCGAACGGTCCGAGCCCCGACACATACAACTGATTGCCCGATATCGACACGGTGCGATATGAGCCAAGCGGGCGGATCGGTGGGGGCAGTTCAACCCCGAGTCGGGACAAACGGGAGGAAAGATCCATAGCGGGCTCCAGATGGAATGGTGGCAAATGTGCCCCGTAATCTTTAACGGGACGCTTATCACACTGAACACCAACTTGCAGTGCATTATTCCGGTTTCGTACTAAACGGTCATGATGCCGCTTCGCCGAGACCCTGTGCCGGAAAGCATTCACGCGTCGCGCCTTAAGCGTCCTGATGCCGCGCCACGGCAGGAAAGTCGATCGCCGTTTTCGCGGCGATGTTGGTGTAATTCGTGAAGACGCTCAGCGCGACATGCAGAACTATCTCAATGATATCTGCGTCGGTATAGCCGGCGCCCTTAACGGATCTCACATCGGCTTCTGATACGCGACCGCGGTTCAGTGCAAGTCTTGCTGCGAATTGCACGGCGATGTCTGCTTTCGCGTCATTTGAACGCCCGCTACGATTTGCGGTGATTTCCGCATCATCGAGGTTTGCCAGATTTTTCCCGAGATAGGCATGCGCGGACAAACAGTAGTCACAGCCATTGATCTCAGCGATAGCGAGCGCGATGCGCTCACCTGTCTGCGCGGACAGCGTGCCCTTGGAAAGCGCTTTGGACAGGTTCAGGTACCCTTCAAGTGCCGATGGGCTGTTCGATACCAGACGAAACAGGTTTGGGACGGTACCGAACCTCTTCTCAATGGCTTCCAGAAGAGGCCGTGACGCAGCGGGCGCGTCAGCAATGGTGGCAGGGACGGAGATATTGGACATCGGAGCTTTCCTTATGGGTAGTGCTGTCGGAATCGGGCGATGATTTAAATCCATCGTGTAACAGCGTCTAACAAACTTATATGCATCTGAAACACAACTTTTAATCCGCGTTGACAAGATACGTTCAATACGCCGAATGGCAATTTTTCATCTTCAGCTCAAGGCACCCAAATGCACGAACTGCAACGCCTTTCGCTCCCTGTATGCGAAATGACTACGGTTTAGCTACTCTAGCCCTGCTTGCACTTGACGGCCATGTTTTAGAGTCCGATTTCCATGATCATTCGTCCTTTTCCCGGATTTTCATTTCAACGTTTTCAAGTTGCGTAGCGATCCAGATCAGTTCTTTTCTTTTCTGGAAAAGGTGAACCCGGGAAATGACAGTCGTTTTATCTGTGGTCGGACGCATGCGCAACCGTGCGCTTCTCAGGTGCGGTTTTGCGAGCGCCAGCGCACCGGAAGGTCAGGGTCCATTCGTCGATCCCCTCGCATAAATCCAACGCTATACTCGGTGGCTATAGCTCACATCCTGTTCAGCATTTACTTGCAAGTGCCCTCCGTGGAGCAGTCCATGCGCGTCGAAGAATCTGACGTTTTGTCCCAGGTACTCAGGCTGATCCGTCTTCGAGGTGACCGCGTTTTTCGCGGAGAAGTGGGCGTCGCTACGGAGGTCACCTTTCAAGCGGGTCCTGCCAGTTTTTTGCATCTTCGCTCCGGAGAACTGCTGGTCTCTCAACACGGAGGTGAAGCGGTGCTATTGCGACCGGGGGACTTCGTTCTTCTACCGCACGCCAATGGACATACGGTCCAAAGCGGAGCTGCCCGCAAGGCACAGCACCGTTTCGATGAAGACACGTACAGCACGATAAAGACAGAGCCTCGCACTTCCAGATGGGCTACCGATGATGAAACTGCAGGATGCTTCCTCGCCGGGTCATTCTATTTTGATGGAGCGCCTTTGAGATCCTTACTCACGGGCCTTCCAGGGCTTATCCATCTGACGTGTGACAGAGCAAGCGAACCGCCCTGGCTTGCCGCCATTACAAATTTCCTGGACGTTGAATCACGTAGTGCCGGGCCCGGAGCCTCGCTGATGGTTTCGCGGCTCATCGATCTGCTTGTTATCCGCACACTTCGCATGTGGGTCAGCAAGCAGGGTAACCGGGCTGGATGGCTGTCGGGGCTCAGCGACGAGCGCATTGGACGAGCACTGAACGCAATGCACATGGAACCATCCCGCGCCTGGACCGTGGAGTCGCTCGCGGAAACTGCGTCGATGTCACGTTCGATTTTTTCGGATCGTTTTACGTCGGTGGTCGGTGTACCACCGCTGCGCTATTTGACCCGGTGGCGATTGACGTTGGCGGCCGACTTGTTACGGACCGGAACCGTCAAAGTCACGGACGTGGCTTTTAGTGCGGGCTATGGTTCGGAAGCCGCGTTTAGCCGCGCTTTTAAGGCGCAGTTCGGGTATCCGCCCAGTGACGCACATCGCGTCACCAAAGGTTCTGTTTTTCACGCCCGAAGTTCCGATATGGCTTGATACGCTTTTGGCACCCTGCAATACACGTATGCAAGTGAGTTTGCGAACAGGTCATACGCCGTTCCTTACCGACCCGGACGGTCTTGCAAATGCAATCGAGGCCGCTGCGAAGTAAAACCGTTAGGACCGGAATGGGAAAGCGTTGACCCGGGTTTCCCTCCGGCATTCATTGATCCTCATTCGATTCGAAGCGCAACATGCGCTATCAGCAAGGCTTGCAAACCGGCAGCGTCGTGCGGATTCGGGTTTCCAAATGCAAACGCCTGTCGGCGACCGTTCGGATCCGAAATCATGTCACATTCGAACGCAAAAGGCTCGTCGCCCGAACCGATCGCCAATCCGGCTATGCAACGTGACTTCGACCAATGAAGATTGTCATTGCGTGAGCCGGGCATCACTATGGGTATCGCTGGTTGCGATGCCCGGGCTTGAGAAGCCAATGCGCGATGTCGTTCGCTCGCCAACGGCGCTGTCAAGACACTTAACGGTAAAACCGACCAGCCACGAGCCGCCCCATCTATGTATTCAGAAAACCCAGTGCGCTGCTGACAAACGCATGCCGTAACAACGATTCAAAGATAAGCGCTTGATCGTTCCGCGGCCATCTCTTCTTCTCCGGAATTCATGATGTATCGTCCAGATCTTTTTCTTGAGCGGTGCGCGAGGAGCGGCGCTGCTTAAGGTCTAATCCGCTGACGATGTGATCGCTGCCGTGGAATCGCTGGGCATCGGCTTTGTTGCTTACAGTCCGCCAGGGAAGGGCTTTCTAACCGGAGCCGTTCAGACCGATACCCGGTTTCACACGAAAACGACTTCTGTGCTTAATTTGCCGCGTTTTTCTGTAGCCGATCGAGTTGCAAATCTTGCGCTCGTCGAGTCGCTCAAGGCGTTTAGTGCGCAACAATCGCTCAGATCGCGCTCGCGTGGCTACGCCAACAAAATCTAGAACTGCGCGGTCAACTGAAACCCCACCGTCACGCGTGCCGTTGGAAATCCCGCAGGCTTATAGATCGGCGTACCCGCAAACACCTCATATCCGAAGCCCGCAAACCGTGACGGCACGCTACCGCGAACACCGATCACCGCACCGACCAGTTGAGTCCCCGCAAGAAACTCGGTATTCGGGCCGAACACGCGCCCGTAGTCGACACCAGCGAACAGCGCCTGCCCCGTCTGTCCAATCGAATACTGCAATTCGTTGCGCCAGTAAAAGCCCTTCTCCGCTCCAAGCAGATTCTCGCCATCGAAGCCGCGCACGGTGTAGCGGCTGCCGATCGTCAGATCATCGATGAAGAACAGCGTGTCGTTCGTGAACTGTCCATGTACGGTCGCAACGTAACGGAAGTTCTGGTTAGCGATCTTAAACGGCGCCGACAGGTTCGCGTCGAGCACGGCCATGTGGTAGCGATAGGTTGGACCATCCGGGAACGGATCCGGCGTGGCGCCCAGTCCGCCGACACCCTGACGGTACGCGAGCGTGCCATCGAACTGCGCCGCACCGAAGTAGTGGCGATCAGTCAGGCCAGCTTCGATAAATGTATTGTTGCGCTTCTGCGCCTCGATACTGGTGTCGTCAATGAAGCTCTCGCCAAAGCGCTTCGACAGCTGGAATTCCACACCGAATACGTCGCTCTGGCCGCGCGAGAGCACGCGCGCCAGCCGTAATGCGGCTGTCTGCGAGTTGCCGCTCGACACGAACGTCTGATTTACGCCGGCGATCTGCTGGTAGTACGTGTTGGAGTTGCCCGACAGCGTCGCGGTCCAGTAGCCCCATGGCACCGAGTAGGAACCGTTGAAGCCATGCGTGCCCAGTCCCTTGTCACCGAATTCGAGGTCCTGCGTTGCTCCAAGCGCGAGTACATCGTTGATGCCCAGAGGATTATCGAGGCCAACGCCCAGGTTGCCTTGCAGTTTGCCCGTGGCGCGCGTGCCGGAGTTGTCGATGGATGCGACGACGCTCCACGGTTTCGTGCGCTTCACTGCGATCAGGACGTCGCTCTCGCCCGGTGCCGTGGTCGGCTGGATTTTCATGTCGACGTCCTGGCTCGCTACGCGCTTCATCTGCTCGAGCCCCTGCTCGAGGTCACGCAGGTTCAGCAGGTCGCCGTCGCGCGCGGGGAATGCGGATTTCCACGTGCCACGAATTCTGGAGCCGTCAGCGGTATCGGCGAATTGCAGATGCCGGACGACGCCGGGTACGAGCGCGAGTGTCAATGTACCCGTCGACACGTCCTGTTCCGGTAGCAGCACGCGTGTGGTGACGTAGCCGCGGCTCAATATGGCTTGCTGCACGCCCTTCGTCAGGATGTCGAATCCTTGCTTGCCGATACATCGACCTCGGTAGTGGTCAAGCCATTCGCGTGCGAAGGCGAAACGATCAAGCGGCAACGCCGATTCGCCTTGCTTGCGGATCGCATCGGGCAGTGTCGCGGGCACGTCGAGGTTGAACGTGTCGATGCGAAAACACGGGGTTTCCGCAGGCAACGTGGGAAAGCCCTCTTTCTGCGGCACGGCGGAACGCACGGCGGGCGCATCGACTGTCTGTGCGCGTTGCTGCGCGTCGCGCTGCTGCTGAATCTGCTGGTTCTGCTCGGCGTTCGCGCGCGCGGCCGCTGCGGCGTCTGCAGGCGTCGGCGCCTGTTGGGCGTGGCCCCCGATTGATACCAGGGCTGTGAGCGGCAGTGCCGCCAGCCTCTTTGTGATGCTCATTAATTTAATCCCTGATCTTGCTTGTCGCGCGGCGAGCGCGGGTTTGGGCGTCGCCGTGATGCTTGTTCTGTTGTACTTGCCTGGATTCAGGATGAAACGTCAGCGGCGGCTGCCGAAGCGATGGTAGTTAGCTTCGGCGGCTTGACGCGAACGCGTCGACGTGCGCGACGTGAATCAACCGCGATGAGATTCCAGCTCGATCTTCTTCAGGATTCCGGTTTTTTCGTCGAAGTAGAAATCTGCGTGCTTTTTTTCACCCGTTTGCACAGCCACTACCGCCACCACCAGGTGCGCGCTCGATCGGTATGAATAGGTCCATATTTCCATGGTGCCTGCACTTACTTTTCTATCGGGCGGACCGAACTGCAGAGCGACCTCATCTCTTGTCGCCACGTCAGGTACGAATTGTTGAGTCAACGACTCCTGCGTAGCCTTTTCAAGCTTTTGATTCCCAGTGGTCTCCCCTGCGTTGAATGCACAACCTGTTAGTGCCGCGACAGCACATACTGCGATCAACTTGCGAAACATGTGAATTCCCCGATTTACGTTTGATTGACGATAAAACTTTTCTGGACACTTCTACTTCTTCGACTGCGTTGACGGAGAGATCGCCGCGCTTTTCGGATGGGTACGATGTCTTGTTCGGACTGTGCGGCGTATAAGCGATGACTTGCCCCTCCACCCTTACCTATCCGACGAGCATTTCGGCGCTACCGACATAGGCGTGATCAAATCGAGTCCCTGTCCATCGATCTGCTTTGCCACAATCGAGCACTGACGTCCTTGACCCTCCAGGTACACGTCGTAGTCATGTCCCGCTTCTGGCGTGAGCACCATCGATGACGGAACGCATCGTCGCGTCGTGCCGTATTGCCCGCTGTCGACCACCCATCCCATCGAATACGTGATCGGCTGTCCGGCTGGAGCCACGTATTCACGCACCATCGTTTTCCCGACCAGGCCATCGGGACGCATCCACGGACGCGGGCTGAGTGGCATGCCGATCACCACGCTACGTGTGGAGTAACGGAAGCTGCCGGCCAAGCCGTCATCCACCCGCGTGCCATCGAAATCAAGAAACGACCGGAAGCAGCTGCCGGATCGGAAAATTGCGTATGGTCGATTGTTCTCGGACGAAAGCACGCGAATGCGGGCGGATGTTGATGGGTTGTAGGTTGGTGTTTCGGTCTCTACATTGTGCGTTGGTTCTGGCAGGAGTGCGCAGGAGGAAAGGCTAATGGTCAAAGCCAAGGCTGTGATCATTCGATTTTGACAATTGATAACGCTGATTTTAGAGATGTTCAATTCGAGTATTCCAAATTGGCTGACGGCAAGCCACCGATATAGGACCTTGGGTTACGAGGGCGTGGCCGATCTTTTCTGCCCGCTATTCACTCAGGGACGGGACTATCGCCTCGTCGGATGGAATAGATAGATAGCTCCTGCAATGACGATAAACACTACCAGCACAACAACAAGCAAATTTCGCCATCCCCTGCGCGTTGTCGGAAGATCGCTTAGGCTCGCCCCCGAGCCCATAACTGCACTGAGGACTGCGAGGACGATAGCCAGTAGTACAACAATTACCAATGTTCCTTTGGAAATTGCACCAAAAAGCAATTCAGCAAAACGACTGAGCCTCGTGGAGCGCCGCGGCCCGACCGATGGGCGACGAAATTCAGGATGTTTGTTCGAGAACATGCGGTTTATCCAGATGCAGTTGCCTGTTGTTGGACCTATCCGTGATTTCGTGGGCGAGGCATATCATGAGCGATAAAAATCATGGATATGCCAATGAAGAAGAAACGCACGGTGGCGTCTCAGGCA
>NZ_SORE01000008.1 GCF_004366595.1 Paraburkholderia rhizosphaerae
CGCGTTTCACGCGCGGCTACGGCGCGATGCACCAGATTCACGTGATGCAGGCCGACAAGGGCTGCGACTTCGATTTCCTGCAGCGCGGCGGCGCCAACGCCGACGCGCGGAGTGCGACGCGCGCGAACGGCGGCGGCGAGCCGGAAATTCATTGACGTAACTCAGTGGCGTAACTCGGTGGCGTAACAACGCGGCGGCACATGCACGCGTGCTGCTGAGTCACCACGCCGGAGGGATTCCGGCACTGGCTTGATAAACGCGGCGCGGCAGCGCGAGGAGACCGGGCCGCCGCGTGCGAAAGACGACCTGCATATCAATGCCGCGCGCATCGTCGCGGGCCGGGGGATATGCGGCAACGAGGCGATGGCTGGCGGCCGGGAGGCAGTCAGGACACTCGTGCGGTGCGAACGGCCGCGATTACACCAATCAAAAAAAGGGACAATCAGATGAGACATTACAAGGAAGCTCGAATCGCACTCACCGGCGTCGCGGCGATGTTGGCCTCGGCCGGTGTGTCCGCCCAGAGCAGCGTGACCCTCTACGGCGTGGTGGATACCGGTCTCGCATATCTCAGCAATCAGGCGCCGTCGACCGGCGCGACCTCCGGCGGTCACTCGGTGGTCAAGATGATCGAAGGCGTGTGGGGCGGCGAGCGCTTCGGTTTGAAGGGCTCCGAAGATCTCGGTGGCGGCAATAAGGCAATCTTCCAGCTCGAGCAGGGTTTCAACGCGACCAACGGCACCGCGTCGAAGACCGGCCTGATGTTCAGCCGTGCGGCGTGGGTCGGTCTTGCGAATCAGCAGTACGGTGTGCTCACGCTCGGCCGCCAGTACACACCGTACTACAACATGACCGCGCAATACGGCCCGACGCCATGGCTGACCGGTGCATTCGGCGCACACCCGGGCGATCTCGACGCACTCGATACCGACTTCCGCATCAACAACGCGGTGGTCTATACGACTCCGTCGTTCTACGGCTTCAGGATGAGCGGTATGTACGCGCTCGGCGGCATCGCGGGTAGCTTCAATGCCGGCTCGACGTGGAGCGTGGGCGCGCAATATCTCGCGGGACCGGCGGGCATCGGCGTCGGCTTTGCGCGCTTTAACAACGCGAATGTGAACGGCGGCCCGTGGAGCTCGAGCTCGACCGCGTATTCGGGCACCGGCGAGCAGGGCGTGAGCGCGATCACGAACGGCTACCAGAACGCAGCGGCGCAGCAGCGCTTCGCAGTGACCGGCGGCTACCAGTTCAACAGCAAGTGGGACGTGTCGGCGTCGTACACGAACGTCCAGTACATCCCGGGCATTGCGTCGGGCTTTCCGGATACCGCGATCTTCAATACCGGCGGTGTCGTGCTGCACTTCCATCCGGCCGACCCGTGGGATCTCGCCGCGGGCTATGCGTATACGTGGGCCACCAAGGCCAACGGCATCCAGGACGCCGCGACCTATAGCCAGATCAACCTGACGCAGCTCTACAGCCTGTCGAAGCGCACGCGCATCTATCTGCTCGAAGCGTATCAGCGCGCGAATGGCCAGACGCTGAACAACGGCAAGATCATCAACGCGACGGCGAACATCGCCGAGGAGTCGGCCGCCGCGACTCGCAGCCAGTTCGCGGTGACCCTGGGTATCAACCACCAGTTCTGATGCCGGTCTGTCCGGCGGACGGCTCGCTTGCCGCCGCCGCCGGGTCATGGTTAAAGACTGATCAGGGTTTCTACCGGCCCGCAACCCGTGAAGATGTTTATAGAATTGCGCCTTGTCTTACAACACAGCAGAAGTTGTCATGCGCTCAACATCACGAGACAAGTTGATGCGTGGAGTCAGACAGTCCGACCGGTGGCGCCGGATGCCGCGCAAGCAATCAGTCAATGTCATATCAGAGGAGATCTCAACATGAAACAGAAGCTCGTCCTGTCCGGCCTGTCGGCGCTGGTCGCGGCCTCGTTCCTGACTTTCGGCGCCGGCGCGGCGCAGGCGCGCACGTTCCGCGTCGCCGACGTTCATAGCGACACATTCCCGACCGTGATGGCGCTCAAGTTCATGGGCGACGAGATCAGCAAGTCGACCAACGGCAAGGACAGCGTGAAGGTGTTCGGCAATAGCGCGCTGGGTTCGGAGAACGACACCATCCAGCAGGTGCGCATCGGCGCGATCGACATGGTGCGGGCGAACGGTTCCGCGTTCAACGACATCGTGCCCGAGTCGATGATTCCGTCGCTGCCGTTCCTGTTCCGCGATATGGATCACTTCCACAAGGCGATGTACGGCGCGCCGGGCAAGAAGATTCTCGATGCGTTTGCGGCGAAGGGCATGATCGCGCTGACCTTCTACGAAAGCGGCGCGCGTTCGATCTACGCGACCAAGCCGGTGCTGACGCCGGCTGACATGAAGGGCGTCAAGGTGCGCGTGCAGCCGTCGAACCTGATGGTCGACGAGATCAAGGCGATGGGCGGCACGCCAACGCCAATGCCGTTCGCGGAGGTCTATACGGGCCTGAAGACGGGGCTTGTCGATGCGGCGGAGAACAACATGCCGTCGTACGTCGAGACCAGGCACTATGAAGTCGCGAAGGTGTACTCCGAGACCGAGCATTCGATGACGCCGGAAGTGCTGGTGTTTTCGAAGAAGATCTGGGACACGCTGACGCCGCAGGAACAGGCTGCGATCCGCAAGGCGGCGGACGACTCGGTGCCGTACTACGAGAAGCTGTGGAGCGCGAAAGAAGCCGAAGGCATGCAGACGGTCGAGAAGGCGGGCGTGACCGTGGTGCCGGCGACGAAGGTCGACCGCGCGGCATTCCAGAAGGCGATGAAGCCGGTCTGGGCGAAGTATGAAACGACGCCTGAGATGAAGCAGATCGTCGACCAGATCGAAGCGATCAAGTAAGCGCATCGTCTGCGCGTTTTTCGACTGGGCAATCAGGAGCGGCAGTCGGGGCAGGTCGTGGCGTCGCACACGGGCTGCCCTGTGCGCAAGGAGAACGGATGAGGTTCTTGCGGAATTTCAACAGTATCGTCGCGCGCTTGATGACGGTGTTCGCGGCGGTGTGCCTTGCCGTGCTGGTTGTGCTCGTGATGTACAGCGTGGTGATGCGCTATGTGTTCGACGACGCGCAGGATTACGTCGAGCCGATCGGCCTGTTGCTGGTGCTGTTCATTGCCTTTATCGGCGCGGCGCTCAAGTTGCGCGACGGCGGCCATATCGGCCTCGATTCGCTGGTGAAAGCGATGCCGCCGAAAGTGCAGCGGGGGATGGTCGCGTTCCAGCACGTGTGCCTCGCGGTGTTCGCCGTCGCAGTCTGCTTCGGGTCGTGGGAGATGGCGATCACCACCTTCGACGATCAGATCCCGATTCTGAATCTGCCCGAAGCAATCCGCTATCTGATTCCGCTTGTCGCGAGCGTCTGCATCATTCTTTTCTCGCTCGAACATCTGCTGACGCTTTTCTCCTTCGAACCTACGCTGACGCTCAAAGAGCGCGAGCGACAGACCTGACCCGCCATGGAACTTGCGATTCTCACCGGCAGTTTTCTGGTGCTCCTTGTGCTCGGGGTGCCTGTTTCGTTCGCGCTGGGCCTCGCCTGCGTGGTGACTTATCTGCAGGAAGGCTTGCCGCTGGCGACTGCGATGCAGTCGATGGTGTCGGGCATCAATGCGTTTTCGTTTCTTGCGGTGCCGTTCTTTATTTTGTCCGGCGAACTGATGCTGCACGGCGGGATTGCGGACCGCATCCTGCGTTTCGCGCAGGCGACGGTCGGGCACTTCCGGGGCGGGCTGGGCATGGCCAACGTGGTTGCGTGTACGCTGTTTGGTGGCGTATCGGGTTCGCCGACCGCGGATACGTCGGCGATGGGCGGTGTCGTGATTCCGTTGATGAAGCGCGAGGGGTATAGCGCTGCGTATGCGGTCAATGTCACGACGCATGCGTCGCTGGCCGGCGCGTTGATGCCGACGTCGACCAACATGATCATCTACGCGCTCGCCGCGCAGGGTATTACGGGCGTGGTCGCGGGGCAGGCGATCAGCGGCGTGTCGATTGGCGACCTGCTGTTTTCGGGGCTGATTCCGGTGCTGTGGGTGATGGGCTTCGTGCTGGCTGCCGCGTACTGGCAGGCGGTACGCCATGGCTACCCGCGCCGCGCAGATGGATCGACTGCGCTGCCGAAGTTCCCGGGCTGGTATGCGGTGGCGCGCGCCTTTGTCGGCGCGCTGCCGGGGCTGATGGTGATCGCGATTATCCTGTTCTGCGTCGCGAAGGGAATTGCGACGGCGACCGAGGCCGCGGCGATTGCGGTCACGTATTCGCTGATGCTGACGTTCATCGCGTATCGCACGATGACGTGGCGCAAGCTTTCGATTGCGCTGGCGCGCGCCACTCGCACGACCGGTGTGGTGCTGCTGCTGATCGGCGTATCGAACATGCTGCGGTTCCAGATGGCTTATCTCGAGATTCCGGAGGCGATCCAGCAACTGCTTGAACATGCAACGACTATTCCGTGGCTGATGCTGCTGTATATCAACATCATTCAGGTGTTTCTGGGCACGTTCGTCGATATGGCTGCGCATATCCTGATCACGACGCCGCTGTTCCTGCCGATGGCGATGCACTTCGGTGTAGGGCCGGTGCAGTTTGGCATCATGATTCTGCTGAACTGTTCGCTTGGGCTCGTGCATCCGCCGATCGGATCGGTCCAGTTTATCGGGTGTGCGATTGGCGATGTGTCGATTGGCGAAACTTCGAAGACGGCGTGGCCTTACTACCTCGCGATTTTTAGCGCGATCAATATCGTGACTTACTTTCCGGCGTTTTCGACGTGGTTGCCGAGTTTGATTGCGGGGCATCCGGTGTATTGAGTGTTTGACACGGAAGACTAAACAGGAAGCGCTTGCGAGCTGCACCCCGGGCGCCGGATAACGATCCGGCGCCCGGGGTGTTTCTTTTATCTGCGCGTCGAAAATCCGCACGTGAAGTTCACGAACAAAAGCTGCGGTGCGGTGGAGAAGGTTTCCGAACAATGGTTAGCCTATCGACTAACTGCATGACTGTTAGTTCGAATGGAAGCGATTGCTTGAGATGTCTTTAGTTGCCGATCCTTTTTTGTATTTCGACTGAAAACGTTAGTGGTTTTTCGAAAAATTCTTGTGGAAAACAAACGTGGCTTTTGAAAATTATTGTTCTATCTTCAGGGGAGGGTGTCAGGTAAGAGCGCCTGATTCGGTTTTACCTCGCGGAGATAGATCATGGCCTCCTCATCAGGTAAAGATAGCGCAGGTAAAACGGACGGGAATCGAGGCGGTGGCTCATCCGGCGGAGCCGTTAGTGCATCGGCCGACGGGAGTTTCAGTCAATCGGGCGCGCTGTCGTATTTGAGTTTTCGCCGCGGAGAAGTCGACCCACGAACCGGCAGTTTCAATTATCGAATTTCGGTTGCGCGATTGGTCGGGAACCGGCAAATGGGGCCGTCTATCGATCTTGCGCTAGGCTATGATCACTTCTCGAAAAAATGGACCGATTTCGGTCAGGGGTGGGCACTGAATCTGAGCAGATTTATCGATAGTGACCCATATAAACAGGTGGTGTTACGCGACGGTCGAATTATCGATCTGAAGTTGAACTCGAGCAGCGGTGCTTACGAAATTCAGACTGTGGGGGTGACCGATTTCAAATTTACGAAGCTTGATAACCCGCCCGGCGGCTTTCAGATTGCCTATAAGGACGGAATCGTCGAAACGCTCGCTGTAGTGAAGGACGGGGATACAAGCTGCTATGTAACAAAAATAACGAATGAGAAGGGCTATAGTTTGAATCTTGAGTATCGAATATCGCCGCTCCTGATGGATGTCAATCTGGCGAAAATATCTGACGAATATGAAAATAATCTGATAACATGCGGGCCGCTCGCTTATAATTTCAATACCGGTATCGGTTCCGTAGAAGTGACGCTGTATAGCGGGAGTGGGGAGGTCGAAAGTAACATCACGTTCAACACCTCCACCATGCTGGTGCCCGGGGTTCAAACTCTGGAAAGCTGTAGCGTCGGAATCGATCCACCCGTCAAGACGGTCAAGCTGGCCTACGAGTTAAGAAATAAAACGGATACGGCTCCCGGATTTATGGTGATCACGCAAGTGCAAAGTGATTTTGGTGGCCCGGCGACGGAGACCATCAGCTACGGCGATGACATTAAGGCGCCGCAAGGCGCGCCCTGGGACGTTTTGCCTGCTGTGAAAACGTACGAACTAAAAATAAAATCAGCCGGAACGGATGTCGATAGAAGTGAAAAGCGTGAATATAGTTATGGCGATAGCGAAGATTTCAAAAATTTTCTTGGTTATGACGGGGAGGCTGTGTGGGATGATAATGCAATAGATAATATCTATGCTCGTCCTTCAGATTACTCATATTTTACAACTGAAATTGTGACGATGGATAACGGCGCAAACTCCAGTCAATCAATTTCGCGCACCTATGACAAGTTCCACCGGTTAGTCAGTGAAGTTCAGGAGGTAACGCCGTTTTCGTCATCAGTCAAATTTCTTCAGGTGTTCAGAGCGTATCTTTATCAGGGGGAGGTCGATGCGGATTATCAATCACTTCCATCGCAGTATCAGTTACCTGCCAATGTCGTGGTGCATTATACGGAAACGCAGCCGGATCCGGATGATCCTGAAAACGAAATTGAATATATACGGGAAACAACGCAGGCCACGGATTACGATGAATATGGAAATATACTTAGGCAGGCCGAACAGAATGGTATGGTTTCCGAGTATCAATATTACCCGGCTGAAGGCGTCGAAGATGAATGCCCTGTCGAAAAGAACGGCTTTGTTCGTTATGTCCAGATGATCGAAAGGCACCGGGACGGCGACAGCACCAATCTGATCCGAAACCTGTATCTGTACGTTTCAACTCAAATCAAGGATGGTTATTCCTACGCGGTAGTCGCAAGCGTGGAAGAACACAGAAAGCTGAATGACGTATGGACTAACGAGTCGCAACAGACGGACTACGTGTACTACGATGTGACGCCAGATCAGGGCGACAACCTCGGCAGGCTAAAGTCCAGCACGCTGATCCTGAACGGCGTCAGTGGAATTGTCACCTCATACCGCTACCGGTATTCGACGGACGGCCGGACCTTGACTACCGCCAGGAAAACAAAAGGCGTCGAGGGCACCAGTCTGACCGAAGCTACGACTGTCTCGGCACTAACCGGCTGGTTGCTGAGGACCGTCGACAACCTCGGGGTCGCGACTAGTCTTGCCTATGACAGCGTTGGGCGCCTGACTTCGCTCACGCGCGCGCCAGGCACGGAGTTCGAGAGCAAAACGACCTACAGCTATGCGGTTGACGCAGAGACTTACCTGCATACGAGAACCGAGAACGTGCCGTCGATGGCCGAGGTCAAGCTGACTTACGATGCATTGGGCAACGTCGTGAAACAGGAGGTCGGCGGGACGGTCACCCGTAAGGCCGAGTTCGACACTCAAGGGCTTCTGGCGAAAGAGATTTTTCATGACGAAGGCGTACCGAAGACGGATGGTACTGAGGTATCGCTGGATCTGACGGACGTGTACGAATATGACGGGTTCGGCAATATGGCGACCGCGTCGTATCACGATGGAACCGGAATCGACCGGCATTTCAATATTGGCAACGCGGTGCTGACGGAATACAGGTCGACCGCAACCGGCGACGCTGCAGACCTCAAATTCAATTGCACGGAAACACAGCACGACAAGGCCACGATGGTGCCATTGGTCGTTCGCGAATACGACAGTGATGGTTCGACACTTCGAACTGAAACGACATACGGGTATGACGTGCTGTACCGGTTGTCAAGCGTGCATATAGCCGATGCGGCAGGGACGGAGGAGGAGTACGAAGTCTACTCGTACGACTTCTCCGATCGCATTCAAACGCGCGTGGAACAGGTTCAGACCGAGATGGCGCGAACTACCACGTACACCTACTGGGAGTATGGTGTCGAGCCGAAGTTGACGAGCCTCGCCGTCGACGGCGTCGTGTTGGCGAAGCAGTCGTATGACGATCTTGGGCGTCTTTCGACGACGGATCGGAACCCTGATCTGCCGGAGAGCGACAAGTTGACCACGTACACCTACGCCGCAGGTTATTCGGTGCCGGACACCGTGTTGAACCCTCGCAAGATGCGCGTCGATTGCACCTATTTTCCGCAACTGGGTTGCTTGCCGAAGACGGTGGTACCGGAACAGGATGGAGCGAGCGTGACCTACGCGTACGATAAGGACAAGGTGAAACTGACGAGCGAAACCTGTACCTCGGGCACCGACGTCATGACGCGGACAATCGAGTACGACGCCAATGCGCTGATCAGCAGCGAAACGATCACCGCACCCGCGGGGCAGAGCTATAAGAACGAGTTCACTCGCACCGCTGCTGGAGCGCTCAAGTCCATTACGGTAACGGACGGAAACTACCCACCGAAGAAAGTCGATTACTTTTACGATGACTGTGGCCGGATATCGCGTCTATCGTTCAGCCGCAATGGAGCGAAAGAGCTCGTTATCGATTTGAGGTTTTACTTCGGCGCCTTACCCGGGTATGCAAATTACGATTTTCAGCTGCCGGCCGATCCGAAGGTTTGCTATGCAAACCTGTTTGCGTACGACTACAAGTTACGTTTGTTGCACAGGAACTATGGATTAGTGCAGGGGGAGGATCCGGGGGATTATCAGCCATTCTCGTATGCCGATGCGCAATACGACGATTTGGGCCGGGTGGTCGAGCAACTGGTCGGAACCGTATCCGCCACCGATCCCGATGCGGACCGTGTGACGAAGATCACTCACGCATTTGACAAACTGGGCCGTCTTGCCAGTTCAACTGTGGACGAGGCCTCGACAACCGTGTATCCGAAGGATAGGAACGGTAACGACGTCACGGAATACACGTTCACTTACGACGCCTACGACAACCTGGTTTCCTCGGAGTCGATAGCGAAAGAAACGGGTGCGATTACCACGACCGGGTACGAGTACGCGGGAAAGAACAAGTTCGAGATGACAAAGGCGTCGCAAGGGGGAGGTGCTGACGTCATGTTGACTTATGACGACTCGGGCAATGTGTCAACGATAGCGTGGGCGGACGCCAGCAAGCCGAGCGTTACGTTGTCCTATGACATTTATGAGCAGCTCGTTGGAGCACAGGATGCGGGCGGGGAATCGACGCCTGCGAAGACAGTCGCATTGAGTTACGGCATTGATGGGAAGCTTCAGAAGGAGTCACTGACCACCACCGAAGCCGACCAGTCGACCGCACAGCAGGTCACTGCATTCGGGTACTGCGACGGTGAGTTCAATACCTCGTGGCGCAAGCAGACACCCGGCGACACCGATGCGCAAAGCGCGTCCTATGTCGGTGCGGGCGCGGCCACTGACGCAATGAGCATCTTGCAAGGAAGCAAGGATAACTACACGAAAACCCGCTCTCTTTTGCTACGCGATGTGGCGGGCAGCGTGTACGGCGAAGCGGATCCGGATACCGGGGTGGCGCCGGACGTCACACCGATCGCGTACAGCCCATATGGGTATGCGGGCGACTTGATGGCGCAGCCGTCCTGTGACCCGATTCGCTTCAAGGGGGCGCGATTCGACCCGCTCACCAGTCTGTATCATCTCGGCGATGGCAATCGTTCGTACGATCCGTCGTTGATGCGGTTCCTGCAATACGATGTCGTCAGTCCGTTTGGAGACGGGGGGCTGAACCCCTACGCGTACTGTGGCGCAGACCCGGTCACGTACTTCGATTTGACCGGCAACGACCGCAATCTGCCGATCGTATTGGGTGTGCTTGGCATTGTGTTCGGGCTATTCGCGTTTGGCTTCGGAATTGCGGCGGCGCTAGCCGCGGCGAGCAGCGTGTTCGGCGCCGTCGCGGCGGGCGGCGCGATCATCGGGGGACTTGCGGGTATTGCCGGCGGCGCATGCGGGATCGCCGGAGCAACGGTGGAGGACGAGGAAACCGCGCGTCAATTGCAAACAGCCTCATTTTCGCTGGACATTATCAGCCTGATTCTGGGTGTGGGGTTTGCCGTGCTGCCGGCGCTGCATCGTGTTACAAGACATCTGGTTGCGAAGATTTCCACGGCGAGAGTGCTGAGGGCAAACACGCAGTTCACTCACATGGAAAAAACGGGCTTTGCGATCTCTCCGGCGGTCCGCATTGATGGCATCGATGAGCCGGTGCATCTTTTGAAGGCCCACGGGGGCATCGGCAAGCTGACCATGCCGTCGCGAATACCTGACAAGGTGCGCCGATTGACAGGTACTACCGATTACTACTATCGCGAAACAGTGACTACGGAGAATTTCGACAGATTTGCGACGCGGGTAGATGAGCTGCTACGCACGACATACACGAAAAGCGATCCCAATGGGGCTGTGTTGATGCTCGCTTGCGAAGGGTCCCTGACAGGTCACATGGCGAATGCACAGGCGCTTGCGAAATTGTGGAACAGACCGACTTACTCATTTCCGGGACCGACGGTCCATACAGCTTTTGCAAAGGCGGCGAAAGGACCCGGATCGGATATGGTTGCTTACGCAGCACCATGGTTTCCTAAAGTGCGTGGGCCGCATCCGCGCGCCTAGGTTCGTCGCCTTACGCAGTGCCAGCGCGACGCCCGCGACTTCAATCCAGTCAGTCACGTGCGTCGCGGTCGTGCGCAAACCGTGCAGGCGGCCGCATTTCGCGGCCGCGCAATGCACCGCATCAGGCCCCCGCCTTATACCGCGCCACCAGCTGATCCGCCCCCCGCGTCAGAATCCCGACATCCGACCCAACCGCGGTAAACGTGCACCCCAATTCAATACACCGCCGCGCCAGCGTTTCATCACTCGCCAGAATCCCCGCCGGCTTGCCCGTCGCCACAATCCGCTTAAGCGTCTTCTCGATCGCATCAACCACTTCCGGATGCTTCAGATTGCCGATATGTCCAAGCGCCGCGGACAGATCGCCCGGACCAATGAACACGCCATCCACGCCATCAACCGCGGCAATACGTTCGAGGTTCTCCAGACCCAGTAGGCTCTCTACCTGCACCAGCACGCAAAGCTCGTTCGCGCAGTCCTTCACATAGTTCGAAATACGCCCGAACCCCGACGCGCGTGGCGCCGATGCATATCCGCGCACACCATCAGGCGGATAACGCGTATAAGCGACCGCGTTGCGCGCATCTTCCTCGGTCTCGACGTACGGAATCAGCAACGTCTGCGCGCCGACATCAAGCAGACGCTTGATCGTCACCATGTCGTTCCAGGGCGGCCGCACGACCGGCTGCGTAGACGAACCAAGCATCGCCTGCAACTGGCCATGCAGCATATGCAGTTCGTTCGGCGCGTGCTCCATGTCGAGCACCAGCCAGTCGAAGCCGACGCCCGCCAGCAACTCGACCGACCCATGATGCGCAAGACTCGACCACAAGCCAATCTGTTGCTGGCGCGCGGCGATCGCGCGTTTGAATCGATTCACGGCGAGCTGCATGCGGTTCTCCGTAACGATGAAAGAGGGCCAGTCAGCGCGTCGTGTGGCGTCGCTGCGGTGGCGTGAAATCGAAGCTGGCGAAGCTGCCGCCCTGATAGCGCTGCGCGACGCCTTCGAGCGGGTTCGGCCGTGCCAGAATCTCAGCGGCAAAGTCTTCGGCATTCTGCCGCGGCCGGTAACCGAGGCGGGCCGCACCCGCGTTGTCCCAGTAGCTCCGCGTATTCGCGGATACGCCCCAGACCACCTGATAGCCGATGTCCGGCACGTCGATCGACTGTTCGATCAGATGCAGCAAGTCGTCGAAACCGAGCCACGTGCTCAGATGCCGGAACTCGGTGGGCTTTTCGATGCAGCTGCCGATGCGTACGCAGACGCTCTCGATACCGTGCTTGTCCCAATACAGACGCGCGATGCCTTCGCCCCACATCTTGCTCAAGCCATAAAAGCCGTCGGGGCGGAATTCGCAGTCTAGCGCAAGCTTGTCTTCGACCGGATACATGCCGATCGAGTGATTCGAACTCGCGAAGACGATGCGGCGCACGCGATGGCGGCGCGCGCCCTCATAGACTTCGACCAGCCCGCGCAGATTGTTCTCGATGATTTCCGGCAGCGCACGCTCGACGCTTGTGCCCGCCATATGGATCAGCGTGTCGATGCCTTCCAGCAGCCGGTCGACCACGGCCGGTTCGCGCAGGTCGCCATGCATCACGTCTTCGCCGGGCACGAGCGGCTCCAGCGGCTTCGAGCCGGCCGCTGAACGCAGATCGACGCCGCGCTCGAGCAGTGCGCGGCGCAGCACGCGGCCCAACTGGCCGGCCGCGCCGCTCAATGCGATTTTCTTCTTCACGGTGTGTTCGTCCTTGTCGCAAGAGGGGAAATGAGTGCTGGCCATCATCGGACAGCGTGCATAAAGTTGTCAAGCAAATTGGCGGATGGATGTCGGCTTTCGCGGCCTTTGCCACATCATGAAATTGCGCAGCATTTCCGTGTCGAGCTTGTCTTTGTAGCCGTGCAACGCGGTTTGTGCGAGTTGTCCAAGGTAATCGGGATGTACGGTCATTCTGCTTGACAAGTTTTTTCTTGTATAACGACAATTTCGCGATTTGCGGGTGTGCCGTGCTGTGTGGAAGAGCATGGCGCGCCGCGCTCGCTCGAAGCGCTCGGTTTGCCGGCGAACGATATCGCCAATGCAGCGTCGCTCGCGCTACAGAGTCCAATTGCGAATCCGCGCGCGATTAAGGTGGCGGATATCGAGTCGATGCTCATGCGCGCGCACGCAGGCAATATCGCTGCCTGGTGTGGTGTCGCGTCGAGGCAAATTCGCGCGGGTCAGATGGACGCTCAGGCTCGTGCAGTCCGCATGCGCGCTGTCCGATCCGTGTTGCATGAACACGATGAACACCCAGCCGACACCGCGCGGCCTACCTATTCCAGTTGATAGTCGTAGCGCCCGTGCCGTCATGGAATCATCCACAGGCCGAGTTATATCGGCAAATCACGGAAGGGCCGTCCATTTCTGGCGCATGCTTGACGATGCCGTTGAGGAGGGTACTCGCCGCAATCGGTCAAACGGCCGTACCGGACCGTACGCACAAGCCGTTCGTTAATCATCCTCGACAAAGATGCAACATCGATCGCTTCACGCGCACCCCATGGCTATCTTCCCCACTCGATCAGCATAAGAAATGATGAGGACCTAAGATGGTAAATCGCATATCTGGCAAATCAACGGCATGGGTCTGGGCATTGGCTGCCTGCGCGGCGGCCTGCGCGACCACCGCAACCGCGCAGGATGACGATAGTTTCGCGCGTGGCGATGGCGGGTCCAAAGGGCAGCCCGTCAAGGTGATGATCATCTCGATGTTCGGCCCGGAGGGGCAGGTGTGGCTGGACAAACTCGGTCCGTGGCGCGCGATTACGGTGGCAGGGTTGTCGCCGGACTATCCGGCCGTGCAATGCAACCGCCACGAAGTCTGCGTGATGACAACCGGCATGGGGCACGCGAATGCCGCCGCATCGACAATGGCGCTGACGTTTTCGTCGCGTTTCGATCTGCGGCACACCTACTTCATGGTGGCCGGCATCGCCGGTATCGACCCGCAGCAAGGTACCGTGGGCTCCGCGGCGTGGGCCGACTATCTGGTCGACTTCGGGATTCAATGGGAGATCGACGCGCGCGAGATTCCGGCCGACTGGAACACCGGCTATCTTGGCATCAATACCAAAAGCCCGATCGACAAACCACCACTCGACTACCGCACCGAAGTGTTCCAGTTGAACACGCGTCTGGTCGATTCTGCGTTTGCGCTGTCACGTCACGTGACGCTGTCGGACAGCGCGCAGGCGCAGGCCGCGCGCGCCAGATTCAACTATGCGCCGGCCAACCGGCCACCGAGTGTGATTCGCTGCGATACGCTGGCCGGCGATACGTGGTGGTCGGGTACCGCGTTAGGCGAACGCGCGCGCCAATGGACCAAAATCCTGACCGATAACAAGGGTACGTATTGCACGACGCAGCAGGAAGACAACGCGACCTATGAAGCGCTGAAGCGAGCGGCCGCGGATCACCGGGTTGATTTGCAACGCGTCGCGGTGCTGCGCGCCGGTTCGGACTTCGACCGGCCGTATGCCGGGCAGACAAGCGCGGACAATCTGCTGAACTACGCGTCGCAAGGCGGCTTTACGGTCGCGCTCGACAACCTGTTCCTGACGGGCAATCCGCTTGTGCAGGATATCGTGTCGCATTGGAGCGAATGGAAAGATGGCGTTCCGCGGCGCTAGGTGCAAAGTTGAGGGCGTTCTTGGAGTGTTTGCGCGCACAAGCCATTCGCGGCAATGCGCTCAACGTTTAGCCGCGCATCAATGCGTAGTCGCTCCGCTGCCAGGTGATGCACGCGCCCGCTGGCCATGACCAGCGGGCGATCAGCGTTTCGACGCCGCGACATGTGCCCAGACGGGAATCGTCCAGCTAAAGGCGGCGATTCCGTTGAATCAGGAGCCGTCAGGAAACAGATTCCGGCTCAGGAAATCGACGAACACCCGCACCTTCAGCGGCGTCATACGTCCCGATGGCCAGAGTGCGCGAAACGGGATGCGATCGTCGGTGAACGCTTGCAGTACGGCGACGAGCGATCCGCGCGCCAATTGCGCGTGCACTGTAAATTCAGGCACGCAGGTCAGGCCCCTGTGATGCTCGGCGAGCGCGATAAGCGGCTCGACTGCGCTCGCGACGGCCGTCGACGGCAGCTCGACGTCGAACGGCACGCCGTCACGCACAAAAGGCCAGCGCCTCACGCGTCCGGATCGGGAGAAACGATGCTGCAAACACGCATGCGTGATCAGATCTTCGGGCACAGCCGGCACGCCTCGCTCAGCGAGATACGCGGGTGACGCGACGATCACGTGCGAATAGTGGCCCAGCGTTCGCATCGTCAGTTGCGAGTCGTCGCTTTCGCCGGTGCGTAACACCGTGTCGAAACCGTCCTCAATGACGTCCACGATGCGGTCGCTAAAGTCGATATCCAGCTGCACGTCGGGGTACTCGCGCATAAATGCCGCTAGCACTGGCATCAATAACATGCCAACCAGAGGAATGCTTACGCGCAGGCGGCCCGCGGGGGTCGCACGCGACTGGGCTAATTCGGACTCCGCCTCGACGATCTCGCTGAGAATGCGCTGACAACGCGCGAGAAACAGCTCGCCTTCCGGCGTGAGCCGCACACTACGCGTGCTGCGGTGAAATAGCCGCAGGCCAAGGCGCGCTTCGAGCCGGGCAATCGCCTTGCTGACCGCGGACGCCGATATGCCAAGCTGTCTTCCCGCTTCCGCAAAACTCAGCGTTTCCGCCGCGCGCGTGAAGATCGCCATGCCGCTCATGCGATCCATCGCGCCGCTCGTTCGCCCGTTCGCAGACGGTAAATTGCGCGAGGCCGACGGCGCTGACGCGAAGTCCATTTTGACCATCACCCGGCTCCTGAAAGAGGGATGCACCGCAGATTGTGCATCCAGTTTCGACCATCGCACGGAGATTGCGGACATATTTGTCCGCAGTCACTCGACACACAGGCCGTTTTTCTCAGACGGAACGGCGTCTACATTTGCGTCAACCGTAGCCGCTTGTTCGCACCTTCGCGGCTATCCCTGAACTGCATGTGTGGAGAGTCAAAATGTCCAAGCTCTTTTCGAACGTAACAGTGGGTCCGTACTCATTCGACCATCGTGTGGTCCTCGCGCCGCTGACCCGCATGCGCGCCGAAAGCGGCGCACGCCCCGGCGCGCTGATGGCCGAATACTATGCTCAGCGGACATCGCCGGGCGCGCTGCTGATCGCTGAAGCGACTATCGCCGCGCCCAATGGCAACGGCTATCTGGGCGCACCTGGTATGTTCGACGACAGTCAGATTCCCGGCTGGAAGAAGGTGACCGACGCGGTGCATGCAAAGGGCGGCAAGATCTTTCTGCAGCTTTACCATGCGGGCCGCCAATCGAACGCGCAATTGCAACCCGACGGCGGCCGCCCGGTGGGGCCTTCCGAATTGCCGCACGGCGGCCTTGCGTACACGGAGTCCGGCTGGGTGCCGAACACGCCGAATCGCGCGCTTGCGACGGAGGAGATCCCCGGAATCGTCGAGTATTTCCGAACCGCCGCTGAACGCGGTGTGAAAGCGGGCTTTGACGGCATCGAACTTCACGCGGCGAACGGCTATCTGTTTGATCAGTTCCTGCAGGACGGCAGCAACAAACGCACCGACGTATACGGCGGCTCGATCGAGAACCGGGCCCGCCTGCTGCTCGACACCACGCGTGCGGTGATCCCGGTGTGGGGCGCGGACAAGGTCGGGGTGCGCCTCGGCCCGAGTGGTTCGTGGGGCGATATGTCCGATAGCAATCCCGAAGCGCTGTTCGCGCACGTTGCGTCGGCACTGAACGAACTCGGCATCGCGTACCTGCATCTGATTGAGCCGCGCATCGCCGGCAATGTGGAAGACGGGACGCGTGACGCGAACCCCGTTGCCGCAAAGAGCCTACGCGCGTACTTCGATGGTCCGATCATCGCCGCGGGCGGCTTCGATGGCGAAGGCGCCGAAGCGATGGTGCAGTCAGGCGACGCGGATCTCGTCGCGTTCGGCCGGCATTTCATTGCGAACCCGGACTTGCCCGAACGTCTGCGCCGCAACCTGCCGCTAAACGAATACGACCGCGCGACATTTTTCGGTGGCACTGAAGTTGGCTATACCGATTATCCGTTCCATGACGAACTGGCCGTCGCGATATGAAAAGCAACGCTGCGGGCTTTCGATGAGCTAGGACGTCCTGGTCGGGGGGGGCGAGCAAAGCCGAGCCACGCGATCAAATGTGATCAAATCTCCGCGCGTTGAACCTCGACTTGTGGTTTCGACCGTTCGGCAAGCGAGGTCGTCAACACCACGGCCTCGCCTTGCACCACGACGCGACCGTCGACGTCACAGATGGTCTCCAGCACCGCGCGTCGCCGGCCCGTCAGTATTTCTTTTACCGTGACGGTTGCGCAGACGGTATCGCCGATCTTCACCGGATGTCTGAAGCTGAGGTTTTGCGACAGATAAATGGACCCGGGGCCCGGCAGGCGCGCGGCGATCGCAGCGGAGATCACGGAAGCCGACAACATGCCGTGCGCGATACGTCCGCCAAATGGCGTGCGCTTTGCGTATTCTTCATCGAGATGAACAGGGTTACGGTCGCCGCTTGCACCCGCGAACAAAAACACGTCGCGTTCGGTTATCGTCTTCTTGAACTGCGCGCTCATGCCGACCACCAGATCTTCCAGGTCGTATCCACCCACGTCATTCATTCTTGAATCCCCATTGTGGTTTATGCGGCGCCGGCATTGCCGGAGAAAGGTGTCCATGTAGCAAAAGCAGCGAGCGCTCAGCGTAGAACAACTTTGACCCGGATAAAGTGAACTTTTGTCACGTTGCAGACCGGCGTGCGGCGATACTGCGTTCTTCTTCAGGGTTCAATGAGCGCGAGGCGTTCCACCTGGTGACCGGAAGACTAAGCGGCCAACCGATATAACCCGTAAGCTGGATCAGCACCTCAGTCAGTTCGCTACGTGTCCAGCCGATTTGCAAGCTGGACTTCAGGTGCGATCTGACGGCGGCAGGCTGGCTTCTTCACGCAACGCGGCGAGGCTGGGGCAAGAGATCGCGGAGATCGAGAAAGGGGTCAGCGACGCTCGGATATCGCCGGATGCCGAACCACAGTTAGCGAACGACAAGCCGCTGCTTGCGACGATCCGTTCGCTGGTCGCGTCGGTGGCGTCGGATACCGTAAGCCTCGTGGACGATCTGCCGCTCGTGAAGGATCGTCAGCGCGTTCGACTGCGACGATGGCCCTCTCGTTGTCGAGCAGCTATTGGCTGACGACCGCTTCGACGCGATGCGTGGATCGCGACTCTTACTTGTCCGACGCGCGCGGACGCGCACGTCCGGACGTGTTTGAGCGCATCGCACGCCTTCACGCGTCGAACGCAGCGGCGATCTCGCAGCATCGGCCGCGGCAGTTGCGTACGCGCATCGTGTATGCACTGGCTACACGTGGCAAGAGCGTCACGTCGAACGAGCAGATGGTCGCTCATTTGCGTGAGCTGACCAGCGGACAGATTGCCATCAACGCGTTCGATGACGACCACAACTCGATTGTTCGAGTGCCTTCAGTGCAGCGTGTCGCGAAGTTTCTGAACGGCGCAACGGCTAACGAACCGCGTCTGGTCCGCGTGAAATAAGCGCAACTATGCGCGCGAAACAATTTGCTCGAGAAAGGAATGCTTCATTCCCTTAACCTTGATCTTACGGAAATGCCGAAATGAGCAACCAGGCTAATGCGGTAATGGTGGATGGCGTCAATGTGACCACGGAGCAGATTCTCGCGTGGATCCAGCAGTGGACCGAGACGAACAATCTGAAGGTGCCGTCCGATCTGAATCAGACCTTCGCCGAAGCCGGGTTCGACTCGATGCACTCGGTCGAACTGGCCTTCTTCCTCGAAGAACGCCTCAAGATCAAGATCGACGATACGGTGCTGTTCGACTATCCGCCGGGTGACGAACCGTGAACTTGCGTCGATGGTTGATACATCGGACGAGTGGATCGCACAACGCACTGGCATCAAGGAACGACGGATTGCGGCGGATGGAGAAAACACCTCCGACCTTGCGATTCGCGCATCGACCGCCGCACTGAAGCACGCCGGCTTGAGCGGTTCGGACGTTGACCTTGTCGTATTGGCGACATGCACGCCGGATCGCACGATGCCGGCGACCGCCGTTCGCGTGCAGGCTGCGCTCGGTATGACCGCGGGCATTGCCTTCGACGTCCAGGCGGTCTGTTCCGGATTTGTGTTCGCGCTGTCGGTGGCCGACAACATGATCCGGCTCGGTCAGGTGCGCACGGCCGTCGTGATAGGCGCGGAGACGATGTCGCGAATCATCGACTGGAAGGACCGCAATAGCTGCGTGCTGTTCGGCGACGGCGCGGGCGCGGTCGTGTTGCACGGTGAACGCCGGACGGGCGGCCAGTCAAGAGGCATTCTGTCGACGCACCTTCTTTCCGACGGGCGGCATCAGGACAAGATCCATACGGACGGCGGAACGTCTTCGACTCAAACGGCCGGAAAGATGCATCTCGAAGGACGTGAGGTGTTTCTGCATGCGGTCGTCAATCTCGCGGAAGCGTCGCAGCAAGCATTGGCGGCGAACGGTCTGACGCAGGACGATCTGGATTGGGTCGTACCGCATCAGGCGAACCAGCGCATCGTTCATACGCCAGGCGAGAAACTGCATCTGCCGAAGGAAAAGATCGTGCTGACCGTCGACCATCATGGCAACACGTCCGCGGCGTCCATTCCGCTCGCGCTCGCGGAAGCCGTCGGAGACGGACGCATCAAGGAAAACGATCTGGTTCTGACGCCTGCAATGGGGTCCGGCTTCACGTGGGGGCAGCGTTGATCCGGTGGTAGCGATGTGTTCGTGCAGATTTATCGCGTCGGCGACGCGTGAAACGCCGCTGCCGGGTCTTCCCGCGATACGAGTCATACGGCCACTGCGAGGCAAGGCCGGGCCGAGCCGTTGCCCGTCCGGCATATTTCACGGCAAAGCGATGGTGGCCCGTGCTGGCGCGCCGTCCTCGCGACGCGGGCGCTGCGCAGTTCGCATGGCAGCCTATTCGTCATGGACAGGAGACAGTAGCCCGTCGCCGTCGACGTTGAAGCTGAAGCCACGCCACACGACGCGAGTCGAGAAGAAACTCGCGATAAAGATCCCGAACGATAGTATGTCCGACATCGGCAGCAGCCATAGATGCCGATGGGTCTGACGTACCGCGCGGTCGGACTGCCACTTAAGCACGACGCGGGCTGCGAGCGCGACACCGGCAATGCACCAGGCCCACGTCGCGCCGCCGGACATCAGTAGCGCCAGTATCGCAAACGGCAGCGGATGCATCAGTGCGGAACCGAGATGTCCGAGCGGGTCGATCGAACGGATCGTGCGGCTCCAACGCAGTTCGTGCGCGAAGAGCTTCGTGAAGCGGGTCTCGACACACGCATGCCTGACCGCAAACGGCGGGATGGAAACGGTGGCGCCGGTGCGCCGGACCGCGCTGCCGATCGCGTGATCTTCGGCCAGATGATGCGAGAACTGCGCGAGACCGCCGATGCGCTCGAGCATCGCGCGCTCCATTGCAATGGTCTGACCGAAGCACGGGCGCGCCCGTCCAAGCGCAAGCCCGGTGACGACGCCAGGAAGGAAGTGGTAATTCGTCGCGGCGGCGGCGAAGCCGGGCCACCAACCTGGTGCGCACAGACCGCGATACACGCAGGTCACGAGTCCGACCCCGGGCGACTGCAACTCGCCGACGACACGCCGCAAATAGTCGCGCTCGACCGTGACGTCGCTATCGGCGAAGCAAAGCACGTCGTACTTCGCTTGCTCGAGCATATTGACCAGGTTCGCAATTTTTCGGTTCGGACCATACAGCCGCGAATCGACCACGACGTCCACCTGTGCGTGCGGGTAACGTTCGCGCAGTCTGTCGACCGTTTTGAGCGCGACATCGTCCGGGTCGTGTACGCCGAACAGATACTGGATCGGCCCCGGGTAGTCCTGCTCAAAGAAACTGACGAGATTTTGCTCGAGGTTCCACTCGTCACCACACAATGGTTTCACCAGTGTGACGCTCGGAAAACTGGTCGGCTGCGCGCATGAGCGCGCGAAAAAGGCGCGCACGAGCATGGCGGCGAGCCATGTGTAGGCTGTTCCGAGCACCGCGGGCACGGCGAACAGGGCCGCGAGTGTGATGCCAAGAACGTGGACGATATGCAATGCGGGGATATGCGACGCGGCAACCCGCGAAAGCACCACGACGATGCATAGAAAAAGGATCGTGGCGTACCGTTTCGCGCTCGTCCGCGTGGTGCTCCGTAGTTCGCTGCGCGCGTTCATCAGGCCTCACGCGAGTGCGTAAGTCGGGCCGGTGGTTCCAGTGTCGATGTATTCATGAAGAGAGTGAGAGTGATTGTCGCGCGGTTTCGGGATTGTTAAATGAGCGCTTCGGTATGCTTTCCAATCAATTTCGTTTAATTGACATTTCGGTCAGGCATCGCGAATTCGTGCTTCACGTTGTGTAACCGCAAATGGTAGCAGCCGCAACTGAAGAAAATCTTAAGCAGCGCTTTCGTCACCGTGATTTGCGCGACGATTTTTAATTACGCGTGGTTACGGCATTGTTCGTGGGCGATGCAGGGCAATCACAAGACGAAATCGTTTTCCTAGCATAGTTCTATTTCGTAAGCTTTTCGAAGTAACTGGAAAAAACTCGATCGGCATGAGCTGGCGCGTCATGTTGCCGATGCCATTGCGATCCGTCCTGCTGAAGTTTACAAACCTGCGGGATGGCGTGCTGCGGGGAAACGACGTGCATACGACCTGACGAGCATGCTTTTCGTCACTCATGGTTTTCCCCGAAACGAGTGACCACGGCCGATCATCAGGGTGACCCGCGAGACGCAGACTATCCGCACAATATGACAGCCGTGCACGAGCGTCCATTGGCTCGTCGCGCCGCGGGTCGCCGTACGCTTCGTGCCGCCGCTCGCGGCGTCATGCAACAACGAAGGCGCGTCTGCTCTATCGAACCTCCGCGTCCTTTCGATGCCAATCTGCTTCACTTCGAAAGACAATGGGTGGCGCACATGCGCTTTATCCGAACGTCACGCGCTTTCAGTCATGAGCGTGGGGATGACTGGAGTCAGCCGTCGTTCGGTCGAACACCCGTAGAACGAACGCGATGTATGGAGGGGATGGAAACGCCATGCACCCGTTAGCGTGAATGGCGTTCTCCAGGGTTAAAGATCGAGGGCATGCATGCGTGCCGTCATGTAATCGACGAACACGCCAATGTGCGCAGGAAGAGGCTGACGGTCCAGATAGCAGAGGTAGTGACCGCCGTCGTTTGGCGCGTACTGCGAAAGGCATGGTACCAGTCTGCGTTCAGCGAGTAGGCCACAGACCTGATAAGCGGGCAATTGAGCGATTCCGAGTCCATCGAGGACCGCCTGCACAATCAGGCCCGCATCGTTGAACGTGTGCCGTGCGAAACGCTGGTGTCGTTGCACAAGACCGTCAACCTTGAATTCCCACGCCTGGATGCTGTCTGAAGCGATCCGGAAATTGATGCAGCGGTGCCTCGCCAGTTCGGCGACATGTTGAGGCAAACCGTGCGCGCGCGCGTAAGCGGGCGATGCGCAGACAATTCTTTGCATCGGCATCAGCCGACGCGCAACGATGCTGCTTCCGCCCACGCGATCCTCGCTAAACGAGACGTCTATCGGATCTGTCGCCAGGCGGGCGGGGTGATCGCTCAACAGCAGTTCCAGCGCGATCTCCGGATATTGAGTGTGAAAGCCGCTTAATAGCGGTGCGACGATCTTCCGGCCGAATCCCGGCGTCGAGAGGATGCGAAGTTGGGCGCATTGCGGCTCAGGTCGGAGACTCGGCATATAGACGCGTGGAAGACATCATATTTTGGTTGAAGCACCCGCGCCGATCGGTAATCGTTCACGGGTTCTTTCAGGCAATAAGCGCCGGACGTGCCGATACGCTATAACCAGCGCCAGCGCGACGACAATTGCCATCAACGCCTGCCAGCCGTAACGAAAGAAAAGCGCAACCGTGCGGTCGATCTGCGACGCGAACATCGCGCCAACGGACAATGCGACCAACGCCCAAAGGCCAAGCCCGACGCAATCGTGCAAAACGAACGAGCGTAGCTGGACTGCCATTGCGCCGCATAGCGGCGCGGCGATCAACGACAGTCCGGGCACGAAGCGCGCGATGAGCAGCAGACGAACGCCCCAGCGTCCAAAGAAGCGCTCGATAGCGGCCATGCGCGTGCGGTGTGCCATCAATAAGCTGCACACGCAATGAAACGTGCGTTCGCGATAACGCTTGCCGCTCTGAAACCAGACAAGATCGCCGAGCGCGCCGCCGATGACCGCGGCGGCGAGCATCGCGCCTGATTGAGTGAAGGTGGACGACAAACCGTCTGTCGCAAACGACAGGCTCGCCCCGGCGATTACCAGAGTGGGCGACGCAGGCAACGGCAGGCCCACCGAAGATCCAAACACACTCAGGAATACGATCAGCACGCCGTATTGCGCGATCAACTCGTGCGACAACATGATGTTCTCCTTCACCTGCAGCCAGGCGTCAGGAGCAATCGTAGGCGTGGAGAACGCGCGGCAGTAGGACCGCGATGGGGCTCACCGTGTTGACGTTGCCTCAACAATCAAGGGCAAAACGGCAGGGAAACGACTTCGGTGGCGCACTGCAAATCGAGCGCGCGGATCTGCTCGGTCATATAGTCGATAAAGACACGAATGCGCGCGGGCAATTGCTTGCGGCTCAGATAGCACGCATAGTGGCCGCGATCGTTCGGCGCGTACTGCGGGAGGCAGACATGCAGACGGCGCGCGCGCACCAGTTCGCTCACCTGATAGGCCGCGAGCTGCGCAATGCCGTGGCCGGAAAGCACCGCCTGCAACACGAGTTCCACATCGTTGAATACATGCAGCGCTTTCGGAGTGACTTTCTGGCTGACACCGCTCACCTTGAATTCCCATTCGGCGACGCGGCCCGAAGCGAGGCGAAAATTGATGCAGTGGTGAACGTCGAGTTCTTCGACTGTGCACGGCAAACCGTGTGCGCTTGCATATTCGGGCGACGCGCACACCATCATCTGCATCGGAATCAACTGCTTCGCGACGATCTGGCTGTCGTCCATCTTTCCATCACGAAACGCGACGTCGATGCGCTCCGCGGTGAAATCGGCGGGGCCGTCTTTCAGCATGAAATCGATCGAGATTTCAGGGTACGCCGCATAAAAGCCATTGAGCAGCGGCGCGATGATCTTGCGACCGAAGCCCGTTGTCGAGCAGATGCGCAACTGGCCGCGCGGCGGTCCCTGGCGAAGTTCGCGCATGTCTTCGAGCGCCTGGACGATGCGCTCCACGCCCGGATTGCAGTTCTGGTAGAAGAGCTCGCCCTCGCGTGTCAGCGCCGTGCTACGCGTGGTGCGCTGGAAGAGCCGTGCATCGAGCTGCGCTTCGAGTTTCTGGACGTTACGGCTAACCGCCGAACGGCCAATGCCGAGCCGGTCGCCGGCCTTCGCGAAGCTGCCTTCGCTGACCACCGCGAGGAACGAAATCACGCCGGCGTAGCTGGTGGCGAAGCTGGATGCGAGGGTATCTTCGCTCACTGCGGGTGAGGAAGTCGTCAGATCGGTCGAGACGAGCATGCGCGATTCACCGTTCAGTTTTCGAGCCAATGCAGCAAACTACCGCAAAGCTGCGGCAGCCGCCGACCTGTGTCGGCAATCCGCACGAACCGGGACTGAGGCGCCGGGCCGGCATGCGTACGGCCGCCTGCTTTTTCGAATCTGCATTTATACGCAACGCTTACATAGGTTACAACCCTACCTTTCCCTAGCTCATTTTCGTCGGATGTTTCGATTGTTGCTTCCAGGGAAACATCATGCGCACGCGAGGGCCGCTTCCGCGTCGCCCCGCTCGTGTCTACGATGAGCAACAGGGGAAATGGCTTTAACTTAACGACACCAGTCATGGATAAATTGACTCCGCCACCGCTGACACTGCTCGATAAATATCATGGTCCGGAGTTCCAGGGACTGTATACGGCTCAGATCCGCGTGACGGGAGGGGAGGCCGCACACGGCAGAGCGTCCGGTGTGATTCGCTCGGACGACGGCAATCTCGAGCTGGATTTGCGGTTACCCGAGGCGCTGGGCGGTCCAGGTGGCGGTACGAATCCCGAGCAGCTGTTTGCGGCCGGCTATGCGGCGTGCTTTCATGGCGCGCTGATGCTGATCGCCGCGAAAAACGGCATCGAACTGGGCGAGGTCGCGGTCGATGCCGCTGTGACGTTTGGGCGCGACCCCGTGGACGGCATGTATATGTTGACCGCCGACATTAGCATTCATTTGCCCGGTGTCGAGCGCGCGATTGCCGAGCAGCTCGTGCGCAGCACCGAACGCGTGTGCCCATACGCGAAGATGGCGAGGGAGGGAATCGCCAGCGTGATCTCATTGCACGTGGACGTGCCGGCTGCCGATGGCGGTGTAGCAAAGTAAAGCCCGCTGCTGGTTTTAGCAGCGGGCAACGTTGTTTGCCGGCGCCGTCAAGCGAATGGAGCGTTATTTGGGCAACGCGATGCTCTGCCTGACTGCTGTTGTTCTGCAAAGAAGCAACGACAGGAGCACTGCGACGAAGGCGGGAGACGCGATTACCAGATAGATATGACCCACCGAAGCGGCGTGCTTTAGCAAAGAACCCACCGCGAGCGGAGCGAAGACCTGCCCGAAGCGCCCGATCGCCACGACGCCACCGACACCTGACGCGCGTATCGAAGCGGGATAGATCAATACGGCGATTGCCAACAGTTGCGCGCTTGTCGAGCCGATGAACGCGCCCGTAAGCAGCGCGAAAATATCGAGCAACAGCGTGTTTCCGCCCGACTGACCGAGCATACACACGGCGATGGCACCGGCGAGAAAACTCAGCGGCAGCGTGACTTGCGGCCGATAGCGGTCGAGCAGACTGCCTCCGCACAAGGTGCCCAAAACGCTTCCCAGATTGAACACGCCGACGACCAGCGCAGTTGTAGTTTCGTGTGTACCAAGCTGATGCAGGAGCGGGGACGTCCAGAGCGCGACGTCGATCAATACGACAAAGCAGGTCAGCGACACGGACCACAGAAGCAGTGTGGGTCCTGCACCGATGGCGCTCAACACATCGCGGGGGGAAACGCGGGGGAGCTGACGGGTCGTTGTGATCTCAGTTTGCGTATAGCGGTGATCGGCCTTTGTCCACGCGCGTTGCCGAGCCGCCGTTATCGCCATCACGATGACAATGACGAGCGGCACCGCCCCGCCAAGGTAGAACACCCACGGCCATCCCAGCTTCGGCGCGACGTGCGCGGTGAGCATCGCGCCGACAAAACCTCCCGCCGGGATGCCTGCGAACAGCGCCCCCGTCACAACGCCGCGCAGGCGCCGTGGAACAAGCTCGGCACACAGTGCAAGAAGATTCGGCAACGCGGCGCCCAATCCAACGCCGGTCACGAAGCGACACGTCAAAAGCGCAGCGACGCTCTTCATTTGCGGCAATACGAATGAAGACACGGCGAACACGATGACGCTCGCCATCAGGGTCGGCCATCGTCCAAACCGATCGCCGACCGGGCCAAGGCAACACGCGCCTAGCGCGGCGCCGAGCAGGCCCGCGGAAAATATCTGTCCGAATGCGGCAATTGGAATGCCCGTGGCTCGCGCAATGGCAACGGCATTGAAACCGATGGTCTGTGTATCCAACCCGTCCATCAGCACAATCAGCAAACACAGCGCGACCATCGCCCAATCCGGTCGCATCGGCTCGACACCTGCTTCAAAGCTGTTGTCCATTATCTGTTCGGCGCTGATCCGGATAACGAGTGATTCGTTTTGTTTATCGGCGGAAAGGGCGGCTACATGCGCTATACGGCTTCGGCCTCGATTAGCCAGAAGCGGGTGGAACTCGGCTTGACCGCGGTCAGAGCAAATCCGGTCGCGGAGAACAACGCGCGGAACTGGTCAATGCTGCGTTCCCGGCCACCTAGCACGACCATCATCGTTAGATCGATTAGCGGGTTGAAACGGGCGTCGCCCGGCTCACCGACGATCATTTCCGCGACGATCAGACGGCCGCCGGCGCGAATCGATCGTCTGCAATTGCGCAGAATCTCGATGCAAGCAGCGTCGTCCCAGTCATGCAGGATAAGTTTGAGCAGATATACATCCGCTGGCGGCAGCGCATCGGAGAAAAAATCGCCTGAGACTGTCGAGAACCGGCTAGCGAGGCCGCGCTTTAGCGCTGCATGCATTGCCGCGTCGGCAACCTCTTGCCGATCGAACACTACGCCGTTAAGCGAAGAGTTCGCCTCCATAAGCGCATGCACAAAACTGCCGCTCGCGCCGCCGACATCCACGACGACATCAGCGGCACGCGTTTCAACGAGCTTGCCGACTTCGCGATCGAATGACACCGACGCGCTTCGCATCGCGTCGGAAAAGATCGCCCCTTCGGTCGGGAACCGGGAGAAGTATTCCCACAGGTTGCAGCCGAGGGTGGCGACTGCCTGCGGTTCGCCCGTTTTGATCGACACGTCCAGTCGTCCCCACGGCAACCAGTGGGAATCCGCGGTCTGCGCGAGCGCATAGCTTCGAAGCGAGGCCGGGTCGTCTGCACGCAATGTGAGAAGAACTGGCGTCGCGGCAAAGGTGGACGTGCCGCTATCGTACGTCATCAGTCCAACCGACACGCAGGCTCGCATCAAACGATCTGTCGCATCGACATCGAGATTCGATGCTTCCGCGATTTGAGTCGGCGTGCTCAACCCATTGTCGAGATGCTCGACCAGCGAATGAACGCATACCGCACGTATGATCTGCGAAATCTTGAATGCGGCGATCATCTCGAACATCCGGGCGTGCGAGTTCATTGCCGCGGACGACTCAGCGCGATCCGACGACCGCGGGGCGACATTACTCTCTTTCATTTTTGCAAGGACATCCAGGTGCCGATGACGCGACCCAGCCATTGAACAAGTATCACCATGGCTGCTTTTGCACGTTGTGACGTCAGGTGAGCGTCATCAACCGATTGATGCAATGCACCTCAGCGCTCTTGAAAGAAGCACTGAGGCGATTGACTTCCGCTTTACTTTACCGGTTGATCCGAAATTGATTTTGACTATGACGGACGAGTTCGGGTCAAAACGGCCGCGTCACTATGGGCTGCGCTCTGAATTTGCCGAGCGAACCTATAGCGGGAACCTGACATCAAGCATTCGCTTTGCTGTCTTGATGATTCGGCCGCGGCGCCTTCTCGTGCGCGCATCGTCATTGCGGCCGACGGAACCCGCAACACACGGAATACGCCTGCGATGTAAAGGGCCTTTGCCCCCACAAGTCAACCTGGTTTGTGCCACTGCCGCCATTGATTGGGTGTCTCGCCAGTCATCAGCTTGAATACCCGCGTGAAGTGGCTTTGCGCGCTAAAGCCGCACGCTTGCGCGATCTGCGTGATGGTGTCGTCGCTATGCGCTAGCCGCGACTTGGCCTTCTCTATACGAAGGTTCATGAGCCACCGATGCGGCGTCTCGCCTACCTGTTGAGTAAAGGCCCGCGCGAAGTGGCGCACGCTAAGTCCCGCCGCTTCGGCAAGGATCGCAATACTCAATTTCTCGTGAAGATGATTGTCGGCGACCTCGGTGACGCGCTGCAAACGCCACGCGGGTATGAGCACGCGACGCTGGTCAGTTTCCGTCGTGGTGCCCGCGCGTTGCAGCAGATGCGCAATGAGTGCCATGAGTATGCCCTCGGCCAGTAGCGGATCGGTCGGGTTCTGCGCGAGCGACGCGCGCCACAAACGTTTCATTCCGCCTGCGATGAAGGGGTCTTCCCACGTATAGTGCGTGAGCGAATCAAGCGCTTGTGCGAGATTGTCCGGCATCGCGCTACCGAGTACGCTTTGCATCGTACTTGTGGGTAGCAACAGCAACAGAAGCTTGCGATGTCCTTCCACGCGCCACCGGCTTTCAAGGCCGGCCGGCACGACGAGCAGTCGCCCAGGGATCGCGCTGCAATGGCGCCAGCCGTCTCCGATGTTCCATGACCAGCGGTTTTGCGCCACACTCGCGAGCGGCAGCGCTAGCACCGTTTCCGGGATCTCGGGGTCCGTGAAGTCATGATCGGACAGCTCCGCTTCGATCATCCCAAAAGGCAGCCGCCCGCTTAGCCCACGATGCCGCTGCGGAAATGTTGCGTATTCCGAGGTGCGGAAAAACTCTGCGTAGTTTGACCAGCGCTGCCCGGTAGCACGCGGGTTGTCGTTCGATTGCAGCTTGTCGGATGACTCGTTTGCTGCCGTGGCCGACGACGTGGCGTCGTCCGGTGATTTCTTTTCGCTCGGATTACTAATTGCGTTCAAGACGCTTGCCTCGACCAGATACAGTAGTTCGCTCAATCCAGACACGCACGGCCAGATGCCGGCGGATCACCTTTCAAAGTCCGTCGAACGCAGCATCGATGTGCTGCATGCGGAATCTTTCGCTTGTATTGGGGGGGAAGACAGCAGGTCGAGCGCCGCGTTGAGCAGCACACTTCCTCGTCGGACGCAGAAGAGGTGAGCCGCAAACATACCTGAGCGGTTTCACGGATAATAGCGAAACTTTTTTATTGCTTTGATTAGTGTTGCTAATGCGAAGATGACGAAGAATCTTGAGATTGGTTTGCTCCGTGCATTCGTCACGATCGCCGACCACGGCAGCATGACCGCTGCCGGAAATGCACTGCATCTGACGCAAGGCGCGATTAGTCAACGGATCGCACGGCTTGAAGCACTGTCCGGGCAGCTGTTCTTTCGCGATCATCGGGACGTGCGGCTTACGCCAGTGGGAGAGCGGCTACTCGGACACGCGCGGCGTCTGCTCGATCTTCATGATGGCCTGGTCGCCGAGATTGCGGAAGATGCGCTGGCTGGCAAGATTCGTCTCGGCGCGCCGCAAGACCTCGTCAGCACACACCTCGGTTCAATTCTGAAAGCTTTTGCTCAATCGTATCCCCAAGTCGAGGTGTCACTGGTTTGCGACGCATCGCCAGAACTATTGAGAGTGCTCAAGCAAGGGAAGATCGACATCGCGCTTGTCGAGGAATTGCCCGGATCTTCGCGCGGAGAATGCCTGGTTGTCGATCGTCTCGTGTGGGTGGGCGCAAGAGGGGGCACCGCGCATAAAAAAAGTCCGCTACCGATCTCAATGGTTGCGGAGACATGCGCGTTTCGGCGGCCAGTGCTGGACGCGCTTCGTAAGCAGGACAGATCGTGGCGCACGATGTTCGAAAACGGTAGCCACGATGCAACCGTAGCGACCGTCCGTTCCGACCTGGCGATCACGGCGTTCCTTGCGTCGACGGTGCCACCGGGACTCGATATATTGGTGCCGCAAAGCGGACTGCCTGTGCTTCCTTGCTTCGAGATCAATCTTTATCTGTCGGCGCGCAGGAGTCCGCCCGCGGTCGTTGAACTTGCGCGTCACCTGCGGGATGGCATGATGAGATGCCGCTAGACAGCGGCATCTTCGCGTCGCCCCGATCGTTCATGCCAACATGACGAGGCGAATGGCCAGTAGAACCAGTAGAGCGCCTAAGATCACGTCGACCGGGCGACGCAATCTTTCATAGACCGATCTCGTCGATCTTGAAGAAAAGAAGAGGGCAAGTGCCAGATGCCACGAGCCGGCGATAAAGGTAATGGTGAATATCGATGCGCAGCGAACCCAAAGCGGCGAACTCGACGGTAGGGTCGCTGCGAAGAGGCTGCCAAAAAAGACTAGCAAAGTCGGATTGGTCAGGTCGGTAATCAGACCTCGACGCAACGATACCCAGCCGTTAAGCACCGACCCCGGTCGTGTCGGCGCCGACGCGGTCGTTCTTTCCCGGGACATGAAACTCGCCAGAATCAGGCTTGCGCCGAGATAGACCAGGTAGATCGCGCCGAACAGTTTGACGGAATGTACGAGGTTCGGCAGTTTCGAGGTCAGGAAGCCAAGACCGAAGGCCGCTGTGGTGGACCAGATAAAGCAACCGAGTGCGACACCCGCGGCTGCGAAAACGCCATTCCTGCGAGCATTGAGAGAAAGCGACGTGACGTTAACGAAGTCGGGGCCCGGTGACGCACAGGTGACGAAGTAAATCGATGCAAGGCTAACAAGATTGTAGGTGTAAAGGCTGGCCATACGGTTTCCGGTTTATTCGGGAAATCAACATTCCGGCCGTGGTCCCGCTTGATCAGGCAGGACCACGGGTACACCGGGCAACCTGTCTATAGCGAGTAGTACAGTTCGAATTCGACCGGGTGCGTGGTCATGCGAACGCGCTGCAGTTCCGCTCCCTTCAGTTCGAGGTAAGCGTCGAGCATGCCGTCCGTGAACACGCCGCCGCGCGTCAGGAACTCGCGGTCCTTGTCGAGCGCTTCGAGCGCCTGATCGAGGCCGGCACACACGGTCTTCACGATGCAGCCCGACATATCGGTGCTCCACTGCACCGAGTCGAAAATGAAGAATTCGGGTTCCGGACCGAAGAATGCCGTGTCGCCCAGACCGGTGCTCTTCAGGTATGCTTCAGCGCGCTTCGCGAGCGAGCGCGAGTCGCGTCCGTAGCCCTTGCCGTCTGACGGTTCGATCACGTCGCAGGTCAGCACCAGGGTCGATTCTTCGTAGAACGGATCGACGAAGGCAGTGTTCGGATCCGGCACGAGCAGCATGTCCGACGCTTCGATGCCCTTCCAGCCGGCAATCGATGATCCGTCGAACGCATGGCCGCTTTGGAACTTGTCGTCATCGAATGCCGAGACGGGGACCGACACGTGTTGCTCCTTGCCTCGTGTGTCGGTAAAGCGCAGATCGACAAACTTCACTTCATTCTTTTTTATCAGTTCCTTGACTGATGTCACCATGTTATCTCCGTCTATTGCTTCACGTTGTCAGGCACCGTCATCCTGATACGTCATGAGATTAGGATGCCAGAGGGTTGTCGGGGTCTTGCGACTGCATAACGCGCAAAACTAGAACAAGCGACGGACTCACGCTATTCCAGGCCATCATTCGTCCCCATCCTGAACGAAAGAACGTCGCCTGCTGCGGCATTTCCCGTAATACGCAGCGTGAAACGCGTGCAACTAAGTGTTCTCAACGCGCGGCGGCTCCCTCAAACCGGGTACGCGCGTGCTTGAACGAATCCGATTGCCGACTCGCGAAACATCTCGTGCTCCGCGGAGAATGCAAAGTGACCTGAGTTGACAAATTTGACGATCGGGAACGGGGCAGACCTGGTGACGTTGCATTGCGCGCGACGATGCGGCATCCTGGTGACCGTGCGGTCGTGCGCGACTGACGTATTCATTCGTACATGGGAGAGCTCAAAGTACCGGTCGAGCTCAAGCGGAGCTTCGACTCATTGTGTGGAAGTTGCGTCGCGCAATACACGGAAGGCTTGCCACATTTCCGTTGCGAACAGTTCAGGCTGTTCAAGCGCGGCGAAGTGTCCACCTCGGTCGACTTCGTGCCAATAGAAAAGATTCGACCATGCAGCCTCGGCCCACGCACGCGGTGCAAAGTAATTTTCACGTGGCGAGAGGCTGGCAGCCATCGGAAGCTCGATACGAGCGGACGATGCGCGAGTCGATGAAAAAAATGTGTGTTCGCGGATTGTCTTGCCGGCGCAACTCTCCCAGTAAAGGCGGGCACTGCTGGCTCCGGTCCCGGTAAACCAGTAAAGCGAAATATCGTCGAGCATCTGGTCACGCGTCAGCGCATCTTCCGGATTGCCGCGATTGTCCGTCCATTCGCCGAACTTCTCGTACATCCACATCGCCAACGCCAGCGGGGAATCGTTTAGTGCGTAGCCGATCGTCTGCGGGCGGGTGTTCATTTCGTCCGCATAGCCGGCGTTGCGGTCGAGGAACAGGCCGATCGATTGCAATGCCCGCTGCTCGTCGTTTCCGGGACGCGTCGGAAGCACTTCGGGCGCGACCAAAGGCAGGTTCACGTGTGCGCCGATCAGACCTTCGGGCCGCTGGCTGGCCAACGCATGCGTGATTGCAGAACCCCAGTCGCCGCCTTGCGCGACCCAGCGTTCATAGCCGAGCCGTTCTCGCATCAGCACAGCCCACGCTCTTGCAATGCGCTCAATGTTCCACCCTTTTTCGGCGGGTTTATCCGAGAATCCGAAGCCGGGTATGGATGGCACGACCACATCGAACGCATCGTCGGCTCGCCCGCCGAACTTTGTCGGATCGGTGAGCCGTTCGATCACATCGAAAAATTCGATTACCGAACCGGGCCATCCATGCGTGAGAATCATCGGAAGCGCTCGCGGATGCGGCGAACGTGCATGAATGAAATGAATGCCGATACCGTCGATGCGCGTACGGAACTGTGCAAAGCGGTTAATGCGCGACTCGAACTTTCGCCAATCGTATTGATTGACCCAGTAATCGACCAGCGCTTGCGCACAAGCCAGCGGCACGCCTTGCGACCAGTCGTTCACGGTCTCACGCTCGGGCCATCTGACGAGCTTCAACCTTAGGCGCAGGTCGTCGATAGCGGCTTGCGGAACGTGAACTTCGAAGGGCGTAAGGCCTTCCGTGACGGGCGGAAGTGCGAAAGCGGGGCAGCCGCCGGGGATGGAATGTTGCGTATCGGCGGAGTAGCAAGAGGCGGCCATGTTTGGCTCCATGTGCGGCCTGCCAGCGAAGCCATCACTGGCAGAGCGAAGGTGATTGTTTTTTGTGGCATGTGCTACAACTGTGGGGCCATCGTCTTCTTTCCTCATTCCGCCGTCAAGTATTTTCTTTAACGATCGCTACAACACGCGTATACTCACGACATGGGACGAAAAATTTCATTCGACTATGACCGGGCGCTTGACGCCGCAACGTTGCTGTTCTGGAAGAACGGCTACGCGGAAACTGCGTTGCGTGACCTGCTGGAAGCGATGGAGATCGGCGAGGGTTCGTTCTACAACACGCTCAAGAGCAAGAAAAATCTTTATCTGCTGTGTTTGCAGCGGTATCAGGAAAAGGAACTGCATGCGCGCGTGCACGCGTTGGCGTCAGCGCCGACCGCGGCGCTTGGCATTCGTGCATTCTTCGGCCGTATCCTCGATCGACTCGACAACCCGAATAGTCCGTCACGCCTGTGTATGTTTGCCGCGATGGCCGAGGAAGAAGTGCTTGCGGAGCCGGACCTCCGAAAACGCGCGGAGAAAGGTTTAGACGACGTCCGCACTCTGTTTCTGGCACGGCTGACCCATGATAGGGACGAAGGCGTGCTTGCGCCTTCGCTTAATCCGCCGGTCGTTGCGGCGGTCATTACCACCTACTTGCAAGGGCTCTGGCGTATGGCGCTGGTCGGCTATGATCGTGGCGGTTTTGAACAGCAAATTGAAACATTCCTGAGTGGAATGGGGCTTTAAAGCACTTATAGCGTGTTCGTCCGGGGGCGGAAAAATGAACAAAAAGAGTTCGCGACTTCGCATCGCTGCTTCGATTTGACGGGAAAGGACGCGTTTTACGCGTTGCGCAATTTAGCCGCAGTTTTGCCAAAGCCGAGCTGACACCGACCACGCTTGACCCGTCAATCCGCCCCCGGACTCTTGCACATCCGCTGTATGCATACCGAAAGGGCCGATCATCGGCGGACGTGCGCCGCCAATCCGTTCAAACCCGGGCCACGTCACCCATCGCGTTTGCCCGGTTCGTCCGATACGGGTTTTCCAGTGTGGGGAAGGCGCATTGCGTGTGGGAGGGAAATCGGTCGGCTACTACAGCACGGTATCGGGATCATTTGGCTTGCAGGCAGGTGCACAATCAAAAGCGATGATTTTCCTGTTCATGACCGAGGACGCACTAAACAGCTTCCGCCATTCCAAAGGCTGGTCGGCCGGCGGTGAAGGGTCGGTCGCGTTGTTGAAAGTCGGAACGAATGGCGTACTCGATACGACAACGGCCAGCGCACCGGTCAACGCGATCGTGCTGACCAACGCGGGTGTGATGGGAGACGTCTCACTGTCCGGAACCAAGGTGTCCCGACTGAAGATTTGAGCGTGGAAGGCTCATTGCGACCCATGCGTCGACCGTCTTTTCCCCTGCGGTATCGAGCGCCGCCGGGTCGGCCGGTCGTACTGCGAGGCTTATCAGATGCATTACATGGTTGCACTCCAGTGACGTTAGCCTTTGTGGCCGTCAATGAACGGCGCTCCCTTGCCAAAGATGCGAACGATGCATGCGCCACTACGTGAGCTTGAAATTTGTTATTCTGAATTACATGCTCAAACGGATCAAAGCTAGCGCTGTCGATGCCACGCATCAGATCGGTCCGCGGCGCGGACCGCATGACAGCGACAATCTGCGCCACACCATCGTTCACGCGGCTTTGCGGGGACCCGTTACCGGCTGGCGAGAGCGCGACAAAGCAAGTGTGTCGAAATACCGAAGCGCCGTGCATGTCCGGAAATGACAGTCAATCCGTCATTTCGGTGACGCTCCGCGACCGATATGCTTCAGACATTCCGAATAGTCACTTAAGCGAATATGCGCAACACAAGGTGCCGCGGCGATTTCACCGGGACAGGTGAAGGCATGCGGTCTCGCAAAGTCTGGTCGATATCGTCATTTGCTTTATGAACGTCAATATTCCGTATGTCGTCGCCGAAGTTGCAGTTGCCCATGCTGCGTACGAGAAAGCCTTAGCAGACAACGACATCTTTCAGATCAACGCGTTAACCTGGACAGACCCGCAGGCAGTCCATTACCGTTTAGAGGACATGCATCAACGCGCGCGCCAAAGCCGCAAACTGAACGCAAGCCTGCACCCGTTCAGTAACGGCAAAACGGCCGCAACCACGACGATCACGACGTTCGAACACGACCACGCTACCGTGAACACGGAGTTTCCCGAGCTGTATGGGCGACGGACTGTGGTGTGGGCGCGTATCGGGCCCGACGCTCAACCTGAGGCAGGTTTGCATGGTGGCTGGAGAGTCGTCGCGTCGCATGAAAGCGTGATGTACAGTCGTCGGTCTTTCTAGCTCGCGCGGATTGCGCGAATGAGTTTCACTGAATCGGAAGCGCCAGGCACTCGATGAATATCGACCTATAATCGTTCAGACATCCCGCGACTGGACGCGATGGAGGACAGCCATGACGCTTGGCGAGATTTCGGGCGTGACGATTCCCGACAGCAAATTGGCGCAGGAGGTCACGGAGTTTGTTCGCGATACCGAGAGCGATCTTCTGTTCGACCATTCCACGCGTGTGTACTACTGGAGCGCGTTCGCTGCGCAGCGCAAAGGGGTGGTATGCGATCCGGAACTGCTTTACACGTCGGCGATGTTTCATGATCTTGGTCTAACCGACACTTTCCGCGAGAGCCAGCTTCGCTTCGAGGTAGATGGTGCCAATGCCGCACGCGATTTTCTACGCAGGCATGGGATCGCAGAGAGCGATATCAGCAGCGTCTGGTTCGCTATAGCGCTGCACACCACGCCGGGTATTCCGCAGCACCTGGATCCGCTTGGTGCGCTCACCGCGGAAGGCGTGATGATGGATCTCGTGGGTATGGGGTACGACGAATTCTCCGACGAGCAGCGCCGCGCGATTGTTGCCAGGTACCCGCATCCGTCGAACTATGCGGAGGACATGCTGCAGAGCCTTTATGAAGGGCTCAGGCACCGACCGCAAACTACGCAACGTACCGGCCTCGCCGACGTGATGGCCGAAAAAGACCCACACTTCCAACGCAGCGACTTTTGCAGTCTGATGCGACGTTCGCGCTGGGTAGTCCGGGATTGAAGCAGCACCGATTGCTCATCAGCAGCGCCCAATCGATGCGGATTCCTACCGTTTATCCGAAAAGGCAGAATTTTCGCTGACGATTTTCACCAGAAAATCCATGACAGCCCGTATTTGCGGCGAGCGGCGCAAGTCCCGGTGAACCGCCATCCAGATATCCCGCGAAAACGCTTCGCCACTTTGCGTGACGCGCTGCAGCTTCGCGTCGGCAGCTGCCAGGAAATCAGGTAGACCCGCTACGCCGGCGCCAGCACGAGCCGCGACCAGGTGGCCATTGATATCGCTGATTTCGCAGGCAATCGGCCTTTTCGCCGCAACGCGCATCAACCATTTCTGCTGCGGCACGCCGACGAAGCCAGCGTCGTAAGCGATGAACTCCCAGGCGGACGGATTATGCAGATGCGGATAGTCCTTGCTCGCATACAGGCCGAACGATACACGCCCGAGCTTTCGCACAACGCTGGTGGGTTCCTCGGGGCGAGCCAGTCTCAGCACGACATCTGCCTCCCTCCGACTAAGGGAAACCTGTCGCGCCTCGCAGGAAACGGATAACTGTACGCCGGGATTTGAGCGACGAAAGACCGCAAGATGCTTCACCAGAAAATTTGCCACGAGAACGGGCGGTGCGCTCAATGTGACCTTACCGCTCAGCGGAGAACGGCTGGCGTCGAGGAATCGTTCGATAGCGTGCGCGCCTTCCTCCATTTGCTGCGCCAGTTCGAATACGCGCTGGCCGATCGGTGTGAGCTTGCATGCTCTGGGTTGACGTTCGACCAGGATGGCCTCGATTTCGCCCTCTAGCGCGCTCAAACGCCGGCTGATCGTCGCGTGGTCGACCTTGAGGCTGCGTGCTGCGCCCGATAGTGTCCCGATGCGAGCTACGGCGAGGAAATAGCGGATATTTTCCCAATCAGGCATCGGTGCACTTTCTCAAGGATGGATTGCAGGTTTGGGCATATTCGCACAATTTCCAAACATCTATCATCAGTCTGGTTAAGCCGATAACGTCTACTCGTGATGAGCATTTCCATACGCCAGGACCCACGTTGCAGGTTCACCGACGCGTTGAATCTTGGGGCAGTACTGTCGCTTGTGTTGCTTGCAGTTGTCGCCAAGGCGGCGCTTCTGACGGGCGCGTTCTATGTGCTTTTTCCCGAACTGGCCGCACTGAGCTATGACGTATTCACACGCCCGGCGGGTTCGTGGGCACGCTCGCCGATCATGCTGGCGATCACGCCCGCTGTGACCGCCGCAATGGGTACCGCAGTCACGCAAGCGATGGTCTATGGCCTATGGTCGGTGGCGGTTGCAATTGCCGGCGCGACGTTGATCATCTGGTTGATGCGTTCGCCGATCATGCCGGCCATTTCCGCGGCGTTTCTGCCCCTTGCATTCGGTATCACGAGTTGGTGGTACCCAGTCTCCATTGCTGCAGTGATGACTGTTCTGGCTGGTGTCTCCATCGTCTACAGCCGTATGTTGACTTCGGGCGACAGGCAGCGGGTACCCGCACTGGACACCGAGGCGCGAGCCGATGAGGTTGAGGTTGCACCGACGCGACACAAGACCTCGCTACGCGCCTTCCTCTTCTTCGCGTTTCTGTTCGCCGTGTATGTATTGGCGTCCGTCACGGGTCTTCGGCTGATCCTGTTTCCGCCACTCGTGATGATCGCATTCGAGATCTTTAACAACGCTGACAGCCGTCCATGGGCAAAACGGCCACTCGTTTTGCCGCTTGTCTGCTCGATGAGCGCGGGTGTTGGGCTAGCCGTGCTGGTGGCCTTCGGGGCCGGCCCGCTGTCAGTCGTTATTTCATTGCTGGTCGGAATTCTCGCGTTGCGCGCGCTGCGACTGCACTTTCCACCCGCGCTGACGGTGGGTCTATTGCCACAGATCATGCCGCACGCTGACTGGAGTTTCGTGCTCGCCGTCGCATTAGGGTCTGCGACGCTGACCGGCGCATTTCTTCTCGTACGTCCTCTATTGCTCAATCAAAGCGTAGCGCTCGCCGCAGACCGAAGCGGGTCAGGCTCACCGGGCTGAAAAGTGGCGATGCCGCGCGATACCCCTGGTTTCCCCTTACCTGAAGGAAAACATCATGCCTCGTCTCCATACCATCGCATTGTCCGAAGCGACCGGCCGCGCATCCGAATTGTTCAAAGGTGTGAAAGCCGCTGTCGGCAAGGTCCCGAATTCATACATCGGCATTGGCGGGAATAGCCCGGTCGCGCTGGAGGCCGTCCTGAACCTCGAGGTATCGCTTATGAGAAGCAGCCTGGGCGCGCGCGAAATCGAAGTCGTGAAACTGGTGGTCAGCGATACAACCGGCTGCGACTATTGCCTGGCCGCGCATACGCTGATGAGCAAAAAGATAGGCTTTGACCGTGAAGCCATTCTGGCGTTGCGTCAGGGTCGACCATCGGGTGACGCGCGCAACGACGCATTGGCCAGGTTCGTGCTGCATCTGATCACCACGAACGGCACGGTTCAAACCGATGTGGTAATGGCTGTCAAAGAGGCCGGTTTCACGGATGCGCAAATCGTCGATGTTGCGATGGCGATAGCCACGATTATGTTCACCAATCTGTTTAACCGCATCAACGACACGACGCTCGATTTCCCTGCGGCGGACTAAGCACCAATGAGCTATCGCCCCCGAAGGCAACCGCCGAAGAGGGGGCGGTAGTGAACCCGGAATTCCGTGCATGTCCATTGCTCAACAGCCGCTGAGCGTCGCTGATCCGTTGCGGGAAAAGCTGGCGGTGGCGCTCGGTTAACGCGTTGCTTGCCGGAATATTGGGTCTTCTTGCCTGGGTACCTGCAGCAGGTTAGTACGCGTTGCTGCCGCCAAACCCGCGGATCACCGTCATGCCGATGATTTTCAGGTCAAAGCCCAGCGTCCAGTGCTGGATATAGTGAATGTCGAACATCACGCGCGCGGCCATTTTCTCGACCCGTTCGGTTTCCCCGCGATACCCGTTGACCTGCGCCCATCCGGTGATGCCGGGCTTGATCCGGTAGCGGTACATGTAGTGCTGCACGAGGTTCTTGTAGTACTCGTCATGCTCGACCGCATGCGGGCGCGGGCCGACCACCGACATATCGCCCTTCAGCACATTGATGAATTGCGGCAACTCGTCGAGGCTCGAGCGGCGCAGAAAGCGCCCAATGCGCGTGATCCGCGCATCGTTGCGACTGGCCTGCGTGACCTCGCCGGGCCGGTCGGCGTCCTGATGCATCGTGCGGAATTTGTAGATCGAGAACACCTCGCCGTTCATCCCTTTGCGACACTGCCGGAAGAAGACCGGCCCCGCAGACGAACATTTCACCGCAATGGCGATCGTTGCCATCAAAGGTGCGAGTGCGATCAGCGCACACAGCGCGAAGAGTCGATCGAATACCGCTTTGGGCAGTGCGCGCAGCCCGCGTTCGGGCGCCGCGACCACATTGAGCACCGGCATGCCGAGGCATTCGACGATCGCAGGTTCCGGCAGCGTGCGCCCATTCAGCGCCGGCACAATCCGGATATTGACGAAGTCATCGCGAAACGCATCGACGATCTGCTCGACGCACAGCGTCTCGTCGCGCGCATCGACGATCCATAGTTCGCTGATCCGATGCGCGCGCACCAGTTGCGTAAACGCATCCAGTTGCCGCACGGCGGGGATATCGGCGACCCGCGTATCGTGCTCGAGCGTGGTATCGAAGATCAATTCGAGCGAGAACGCGGCGTCGCGTTTCGATCCGAGCCGGGTGGCCAGTTCGTATCCATCGTCGGCCGGCGCGACGATCGCGACGGGCGTGCGTCCATAACCGCGGCAGCGCAGCGCGCGCAGCGCAGCGTACAGCGAATAGCGCGCGATCGGCATCAGCACCGCGGCAAGCACCGTCCAGCTGACGATCCAGTTGTCGCGCGGTCCCGCGCTGGGATAGCTGCTTGAAATGACACCGATCGCCAGTTGCGCGGCAAGCCAGCTGCCTAGCGCGCGCGACGTCGAACGCGCCGCGTTGCCGACGTCGCGCGGCCGATAGACGCCTGACAGATGAAACGCAAACAGTGCGAGCACCAGCGCAAGCAGACCGAACAGACCGTCGACATGCGATGGAGCGGCGGTGTCGCCATAGACAAGCGAAAGCGCGATCAACGCGCCGACCGCGATCATTAGCAGATCGGCGACTTGCAAGACAAGAGAAAACATGGGGACGTGAAGCGAAGAGCGGTGAGAGTGGAAGGGCAATGCGATGCGCGGCCGCATCGGTTGCGCGCTTACGCGGGCTCGCGGCGCACGCGACTGCGATACTCGGTTGGCGAAATCTGCACGATCTGCCGGAACAGACGCGCAAGGCACTCGCCGCTCGTCAGTCCGCAACGGCGCGCGATCTTGTCGACGGGCAGGTCGCTTTGCGCAAGCAGCGCCGACGCGAGCTGCACCCTCGTGCGCCGCAGATGCTCGGATGGCTTGATGCCCATCTCCGCCCGGAAATGCCGCAAGTACGAGCGCTCGCTCATGCCGGCCTGTTGCGCCGCCGTTGTGATCGAAATGCGCTTGTCGCAGTTGCGTGCGATCCACTGAGCGCTGTCGCGGATCTTTTGCCTGGTGGGTTCGTGATTGTCCAGCGCGACCGATATCGGCTTGGGCAGGCTCGTCCATGAAAGCTGCGTCGCGACGTCGCGCGCGATGTCGGCGCCCAGATCGTGGCGTACGGTCTCGAGTGCGGTCTGTACGGCTGACGCCGCTGGCGTGCAATGAGGCGCCGCGGGACGATGCGCTCGGGCGGCGTCAAGGATCGCGCCGCCTTCGCCGATCGCACAGACCGTATCGACGGCGGCGCTCGCGTCGATCAGCCACGACAGGAGCCGCGAATCATCGACAGCTTGCGCCGCACCGTCGCCGCCGGCGATAAACAACGCGCGAAAACCCAACTGCAGTGCGGACTGATCGGGGAGGCGCTGCGTGAGCACGGCGATACGCAGTGAACTGGTCACCTGCTCGCCGTTTGTGGACAGAAATACTGTTTTGTAGCGCCGTTCCGATCGCCCCGCATCAAGCCGGTTTGCCTTCTCGAATACGTCAGCGACTTCCGCCGCTTGCAACAACGAAAATTGATCGAACAGCACGATGCCGATCAGGTGCGGCGCGCCGCGCGGTAGCCGCCGCGCGGGCGTAAAAGCGTAGTCGACCCAGCTCATCTTCGGTACATCTCCACATGGCATCAGATACGCTGGGCCGGCCGCCCGCAATGCTGATGCGGTCCGATGACAGGTGTTTTACGCGATGCGCACCTCCATCCCAACGTGGTTGCCTGGAGCATAAACAGCGCATCACAAAGGAAATATAGGAGCGCTCCGATTTCGTATGAGGAAAAGTCTGATGCGAGGTGATGGTTGACGAGAATCAATGAAAGCGGCACTGGCGACGCACAGTGATCCGTCCGGAAACCCGCGTGCTGCTTAAGTTTCGCGGCGATGTGCCGTTAGGAACATCAAGCGGAGCGGCAATCGGAACGCGCATGCGCGCACCCCGCATCGGCTCGACGATGAGCGGGCCCAACGCCGCGACCCTCAATACATCGATTAAACAGTTGTATCGAATTGTTCGGCATCGCCCGGTTTCGCGGTGCGCAGCCTTTACAATTCTGCTTGAATTTTCATCGCTAATCTGGCCCTTATGACGAAGGATCGCTGCATTGCGCCGCGGCTTCGTCAGGCACCGGCAGACGCCGATGGTCACGCTGGCATTACCGCGGACACACGCGTCAGCCGACGAACATGGAGTAACAGATGTCGAATCGTCGTTTCGACAGAAGCGTCGCCGGTTGGGCCGCACTGACGCTGGCCATCGCACTCGGTGGTTGCGTGAACGTGGCCCAGCAGGGTGACGGTCCTGATGCGGCAGCGTCGGGTGTGCCGGCCGCCGCCGCGCCGGCCGCTGCGGCTTCCGGTTCCGCGAGCGCTGCGCCGGCCGCTGCGGCGCCGCAGGCCGCCGCAAAACCGGCCGCGCCGCCTCAGGCAGTGAAGCCCGTCACGTACAAGGTGCATCGCGGCGACACGCTCAAGCGAATTGCGCAGAAGCACCACATCACCGTCAAGCAGCTGCTCGCGTGGAACCGGCTGAAAGCGTCGGCACGGGTCAAACCTGGTCAAACGCTGATTGTTTCGTCGCCCGAAGCAGCACGCAATGCGACAGCGGATGCGTCGAGCGCTCCGGCGGCAGATGTCGCATCCGCTGGCTCGCAGCAACCGACGACGGGTTCGAGCGCGGAGCCTCCGACTGCGCAGGAAGCACGTGAAGTCGCAGCCGCGCTATCGCGCCATGCGAACGGCGTGTCGCTCGCATGGCCGGCGCAGGGCAGTATCGTCGAGACCTTCCAGCCAGGCGAAACGCGCGGCATCGAAATCGGCGGCAAGCCAGGCGACCCGGTGCGCGCGGCGGCCGACGGCAAGGTGATGTATGCGGGTACCGGTCTGAACGAGTATGGCAGTCTGATCATCGTTCAGCACAACAAGGACTTTCTGACTGCGTATTCGCACAATCGCAAGCTGCTGGTGAAGACAGGCGATTTCGTCCGCAAGGGACAGACGATTGCTGAGATGGGCAGCGAGAACAATACGCGCGTGTCGGTCGGCTTTGAAGTGCGCCGCGACGGCAAGCCGGTAGACCCGATGCCGTATTTGCCGCATGATCGTGGATAGATGTCGGAAAATATCTGCATGATCGACGCGGATATCGATAAAATATCAATGTCGGATCGGCCGATTTCAGATTCGGAATCGCGCGCATAATTGAGCGATCAGTGTGTCTGTCGCCGATTGCGCCTATGAACCGCCTTTCCGATCCGCATTCCCATCCCCGCGTCTGGGCCATCGGCATCAGCAAGTTGCGGGACCTGTTCCGCGACATCGCCGATGAATACAACGGCCGCGCCGATCTGCAACTGGTGTCGCTCGGTTACGAAGATGCCGTCCGCGAAATCGAAGCCGCCGGCGCGAAGCGGCCGGACGTCGTGGTCGCCGCCGGCTCGAACGGTACCTATCTGAAGGCGCGCATCGATGTCCCCGTCGTGCTGGTCAATCCGACCGGCTTCGACGTGATGCATGCGCTAGCCCGCGCGCGGCGCGACGCGACATCGGTCGCGCTCGTCACCTACGGCGAAACGCCGCCCGAGGCGCGCCGTTTTGCCGCCGCGTATGGGCTCGACCTGTTATTCGCGTCGTATCGCTCCGAGCAGGACGCGCAAGCCTGCGTGCTCGATCTGCGCGATCGCGGCGTCGATGCGGTGGTCGGCCCTGGTCTCGTGACTGAAATCGCCGCGCGCGTCGGCATGGAAGCGGTGTTTCTGTACTCGCGCGCGTCGGTGCGTGCGGCGCTCGATACCGCGCTCGACGTCGTGCACGCGACGTGGAGCGAGATCGCGCGCCGCCAGCGCCTCGATAACGTGCTGCAGCACTTGCGCGACGGCGTCGCGGCGCTCGATGCACAAGGGCGCGTCGAAGCGATCAATCAGCGTCTTGCCGCGGCGCTTGGCATCGAAGCGGCCGCGGCGGTCGGCCGGCTGCTGGCCGAACTCGCGCCGGACCTCGCACACAGCGCGCTCGATAGCGAAGGCGAATCGCTCGAAAACGTGCGCGGCGTCAGCTACGTCGTTCATCGCGGGCCGCTGGTCGAACGCGGCGTGACGAGCGGGATGGTGCTGACGTTTCAGGAATCGCGCGCGGTCGAACGTCTCGATCGAACCTTGCGTTCGCGCCAGCGCACGCGGCAATTCACCGCGCGTTACCGGCTCGACGATCTGATCGGCGAGTGCGACGCGATCGACCGCGTGCGCACGCTGGTGCGCCGCTATGCGAAATCCGATGCGACTGTGCTGATTCTGGGCGAAAGCGGGACCGGCAAGGAAATGGTCGCGCAGAGCCTGCATCAGTTGAGCGCGCGGCGCGACTTTCCATTTGTCGCGATCAACTGCGGCGCGTTTCCTGAGGCGCTGCTGGAAAGCGAACTGTTCGGCTACGAAGAGGGCGCTTTTACCGGTGCGCGGCGCGGCGGCAAGGCGGGCCTGATCGAAGCCGCGCATCGCGGCACGCTGTTCCTCGATGAAATCGGCGAGATGCCGCTGCCGTTGCAAAGCCGCTTGTTGCGCGTGTTGCAGGAGCGCGAGGTGGTGCGGCTCGGTGCGACCGAGCCAACCCGCATCGACGTGCGGATCGTCGCGGCGACGCATCGCTCGCTGACCGATGCACTCGACGCGGGCGCGTTTCGCGCGGACCTGTTCTATCGGATCAACATCCTGAATATCGGGTTGCCGCCGCTGCGCGAACGGCAAGCGGACATCGTGGCGCTTGCCGCGGAACTGCTGTATCAGGCCGCGCGGCGTGAGCCGCGGCTCGCCGCGTATATCGGCAGTGCGCAGCAGGCCGCGCGCGTGCTTGCCAAGGTGCGCGAGCCGCTGTGCCGTCACGCATGGCCAGGCAATGTGCGTGAATTGCAGAACGTGATCGAGCGGATTGCGGTGGAACTGGCGGACAGTGGCGAAAGCGGCGCACGGGTGCTGAGCGTCGACGTGTTGCGGGCGATCGCGCCGGAGGTGTTCGACGATGCGTCGGCTGGCTTGCGCGAATTGACACTGCGTCAACGCAGTCGCCGTATTGAAGCCGACGAAATACGGGCGGCGCTCGAAGCCTGCGGCGGCGATCGCGACCGCGTATGCGAGATGCTCGGCATCAGCAAGACGACGCTATGGCGCAAGCTGAACGCGGCGGCGTAATGCATCGTCCGGGACGCGGCATCGGACGCATCCCGCAAAGTCTCACCTTCGTACGACGCAGTATTCGATAGGAAGCATTGCCAGGCAATGCGTCGCCCGCGCAATAGCTATCTTCACGGTGCGCGGTGAGAATTCGGATAGATTGAGCATGCGCGTTGCGCGCCATCGCGCGTCACCCGCGAAGGTGAGAAAGTTCGGGACCCGACACATAAAACGCGCGCATCGCGACGTCAGGTCTGGACCTGTCGCAACACCTGCGCGACTCGTCCATGCTGATGCAGCACGTCGGCACTCGCCTGTAAAAGTTGCCGATAGCGCAGCAGAAATCCGTTGTCCGGTGTCTCCTGCGAGAACAGCGCGACCACACCTTGCGCGGCGCCGATCCGCTGCTGCGGTGTCGCGTCATCGGCATCGAGCATTTCGTCGACGTTTGCGATAACGGTCGACAAAGGCGCAAGCCACCGGAACCCCGGGTTGTTGATCAGAGCCTGCAAGAACGCGGCAGGCGTGACCGCGCCGAGCTCCTTTTCGTAGTCCGCGCGTTCATGTTCGAGGATTGCCTTATGCAACGCGAGCAGCGGCTTTCGAACATCAGCCAGAAATTGAGTTGCGTCGTGATCGTTCATGATGCGGCCTCCGGTCATCTAATCGGGTAATGGAAAAACGCATGCAGTGATAAAGCAAAATTCGAAGTCAAGTGCTGTTGCATGCGCGCGGAAAAACGTCGTTCATTTCACACAACACGCTGTCTGGATGCGGTTCGCATCGAAGTTTGCATTTTTGTGCGTAACGAACGATGCTATGCTTGCGACGCCTTGCTGGAGTTCGCGAAAGCTGTTCAACGCCGCGTCGGTCCGGCGTTTGCCGGTGCTAATGCAGTCAACGAAACGTGAAGAAATTTCCGGACATGCAAGACGAACACACGGCCCCGTTACTCGACTATTACACGAGACATCATGCTTCAACGCAATGGCGCGCTTTTCTGACCGCGCTAGCCGAAGAATTCGAAACGCAACTGGAAACGGCGCAATTGCGCGAGCTGATGGCGCGCATCGGTGTCAGATTTGCCGATGCGCATCCGGCCATCGCGTGCGCGACGCTTGACGATCTCGCGTCCTTCTTCAACAAGACATGGTCATCGCTCGACTGGGGCTTTGTGAATCTGGTCGAGCAAAACGATTACCTGGCAATCGAACATTTCTGCGCGCCGCTCGCGGCATTCGGCACAGCCGGTGCGATCTGGACGCCTGCGTTTCTCGAGGGCGCATACCAGCGCTGGCTACACGCGCTCGGGGCAGGCACGCTGGCGCTGCAGCAGGTCGAGACCGGCAATCTACATGCATTGGAATTCCGTCTCGCGAAAGCTGCGTGAGCAACACGACCTTCGAAATGTGAACGGCGTAGGTCGATCGCAACGCGATCATCGCGCCAGCCAGAGAATGAGAAAGCGGGTCCGACGGGACCTGGAGGTACGCGAACATGAGCGTTTCAGACGACATCGATAATCTCTTCAAGCGGTTCGGTGGCGACCCCGACCGCTACCAGGAAGTCGCGCGCGACGACGCCGTCAAGCATGCCACGTCGCGCTGGCCGCTGCTGGCCGCAGTCGACATCGCGCACCCGGGGCAAGTGCCGGGTGCCGGACAGCCGGCGTCGCGCACAGCGTCCACTCAGGCGAAGTCCCCCGTGCAGGTCGCGGGTGTGCCGGCCGCGAATGTAGCGATCGCGGGCGCGGCCACGCGTGATCGCACCACGTTCGGCATGTCTTCCACGCCTCCCACGTCGGATACGCCGCGCGAGCCGCTGTTCGCACGCGTTCACCGGCATGCGACGATGCCGCCGCCGGTCGAACCGTCGCGACCGGCATCCACGCGTTTCAGCGCAGCGCGTGACGAGCGGGCCGCTGCAAGTGCAAACGAAGTAGCGCCGCCTGGTCCGCCGCGCGAGGAAACTTCGCGTACGTCAGTCATGAGCGCCGCGCACGCGACCACGATGCCGCCCGGCGTTCCGGCCGCCGCAGCCGCCGCGGCAGCAGTGCCCGCGGCAACTCCGACGCGTGACGAATCGCGTCAGTCTCAGGTACGCATCCTTACCGACCGAAAGCAAACGTTTGCACGGGCGCCCGCCCCAGGCGCTGCGCCCGCGCAGTCGCAATCTCAATCCAGTCCGCGCGCGGCGTCTAACGGCTCGATTTTGTCGGGCATGTTCGCAGCCCCGGCACCCGAGCCATCGGCGCAGCCCGGGTCGCGCGAGCTCTCGAGCGTGTTCACGCGACTGGCCGGCACGCCGGGCAGCGGGCGGCCATGAAAGTGATCGCCGTGGTCTCCGCAAAAGGCGGCGTCGGCAAAACGACGCTGGCCGCGAATCTCGCGTCGGTGCTTGGCTCGACCGGGCATCGCGTGATCGCCGTCGACTTCGATCCGCAAAACGCATTGCGCTTGCACTTCGGCGTGCCGGTCGATCATTTCGACGGCCTCGCGCGCGCAAGTGCCAGCGGTAACGCATGGCGCAGCGTGATGTTCGACAGTATCGACGGCGTCACCGTGCTGCCGCACGGCGTGCTGAATGAAGACGATCGCCGCGCGTTCGAAGCGCGCCTCGACAAGGACCCGCATCTGGTGCGCGAATCGCTCGATGCGCTTGCACTCGAGCCATCCGACATCGTGCTGATCGACACACCGCCGGGCGCGACTGTCTACACGCGCGCCGCATTGATCGCTGCCGGCTTCGTGCTCAACGTCGTGATCGCCGATGCGGCGTCGTATGCCGCGATCCCGCATATGGAACGACTCGTTCAGACCTATGCGGTGCCGCGCGCCGATTTTCTGGGCGAGGGCTATGTGATCAATCAGGTCGACGTCGGGCGCGATCTGACCAAAGACGTGCTGAAGGTGCTGCGCGGCTCGCTCGCGCCGAACCTGTTTCCCGGCGTCGTGCATCTGGATCAGGGCGTCAGCGAAGCGCTCGCGTACGACACGACGGTGATTCACTACGACCCGTTGTCCCAGGCGTGCGCCGACCTGCGCGCGTGCGGCGACTGGCTCGATGCGAGGCTGAACGGGCGGACGTCGTTGCCAAGGAGCGTCGCATGAGCGCCACGCCGGAAGACATTCTTGCCGACACCGACTCGGAGCCGCCGCGCCGCTCGCGCTTCGACCGTTTCGCATCGCGGATGGTCGACGGACGCCTGCTCGGCAGCAAGATCGTCGCAGTGCTGTTCGGCATTTTCGCGCTCGCGGTGCTGTATTTCGTGTGGACGGTGCCGTTCGAACCGCTGCAGCAACTGATATTCGCGGTCTGCTGCTTCGTCTGCGCGCTGCTGTTTCGCCGCGCGCAAGGGCACTATGCGACGCTGGTGATGATCATGCTGTCCGTGATCGCGACCGGCCGCTATATGTACTGGCGGCTCACCGAAACCACGCACTGGCAGCACCCGCTCGATGCCGCGTGGGGCCTGCTGCTCGTGAGCGCCGAAGTGTACGCGGCGCTCGTGCTGATGCTTGGCTACTTCCAGACCGCGTGGCCGTTAAAGCGCAAGCCGATGCCATTGCCCGCGGATCGCAGCCTGTGGCCAACCGTCGACATCTTCATTCCAACCTACAACGAGCCGCTGTCGGTGGTGAAGCCGACCATCTATGCGGCGATCGCGCTTGATTACCCGAGAGACAAACTGTCGATCCACGTGCTCGACGACGGCCGCCGCGCCGAATTCAAGGCGTTCTGCGAGGAAGTGGGCGTCGCGTGGACGATCCGGTCGAATAACCGCCATGCGAAGGCCGGCAACATCAACGAGGCGTTGAAGATTACCGACGGCGAATATCTGGCGATTTTCGACTGCGATCACATTCCGACGCGCTCGTTCCTGCAGATCGGACTCGGCTGGTTCCTGCGCGACAAGAAGTTGTCGATGCTGCAGACGCCGCACCATTTCTTCTCCGCAGACCCGTTCGAAAAGAACCTCGGCACGTTCCGCAACGTGCCGAACGAAGGCGAACTGTTCTATGGGCTCGTGCAGGACGGCAACGACCTGTGGAACGCGACGTTCTTCTGCGGCTCGTGTGCGCTGCTGCGCCGGACGATGGTCGAGGAGATTGGCGGCATCGCGGTCGAAACGGTCACGGAGGACGCGCATACCGCACTGAAACTGCACCGGCGCGGCTACACCACGGCCTATCTCGCGATCCCACAGGCCGCGGGCCTCGCGACCGAAAATCTCGGCGGCCACATCGGCCAGCGTATCCGATGGGCGCGCGGCATGACGCAGATTTTCCGCATCGACAATCCGCTTTACGGGCGCGGGCTGTCGTTCGGGCAGCGGCTCTGCTATCTGAACGCGATGATGCACTTCTTCTACGGCATCCCGCGGCTCGTGTTTCTGACCGCGCCGCTCGCGTATCTGTTCTTCAACGCGCACATCATCGAGGCGCTCGCCGGGACGATCGCGGTCTACGCGCTACCGCACATGTTCCACGCGAGCATCACGAACTCGCGGATGCAGCGGCAGTTCCGCCATTCGTTCTGGTCGGAGGTGTATGAATCGGTGCTCGCGTCGTACATCACCGCGCCGACCTTGCTCGCGATGATCAACCCGAAGCTCGGCAAGTTCAACGTGACCGCGAAAGGCGGGCGCATCGAAGAACAGTACTTCGACTGGAGCATCTCGCGGCCCTACCTGATCCTGCTGGTGCTGAATCTGCTCGGTTTCGTGGCCGGCGGCTGGCACATCGCGACCAACTGGCATTCGCACAGCGAGGTGCAAACGACGATCCTGAACCTCGCGTGGACCGGCTACAACATGCTGATTCTCGGCGCGAGCGTTGCCGCGGCACGCGAGCAGCGCCAGGTGCGCAGCACGCCGCGTGTCGCGATGCGCTTCCCCGCATCGCTGCGTTTCACGACCGGCCGCACGCTCGCGTGCGAGACCGTCGACTACGCGGAGGGCGGTGTCGCGTTGAATCTGCCGGGCGACGTGCATGTGCCGTTGCACGAGAGCGTCGTCGTATCGCTGTTTCGCGGCGCCGAAGAGTTCGTGTTTCCGGCCGACGTCACGTACTCGGTGCCGGGCCGCGTCGGCTTGCAGTTCGCGCCGCTCACGCGCGCGCAGGAGCTCGAGTTCGTACAGAGCACGTTCGCACGCGCCGACGCGTGGACCAGTTGGGCGGAAGGGCGCGAGCTCGACACGCCGCTACGTAGCCTCGGGCACGTGTTGAGCGTCGGCGTCAGCGGGATAGCCGGGCTCTTCGAACATCTCCACGCCGACTTGCGCGCGCTTATCAGCGGCAAACACAAGACGGCAACACAAGACCCCAAGACCGGAAAATAAGGCCATGAGGAACATGCGACGTGACAACGACGCGCGCAGTGACTCGTCCGGATCAACACGGCATGGCTCGCCCGACAGCGCGCCGTGCGGCTCGATCGCAAGCTGGATGTCAGGCATGCAGGCACGCGCGGGACGCGGCCTGTTGCGCGTGGCCGGCGCGTTGAGCGCGTGGCTGACCGCTATCGCGCTACTCGGTGGCGGCGGCGTATGTCCGGCGGCACACGCGGCGACTACCGCTGCGCAGACCGACGCAAAACCATCGGCCGTCGCGCCACGCAACGGCGAGGTCGGCGCGCGTCAAGAAGCGCCGGTCACCGCGATGCCGTCCGGTGCGGCGGACGGTTCGACGTCGGCGGGTTCAAAGTCGCACAGTTCGACGTCGTCTACCGCGCAGTCGGCGGGGCGCTCGTCCGCGGCTGCGAGCGTGAATGCGGCGAGCGCTGCAGCGGTTGCGGCGACCGCGCCGCTCCCGCCAGGCGATGCCGGCGCGCAGGCCGGAGCGGCGCACGTGCTGAATGCCGCCGCCGCTGCGCTACCGGCGCTCGCGGACCCCGTTGCATCGAGCTTTGCTGCGGTGCACGCCGGCCGCAACACGATGGCCACCACTGCCGATAACGGCTCGCTGACCGCCGGCGGCCGGCGTCAGGTATTCACGTTCGAGCAGTTGGGCGCGCTCGATCCGCTGCAACTGCGCGGCGTCGACAGCCAGAACGGCGTGCCGTTCTCGGTGCGCGCCGACGAAGTCGTCACTGCGGCGACGCTGCATCTGATCTACAGCTATTCGCCGTCGCTGCTGACGAACCTGTCGCATCTGAAAGTGCTGGTGAACGGCGAAGTCGCCGCGACGCTGCCGATGCCGCGCGAGCAGGCCGGCATGCTGGTCGCACGCGATATCCCGCTCGAACCGCGTCTGATTACCGAGTTCAACAACCTGAACGTGCAACTGATTGCGCACGACACACAGGGCTGTGAAGACCCGGCGAGCAGCGCGTTGTGGGCCACGGTGAGCAATGCGAGCGCGCTCGATCTGACGTTCAGCCCGCTTGCGACGAAGCCCGACCTGGGGCTGCTGCCGCTGCCGTTTTTCGATCGCCGCGACATCCGCCGGCTCGAGTTGCCGTTCGTGTTTTCCGCGAAGCCGAATGCGGAAACGCTCGAAGCGGCCGGCATTGTCGCGTCTTGGTTCGGCTCGCTCGCACGCTACCGCGGCGCGCTCTTTCCCGCGCAGCTCGATACGCCGCCCGCATCGGGCAATGCAGTTGTGTTTGCAACCAGTGACGATCACCCGGCCGGCATCACGCTGCCGACGATCGAAGGCCCGATGCTGGCGGTCGTCGATCGTGAAGCGCCGGCGCGCGGCAAACTGCTGCTGGTGCTCGGCCGCGATTCGCGCGAACTGAAGACCGCGGCGACCGCGCTGGCGCTCGGCGAAACGGCGCTGGCCGGCGCGGTGCAAACCATCACGCACGTCGATGCGCCGCGTCCGCGTGAGCCGTACGACGCGCCGGCCTGGCTGCCGACCGACCGCGCAGTGAGTTTCGGCGAACTGACGCAGCCCGGCGAACTCTCCGTGTCGGGCTACAACCCGGACGTGATCCGCGTGAATCTGCGCGTCGCGCCGGACCTGTTTACGTGGCGCTCGAAGGGCATCCCGGTCGATCTGCGCTACCGCTTTACCGCGCGGCCGGCGCCGGACCGCTCGACGCTCAATATCAACGTCGACAACACGTTCGTGCAGTCGCTGCGCATTCCGGCGGTGCCGTCGTCGATGCTCGATCTCGGCCGCTGGCTGAACCGGCTGCTGCCCGATCACACGGCGCAGGCGCAGCGGATGATCTACATCCCGCCGCATCTGCTGACGTCGCAGGCGCAGTTGCGCTTCCACTTTTACTACGACATGCCGAAGACGGGCGAATGCCAGGGCCAGCTGATCGACAACGTGCGTGGCGAGATCGATCCGGATTCGACGATCGACCTGTCGTCGTTCCCGCACTTCATGGCGCTGCCGAACCTCGCCGCGTTCGCGAATAGCGGCTTCCCGTTCACCCGGCTGGCGGACCTGTCGGAGACCGCGGTGATCCTGCCGGCGCAGCCGGGGCCGGCCGACCTGAGCCTGTATCTGATGGTGATGGGCCGCATGGGCGCATCGACCGGCTATCCAGTGACCGGCGTGACGGTCGGCGCACCGAACGATATGTCGCGCCATGCGGACAAGGATCTGCTGATCCTTGGCGCGCCGGGCCAGCAACCGTTGCTGACGACGTGGGAGCAGTCGATGCCGTTCTCGTCCGATAAGGATGCGCGGCGCTGGCCGCTGTCGAATGCGTCATTCCGGCTGACCAACTGGTGGTATGGCAATCGTGGCGGCGTACGGACGGCGGGCCGTGCGGATTTGTCGCTGGTCAACGCATCGGGCGATGCGATTCTGACCGGCTTCGAGTCGCCGTTGCGCAGAGGGCGCAGTGTGGTCGCGCTGATCGCCGCGCCCGGGCAGTCGGATGCCGATCTGATGAGCGCGCTGCTCGATCCGGATCTGGTCAGCCAGATCCAGGGCGGCCTGACTGTTGTGCGCGGCCGCACCCTCGAAGTGGTGTCCAACGGCGACGTGTACTACGTCGGCCGTTTGTCGCCAATTCAATATTTGCGCTGGGCGTTATCCGAGCATCCGTTGCTATTGCTGATCGGCGGCGTGATCGCGGCGCTGATTTTCGCGGCGCTCTTCTACCGGCTGCTGCGCGCGATCGCGGCGCGCCGGCTGCTGGATTGATATGCGGGCGCTTCGTGACCTTGGCTCCCGTGCAGCCGCGCAACTGATGCGCCGCTTTGCGTCGGCGTTGGCGTTGACCGGCGCGCTCGCGTGCAGCGCGAACGTCGCGCAGGCGGCGCAGCCCGCGGCTTGTGACGACTGGAGCGCGTACCGGCAGTTCATCGCGCACTTCATGCAGCAGGACGGCCGCATCGTCGACTTTTCGACCGCGGTTCAGCAAAGCACATCCGAAGGGCAGTCATATGGGATGTTCTTCGCGCTGGTCGCGAATGACCGCGCGACGTTCGACCGCTTGCTCGCGTGGACGCGCGCGAATCTGTCGGCCGGCCGTTTCGACGCCAACGACCTGAAGCTGCCCGCATGGCAGTGGGGACGCAAGCCCGACGGTTCGTATGGCGTGCTCGACGTGAACTCCGCATCCGACTCGGACGTGTGGATTGCGTACGACCTGTTCGAAGCGGCACGGCTGTGGCACGAGCCGTCGTATGCGAAGCTCGGATGGGCGCTTGTCACGCAGATCGAAAAGCAGGAAGTGGCGACGCTTGCCGGTTTGGGCCCGATGCTGCTGCCTGGCCCGCACGGATTCCAGACCGCTGACACGACGCGTCTGAATCCGAGCTATCTGCCGTTGCCGGTGTTGCGCGCGCTGGCGGCTCAAGCGCCGTCGGGGCCATGGTCGAGCATCGCGGCGAATGCGTACACGCTGGTCAAGACCACCGCACCACGCGGTTTTTCGCCCGACTGGGCAGCGTGGCGCGCCGGCCGTTTTATCGTCGATCCGAAACGAGGCGACATCGGCAGTTACGACGCGATTCGCGTGTATCTGTGGGCCGGTCTGACCGACCCCGCCGATCCGCTGGCGAAACCCTGGCTCGATGCAATCGGCGGCATGCGCGAGCAGGTCGCGCAGACCGGCGTGCCGCCGGAGCGCGTCGCGACCACCAGCGGCGCGGTGCAGGGCGAAGCGCCGATCGGCTTCTGGGGCGCGCTGCTGCCTTACTTTCGCGCGCTGAACGACGCGCGCGCGGCGAACCTCGCGCAAACCCATCTCGCAGCGTTCGGCGCGCGCGCGTCGGATGCGCCGGCCCCCAGTGCAGCGGCGGCGTCAGGCACGTCGGCGGCCGCGAACAACATGCCTATCTATTACAACGAGGTCCTGATGCTATTCGGCACCGGCTCCGCCGACGGCCGCTACCGTTTCGATGCCAACGGACGGCTCGTGCCGCGTTGGGAGAAGCTATGCGTACCTGCCCACGCGCACTCGTAATCGGCGCGCTGCTCGCGTTTGGCGCGGCCGCGCCGGTTGCGGTCGACGCGCAAGCGCCGGCCAACGACGCGCTCAAGGTGCTGATCGACCAGGGCAGGTACTGGCAGACGCATCAACGCGGCGACCTTGCCGAGCAGGCGTGGCAGAAGGTGCTGCGGGTCGACCCGCAGCAGCCCGACGCGCTGTACGGGATGGGCATCGTGCTGATCGACCGCAAGGACCGCGCCGGCGCGCAGCAGTATCTCGCGCGTCTGCGCGCGGCGGCGCCGAATTACCCGTCGACCGGCGAGCTCGCGCGGCGTCTGGGCGAAACCAGTCCGACCGATCAGGCCGTCAACGAAGCGCGGCGGCTCGCGCAGGGCGGCCAGGCCGCGTCCGCCGCGCAGGTGTACCGGCAGGCGCTCGGCACGAAGCCGACCGATCCGCAGCTCGCGCGCGAGTATTACCAGACGCTTGGCGGTACGCCGCAAGGCTGGGAGGAAGCGCGCCGCGGCCTCGAGCAGCTCGCGCGTGAGCATCCGGACGATCCGCGCTTCGCGCTGGCGTACGCGCAGCATCTGACGTACCGCGAAGCGAACCGGCGTGACGGCATCAACCGGCTCGCGCAACTCGTGAACGATCCGACGGTCGGCGCGCAGGCCAAGGCGAGCTGGCGGCAGGCGTTGTTGTGGCTCGGCGTGCGCGCATCGGACGCGCCGCTTTTTCAGGCGTATCTGAACGTCGTGCCGGATGACGCTGCGGTCAAGGCGCGTGCCGACTCGATCGCCGACGAGGACCGCCGGGCCCGCGAGCGCGCGCAGCAGAATGCCGAAGTCGATGCGCGCGGACGCACCATCGCGGAAGGCTTTGCCGCGCTCGACCGTGGCGATCTGGTCACCGCGAAGGCGCGCTTCTCGTCGGTGCTCGCGAGTTCTCCGAACGACGCGGATGCGCTGGGCGGCATGGGCATCGCGTACCTGAAGCAGGAGCAGTTCAAGGATGCGCACGACTACCTGCAGCGTGCATCGCAGTCAGGCGGCGCCGCGCGTTGGCGCGAGGCGCTCAATAGCGCGACCTACTGGATGTACACGAGCGAAGGGCTCGGCGAACAGAGCAACGGCAATTTCGCGCAAGCGCGCGCGTCGTTCGAGCGGGCGATTACCGTGAGCCCTGGCGATGTCACCGCGCACGTGGCGCTCGGTGATCTGCTGATGCAAACCGGCGACCCGCGCGGCGCGGAAGCGGCGTTCCGGATGGCGCTGCGGCGCCAGGCGGATAACCCGGACGCGATTCGCGGGCTGGTCGGCGCGCTGGCCGCGCAAGGGCGCGGCGACGAAGCGCTGGCCTTCGCGAACCAGTTGACCGACGAGCAGCGCGCCAAAGTGGGCGGCGTCGACAAACTGCGCGGCGCCGCGCAGGCGGCGCAGGCGCGCGCGGCTGAAGCGCGCGGCGATCTCGGCAGCGCGCGCACGCTGTTTGAAGACGCGTTGCAGAACAATCCGGATGATCCATGGCTGCGGCTCGACCTCGCGCGTATCTATGCAAAGCAGGGCGCGTACTCGACCGCGAAGAGCATGATGGACGGTCTCGTCGCGCTGCACCCGGATATGCCGGACGCGCTGTATGCGAGCGCATTGCTGGCCGCCGACATGCAGGACTGGCGTTACGGACTCAGCCAGCTCGACCGGGTTCCGGCCGAAAAACGCACGCAACCGATGACCGTGTTGCAGCATCGTCTGTGGGTGCATCAGCAGGCCGACGAAGCGACTGCGCTCGCACGCGCCGGACGTGCCGCGCAGGGGCGCGCGCTGTTGCTGGCGGCCGAACCGCTCGCGGGACAGGACCCGGAACTGATCGGCGCAATCGCAACCGCGTATGTGAATACCGGCGACCCGGCCCGCGCGCTGATGATCGTGCGTAACGCGCTGGCGCGAGCGCCAGGCAATGTAGGCCTGCAACTCACCGTCGCCGGCATTCTGCTGAACACCGGGCAGGACGCCGAACTGGGCGCGCTGATGCGCCGGCTTGCGGCGACGCCGCTGACCGCGCAGCAGAGACAGGATTTCGAGCGGATCAATGTCGCGATCGTCGTGCATCGCACGGACACGCTACGCCAGGCCGGCGATCTCGCGACCGCGTATGACGTGCTCGGACCGTGGCTCGCCGCGCGTCCGGATGATCCGGACATTCTCGCGGCGCTCGCGCGGCTCTATACCGCGGCGAAGGATAACTCGAACGCGCTCGCCACTTATCGTCTCGCGCTTGCGCAAAAGCCGGGCGATGTTGGCTTGCTGACTGCCGCGGCCGGCGCCGCGACGTCGACGCGCGACTTCGGCTATGCCGAGACGGCGATCAAACAGGCGCTCGCCGCGGCGCCGAACGATCCGGACGTGCTGGCGGCCGCTGGCCGGATGTATCGCGCGCAAGGCAAAAACACGCTTGCCGCGCAGTATCTGCAGCGCGCGCTGTATGCGCAGAACGCAGCGCTGGCGCCCGCCGGAGCGGGTGCGGCGGGCCGGCCACCGAACGGCTGGAATGTGCCGCTGCGTCCGTCAGGACCGATTCCGCCACCTGGTATGAATCCGTTTTCGAACAAGGTGACCGGCGATACCAGCGGCTTGCGCTTGCCTGCGATGCCCGTCGCGGCGTCGTCGTTCGACGCGCGGTACCGCACCTCGGGCGGCGTGCCGCCCGGTGCGCCTGTGAGTACCGCTTTGTCTCAACCGTATCCGATGCCTGCCATGCCTGCTTATCTACCGCCGATGCAGCCGGCCCAGGACGCGGCCTATGTCGCAGCCGGGCCCGCCATGCCGATGAATTCGCTCGCGCCTGCGCTACCGGCAGCGCCTTCAGGCGGAGCGGCCCGCGCGGCGTATGCGGGCGCGCAGGCCGTGACACTGGCCGATGCCGGAGGTTATGGCCCGGACGAGTACGGCTCGGCGCAAGCCGGCGGCGGGCGGGCGCCGGGGCAGGCGTATCCGGCGCAGCCTTATCCGGCGGAACCGACTCCGGCGAGCGGGTATGCCGCGCAACCCTATCGGTCGCAACCGAACCCGGCAAGTGCGTATTCCGCGCAACCCTATCCAGCGCAAGCGTATCCGCCGCAGGCCGCGTATCCGCAGGGCGCGGCTGCGCAGGCACCGTCCTACGCGCAACCGCCGACGGGGTATGCGCAGGCGGGCGGCTATGCACCACAGCCGGCCGACGGATATGTCAGCACGCCTTGGCCGATGTCGCCGCAGGCCGCTCAAGCGACGCAAGCCGCGCAGGACGGAGCCTATGCACAGGGCAACACCGGCACTGCGAAGCGGCGTACATCCGGTACGAACGCACGCACAACGATACGTCGCACCGTGCAGAACGTGCCGCCACAAGGCGTGAATCAGGCTGCCTATGCGGATGCGTATGCGGCGGGATACGCAGCGGCCTACGCTCAGCAAGCCTACGCGCAGGGTTACGCGCAGCAGCAGCCGGTTCCACAACAACCGCAGCCGGCGTATGCGCAGCAGGCTTACCCGCAACAGCGTTATCAAGCTCCGGGGTATCCACAACCGTACGCAGCACAAGGCGCGCAACCGCAGCCTTACGTGCCGCCACCGCCGCCGCCGGGCTATACGAATCAGGGCTATGGCCTCGTGCCGTATGTCCCGCAGCCGCCGGCGCCGCGCATGAGCGCGCAGAGCCAGTACGCGCCGTATCAGCCGCAGGGCGCCGCTGCCGAGCCGCCGTCACAGGCCGCGCAACAGACATTGACGGTCGAAGAGGAACTGGCGCAGATCAATCGCGAGCAAACCAGCACTGCGGGCGGTGGCATTATCTTTCGCAATCGCGATGGCGAAAACGGCCTGTCGAACCTGACTGACATCGAAGCACCGCTGCAAGGCCGGATCCACGCAGGCGACGGCCATGTCGTGATCACCGCGACGCCGGTACTTCTCGATGCCGGCACATCGGATGCCTCACCGAATACGCTCGCGCGCTTCGGCTCCGGCGCGTTCCAGCAAAACACCACGCCGTCGGGCTCGCAGCACGCAGCCGGTATCGGCGCGTCGATCGGTTATGAGATCGGCGGCCTGAAGGCAGACGTCGGCGCGACGCCGTTCGGCTTTCGCGAGCAGAACGTCATCGGCGGGCTGCAATACAACGGCGGCATCTCGGACAAGGTGACCTATAAGGTGACCGCCGGGCGGCGCCCGGTCACCGACAGTCTGCTGTCGTACGCCGGCACGACGGACAATGCGACCGGGCAGGAATGGGGCGGTGTCACATCGAATGGCGTGCGCGGCGACCTCGCGTGGGACGACGGCACGAGCGGCGTCTACGTGAACGCCGAGTTCCAGTACCTCGAAGGCACCAATGTAAAGAGCAACACGGCAGGCAAGGGCGGCGGCGGGTTCTATACGCGCCTTTACAAGGACGAAGACCAGACGCTCACGGCCGGCGTCAACACGACGCTGATGCACTACGCGAACAATCTGTCGTTCTTCACGCTCGGCCAGGGCGGCTACTTCAGTCCGCAGCAGTACATGATCCTGAATGTGCCGATCCGCTGGTCCGGCAGAAACGGCCACTTCTCCTACGACGTCGGCGGCTCGCTGGGCGTGCAGCACTACCGCCAGGACAGCTCGCCGTATTACCCGACGAACGCAGCCGAGCAGGCATCGGCTGCGAGCCAGAACCTGGCTCCGGACCCGGGCGCCGTGTATCCGTCGCAAAGCCACACCGGCGTGTCGTACTCGTTCGACGCAGCCGGCGAATATCAGCTCGCGCCGCAGTTGACGGTCGGGGCATCCGCGTCGTTCAGCAACGCGTACCAGTATCGCGAGCTGCTTGCCGCCGTCTATGTGCGCTACGCCTTTACGAAACAGACCAGTTACATCACGACCTACCCGCCGACGCCGGTCAGGTCGCCGTATTTGCCGACCAACTATTGAGCCGTGCCGCGCCGCGCGCGACGCGCGCACCGCAGCCTGATCAGGCGAACCCGGAAAACGCGTATTCTTGCGTGGCCGGGCTGCCGCAATGACCGTCGCGACGCAATGACGGCCGTCGCGGCCAGGCCGGTTTCCGATCACCTTTCACGACACGCGCGGCTTCGCTTAGCCGTTCGACCATGCGCCGACTTCCGCCGCTCAATGCACTGCAAATCTTCGAGACCGTCGCGCGTTATCGCAGCTTCACGCGAGCGGCCGATCACCTATGCCTGACGCAAGGCGCGGTGAGCCGGCAGATTCTCGCGCTCGAGGACTACTACCGGTTTCCGCTTTTCAAGCGGCACGCGAAGGGGCTGACGCTGACCGCGGAGGGCGAGCAACTGCTGCCGGCGGTCAAGGAAAGCTTCACGCGTATCGAAGAGGTGTCGCTGCGGCTCACGCGCCAGCGCACCGACCTCGCGTTAAAGGTCCCGACCTGTGTGATGCGCTGGATGCTGCCGAAGATCATGCAGTTCCAGACCGAGTACCCGGATCTGCACGTGCAGATCACGACGACCTGGCAGCACAACGTCGATTTCGAGGCCGAGCCGTTCGATGCGGCGATCGTCTATGGGACGTCCGCAGGGGCGGGGGTGCAATCGCTGCCGCTGTTCGAGGAACGTTTGACACCGGTGTGCGCGCCGCAGCTTGTCAAGGACAAGCCGCTTGTGCACGCCGCCGATCTCGCGCGGCACACGCTGCTGCATCCGACCCGCGATCATCGCGACTGGAAGATGTGGCTCGAACATGTCGATGCGGCCCGTGACGTCGACGCGGCGCGCGGCCCAACCTTCGATACGCTCGATCTCGCGACGAACGCGGCGCTGCAAGGATTCGGCGTCGCGATCAGCGATGTCGTGCTGATCGAAGAAGACGTCGCGGCGCAGCGGCTGGTGCGGCCGTTCGATGCGGTGCTGACGACCGGCGCGCGCTATTACCTGGTGTTCCCGGACAGCGTTGCGCATCAGCAGAAGGTCGATCTGTTTCGAGCGTGGCTTGCTGCGCATTGCGCGTAGCAAGACGCGTCGGGCCGCGGATCGGAGTCCGGCGCGACGGTGCGGCGGGTGCATCCGAGGCGAGCCGGGCAGACGCGTATGCAGTTGGGACGTCGTCAGATGACGGAATCGCGCCCGAAGCAGCGTCGCCTGACGCGGCCTGACCTGCGCTCAAGGCACAACCGACAGAAACAGATACGCGGCCAGCAGCGACAGATGCACCGCGCCTTGCAGAATCGTCGTGCGGCCGGTGCTGAGCGTTAGCGTGCACACGATCAGCGTCAGAAACAGCAGCACCGAGTCCTTGCCGTCGATGCCAAGCACCAGCGACTGGCCCGTCCACAAAATCACGATCGCGACCGTCGGAATCGTCAGGCCGATACTGGCAAGCGCCGAGCCGAGCGCGAGGTTCAGGCTGGTCTGCAAACGGTCCGCGCGCGCGGCGCGCACCGCCGCAAAGCCTTCGGGCATCAGCACGAGCGCGGCGATCACCACGCCGACCGCGGCCGCCGGCGCACCTGCGTCGACCACTGCGCGCTCGATCGACGGCGACAACTGCTTCGCGAGCAGCACGACCGCAACCAGCGACACGAATAGCAGCAGCAGGCTCACCAACGCGACAGGCAGGCTGGGTGGCGCTGCATGGTCATTTTCATCGTGCGTGTTCGCAAGAAAGTAGTCGCGATGCCGGATGGTCTGCACGAACACGAATACGCCGTACAACACCAGCGACGACACGCCGGCAAACGCCAGCTGCGACGTGGACAGCACCGGGCCCGGAATGGTGCGCGTGTAGTTCGGGATCACCAGCGAAAGCACCGACAGCGACGCGAGCACCGCGAGCGTCGCGCTCGCCCCGCGGGTCTGGAAATCCTGCTCGCGATGGCGCAACCCGCCAACCAGCAGACACAGACCGACAATGCCGTTGCAGACGAGCATGACCGCGGCGAACACCGTATCCCGCGCGAGCCCGGCTTTTTCCGGTCCGGACGACAGCATCACCGACACGATCAGCGCCACCTCGATGATGGTGACCGCAACCGCGAGCACGAGCGTGCCGAATGGCTCGCCGACCTTGTGCGCGACGACCTCCGCATGGTGAACACCCGCGAATACCGACGCGGCGAGTGCAATACCGACCAGCGCGATCACCACCGCGTGCCCGGGCCACTGGAGCCCGACGCCGAAGACGATCCACGCGGCAAACGGGGCGGCGATGGTCCAGCGGGGCAGCACTGACGAAGAGGTGGCCATGCGTTCATTCCTTTTGTTATACGGTGAGTGAGTCGGCCATCAGCCGCGAAGGTAGCCAACCAGGATTCACATATTAGTTTAAGAATGCATCGTAACTTGTTAAAATATAAGGGAATTAAGCGTTGAATAAGGCGGCATTCCCGGAGGCGCCTCAAGATGATCAGAGATCAGGAAACATTGAACCTGCTGCTCGACAGCATTACACGCTTCGTTCGTGAACGGCTTGTGCCGAATGAGGAAATCGTCGCGCAGACCGATCAGATTCCAGCCGGGCTGCTGCAGGAGATGAGGGATCTCGGGCTCTTCGGCCTGTGCCTTCCCGAAGAATACGGCGGCCTCGGCCTGACGATGGAAGAAGAAGTGCGGGTTGCGTTCGAACTCGGCAAAACGTCGCCGGCGTTCCGCTCGGCGATCGGCAGCAATAACGGAATCGGCTCGACCGGCATCGTGCTCGACGGCACGCCCGCCCAGAAGCAGAAGTATCTGCCGCGTCTGGCGAGCGGCGAACTGATCGGATCGTTTTGTCTGACCGAGCCCGAAGCCGGTTCCGATGCGGCTTCGCTGCGCACGACGGCCGTGCGCGACGGCGATCACTATGTGCTCAACGGCATCAAACGCTTTATCACGAATGCGCCTGAAGCGGGGCTGTTCACCGTGATGGCGCGTACGGATCAACACATGAAAGGCGCGGGCGCGATCTCGGCGTTTGTCGTCGAGGCGGGCACACCGGGACTGGCGCTTGGCAAGATCGACCAGAAGATGGGACACAAAGGCGCGCATACCTGCGATGTGATCTTCGACCATTGCCGTGTGAGCGTCGCGAATCTGATCGGCGAGCGCGAGGGGATCGGCTTCAGGACGGCGATGAAGGTGCTCGACAAAGGGCGTCTGCATATCGCCGCGGTGGCGACCGGTGCCGCCGAGCGCATGCTGGCCGACGCGTTGCGCTACGCGATCGAGCGCAAGCAGTTCGGCAAGCCGATCGTCGAATTCGAACTGATCCAGGCGATGCTCGCGGATAGCCGCGCGGAAATCTACGCGTCGCGTTGCATGATCGTCGATGCGGCGCGTCGACGCGATGCAGGCGAACGCATCACGATCGACGCGTCATGCGCGAAGATGTTCGCGACCGAAATGTGCGGACGGGTCGCGGACCGCGCGGTGCAGATCTTCGGCGGCGCGGGCTATATGAGCGAATATGGGATCGAACGTTTCTACCGCGACGTGCGGCTCTTCCGCATTTACGAAGGCACGACGCAGATCCAGCAGATTGTGATTGCGCGCGAGATGCAGCGGGAGTTTGGAAACTGAAGCGGTGACGGACCGGATCGATGCGGGAACGGCGGAGGGGGCGCGGGCGTTTGCGTGGTGTTCACGCGGTGTTGCTGTGGGCACCGCTCTTTACCGGAAAGAGCGGTGCGTGCTGCGGACGGGTTACTGACCGACCGGGCGAATCGTCAGGTCGTTCTTGACGTTCTTCACGCCCGACACGTTCTGCGCGACTTGCGTGGCCTGGTCGACCTGCGGTTGCTCCGGCACCGAGCCTTCGAGCACCACGTCGCCGGTGTTGGCGTTCGCGCGGACGATGATGTTCGCGGCGCTGATACCCTTCGCCTTGGCGAGCGCGCCGCGCACCTTCTTCGCGAGCACACGGTCGGCCTTCTTCATGGCCTTGTGCTGTTGCTTCGCGCTCGGCTGGGTGCTCATATCCGCACCTTCGGCTCCGCTTGCCTGAGCGTACGCGTTGATCGACGCGAGCACGATAAGTGCGCCACCAACCATCTTGATTGCCTGGATCGCCTTCATTCACATTCTCCTGTTGTCATGCTTAAGCGACGGTCAGCCCCTGAATGGGGACCACTGCACTGCAAACTTCTGTACTTCTGGGATGAAAACGCGCGGGACGGTGCTGAGGTATTACGGCGTAAACCCCGAATGCAACCTGACGACAAACTGTGAAACCAGCCGTTACGGCTGCCATGCGAATGTCTGTCGGAGTGTAAAGATACCGCAATTGGTTCCACAGTGATCGCTTAAGGAAAGCGAATGAGGTTTTGGCACAACGGATTTGACGAAGACGCGCAGTCTGCCTTGCGTTCGCACGCATCACGCGCTCTGCGCGGCTCGCGTCGAGAGGCCCGGCGGCGGCGATGAGCCACGAAAGCGCGCGCATCGTCGCGCTCAGTCGCGCCGCGTTGCCGGTCGACACGGTCGAACTGGCGCGCTATCTGATCGGCAAGTGCCTGGTGCACGACACGCCGCAAGGGCCGATCAGCGGCCGCATCGTCGAGACGGAAGCCTATCCGGTCGGCGATTCGACCGGGTACGCGTTCATCGGCCGCCGTGACTACAACGAACCGCTGTTTCTCGCGCGCGGACACGCGTATGTGCGGCTAACTTATGGCGTGTCCTACATGCTGAACGTGTCGAGCGAGGCCGAGGGGACCGGCGCCGGGGTGCTGTTGCGCGCGGTCGAACCGTTGGCAGGAATCGAGCAAATGCAAGCGCGTCGGCCAGGCATCAAGCTACGCGATCTCGCGCGTGGGCCCGGACGGCTGAGCGTCGCGTTCGGTGTCGGGCCGTTGCTCAATGGCGCCGATCTATGCACCGGAAAGGGCCTTTGGCTCGGTGCTATCCGGCATGCGTTGGCCGCACCCGTCGCGGCAACGACGCGCATCGGGCTGTCGCGCGAAATGCACCGGCTATTGCGCTTTTATGAGCCGGGAAACCCGTTCGTCAGCGGTCCGCGCAGGCTGTTGATGGCGCGCGGTCCGGCAATCGATATCGATAGCGAAAATTAAGCGATGCGATTGGGCGACATCGTGTTGCACGCGGCGCGCTCCGTCATGCCGGAGTCCGTATCTTTGCAAGTATTGCAATTAAGAATCTGCTGAATAGGGGTTTTCCCCCGATGAGCCGCTGATTAAACTGACTTCACTGATTCCTGCATGGGGCAGGAAGTCAAGCAAAAAAATGTTGGAGGTAAAGATCATGAAATCGCTCATCAAGGCTGTCGCTATCGCTGCTGTTCTGGCTGCTCCGGTTGTGTCGTTTGCGCAATCGAACCAGGCGCCGGTGACCCGTGCTCAGGTTCGCGCCGAACTGGTCCAACTGGAAAAGGCGGGTTACAACCCGGCGATGTCGAACGACGCGACCTATCCGGCGGACATTCAGGCCGCGGAGCGCCGCGTGCAGGCACAAAACGCTGCGCAAGGCGTCGCGCAGCAGCCGACCGCGGATTCCGGGTATGGCGCGGTCGAGGGTGGCACTTCGCAAGCAGGCAAGCCGATTCAGATTGACCGGTCGCAATCGGTTTATTTTGGTCACTAATTCCGGTCACTAATCAGGCTAACAGGCCAGGCGGCTGATCGGCAGCCCGCCAGTAGCGCAGCAAGACAAGCCGACCCGCGTCATGCGAAGACGCGGGCCGGTTTTTTCGCTGGAGAGTCGAAGGAACCTCCGCCGCCTGAGCGGCGACTGCGCCCAGCCCGTCGCGCTTGAGCGCATTTTTGGCCAACCGCAGGTGCGATGCGGCACGCGGGGCTCAACCCGCTCCGGTGATGTAGTGCTCGAGTTGCTGGATCGTGAACTGCTGCTCGGCAATGATGTTTTTCACGAGATCGCCGATCGATACCATGCCGATCAGCTTGTCGTGTTCGAGCACCGGCAGATGGCGCATGCGGCGTTCGGTCATCAGCGCCATGCACTCGTCGGTGGTCTGCTCCGGCCGCACGAAGCGGACTGCCTTGCTCATGATGTCGCGCACCGGCGTGGACTTCGAAGAACGATCCATCAGCACGACCTTGCGCGCGTAGTCGCGCTCGGTCACGATGCCGGCGATCGCGTCGCCTTCGGTGACGATCAATGCGCCGATCTGCTTGTCGGCCATCAGTTTGAGTGCGTTGTAGACCGAATCCGACGCGCTGATTGTATAGACGTTGTGGTCCGGTTTCGTTTTGAGTACCTGTGCAACGCTGGTCATAGAGCGGCTCCTATCGCAGTGCAGCACGCCGGGCGGCATGCATTCGTCAGGGACTGGTCAATGCAGTATAGGCGGCGCGGGCGGCGGCTGCGACGCAAGCTCGGTGCTGCAGCGCGCGCAGCGGCGGTCCTGGATGCACGCCGGATGGGTGTTCTCGTTTAGCGGTAAACTCCAGTTCCGAACTTAATCCCCGGTCGTTTACGGGTTCATGTCTGCCATCCGCTTAACGCCATGCCCACGCCTCACGATCCGTCGGTCGCCGACGGTCAGTCCACCCGAGAATGCGTCGTGCTCGACGCGCAAGCCACCCTTCCTACCCGCTACGGCACGTTTACCTCGTATGTGTTTCGCGTCGCGGACGGCGACGCCGAACATGTCGCGCTGGTGATGGGCGACGTGGCGAACAAGCAGTCGGTGCTGACGCGCCTGCATTCCGAATGCCTGACCGGCGACGTGCTGGGCTCGTACCGCTGCGATTGCGGCGAGCAGCTTGACCTGGCGCTGCGTTATATCGCCGCCGAAGGGTGTGGTGTGCTGCTTTATCTGCGCGGTCACGAAGGGCGCGGCATCGGCCTCACCAACAAGATCCGCGCATATGCGTTGCAGGAGCAGGGGCGCGACACGGTGGAAGCGAACCTCGATCTCGGCTTGCCGGACGATTCACGAGAGTACGATTCGGCGGCCGGCATTCTCCGCGTGCTGAAGGTCACGTCGGTGCGGTTGATGAGCAACAATCCGAAGAAGTTCGACACGCTTGCTAAACATGGCATTCCGGTCTGCGAACGTGTCGGGCTGGCCATTCCGATGCGGGAAGAAAACGAACGATATATCCGCACGAAGCAGTCGAAGTTTGGCCATTATTTTGATGAGAATGAATAGCCAGCCGGTTCGAGTTTGATACTTAACCTGTGGTAAAGCCTTCGCTGCGCGCGTGTAATTCAAGTTACATTTAAATTTGAAATAATCGCGCGTTGTCCTTTAATGAAACCGGAAGCAATCGCTTGATCAGACTATCGAAGTTGTGAATCGTCTTGATGGTGCAAAATGGGACTACAACTCGCGGGTGTCGATTTTTCCGGTAGTTTGCTGTGTTCATTTGCCGGGACGACACCACAGCTTTTCGCCTACTCTCCGTTCGGTGCAACGCTCGACGAGGGGGCACCCTTTGGCTTCAATGGTGAGAGGTCAGATCCGTTGACAGCGGTATTTCATCTGGGCAATGGTTATCGAGCGTTTAGTCCGATGCTGATGCGTTTTACGTGTCCCGATAGTGAAAGCCCGTTTGGAGCCGGAGGGATAAACTGCTATGCATATTGCGGGAACGATCCGGTAAATTCCGTCGACCCGGATGGGCATGTGTTCGGACTTAAACTGCTTATCGGGGAAGTAGCAGAACGCGGGGCTCGACGTGCCGAAGCAGAGATCGAGGCGGAACGTGCAATGTCCAAGGCGGCCAAGGAGGCGGACGCTGCCAGCGCGGCATCTGAAGCGTCTTCGACTGTTGCGGATGACGAAGCCGGTTCCGATTTGACCGTTTATCGTTCCGACAATCGATCTCCAGGGACAATAGCCAGCAAGGGCGGTTTTTTTCCATGGTCACCGACCACCCCCCATTTTGTTGAAAACATGGCAAAAAATCCCTTCGAGTTTATTCAGAGCCATATTCGTAGCGGCAATCGCGGTATGATTTCCACCGGCCGGACAGACGAGACCGGCGGGATCATAAAAAAATTCACATATAAAATGACTTTCTCCAATATGAGGCAGGTTGCCTCCACGGAGGAGACCCTGGGAATCAAACCCACGGCCCGTCGAAATGCACTTAATCCAAAATTGTGGTTGAATGCCCCGACTGCTTCACAGTCGACCGTGCGCGCCGCCGAGAGCAAGCTCGAATTTACCTTCGGGCATGGAATCCCAAAAGATAACATTGTGGCCTACCGGGAAGGTGATGGCGAGTGGCTCCCATTCCCCAAAATTAAACGCTAACACCGTGGGACGCATTCCCCGCTAATTGGCGCGAGAGAGCCCAATAAACCGGATGAAGTGGTTGCAAGCAACTTCGTCCGGGTTACCGTTCAACGCGAGTCTGTGATCGACCCTTGCACGACACTACGGGCGCCGCCGGCCACCCAGATACCACGCCACCAGTACTGCGCAGATGATTAACCCAACCACCTTGCCGAACAAGGTCGGCGGGTACAGACACAGCAACAGGAAACAAACCAGCCAGATTATGTGTGCTGCCGATATTTTCCGCGGTTCTTTCATCTTCGTTATTCCGGTGGTCGCGTCTTTGCCGATGGCTGTTGATGTGGTTTTTTGTCATGCAGCGCCGCTGAATCCGTCGAAGCTGCAGTCGCTTTCAACGTCCGCCCATCCGGCCACCGGTTCTCAAACACACAGTCGCCCAGCCGCGCCCGCGTCGCCCAGTGTTCCATTTCAAGCATCGGTTCCGGATAGTAGTCGTCGATCTGCCCCACGCAGAGTATCGCAACTGGCTGTGCGCCGTCAGGCATATGCAGCAACGCCCGCACCTCATTGGGATCGAACAGCGACACCCAGCCGATGCCGATCCCTTCCGCGCGTGCCGCCAGCCACATGTTCTGGATCGCGCACGCGACGGAGGCCAGATCCATCTCGGGTAGCGTGCGCCGGCCAAAAATATGCGTTTCGCGTCCATCCATCAGCGCCACGACCAGCACTTCCGCGCAATCGCGCATCCCTTCGACCTTCAGCTTCATAAACTCGTCGCGCCGCTTGCCAAGCGCATCGGCGGTCTGCAGCCGCTCGCGCTCGACCGCGTCGTGCAACGCGTCGCGCAGCGCCGGATCCGTGATGCGCGCGATGCGCCAAGGCTGCATATACCCGACGCTCGGCGCATGATGCGCGGCGTCGAGCAACCGCTGCAGCACGGCCGGATCGACCGGACCGCGCACGAAATGGCGCATGTCGCGGCGTTCGTAAATGGCGCGGTAGACCGCCGCGCGATCGGCGTCGTTAAAAGGCTTTGCCATGGAAAAGAGCCGCGGTGAAGGCCGGATTCGACGGCCAGTAGCTGTGCATATAAGTCGCGACGATCGAGCCGGAACGGTAAACCGCCTCGCCGGCGGTGTCCGATTGCGGACGCGTCGCGTGCAGCACGGGCGTGAGCGGTGTGCTCACGTGCGAGTAGTGGAACGTGTGGCCGGTCAATGTGCCGAGTGGGCCGTCGAGCTGCTGCATGCCAAGCGCCGCGAAGCGCTTCTGCATACGCACCTCGCCGGGCAATAAGCCGAGCATCGGCGTGGTCGCGCCATCGATCGTCGTCAGGCTTTCAAGCAGGTACAGCATGCCGCCGCATTCCGCGAAGATCGGCTTGCCCGCGGCCGCGTGTGCGCGTACGGACGCGGCGGCGCGCGCATTGCTTGCGAGCGCCGCCGCATGCAATTCCGGATAACCGCCCGGCAGATAAAGGGCAGTCCCAGTCTCCGGTGCGGCTTCATCCGCGAGCGGCGAAAAGAAGCTCACGCGCGCGCCAAGCGCTTCGAGCAACGCAAGATTCGCCGGATAGATAAACGAGAACGCGGCATCGCGCGCGACGGCAATATGCGCGCCATCGAGCAAGCGCGGCAGCGGTGCGGCCGACGGTGATGGGTTCGATAACGACACGAAGCGCACCGCGGGCGGCAACGCAGCGAGCGGCGTCGATGCGAGCGCATCGGCGGCCAGATCGAGGCGCCGGTCGAGGTCCGCTATTTCGGCAGCCTGATGAAGACCGAGATGCCGGTCGGGCAGCTCGATGTCCGCGGTGCTTGAAATCGAGCCCATCCAGCTCATCCCGGTTGGCACCGACTCCTCAAGCATCTGCGCATGCCGCGGCGAGCCGACGCGATTCGCGAACACGCCGCGCACCGCAACGTCCGGGCGGTAGTGCGCCAGCCCGAAAGCCACCGCGCCGAACGTCTGCGCCATCGCTTTCGCCGAAATGACCGCAACGACCGGCACGCCGAACGCGGCCGCGAGGTCCGCACTGCTTGGCGTGCCGTCATAGAGGCCCATCACGCCTTCGATCAGGATCAGATCCGCGTGCTCCGCGGCCTGCGCGAGCAGTTCGCGGCAGGCCGTCTCACCGACCATCCACAGATCGAGAGACATCACCGGCGCGCCGCTCGCGCGCTCGAGAATCATCGGATCGAGAAAATCGGGGCCGGTCTTGAACACGCGCACCCGCCGGCCTTGCCGCCGGTGATGGCGAGCGAGGCCCGCGGTGATCGTGGTTTTGCCTTGTCCGGACGCGGGTGCGCTAATGAACAGGGCAGGGCAGTCCGGCATCGTTCAGAACTCCACGCCGCGTTGCGCCTTAACATGCTGCTCGCGGTAAGGATGCTTGATCGCGCGCATCTCGGTGACGAGATCGGCCGCTTCGACCAGCGCATCGGGCGCGTGACGGCCCGTGACGACCACATGCAGCATCTCCGGCCGCGCGGTAAGCACCGACAGCACTTCGTCGAGCGGCAGGTATTCGTACTTCAGCACAGTATTGAGTTCGTCGAGAATCACCATCTGATAGTCGCCGCTTTCGATCATCCGCTTCGCTTCCGCCCAGCCTTTGCGCGCGGTCGCGATGTCGGCATCGCGATTTTGCGTATTCCATGTGTAGCCGTCGCCCATCGTGACGAACTCGCAATTCGGCAGGCTGCCGAGGAAATCGCGTTCCGACGTATGCAGCGCGCCTTTGATGAACTGCACGACGCCCAGCCGCATACCGTGGCCGAGCACGCGCACGGCCATGCCGAACGCTGCGGTGCTCTTGCCTTTGCCGGTGCCGGTGTTGACGATCAGCAGGCCCTTTTCGATGGTCGCTTCCGCCTGTTTTTTCTCATGGCCTTCGCGACGGCGCTGGGTCATGCGCTGATGCGATTCGGGATCGGTTTTCATTAAAGGTCCTTTATCTGACGAGGTAACGGTGGTGCATGTTTGACAGTTGCGTGTGCAACGGTATCGTCGACGGCAATCGCGACAGCGACGCCGTTCGACACGCGCTTCGGTATGAGGAGTTGGCCGTCGGGTAGCGCGAGTCGTGCGCAGGGCTCGCAAACGCCGTCGACGCCGAGATGCGCGCGGACGATGTCAGAGGGTGTCGTCGACGCAGCAGCGCACGCGGCCGCAATCTGTTCGCGCGAAAACACGCGCAGCGGCAACGCGTGGCGCGCGCAGAATTCGAGGATGCCGGGTTCGTTCGCTTTGACGTCGACCGTAGCGACCGCACGGATTTCATCGATCGAATGTGAGCCGAGCGCATCGCGCACCGCCGCGTCGATCTGTTCGACGCGCGTGCCGCGCTTGCAGCCGATGCCGACGGCGAGCCGCTTCATTGCGGGCCGCCGGGAAATGCGCGAGGAACCGCGCGGTTGCGCGCGGAGCAAAGAGATGTCATGCGATGCCACATAGCGTGCACGTCGCAGCAATCTGCCGCGCGTCGTGCGTGGGCGCCCGTATCCGTCCCCCGCGGAACCGGCGACTGGCGACCATGACGTTCGCCCCCTCGCGTCCGGCCGGTATCCGGGCTGACGGCCACATGCGCGTCGCCTTCCCATCGGCGGATAACCGACAGTGGCATCGAAACGCATGCGCGGACCTAAGGCCCGCGGGCCGCTTACCGTTGGCGGGGACAGCACAGGTTGAGCGGGCATGGCCACGCTTCCTGTTTCCCGTTTAACCGCATGTGCACAAGACACGCGAATGCGGCACCGGACGCGCGCAATACGATAGCATACGGACCAGCCGTCGCCAGACGACGAGGGCAGTCTGTTTGGCTGATTGATCGCAACTGGCGGTTCCTTGACGCCCCCGCGCCTCGCGCCTACACTCGCACCGACTTCTGGTGCTCGCGCGCGCGTTTGCGGCGTGCGCGGTTAAACGGGAAACAGCGGGCCTGCAAGCCCTTCACGCGGCCGAAAAACGCCGCCGAACGAAGGCTTCGGGTCAACCTGTGCTGCCCCCGCAACGGAAGGCGAGTGCATCGCGGTGCGCGATGCAGAGCCGGCTTCGACGCCCGCGCGCAAGGCCGCACGGGCAACAAACCACTGCGCGAGAAATCGTTCACTCGTGTGGGAAGGGGAAGCGGCGCTCTCGCCAGCCCGGATACCGGCCAGAAGCCCAGGGTTGACGCCGCGGGGCGCGGCGTTCCGTCCATCACTTCTTCGCGCGCGTTACGTCGCGCTCAATTCCGCCATGCAAACCCAGATGCGCAAAATCCCGGTGACGGTCATCACCGGCTTTCTCGGCAGCGGCAAAACCACTTTACTGCGCCATATTCTTCAGCACGCCGGTGGCCTGCGGGTCGCGGTGATCGTCAACGAGTTCGGCGAACTCGGCATCGACGGCGAAATCCTCAAGGGCTGCGGTATCGGCTGCGACGAAGAAGGCCGCGAAACCGAAGGCCAACTGTATGAACTCGCGAATGGGTGTCTGTGCTGCACCGTGCAGGAAGAGTTCTTTCCTGTGATGGAAGAGCTCGTCGAACGGCGTGAGCAGATCGATCATGTGCTGATCGAAACGTCGGGCCTCGCGTTGCCGAAGCCGCTCGTCCAGGCGTTCAACTGGCCGGCGATCAAGAACAGCTTCACCGTCGACGCGGTGGTCACGGTCGTCGACGGCCCGGCGGTTGCAAGCGGCCAGTTCGCCGAAAACCCGGCCGCCGTCGACGCGATGCGCAAGGCCGATCCGAACCTCGATCACGAGTCGCCGCTGCATGAACTGTTCGAAGATCAACTGTCCGCGGCGGACCTGGTCATTCTGAACAAGACCGATCTGCTCGACGATGCGCGTCAGGCCACGGTCGAAGCGACGCTTCGCGAAGAGATTCCGGCCCAGGTGAAAGTAGTGCGCGCACAGAATGGCCAGCTCGATCTGCACGCGCTGCTTGGCCTCGAGTCCGCATCGGAAGAAACGATCCACCTGCGCCACGATCACCACGGTTCCGCCGACGATGCCGATCACCACCACGACGATTTCGATTCGGTCGTCGTCACCGCTCACGCGCCGTCGCGCGACGCGATGATCGCGGCGCTGCAACGCGTGGTCGAACAGCACACCGTGTATCGCGTGAAAGGCTTCGCGGTATTGCCGGACGCGCCGATGCGTCTGGTTGTTCAGGGCGTTGGACGGCGCTTCGACAGCTATTTCGATCGCCGCTGGCGGCCCGACGAAGCGCGGCGCGACGCACCGGCGAGCCGCTTTGTGATGATCGGCGAGGACCTTGAACAACCGGTGTTGCAGCGCGCGCTGGACGAAGCGCTGAGCGCGCACGCACAGCGGACCTGAAACAGGCGCTAATCCATAGCGTGCCCCCGAGCGCGTCGCAAGAGCGGCGCGAACTGAACGAACGCGATACGAACTGAAAGGCGGCACGAATATGCATTTGCTGCGCACCACGCCGGGCGGCTTCGTCGACGATACGAAGGGCGTGATCCGGATCGATCAGCGACCCGCGGAGATCGTCGTGCTGAGTTCCGCGGACACGACGCTGTCGCTGCTCGCGAGCGTCGTGCCGCGCCTGCCCGCGGGCTTTCCGAGCGTGCGTCTGGCCAACGTCACGTATCTGCGGCAGCCCGCATCGGTCGACTTTTATGTCGAAGACGTATTGCAGCATGCGCGTGTCGTGGTCGTCGACCATCTGGGTGGAGAAGCGTACTGGCCATACGGCATCGAACAGGTGGTCGCGCTCGCCGAGCGCAAACAGCAGACGCTCGCGATGTTTTCCGGCGACTTGCAGGAAGATCCGAACCTGACCGCGCGCAGCACCGCGGACGCGCAACTGTGTCATCAGCTGTGGCGCTATTTGCGCGAAGGCGGTCCGCAAAACGCCGAGGCGTTTCTACGCTGCATCGCACATCGCGCGCTGGGCTTCGGTCAGGAGCCCGCGTTGCCGGTGCCATTGCCCGCCGCCGCGCTCTATCATCCGCGGCACGACACGCCGACTGTCGCCGACTGGCAAGCGCGCTGGCGCACCGATGCGCCGGTGGTCGCGATCCTGTTCTATAAGGCGCATCTGCAGGCCGCCAACACGGCGGTATTCGATGCGCTAATCGACGCGCTCGAAGCACGGCAGATCAATCCGCTGCCGATTGCGATCACGTCGTTGAAAGACGCGTTAAGCCGCGATGTCGTCGAAACGTTGTGCGAGCAACATCACGCATCGCTGGTGCTGAATACGACCGCGTTCGCTGCGAGCGCGATTGACGATCCCGCGCCGCTCGCGCTGGCGGGCGACGCGCCCGTGCTCCAGGTCATTTTGAGCGGCGGCAACCGCGCGGACTGGCTGCAGGACAATCACGGCCTGAACTCGCGCGACATCGCGATGCACGTCGCGCTGCCCGAGGTCGACGGCCGCATCATCACGCGCGCGATCAGTTTCAAGGGGCTCGCGTATCGATGCCCGCATACCGAAGTGGACGTGGTTCGCTACCAGCCGGACCCGGAGCGCGTCGCGTTTGTCGCGGAGCTGAGCGAGCGCTGGTGCCGGCTGCGCAGCGTCGTCAATGCGGACAAAAAGATCGCGTTGATTCTCGCGAATTACCCGGCAAGCGAAGGGCGCATCGGTAACGGCGTCGGGCTCGATACGCCGGCGTCGGTGGTCGGCATACTGAACAGGTTGCGCGACGAAGGCTATTGCGTAGCGGATAACCTTCCCGCTGACGGCGACGCGCTGCTGCGCGAACTCACGCAAGGCGTGACGAACGACCCGGCGGTGCGCGACTTGCGGCCCGCGCTGCAAAGCTTCGCGCTCGCCGACTACGAACAGCGATTCGCGCGCCTTCCCGCGTCGTTACGCGAGGCATTGAACCTGCGCTGGGGGCCGCCGGCGCAAGATCCGACGGTGCGGCGCGGCCGCTTTATGATCGCCGGCTGGCGTTGCGGCCACGTGTTCGTCGGCATCCAGCCTTCGCGTTCGCGCGAGCAGAACGACTACGCGAGCTATCACGACGCGGAACTCGTGCCGCCGCACGCGTATCTCGCGTTCTATTTCTGGCTGCGCGATCAGTTCGGTATCGACGCGCTCGTGCATGTCGGCAAGCATGGCAATCTCGAATGGCTGCCCGGCAAGAGCGTCGCGCTCAGCGATGCGTGCTGGCCCGATGCGATCCTCGGGCCGATGCCGCATCTGTATCCGTTTATCGTCAACGATCCGGGCGAGGGCAGTCAGGCGAAGCGGCGCGCGCAGGCGGTGATCGTCGATCATCTGATGCCACCGCTCACGCGCGCCGAGAGCTACGGCCCGCTGCAAGACCTCGAGCGGCAGGTCGACGAATACTACGAAGCGCTGATGGTCGATCCGCGCCGCGCGAAGCTGCTGAGGCGCACGATCCTGTCGACCATCATCGAACACCGGTTGCACGACGAATTAAGCATCGCGAAGCCCGCCGGCCAGGACGCGGAAGACGCGTTGCTGACACGCGTCGACGCATGGCTGTGCGAGCTGAAGGAAGCGCAGATCCGCGACGGCTTGCACACGTTCGGGCAGTCGCCACGCGGCGTGCAGCGGCGCGATACGTTGCTTGCGCTCGGCCGCTATCCGGTCGGCGATGGGCAACGCGCGAACGCCGGGCTGATTGATGCACTCGCGCGCGATTTGCGCATCGACCACCAGTTCGACCCGCTGAGCGCGGACTGGTCCACGCCGTGGCAGGGCGCACGGCCTGCGCTGTTGCAACAGGTCAGCGATGCGCCGTGGCGCCACAATGGTGATGCGCGGGAGCGTCTCGAACTGCTGGCAGGCGTGTTGATTGCCGGTTTATGTGATGTTCACGCGACCACCGCGACCACTCTTCCGCACGCCGCCGAATTGCCGCAGACAGCGCTCGTGTTGCAACGACTCCACGACGACGTGTTGCCACGGCTCGACGCCTGCGGCGAACAGGAAATGCGGCAATTGCAGCGCGGCCTCGAAGGGCGCTTCGTGCCGCCCGGACCGAGCGGATCGCCGTCGCGTGGACGCCCCGACGTGCTGCCGACCGGCCGCAACTTCTATTCTGTCGACACGCGCGCGATTCCGACTCAAGCGGCGTGGGCGCTAGGCGTGAAATCCGCACAGCAATTGCTGGAACGCCATCTGCAGGAACACGGCGATTACCCGCGCGCAATCGGCTTGTCGGTGTGGGGCACCGCGACGATGCGCACTGGCGGCGACGATATCGCGCAGGCATTGGCATTGATCGGCGTGCGTCCGAAGTGGGCGCCGGGCAGCCATCGCGTGACCGACTTCGAAATCATGCCGATTGCCGCATTCGACCGGCCGCGCATCGACGTGACACTGCGTGTGTCGGGCTTCTTCCGCGACGCCTTTCCGAACGTGATGCATCTGTTCGATGCGGCCGTGCAGGCGGTGGCGGAACTCGACGACGAACCCGGGCATCTGAATCCGATTCGCGCGCGCGTGCTGCGTGAACGCGACGCGTGGATTGCCCGCGGGCTCGACGCACAGGAGGCGCGCAAGCGTGCCGGCTGGCGCGTATTCAGTGCGCGTCCCGGCGCATACGGCGCGGGCTTGCAGGAAATGATCGATGCTCGGCAGTGGCAGACCGACGCCGATCTCGCGAATGCGTATCTTGCTCACGGGGGCTATGCGTATACGCAGAAACAGGACGGCGAAGACGCGCGCCACGCGTTCGGCACGCGGCTCGCGACGCTCGACGTAGTGTTGCAGAACCAGGACAACCGTGAACACGACGTGCTGGACTCAAACGACTACTACCAGTTCCAGGGCGGCATGGCCGCGGCCGTCCGGCATTTTTCCGGCAGTCAGCCGCAGTTGTATCACGCGGATCACAGCAATCCGAACGCGCCGCGTGTACGCACGCTAAACGAGGAAATCGCGCGCGTGATCCGCTCGCGCGTCGTCAATCCGAAGTGGCTCGATGGCGTGAAGCGGCACGGCTACAAAGGCGCGGCGGAGATCGCCGCCACCGTCGACTACCTGTACGGCTACGACGCGACCGCGCGCGTGATTGCCGATCATCAATATGCGCTGGTCGCCGATGCGTATCTGAACGACGCGGATACGCGCGCGTTCCTGCAAGCGCACAATCCGCACGCGCTGCATGGCATCTGCGAGCGCCTGCTCGAAGCGATGCAACGCGGGCTGTGGCTGGAGCCTGGCGCCTATCGCGAACAGATCGAGCAGCATCTGCTTGCGAGCGAACAACAGATCGAAGGAACACGAACATGAACGGAACCCATCGCGTAACGCCCGACGTCGCCGCAGCCAGCAGCGCGCCCGTGTTTCCGTTTTCCGCGTTACTGGGGCAAAGCGAACTGCAGCAGGCGCTATTGCTGGCCGCAATCGATCCGGGCATAGGCGGCGTGCTGGTGAGCGGCCCGCGCGGCACCGCGAAGTCGACGGCGGCGCGCGCGCTTGCCGAACTGCTGCCAGATGGCCGATTCGTGACGCTGCCGTTGAACGCGAGCGAAGAACGCCTTGTCGGCACGCTCGATATCGAAACCGTGCTGCGCGACGGCGCGGTGCGGTTTTCGCCGGGTTTGCTCGCGGCCGCGCATCGCGGCGTGCTGTATGTGGATGAAGTGAACCTGCTGCCCGATGCGCTGGTCGATGCGTTGCTCGATGCGGCGGCAAGCGGCATCAATACGGTCGAGCGCGATGGCGTGTCGCATAGCCATGCCGCGCGCTTCGTGCTGATCGGCACGATGAACCCGGAAGAGGGCGAATTGCGCCCGCAGTTGACTGACCGTTTCGGTCTGATGGTCGCGCTGCAAAACTGTTTCGATCCGCAGATGCGGCAGCAGATCGTCAAGGCACGGCTCGCGTTCGATACGGATCCACACGCGTTTCGCGAGCGCCAGGTGCGGCAGCAGGACGATTTCGTGCGCCGCATTCGCGCCGCGCAGGCCGCGCTGCCGCAACTCGTGTTCGACGATGCGGTGCATCAGCATGTCGGCACGCTGTGCATCGGCGCGCAGGTCGATGGGATGCGCGCCGACCTCGTGATGCTGCGCGCCGCGCGAGCGCTTGCGGCATTGGAAGCGGCGGACGCGGTGACGGTTGCGCATGTGGATCGCGTCGCGCAATCAGTGTTGTTGCATCGGCAACGAAACGGCGACGCGCCAGCGCAGCAGCACAACGCAGAGCCCGATCGGCAGAAGCCACAGAGCGGCGCCTCCGGCGCTTCGGGCAACACACGCGAGGAACCAGCTTCAGGCGAAAGCGATTGGGGCTATCTGCCGCCTGAACCCGTCCGCACCGCGCACGTAAAAGGCGTGATCCCGCTTACATCAAAAAAACGCTGAGCCATCGAAACAACGCCGCCGCTGGCGTGTCGCGCAGCGGTTTTCGATGGCCAGCAGGCAACGGCGCGGCGCACGCTCGCGGGCAATCGGGCACACGCATCGAATGGCCGCGCACGCTCGGGGCCAAAGGTCCGCACCCGCTGCGTGCCGATCATCTTCGCTTTGTGCGCGAAGCGCCGTCGCGCGGCGCGCTGCATTGTTTTGTGCTCGACTGCTCCGGTTCAATGCTTGCAAACGCGCAACTCGCGCTGGCGAAAGGCTTGCTCGTCGCGCTGTTCGGGCGCGCACGCGCTGACCGGCACGAGGCCGCGCTGATCTGTTTCGGCGGCGTGAGCGCGGATCTTCGCTTTGGCCCGGCGATTCCGCGCGGCTGGAGCGAACGCTGGCTGAATCCCATTGGTGGCGGCGGCGGAACGCCGTTTGTGCCGGCCATCGAGCGCGCCGCGCAGTTGCTCGCGCGCGCGGCGCAGCGCAAGCCCGCGCAGGCGCGTTGGCTATGGGTGCTGACGGATGGGCGTAGCGGCGGCACGCCGGCACGCCCGGACGACGCGGACCGCGTCGTCGTGATCGACTTCGAAAGCGGTACGGTGCCGCTCAATCGATGCGAGCAGCTCGCCCGGAGGTGGGGCGGCGAATGCTTGACGCCCGCTCGGCTGATCGCGCGCCCGTAGGCGGCTGGAAAGCACGCTGGCGCCACCGCATTGGCGGATTGACGCACCGCCATTAACGCACCCCATTCGACCAATGCGAAATATCGTCGATCCGGTCGAACACAAACGACTTCAACGCGAGTTGCTGCGCCGTATCGAGATGCTCGAACTCAAGCCCATGCGATGCGAGTCCATCGGCCGCCAGCGCAGCTTGCGCGTTACGCACGATCGCAGTGGTTTCGATCAGCATCTCGGTGTCTTTCGACTGCAGGCGGAATGACACCCGCACCCGCTGTCCGACCTTGCCGATCAGCCACGGCGTACCGAACGACATGCCGAGCGCGCTGATCGTCTGCATCACGCCGAGTCCTTCGTAGCCGTCGCCGTCCGGGTTCAGCCCGAAGCGCACCGGCAGTTTCGCGCGCACGCGAATCGACTTGCGTTCGCGCAGCCGCCGGATCACGCCGGGCTTTGACAGCACGACATAGTCGAACGGTGAATGGCAAACCGCGTCGACCGTGCAGACGAAACGGAACACCGCCTGACTCGCAATCGCGACGATCTCTACGTTTTCACCCACCGTCAGCGATAACGCGCGGCCGTCGACGAGCGGCGGCATCACAAACACCGACTGATTCGGCGCAAAGCCGATAATCCGGCTCGGATGCATCGGGCCGCTCGCGTTTTGCGGCCGCAGGCCGATCAACGCGCCGATCGACAGATGCGTGTCTTTCAACGACAGCGGCGTGTCTTCGTCGTCGGCGCCATGCGATTTCGCGGCGGACGGTGAGTCCGGCGTTTCAACCCGATCGCCGCGGCGCGGCTTGAAATGCTCGAATAGAAAGCGGCGTTCATCGGCGCCGATAACGACCGCGCCGCGCTCGAACAGCAGCGAACCGTCGGCATCGACGATCGGCCATTCGAGCGGCGTGCCGATCGGCACGGCATCGATGTTCAGGGGCGCGGAGGATGCGGCGATGGCCGGCGCGGCGACGTTTTCGTCAATTTGCATGGCGGCGTGGATATTCAAGGATGAACGGTTATCCGTTGATATCGTCCGTCGCTGGATGAGTCGAGATAGGGGAAATCCCTAGCAGTTGTGCGCGCAATCGCGTTGCATAACGCGCAGTCGGCGCTGCGCCTCACCTGATGCGTCATCGATACCAGCGCGGCGTGTAAACCCATTCACGTTGAGCGCTGTGCGTGTCCTGAGTTGAACGGCGCGCAAAGCCACGCGTCGTGGACGAACCAATGATCACCATTGTGCGCATATCGACATCCGTGGATTTCAGCTCGCCAAGTGTCGTCGTAACCAGCGATGCGCCGGGCCGGCCGATATCGCGTCCCAACACCACCCTGGTGTGCGGCGCTCGCGTTGCACGCACGATGTCGAGCGCCTTGTCGAGTTGCCACGGTCGCGCACGCGACACCGGGTTATAGAAGGCCATCACCAGGTCGGCTTCGACCGCATGCGCGATACGTGTTTCGATGATCGACCACGGCTTCAGATTGTCGGATAGCGACAGCATGCAGAAGTCGTGACCGAGCGGCGCGCCGGCCTGTGCGGCGGTAGCCATTGCCGCCGATACGCCCGGCACGATATCGAGTTCGACGTCGGCCCAGTCCGGCTCGCCAGCGGTATCCAGCGCTTCGAGCACGGCCGATGCCATCGCGAACACGCCCGGGTCGCCGGACGACACCATCACGACGCGCCGTCCGCTGCTTGCCAGCTCGAACGCATGACGGGCGCGCTGCATCTCTTCGCGATTGTCGGTCGGGTGAACCTGCTGGTCCGCACGGAACGGGCCGGCCATCTCGACATAGGTCGCGTAACCGAGGATGTCGGTTGCCTGCGCGAGCGCGGCGCGCGCGGCCGGCACCATCAGGTCAGCGCTGCCGGGACCCAGGCCGATCACGGTCAACCGGCCACGTGCGCGGCCGACCGTGTCCGGGTCGACCGGTTGGTCGGCAATGGCCAGTGCGATGCCCGTCGCGGTATCGACGACGGTGCAATTCGACGGCAACATGGCGGTGCTTAGCAACGCGCGAGACGATGCGGCGCCCGCGTGCTCGCCAGCGACGCTTGCGGCCGCCGTGAAGCGCAGTGGCGCACCTAGCGCATCCGCGGCTTGCGCAAGCGTTGTGTTGCCGATGCCGGTTGCGGGCGCAACGATTGCCGCGAGCGCCTGCTCCGCAAGTCCGTGCGCGGCAAGCGCATCGCGTATGCGGTGCACTGCATCTTCGCTATCCGTTAGCGCAACGACCACGCTGCGCGGATGAATTACCAGTTCGTCGGTGTTGCCGTTCCATGCGAGCGGCGTGATGCGGATCGCGCGCGTTGCATGCGGCGCACGCGGCAGTTGCGCATCGTCGAGCCAATGCGCGTCGCCTTCGACGCGGGTGCTTTCACCGGCAAGCAGATCGGACACGAAACGCTTGCCTTGCACGAGACTCGCGAGCGCATAGCCTTCCGGCGGATTCAGCACACAGGTGCCAAAGCGCAGCTCGCCGCTGGTCGTGATCGCGGGCGGCACGTCGAGCACCGCCGCGATCTCGCGCGCCATCACATTGACGCCCGCGAGACCGCCGAGCAGCGGCACGACCGCGCTGCCGTCTTCGGCCACCGCGAGCACCGGCGGCTCCGCGCCTTTATTCGCGAGCAGCGGCGCGACACAACGGATCACGATGCCCGCCGCGCACAGCGCAATGATCGGCGTGCCGCTCGCATACAGTTCGCGCAGGTGCGCGCCCAGTTCGTCGTACACGATGTCGCCCGGATCGGCTTGCGCATCCACTGCGACGCGTCCGCGCAGCCGATGCACACGCGCATTGGGATAGCAGGCTTGCAAGCGGCGCGCAGTCGCGAGCGCGCTGCCGCCGAGAATCAAAATCGCAGGCGGCGTTACCCTTGCCATTTTTCCCCCGGCACGACGAGCAACGAAAAGTACGGCGACGCCATCGGATCCACATCGGCAAGCGGCACGATGCGCTGGTTCGACATCGTCGCGCGTTCGACGTAGAGCGCGCGCTTCGCCAGCCCGAGTTCGTCGAGCACGCGACGCACCTTGTCGAAATTACGGCCAAGCTTCATGATGACCGCCGCGTCGGCATCCTCAAGGCGGCGTTTCAATTCCGCTTCGGGCAGCACGCCGGACAGCACCGACAAAGTCTGATTGCGATAGACGAGCGGTGCGCCGAGCACGGCCGCGCCGCCCAGCATCGAGCAGACGCCCGGCACGACTTCGGCTTCGAAGCGCGGCGCGAGGCGGTCATGCAGGTACATATACGAGCCGTAGAAGAACGGATCGCCTTCGCAGATCACCGCGACATCGCGGCCGGCGTCGAGATGGCTCGCGACGACTTCGGCCGCGGTGTCGTAGAAGTCGGCGATGATCGCTTCATAGGACAGCGGCGGCTCGAGTGCCTCGGTGGTGACCGGATAGACGAGCGGCAGGCGCACTTGCGAATCCGACAGATGCGTTTCGATGATGCCGAACGCGTTGCCCTTTTTCCCTTTCGCGACAAAGTACGCGACCACCGGCGCGCACCTCAACAGGCGTAGCGCTTTGATGGTGATCAGTTCGGGGTCGCCGGGCCCGACGCCCAGTCCGAGCAGACGGCCGCGCGCGGCGCTAAATGGTTGGGTCAACTATTCTTCCTCCGACGCAAGCGCATTGACGGCGGCGGCGGCCATCGCGCTGCCTCCGCGTCGGCCATCGACGACCACATACGGCACTCCGCGGCTGTCGGCGGCCAGCGCGGCCTTCGATTCCGCCGCGCCGACGAAGCCGACCGGGAAGCCGAGAATCAGCGCGGGGCGGGGCGCGCCCGCATCGAGCATCTCGAGCAGATGGAACAGCGCGGTCGGCGCGTTACCGATCGCGACGACGCTGCCCGCCAGATGCGGCCGCCACAATTCGAGCGCGGCCGCCGAGCGCGTGTTGTTCAACTCGCGTGCAAGGGCCGGTACCGTCGGATCGCCGAGCGTGCACAGCACGTCGTTCGACGCCGGCAACCTCGCGCGCGTGACGCCTTCGGCGACCATGCGCGCATCGCACAGAACCGGCGCGCCGTTTTTCAACGCGTCGCGCCCGGCGCGGCCCGCGCCGTCCGAAAAGCGCAGACTGCCGACGATGTCGACCATACCGGACGCGTGAATCACGCGCACCGCGAGTTTTTCGAGGTCGGCGGGGATGCACGACAGGTCGGTCTCCGCGCGAATCGTCGCGAACGACTGGCGGTAAATCTCGCTGCCGTCGCGGATGTAGTCAAGCATCAGGGGGACTCCTCGTCAGTCGATCGAGTAGATCGGCTGCGTGTTCGATCGTCAGATGGCGGGCGACGCAGTCGCCGAACGCGGTGCTGGAGCCGCGTGCGGCGGTGTTCGGCTGGCCGCGTTGGTATAGGTCGTAACGGCCGGGTTCGACCGCGAGCAGTGTAAACGGCACCGGATGCGCCGCCGCGCACGAGCGCGTGCAGCCGCTCAGATGGACTTCGGCAGCGGCGGGCAGGCGCTGCGCGAGTTGTCGCGCGTCGGCCTTCGTATCGGTGTGCGACTTTGCGCAGCCTGGCGAACCCGCGCATGCGATCAACCGCGCGAACGGCTGTGTACGGTCGCATGCGAAGCCGAGCGATGTGAGCCCGTCCGTGACCGCCGGTGCAGCATGTGTGTGGACATCGGGCAACAGAACGCTTTGCCATGGCGTCATTCGCAATGTGCCGGTGCCCGCTTGTTGCGACAGCGCGGCGAGCGCGCGTAGCGTCGATGCGTCGATACGTCCGAGCGGCGGCGCGCCGCCGGCATGCGACATGCCGGGTTCGCGCTGCGGATGCGCGCCAAAGCGCAACGACGGTTGCGCACGCGGCCGGCGCCATGCGGTGACGCACGCATCCCGTAGCAGCGAAAAACCTGCGCGAGCTTCGACCCGTTCGAGAACCGCGGCAGCCGGCTGCCGCGCGAGCACCTCGCGCATGCGCGTATCATCCGGCGCCGCCATATCCAGAAACGTGTGCAACAGCGCATCGATCAGCGCAATGACGTGCTCAGGCCGCACCGCCGCGAGTGGGGCTTCGTCAGTCGGTGCGATTGGCGGACAGCCCGCGAGGCCAAACGCGAAACGCAGGCCGCCGTCGCCCGCATCGCCTTGCAGCGCGGCGAGCCAGATGTCATGCGGATGTTCAAGCATCGCCAGGTGTTCGCCGCCGTCGAGCAGCAAAGCGAATTTCGGCGAGAGCGCCGCGAAGCGCGCTTCGCTTTGCAGCAACGCGAGAATCTGCGAGGCGAGACCGGTTGTATCGATCAGCGCGCCGCGATCGTGACCAGCGGTGGGGCTGATCATCAGATTGCGCACATCGTCGGCTGCCGGGTTGGCCAACTGCGCACGCGCCGCTCCTTCGTCCGCCGGCGCATGCGGGCCCAAACCCGACGCGAGCAGTCGCTCGATCAACGCGTGTTCTTCGCCCGCGCGTACTCCGCGTATTTGCAGATTCGCGCGATTCGTGATTTCGACGACACCGGACGCATGCGTTTGCGCCGCATCGGCAATCGCGCGTGCGTCGGCGGCGCTCAGCGCGCCGCCCGGCAGCCGGATCCGGCAGATACCGCCGTCGCGGGCCGCGACGATCCGCAGCAGACCCGGGCAGGCTGAACTGCGGGGCTGGCTGGCGGAGTGCGCGGTATTGGCGGGGGCGTGGTTCAAATCGATCACCGGGTTAGCGTCGCGTGACGGCCCGGGCGTCTCTCGCCGCGTATGCGGCGAGCGAGCTCGGCATCGGTACACCCCGCCCGATGTTGGCTGGCACGACAGTCTGGCCGGCAGGTCTCCTGGCTCGCAGGTCATGGTCCGCACCAGCCTTCCCGGTTGAACCAGTGGCGGTTGAGATGTGGACTCGCTGCATACAGTTGCGGGGGCAGCCACGTGGTGATGCGTGTTCCCTCTTCGGCCCCGAAGGGCACCGGCGACGCCTCGTATTATGCCCTGATTCGGTACGCGCAATCGCGCCGGCGGCGTTGCCGGAGTAGTACGCGGATAGCGCCTGCTAGCCTGACGCGCGAGGAAAATGGGCTCATCGTCAATGCGCAAGGAGGCACATCCACCCGGTCCATTCGATCGCATTCTTCAGTATCAAGTGTCCGTCCACCGAACAATTTGAACTTTGAAGGAATCGAAAATGCAGACTTTTAACACCTATGGTAATCCGCAGATTCAGTTTTACGGCTACGACTCCGACGGCAGCAGCGCAAACCAGGCCACGCGTCAGCCGCCAAATGGAGTGCCCGTTTCGCGCAATCCATCGACTGCCGGCGCACAACGGGACGACGGCGGTCAAGCGCGGATCCTCAACAAGGATCTCGCTCTTTTGACGCCCATCCAGAACCGGTACAACGCGCTGTCCGGACAGATATCCGGCGTCGCGGCGGACGTAAACAGCCTGAAGGGCGATGTCGCCGGGGTGTCGGACCAGGTGGGCGGCGTGAAGAGCGACGTCGCCGGGGTGTCGGCGCAGGTAAACGGCCTGAAGGGCGATGTCGCCAACGTGACGACGCAGCTGGGAGACGTGCAAAGCGGTGTGACCAGTATCGAGGGCAAATTCGCTGGCGTAGCCAAAGACATCGGCCAGATCGACAAGAACATCGATACGCTGCGGAACTGGACCGAACAGAACAGCCGGACGCTGTCCGGCATCGATACGAAACTCGATAACATCGATACCAGGATTCAGCAATGTTGCGTCAGCAAGCACACGCCGGCTCCGACTGGCACTGAAAACACGAATAAACCGGCATCTGTGACCACGTAACCGGCCTTTTCGACGCAAGCGCCGCGCGAGCCAGCGGGCACTTCCGCCCGCTGCCCCTCATTTAATCGCGAGTTGAAAGCCGTCGCCGCGCGCATTGCGCGCGCGCAGGCAGCTAGGTCGCTTTGGTTCGAAGAGAAACCGGAGCGCGCCGCGAGCGCTGTATCATTGCTGTTCTCCTGGCGACCTCGCTTCATATCGATGTCGACGAATTCATCGCAGCAACCCGGTCCGCAATTGGCTCCACGCAACGAAAACGGCAGCGCGCCGGTTTGGCTCACCGTCGTGGGAATTGGCGACGACGGCTTCGCCGGTCTTACGCGCGCCGCACGGCGTGTGCTTTTCGACGCGTCGGTGGTCTACGGCGCGCAGCGTCATCTGGCGATGCTGCCGGCGCGGCTGCGCGCGCGCCGCGAGCGCTGGCCGAGTCCGTTCGACATCGAGCCGCTGCTTTGCGAACCGCACTTGAACGTCTGTGTGCTGGCAAGCGGTGACCCGATGCTGTTCGGCATCGGCGCGACGCTGGCGCGCCACGTCGGCGCAGAGCAGATGCGCGTGCTCCCGGCGCCGTCTTCGCTTTCGCTCGCCGCCGCCAAACTTGGCTGGCCATTACAGGACGTGGCGACGGTATCCGCGGTCGGCCGTCCGCATGCTGCAATCAACGCGGCGCTACACGATGGCGCGCGACTTTTCGTGTTGAGCAATGATGGCGCGACGCCGGCCGCGATTGCCGCCTCTGTCACTTCGCGAGGTTTCGGCGAAACGAAGATAACCGTCTTCGAACACCTTGGCGGTCCGCTCGAACGCCGTATCGACGGCTTGGCGCACGCGTGGGATACAGCGGAATGCGCGGCGCTGAATCTGATCGCGCTCGATTGCAAGGCCGGTGACGATCGGCCGCGCGTCGCGTTGACGCCCGGCTTACCCGACGATGCGTACATCCACGACGGCCAGTTGACCAAACGCGACGTGCGCGCACTCACGCTCGCACGTCTCGCTCCCGCGCCGCGTGAGCTGCTATGGGACGTCGGCGCCGGTTGCGGCTCGATCGGCATCGAATGGATGCGCGCGCATCCATCGTGCCGCGCGATTGCGGTCGAAGCGAATGCGCAGCGCCAGCGTTTCATCGAACGTAATCGCGAGGCGCTTGGCGTGCCCGCGTTGCAACTCGTTGCCGGTGCGGCGCCTGCCGCGCTCGCGGGACTCGCTACGCCCGACGCGATATTTATTGGCGGCGGCGTAACCGCGCCCGGCGTGTTCGATGCGTGCTGGAGCGCATTGAAGAGCGGTGGCCGGCTGGTAGCGAATGCGGTGACGCTCGAAGGCGAAGCCACGCTGACCGAATGCCGCAAGCGGCACGGCGGCACGCTGACACGCGTCGCGCTGGCCGACGTCCAGCCATTGGGCGGATTTGAAACATGGCGGCCGGCGTTGCCAATCACGTTGTACGAAACCGTCAAACCCTGATGCGCGACGAGACGCCCGAACAGCCGGCGCCGTTGCGCAGCGGCTATACCACCGGCAGTTGTGCAACCGCGACATCGCTTGCGGCCGCGCGGCTGCTGCTCACCGGCATGGCCAGCGACGCGGCCGAGATCGTGCTGCCGAAAGGGCAGCGCGTGACGCTCGCGCTGACGTTCTGCCGCACGAGCGGCGACGGCGCGCAAGCCGGCACGGTCAAGGACGCGGGCGACGACCCCGACGTCACGCACGGCGCTGTCGTGTTCGCGCGCGTGAAGTTGCGCGCGCAACCTGGTGTCGCGTTTCACGCGGGGCCTGGCGTCGGCACGGTCACGCGCGCGGGTTTGACACTGCCGGTCGGCGAACCGGCGATCAACCCGGTGCCGCGCCGGATGATGATCGAACACCTGACCGCGCTTGCTGCCGAGCACGGCTATGCAGGCGGCTTCGAGGTCACGATTGGCGTCGAGGGCGGCGAAGCACTCGCATTGAAGACGATGAATCCGCGGCTGGGCATTGTCGGCGGGTTGTCGATTCTCGGTACGACGGGTATCGTGCGGCCATTTTCGTGCTCCGCGTATATCGCGTCGATTCATCAAGGCATCGACGTCGCGCGCGCGAATGGTTACACGCATATCGCGGCCTGCACCGGCAATGCAAGCGAGGATGCGATGCGCGAACTCTATCGTTTGCCGGATATCGCGCTGATCGAAATGGGCGATTTCGCCGGTGCGGTACTCAAGCATCTGCGGCGCGCGCCGGTTGAAAAGCTTAGTCTGTGCGGCGGTTTTGGCAAACTCAGCAAGCTGGCCGCCGGGCATCTGGACCTGCATAGCCGCCATTCGAGCATCGATTTGTCGCAGCTCGCGGATTGGGCGGCCGCGCGCGGCGCAGCGCCGGCTCTGCAACAGGCGATGCGCGGCGCGAACACCAGCCAGCAGGCGCTCGCACTGGCGCACGACGCCGGCGTGCCGCTCGGCGACATCGTGTGTGCGCGCGCGCTCGACGTGGCGCGGGAGGTGGTGCCGGATGAGGTCGGGGTCGAAGTGTTCGCGATCGATCGCGCGGGCCATTTCGTGGGTACCGCACGATGACGCGCATTCTGCTGCTAGGCGGGACAGGCGATGCGCTGCAGATTGCCCGCACGCTTCGCGCATCGGATGTCTACAGTCTCGCGGGAATCGGCAAGGTTCCGGTTGATCTGGCTTGCGCGGTGCGCGTCGGCGGTTTTGGTGGCGCGCACGGGCTGCACACGTACCTGGTGAATGAGCGCATCGGTTTGCTGATCGATGCGACACACCCGTTCGCTGCCCGCATCAGCGCAAACGCCGCATCGGCGTGTCGCGACGCGCAGGTGCGCTATTGGGCGCTGCGGCGCGCGCCCTGGCAGCCGCAGGCTGGTGACGACTGGCACATGGTCGATAACTGGCCGCAAATCGTCTCGGCATTGACGCGCTACCGGCGCCCGCTCTTTACGCTTGGCCGCGAGCCACTCGGACATCTCGACGAAATTCCGTCTGATCAATACTGGGTCGTGCGCTGCCTCGAATCACATGCGGGCAATGCGCGTGCGTCGGTGATCGGCGCACGCGGGCCGTTTACGATCGACGGCGAGCGTGCGTTGTTCGCCAGCTATGACATCGATGTGATCGTCACGAAGAACAGCGGCGGCAGTGCAACGGCGGCCAAGCTCGACGTGGCACGCGAACGTGGCTTGCCGGTTGTGATGACGCGGCGTCCGGAATTGCCGCCGGCCGACCGCGAATTCGACAGTCCGGCCGCGCTATTGCAGACGTTGCGGGAGCTGGCGCCGCATCGCTGAATCGCCGCGCTGATATGTCATTGCCTGAATGGCAGCAGACGGACGCAGCGAGGCCGTTGCGGCCACAACGATATTTCCGGAGTCCTGATTCATGACAGTGTTTTTTATTGGCGCCGGGCCGGGCGACCCCGAGTTGATCACGGTGAAAGGGCAGCGCCTCGTGCGCACGTGCCCGGTGATCCTGTATGCGGGTTCGCTGGTGCCCGATGCGGTGCTTGCGGGGAACGTCGCTGAAGTGGTGATCAACACTGCGGAGCTCGACCTTGACGCGATCGTCGCGCTGCTCGCCGATGCTCACGCGAAGGGGCAGCATGTCGCGCGCGTGCATTCGGGCGATCCATCGCTATACGGCGCAATCGGCGAGCAGATCCGGCGGCTGCGCGAGCTGCGCATACCTTACGAAATTGTGCCCGGCGTGACGGCGACGGCCGCATGCGCGGCGACGCTCGGCTGCGAACTGACACTACCCGACGTTTCGCAGACGCTGATCCTGACGCGCTACGCGCGCAAAACGTCGATGCCGGAAGGCGAGGAACTGGCCGACCTGGCCCGTCACCGCGCGACGATGGCGATTCATCTCGGCGTGCGGCATATCGCGCGCATCGTCGAGGAACTGATACCGCACTATGGTGCCGATTGCCCGGTGGCTGTGGTGTACCGCGCCAGCTGGCCCGACGAGGAGAAGATAATCGGTACGCTAGGCGATATTGCAGCAAAAGTGCAGGGCACCGACATCGAACGCACCGCGCTGATACTCGTAGGACGTGTGCTGACCGCCGAGCACTTCGCTGAATCGACGCTCTACGCCAAGGGGTCAGCGGCTGACGACTGACCCGGTTTTGAACGGTACGCTTCGTCATGGCCGACGAAGAGTCAGCGTCGGACGCCGACGCTGACTGACCATGCAGCTTTAATCAACCAGCGGCGACACCCGACGGTCCAAAGCCGTACGTCAGGCCGGAAACGTGCAAGTGGGTAACGTTGCCCTCGTCGTCGTTACGGGTCGCGTTACCGGTCAGGTGCCAATGCTTGCCGCCGCGATCGATATCCACCGTCGCCCTGTCTCCCTTGATTCTGACCTGTGTGTCGTCTGGGCCTGGGCGATTGGACCTGGTGTCGCCTGATTTGAGCCAATTCATGTCCTTTGTTCTCAGGCCACCGGATATTCCGAACGCCGAGTCCCGCGCGGGACCCCCGATAGCAGGTTTTCCCGGTTCGGAACTGGATGAGTGCCGCAACTTGCCTGCGTCCCAGACTTGCGAATCTGCCAACATTGCGTTGTTCATTTGTGAAGTAACTTGCATGGTTGCATCCTTCCTGAAAGGGAATAATCCGGATTGGGCAATTCAACTGACAGACATCGAAACATCGTCTAACGCGAGATAACCTCCGCAGGTTGTGCACACGTCTCCATTCTTTATCCGGAGTTGCCTCATCAGGTGGTATCGGGACAGGCTCGCAATGAAACGCGGGGGGCCGTTTCAGCATCAACGAAAATGCTCACATGCATCGATCCGTCCTCCCGCGTCCACGCTCATTTGGAACCGTAGATCATCGTTTTATCGACGTTATCGGCGCCGGTTATCGTCGACGAAAAGATCGTGCCGTCCTTCCTGTAGTCCAGCTCGAACCCGACATGCCCGTTAGCCGATTTGTTCTGGCTGAGAATTTTTTTACCATCTTCGTCGTAATAGATGTACTGGCCCGCTTGTCCGCCAGCCCCGCTCGGATTGAATTGAACCTGCTTCTGTCCATTAGCGTAAGTGTTTGGGGCTGGTGGTATGTTCGAAACGTTCATCTGATACCTTTGTTTAATTGAAGTGAAATGAAATACGATAAGTAAATCTATGGATTTACGAATGCCTATCAAGCTAGTTCAAGAAGACCTCCCTATCGTCGCGTGACATTAAGGACATTCTTGCTTCATGCCGCAGGCATCAGGTGGTGTGCTTGTACGCGAAACGCGTGACACGGCCGTTGGCGAATCAGCGCAGGCGGGGAGGGGCTGATCGGACTTCACCCGCCCGGCAGTCAACCGGCGGGTGAAGTCCGAACTGGAGGACGGGGAGAGCGCGAGAGATCAACGCGTACGCGCGCCCGACTGCTCAGCATGCAATTGCGTTTGTGTCACCGCACTAACAATAGCCAGCACGATTACGTTCAACGTGAGCGCAAGAAAACCGATATTCACGTCTTTCAGCATATCCGGCAGGAAAGGCAGTAGCTGACCGACGCTCAGATGCATCACGCTTGTCGCCGCGACGACCAGCACGCCGACCGCGATGCCGCAGAACGCCCCTTGCTTCGTCACCCGATTACCCGGTGCGAGGCTGCAGACGAGGGCCGGAAACAGTTGCGTGACGAAGTTGTAGCCCATCAGCAGCAGCGCGACGATCGTCTCGCCGCCATGCAGCGTGAACAGTACCGCGACGAGTGCGACCAGCGGCACCAGCATCCGCGCGAGCCTCGCAACGACGGCATCCGGCGCATGCCGCGCCAGCGCGCCGCGATAGATGTCGTTGGCGAGCAAAGTGGAGGCGGTGGTGAGGATCATCGAGCCCGGCACCAGCGCGGTCAGCACGCCGGCCGCACCGACTACGCCGACGAACCATGGGTCGAAGGTCTGGAGCGTCAGCCGGAACAGCGACAGGTCGATATCGCCGCCTTTGAGTCCCGGCACCCGCAGCGTTGCCGCGAAGCCGACGAAAAACACAAACAGCAAAATCAGTTGATAGATCGGCAGCACCATTGCATTGCGGCGGAAGATGCGTTCGTTCTTTGCGGTAAACACCGAGCCGAACGTATGCGGCCACATGAAGAAGCCGAGCGCGGTCAGCAGCACAGTCGACTGGAACCATACGATGCTGGTGCCCGATCCTTTTTCCGCGAGCGTCAGAAAGCCGGGCCGTGCGGCATCGATCGCACGGAACATCTCGCTGAAGCCGCCGTAATGGTGAATTGGCAGATAGATGCCGAGAAACAGCACGACCCCGAGAATCAGGATGTCTTTCATCACCGAGTTCCACGCGGAGCCGCGCACGCCCGATGCGATCACGTAGATCGCGACGACCACGGCACCGATCCAGATTGCCGCCGATGATGAAATCGCGCCATACGACGTAGTCGCGACAATAATGCCGAGCCCCTTGAGCTGCAGCACCAGATACGGAATCAGCGCGGCAACGTCGACCACCGCTACCAGCACGCCAAGCGCACGACTATCGTACTTGCGCGCGAAAAAGTGGGGCTGCGACACGAGCCTATGCGTTTTTGCAAAACGCCATACCGGCGGCAACAGCCAGTACGACAGCACATACGCGAGCGTGGCATACGCAAGGATGTAATAGACAGGCGCGCCTTTACCGTATGCAAAACCGCTGCCGCCAAGAAACGTGAAAGTCGTGTAGATCTCGCCGGCCATCAGCAGGAACACGAACGCGGTGCCGAAGCTGCGTCCGCCGACGGTCCACTGTTCCAGATTCATATCGTGGCCGTGACGCGCGCGTATGCCCAGATACAGCGCAAACAGCGTTACCGCCGCAATGATTACCAGTGCTGTGCTCATCGGCGGCCCTCCGCGGCGGCATTGGCCGCGCCAGGCTCAACGGGCTCGCGGTTGACCGGATCGAGCCGGTAGATGATCGCCATGATCACCGCGCTGAGCACGACCCACATCACGATCCAGGCGAGTACCAGCGGCATGCCGAGCATCAGCGGTTCGACACGATTGACAAACGGAACGCCGAGCAGAATGCCGATAAACGGCAGCACGGCGAGCAGACGGTAGGACATAGGCATCTCCTCGAACGATAACTGCGTTGCGGGTCGATACGTGATCGGAAAGCGGGCCTGCGGGTCCGACTGTATGCCGCCTTGTTCGCGTACGCCAAGCGATCAAAAATGTGAAGGAGAATTGAAAGCTATGCGGTGCAGATGAAGGCACGCATACCGGATGCCCGGTCGAATGCGTTGGCCGCGTGCGACTTTCGCGACCCCCGCTCGTAGCAACGCATTTCGCATGCAGCGACGGCGGTGCGGGCCGGTAACGGTACACTGTGCGCGGCGCGCCCGCTTCGGACCACCGGACGCGGACCGTATGAAATCTGAACGCGGACCTGAAAAAAATGATAACCAGCCTCGTCTCCGAAATCCTGTTTGGCTTCACCGGCTTGATCAGCATCATTAATCCGTTCGCGATTGCGTTCGTGTTTCTCGACCGTACCGAAACGCTAACGGTCGAAGAGCGCGCGGCGCTTGCAAGGCGCGTGTCGATCAACGCATTCTTCGTGCTGATTGTCGTATTCTTCATTGGTACGCCCGTGCTGCATTTTTTCGGTATCTCGATCGAGGCGCTGCGTATCGGCGGTGGGCTGGCCGTGGCGGTTAGCGCGTGGAATATGCTCAATGCTCCCGAAACGCGCGCCGACGTCTCGGCCGCGAAGCCGGTCGATCCGGACAATGCGATGTCGAAAGCGTTCTTTCCATTGACGATGCCGCTCACCACCGGGCCCGGTACGATGGCGACCGCGATTGCGCTCAATGCGAACCGCACACACAAGCTATCTGAGTTCCTGCTGTCGTCGATCGCCTCGGTGGCGATCTCGGTGCTCGTGATGCTGGTTATCTATTTCACGTACAGCCGTTCGGCGTATATCGCGCACTTTCTCGGCAAAGAGGGAACCAAGGTCGCTTTGCGTGTGTCGGCGTTTTTGCTGTTATGCATTGGCGTGCAGATCATGCTGACCGGTTTCTCCGAATTTCTTGCCCCGCTTGCGGGGAACTCGCCTGCTTCGTGACGGCTGCGTTGCAGATCTTGAATTCGCATCGGCGTTAGCGTAAACCCGGGTGTTTGAATCGCGTTCGTTTGCCGTTGTCGCGTTGGGGAGCGCACAGTTCGATGAACCGCCAGGATACCGCAGACCGGATGACCGACAGCCAGCCTGATAACAGGTCCGACCGCGAGGCCGGCTCCACGCATAACAACGGCGGCTATCGGTCGACCGTGGCCGCCCAGGTGCTCGAGTCGGAGCGCGCGGTGTTGCGCCTGCTGACGCGCAGCGCGCCGTTGCCGGAGCTGCTGGCCGAGGTGTGCCGGCGCGCCGAGGCATTGCTTGGAGACGGCGCCGCGTGCTCGGTGCTCGTGCTCGACCCTGACGGACGTCATGCGAAAGTCGGCGCCGCGCCGTCGCTGCCGCCCGCGTATTGCCACGCGCTAGGCGGCTTCGAAATCGGGCCGCGCGCCGGTTCCTGCGGCACCGCGATGTACGAGCGCCGCATGGTGGTCGCGGAAGATATCGACGGCGATCCGCTGTGGACTGATCACAAACATCTCACTGCGCCACATGGTCTGCGCGCGTGCTGGTCGATTCCTTTCGAAGACGAAGCGGGCGGCGTGCTCGGCGCGTTCGCGGTCTATCACTACGCGCCGCGCCGGCCGACCGACGTCGAGGAAACCATTTTGCGCGACATCGGACGCAGCGTCGGCCTCGCGATTCATCAGGACCGCATTCGCCAGCGCCTCGCGCAAAGCGAGGAGCATCACCGGCTGGTCGTCGATCACCTGAACGAAGGCATCGTCGTGCAATCGCGCGACGGCGAAGTGCTCGCGTGCAACCCGAGCGCGATGCGCATGCTGCGCGCGACGCCGGCGATTATCGGCGCGAACATCCACGACGTGTTGCTGCATGCGCGGCGCGAAGACGGTTCGGTGATCGAAAGCCCGGAGCGGCCGACGCTGAAGGTGCTGTCGACCGGCAAGCCGGTGCTCGGCGTGACGATGTCGGTCGAGCTCGCGATCGGCGAGACGATCTGGGTGATTGCGAACTTCGTGCCGATTTTCCGGCCCGGCGAGCCGGAGCCGGGTGCCGTGCTGGTGTCGTTCAACGACATCGGCCCGGTACGCGCCGCGCAGCGGCAGCTAAAGTATCTGGCGACGCGCGATCCGTTGACGGGGCTCTACAATCGCGCATATCTGTCCGACCGGATGCGCGATCTGCTCGGGCCGCCCGCAAGTGGTTACAGTGGCGGCGAAGTGCCGCGTGTTGCGGTGCTATTCGTCGATCTCGACGGCTTCAAGAAGGTCAACGATACCGCGGGCCACGAAGCCGGCGACGCGCTGCTGTGTAGTGTCGCGCGGCGTCTTGCCGCCTGCGTGCATAAGGGCGATACGCTCGCGCGCGTCGGCGGCGACGAGTTTGTGATCGCCGTGAGCGGCTACGAAAGTGCTGCACACCTGACCGCGCTCGCGCGCCAGATCCTCGAGACGGTCGCGATGCCGTTTGCGGTGGCGGACAACGAATACTATCTGGGCGCGTCGATCGGCATTAGCGTGTGCCCGGAAGACGGACGCGACGCGACCACGCTGATGCGCAATGCCGATTCCGCGATGTATCAGGCGAAGCAGCGCGGGCGCAACGGCTTCGAATTCTTCACGAAGGAATTGAGCCAGCAATTGCAGCGACGTTTCGCGATCGAGCAATCGCTGCGGCGCGCGCTGGCTGCCGACGAACTGCGCCTCGTGTACCAGCCGATCGTCGATGGCGTGAGCGGCCGCACGATCGGCGCGGAAGCGCTGATGCGCTGGCACAACGAAGCATTGGGCGACGTCTCGCCGATCGAATTCATTCCGGTCGCCGAGGACACCGGCCTGATCGTCACACTGGGCCGCTGGCTGCTCGAGCGCGCGTGCGCGCAGGCCGCCGAATGGCGCAAGACGATCGCGCCGGATCTGACGATCGCGGTGAACCTGTCACCGCGGCAGTTCAACGACGGGCTCGTGCAGGAGGTCGCGCAGTCGCTGTCCGCGGCTGGGCTCGATCCGGGCGCGCTCGAACTGGAGATTACCGAAGGCCTGCTGATGAGCGAGCGCGCGCCGGTGATGCCGATGCTGCATTCGTTGTCGCGGATGGGCGTGCGAATTTCCGTCGACGACTTCGGCACCGGGTATTCGTCGCTGTCGTATCTGAAGCGGTTTCCGCTGCATAACCTGAAGGTCGACCGGTCGTTTGTCGCCGGCTTGCCGGATCATCGCGACGCGGTCGCAATTACGCATGCGGTGGTCGCGATGGCGCATTCGCTCGGGATGAATGTGACGGCGGAAGGTGTCGAAACGTCCGCCCAATCGGCGTTTTTGCGTTCGATAGGATGTGACCGGCAACAGGGGTATCTGTTTGGACGGCCGGTTGCGCCGGGCGAATATACGCGGCGGCTGACTGAAGTGGTCGGGCAGGGGGGGAACGCAGCGGCGGGGTAGCGCTGTATCGCCGTGTCGCCGTGTCGGTCATGTTCGCGTGCGGGTGGGTGTCGTAACATGCATAAGGTTCGACAACCGGAGCGGGACACGACATGCCGTTCAAATCACTGGACGCCGCCGCCATCGAAGCATCGTTGAGCGGGGAGACCCGTCAATATCTGGCCGGTGCACTGAAGCGGCCGCAGCCTCTGGTACATATTGCCGACGCGGATATCGAGGTCGGCATCTCCCACTATGAACAAAGCGGGTTTGAACCGGCGCATCGCCATGCGCGTGCGAAGGAATACCAGTACGTGCTGTGCGGGATGACCGAGTATCAGGACCTCGATACCGGCGAGGTGCATCGGTTTCGCTCGGGCGATTTCTATGTGATCTATCCCGGCACCGCATACGTCCAGCGCATCAAGCGCGACACGCGCATTCTGTTTTTCAAGTATCCCGCTGGCAATGACAAGGAAAGCGTGCCGATGACGCGGGCGATCGATACGTGGGCGCGCGAGGCATTGCGTGTTACGCGGGTTGATCTGAATGCTGGTGGAGGACGCGCGGGGGCTGATGCACAGCCGGTGCCGGCCGCGAATTCGCTGAAGCCCGCGGTGGCGGTCGCGGTGTTCGATGCGGCGAGCCGGCTGCTGCTCGTCAAGCGACGCGACAGCGGCTATTGGGCGATGCCCGGTGGCACGATGGAGTTGACCGATTCGCTCGAAGGCTGCGCGCGGCGCGAGGTGCGCGAGGAAACCGGCGTGGAGATCACGATTACGGGAATGGTCGGCACCTATACCGATCCGGCCACGATCATCGTCTATACGGACGGTGAAGTACGTCGTGAATTTTCGATTCTGCTGGCCGCATCCTCTGTGAGCGAACACCTTTCGCACGATGACGAATCGACTGATGTGCAGTGGGTCGATCTCGACGGGTTAGCGCGATTTCCGATGGTCGTTGCGCAGGCAAGACGTGTGCAGGACGTACTTGCATGGCGCTCGAGTCGCGCCGTGTTCATCCGGTAAAGCCGATTGCGACGCGACGCATGACCGATCGCCGCGCTGTCGGATTTGTTTGAACAACCATCTTAAAAATTGCACCACTCCTCGCCTGCTGCTATAAATCGCCGGTCAATATTTGTTCGCATAACAAACTGAATCAGCAAAGCAAGGCCTTTTTGCGGGAAGGGAAAGGCAACAGGCTTTCCTGATATCGGCGAAATCCGGGAGTCGTTGCAGCGTGAGAGACATACGGGGCCGTGAGATGGCGCGGCTGGGCGACACCACCGACCACGGCGGCGTGGTGATCGAAGCATCCAGCGACCTGATGCATCAGGGTAGGCGCGTTGCGCTGAACGGCCACCTCGTCGCGTGTCCGATGTGCCATGGCACTTTTCCCATCGTCGCCACCGGCAATCGCACCCACAAGGGAGTACGCGTTGCCTATCTCGGTGACCGGACGACGTGCGGCGCTACGCTGATGCGCGCGTGAGGTCCGTTACGCATTTCAGAATCGCCTATGTACGAATCCATGCATCCGCGCACGCTGGCGCTCGCGGGCGCCGCCATCCCGACCGCCGACGACGGCCAGCCGATTCTTGTGCCCACCCGCGTGTCAGGGTCCGATGCGCTCGGCAAACTTTTCGAGTACACGGTCGAAGTTAAAACGCCTGACGCGCTCAACTTCTTTTCCGACGTCGGTGCCAATGTCGACCTCGATGCGCTGGTCGGCACGGAAGCGACGATCTCCATCGAAATCACCGGCATCGGTACCTTCACGGCGGGCATGCCCGGGAATACCGGAGCGGGCAATATCGGCGCCGGCACGCGCGAAATCACCGGCCTTGTCGACGCCGCGCGCATCGTGCGCGAACAGGGCCGCTCGGTCGTCTATGAGCTTGTGTTGCGACCATGGCTGCATCTGGCCACGCTCAACCGCGATTGCCGCCTGTTTCAGGGGCTGAACGTAGTCGAGATCACGGAGGCCGTGCTGCAGGCATACGCCGGGTCGTTCGAACTGCGTCTGGCCGGCCCCGGCCTCAAAGGCGGCTATCCGAAGCGTGATGTGCAACGACAGCACTTCGAGAGCGATTTTGATTTCCTGCAGCGGCTATGGGCCGAATGGGGCATCTGGTGGTGGTTCGAGCATTCGGGAGGGCATCACCGTCTGGTGCTGGCCGATACGCTCGGGGCCTTCCACCGTCATGGCGCCGCTTACGAGGTGATCCGTTACCTCGCGCCGGGCGGCGAGCGTATCGACGAAGAACATATCGATGCGTTTTCGGTGACGAGTACGCTGACGGGGGGCAAGGTCACCAACGTCGACTTCGACTATATGGCCCCGCGCATGGGCCAGCAGATGTTGCCGTTCAGCGGGAACGAAACCAATCCGCGCGACACGGCGAACGCGCTTCAGGAAGTCTACCAATGGGGTGACTTCGCGCAGCCTCAAGCGGGCTGGCAAGGCCTGAACGGCGAGCGCAACGACGCAGGCGCGGAAGCGGCGCATCTCGCGCGCGTCAGCTTGGAGGCGCTGCGTTGCGAAGGCTTGCGGGCGAGGGGGCACGGCAACATCCGCGGACTTGAAACCGGCAGGACCTTCGCGCTCACGGGCTATGCGCAAGACAAAGCCAACCGCGAATACGTCGTGATCGCGTGCGCGCTGAACATGTCGGAAGTCGCCGTCGAGGCAGGCGCCGCGCAGATGTTCAGCTGCGAATCCGACTTCGAGGTGCAGCCCGCCGACAGCTATTTCCGGCTGCCGCAGTCGACGAGCAAGCCGCGCACCCATGGACCGGAATACGCGGTGGTGGTCGGCCCCGCCGGCCATGATGTCTGGACCGACGCGCAGCACCGGGTCAAATGTCAGTTCCCGTGGGACCGTCAGGGGCGGTTCGATGAGAACTCGGGCATCTGGATACGCGTGGCGATGCCGTGGCAGGGGAGTCAGATGGGTGCGTCGTTCGTGCCGCGAATTGGTACGGAGGTGCTCGTCGACCACATCAATGGCGATCCTGATCTGCCCATCATTGTTGGCTGCCCGGCCAACGGCGGGAACCGGCCAGCATGGATGCTGCCTGGCAACCAGACGGTGTCGGGTCTGCGCAGCCGGAGCTTCGACGGCGGCGGTCAGGCCAACCATCTCGCGTTCGACGACACGAAGGGAGAGTTGCAGGCGCAACTGGCAAGCGACCACGGCACGTCGATTCTGAGTCTGGGTTTCATCCGCCGCCTGGCCGGCAACAAAGGACGTCAGGATGCACGCGGCACCGGATTCGAGTTACGCACGGACCTGTGGGGCGTGCTGCGCGCCGCCAGGGGGCTGCTCGTGTCCACGCAGGCTCGCGCGAGTGCGCAGAACCACGCGAAGGATCTTGGTGAAACGGTTGCCCGGCTGACGCAGGCGCGCGATCTCCAGCAAAGCATGGCAGCGCTTGCGCAACAGCACGGCGCGCAACAGCACGACGCCGACCAGAGCGACGTCGCGAGATCGTTGAAGACGCAGAACGATGCGATACGCGGCAATGGCGCCGCGGATGGCCGCGACTTTCCGGAGTTCGCCGCGCCTCACCTGCTGCTCGCGAGTCCGGCCGGAATTGAAATGACAACGGCCGGCAGCACGCATATCGCGAGTGACGAAAATCTCGCCCTCACCACGGGTGGGCATGTCGGCGTCGCGGCAGGCAAATCGTTTGTTGCGAGCATTTCCAACCTGTTCTCGGTGTTCGTGCACAAGCTCGGCATCATGCTGATCGCCGCGTCCGGCAAGGTCCGCATCGAGGCACAGGACGACCGGATCGAACTGATCGCGAAGAAGACGCTGGAGCTTATCAGCACCACCGACTGGATCGAGCTGAAGGCGAAACACGGGATCCGCCTCAATGGCGGCGGGACGGAATTGGAGATCAGCCCGCAGGGACTGCTGGGCTTCACGAACGGCCAGCATCACGTCCACGCGGCAACGCATTCCACCGACGGTCCGCAGGCCAAAGGCGGTGGCTTTCCGGCCGCGCCGCAGTCGTTGCCGGGACAACTCGAGGTGCTGCGTCGCTATGCATCGGGCTCGCCTGTCGGCGGCAGTGATTTCAAGGTGACCGACAGTCTGGGCGCGGTGCACCGCGGCACACTCGACGCAAACGGGCGCGCCGTGGTGAGCGGTCTGCAACCCGGCGCCGTGAACGTTGCATTCGGCAAGGATCCGCATGATCCGTGGGTGATCGGCAGCTTCCAGCGGCCTGCGGCATGGCAGCCGGCGGACCTGTTCGAGCACACCGCCTGAGCGCGCAACCGTATCTCTCAGAAACAGACAACAACGAATCAGCAGGTCATGACCAGTCAGCCATCCGAAGACGACGCCGTCGATGCCGCCACCGTCCCGCTCAACCAGGTTGCCGTTGCCGATCTCGCGGCGGGCGCCGCCGCGTTCGACGCGTGGCTGCGTGAATGCAGCGGCGGCTATGTGACACTCCAACGCGTCAAGGAAGTGTCCGCGGCGTTGCCGGTGCTCGGCAACGTGATCGCCGCCGTCGACGTATGCGGCGATATCGCGACGCTCATCCGCAACCGCAACGTCAAGCGGGCGGAGATCGACCAGATGCTCGACTGGGCGAGCCTGGGCATCAACCTGATCGGCGTGTTGCCGATTCCGCCGGGCACGGCCGCCGCGCGGATGACGCTGCGTCCGACGCTTGGCATCGTGCGGCAAAGTGTCAAAAACGGCGCGAAGGAACTGGGTGCGGCGCTTGTCGCGGTCATCGCGGGGCACTTCACGGCCAGCTTGATGGGGGAACTGCAGCCGTTCGTCGAAGAGGCGAAAGCGCGGCTCAAGGAGGTGCTCGCGGAATGCGGCAAGGAGGCGGAAAAGCATCTGAGCGCGCTGGCCGCTGCGCTCGACGCGATCGCGAGCGGCCGCCTCACCGACCCGAATGCGAATCTGCGCGCGGCGAGCCGCAAGGCGTCGCGCGTGTCGGCACGCGCGCTGGTGCACGATCCGCTGGACACGCTGGATAACATGCTCGGCGCGGTGTGGGAAGTGAGCAAAGCCGGCGTGAAGGCGGAGATCAATGCGGTGGTGAGCTGTCTGCCGGACGCCGCAACCGGTCTGATCCGCACGCTGGCCGCCGACGTCCGCGACTTTATCCCGGTCGTGAAGCAGCAACTCGCGCGTTTGTCGGGCGACGATGTCGGCACGATCATGCACATGCTCAACGTGCTGATCCAGGCGATACAGACCTATGAAGCGAAGAAGCATCACGTTGAGGCGACGGTCAAGGGCAATGCGTCGAACCAGGCCCGGTTGAATGGTGAGGGAGGACGGACGGAGGCGAGTCGATACCAGGCGAAAACACGGAAGCCCGGGCCGTCAGCCTGCAAGACTTGCGCGAAAGGTCAGCCGGCGCCCGGCAGCACAGGGTCGATCGGTTTCGCACTGGGCGACGAGTCGTTCACGCATACCGATTTCGTACTGCCGGGTGTACTGGCGGTGGAATGGGTACGCGCTTACCGGTCGAACTTCGACGCACACGATACGGCCGGCCCGCTTGGCCCAAGATGGACCACACCGTTTCACGCGAGCTTCGAGCCGGGCGGCGACGCGCTGATCTATCACGACGCGTCGGGGCGCAGTGTCCGGTATCCGCTGCTGGTTGAAGGCCAGAGCCATTACGACCCGATCGAGCGCATGACGATTACGCGCGCCAGCGGTGATGAGGTCTCAATCGGTTATAGCGAACAGCTGACACAAACTTACGTGCGCTACGGCAAACGCTTCGTGCTCGCGAAGGTCGCTGACCGCGCAGGCAATGCGCTTACGCTTGCGTACACAGATGGACAACTGGCGACGCTCGCATCCAGCGCGGGTGCGGTGGTGGGTTTCACGCACGACGAAGCGGGCCGCATTACACACATCGCGCTGCTCGATGACAAGGGCCAGCCGATTCGCACGCTCGCCGCGTACCGTTACGACGACGCTGGCGATCTCGTGGGCGCAACGGATGAGAACGGCGCCACGCGGGCTTACGCGTATTCCCATCACCTCGTTACCCGCTACACGGACCGTACCGGGCGCGGCATGAACCTGCAGTGGGACGGCACGCATGTGGATGCGCGGGCGGTGCGCGAATGGGCCGACGACGGCACGTTCGATACGCGGCTGCGCTGGCACGACCGGTTACGCCTGACGTTCGTCACCGATGCGCGAGGCAATACGACGCAGCAGTACTACGACATCGACGGCTATCCGTATCGGATCGTGTATCCGGACCGTACCGAGGAGTGGTTCTTCCGCGACGCGGCGAAGAACGTGGTGCGGCATATTTTTGCGGACGGCGCTACCGAGCAGTTCACGTGGGATGGACGCGGCAACCTGACCTCGCATACCGCGCGCGATGGCCGCACCGCGTACTACGTGCACGATGAACGCGACAATCTGACTGGCATCCAGGACCCGGAAGGCCACCGGTGGGAGCGGTATTACGACAGCAAAGGCAATGTCGTCGAAGCCACCGACCCGCTCGGGCGCGTCACGAAATACGAATACAGCGGGGCCGGGCTGCCGGTGGCGATCATCGATGCGAAAGGCGGCAGGCAGCAGATCGCGTGGCGGCCTGACGGACAGATGGCGAGCTTCACCGACTGTTCGGGCAAGACATCGAGCTGGAAGTACGATGCGCGCGGACATGTGATCGAAGCGCGCAATGCCGCGGGCGAGACTACGCGCTACGAGTACGAGGCGGGACAACTGGTAGCGCTCATTCATCCCGGTGGCATGCGCGAGGCGTTCGAACGGGATGCCGAGGGGCGGTTGCTTGCGCATACCGATGCGCTGAACCGTCGCACGCAGTACCGCTACTCGGCCGCCGGGCTGCTCGCGGCGCGCGTGAACGCGCTGGGCGATACGCTCGAGTATGCGTGGAACCGGCTGGGCCAGATCATCACGTTGCGTAACGAGAACGGCGGCGAATACCGGTTTGCGTATGACGGGTACGGGCGGCTCGTATCGGAGCAGGATTTCGATGGACGTGTGACGGAGTATTTCCGGGAGGACGGTAGCGGAGTCGTCACGCACCGGCGTTCGGGCGGCGTGATGCAGGCGTTCGGCTACGACGCGATGGGGCGAGTGGCCCGGCGGCGCGGCTGGAAGGCGCAGTACACGGATGCCGGACGGGTGTTTCTCGAGCCGGTGGGTGGCGCGTCGGTGGATGAAGAGGTATTCGCGTACGACGGTTTTGGGCGGGTGCTGCAGGCGTTCAATGCGCACTCGGGCGTGTGGCGTGCTTATGATCCGGTGGGCAACCTGGAGCAGGAGAGGTTGCATATGCGCGGATCGGCGACGAGATTCGTGCGTTCGTTTATCGGCATGAATACGACGAACTCGATGCGCGCACGGCGACCGTGCGGCCGGATGGCCACCGGCTGGACTGGCTCACGTACGGCTCCGGTCACGTGCACGGGTTGCTGCTCGATGGTGTGAGCGTGGCGAACTTTTCACGCGACGACGCGCATCGGGAGACGGGGCGCGAACTGGGGAACGGCCTGACGCAGATCACGGCGTACGACGAAGCGGGACGACTCGCGCATCAGGTGCTGAAGGGCTCGAATCGCAAGGTGATGGAGCGGCGTTATGCCTACGACGACGCGGGGCAACTCGAGCAGATCAGCGATCTGCGCGGCACGATCCGCTACGCGTATGACCCGCTGGGACGGCTCAGGCAGATGCAGGGGAGGTTGGGCGAAGAGCGTTTTGCGTTTGATCCGGCGAGCAATATTCAGGTATCCGATGAACACGAGGCGCGCGGAGTGCGTGCTCCTGTGCTGCTGGACAATCTGCTGAAGCAATATGCCGGCACGCGCTTTGAATACGATGAACGCGGCAATCTGGCTGTGCGCGTGCGCAACGGCGAGCGCATGGCGTTTGGCTGGGACAGTTTCAATCGCATGGTGTCGGCGGGCGATCACCGGATGCAGGCGACCTATCGCTACGATGCGCTGGGCCGGCGCATCACGAAGCTGACTGAGCCGTGTGTGTATACGTCGATTAATGATGGTCCGGGCTACCGGGACGTGCTGCGTGCGCGTTTGAAGGCGGAGCATGGCTACGGGCTGACGGTGTATGGGTGGGACGGCGATACGCTTGCGTGCGAGACGGACTGTGAGAAGCGCACGGTGACGCATTATGTGTATGAGCCGGGTGGATTCACGCCGCTGCTGCAGGCGAGTGGGCCGCTGGGCGCGGGTGTTGATCGCGAGGCGGGGCGAGGGCGTGAAGGGCCGCAGCCGTTTGCGGCGGTGGCGTACTACCATTGTGATCAGATTGGCACGCCGCAGGAATTGACGGATGCGGCAGGTGAGGAGGTTTGGAGCGCGCATTACCGGGCGTGTGCCAGCGGACTTATAAACCGATAGTGAAGCGAATGAATGTGTCAAATTGTTAAATCCTGATTTAATCAACAAATCGGTATGGATTGGTTATTATTTTGAGACTCACTGAAAACCAACGAATTACCGGCTTCGATGGGAATCGTTATTTTTAAGACGATCGGATGAAAAAAATAAGATCGAATCGCTTGACTCCAGCTCGTCAGTAATTCTAAACTTGCAGCAATTCGGTTCGAATGTACTACTCTGCCATCAAAGCTTAAGATGAATGGTGAAAGGCAGCACCATCCTTCGAGGAATTGCTGTTTTCGCAGCGAAGTCGGAATGTAGGGATGACTCATTCCTGCGCACGATCAATTAGTTTTTCTTTCGTGGCTTTGCCTGCGCCCTAACGACGCGAGAGACATGTTCTGTATTTGCTCGAATAAATCTATCGGTGAGATAGTAGCGCTTCAAAATGATATCCCACTTTCGTTCCGGGAGATGCTTGAGTGTTACACATCCTGCCTGTCAGGGTGCGGTTCGTGTATCGAGCTAATTCGTGAGCAGCTCCTGAAAAAAGACTTGCTGATTGAATAAAATGGCTGAAGAATTAAGTATGCTTTTTCCCTCGCTGTTTGATAGTCTCGAACGTGCACGTTGGAATATGTATTCGGATATTCCATGGAATCAATTCGATCGAAGCCTCATCAATGAATCGCAATTACATGGCGTCAAGATGAACGCCATTCTTGAGTGGTCTTCGATGCCGACTGCAGAGATGTTTTTGCGCGACAATCAGGGCGATACTGATTTTTCCGCATTCATTTCGATCTGGTTCTTCGAAGAACAAAAGCATAGCCTTGCGCTACTCGAATATCTCCGCCGTTTTGCGCCGAACTTTCTACCCACCGAAGCGGAATTGGCCGCAGTGCGATTTCCATTCGATCCGGCGCCGGCGCTGGATAGTTTGGTCTTGCATTTCTGCGGGGAGGTTCGCTTGAACAACTGGTACCGGTGTGCCCGGGAATATCACCGCGAACCGGTCATTCGGGCTATCTATCAACTATTGGCGAACGATGAGGCTCGCCACGCGCGGGCCTACTATCGATACATGCAGCGTGCGTTGGCAAAACAGCCCGCGCAGGCACGGGCATCGTTTTCGAAGATTGGCGTGCTGATGACTAACCCGCGTATGAATCGCGCAATGCATCCAACCAACTTGCATGTCAGTAGGACCCTGTTCCCGGACGACACCGTCAATGGCCGTTTGCCCGACCCGGACTGGCTGATGCGCTGGCTTGATGAGGAAATCCACTTCGACAAACAGTGGGAACAGCAAGTCGAGCGCGGAATCCTGCAGAACCTGTCGGCCTTGTTCGGTCAACAGTTCGATAGCCCACGTGCGCTGCGTCAATATCAAAAATCACTGGCTGCTCATTAAAGCAGTTCATTTTCACGCAGCAGGCTAAACATGGCGACCAAAGCGGACATCGCTTACCACTACGACGTCGATAACCATTTCTATGCGCTGTTTCTCGACCGCTGTCACCGTGCTTACAGTTGCGCGGTCTGGGAGGGCGCGGCTTCTCTCGAAGAAGCGCAACAGCAAAAACTTGCGCGGCTCAGTCGCTTCGCCGGCATCCAGGCAGGGCAATCGGTGCTAGATATTGGCTGCGGATGGGGCGGCATGATGGCTTATGCACTGGATTCCCTCGGCGTCGCCGCAGTGACAGGCGTCACGTTGAGCGAGGACCAGTTCGATTTTTTGAATCAGTTGCGCCGTCCGCAATTCGACATCCGGCTCAGTTCGTGGCGGGATTTCGTTCCAGCCTGCAAATTCGACGCACTGGTTTCAATCGGCGCTTTTGAACACTTTGCATCATTGGATGAACGCGATGCGGGCCGGCATCGTCAGGTCTACGCCGATTTTTTCGAATGGTGCCGTATGGCGTCCGGCGATCGGGCACGTCTCGGATTGCAGACAATCGTGACATTACGCGCGCCGGAAAACCTCCAGGAGGTGCGGGATACGCGCTACCTGCTCGAACGCGTGTTCCCCGGATCTGCGTTGCCTACGGTGAGCGACATTCAGGCGGCCGTCCAGGATCAGTACGAGATCGTCGAAGCCCGTCAGATCGGCGTGGACTACGCCCGCACGCTGATCGATTGGCGTGCACGCTTGCATCGCCATCGTGCCGAAATTGAGCGCCGCTACGGCGAAGCGCTTTTCGCGCACTACGATCATTATTTTCATGCCGCAGAGCGCAGTTTTCGTGCGGGGATAGTCGGATTGATTCAGTTAAGTCTGAGCCGGGTGCGACCCAGCCTCCAGTTCCGTCGATGATTCCCGATGCGTGTGGCGACACGCCTTCCGGCGCTGTGTCGGAATTGGCATGTCGGGCCACGCCTTATGAGGGTTGACGCCGCACTCGTCACATAGAGATTCTTAAAAGATGGAGTTCGATATGTCTCAACAAAACGTTCTGGAAAAGGTGCAGTACCTCATTGCTGAAGCGCTGGATTTGAAACCTGCCGAAATCCACGCAGAACAGTCATTCCGCGGCGACCTGCGCGCGGATTCTCTAGACAGCGTGGAAATAATCATGTCCATCGAAGAAGCATTCGGCGTGGAGTTCGACGAGGACAGCGCCGCGAAGGTCGAGACGGTCGGCGACGTGGTTGCTTATATCGAACGTGCGTTGGCGCAGAAACATGCCGTTTCTGCGTGAGTCTCCGCGAAGTTGGGCGGGTTAGTAGCCTGGATCGTTATCGGCTTCTTAATCCGCGCAGTCATTCGCCTGAGAGGCGACACGGCGCGAGCATCGTGCTGCGTCGCCTCCATCATCGATCGACAGGAACCATCGATATGATCAACGAAGTCACGTTGAGCAAGAGTCCGCTTGCCATCCGGATCTATGTCTATGCGCTGCGTGTGCTGTTCTCGCTGTTGCAACGGTTGTCTCCCAAACTGGCTTCGCGGCTGGCGCTCCAGGTCTTTCTCACCCCGCCGCGAACCCGCGCCAGCCGCTGGGAGCGTAAGTTCGAACAGCAAGGAACATACGATGTCGTGCGTGTCGGCGACAAGCAACTACGGTTACTTCACCACGGCACGGGAAGTCAGCGCGCATTATTGGTTCACGGCTGGGGAAGCCGCGGCACGCATCTCGGCAGCTATGGCGAGGCTTTGGTTGCGGCTGGCTACGGCGTGTACAGCCTGGATGGCCCGGCGCATGGGGAATCGACCGGTTCGTCGACCGACATGATGGAGTTTGCGCAAGCCATCGCGGTTGCTGCGCAAAGTATCGGGGGGGTTGACCTGGTGGTCGGTCATTCGTTTGGTGCAGCTTGCACGCTGCTCGCGATCGATCGTTGCGCGTTGAAGGCGAAACGGTTGGTGCTGATCAGTTGCTTCGCCGACGCTGTCTTTATCACGGAAGCATTTGCCCGCTTCTTCGGCATCAGTCACGCAGTGATTCGCGAAATGCGAATGCGGCTTGAGCGGCGGTATCGAAACGAATGGGACTGGGCGTCTCTTGCCCCGAAGCGGCTGATTCGCAAATATGACAATCCGATCTTGCTGATTCACGATTTATACGACGACGAGGTGCCCTTTGAGCACGCGCAGGAGCTTCGGGCAAATCACGCCAATGCCCAACTCTTTTCCACGCGAAATCAGGGGCACCGGAAAATCCTGCGTGACAGGACCGGAATCGACGCAGCTATTGCCTTCCTGAATGCGTCCGCAACGCTGCCCGCTTACCCTGAACCCATCCGCAAGATCTGATGTTAACGCTGTGCAAAGTTCTGCTTGGTCCGGTTCTGCTGATGCAGGCACGCCATCTAAGGCGCACGGCATTGCGCCTTCCGGAAGCGGCCGGCCCGCGCAGCGGGGTAGAAGGAGAGGCACCGCAGTGTCCTCCGCTACGAATTCTAGTCGTTGGCGATTCGTCCGCAGCGGGCGTTGGGGTGGAAGCTCAGACCGACGCACTGGCACAGCCTGTCGCAAGGCTATTGGCGACACGCACAGGCCGCCAGGTGGAATGGCAACTGGTTGCAAAGTCGGGCGTCAATACAAACGAGGCGCTGGAATTACTGTCGCACGTCGAACTCGCGCCTGCCGACTTTCTGGTGACGGCATTAGGAACCAATGATGTGACCTCACAGCGTGCGCCTGCCCAGTTCATGGCAGACTACGCACGCTTGGTGGAGGATCTTCGCCGCCGCACCGGTGCGATTGGGCTGGTCGTTACGGGGTTACCGCCATTGCGTATTCTCCCTGCCGCGCCTCATCCGTTGCGCTGGTATCTAGGCCGCTATGCCGCCTGTCTGGATCGCCTGCTCGAAGCATGGGTGCGCCTCGACGCAACGGCGCGTTATGTATCGCTGGAATGGGCCGCGAAGCCCAAGGAAATGGCGCGAGACCTCTTTCACCCCGGGCACGGTCAATATCGGATCTGGGCCGAGCTAGTCGCCGAGCAACTCGTCGCGTTGTTGGCGCATGATCGCCCATCACACAGTGTCGAACCGCACCTCACACCAACCCCACAATCCTCTTAACCCCACCTTTACATCGGCGTACGAAACTCAGCGCGCCTTTGAGGCCGTTTTATCTACAGTACCGACAGATTTCCACCACTGAGTCTGTCGATATGCCGCTACCTGTCCCTGTCTCCGGCCACGCTGGCCTCCATCACGCGTGCGCCGCCCATGCGTCGCCACGCGCGCTTCCCGCGCACGTGCGCCGTCCGGCAATCGGAGCGCAGTCATGATCGCGCTCGCCGGCCTGCTTGCCGCCGCAGTGTTCGTCTACCTGTTCTACGCGCTGATCAAGCCCGAACGGTTCTGATTGGGCGCTATCGCGCCTATGTTCTTCACTCATCCCCCATCATGAACGACCTGATATTCGTAGTCGTGTCGGTAGCCTTTTTCGCGCTTAGCGCAGGCTTCGTTGTCGGACTGAACCGGATCTGAAAAGGAGCCCATCATGTTCGACGATTTTGTTCAATTTGCGCTGGTGCTAATCATCATGACCGGTTTGACAATCACGATGGGCAAGTGGCTCGCGCGCGTGTTCACCGATGAACGTCATCTGCGCATCGAGCGCTGGACCTATTCGCTGCTCGGTGCGAACCCCACCGAACGCATGCCGTGGACCCGTTACGCGATGGCGCTCGTGCTCAGCAACGCGGCGATGATGATGCTCGGTTATCTGCTGCTGCGTGTGCAAGGACTGCTGCTGCCATTCGATTCGCTGCAGCGTGCCGCGCAAACGCCCGACCTCGCATTCAACACCGCGGCTTCGTTCATCACCAATACAAACTGGCAGTCGTATTCGGGCGAATCGAGCCTGTCCAATTTCTCGCAGATGGCCGTCATCACGTTTCTGATGATGGTGAGCGCAGTGACCGGCGTGGCCGCGTGCGGCGGCTTTATCCGCGCGCTGTGCCGCAAAAGCGCACACGACATCGGTAACTACTGGGTCGATTTCACGCGCGTGATGTATCGCGTGCTGCTGCCGCTGTCGTTTGTGATGGCGCTCGTCTACGTGTGGCAGGGCATGCCGCAGACGCTCGCGAGCGAGACTGTCGCATCCACGCTCGAAGGGGTCAAGCAGCACATCGTGCTGGGTCCGGTCGCGAGCATGGAATCGATCAAGCACCTGGGCACCAACGGCGGCGGCTTCTTCGGTATGAACGCTGCGCACCCGTACGAGAACCCGACGCCGCTGACCAACACGTTGCACATCCTGAGCATGCTGCTGATTCCCGCGGCGCTCACCTACGCCGCAGGCAGCATGCTGATGCGCCGCCGTCAGGGCTGGGCGTTCTTCACCGCGTTCCTGATCATGTTTATCGGCGCGCTTGCGATTGTCTACACCTGCGAGCAGCATGGCAACGTGAACTTCACACCGCTGCATGTCGATCAGCAGCCGTCCGCGCTGCAGGCAGGCGGCAATATGGAAGGCAAGGAAACACGCTTCGGCATCGGCCAGACGAGCCTCTTCATCGGCGTGACAACCGCCGCGACCACCGGCTCGGTCGATGCGATGCACGACTCGCTGACCCCGATGGGCGGCTTCGTGACCCTTGCGCAGATGATGCTGAACAATGTGTTCGGCGGCGATGGTGTCGGCTTTATCAACCTGATCACGTTCGCGATTCTGACCGTATTTATCGTCGGCATGATGATCGGGCGCACGCCGGAGTTTCTCGGCAAGAAGATCGAAGCACGCGAAATGAAGCTCGTGATGCTCGCGGTGCTCGCGCATCCGATCTGCATCCTTGGGCTGACCGCGCTGGCCGTCGTGTGGCCCGCGACGCCCGCCAGCCTCAACAACCTCGGCCCGCATGGCTTTAGCGAAGTGCTGTACGCGTACACGTCCGGCACCGCGAACAACGGTTCGGCGTTCGCCGGCCTGAATGCGAACACACCGTTCTTCAACACGACGATCGGCTTTGCAATGCTGTTCGGCCGCTTCTTCACGCTGCTGCCGATGCTGGCCGCTGCCGGCTCGCTCGCCGCGAAGAAGAGCGTCCCCGAAGGTCCGGGCACGCTGCCGACCGCCACGCCGCTCTTTACCGTGCTGCTGGTGTTCGTCGTGCTGCTGGTCGGCGGGCTGACCTTCTTCCCGGCGCTCGCGCTGGGCCCGATCGCCGAGCAACTGATGCTCGCGAGCGGTCAACTGTTCTAAGGATCGACAGTCATGAGCACAATCAGTGAATCTCACACGCAAAGCGTGCCGCTGCTGCACGGCGTCGCGCGCCCGGCGTTCGCGTCCGCGGTGTTCTTTATGCTGGTCACCGGACTCGCGTACCCGCTTGCGACGACCGGCGTCGCGCAACTCGTGATGCGTTCACAGGCAAACGGCAGCATCGTCGAGCGCGGCGGCGTGCCGATCGGCTCGCTGCTGATCGGACAGAACTTCACGCAGCCGCAGTATTTTCATCCGCGTCCGAGCGCGACGACCGGTCCCGATCCGGTCCATCCTGATCAGACCATCTCACAGCCGTACAACGCGGCGTTGAGCGGCGCGAGCAATCTCGGGCCGACCAGCAAGTCGCTGATAGGCCAGGTCAGCGCGCGCGCAATCGCGTATCGCAAGGAAAACGGCCTCGCGCCGGACGCGCCGGTGCCGGTCGACGCGGTCACGGCGTCCGCCTCCGGCCTCGACCCGGATATCTCTGTGGCCAACGCGATGCTGCAGGCCGTGCGAGTCGCGCACGCTCGCGGCCTATCGATCGATGCGATGCGCACGCTGATCGAGCAGAACACGACACGCCGTCAGTTCGGCGTGCTCGGCGATCCGCGCATCGGTGTGCTGAAACTGAACCTCGCGCTCGACACGGCGGCCGCCGCGGCCACTACGCGGCGACAGCCTGCGTCGGCACGCGGTACTCCCTGATAGCAATGACTTTGCGAGAAGCACCATGAATGTACAAAACGAGTCGTTGGCGCCCGCGCATACGGCGGCGTCCGCCGCGCCGACCCCTGATACGCCGCAAGTGGTCTGGCAAACCATGATCGCGGATTCGTTCCGCAAGCTGTCACCGCGCGCGCAATGGCAGAACCCGGTGATGTTCGTCGTCTATATCGGCAGCATTGTGACGACCTTGTTGTGGCTGCAAGCGATCTTCGCGCATGGTGAGGCACCGGCGGGTTTTATCTTCGTGATCGCGTTGTGGCTGTGGTTTACCGTGCTGTTCGCGAACGGCGCCGAGGCGCTCGCCGAAGGCCGCGGCAAGGCGCAGGCGGCCGCGCTGCGCGGCGCGCGCAAACGCGTGCTCGCGAAGGTGCTCGATATGCCGCACTATGGCGCGCCGGTCTACCCGCTGCCAAGCGATGAACTGATCGCCGGCAAGTACGTGCTCGTCGAAGCCGGCGACATGATTCCCGCCGACGGCGAAGTAATCGAGGGGGTCGCGTCGGTCGACGAATCGTCGATTACCGGCGAATCGGCGCCGGTGATCCGCGAATCGGGCGGCGATTTCTCGTCGGTGACCGGCGGCACGCGCGTGCTGTCGGACTGGCTGATCATGCGGGTCACCGCGAATCCGGGCGAAGCGTTTCTCGACCGGATGATCGCGATGATCGAAGGCGCGAAGCGAGGCAAGACCCCGAACGAGATCGCACTGACCATCCTGCTGGTAGCGTTGACCGTGGTGTTCCTGCTCGTTTGCGTGACGCTGCTGCCGTACTCGGGCTTTGCCGTGGCTCTGACGAAGAGCGGTCACGAGGTGAGCCTGACCGTGTTGATCGCGCTACTCGTCTGCCTGATTCCGACCACGATCGGCGCGCTGTTGTCCGCGATCGGTGTGGCCGGTATGAGCCGCATGTTGCGCGCGAATGTGATTGCGATGTCCGGACGCGCGATCGAAGCGGCCGGCGATGTCGACGTGTTGCTGCTCGACAAGACCGGCACGATTACGCTCGGCAATCGCCAGGCAAGCCGCTTCGTGCCGGCCGACGGCGTCGACGAACAGATGCTCGCCGATATCGCGCAGCTCGCGTCGCTGGCCGACGAAACGCCGGAAGGGCGCTCGATCGTCGTGCTTGCAAAGCAGCGTTTCAACCTGCGTGGCCGCGATCTGCACGATAGCAAGCCGGTGCCGTTCAGCGCGCATACGCGCATGAGCGGCGTCGATATCGGCGCACGGCAGATCCGCAAGGGCTCCGCTCAGGCGATACGCGCGCATGTGCGTGAGCTCGGCGGCGTGTTTCCGGCCGGCACCGAGCGAGCGGTTGAAGACATCGCGCGGCACGGCGGCACGCCGCTCGTGGTCGCCGATGGCGAACGCGTGATCGGGGTGATCGAACTGAAGGATATCGTGAAGGGCGGCATCAACGAGCGCTTCGCCGAATTGCGCCGCATGGGCATCAAGACGGTGATGGTGACCGGCGACAACCGGCTGACCGCCGCGGCCATCGCGGCCGAAGCAGGCGTCGACGACTATCTCGCGGAAGCCACGCCGGAAGACAAGCTCACGCTGATCCGCCGCTACCAGGCGGAAGGGCACCTTGTCGCGATGACCGGCGACGGCACCAACGATGCACCGGCACTCGCGCAGGCTGACGTCGCGGTCGCGATGAACAGCGGCACGCAGGCGGCGAAGGAAGCCGGCAACATGGTCGACCTCGACAGCAATCCGACCAAACTGCTGCGCGTGGTCGAAGTAGGCAAGCAGATGATCATGACGCGCGGCGCACTGACTACATTTAGTGTCGCGAACGATCTGGCCAAGTACTTCGCGATCATTCCCGCCGCCTTCGTCAGCACGTGGCCCGCGTTAGCCGCGTTGAACGTGATGCATCTGCATAGCCCGCAAACGGCTATCCTGTCCGCGGTGATTTTCAATGCGCTCATTATCATCGCGCTGATTCCGCTTGCATTAAAAGGAGTACGTTATCGCGCTGAACCCGCGCAACGCCTTTTGTCGCGCAACTTGTTAATCTACGGGGTGGGAGGTGTGATCGCGCCATTCATCGGTATCAAGCTGATCGATCTGGTGATCACACTACTTTTGTAGAGCTTTCGATGCGTCTTTTTTACGATTCCCACGAAAGTCTTTACAGCATTTTTATGGACCGTTGTGAAGGTAATGGAAACTGCTTCCGGACCCCGCGTTCAGGGAACGGAAAATCAATATCAATCGGCCGATGTTGAGCGGGGCAGGCTAAAAATTTTCTTCGGTGCCTGTCCCGGCGTCGGCAAGACCTGGGCGATGCTGCAGGCGATGCGCCGGCAGCGCGACAGCGGTGTGGACGTTGCGATCGGCGAGATCGATACGCACGGCAGCGAAACGCTGCGCCGGCTTGTCGAAGGATTGCCCGCGCTGCCGCCCAAGCATGTGCATCATCACGAACGGATGTTGCGCGTATTCGATGTCGACGGCGCGCTCGCCGCGCGCCCGTGCCTGGTTGCGATCGACGAACTGGCGCGCGCGAACGTGCCGGGAGGACGCCACGCGAAACGTTGGCAGGATGTCGACGAGCTGCTGGCAGCGGGTATCGATGTCTATGCGACGCTAGACGTTGCACAACTCGAAAGTCTTGGCGATACGGTCAGCAATATGACCGGTGTACGGGTGCGCGAAAGCGTGCCCGACCGGTTCTTTTTCGATGCGGCCGATGTCGTGCTCATCGATGTTCCTGCTGACGATCTGCTCGCGCGTCTGCTATCGGGCAGCGCACGTCTGACGGCCGCGGCCGAAAGCGCACGCAGCTACCTCGTGCGCGCGAATCTGCTCGCGCTGCGCGAACTGGCGTTGCGCTGCGTGGCCGATCGCGCGAATGCGGACGTGCACGGCCAACGCCTGAAAGGGCGCCTGCGTACCGCGAGTGCGACACGCGAGCGGATTCTCGTCGGCGTGCGCGCCGAACCGTCGCACGAGCGGCTGATTCACGAAGGCGCGCGTCTTGCGCAGCATCTGCGCGCCGAATGGATCGTCGTGCACGTTGATCAGCCCGCCGACGTGCGCGATCCGCACGCGCGGGAAACGCTACTCTCGCTCGCGAATCTCGCCGATAGCCTCGGCGCCGAGTTCGCGAATCTGCCTGGCGAGGATGTCGCGAGCACGCTGGCCGGCTATGCGCATGAGCGTGGCGCGACGCGGCTCGTGCTAGGCAGCGATCCGCCGCGCGCGCGTTGGCGCGCGATTAGCGCAGCGCTTTGCGGCGCGCGTATTGCCGAACGTGTCGTGCGCGCGAACCCGCGGCTCGGGCTCGTCGTGGTCGGCACGTCGGTCGCGCAAGCGGCCCCTGCGAAGCTGCTCGCGCAGCGCCGCGCCGACACGCCGTTGAACGGGCTGATTCTCGCGGTCATCGCGTGTGCATTGACGACGCTGATCGCGAGCGCGCTGCTGCACTTCTTTGCGACGCCGAACGTGGTGATGCTGTTCATGCTGAACGTGGTGCTGCTATCGCTGCGGCTCGGGCGTCTCGCGGGAGCATGGGCGGCGTTACTGTCGGTCGGCAGCTTCGATTTCTTCTTCGTTGAGCCACGCTTTTCGTTCGCGGTGTCGGATACGCAATATCTGTTCACGTTCGTGCTGATGCTGACGGTTGCACTGGTCACGAGCCAGCTTGCGTCGCGGCTGCGCTACAAGGCCAAGGTCGCGACAGCCGGCGAGCGCCGCGCGACGGCGGTCGCGCGTGTCGCGCGTGATCTGTCGAGTGCGATCCGCCCTGCGCAGATCGCCGCGGTGTGCCGGCAAACCATCGCGCCGTTGTTCGATGCACAAGTCGCGCTCGTACTGCCCGATCCGAAAGATTCGACGCTGCGTGATGCGGCCGATGAATTCGTCGATACGTCAGTCGCGCAATGGACGTACGACCATGCGGAAGCTGCCGGCGCCGGCACGCAGACGCTGAGCGGCACGCGCGCACTGTACTTGCCGTTGAAAGGCCCGATCTGCACGCGCGGCGTGCTTGCGATCTGCGCGGAGCAGGGCGAGCTATCGAACGACGCGGACGACCGGCGTCTGCTCGACGCATGCTGTGTGCTGATTGCGCTGGCGCTCGAACGTACGCATTTCATCGAGATTGCGCAGGACACGCAGGTCCGCATGGAAGGCGAACGACTGCGCAATGCGCTGCTTTCCGCGGTATCGCATGATCTGAAGACGCCGCTCACCGCGATTCGCGGCCTCGCGGAGACGCTCGAGCAGGTCGGCGATCTGCCCGACACCGAGCGCACAGCGGTGTCGCGCTCGATTCGTCTGCAAACGGAAGAGCTGCACCGGCTCGTGACCAATCTGCTCGATCTCGCGCGCATGCAAAGCGAAGGCGTGCGGCTGAACAAGGAATGGCATGCGCTCGGTGAGATTGCCGGCAGCGCGCTGGCGCGGCTTGGCACCACGCTTGCCGCGCATCGCGTGCGCACCGAGTTGCCGGCTGATCTGCCGCTGATCGAAATCGACGCGATCGCGTTCGAGCGCGTGTTCGTCAATCTGATCGACAACGCTGTCAAATATACGCCGGCGGGTTCGACGATCCAGATCCGCGCGCGTGCGGTTGGCGACACGATGCATCTGTTTATCGAAGATGACGGTCCGGGCCTGCCGAACGTGGACCCTGAACGCTTCTTCGAAGCGTTTACGCGCGGCGTGCGCGAGTCGACGATCTCCGGGGTCGGCCTCGGCCTCGCGCTATGCCGCACGATTGTCGATGCACATGAAGGCGCGATCGACGTCGAGCGGCGTCTGCCGCAAGGCACGCGTTTCGAAATCCGTCTGCCGCTCGGCGCGCCGCCTGTTATCGAAGAGGAGAGGGGCACATGAAAAAGCCACGCATTCTGCTTGTCGAAGACGAATCCGATATCCGGCGTTTTATCCGGATGGCGCTCGAGCGCGACGGGATGACCGTATTTGAAGCCAGCACGGCCGCGCAGGCGCGCATCGAAAGCGCGAGCCGGCAGCCGGAATTGATGATCGTCGATCTGGGCCTGCCGGATGAGGACGGCAAGGTGTTGATACGCGATTTGCGTAGCTGGTCGCGTGCGCCGGTGGTGGTGTTATCGGCGCGAGACCGCGAGACGGAGAAAGTCGAAGCCCTGAATATCGGCGCGGACGATTATCTGACCAAGCCGTTTGGTGTGCCCGAACTGATTGCACGGGTGCGCGCTCAGTTGCGGCGCGCGAGCCTGGTTTCGAGCGACGGTCCGACCGCGTCGACGGTGCACTTCGGCGATGTGTGCGTCGATCTTGCGACTTATGAAGTCACGCGCAATGGCGCGCCGGTCCATCTGACGCCGACCGAATTCCGCTTGCTCGCTGCGTTGATTCGCGGCTATGGGAAGGTGATCACGTATCGGCAGTTGCTGCTCGACGTCTGGGGGCCGGGGTACGCGGACCGGCCGCAGTATCTGCGCGTGTATATGGTGACCTTACGGCAGAAGCTCGAGGACGATCCGACACAGCCGCGGCATCTGATGACCGAGTTGCAGGTGGGTTACAGGCTCGCGGGGCTTGCGACATAGCCTGGTGGCCAGGTTCGCCGGAACCATTTGAATACACTCACCGCGCGCGCCCCATATCGCTCGCCTCACCCAGCACCGCGGTCCGATAGTGATCCACCGCCTGCTCGAGATTGTGAAACATCCGCTCGCGCCCAAGCGTTTCGCCAAGCGGCGTACGCTGCACCAGCGCGAGCACTTCCGGATTCAGCGCAGCAAGCCACAGCGTAATGCCGCGCGCACGCAACCGTTGTTCCGCATCGATGAACATCTTCAGCGCGGTGTACTCGATATCGAACACCCCGCTCAGATCGACAATCACCGTTTGCGGCGCGGCCGCCGCGATCAGCCTGAGTATCTTCTGGCCGATCTGCTCGACGTTCGCGAAGTAGATGCGTCCTTCAGGCAGCAGCAGTAACAGACCCGGCCACGTCTCGTCATTCGGATGCGCATCGGACACCGGCCGGAACACATCGGTATTGCGCTTGCGCGCAAGCACATACACCGGCGGGTCCGACACCTGATGCGCGAGCGCCGCAAGTGACACGATAATCGCGACCACAATGCCTTGCAGCGTGCCGACTACGACCACTCCGCCAAGCGCGACGATTGCCCAGAGGAATTCCATGCGCCGCACGCGCGCGATCGCGCGAAATTCGATCGGATCGAACAGGCCAATCGAATAGACGATGACGACGGCGGCCAGCACCGCCTGTGGGATCAACGCGATCAGCGGCGACAGTAGCAGCATGGCAGCAAGCGCGACGGCCGCGGTCACCAGCGACGCGGCCTGGCTACGCGCACCGGCGCGCCGGTTCACCGCCGTTTGCGTCGTGCCGCCACCGCCCGGCATCGCACCGAACAGCGCGCCGACCAGATTCGCGAGGCCGGTCGCAAACAGCTCACGGTTCGCGCGCGGCGCCGGCTCGCCGTGATGCGCGAACGCGCGGCCGGCCGCTACCGTTTCAGTGAAGCTCATCAGCGCCATGCCGAGCGCGATCGGCCATAGCGTATCGGCCAGCGCGAGCACCGGCAGCCGAGGCGCGGGCAGTCCGGCCGGCACGGCGCCGACAGTTTCGACACCATGAGCGTGCAGATCGAGCAGCTTCGACACGACGATCGCGACCGCCACGACAACAAGCGGCGCCGGCACGCGCGGCACAAAGCGCCGCAGCACGATTAGCGTGACGAGCGCGAGCGCGGCGACGATCAGGGTGGGTGTCGAGGACCGGGGAAGGCCTTCCGCGATCCGGAGCAGGTTATAAAAGAACTCACCCTTGACGAAGTGAATGCCAAGCAGCTTCGGCAACTGATCGACGAAAATAACGACCGCGATGCCGGCCTTGAAGCCGACGAGCACCGGCGCCGAGATGAAGTTCGCGACGAAACCGAGGCGCAGCAACGACCCCACCATCAGCATCGCGCCGACCAGCACACCGAGTGTCGCCGCGGCCGCTAGCAGTTCGGCCTGACCGCCGCCCGGCGCGACGCGTGCGAGCGCCGACGTTGTCAGGATCGCAAGCGTGGTGGTCGTGCTGACGCTCAGCACCCGCGAGGTGCCGAGCAGCGCATAGATCACCATCGGGATAAACGCCGTATACAGACCGGCTTCGACAGGCAGTCCGGCGAGCGTCGCATACGCAAGGGCATTCGGAATGACGACCGCAGCCGCCGTCAGGCCGGCGATCACATCGCCCTTCACCCAATGGCTGCGGTAGTGGCGCAGCCATTCGGGCACGAGTAGCGCGTTGGGTCGGGAGGGTCGTCGAGGCGGTACGGACGGCGGCATGGCGGAAGGCGGGAAAGAAAATGCAAGCAGCCGCGCGCCAATCGCACGCGGCACCAATGCCGGTATTGCACAGTAAGCGCGGTTCCGTCAGAACTTCTCGTGAACGTATTTGAAAGAATAGTCCGGCTCACGATAGTCACCGCGCTTCTGCCGTTTCGGCAGCGTGATTTTCGCACGCGGCATCGCCTTATACGGAATGGTCGACAGCAGGTGACTGATCAAATTCAGCCGCGCGCGCTTCTTGTCGTCCGAGCGGACCACGTGCCATGGCGCGACGCCGGTGTCCGTTTCGATAAACATCTCATCGCGGGCGCGCGAATAGTCGTACCAGCGCTCGTATGAGCGCAAGTCCATCGGCGACAGCTTCCAGAGCTTGCGCCCGTCGTTGATGCGCGCTTCCAGCCGACGCGTCTGTTCCTCCTCGCTAACTTCGAGCCAGTATTTGAGCAGGAGCACACCGGATTGGATAATCGCGCGTTCGACCAGCGGCACGCTTTTCAGGAATTGCCGCGACTGCTCTTCGGTGCAAAAACCCATCACACGTTCGACGCCGGCGCGGTTGTACCAGCTGCGGTCGAATATCACGATTTCGCCGGCGGCGGGTAAGTGCGGAAGATAGCGCTGCAGATACATCTGCGATTTCTCGCGTTCGGTCGGCGCGGGCAGCGCAATCACGCGGAACACACGCGGGCTCACGCGCTCGGTGATTGCCTTGATCGTGCCGCCTTTGCCGGCGCCGTCGCGGCCCTCGAACACGACGCAGATTTTCGCGCCGGTCTGCACGACCCACTCCTGCAGCTTGACCAGTTCGACGTGCAGCTTCGCCAGCTCCTTTTCGTATTCCTTGTTCGCCAGCTTCGTGGGCGGGCCGGCTACGCCTGTGTCGCTGCTGGCTTCGACTGCTTCTTTCGCGGCCTTTTTGCTGTGAGCCATGACGGGGTCCTCGTACGATCAAACGGATGCACGATGAAGTGCCATATCGAGTATGGTCGTGCGACAACGCCGCCGCAACTGGACTTTGGTCCAATGCCGGCGTGCCCCGCGCAGCCGCATTGGCGGCTGCAAAACCGCCTGCCCAACGCGTTATGCATAGCGCCGGACGCAAGTCTGCGGCGGGTATAGAAAATGGTTATCGGCTATTCCATTTCGAAAGCGCGACGCTTAGTTCGACTTAGATCAACCGATACCCTTTTTTCCCATCCGGCACGCGTTACACCGTGAAATACTGCATGAGAACGCGACCCGCACGGCACACGTCAGCAAGCGCCGGAGCTATGGGACCTTGGTCCAATTGACCCAAAAGGCAATCGCTCGCAAGAATGCATTAGCGCTTGACGAGCGCTGTGTGCGCTGCGCGCCGTCACAGTGCGCACCTCCCGGACGATGCTCAATTGTTTCCCGGTTGACATTGCGACGACGCCCGCGTCGTATACATTCAAATGTGCGGTTAAGCGTGTTTCCCAACGAGGCATCGGTCACGAGCCGGCGCCGGTTGCCCGTCGCCCACGGCCATGCCGTTCTTCGACTACGAGGTCCACGTTATGAACGCAGGTACCCAGTTCGCACAAAGTCAACAGATTGGCGCAAAAGTCGCCCGTATTTTCCAGAAGCGCGCGCAGATCGCGCAGCAGAATTTCAACGAACGGGTGCACGAAGCACTCGACACGAAAACCGGCAATGGCGATGCGGCAGGCACCGCGTCAGACGCATTGAACGCGCCGCTATCAGCGCCTCTTGCCACTGCTTTCACTGCTCCTTTCGCTAATCCATTCACCGCCGCGTGGACGAAATCGTTTACCGCGCCGTTCACCGCTCCGTTTAGCGGCACGTTTGGCGCGGCGGCGTTCGACCCGCTTTCCGGCTACCGGTATGCGCTCGACTTCGCCCAGCGCACCGTGCTCTTCTGGGACACGCTACGCCAGCGCGGCAACCAGTTCGTCGACCAGACCGCGCAGGGCCTGAAGCCGGTGCTGCATTTCGACTATGAAACGGTGCTCGATGGCCGCACGTTCGACCATCCGGTCAACTATGCGTTGTTGCGCATTCGTCCGCCCGAGGGCGTGACCATCGATGCGCGCAAGCGGCCGTACGTGATCATCGATCCGCGCGCGGGGCACGGCCCCGGCATTGGCGGGTTCAAGGACGATTCGCAGGTCGGCGTCGCATTGCGGGCGGGCAGCCCGGTGTATTTCGTGGTGTTTTTCCGCGATCCGGAGCCGGGCCAGACAATGCTCGACGTCTGCGCGGCCGAGCAGCGTTTTGTCAGGAAAGTGCGCGAACTGCACCCGGACAGCCCGAAGCCGGCGATCGTCGGCAACTGCCAGGGCGGCTGGGCCGCAATGATGATTGCGACATCCGACCAGGACGATACCGGCCCGATCGTGATCAACGGCGCGCCGATGTCGTACTGGAGCGGCGCATGGAGCGAAGGCGAGGGCGACAACCCGATGCGCTATGCAGGCGGGATGCTCGGCGGCACCTGGCTCGCGTCATTGTCGGCGGATCTCGGCAACGGCAAGTTCGACGGCGCTCATCTCGTGCAGAACTTCGAGAACCTGAACCCCGCGAACAGCCTGTGGGACAAGTACTACCACGTGTTCGACAACGTCGACACCGAACCGCCACGCTTCCTCGATTTCGAACGCTGGTGGGGCGGCTACTACCTGATGAACCGTGATGAGATCGAATGGATCACGCGTAATCTGTTTGTCGGCAACAAGCTGTGGGCCGGCGAAGTGCGCGGCACTGGCGGCGCTGCGTTCGACCTGCGCGATATCAAGTCGCCGATCGTGCTGTTCGCGTCGCTTGGCGACAACATCACGCCGCCGCAGCAGGCGTTCAACTGGGTCGCCGATATCTACGGCAGCACCGCTGAAATCAAGGCGCGCGGTCAGGTGATTATCGGCCTGATGCACCAAAGCATCGGCCACCTGGGTATTTTCGTGTCCGGCAAGGTCGCGAAGAAAGAACATACGCAGATCGTCTCCGTGCTCGAAGCGATCGAGGCGTTTCCGCCGGGCCTCTATGGGATGGAAATCACCGAGCACAAGGGCGCGGACGGCAAACCCGAGTATGAGGTCAACTTTCACGAGCATCGTCTCGAAGATATCGCGGCGAAATTCAACCGCTTCAAGCGCGTCGACGAGTTGCCGTTCAATGCGGTCGAACAGGTGTCGGACTTCAATCAGCGTGCGTACGAACTGTTCGCGCAACCGTTTGTGCAGGCTTGCTCGAACGAAGCGACGGCGGGCCTGCTGCGTCAGTTCCATCCGTTGCGCGCGCAGCGCTGGATGTTCTCCGATCTGAACCCATGGCTCGCATGGCTCGGGCCGGCGGCCAACGCGGTGAAAGCGAACCGCGCGCAGAGCGACACGGACGGCGCGAACCCACTGCGTCAGGCCGAACGGCGCGGGGCCGAGCTGGTCAGCGCATCACTCGATTTTTACCGTGCGATGCGCGATGCGGCGACGGAGAGCCTCTTTTTCGGCATCTACGGCAGTCTGTTTGCTGCGCGTTCGCCGCATCCGCTCGATCTGGACGATCCGCTGGCGACGCCGGTTGCCGACCCGAAGGAGCTGCCGTTCGTCAAGGCCGCGCTTCTGTCGATTGCGGAAGGTGGCTACAACGAAGCAATTGCGCGGACCGCGTGTCTGCTCGCGCGTCACGGCGAGCCGCTGCCGCTGACGCGCCTCGCACTACGCAAAGAGCTCGCGGAAGAATATGCGGAGTACTTGCCCGCACTCGAACACGATCAGTGGCGCCGCCTGCGCGGCGAGCAGGAGATTATCGTGCGCTATGAACCGGAGCGCGCGCTCGCGTCGCTGCCGACGCTGCTCACCGAGCCCGGCGACCGCAAACGATTTCTCACGCTTGTCGAGAAACTCACCGAAGACGAGCGCCTGCAAGGTCTCGCGCCAACGGCCGCGCAGCGCGAGATGGTCGAGCGGATTCGCTCGCTGCTGCCGGTGAAACCGAGTCGTGGTGCGCGTCCGGCGTCATCGTCCGTGCATTGAGTCCGTGCATGAAACCCGTGCATCGGCATTGACCCGATCGACAGGCCGGTGCGCCGCACCGGCCGCTTGCGAGGACATGTTCATGGAACCCAGGCACGAAAAGTATCAACGGCTGATCAACTATTGCAAATCGCTGCCGCCTACGCCAACCGCCGTTGCGCACCCATGCGATCAGAGCTCGTTACAGGGCGCCGTCGAAGCGGCGCAGTTGGGGCTGATCGCACCGATTCTGGTCGGCCCGCGCGAGCGGATCGTCGGTGTCGCCAACGAGCACGGTATCGATATCTCGTCTTATCCGATCGTCGATGCGCCGTTTAGTCACGCGGCGGCAAGCGCCGCCGTTCAGGTGGTGCGCGAAGGCAACGCTCAAGCGCTGATGAAAGGCAGCCTGCATACCGACGAACTGATGAGCGCAGTCGTCAATCGCGACACGGGGCTGCGCACCGCGCGGCGCGTTAGCCATTGCTTCGTGATGGACGTGCCCGGCTACGGCGAGCCGTTGATCATCACCGATGCCGCGGTGAATATTGCACCGACGCTCGAAGAGAAGATCGACATTTTGCAGAACGCAATCGATCTCGGCCATGCGCTGAAGTTCGAGCAGGTGCGCGTCGCGATTCTGTCCGCGATGGAAACGGTCAACCCGAAAGTGCCGTCGACGATCGAAGCGGCCGCGCTATGCAAGATGGTCGATCGTCATCAGATCACCGGCGCGCTGGTCGATGGTCCGCTCGCGCTCGATAACGCAATCGACCTCGAAGCCGCGCGCATCAAGAAGATCGATTCGCCGGTCGCGGGCCGTGCGAACGTGCTGATGGTGCCCGACCTCGAAGCGGGCAATATGCTCGCGAAGAGTCTGTCGTTTCTGGCTGGAGCGGATGCGGCAGGGGTCGTGCTCGGTGCGCGCGTGCCGATCATCCTGACGAGCCGCGCGGATTCCGTGACGACGCGTCTGGCGTCGTGCGCGGTCGCGGCGCTGGTTGCGCAATCGCGCGCTGCAACGGCCAAAGTAATGGGGTAACGCAATGACCGATGTGATTCTCGTATTGAACGCGGGCTCGTCGAGCATCAAGTTTCGCTCTTACGCGATCGAAGGTGACGAACTCGGACTCGGACTGCATGGGCAGATCGAAGGGCTGTTTACGTCGCCGCGTTTCATCGCTTACGACCGCAACGGTGACCAGGCTGGCGAGAAGCGCTGGGGCGACGGCACTGCGCTGTCGCATGAGGACGGCATTCAATACATCTCGCAGTTTTTGACCACCCATCGCGGCGACAACCATCTGGTCGCGGTCGGACACCGTGTCGTACATGGCGGCGAGAAGTTCACGAAGGCGGTGCTCGCGACACCGGAGGTCGTCGACGAACTCGACAAGTTGACGCCGCTCGCGCCGCTGCATCAACCGCACAATCTGAAGCCGATCCGGATCGTTGCGGCGATGCATCCGGATTTGCCGCAGGTCGCGTGCTTCGATACCGCGTTTCATCGCTCGCAAGCCGAACTGGCGCAAGCCTTCGCGCTGCCCGAATCGATTACATCGCGCGGTGTGCGGCGCTATGGTTTTCACGGGCTGTCGTACGAATATATCGCGCAGGCGCTGCCGAATTTCTCGAAACGCGCCGCGCAAGGACGCACGATCGTCGCGCATCTGGGCAATGGCGCGAGCATGTGCGCGATCGACGCGGGCCGCAGTGTCGCGAGCACGATGGGCTTCACTGCCGTCGACGGGCTGATGATGGGCACGCGCTGCGGCAGTCTCGATCCGGGCGTGATGCTCTATCTGCTCGAAGAACTGCACATGAGTACGCAAGCGATCGAAGACCTGATCTACAAGGAGTCGGGCTTGCTCGGCGTGTCGGGTGTGTCCGGCGATATGCGTAAATTGCTTGCAAGCGATGCGCCGCGCGCGCGTTTCGCGATCGATCTGTACACATACCGGATCGGGCGTGAGATTGGTTCGCTTGCGGCGGCGTTGCAAGGGCTCGATGCACTCGTGTTTACCGCTGGCATCGGCGAAAACTCCGCGGAAATTCGTCGACGTGCGGCTGCGCAGGCGGCGTGGCTCGGTATCGAACTGGACGCCGCTGCGAACGATGCCAGCGTGCCATGCATCAGCGCGCCTTCGAGCAAGGTCGAAGTGTGGGCTATTCCGACCGACGAAGAACGGATGATCGCGCGTCACACGCGCGCGGTCGTCGATGCATTGTGACGGCTGTGATCGGCTATGACCCGCCAACAAGGAGCTCGACCATGACGCAAGACGCTTCTGCGATGCCCGCGCGCCCGATCCTGAAAGACATGAAGGCGCTCGTCACCGGCATCGCAAACGAGCATTCGATCGCATACGGATGCGCGAAAGCCTTCCGCGAGTTAGGCGCCGACCTCGCGATCACCTATCCGGACGAGAAGTCCAGGCGCTTTGTCGAACCAGTCGCAACCGAACTGGAAGCGGATATTTTCATGCCGCTCAATGCATCGAACCCGGACGATTTCGACGCGGTCTTTTCGCGCATTCGATCGGAATGGGGCAAGCTCGACATCCTCGTGCATTCGATTGCATGGGCGCCGAAGGATGATCTGCAAGGCGGCTTGCTCAACTGTTCGGCCGAAGGCTTTACGATTGCGATGAACATTTCGTGCCATTCGTTTATCCGGATGGCGCGCCTCGCGGCGCCGCTGATGAAAGACGGCGGCTCGATGTTCACGATGAGCTACTACGGCGCGAACAAGGTCGTGCCGAACTACAACGTGATGGGCCCGGTGAAAGCCGCGCTCGAAGCGAGCGCGCGATACCTCGCGTACGAACTCGGGCCGCAGCGGATTCGCGTCCACCCCATTTCACCGGGGCCGCTCAAGACGCGTGCGGCGTCGGGCCTGAAAGACTTCGAACTGCTGCTGACCGAAGCGGCCGAGCGCGCGCCGCTTGGTGAACTGGTCGACATCATGGACGTCGGTTTCACGTGTGCGTTTCTCGCGACGCCATATGCGCGGCGTCTGTCGGGCGAGACCGTGTACGTCGACGGCGGCGTGCACATCATGGCTTAGCACGGCGAGCATCGCCGTTTGTGTGAAAGGGAAGGAGATCGGCAATGGCTGACATGGTGATTGGCAATATCGAAGACGGCACCTCGGATGAAGAGATTCAGGAACTGCTCGTCAAATACGGCTTTCCGGTCTACGACCATATCGAACATGTGCCGGGCGACGGATCGCGCCCTGCGGTGCTGTTGAGTTTCAAAGGAACCGAGCCGGCCGCGTTACGGATGCTACAACCGCGGATTCACAACCTGTTCTGGAAGAATCGCCGGATCAATGTCGTAATCATGCAGGAACGCAGCGACGACTGATCCTGACGGGCGGGGCAGCGGATATGGGCTTTTTGAGCAGACTCTGGCGCGGTGCGAGCGGCACGGAGCACGGCGATACGCATGCGCATGCATCGAAGCACAGCGCAGCGGAAGTCACGCAAACGATCGCGCGCATTACAGGCGCGATTCCGCAACTGCAGCTCGCGCGGCAATACGACACGCGCCTCGCACCCGCGGTGCGCGGCACGCTCGACTATGCGACCGACCTTGTCGCGGCGCTGCCGGCGCCACGCGACGCGGCGGCAAGCACGTGGTCGAGCGACCCGTATATTCACGCGTTCTTCGCAACATCCGACGATGTTTGCACGACGTTCGGCCACTCGCAGGAATTGCGCGAATGGTTCGACGATCATATCGATTGCGCGGAAGTGTACGCGGTGCTCGGGATGGATATGGTCGAGCGCAGTGTGCTGGGTGTCGAGCAACGGGACGGCAAGACGCGCACCGACGTGCAGCAGACCACGGTCAGCTTTAGCGATCACCGGGTGCGGATCTGCGGGCGCAGCGAAGCCGAACTGCACGACGAAATCGTGCGGCGTCTGGTGGATCAACTGGCGCTCGAGGCGCTCGAGCAGATTGCGAGCGACAAGTCGCGCCGTGACGCACTCGAACAGGAGCGCGCGTTGTTGAAAACGCGCTTGCAGTTGTTGCAGCGGCAGGGCGCCGGGATGCATGCGGTGATTGGCGCGGCGCCGCTCGAACTGGCCGAGGTCGCGCGGCTCCAGCGCGAGATCGAAGATAACGAACGCAACCTTGCGGAATTGGGCTTCAAAACCGAGGCTATTGAACGGCAGTTCGATCTGGTGCAACGCATCTATGCGGACCCGGCGGTGCACACGTATGTGACAGTCAAGCAGTTGCGACTCGACCAGATGAATGTGGTGGTCGATGCAAAATCCACGCGGCCCGCTGCGGATATTGAGCTGCGTATTGCGCGCATTCCTGCGTATCCGTCTGAAATGCGTGCGTTCGCGATTGTGCGCTTCAAGCGTGCGGATTTGCCGCCGGCAGCGAGTCTGTTTGGGGATACGCGCCGGGTGATCGTTTGACAGCGGGGTTGGCGTGGGCGCGCGCACGCACGGTACGCCGCGCGCTTTTTTCCTGTCGTCACGACGCTTCAATGCGGCATCATTGACCGTCCAGCATGATCGACGAATCGGATCGCCTTAACGCTAGACAGGCGGAAAGTTAACTGGCAGGATAAACCCCTCGCGGATAAAGCCGTTCTGAATTGTCGTGAAGTTCAACTCAATGAAAATCCACGCTCGCCAAGCTCTCGTGCATTCGATGCGTATGCCCCAGGAAGGGTATTCCCCCGGGCGCTGAGGGCTTTTTGCTTCTAAAAAAGGGACGCCGCTGGCGTCCCTTTTCATTTTTGGAGCGGCAAATGACTTACCGTTACATCACCACGCCGATTTATTACGTGAACGACCGGCCCCATCTGGGGCACGCTTACGCGAGCGTCCATGCCGACATCATGGCGCGCTACCTGCGCGCGGCGGGCCATCAGGTAGTGCTGCTGACCGGTGCGGACGAGCATGGCGAGAAAATCGCCAAGGCTGCGATGTTGGCCAACGAAGCGCCTCGCGCGTTCGCGGAACGCCATGCAAGGACGTTTGAAGAAGCGTGGCGGCGCCTGGCGGTCGAACCGGACCTGTTCATTCGCACCACCGCGCCTGCGCACGCGAAGGTTGTCTCCAATTGCCTGACGCGGCTTTTCAAAGCGGGTGAAATCTATCTGGCCGACTATGAAGGGCTTTACTCGGTCGGCCAGGAGCGGTTTGTCACGGAAAAGGAACTGGTGGACGGCAAACTGCCCGAGGACAAGGAACCGCCCGTGTTGCGGCGCGAACCCAACTATTTTTTCCGCATGGAGGCGCACCGCGACTGGGTGCGCCAACTACTGCTGGATACCCCGGACCTGATTCAGCCGACGCAATACCGCAACGAAATCCTGAAGCTACTGGAAGAGCCCATTGGTGACCTGAGTATCTCGCGCCCGGTGGATCGGCTCGACTGGGGCATCCCGATTCCGTGGGATGCAGGACATGTGACTTACGTCTGGTTCGATGCGCTGCTCAGCTACGTTTCGCCGCTCGGCTATCCGGAACATTCCACCTTCGGTGATTACTGGCCGTCGGTGCGGCACGTGATCGGCAAAGACATCCTGCGCACACATACCCTGTTCTGGCTGAGCATCACGCATGCGCTGGGAATCCCGCCATATCGACGGCTGCACGTGTCCGGGCATCTGCTCGGCTCCGATGGTCGCAAGATGAGCAAGTCGCTCGGCAACGGTGTCGATCCGCTAGAGGCTGCGGACACGTACGGCGTCGATGCATTGCGCTACACGCTGATCCGCGAGGTCAGCTTCGGCTTTGACGGAATAATCAGTCACGCCGTGATTGAACAGCGGCTCAACCGCGACCTCGCTGATAACCTGGGCAACCTGGTGGCCCGTACGCTTGCGATGGTGATCAGGTACCGCGGCGGATCAGTGCCCGCGCCGAAGGTTATCGAGGCGTCGGAACATGCGCTTATCGCGCGGGCGAGCGAGTTGCCAGGCGCCGTTCTGGCGCTGGTCGAAGAGATGAAACTGGGCCGTGCCGCGGAGCGGGTGATGGAGTTCGTAACAGAGCTAAACGGCTATGTCGCGAGCAGTGCGCCATGGGCGCTCGCGAAAGACAGCGGGGCGTCCGACCGGCTCGATACGGTGCTCCATACGCTGTTGGAGGGGATATACAGTGTTTCGAACCTGCTTTCTCCGGTGATGCCCGGCAAGATGTCCGAGTTGCGATCCTTACTCGGCGTCTGCGCCGCACCGGTCTGGAACTTGCGTTGGGGCGAAGGCGTGAAACCGGGAAGCAGAATCAACGAGGGCATTCTGTTTCCGAAGCGAATCAGCACGGATATCGTAGAACGTGAATAGCCGTATGACGATGGCGAAGAACGCCGGACCCGTTGTCTGAGCATCGTCACGTGAATGTCCGCGGTGCTGCGGCGATATTTGCCGCTCCGTCGTTGCCTTTCAGTCCTCCATTTCCTAACCTGACCAGAGTGGCTCGCATCGCTGATCGTTGGCGATCCATCAGATCATGCGTTCTATTGGAGGTCCAAAGTGTCCTTTGATCAAACCGGGACGGGTGTCGTTTTCATCGATCCGCAAGTCGACGTCTTAAGCAAGAAAGGCAAGAACTGGGGCGCGGTTGGAGCAAGCGTCACAGAGAATAAGACCGTGGAAAACATGGTACGAATTTTCAAGGCGGCAAAGTCCGCGAAGTTCCCGGTGTTCATATCGCCGCATTATTTTTTCCCGACCGATCGTGCATGGAAATTCAATGGACCGCTCGAGGCGGATGAATTCGCGACCGGCACCTTCGCGCGCAGTGGTTCGCTGAGTCTGGACGGTTTCGAAGGCTCAGGCGCCGACTGGCTCGATGAGTTCAAGCAATACATCAACGATGGCGAGACGGTCGTCGTCAGTCCGCACAAAGTGTTCGGACCACAGACCAACGATCTCGTCCTTCAGTTGCGCAAGCGGCGAGTGAGAACGGTGGTACTTGGCGGCATGCTCGCCAACATGTGCGTGGAGTCACATCTGCGCGATCTGCTCGAACAGGGCTTTGAGGTGTATGTGGTCAGCGATGCGACGGCCGGGCCGCGCCATCCCGTTTGGGGCGACGGATACAAGGCGGCGATGATCAACTACGCATTTCTCGCACACCGCGTGATGACCACCGATGAAGTTGTGGCTTCAATGAAGTGATGCGTCGGAACGAGCGCGTCACATAGCGAACGCCGACGAGGCCCAGCCAACCTTGCGCGAGTCGCATCAATTCCGTTTCCTCGCACAACATGACCGCATGCGTTCGCGTATCGCGAACGCATGATCCAATCTCTCCAATCAAATCCAGTCATGCGACGTCCCACATACGAGGAACGTTTATCGCTACTCGTCGCGCATACGTTTACGATTTGAAGACAAGGCGAGGCCTTAGGTAATATCGCTTCCTTGGTTCGCTGGCTCAATCTTTCTTCATTTCTGGAGACTTCATCATGACTTCATCGACGACGCCCGTCTGGTTCATCACCGGTTGTTCGACCGGCTTCGGCCGTGAACTGGCGCAGGCGGTGCTTGCGCGCGGCTGGCGCTGCGTGGCGACCGCGCGTAACAAGGCGTCGCTCGCTGATCTTGCGGACGCCGCGGCAGGCGACAGGCTTCTGACGCTCGATCTCGACGTGACCGACACGAAGCAGATCAGTACGAGCGTCGATGCGGCGCTCAGGAAATTCGGCGCAATCGACGTGCTGGTCAACAATGCGGGTTATGGCTATCAGACGTCGATCGAGGAGGGCGTCGAGGCCGAAATTCGCGCGCAGTTCGACGTCAACGTGTTCGGCCTGTTCGCGATGACGCGCGCGGTGTTGCCCGCGATGCGCGCGCGCCGCAAGGGTCACGTGCTGAATATCACGTCGCTCGCGGGTCTCGCTGGCTACGCGGGCTCGGGTTATTACGCGGCGAGCAAACACGCTGTCGAAGGCTGGTCGGATTCGCTTGCGGTGGAAGTCGGTCCGCTTGGCATCAAGGTCATCTGTATCGAGCCAGGTCCGTTCCGCACCGACTGGGCTGGCCGGTCGCTGAAGCAGACGCCGAACCGCATCGCCGACTACGCGGAAACCGCTGGCAAGCGGATGCAGGTCACCGCGCAAAGCAGTGGCGGGCAGCAGGGCGACCCGGTGCGCGCGGCGCAGGCGATGCTGACGATCACCGAAGTCAGCGATCCGCCGCGCAATCTGGTGCTGGGTGCGGCGTCGCTCAATGGCGGCACCGAACGGCTGCGCGCGTTGCTGGCCGATATCGAAAAGTGGCGCGACCTGAGCCTCGGCGCGGATTTCCCGGCAAGCGGCAAGTGACGCAACAAGGTCTGGCTGCTGGTGGCCCTGCAGCGGTCAGATCATTTGCATGGACCCGCGATCCGAAGTGTGTGCTCGGGGCGCGGGCCATTAAAGCCTACGCAGCCAATGCAGCCAATGCGCCCACCATCGCCTGACGGCGCCGATCCGCGCTGCGCCGCAGTCCGCTTAAGCGTCAATCTGGTAAGGCCGGGTCATGATCTCAAGAAAATGACCGTCTGGATCGTCGAAATAGACGCCGCGGCCGCCGTTGTGCCGATAGGTTTCGCCCGCGCGCTGCTTGCTGGGATCGGCCCAATACTGAAGCCCTCGTTCACGAATTCGAGCAAACGCGCGGTCGAATTCGTCCTCGCTGGCCAGAAACGCATAGTGTTGCATTGAAATCGGGCCGTCCCTTTCGAAGAAGTCGAGCGACACGCCGTTGTCGAGTTGAACGACCAGCATCTGCCCGAATGGAACGGGAGCCGGAAGCCCGAGGATATCGATGATGAAGCGGGTCGACTTCTGCTTATCGCTGCACCAGACGATCGTGTGGTTTAGCTGTATGCCCATGTTGCGGCCTCACTGAACGCGACTGCGCGAGCCGATCCGACTCGTCACTGCTCGCTGGCACTCGATTCACTCGTTTGGCGATACGCACGAATGACCGGATCGCGCGACAGCGAAGCGCTCGAGCATGAGCATCGCGGCGCGCTGGAACCGACACCCGCGTTGCAAGAAGCGGTTTGGCCAACTGGACAACTTACGTTGCATATCTGATCTTCGTTGTCGTTCGATGCGACACACGACGATTGCGCGATAACGGGTGGCGAAAGCATCGCAAACGACATCGGGAGCATTATCAGCAGCGCATGCTTGCAGATCATTCGACGCATTCTTGCCTCCCATTGAGTTGTTCGACGCTTTAACAAGGATAGTCGTCGCCAGATGGATTTCCAGGCTAACAGCAAGCCCCCGGGCGATTGCTTCCGCCTGTTTGTGGTTGGTCGGCCTATCGTTTATTGGACAATGCGCGGCCGCGGAATCAGCGCGCACAGCGCTAGCGGCGGGACAGCCAGCGCGGCGCCCGCGAGAAACGTAACCGATGCGCCGTGACGATCCCACAACCATCCGGCAATCGCGCTAGCGAGCAGCATGCAAAGGCCCGCGACCAGGTTGAATACGCCAAAGGCCGTGCCGCGCAACGTGGACGGCGACGCGTCGGCCACCATCGCGGCCAGAATGCCTTGCGTGAAACCCATATGCAGTCCCCATACCGCGACGCCTGCGAACACGGTGAAGAGGGTCGGCCGCGCCGCGAGCAGCAGATCGGCGGCCACCAGCAGGCCCAGACCGCACGCGAGCAGCGCGCGCGGGTCGATGCGGTCGGCAAGCCGTCCCGCCGGATACGCGGACAGCGCATACGCGGCGCTCATCACGACCATCGACGCGGGAATCCAGGCCAGATCGAGTCCGGTCTGCTGCGTACGGAGAACGAGAAAGGCTTCGCTGAAGCGCGCGAGCGTGAACGTCGCGCCCGTTGCAACCACGAGCCAGTAACGTCCTGAAAAAGCGCGCAGCGCCCGCCAGTGCAGTGGTGGGCGAAAGAGCCGAGTCGCCGTGGCGTGCTCGGGCTCGCGCACGCACCATACGATCACCGAGACGGCGGCCAACGCCGGCACCACCGCGAACCAGAGCACCGCACGGATCCGATCGGCGAATAGCAGCATCAGCACGATCGCCAGCAGCGGCCCGGCAAACGCGCCGATCGTATCCATCGACTGCCGCAGCCCAAAACATGCACCACGGCTTTCCGCCGGCGCGACATCGGCGACCAGCGCATCGCGCGGCGCGCCGCGGATCCCTTTGCCGACCCGGTCGATCAGACGCGCGGCCACCACAACGGCAGGCGTGGTGGCGAGCGGAAAGAGCGGCTTCGTCAACGCGGCGAGCCCGTAGCCGAGCAACAGCAGCGCTTTTCGGCGCTGCAACCAGTCGCTCAGCGCTCCCGAGAAGATCTTCACGATCATTGCGGTGGCTTCGGCTGCGCCTTCGAGGATGCCCAGCGCGGCCACGCTCATGCCCATCGTGCTAACGAGGAAGATTGGCAGCAACGCATGCACGAGTTCAGACGACAGGTCCATCAAAAGACTGACGAACCCGAGCGCCCACACTGCGCGTGGAATGACAGGCTTCGATACGGATGTCGTGCGGGAAGTCATCGATTGTTCCTGGGTCGTCGCACCTTGACTGGCCGACTCGCGCGCGGCAAGTTTGGCCGACGCGGCGTTAACACACTCTTAATGGCGCGCCACGGGCTCGCCATCCAACGGACGCGCTCGGGCCAGCCTGATGTTGAATCCGCACGGCGACGACACGGTGACCGCCACGCAATTAACAGCATTTTTATATATTGCCGCTGATATTTTGCTGTGCGTTGACGCGCCAGTTGCTCCAATAGAGGCGGTACTTTTGACTGTCGGACGGACGCTCCATGTTACGGCTGCTGATTCCTGTGATCCATCGCGACGGCGCGCTGCAAGCGGCCCGCCACGCGGCGTTTCTGCACGCGGAGCGCTGCGTGTCCGAAGTCGAAATCGTCGAAGTGCTCGAACCGCTCGACTGGGGACGCACCGCCGCGTTCCATTCGCAGGGCGCGCTGCGGCTGCACGAAAGGCGCGGCATGCTGAGCGCGCTGATGAGCACACGCGCGATTCTCGACGATGCAGGCGTGCCGTACCGCTGGAGCCGCGCATTCGGCCCGGTCGCGGAGACGATTGCCGCGCGTGCCGCGTTGCAGCAGTCCGATGTGGTAATCGTCGACGCGAGCCAACTGGGCTTCCTGACCCGCTGGTGGATCATCGCAAGGTTGTGGCGGCTCACGCGCGCGCCGGTCACGATGTTGCACTAGCAGCCTTGCTCGGCCTCGACGGCCCCTGCCGCGCTGTAAACCCGTGCCGCTGATCTTCAACCTCGTTTTTATACCGACGAAAGCGGCTTTTACGCAGCTTTTGCGCGGCGTCGGATATCCTTTCAACAAGTAACGAACCGTGAGGGCGACATGGCGCACCCATTGGCGGGCCTGCGAGCGCTGCTAAAGCGCAGCAGACCGGAAAACCGCGCGGAGAATCACACCCGATCGGGCCGCGAGCCCGGGCGCAACGTGATGCTGCATGTAACCGTCGATGCGCAGCATACGACGCCGTTTCGCGAAGCGCTGATTCGCGATTGCGGCAACCAGCAATGGACGTTGCGTGTCGCGCCGCTGCGCGATAGCGGACGCGTGCGGCTGTCGCTGTACCTGCCGAAAGCCGATGTCGGTCATGCGATGCGGCGTCTGTCGCAGCTGACGCCCGACGCTGAAGTCGGGCAGGTAGTCGAGATTCCCGATACACCGAGCGACGCGTGGCGCAGTCTGATCCAGGCGGAAGCGCAAGGCGATGTGCCGCGGCCGAAGCACGCGGGCGCACGCAGTGCCGACGCGGTGCTCACCGAACCTCGCGATCGATCGTCGCGCGCGACCGATGCGCAAGTCGCCGCGGCCGCAGCCGAAGCCATGATCGAAAACATCCTCCCCACCCAGCCAAGCCTTGCGCAATTGCTGCCTGCGAGCCATGTGCTGCTAGGCTTGCGTGTCGATGGCCGCGAGCAGTTATTCGCGCAATTGAGTCAGTCTTTCGAAACGCTCGGCGACGTGCCGGCCGGCACCGTCACCGCCGGCCTCGCGTCGCGCGAAGCGCTAGGATCCACCGGACTGGGCCGCGGCATCGCCGTGCCGCACGGTCACATCGAAAACCTCGCGCAGCCGATGGCCATCTACGCGCGTCTGGCCGAACCGATCGCGTTCGATGCGCCGGACGGCCAGCCCGTCAGCGACGTCGTCGCGCTGCTGGTGCCGCAATGGGCCGACAGCGCGCATCTGCATCTGCTCGCGGAGGTCGCGCAATGCTTCTGCGATCATCAGTTCCGCGACCGTTTGCACGAATGTGTGGACCCCGCTGCCGTGTGCCGGCTGTTCAGCGGCCGTGAGACGCTCGAGCACGCGGCGCGTGGCAACCAGCGCCTCGTTTGAACGCGCGGCTTCGTCACGATGTAACGGGGCGGCCAGTTCGGCGGGCGTTCGCCGGAATCGTTTTCAACCGGATTGGCGCGTCGCCGCGCCACCTTGCGCGACTGCGTCCCGCAACGCCACGCAGTACTTCACCAGTTGCGGCTGTGACACAACGAACTGCTTGAGCGGCGTGTCAATGTCATAAAAATAGATATTCGCGACAAATCCATACGCGGCCGCATCGATGCTCGACGGCCGCTCGCCGAACAGAAAGCCGGTGTCATGGATCAGATGCGCGATCACCTGCAGGTCGCCGACCCCGCGCGCGTAAACCTGATCCGGCTGATAGCGGCCGATTCCCTGAAAGTGATACCGGTTGAAGTTGTACTGCCGTGCGGCTTCGAGCGCGTCGGCGCCGATGTCCGGGTGCTGCGCGAGCAATGCCGCGCGAAAGGTCGGCCAGAAGCGGTCGTCGCGCCAGCGCGAGTACGACATCACCCAGTACAGATCATCGAGCGTGCGCCGCAGCATCAGATCGAGGTCACGCTGCGCATCGGTCAGCGCCGCATCGACCGGCAACGCGTATTGGCGCTTCAGATAAGACAGAATCGCGTCGCTGTCGCCGATTGTTTGCTCTGCGTCGACTAAATACGGTAGCTGCCCGCGCGGCGCCGCTTTCGTGTCGAGCACATGACGGTGCTCGAACGGCAGTCCGCACAGGCGCAGAAACGCGAACACTTTCAGGCCATACGGATTGTTATCTTCGAGGCCGTACAGTTCCGGGTACGAGTACAGGGTAATCATCCGTGTGCTCCTTACGCGTCTTTGCGGCGCGACCCGTCGCGCCGCCCGCAAACACGATTTTATGCCGCGCCCGCTCGCGTGCCGCGCATCATCTCGGTGCACGCGCATCCACGCGCGCCATTACGCTGATGAGCATTCTTTAGCTTTAGTTCAAGCACCATGACGCGCTGATCAATCGCCTCGTCAACACCATGCTGCGCATCGACACCGCGGATGCGCAGCGCACGTCAGGCGTAATTGAAATTTTCAGTCATGACCAGTTGCCGCGGCTGTCGTCGTCGTGCCGGCGAACCAGCCGCACCGGCTCGGGGACGGCCACATCGGTCGGCGGCAGCGCGTCGGGCGTACGCGTATTCACGCTCGCCAACTCGGAAGGCGCACGAAAAACCATACCTGGATTCGTTTGCAACAGCGCATCGAAGCGGGTGTAACCCCACGCGACCGCGCCGAACTGCATGCCGACGCGTCGCGCCGCTTCGGCGTCGCGTAACTCGTCGCCGATGTAAATCGCCTGCTCGGGCGCAGTCGATGTCTGTTTGAGGATACGGCGCAAACGATGCGCCTTGCCGAACAGCGTCGACCCGCATTCGAGCGCCGCAAACCGTTCCGTCAGTTCCCGGCCTAACACCGCATTCACGTTATCGGCCGTGTTCGATGTGGCAACCGCGAGTTCGACGCCGTGATCGAGCAGGGCTTCCAGCGCGGTGACGATGCCCGCAAATGGGTAAACCTCGTCGATCCGGTGGCGCATCATCTTCCGGTAATCGGAGAGCACCGCGGGCACGCGCCACAACGGCAAGCGCAGTTCGCGCAAGATCTCGGCCGCGCTCATCGCACGCATGCGCAATTCGTCTTCCGGCACGACCTGGCGAAACCGGTGTTTGAGCGCGAGTGTATTCAGCGACTCGCCGAATACCGCAAACGTATTGGCCAGCGTGCCGTCGAAATCGAAAATCGCGAGTTTGATCGTCATCTTTCTGCGCGGTCGGCCCGGGTGCCGATGGAGCGAGGGTCGTCATTATGACGGTGTCGGAACAGGCCCGTGCGCAATCGCGCGCTGCGCGACACAAAAAACGCCCAGGCCGGCGACCGTCCATGCGATCGCGGCGGCCGGTTGCCTAAGCGCGAGAGCGCATTCTTTGCGCAATACTGGCGGCCTGTTCGGCGTCGAGCCGGCCTTCGCTGCGCATTTGCGCGCCGACGCGCGCGATTTCGAGTTCGCCGAACTGTAGCGCAGCGGCGTTCGTGTGAACGGAGAAATAGCCTTCGACGACATCGAATGGACTACGTTGTGCCGACCCGAGCATGAACCCGCAGTTGTCGTCCGCGATAAAGTCGACGCCGCGTTCTGATTCGTTGAAAACGATCATTTCGCCCGCTTCGACGCGTTCACCGGCCGCATCGAGCGATCCGGAATAGACCGCGATCCACAGCACGTCGTGCCCGGACGGCGGATCATAACGCCAGTGCTCGCCGGCATTCAGTTCGACGTGCAGGTAGGTCATCGGCATCGAAACGGGTAGCGGGCTTTCGACGCCGTTATATTGCCCGAGCAGCACGCGCGCGGGACCCTCGATCGGAATCTCGCTCGCGGGCAAGAATGTCTCATAGGGTTCGGCAAGCTCGAGCTCCGGCGGCAACGCGATCCACAACTGATAACCGCGCACGACGCCGGTCGGCGTGACCGGCCCGCCGTGCCAGGTGCCGCGGCCTGCCTGCATCCATTCGATCGCGCCGGGCGTCAGCATCTGGGGTTTGCCTTTGCTGGTCAGGATTTGCAGTCCGCCATCGAGCAACGCTGTCAAGGTTGCGATGCCCGAATGCGGATGAGGCTGGAAATGGATCGGCGTCTGCGCATTCAACTCGATACGATCAATCAACACGAATGGCTTGATCGCCTGGCCGATGTCCGACGGGCTCGCGAGCCGCGTCGACGGACCCTCGGTCCGGCCCTTCGTTCGCAGAAAGATGGTTCGCGCCGCTTGCAACTGGTCAGGTGTTTGCGCATCCATCATGGCCTTTTTGGCTGTTGCCCCCATAAAGCCCTCCAATTCGAAACGTTTAACGAATGGTTCCGCGCGATGTCGTCTGAGGAACACGCGGCACGACGGACCCATGTGAGAGTCAGTTGAGAATCAAAACACTTGATCTCGGCGTTCTATTCTGTGAAAACCAAAACGGAATGCCAGATAGCGCTGAATCGGCGCGTGCGGCTGACGGCGCGACACGACATGATGAAGTCGCGGCGCGGGCTTGCCTCGCGTCGCATGTTGCTTATTGCGCATTGCCTATTGCGCGTTGCTTACGCACGCGTTGCCGGTCGGGCAACGAAGCGAATCGGAGCGTGATGTGAAAGCGGGGCGTTTCGTTCGGCATCTCAAATGAGCGACGCAAGCTCGACCCGATGGTTATGTGAGGCAACGAGATGACTCTCACAGACAAATGCAGCGTCCTGAGCGTACCGCGTTAGAGGTGCGTGTTCGAGTATGCAAATGGCAGAGCGAAAGAATCGAAACCGGCAGCCATGCCGGTTTCGTATCGCCTGCGACGATCAGTGATGTTGATAAATCCCGTTGTTCTGCACCGCAATCGGCATTGCGCGATTGCCGCTTGCCGCGGTACCGCCCACGCCGGGACCGTAGTCGCTGCTGGCCGTTGTGTCTTGCGGGTGCTGCCTGCTTTCTACGGCCTGTACGTCAGCCGGATAGTGCGGGCCAACTTTGTGCGGGTCATAGCCGGCCTGTTCCACCCGCGCGAGATCGGCTTGCACGTCGGCTCGCGTGACCGGCGCATTGGACGATTGCGCTTGCGCGGCAAGCGGCACACTAACGGCGCAAACGGTGAAAAGGGCGGCAATAAAGGTGGTTGCGCGAGCGTACTTCATCGTGATGTTCTCCTGAATGGGGTACGTCGAATCGAAATGCGGCAGCGTCAAATCGCACGACATGAGTCAGATTAATTCCCGCACACGTGTTGATCGATGGCACCGATGTCATTGCATTGATGCGTTGCCGTCATCGATTCCTGTGCGCATGCAACGTATTCGATCACTAGAACAGCTGAAAATTGCGATCCATTCCGGCGAAGATCTTTTCGCGAATCCGCAACAGTCGGGTGCAAACGACAGGCTCCGTTTCGATACGAGGCCGCACACCCAATGCTCAGCGCGCTCGAGGATTGATCGCGGAGGATCGCTGACGGTAAAGCCGATCGTTGCGTGTGCAACCAGCGGCCATGCGGCAACAGGCTGTCCGCGTGCCCGCTGGTTCTGCTCACGCATCGCGCCGGCGCGGCGACCGCTCACCGTCATCGTTTATCGATCTGGCTCACGTGCGCGGCGACGATGCGCCAGCTACCGTGCAGACCCGCTTCCGGCTGCGAATCGGGGCCGACCTTGGCCCAGGTTTGCATCTGGCGGCCGATCTGATCGGTGTCGATGCTGACGAAGTCCGTACTGACCGTGGCGAAATCGGTGCGAACGTCGTGATTACCGTGCGCTGCAACTGGCGCGTTTTCGACACCGGCGCGCAGGTTTTGTGAAACGCGCGGATCTGGTCACAGCCGTGCTGCCTGTCGGCGATGCCGTAACGCACGGTGTCGGGGCGTTGCCAGAACAGCGCATTGATCATGAAGTTATCGTGGTCGACAAGCGCGCGCTCGTACGCGCGGAACGCAGCGTAAACCTCCGCTACGACATGGGGAAGATTGAGTTGCATCGCGAAATGTCCTCACGGGTTGAAGGGCGTACCGGTTGATCGCGCAACGCGATACCGGATGCCGTGATGACAGTTCGGCTCGGTGAATTATTCCGGATGCGGGTGTGGGGCACCGCAGTGCGAACAGCGTGATGACGCTTAACGGCATTCTGTATGCGAAGCGATTGCGCGTTTTGCGAAGCCGATGCACGGTTGGAACTGGATAGTGCATAGCAGCTATGAATGCCGCTTGATGGCTTGAGTACGTCGATTCGCCAACACTTGCGGTAAATCCATCTGATGCGCCGCACGTTATGTGAAAGCCGTCTATTGTGAAGGCGACCTTTGATTACTGGTGTCGCCCGGCTGGCCGGCTCTAACGTCGCGTCGAACCATAACCCGCCGCGCATAAATGTAGCGGGCGTCGGTTGAAGCGCGCTAATGCCGCCAATGCGCGGCATGCCGCGGTTCGCGCATGCCGCTGGTGCAATTGCCATTGCAAATGCTGTCGGGCGGCAACACGCCGCGTGAAAGCATGCCGCCCGTCGTGCAGAACGCTGATCGCGCCGACCACGCACTTCGTCGAATTGAGCCAGGCCATTCTGTATCGCGGCGCCGGCATCGGCGTCGTGTGGCCGCCGTTCCTCTGGCTCGCGGTGATCGGCAGCATGCTGTTCGGCTTCTCGTTGATGCGCTTTCGCAAAACGCTCGGCCAGATGGCCTGATGCAGCGCGCTTCGAGGTCCGCGTAACCTAAGAACATATCGATGAATACCGCATGCATGCCCTGGTAGACTCTGCAAAAACGTTGACTTACAACTAGACTAGTTCGTCGATCTTCAATCTCCGGCACTTCCGCGGTACGTGTGGCCCCTGTGGCCAATCGAATGGCGAAGCGAGACCATGTCTTTCGACCTTCTGATTACCGTTGCCTGCCTGGCCGTCGCGGTCGTGATGTTCCTGCTCGGGAAGCCTCGTGCGGACGCGGTCGCGCTGATCATGATCGTGGCGCTGCCATTGTCGGGAGTGGTCAGCGTCAATGAGGCGCTGGCCGGGTTCTCCGACCCGAACATCATTCTGATTGCCGCGCTGTTCGTGCTGGGTGACGGGCTCGCGCGCACCGGCGTCGCGCAGCGCGTCGGCGACTATTTGATCGAGCGGGGTGGTTCGAGCGAGCGCCGCCTGCTCACGCTGATCATGTCGATTGTCGGCATGATGGGCGCGTGGATGAGCTCGACTGCGGTGGTCGCGATCTTCATTCCGATTGTGGTCCGCATTGCGCGCCAATCGAACATTCCCCGCGCGCGGCTGCTGATGCCGATGAGCATGGCCGCGTTGACGAGCGGCATGCTGACGCTGGTTGCGACATCATCGAATCTCGTGATCAACAGCGCGTTGATTTACCGCGGCTTGAAAGGCTTCCCATTTTTTTCGTTTACGCCGATCGGCTTGCCGATCCTCGCAGCCGTCATCGCATATATGGTTTTCGCGAGCCGCTTTCTGAAAGGGGCAGCGGGCACGGAGGCGACCCACCGGCCGTCGGTAAACGATTGGGTCGCGCGATATTCGCTGCAGGGCCGCGCGTTCCGCCTGAAGGTCGCGCTCAATTCGCCGCTGGTCGGAAAGACGCTCGGCCGCGGCGGCCTCGGCGACAATCCAGATGCGCACGTGGTCGCGATCGAACGGCGTGCGGGGATGGGCACGAGCCTGCTGCTCGCCACGTCGGAAAGCAACATTGCCCCCGACGATGTGTTGCTGCTCGACGTCGATGTCGCGGCGTTCAATGTGCAAAGCTTTTGCGAGCGCTTCGCGCTGGTCTCGCTCAGAATGTCCGGCGCGTATTTCACCGATCAGCGACACGATGTCGGCATGGCCGAGGTGATCGTGCCGCCGGACTCGAGTCTGGTCGGCAACTTCGCGCGCAGTTCGGTCGCGTTGCGACGCCACGGGCTGACGGTCGTCGGCTTGCGACGCGCCGACGCCGCAATCGAACACGACTTGCAGACAACCCGCCTTAAAGTCGGCGATACGCTGCTCGTCGTGGGGCCGTGGATCAATATCTTTACGATGCAGTCGGTCGAGCACGACATCGTTTGCCTCGCGATGCCCGTCGAAAGCGAAGCGTACGTGCCCGCTCCGCATAAGCAGGTGTATGCGGTCGGCTGCATGGCGCTCGTCATCATCCTGATGCTGATACCGGCGGTGCCCAATGTGCTCGCGGGGCTGATCGGCTGTCTGCTGATGGGCTTTCTCGGCTGCGTGAGCCTCGATAGCGGATACCGCGCGATTCATTGGCGCAGCCTCGTGCTGATCGTCGGGATGCTGCCGTTCTCGATTGCGCTGCGTCGTACCGGCGGCATCGACATCGCCGCCGACGCGGTGCTGAGTGTGGCGGGCGGCTGGGGGCAGCATGGCTTGCTTGCCGCGGTATTCGCAATGACGCTGATCGTCGGACTCGTGATATCCAGCACCGCGACGGCGGTGCTGATGGCGCCGGTTGTGATCGCGATCGCCGAGCATCTGCATGCATCGCCTTATCCGTTCGCGATGACGACCGCGATCGCGGCATCCGCGGCGTATAGCTCGCCCATTTCCACGGCCGTCAACGCGCTGGTCAATACCGCCGGTGGCTATCGATTCCAGGAGTTCTTCAAGGTCGGCTTGCCGGCCGCGATCGCGTCGCTCGTCATTACCGTCGCGATCGTGCCGCTGTTATGGCCGGCTTATCCGCACTAGTGCCGCATTAGTGCGGCACGAGCGCCGCAGTCGCGGCGCACTATTGCGGGTCACCCGTTCGCGAGGCAACGACCGCACATGCCGAATATCAGAATGAAAGCATTCGCGCTGCGCTGGATCAAGCGGCTGTCAATTGTCGTGCTGCTGATCGTCGCGACGATCGTCGGCGTGCGGATGGTCGACACGCAGCGCAAACCGCCGTTAGCGTTGTGGCACACCTACGTGCCCGAAGAAATGCACGCGCACGAACTGGATCGTGCAAGCTGGGACGATTACATCGCGCAGGAGAACCGGCTGTTCGATGCGGTCAGAAAAAACGTGACCGACAAGTTGCCGCCCGACCAGCGCGTTCCGGCGAATCGCTATTTCGCAGGAAGCCCAGTGTTTCCCGGGCACTTTAAAATAGACTGGAATCGTTCGTACACGCTGGCGCCAGAAGGGACGCCGCGTGGTGTTGCCGTGATGTTGCACGGGTTGACCGATTCCCCATTCAGCTTGCGCCACATCGCCAGGCGCTATCAACGCGACGGCTTTGTCGTGGTGGCGATCCGTCTGCCCGGGCACGGCACCGTCCCCTCGAGCCTGACCGACGTCACCGCCGACGACTGGGAAGCGGCCACACGGCTCGCGGTACGCGAAGCGCGCCGCCGCGTGCCGGCACCCGCGCCACTGCATATCGTGGGCTTTTCCAACGGCGGTGCGCTCGCGCTTGAATATTCGCTTGAAGCGTCGCAGGACTCGCGACTGCCGCAAGCGGACCGCCTCATTCTGCTTTCACCGATGATCGGTATCACGCAATTCGCGCGCTTTGCGGGCGTCGCCGCATGGCCGGCGGTACTGCCGTCGTTTGCGAAGGCTGCGTGGCTCGACATCGTGCCTGAATTCAATCCGTTCAAGTACAACTCGTTTCCGGTGAGCGGCGCGCGGCAGTCGTGGCGGTTGACGCGAAAGATCCAGCGGGAAGTCGCGCAGGCCAACAATCGTGGACAGCTCGCGTCGTTGCCACCGATCTTGACGTTTCAGTCGGTGATCGACTTTACGGTCAGCACCAGCGCGATCATCAGTTCCTTGTACGCGCAACTACCGCCTAATGGGAGCGAGCTCGTACTGTTCGACATCAACCGGACCGCGCAATGGAGTCCGCTGCTGCGCGCGGCGATGCGTGACGCGTTGCGCCGTCTGACGCCGCCGCCGCCGCTGCACTATCGGTTCACGGTCCTGACTAATGCGTCGACCACGTCATCGCAGGTCGTCGAACAAACCATCGAAGCAAGCACGAAAACCGCCACGGTGACACCAACCGGGCTCGATTATCCAGGCGACATTTATTCGCTGTCGCATGTGGCGCTGCCGTTTCCCGAGACCGATTCGTTGTACGGACGTACGCCCGATCCCAGCGATGACCTGGGTGTACATCTTGGCGCGCAATCGATAAGAGGCGAAACCGGCGCGCTGATCGTCGGCGCGGGGCTGTTGACGCGACTCTCGTGGAATCCGTTCTATTCGTACATCGCGGCGCGTATCGACCAGTTGAACGGCGCACCGCAGTAGTCGATGCCCAACGGGTCGATGGGCGCGCGTCGCGGCGTCTGAAAACACGATCAATTGATGGTGTACGTCGGCTGGGATATCCGGTGATCCGCACCGGAATCCGGTGCTCTTCTACTTTGCCGCGCCGACCAGCGAAAACGCATCCCACTTCGGGTCTTCCGGCGTGTGCGGATTGTGCGTCAGCGCTTCTTCGACGAGCGGCTCACACGCGCCGTAGTCGGAGCCGATACTGTCACTATGCGCTTGCGGGAAGTTCACGGCGAGCACCTTGCCGCCCCAGCGTTCGACCGTCGCGGTCATGCTGCATTTGCCCGCACCACCCACCTTGATGTCGAGCACGAGCGCGTTCATATCCAGCGCGGCGTCGGAGTTCGAAAAATTCCATTGCGCTTCCAGCCGGTCATTCGGTCCACCCGTGTCGACCAGTTTCATTGTCTTGTCGGGAATGCCGACGGACTGCGCCAGATCGAGAATGTTCGAGCCGACCAACTCGCCTTGCGGATCACGTGCTTCGTGAGTTCTTAACGCGCCACATGCGGTTAGCGTGGTTAAAAGTAAAGCAAAGGGGATCGTCAGGCGTCGCATGCATGCTCCTGGAGGCATTGAACGTAATTTGTATGGAATCGCGAGCAGGTGCCCGGTCGACAGGTCGCGTTTGTCAAACAGGCTGACCGCGGCTGACCGGCACAAACGGTATGTGCGACAGGCAAATGCGGACGGGGTTCCGTGAATGGCGTTGCAATGCGCGATCCAGAAGATCGCGTAGCAATACGGCTTTGCGAGTCCTGTCCACTTGAGCCGCGCGTTCAGGATACGCTACGGCATGATGTTCCAGTGTCATTCGGCCATCGACCAGCAGCACCCCGAACTCTGCTTCGCTCCGTTGCTGCGCATTCACTCCAGCAACCTTACAGGTGGCGAACCATGAGCCAATCAATTCGTAATATCCAGCCCGCTCGTTCAACCTCGGATCCCGGCGTTGTCAGCGCACTGTTTGCACATGCGCGTGCTTGCCCGCAGGCCCCGGCATCGGCGCGAGGCGAACAATGCCTGAGCTTCGCGGAGGTTGCGGCTCAGGTGTGCAGGTTAGTCAATGGCCTTCGCGCATTCGGTCTAAAGCCGGGCGATCGCGTCCTGCTTCAGGATCCGAAAATCGACGGCTGGTTTCGCACCGGCGACATGTTGTGGATGGACGATATCGGCGAACTCCACTATGTATCCCGCAGAAAGCTGCTGCTGATCCGCGACGGTGAAAATATCTCGCCTGTTGAAGTCGAAGCGGCGCTGCGGCGTCATCCGGCGATCGAGGATGCGGCAGTGGCGGGCGTGCCCGATGCGCAACTCGGGCAACGAGTAATCGCGTTCGTCGTGCCGGGCGACACGGTCCGCTTTTCGGCCGAAGCGGTGTTGAGAGACCTGTCCAGCGAACTGTCGGACTTCAAGATGCCCGAAATGCTGGTCATCGTCGAACGCATCCCTCGTACGCCGTTGCGCAAACTCGATCGGCGCGCGATCGACCAATTGGCGCTCGAACAAAGCCTGCCTGCGCGATAGCCGGCCGATATCGCTGCAAGGATCGGCGGCCGCCATTATTTGAGTTTGATGCCGCAGGTGACTTACGCTCGTGCGGCATCGTGCGCGTCATCCTGCATCGATGTGCGCCGGATGCGATCCTATGAGCTGTACGGCTCGAACCCGTACAGCCTCTCCGGGTTATCAACAAAGATGGCCTGTCTCACCGCGGTGTCGTCGACCCATTCATTAAACTGATCGACAAGCTCCGTGTCGTCGGGCATCGGCACCGCGATGGCCGGATGCGGCCAGTCCGTGCCCCATACGAGTTGCCGCGCGTTCGCGTCGATCAGCGCATCGATAAACGGGCGCGTATCGACGTACGGTGTCGCGTGAAGCCCGGTGCTGCGATAAGTGCCCGACAGCTTGACCCACGCGAGTCCATCGCGAACCAGCGCAAGCAGGTTCTGGAAACCCGCATCGCGAATGCCCTTGTGGGCCGGCACATGGCCGAGATGATCGAACACGGCGGGCACCCGAAGGCGCTCGACAAAGCCCGTCAGATCCGTCAGCGTCGACACGTCCGCGAGAAATTGCAGGTGCCAGTCAAGGCCTTGAATCCGCTTCGCTAAGGTCTGTGCGGTCTCGAGGGCGAGCCCTGCGCCAAACAGCAGATTAAGCCGCACGCCGCGCGCGCCCAGCCGATGAAATTCAGCGAGATCGTGGTCGCTGACGTCGGGCTCAACCACCAGCACCGCGCGCATCGGTAGACGGCTCTCCGCGATCGCCTGCAGGCTACGCCGGTTATCCATGCCGTACGGACTTGGCTGGATGATCACCGAACGCGCGATGCCGAAGCTGTCCGCGAGGGTTTCGTAGTCGGCTAGCGTCGCATCGGGCGGCGTATAGCTGCGGCCCGGCGCGTAAGGCCATGCACGCTCCGGCCCGAACACGTGGAAATGACAATCGACGGTGCCGGCCGGCAGACGCTTTTTAGGCGCACGAGATAGTGGGCGGGCAGGGGCGCAGACAGGAATGCTCACGAGAGCGGCCTCCAGGGACAGCAGGGAACGAACCAGGAAATCAAAGCGGCGCGGCGGGCCGGCTGCGCAAAGCCGCACGCGGCCCGCTGACAGTCGCTCATGCAACGCTTAAGGTTTGACCGTCGCCGACACCTTCGTCAACTTGAACAGGTCCGCCGGTGCCTCGCAGTGCTGGCAATTCACCCCCGGCACGTTCGGCGCTTGCTTCACGATATTCGCCGGCAGTGGCTGAATCGTCGCGCCCGGCGTCGGCGTGCCGTGCAGCGCCGAATTCAGCGACAACTCCGGCGTCAGCACCGGATCGAACACTTCGGTATTGAACGAGTCGGGCACTTTGGTCGACGGGAACGCGTTGCAGCCGTTGACGAACGAATCGCCAGTGCAGACCTTCACCTTGTCCGCCGGCACCCATGGCAGCGGGTACTCGATGTTGTGCACGGTTACTTTGCGCTTGCCGGTCAGCTCTTCCATCATCAGCTTGAACGCGTAGCCCGACACGTTGATCGGATCGCCCGACGAGATGCCATCGAGCCCGCGTTTTCTGAGGTCCGGGTTCGCGAGCGCAAGACGGAAGCCATTGGTGTTTTCGCCGGTCACCGGCACGAGCTTCTTCTGGCCGCTTGCCAGCATCGCCGCGACGATACCGTCCTCGCCGTTCTCGCCGAAGATCGCGTCGACATCCGGATGCGCGGCGAGCGCCTTCGCGGTTTCCTGCTGCGTGGTCTGGCTGTTCCACATGCCGTAGTACTCGGCGACGACCTTGATATTCGGGTATTGCTTGAACACGCTCATTGCGCCGTCGTAGTTCATCTTGTCGACCGAGTTGCCGGCCACGCCGCGATCGATGAACACGTTGCCTTTACCGTTCAGTTTGTTCACCAGCCATTGCGCGGTGTTTTGCGCAAAGCCCGCGGTGATGTAGCTGACCGTGCGTGCGCATGGCTCGGTCACGGTGCCGCTGTATGTGTACACGAGCACATGTTTTTCGCACGCTTCATGGATCGCGCGGTTCAGGCCGGTCGATGAAATCGGGAACGTAATGATCGCGTCGGCGCCCGCCGACACCATGCTTTGATACGCGGCCGCCTGAGCCTGCACGTCGGTGCCGGAAATCACCGTTTTCAGATCCACCAGCTTGTCATACGGAGGAGTCGCCGCAAGCGCCTTGATCAGATTCGACGTTTCTGTCTGATAGCCATTGCCGCTGTAACTCATGCTCAGATAGACCTTGTACTTCTTCGGCGGCGTTTGCGCGTGCGCGGCGGCGCCGGCAAGGGCCGCAATGGCGGTGAGCGCGGCGGCGCCTTGCGCAAGAATCGAGCGGACTTTCATGTTGCCTCCGTATGTATTCCGGGTGTCCCGGTTGTTAGGGTTGTGCGTCAGGAATGCTTCGATTGCGATGTGATGCGACTGCGTTTGAAGAGCGTCGCGAGGTCGTCGCGCAACAGCACGAGCGCGACGAAAATCACCACGCCATAGACGATCGTGCGCCAGCCTTGCGCGATGCCAAGCGATGCGACGATGGTCGACAGGGTAGTGAGCAGAATGGCGCCGGCCGCCGCGCCGAGATACAGCCCGCGCCCGCCGACGATCGATGTGCCGCCGATCACGACCGCCGCGACCGACGGCAGCAGGTAGCTCTGGCCGAGCGTCAGCGTGACGCCTCGCACGTAGCCCAGCATCAGGATGCCGGCGAGGCCCGCGCTCGCTCCGCTGATCGCGTAAGCGGCGATGGTCAGCCGGTGCACCGGCAGCGCGGCAACATACGCGGCGGTCGGGTTCGTGCCGAGCGCGTAGAGCTTGCGGCCGAAGCCGGTGCGCATCTGCAGGAAACAGCCGGCCGCGGTGGCCACCGCCATCAGATAGAGAATCGGCGTGCCGAAAGACGTGTTCGCGAACAGAGCGGACAGCGCAGCGGAAGGTTGCCCGGTCGGCGTGCCTTGCGTGAAGCCGAGCGTGACGCCGTACAGGATCACGCCCATCGCAAGCGTCATGATGAACGGCGGAATCTTCATCACGCTCACGCCAATCCCGCTCAACGCGCCAAGCGCCGCCGTGATCAGCAGAATGGCCGGCACGCCCCAGACCACCGCGGCGTCCGATCCGCCGATCCATTTGAACGCCAGCACGCCGCCCAGCGTCATCATCGACGCGATGCTCAGATCGAGGCCGCCGAGCAGGATCACCATCTGCTGCCCGAACGCGACCACCATCAGGAAGCTCGAAATCACGAGGATCGCCTTGGTCTGCGCGAGGCTGCCGAAATTCGGCCCGAGCACGCGCGATGCGGCAATCAGCGCGAACGAGATCGCAAACAGCGCGATCGCGGTGCGCACGTCGCGATCGAGCCGCGCGAACATGCCGGGCGTCGCGTGGCCGTCGCGCGTGTCGGCGGGCCGGCCGCCGGTCAAAGGGGTTTGGGTCATGCGTGGGTCTCCGCACGGGTCGACAGGCGCGCGAAAAATACCGCGACCACCACCGCCGCGATCATCACCACGCCCTGGAAAATGCCGGTGTAAAACGACGACACACCTGTCGAAAACAGCACCTTCTGCAACAGCGTGAGCGTCAGCGCGCCGAGCATCGAGCCGGCTACACCGCCGCGGCCGCCTGCGAACGACGTGCCGCCGAGTGCGATCGCCGCGAACACCAGCAGCAGGTACGGTTCGCCCGCGTTCGGCGTGCCGGTCGATGTCAGCGCGGTCAGCATGAAGCCGGCGAGTCCATAGCAGACGCCCGCGAGCGTGTACGCAATCAGCTTCACGCGTTTGACCGGCACACCCGCGAGCAGCGCGGCCGGCTCGTCGGCGCCGGTCGCGTAAAGACCCACGCCCCAGTCGGTCCGCCGCAGCACGCGCCACAGCGCATACACGACGAGCGCGACGGCCAGCGCAACCGGCACGATGCCGCCGATGCGGTCGGTCATCGTGTAGGTCATGAAGTCCGATACGTCGCCGCCAGGCGCATCGAGAATCAGCAGCGTGACGCCCGAACTGACGATCATCGTCGCCAGCGTCAGCGCGATCGACTGCAGGTTCCAGTAGGCGACCAGATAGCCGTTGATCGCACCGACTGCCGCGCCTGCCGCGACCGCGATCGCGGCGCCTTGCAGCGCGCCCCACGGGCCGCTGCCGCCGTGCACGGCGACCAGCACGTTGGTCAGCGATACGACGCCGGCCACCGACAGGTCGAAGCCGCGCGTCAGCACGACGAGCGTGCCGCCGGCCGCGGCCAGCGCGAGCGGCAGGCTGTTGTTCAGGATGTCGGTCAGCACCGACGCCGTGAGCGCATCGGCTTGCGTGGCCGCGAAGATCACGGTCAGCACCGCGAGAATCGCGATGATGATCGTGGTGCCGTCGCCGAGTGTGCGCCGATACCACGGTTGCGGGCGCAGCTTGGCAATCGCGTGAGAAGAGGACGTGACATTCATCGGGTGTTCGCTCCATGTCCTGCGGCGAGCGCGACAAGGCGCGCTTCTGACAGGTGCTGGCCTGCCGCTTCGCCGGCAACCCGTCCGCCGTACACCACCACGCATCGATCGACGAGATGGATCAGTTCGGCGAGTTCAGTCGAATAGACGAGCGCCGCGCCGCCTTGCGCGACGAATTGGCGGATCACGTCGTAGATCACCGCCTTGGTGCCGACATCGACGCCGCGTGTCGGATCGAACAACACCAGATAGCGCGCGCCCGACATCAGCACGCGGCCGATCAGCGCCTTCTGCTGATTGCCGCCGGACAGGGCGCCGATGCGCAGTTTCAGATACCGGCTCGCGAGATCGACGCGGCCCGCTTCGCTGTCGACGGCGGTCTTTTCGCGCGCACGATCGATCACGCCGAAGCGGGCAAGCCGCCCGAGCACCGGCAGCGTCATATTGGTGTCGGTGCGCAAGCCGAGAAACACGCCTTCGGTTTTGCGTTCTTCAGGTACGAAGCCGATGCCGGCTTGCGCGGCGGCAGCGGGACTCGACAGGCGCACGCGCTTGCCATCGACGCGGATTTCGCCGCTGCGTGCCGGCGTGAGCCCGGCAAGCATCCGGAACAGATCGCGCTGGCCCTGGCCTTCAAGGCCGGCCACGCCGACTATTTCCCCCTTGCCGACGCTTAACGTGATGTCTTCGACCGTGCCGCCAGCGAGGTGCCGCACGCCGAACGCTTCAGGCAGCGATGTTTTCGGCGTGCTGCGCGCCGCATGCGTGCCGCGCGCGGTCGCGCCGACCATCATCTCGAAGATGCCGGCATCCGCGATGCCAGCGAGCGACACGGTCTCGATACTTTCGCCATTGCGCAGCACGGTGCCGCGCCGGCACAGCCGGCGCACCTCGGAAAGACGGTGCGAGATGTACAGCACGCCGGTGCCGGCGGCCGTCAGGCGTTCGAGGATGTCGAACAGCCATTGCGGGTCGGCGAGCGCGGCCGTCGGCTCGTCAAGCACGAGCAGGCGCGGCTTGCGCGCAACGGCGCGCATGATCTCGACGCGCTGCTTTTCCGCCAGCGATAGCGACTGCACCGGCACGCCGGGATGGATATGTGACAGGCCATACGCGGCGAGCATCGCTGCGGCGCGCTCGCGGCTTTGCGCGACCGACACGAGGCCCGCCACGCCTTTTGCCTGACGCGGCAGCATCAGGTTTTCCGCGACGCTCAGATTCGGCAGCAGGCTCAGTTCCTGAAACGCGGTCGACACGCCGGCGGCGCGGGCGGCCATCGGATCAGCGGGCGCATATGCGCGGCCGTCGAGCGTCAGCGAACCGGTGTCCGGCGCGACGATACCCGACAGCACTTTGACGATTGTCGATTTGCCCGCGCCGTTTTCGCCGAGCAGAGCGTGGATCTCGCCGGGGTCGATATCGAACGACACGCGGCGCACGGCAACCGTCGCGCCATACGACTTCGCGATGCCGCGGATCTCGAGAATCTTCTCCGCGCGGCCCGCGGAGCCGGCGGGCATCGGCTGCGCGAGCGCGTCAGCCATTGTAGACACCGCCGTCGATGCCGAACGATTGTGCGGTCACGTACGCGGACTCGTCCGACGCGAGATAGACAAATAGCGGCGCGATTTCAGCGGCGCGCGCCTGGCGGCCGAGCGGCACCAGCGCGGCGATTTTCTGCTGTTGCACATTCGCGCCGCCCATGAAGTCGATCGCCGGCTGATTGAACGCGGTATCGACCCAGCCCGGGCAGATCGCGTTCACGCGGATATTGTCGGGCGCGAGTTCCATTGCGAGCGCGGTTGTGAATGCAACCACCGCGCCTTTGGACGCCGAGTACGCGACGAGGCCAGGCCCCCCGCGCTTGCCGGCAAGCGACGACATATTGATGATCGAGCCTGTGCCCGAACGCTTCAGATGAGCAACCGCGTGTTTCGCGCCGAAGAAGTGCGCGCGTGCATTGACCGCGAAGAGGGCGTCCCAGTCCGTCTGGCTGAACCCGGTGATCGGCCCGGAGCGCTGCAAGCCGGCGTTCTGCGCGAGCACGTCGAGTCCGTTGAGCCATTCGACGCCTTGCGCGAGCAGACTCGCGACGCTCGCCTCGCTGCTCACATCGACCTTCACGAAGTGCGTCGCGCCGCCGAACTCGGCGACGACCGCGCGGCCGGCATGTTCATCGATATCGCCGATCACCACACGCGCACCTTCCGCGACGAAGCTGCGCACGGCTTCCTTGCCGATGTTGCCGATCGCGCCCGTGATGATGATGCGTTTTCCAGAGAGACGGCCTGACATGGTGGGACTCCTGACTTAATAGGTGGACTGGCCGCGCGAATGCGCAAGCAGGAAGCGTTCGAGCAGCGGGTTGCACAGATCCGGCCGTTCCAGCGTCGGCATATGGGCGGCGTCGGGAATGGTCTGCAGTTCGGCGCCGGGAATCGAGCGTGCGATGCGCTCGAGCACCGGCAATGGCGTCGAGGTGTCCGCTTCACCGGCGATCACGAGGGTCGGCACGGCGATGCGGCTGAGTCCTTCGGCAAGCGTCATGTCGCGGATTGCGGCGGCGCAACCGGCATAGCCGGCGAGCGAAGTGCCGAGCACCATCGCGCGCATCTGTTCGATCAGTGCCGGGTGCGCCTGCTTGAACGCAGGCGTGACGTAGCGATCGACGGTCGCTTCGACTAGCGGTGTCACGCCGATTTGCCGGGCTTCGACGATGCGCGCGTCCCACGACGCCTTCGGCGCGTCACTGGTCGTCGCGCATAGCGTGAGGCTGGCAAGACGCGCGCCGTGTGTGATGCCGAGTTGCTGGCCGATCATCCCGCCGAGCGACAGGCCGACATAGTGGGCCTGGTCGATATCGAGCGTGTCGAGCAGCGCGAGCACGTCGTGCGCGAGCAGCTCGAGCGTGTAGTCGCCGGGCGTCGCGCCCGATCCGCCATGGCCGCGGATGTCGTACGCGAGCACGGTAAACGAGCGGGACAACGCGTCGATCTGCGGCTTCCACATCGACAGGTCCGCGGCGAGTCCATGGCTTAGCACGACCACTGGCGCGCCCGCCTTGCCGGTCAACGTGTATCGGGTCTGGATGCCGTTCGTGTCGGCCAGTCGAATCATGTCTGCGGATCCTTTTTCTTGCGTTTCCCGGCCGCTCGCTTGGGTTGCCGGCAGAAGATGGAGAGCGAGTCTCGATTTTGTCGACAATTTTGTCAATTAGATTGTCTTCAAGGTAAACGCCAATGTTGTCAATCATCGACGCGGGTAGAATTGCGCGTCATAACGGCTGTAAGCGGAACGGGCGTCGGCAACGCGGCGGCGCGCGCAAAACAACGAAGCGAGGGAGAGGGCTTGGTTACACGGACGGACACACAGGCAGCGCAACTGGTCGAGGGCATCAAGACGGACATCATCATTGGCCGTCTGCGGCCGCATCAGCGGCTGGTCGAAGAGGAGATCAGCGCGCAGTTCGGCGTGTCACGCCACGTGCTGCGCGCGGCGCTGGTGCAACTGGAAGGGATGGGGCTCGTCACGCGGCGGCCCAACCGCGGTGTGATCGTGCGGGACTTTTCGCTGACGCAGGTCGAACAGATCTACGAGGTCCGGATAATCCTGCAGCGCGAAGCCGCGCAGCGCCTGCCGATGCCTGCCGAGCCTGAAGCACTCGCGGAGCTCGAAGCAATTCATGCCGAATACTGCCGCGAGCTCGACGCAGGCAATCTGCTGCAGGTCAATGTGCTGAACGATGCATTCCATCGACGCATCTGGGCGACCTGTCCGAACCAGTACCTTGCTGAAACCATCGAAAAATTGTGGGTCGAGACAACCGGTATCCGGTGGTACGGCGTCGGCGATCCGCAATTGCTCTCGCACTCGCGCGAGCATCACGCGACGATGATCGAGCAGCTACGCACCGGCGACCGCGACGGATTCGTCAAGCTGGCCGTCGACCACATTGTTCCTCCGCTCGATGCGTTCAGGCGCGCCCATCGCACGAGCGCATCGTTTATGGCGCCATCCCAGCCGGAACGGAGACCGGATGAAACCCACCTACGAGATTCTCGTGCAGGGAAACAACCTGCGCCTGAAAAACGACTTCCTCGGCATCGCTAATGTCACGCTGATTCGAGGTAAAGACGGCCTGATCCTGTTCGATACCGGCGGCTATATATCGCGGCTCGGGCTACTGAAGGCGCTTGCCGATCGCGGCATCGCACCGGCCGACATCAGCACGGTATTCCTGTCGCACCTGCATTTCGATCACGCGCATAACGTCGATCTGTTTGCGCATGCACGCTTCGTGGTCAGCGAGCGCGAATGGGAGTATGCGGCCCATCCGCATCCGCACGACATGCTTTTGCCGTGGGGAATCCGCGAGCAACTGTCGAAGTCGAAGGTCGAGTTTCTGACCGGAGAAGGGCAGCTCGACGCCGGCGTGAATTTCTTCCCCGCGCCAGGCCATACGCCTGGCTGCTACGGCATCGAACTCGAAACCGCGGACCGCGGTCGCGTGATTGTCGCCGGCGATGCGATCAAATACGCGAAAGAAGCGATCCTCAAACGCTGCGATATGGCGTTCGACGAAGTCGACGTCGGGACCCGCACGATCCGGCGCATACTCGAGCGCGCCGATCGCATCGTGCCGGGCCATTTTCCCGAACTGATCCGGCAGCCGGACGGCAATTTCATCTGGGAAGAGCCCGCGCCTTTTGAATTGCTTATCCGCTAACGGTCAATCCGGTCGCGCAGAGACGTGTGCCAATCGTCGGTCAGATAATTGCATTTGTAATATTGCACCCCTATGCTGTTCGCCGATGCAATGCGAACGAAGCCGAATCCCAGTCTGTGAATTCGGCTCCAGTCGCCGCGGAGCGCCGATCGCGCGTCGCGCTTTGCGATCTTCATTGCCTTTACCGCCGTACGTTGAGTGACCGTCGAGTGACAATCCGTGGCCGATTTTTAACACTCGCTACGGTGATCTCCTGATGACGGTACGGGCAGCCCAAACCAGAGCCGCAAACTATCTCGCCGAGCCTTGCACGCCTGCTGTGTCGGCGGCGTCAGGCAACGCGTTGCAACAGAAAAATTTGGACACACCCCTGCAAATTCAAACGTGCACCGTGATGAAAGCGCGCCGTCATTGGGCTAATGGCAGCGCGCACGGAACGGAGCCTAAAATAGACCGCCGCACCGCTGAAAGGAACCACGGCAAACGGCGAAGCATCGCCCGGAGTTTGGCAATACTACCGACACGATTGGCGCATGGGGTCACAGATGGAGTCGTTTGAGCTTTCGCATTCGCTGCTGCGGTCCGACGATGTCACGGTGCATCGAGGCAAACTGGATCGCAACCCGGTGCTTGTCGTGCAGCCTTGCGCTCAACCTCCCGCGCGTAGCGTCATCGCGCGGCTCGAACACGAATTCGAGCTGCGCCCGGACCTCGATGCAAGCTGGTCAGCTTGTCCGCTCGCGCTCACGCGACAGGAGGGGCGACTCGCGCTCGTGCTGGCGGACCCCGGCGGCGTGCCCCTTTCCAGCGAGGTCGGGCGACCGTTCGACATCACGCGATTCCTTCACTTTGCGATCGCGATGACGGCGACCTGTGGTCGCCTGCACGACCAGGGCCTCATCCATAAGGACCTCAAACCGGCGCATTTTCTGGTCGACGAGTCGCGGCGACGTGCATGGCTGACCGGCTTCGGCGTCGCATCGCGTCTAGCGTCGGAGTTTCAGAACCCGGCGCCGCCCGCGATGCTGGTCGGCACGCTCGCCTACATGGCGCCGGAACAAACCGGCCGGATGAACCGGTCCGTCGATTGCCGTAGCGACCTCTATGCGCTTGGTGTCACGTTCTACGAGATGCTGACGGGCAGCCTGCCGTTCGCTGCCGATGACCCGATGGAACTCGTGCATTGCCACATCGCGCGCCGACCGGTGCCGCCGCACATGCAGTTCGCGGAGATCCCTCAAACCGTGTCGGCGATCGTGATGAAGTTGCTGGCCAAAACAATGGAGGAGCGCTATCAGACCGCGCAAGGCGTCGAAGAAGACTTGCGCAAGTGTGTCGCGCAATGGGACAACGGCCAGGCGATCATTCCTTTTCCGCTAGGGGAGCGCGACCGTTCGAACCAGCTCCTGATTCCCGCGAAGCTGTACGGACGCGAGCAGCCAGCGCGGACCTTGCAGGCCGCATTTGCGCAGATGGTGACGAGCGGCACATTGGGCGTCGTGCTCGTGTCCGGCTCGTCGGGCATTGGCAAATCGTCGTTCGTCAACGAACTGCGTCACGCACTCGTACCGAAGAACGGCCTGTTCGCCGCGGGAAAGTTCGACCAGTACAAACGCGACATACCGTATGCGACGCTCTCCCAGGCATTCTCCGATCTTGTTCAGATGATATTGCGTGGCAACGAGAGCGAGCTCGAGCACTGGCGCGGCGAAATACTCGATGCGGTCGGCGCAGCCGGTAAGCTGGTCGTCGATCTTGTCCCCGATCTGGGCTTTGTGATCGGGCCGCAGCCGCCGGTCGCCGAATTGCCGCCGCGAGACGCGCAAGCCCGTTTCCAGAAAGTGATGGGGCGCTTTGTCAGCGTATTTGCGGCAGCCGGCCATCCGCTCGCGCTTTTTCTCGACGATCTGCAATGGCTGGATCACGCGACGCTGGACTTTATCCGGTACCTCGTCGCGAACCGGGAAGGCCGCCATCTGCTGCTGATCGGCGCCTATCGTGACAACGAGATCGAACTGTCGCATCCGTTTGCGCGCGCGCTCGACGCGCTGCGCGACAGTGGTGTGCCTATGCAGGAAATCGCGCTCGCGCCGCTGGATCTGAACGAGACCCGGCAATTGATCGTCGACACGTTTGGTTGCGAAGACCCGCGTGCGACCGAGCTCGCGAACCTGATCCTGACGAGGACCGGCGGCAATCCTTTCTTCACGATCCAGTTCATTTCGAAGCTGTTCGAAGATGGCCTGATCGCCTTCGACGATCAATCGGCGCGCTGGACGTGGGACTTATCACGCATCCGCGGTCGAGCGTACATGGACAATGGCGCGCAGCTGATCGTCGGACGGCTCGGCCGGCTGTCCGATGTCACGCGCGAAACACTTAGCCGGTTCGCCTGTCTCGGCAATGCGACCGACACGCAAACCCTCGCATGGATTGCGGGGCAATCGAACGGCGACGTGCACGACGCGCTGTCGGAAGCCGTCAATGCGGGCTTTATTCTGCGCACCACCGCGGACGGCTATGTATTCGTCCACGATCGTGTTCAGGAGGCTGCGTACCGGCTGATCCCACAGTCCGAACTGGCAGCGGAGCACCGACGGATAGCGCAAGTCCTCGTCTCGAAGATACCGCCGGAGGAACGTGGCGAGCGGATCTTCGACATCGCTAACCATATCAATCGCGGCAGCGCGCTGATCGCTTGCGCGGACGAAAGAGACGCAGCGGTGTCCATCAACATGGCAGCCGGCCTGCGTGCGAAAGCGGGTGCGGCATTCGCATCGGCGCTGACCTATTTCGAAGCGGCGCGCTCGCAGTGTCCGGACACCCGTTGGCAGGACAACTTCCAGACCATTTTCCGGCTCGAGTTCTATCGTGCCGAGTGTGGCTTTCTAAGCGGTGCGCTGGCGCCTGTCGGCGACCGTCTCGCATTGCTCTCCGAACGTGCGCAAACGCTCGAGGACAAGACCGCGGTCGCGCGCCTCGCGATCGCGTTTCATGCGATGACGGATGAGCTGGAGCGTGCGGTTGAAATCGGGCGTGCGTATCTTCGCGATGTCGATATCGGCTGGCCGGTGAAACCAACCGACCGCGACGTGCGGCGGGAATTCGAGCGGATGCACCAGTTGCTCGGAGCTCGCGAAATCGAGCAACTCGTGGACCTCCCGCGGATGACGAGCGATGTGTGGCTCGCCGTGATGGATGTTCTGGCGGAACTCGCCGGCCCCGCGGTGCTGACGGACATGAACCTGCGCGACTTCATCATCGTGCGGATGGTCAACATCACGTTGGAGCACGGGTGCTGTGACGCATCGTGTTACGCGTATAGCGCGTTGTCCAGCGCGCTCAGTTTGCGTTTCGGCGATTATCAACGCGCGTTCCGCTTTGGCAAACTCGGTTGCGATCTCGTCGAGACGACCGACATGAATCGCCTCCAGGCCAAAGTGCTGCAATGGTTTGGAGGGATGGTGCTACCGTGGTCGAAGGGTCTCGAGGAAGCGCGCGCGGTCGTCACGCGCGCGGTCGGGATCGCGACTGCACATGGAGACCAAACCACCGCAACCTTCGGAACGAAGGTGATGGTGGCGAACCTCGTTTTTGCAGGCGAGCAACTCTCTAAAGTCCGGCAGATTGCAGAGCAGAACGTCGCGTTCGTCGAAAAAATTGGCGCGGGGCGCTTTGTCGCCGCGCTAGCAGGCGAACTGGACGGGATACGCACGCTGGAGGGAATCGGGCCGGACGTTAAATACCTGGACCTCAGGCATTCCCTCGATGCGCGCATGGACCAGCAATTGGCATTGCCGATATCGGCATGCCATTACTGGATTCGCGAGACCCGGAAGGCGTTCTTCGCGCACGACTTTGGGTCCGGTGTCGACGCGGCACAAAAGGCCGAAGACGTGACGTACTCGATGATCGAGACGCTCGAACTCGCGGAATTCCATTTCTATGGTGCGCTCAACCGGGCGGCTTACTTCGATACATGCGCAACCGGTCAGCGGACTCAACTACTCAAGAAGTTGAGCGGGCATTGCCGGCAGATGACGGTATGGGCGGAACTGAATCCTGCGAATTTCGCGTGCCGTGCGGCATTGTTGTCGGCCGAAATGGCGCGCATAGAAAATCGCGTGCTGGATGCACAAAGGCTCTATGAAGAATCCGTTCAGCTATCGCGCCAGTACGGCTTTATTCACGTCGAGGCAATCGCGAACGAACTCGCCGGCAGGTTTTATCAAAGCCGTGGCGTCGATACGATCTACCGGACTTACATTCATCAGGCGCTGGTCTGCTACGCGCGCTGGGGCGCCGTGGGGAAGGTCAAGCAGCTCGAAGAACTGCATCCGCACCTGAAAGCGGAGGCCGTGCCGCACTACGAAGGCATCATCGGCACATCGGTTGACGTGCTCGATCTGGCGACGGTGCTCAAGGTGTTGCAGGCCGTTTCCGGGGAGATTGATCTCGACAGGTTAATGCGTGTGCTGATGACGATCGCGCTCGAGCACGCGGGCGGTGAGCGGGGCGTTTTGATCATGCCGCAGGAACAGGAACTGAAGATCGAAGCGCAGGCGTGGGTGCGGGGCGACAGCATCGATGTGCAGACTCAACGTGGCAATGTCACAGTCGACACGTTGCCGGTCTCGCTGATCCGCTATGTGGTCCGCACTCGACAGTTTGTGTTGCTGGACGATGCGCTCAAACCGCACGCGTTCGAAGAGAAGCGCTATTTTCAATCCACCCGGTGCCGTTCGATTCTCTGCCTACCATTGATCAAGCAGAACCGGCTGATCGGCGTGCTGTACTTCGAGAACAATCAGGTCTCTCATGTATTCACGCCCGCGCGGATCGCCGTACTCAAATTGCTCGCCGCGCAGGCCGCCGCGTCGCTGGAGAATGCGCAGCTTTATGCCGAACGCCGCAAGGCGGAGGAGGCGATGCGCATGAGCGAGGCGTTTCTGGCGCTTGGGCAGCAGATCAGCCACGCGGGCACATTCAGAACGAACTTCCGCACGGGACTGATCGAAGGCTCCGCGGAGCTCTATCGCATCTACGGCAGGGAGCCTGACTATCAGCTCACCACCGCGGGTCATCTGTCGCGTATCCATCCGGAGGATCGACCGCGGATCGAGCAGGCCTTAGCCGACGCAGTACGTGACGGGAAGCCGTACAACTATGAATTCCGGATCCTGCTGCCGGACGGAACGATCAAGCACCTTCAGACCATGAGCCAGCTCGATCAACGCGCGCCGGATGGTCTGCAGTATGTCGGCGTAACGATGGATGTCACCGAACGCAAGCAGGCAGAAGAAGCGTTGCGCGACACTCAGGAAGAATTGGCGCGTGCGCTGCGTCTGGCGACCATGGGCGAACTGGCGGCGTCGATCGTGCATGAGATCAACCAGCCGCTCGCCGGCGTCGTCACCAACGCCGAGGCCGGCCTCAGATGGCTGAGGAGAAGCCAGCCTGCGCTCGATGAAGCGGAGGCGTCACTCGCGCGGGTCGTTCAGGACGGGCGGCGCGCGGCCGACGTGGTGTCGGGTCTGAGGTCGCTCGCGAGGAAGTCCGGTCCGAACCTGACCGACGTCGATATCGACGATGCGATCGCTGAGGTGCTGGTGGTATTGGGCGGTGAAATCAAACGCGAAGGGGTATCGGTCAATGCCGGTGGTCTGAGGCTGAAGGAGCGGCTCGTGCTTGGCGATCGCGTGCAACTGCAGCAGGTTCTATTGAATCTGATTCGCAACGGCATTGAGGCCATGACTGAGGTGCAGGACCAGGAACGGGTGTTGACGATCTCGTCGCGGCCTTTTGACGAAGCGCATGCGGTGGTGTCGGTCGAAGATAACGGAAGCGGGCTGTCGCAAGCTGTCGTCAAGCGCTTGTTCGAGCCGATGTTCACGACCAAGTCATACGGTATGGGGATGGGGCTGCCGATCTGCCGTTCGATTGTGGAAGCGCATCGTGGGCGTTTGTGGGCGGCGCCGCGCGAGCCCAAAGGGGCGGACTTCCGGTTTACCGTGCCGTTCAGCCAGCAATGCGCGCGGGCCGGCTGAGATTGCTCAGCGCCACGTGAGACGACCCGCCGGCCCCACCTTCAGTGTGCGGCCGTTACTTCGACCGGTTCCACTTCTTTCGGCGCCGCATGAACGCGCCACCATGCGAGCATGAGAGCGATCGCGAGGCACACCACGAAGATTGCGAAGCCAATGCGCAGCGACTGCGCCCAGTCGCCTGTCAGATGCTGGACCGCAGACCGGATGCTGCCGAGCGCGCGCATCGCAAACGCGCCGACGCTCGCGCAGGTGCTGACGCTCGACGTGCCACGCGAAGACAAACCGGACATTGCCGAGCCTTCCGGTCGCTTCACGCATCTGTCATTGAGCGAGTCGCTCAACGATCTGCAGATGAGTCTGGTCGCCGGCAATGCGCGCCGTTTCGGGCTCGACCCGCACCAGGTGCTGGCGCCGATGGGCACGCGGGCGCATGCGATTGAATTTCTGAGTCGCATCGTCGCGCATAGCATGCTGACGACGGAAAAGTGACGGGTAGGGGAGGCGGTGATGGTGTGTTTGCTTTAAACGCAACCGGATCATGGTTCGTGAGTCACAATCGGGTGCGAATCAACCCGCATGTTTCCTGATGAGCCGGCAGAACGCGCTGCGCTCCTTGCCCGCCATGCGCGCGGCCGCGCTGATATTGCCGCCGGTGCGCGACAGCACGTCGTGCAGATAGGTCCGCTCGAACTGCCTGACCGCCGCGGCCTTCGCGCTCTTGAAGTCCTGCGGCCGCGCATCCAGCCATGCCGTCTGCTCGAGACGATGCCGGCTCGCGTGGGTAAGCCGGATGAACGGCCCGCTACCGAACACGTATTCGCGATGAATCATGTTCTCCAGTTCGCGCACGTTGCCCGGCCACGCATAGCTTTGCAAAAATGCGATCGTGTCGTCATGCAGTTCCTTCAGCGGCTGCTCGTATCGCTCGGAAAGACGCCGGCAGAATTCGCGCGCGAGCAGAACGGCATCGCCGTCGCGCTCGCGCAGACTCGGCAAGCGAATTGCGAGTACGTTCAGTCTGAAATACAGATCGCTGCGAAAACTTCCCGTGCGCGTAAGTGCCTCGACATCGGCATTGCTCGATGCGATCACGCGTATATTCGCGCGACGGTTCACCTTGCCTCCGACCATCCGGTAATGATGATCCTGCAAAAACCGTAACAGCACGATCTGCGCCCGCGGGCTCATCGCCTCGATTTCATCGAGCAGAAGCGATCCGCCGTCCGCCTGCGCGACGAGTCCCACTGACGCTTCGCGCGCATCGGTGAACGCGCCGCGCTCGTGCCCGTAGAGCTCGCTCTCGAGCAGATGATCGGGAATCGCTCCACAGTTGATTGGAATGAAGGGCGCATCGTGGCGCGCGCTCATGTAATGGATCGCGCGCGCGGCCAGTTCCTTGCCGGTGCCGGTTTCGCCTTCTATCAGCACCGTGGCGCCGCATTGTGCGGACTTGCGGATCAGTTCCATCGCGTGCAGGAACGCGGGCGACTGTCCGATCAGGTTACTGCCATCGGACCTTGGTTCAAGGTCGCGCGCGGGTTGTGACGAACCGTGACGAATCGACTGCCTCATGACCGAACCTCGCGATTCCCGGCCACATGGCTTGCGTCTCCATGCACTGGCCGTCAGGCAATTGACTCGAAGACGCGAGCCGATGCTCGCGCCGTTCCTGTAGGCCAGTATATGAAAAATATAAGGAAACTGTAGGGCTTCGAGGTGTGCAAAGTTTATTGACTTTGCGCGTTCCATTGCGCATTGCTCCAGTCCGCCGCGGCGCGCGTCACAACGATGTTTTGTAGTTGAGCGCGCTGACTGTCTTGCCGTTCAGCACGATACTGCCGGTGCTGACGTTGCCGATCACCGCGCCGGGATTTTCATCCACGGGCTTGTTGGTGAGCAATGCGGAAAGCCTTCTCGATCCCTTGATTGTGTTGTTGTTCACAATCAGCGATGTCGCGGTGACGACGACGTCGGCATAGCGCTCCGAGTCCACTTCGAACCTTCGCAAGATCGTCGACTGGTTGTTGCAGTAGTGGAAGGTATCGATATTTTCGACCAGCGCAGCAATCGCGTTGAGCCGCGCGCCGATCTGGTTCGAGTGCACATTGGCCGCGCAAGGCGACGTGGCGTCCGTCGCCGGGCCGTCAGCTTGCCTCCCGATGCCCTCGATGTGAATGCCGCACCAGGCCGGCGCATTGCCCTCTGCTGACGCTGCGGTGACGCCCTGTGTGATGAGATTGCCGCTGACATCGACCGCGCCGAGCGCCCGTATGATCGCTATCGCGGTGACTTTTGTGCCGTCGATGTCGGGCAGCTTTTGCGGTCCGATATTGAACATCTTGTTGCGGCTGATCTGCACCGTCAGGCAACTGTCGATCAGCACGGCTGCCATGGCGCCGGTCTTCGGACCCTGACCGATGAAGTCCAGGTAGTTGTCCGCGATCGTGACGGCTTGCACCCATTGCGCTTGCAGGCACTGCACGCCGGCGTTCTTGCCGCACTGGGTGAACGTGTTACCGACGATGTCGAAGCCGCCGCCTTCATAGCCCGCTACGTTTACGGCCAGGCCGCACTGATCGATCGTATTGCCGGCGATTTCCGCATAGGCGCTGTTCGTGCTGGCAAAGACCTCGCTGGTGCGGGTACCCATGATCGACACTGCCACGTCCGCACTCCCGACAATGCGGTTGCGCCGCACGTGCACGAGCGGATGAGCGTCTACCGGCGCCGTCGATTGAAGCGAGATCGCTTGCGCGGCGCAGTTGAACTGATTGTCGTCGATGTCGAACGCATCGAGATTGACCGGGCCTTCGCGCAATACCACGCGTTCTGCCTGCAACTGCTTCAGCGCTTCCTTTACATCGGCAGCGGGCTCGACGAACGCGAGGCAGACGATGCCAGTCGGCGTGCGCGCACGGCAGTTCGACATGCGAATGTCGTCGATCGTGCTCGCGGCGGGGATCTCCCCGTCGGGCACGCCGAGCCGCGACGTGGCGCAGGCCAGCGCCGCAAAGCTAGTCGGCACGGAACCTCGCTCTTCGACGGACTGCGCGTCGAAGCTCAGATCGTCGATGCGGATGTGCTGACTGTCGTAGAGCAGGATGCTCGCGCCGCTCGTTGCGTTGTCATCGCGAGCGGGGCGCACGATCGCCTGCATCGCGAGGCGCTCGAACGATACGTTTTGCGCGCCGATCACGACGAATGCAAATGGCGAGCTTGCGATGAGCCGCGTCGCATCGCCTTGCCCACGCAGCGTAATCGGCTTGCCCGCCGGAATCACGATCGTTCTTTCCAGCTCGTAGTCGCCGGCCTCGAGACAGATCGTGCCGCCATTGCCCTTTTTCCGTATCGCGAGGATCACGTCCTGCAGCTTCGCGGCGTCGCGCGGGCTCACGCACTCAGTGCACGCGCAGTGATCGATGACGGCGGGCGGGGGCGGCTGCTGCGCGGTGGCGGGTGGCCAGAACTGCCGGCAGTCTGACCTCGTAGTGCCGTCATCGACGATGCCGATCCGCGCGTAATGGTGGTGAATGCCACGCGGCGGCGCGTGGTCGAGCACTTCAATGCTCGCATCGACCGAGCGTGCCGCGAACAACCAGTAGTCGCCCGCCTTGAACTCGCCGCCGGCCTTCGCCACATCGAAACTGACCGCGATGCCGTTCTCCAGCGCGATGGCCGTCTTGTTATCCGCCGGCACGGCAATCACACCCTGGCTGGTATCGACATCGCCGAGCGTGGTGGGCGGCGTGGTGTCGGCGCGCAGGATCTTGCCAGCCTGGTCCCAGCGACGGATGCGTGTGCATAGCGCTGCGTCCGGCGTGCCGGCGGGCAGCGCGACCGGGGCGGGCGGCGCTTCGACGACGATCTTGCGCGTATCGTGAAACACGCCGCCATCGGCGATTCTGAGCATCGTGCCCGGTTCATTCGCAAGTTCGCGGCGGTTGTCGGTCAGTTCGATCCAGTCGCCCGGTTTGAATGACTTGAAGTCATCCTTTCCCAGACTGTCGACAATGAAACTCGTCGCGTTCACGAAGCTCAGCACGCGCGCCTCGATCGATGCATTCTCGCGCGACCATTTGAAGTTCGCCTTGCCGGGCACGCCGCCCTGATGAATCTCGATGCGATACAACTGGTTTTCGAGGCCCGTGTAACCGCCCGCGGGCGGCAGGATGCACGGATCGTCGGATGCGTATTTCGCGGTGAGTGTGCTAAGCCGCCCAGCCGAAGGCGCGATCAGCGTTTCCCACGCGTCGATGTTCGACGTGCAGTCAAGCTCACGCGACTCGGCGTTGCTCAGGTCGAGCACCTTCAGTTGCCACACGGTCTGGATGCGCGTGGTCGTATCGACGCCGAGCGCCTTCTCGACTAACGCCGGCGCCTGAAACTGATTCACCTCGCGCTTCCACACATCGAGATACACGAGATGCGGACCGCCTTCCGGCAGCGGCGGCGGGTCGAGTAAATACGGTTGCTGCTCATAGGGCGTCGGGTCGGCGCCGGCGCTTTCAGCGAGCGCGGCGTCCCAGCTGTCGGCGCCGGTGCCGTGATTCTCGACGAGCAGGCCGTCCACATACATGCGGCCGCGTCCGATCATCAGCGTCGGGCCGCTCCAGGTGAGCTTGAACGCGTCCTGCGTATTGAGCGGCACGACCGCCGCGCCACCGAAGGTGTCGAGCGAAGTGGCCTGCGCGAGCCGGAAGGTTTCCTCGACCAGTTCGTTCCAGTCCCAGTCGCCAAGCGGACGCCCCTGTTGCAGGCGCACGCCGCGATAGTCGCACTCGGGCTCGAAAGGCCAACGGCTGAAGTCGCCATTCATGCTTTGCTCCCTGGCCGCCTGTCGACGGATCAGTTTTCGTAAAAGATGCCAGCTTCGAGCCCGATACGCAGATACTCCGCGAGCCGCACGCGCAGGTTCGTCTCGCGCTGCATGCCGGACAGGAAGTTAAATGCGCCGGGCTGGCATTCGTCGTCGGCGCCTTGCAGCAGCCACGCACCCGACGATGCTGCGAGTTGCCCATAACCCGGCGTGCCGTAGCGCAGCGAAGTGAAGTTCGGGACAGCGAGCGCGGCGCTCGGCGCGATCTCCGGCAGGCAGCGATAACGCATCGGCACGCGCGCGGCCGGCGGCACATAGCTGAACCGCACGCAGCCTTCCTGCAGCCGCTCGGCGATCACGGGCGCGTGCCACAGCGCTTCCGGATCGCGCGCCAGCAGGATCGTGTTGCTGACGAGCGGCAGGCTGCGCGCGTGCACCTTGCCGATCACCGTGCAGCGCTCGAGTCGCAGCGGCGCGCCGGCCGTCTCGTCAACACCGACCGCATACGCGACGCGTTCCGGCGCGGTGGCGTCGATAATCGTGTCAGTGGCGCATACGAGGCTTTGCGCGTCGACGTCCAGCCTGCCGACGATCGAACGCGCGAGCGTCACGTTCACGCCGCCGACCCCGACGACAACGCTCGCCGCGCCGGCGCTGACCGGCGCCGCGTCCGGCTGCAGCGTGAGCCCCGGCACGAGCGTGCAATGCGCGATGGTCAGCGCTTCGAGCGCGTTGCCACCGTCGTTGCGGGCGACAATCGGATGGCCCGCGATCAACAGCCCGTGCAACTCGACCTTCGATTCCGCTGCGCCGGACACGGTCAGATCGCCTTTCAGAACGAGCGTCGGGCGATGCCGGTCGACGGCACGCAACACGAGCTTGCCCTTTGCCGGCACGCTGATCGACAGCGTTTCCTCGTATCGCCCGCTGTCGCCAATTTCGATCACGCCGCCGGTCGCCTGCAGCTTGTCGAGCGCGTCCTGAATATGCGCGAATTCGCCGGGCACGCTTAGATGCACGGGCGGCGGCGCATCGTCGTCGGGCGGATCGTCGATCACGTCGGCGCTGCGGTCGTATTCGCCGCCGCCCAGATCCGCGCCGAAGCCGTAGCAGAAATCGACCAGCACGCGCGTCGTCGCAGGCAGGTCCGGCGGCGTCGCAATGCGGCCGAGCACCGGATCGATCGCGTATTGCGCGTTGGTCGTCGGCAGATGCGCCCACGTTGCGCCGCTGTCGCTCAGATTGCAGATGTGGATGCGGCTGATATCCACCGCATCGGGCAGCGCGTCGCCAGCCTTCAGTTCGTAAAGATGCAGGCTCGGCTCCTGATCGTTCACGCTGTCGTAGTAATCGCGCAGACGCGCATTCAGCACGCGCCGGCTGATCGGCTCGGGCACGTCGAATGGCGTCGACAGGCCGTCGAAATCGTCGCGCGGACGGGGCCGCGTGTAGAGCGGCTGATCGATGCCCAGCGGATGAAAGCGCAGCCGCCGCGCATCTTCCGCGACCGCTGGCGAGTGGCTGAGCGTGTACGCGTCGAGGCTCCACAGAAACAGGCCGACGTTCGGAATGTTGAAGCGGCCGCGCCCGCTCGCGATACGCCGCACGTCGGGCGTGCGCATCACCGTGTCGAATGCGCTGCCGATGCGCTCCAGCGGCTCCCACTGCCGCAAGTCGGGTGTCGCGGCGCAGAACGGCCGCAGGTGATTCAGATACTGCGTGACGATCAGATGCTGGAAAAACTCGACGGCCGTCGCGTTCCAGCCGGTGACGTCGCGTGCCAGTTGCTCCAGCACGGCGACCGTGCCCTTGCGGCGCCGATAGCCGATCGTATGCGCGACTTCCGCGCGCGGGCTCGCGATCTTCGGCGCCACGCCGTGCAGCACGCGATAGCCGATCAAGTCTCCGATATACGGCACGGCCCAGCCGGCGCAGGTCTCGATAAACTGGTCGTCGTAAAGCTGCTCGATATTTTCGGCGAGCGCGGCGAGTTGCCCGGCGAACAGCGCGATCGCGCTGACTAGCGGACCGGCCATGCCTTTCTCGCGCAACTGCCACCAGTCGTCCTGGTCCTTCTTCGTCGCGACGCCTTTGTCGATCGCGGATTTCAGGCGGATGTACTCGGCGCGGTCGTCCGCGTCGAGCACACCCAGCGAGAACTCGCCGAGCGCGGCGTCGCGCACGCGCAGCACGGCGGGCAGCAAGGCGGCGATGTCGTGTGTGCTCACGCTCATGGCGTTGTCTCCGCGGCGTTCATTGCATGACGCCGATGTCGATCGGCGCCGCGTCGAGCGTCAGCAATTCGGCCGCGCTGACGGTGCCGTCCGCCTGCAGCGACGGCAGCAGAGCGGCGAGCTTCGCGGCGGGCTGCGGCGCGACGGGGCCGGTGCGCATCGTGTACAACTGCGAGATATCCGCGGCGAGCACGCCTTCGACATGCTGGATCACCGCATAGAGCTCGTCGAGCGTGACGCTCTGGCCGAAGTCGCGCGCGTCGAACGAGAACGCCTGGCGCAGCGCCGCGAGCACCGCTTGCGGCACGAGGTCGGGATCGGCATCGCCGGTGAGTCGCAGCGCGAGCTTCAGCGTGAAGGTCGTGTTCGTATAGGTCTGCACGCGAATCGGAATCAGCGGGTCGCCGTGGCGGCGCAGGCTGTCAACGAGATTCGCATAGGTGTCGCTGTCCGTCGCGACGGCGCGGCCGTCCGGACCGGCCACCGTCAGATACACGCCGCGCGCGAACCCGCTGCCGATCCATAACGCACACGCGCGAGCGATGCCCGCGAAGCTGCGCGCGTAGTTCGCGTAGTCGGCGGCGGACACCGCGCGCTCGAGCGTGAGAATCGGCAGCGGCGCATTGCTGCGCGTTGCCTCGGGCGCTTCCGGGTCCTGGCCGCCGGTCGCATCGTTTGCATTGATCACGGAACGCACACCGAGCGGCCGTGTGAGCAGCGTCGTGAGCTGGCCGGTGCGCAGATTGCCCGCGACGCCGAGGCCCTTGCGATATCGCAGCCGCACGTTGTTCTGTCCGCCCGGCAGACGCGCGCCTTCGATGCCGTCGCCGAAACGCAGCGTGGTCACCGCGTTCTCGTCGCGTTCGAGCGCGTAGACGTGTGCGTTCGGCGGCTGCGCATAGAGCGACGCCGCCTCCGTCCACAGCAGGTCATTGACACGCACCTGCAGCGTCGCTTGCGCGCCGTTGGCGGCGCTCGCACTCGACACATAGGTCAGCGGTAACTGGCGCAACTGGAACGTCTGGTTCGCAAGCGCTGCATTACCGCTGCCCGCGATCTCGTTGACGGTTTCACCCTGCGTCGCAACGGCGACGTTGGCGTTGACCGCGAAGCTCAGGCGGTCGTAGCAGTGCGCGAGCGCGGCCTTCAGGCGCAGCGTCGTGAGTCCGGACGTCGCGACGACCGCATCCGGCGCATCGTCGATCAATACGACTTCGCTCACCGGCAGGTCGCTGCTAAGCGCATCGATATAGACGAGCATGGCGGTCGGTGTCTTCACGCCGACGGTATTGCCGTCATCGTCGAGCAGGGACCAGCGCCAGGTAATTTCGACGACCGGTATCAGGAAGCCGTAAGTCGGGTCATGCCTGAGCGTGCGCACTGCCTGCATGCGCGCCGGCGCGAGCAGCCGGAACGATTCGCCGGAGACCGGCTTGCGCGTGCTGCCGATGAATTCGATGCCGCCGGTGTCGACCGGAAACGCGACGCGCTGCAGCTTGCCCGTCACAGCGAGCGCCTGGCCGGGCGCGAGATCCGGCTCACTGACACCGAGCGTCAGCGTGCTGCCCGACACCGGTTCGCGGATCGGGCGCGCGACGGGCGTGAACTCATCGCTCTGCGCGAACACGATCGTGCTGCGCAACGGAACGCTGGACAGCCCGTCGGCGAATTGCGGCGTGATGCGGCTGACTTTCGCGGACAGCGCGAAGTCGCTGCGCGCGACTTCCTGCACCTGTCGCACGCGCAGCAGATACGTGTGCGGCGCGGCGACGAATCTGGAGCTGGACACCGGCTTCAGATCGTCTTTCAGGACGGCGGCGGCAACCTTGTCCTGAATCTGCGTGATCTCGGCGAGCAGCTGCCCCTTGGTCACCAGGTCGCTGTATATCGTCAGTCCGACGTCATGGCGGAGCACAATCCAGCTCTGATCGACGATCTTCGGATATAGCCCGTCGAGATCGATCGGACCATGCTCGCCCAACTGGAAGTCTCGCCATTCGTACGGCGGTGGCTCATCGCGGTTGAAAAGTCCGGTGCCGGGCTTGAACACGAGGTTCGCATTGGGCGCCGCGGCGCCGAACAGCGATGCGCGCTGGCGAAACACACAAACGCGCGCGATCGCCGCAGGCGGCGAACTCCACTTCGCATCGAGCGCGTTCGTCCACGCGAGCCGCGTGATGCCGCGCGCCGTGTCCTCTTCCACGTCATTGAGCCGCAGCACGGTATAGAGGCCGCTGTCGGTGCTACTCGCGTAGCGGTCCGACGCGATCAGTGCGATCGTGTCGCCGGGCTGGATCTGCAGATGGGTGCCCGCCACATAGACATCCGTGACGCCCTGCGACAGCGCGGGCAGCATGCCGGTTTGCGCGGGCAGCGCGTTCCATTCGACGCGCCCCCGAATGTCCTCGACCGTCTCGAAGGTCTGCGCGGTCTGCCCCGGATCGGGCACGCTCTGCATGCGCGTGCCGGCCGGAATCACGACGGGCCGCGCGGCGAGCGCCGGTTGACCGGGCGACGTCTCCAGCGTGAAGGCGACGCGCGTGCTTGCGGCGACGCCTGGCGCGGGGCGGTAGCCGATCAACCGCGCCAGCTCGATCAGCGACCGATGCTCATTCGCCGTGCGCAGAAACGCTTCATTGACGAGCCGCTCCTGGTAGAACGTGAGCACGTCGGCCGCGCACGCGAACGCGTCGCACAGCGCGAGGGTCCAGTCGTCGTCGGTACGAGCGGTGAGGGCGCCGAGCGCGGGATAATCGCTGCTCGACAGGCGCGCCAGCAGGCTCGATTTGAAATCCGGTTGCGTACCGATCCGATAGGCGACGTGGCGCAAGCCCGGCGCGTTGCCGACGGTCTGCGGCGTTTCAACGCCGATGCCCGCGCAGCAGCTGCAATCGTCGGCGTCGGTGGTCATCATTTGCCCCCGTGGATGTCGAGCTCGAGCACGCCGTGCTCGGGATAGTTCGGATCGTTGTCCATACGCGCGATCTCGAACGGACCGATCGGAAACTCGCCGCGCATCAGCCAGCTCGGGTCGTCGGTGCCCTGGCGCTGGAACTTCGTGACCTGCACCGCCGCGACGCCCGGCACGTTGTGCGCGGCTTCGTAGAGCTGGCTCATGAAGACGCTCTGGCCGAACGTGTAGTTGTCCGGGTGAAACAGCGCGCGCTTGCGGTCGGGCAACGCGCGGTTGCTGAACAGCAGCATCAACTGACGGCGCACCTCGCTGCGGAAATAGTCGTCCATCACGCAGACGTGCAGCCCGATCTGCAGCGATACGTAATGCGGATCGTTGCATTCGAGATCGACGCCCGCCATCCGGTATGGATCGACCTCGCCGGGCAATCCGGCCTTGACGTCGGACGCCTGCGCACCTGCGACCGGATCGACGGTCAGAAAGACCGTGTACCAGCTTCCGGTCCAGCGCATCGACGCGGCCGCGCGCTGCACGCGTGTATCCCGGCCGGCGACGCGCGCGTAGTCGTCGAGCGTGACCGCGCGCTGCTGCGTGCGGAACGCCTGGGGCGCGTGACGGCGCACGCTCGCCGCGTCTTCGGCATCGACGCCACCGCGCGCCGCGCACGGATTGCGCACACCGAGAATCGCGCCCGTCGCGCCGACAATGTGCGCGATACTCTCAGGCCCGACGTTGCCCGCCGCGCCGTTGCCGATGCGGTACGACGCCGAGAACGCGGTCGTGCTTTCCGGGCGCATGCCGAGCGTGTTGTCGCCGAAGCGCAGCGCAGCGTCGCCGGCTTCGTCCACCTCGACGACGAAGTCGTGGTCGTTCGCCTTGCTGCCGAACAGATTGCGTCGCGCGCTCCATGAATTCGTCGTGCCCTTGTACACGCTGGTCAGATCGAGCTGCGGCACGACATTGCGCATATCGGCATCGATCGCGTGTGCAGCCGGACCGAACGAATCGAACGGGTACGGCTGCGTGCCTTTGAGGCCGCCCGCGGCGTCGACGAATTGGCCGGCCGCCTGCGTGAGCGGCCGTTTCGCGAGAACCGGCCGATAGCGCGGCGGGATCGCATCGGGCGGCGGCGGCTTGCACGGATCGACGCAGCATGCGGCCACGTTGATCAGCGACGGTTGCGGCACTGTGCCGAGCTTCTCGGCGTCAAGCGTTTGGCCTGGATCTCCGGAGGTGATCGTGCGGCCATGATCAACCAGCACGATGTTGCCGCGCGCGACGCCGATATTGTCGAGATAAGTCATCTTGCCGTGGTTATCGCCGCTTACACAGAGCGAAAAGGGCAGCGCGTCCGCGGACGCCCAGCTGATCTCCGTGATTGCTTGCCCGCCGAGCGGATCGTCGCGGGTCTGCGCGCCGGTGAGACGCACGGCGTGACGATGCGACGGATCCGCATCGCCGGGCTCGCCCGTCAGCGGGCCAACGCGTTCTTCCAGCACGAGCACGTCGCCCTTCGCCAGCGCGGGGAACGCGCCCTTGAGCGTCGCGCGCGTCGCACCCTGCTGAAGACAGCAGCTTTCGTCGTCCCATGTGTAGAAGCGCATCTCGTTGTGCGCCGCGTACAGCGACTGGCGATATTCGTCGGCATTGGCGCCGTTGCGCAAGCGCGGATCGAGCATCGCCTCGAAGACGAGCGGGCTGGCGCGCATCGCCGCTTCGAGCTTCGGGCCGGGCGCGATTTCCGGATCGAAGTCGCCGCATTGCGTGAGGAAACGCAGACCCGCAAGCGACAGTGACAGACTGTCCGCCGAGGTCTGTACCTGCACCCACGCGCGCGCATTGCAGCCGTCGTGCATCGGATAGTCGACCAGCACCGCGTGCCGGCGCAGCGACACGCGCCGCCGCGCGGTATTCAGATACGCCTCGGTCGCGACCGCGTCCTGCTGATAGCTCAGATGGTCGCAGACATACGCGAGCAACTCCGCGACGGCCACACCCATATCCGCCTCGCTGCTCTTGCGCCACTGCGGCACGAGTTGCGACAGGCGGTCGAGAATCAGACGCCTGAAGCCGGGATAGTCCTTCGCGAGATAGTCGATTTCGGGCGGCTCGTCCGTTTGTGGCACGCAGGTGCGAGGCGGCGCGCAATCGAAATCCGACGGGCACTGCGCCTTGAACGCGAATGCGACTTCCTGCAGGCACGGATCGAAGCCTTCGGGCGGGGCGTCGCTGTCTGGCGAGGCGACCAGGCGCAGCGTGTACGTGGAAAAATCGCCGGCCTCGTCGGTGCGCACGACGAGCGTACCCGGACCATCCTCGAGTCGATTCACGAGCGCGAGTGTCGGCGCTTCCGCGGCGGCCGTGTCAGGCGGATCGGGCGCGACGAGCTGCGTCGGCTCGGGCGACGCAGCGGCGGCCCACAACACTTTGACGTCGCGAATGCGCTCGCCGCCGTCGATGCGCACGTTCGCCGCTGTGAGCGCCTTCTTGCCGGTGGGCAGCGGCTTGAAGAAGTGCACGAGCAGCGTGCGCTGACGCAACGGGTCGTCGTGCGCGAGATCGTGGTCGATCACCTCCAGATAGTCGATGCCGTTGAGCGTTGGGTCCTCGCTCACTTTCAGGCGGCGCTGTTCGTGGCAGCAGCGGTACTTCATTGCGCGCTCCCCATCGGATGCGGGAACGACTGTGTCTGCCATTGCGAGTCCTGCACCGCGCGCCACGTGACGGTGATGAAGAGCGTCGCGCCATTTGGCTCGACGCTCACGTCCTGCACGACGATCAGCTCGCCGAGCCAGCGTTGCAGCGCGCTCTGGATCAGCAGGCGCGTCGCACTCGCCAGTTCGAGCGCGTTGGGCGCCAGCACGAGCTGCGCGACGCCGCTGCCGAACTCGGGCAGCATCACGCGCTCGCCGGGCCTCGTGAACAGCACCTGTTCGATCAGGTCGCGGATATGCGTGTCGTCGACGCTCGCGCCGGTGCGTCCGCGATGATCGAACTGATAGGGAAAGATCAGGTTCACGTTGGCCTCCGCGATGCGACGGGCGTCATCGGGTCCGCGCTCAAGTGGCGAGCGCCCGCGCCTGCGCAACGACCGGCATCATCGGCGAACCGGTCGGCGCGCAGACCGATACGCCCGACTGGATCGCGAGCGGCTGCCCGAGCGCGAAAACGCGTGTCGCGCCGACCACCCACTGGCCGGTCGCGCACGGGGACGTGCCGGTGAGGCCGCAGCCCGCGACGGCATAAGGTGCGGCGATCGTCGCGACCGGCTGACCGCCCACCAGCACGCGGCCCACCGGCGCGGTCGGTGTAGCCTGGCCGCCGTGCGCGCACATCACGGTCGCGCCGGCGTGCAGAATGGGTCCGGGCATCAGCGTCTCCTTCAGGTCACCACCAGCGCGCCGAGATTAACGTTGACCATGTTCGCGGTCAGCGTGATCGACGCGCCCTTGCCGTTGTCGATAAAGATGCCCATGTCGTTGACGACGATCTTCGCGCCCGTGAGGCTCTTGAGCACGATGCCGCCCGTCTCGGGCGAAGGCACCATATCGCTGAGCATCAGCATGTGCTGCCCCAGCGTCTGCATGCAGATGTTCGGCGACGCGGGCAGCCCGATCGTCGCGGACAGCGGAACGTCGGCGGACGAGCCCCAGCGGCAGCCGACCCAGATCGGCTTCTCGGCGTCGCCTTGCTCGAACTCGACCCACACTGCCGCGCCGATCGGCGGGACCACGTACATGCCCATCGGCAGGCCGGTCGGGCCGGCCAGCGGCACGACTGGCTCGGCCCAGTTGGTCGGCGTCTCTCCGGTGACATCGGACACCAGCAGCGTTAGCCGTCCGCGCCGCTCCGGATCGACGTTGTTCAAGACCGTGCCGCGATACTTGCCGTAGAAATTGCGCGCAAGCGCGGAGCTGACCGAAAGCGTCATGGACTCACTCCCGAGACGTTCGCGACGAGGCCGTCGCGCGACAGATTGAAGTTCTGCTTGTATTCGCCGCGCTTAAGCGAATGCGTGACGGAGTTCACGTAGTAGAGCCCGTCGTACGCGATACCCGCGCCGCGTACGCCGACCATCATGCGCGAGCGCAGCACGCGGCCGTAGCGCAGCACGTCGAGCGTGCCGGTGCCGGTGATCGAATCGTTCGCCTTCAGCACGATGCCAAGCGCGCGGTTGGCGGCGTCGGCGAGCGAGAGCCCGCCTGTGCCGTCGCCGAACTCGACCTTGGCGGGCAGCGCCGGGCGCAGTCCCATCGGCGGGCGCAGCGCGCTGAGGTTCGGCACCGGCACGGGAATCGGAATCTTGCCGGTCAGCGGATCGAGCACGGTGATCACCGTGATCTTCTTCGCGGTGCCGTCGAGGCTGAAGCTGAGCGTCTCGACATTGGACGCGGCGTCCATGTCGACGGTGAGCGCGGGCTGCGGATCGGGAATGCGGATATCCGGCCCGAAGTACGCGATGCTGCTGCCCGCCGCCGGCCCCGGTTCGATGTAGAACACAAAGCCGCATTGCTCGGCAAGCTGCTTCACGTACGCGAGATCGGTGCCGGATTGTGTCGGGATCTTGTCGATCGGCAGCGTGATGTCGGGCAGCAGCGGCGGAATCACGAGCGGCGCCATGCCAAGCACCGCGTATTTGGCGAGCAACAACAGCACGCGCGCGGAGATCGGCATGCCGGGATAGCGCATGAACGGCATTTCGACCAGATCCATCATCCGGCTGAGGTCTTCGCCGGTGATGGTGAGCGTCGACTGGCCGACCGCGTTGCTCGGGCTCAATTCCTGGCGCGTGACGACGCCGTCCATGATCACGTTCGGCTGCCCGTTGACGGTGACGATCAGAATCACCCGCGTGATGATCGGATCGAAAAAGCCGGCCGGCACGCGCGACGCGATCAGACTCGACGTGCGGCCCGCCTTGAACGTGAGCTGGAACGCGCCGAGTTGCGACGACGTGGTGACCTGCACGGCGTCGAGCGCATCCATCACGTCGGCGGGCGCGGGCGTGGCCACCGCGGGGCCGATCAGCATCGACAGATGAATGCCGCCGTTGAGCATCACACGCCTCCGCCGGGCGCCGGCACGTGCTCCGGCAGCGTGATGCGCAGCACGCTGCCGATGGTGCGCGTGAGATCGGCGGGATACATCGCGCGGTTCGCGTCGCAGATGCGCCAGTATTGCAGCGGGTCGTTGAAGTACTGGAACGCCAGATTGTCGATGCGCTCGCCCTGCGCGACCGTGTGATGCTGCAACGGCGCGAAGCGCTCCGGCGGCGGCACGAAGCGGCGCGCCACGCACGCGACGGTGCGGCCGTCGGGGAGCGTCACGGTGAGCGTCGGCAGGCCGTAGTAGCGGCTGTTGGGCGCGAAGGTCTGCGGGCCCGCCGCCGAGCCTTGCAGGATCGATTCGAGGGTCTTGAGCGTGTCGGCGGCGGCGCTCATCCGATTTCTCCAATGCCGAGCGCGGACAGCGCGGGCGAGGGCGCTTTCGCCGACAGCCGTTCCTTCGCCTGCAGATAGTTGAGGAAGATCGCGCTGCCGCGATGCGTGAACGGCAGGTCGTCTACCGACAGCGTGCGCATGCCGAGCGAAAGCCGCGCGCGGATCGGATTGAGGGACGTGTCGAAGGCTTCTTCGGTCACGCTGAATTCCGTGATGCGCACCGGCACCACGCGCTGCGCGCTCCACACGAACAGCGTGAGCGGCGCCTCGCTCGGCGCGATTTCGAGCGTGCCCGCCTGCGCGAGCGTGTTCTGGTTGACGAGTTCCACTGAGGTCGGATTCAGCACCGATTCGAGTGCCGCGATCTGTGGATGCAGGCCCAGCGCGACGACGTCCGGGTTGCTGTCGGGGAACTCGAGCTGGTCGGTGGCGTCGAGCTCGGCGTCGAGCCGGAAGGTTTCGATCGCTGGTCCTTTGAGGCGTAGCGCTTCGGAGCGGTCGCCGCTTTCGCCGATGCCCTGAACTTGCAGCGTGCGCGTGACCGAATCGGGGTTGTACTGCATGCTGATGACGCGCGACACCGTGCCGCTGACTGGATCGACCAGCACGATGCCCGCTTTCAGCACATGCGGTAAGGGCTGTGTCATTGCGGTTTCTCCTTTTTGTCCTGATCGCTCGCCTTGAAGACGTCGTCGATGAGCCGTCCGGGGTTAATGTCGGGCTTTGTGATCTCGATGTCGGACGGGCTCGGAATTTCGAAGCTCTTGTCCGAGCTGTACTTGAGCTTCTTTTTGAGCTTGACGCCGAGTTGCAGACCCGTGTCGAACTTTTTCTGCGCGAGCGTCCAGCGATACTCCGTGCCGACCTTGAACGGACCGAAGCCCGCGGATGCGTGCACCGAGGCCTCCAGCGCAAGCAGGATCGCGAGTCCGATCGACGCGGAGAAATCGGCTTCGGCCCAGTAGCGTGCGTCCGCGTAGTTGAGTTCCACAGTGGACGACACGTCGCCGTTCAGCAGCGCGCTCGCGCTGACCGTGAGTCCGCCTCCGACTTCGGCCACATACGCTTTGAGCACGATGGAGCCGGTAACCGAACCCTTGATTTCGGCGGAAGCGCCGATCCACAACTGGCCACTCGCCTTGAAGACGAGATTCGGGTTCTCCTCGAGCGGGTTCAGTTTGACTTCGGCCTCGGCGTTGCGAATCTCACCGGGACCTATTTTGTAACCCGCTTCCAGACCACCCTCGATCCGCGCGTTGACGCCCACGCCCGCGATGTTGGCGCCCGGAATCGGGATATCGACTTTGGCGGTGAAGATGTTGGCGTGGTGTCCGAAGGCGTCGAACAGTTTGATCGGCTTGGTGAAAGCAACCTTGCCCGTCACGCGCACCACTTCGTGCTCGTCGAGCTCCACGCCCGCGGTCGCCTCCAGCCCTTCCTTGATCTGGATCGTCAGCTGGCCGCTGCCTGTGAAACGTTCGTCTGGCGTCAGCTTTACGTCGAGCTTGCCTTTGACGCGCTCGTGTTCGATCTTCACCTGGCCTGCGCCGGAAAATTTTTCGTCGCGATACCTGAGATCGATGCTGCCGTCGAATTTTTTGTACTTGAAGCCAATACCCTTCAGATCACCCGACAGATGTTCACCGTCGTACTCGATGTCCAGCCTGACCGAGTGCAGGCGCGGCACGTCGAAGGTCGCGCCGCCCCTGAAAATCCAGCGTCCGCCCTTATTGACGAGAGCAAGCGTGGCGTCGCTGGCATGCGGCAGGTTCAGATTCACGCTGCCTTGCGCGTCAACCGCGAAGCCGCTCTTGCCATCGTTGCGAAAGCTCACTGACGCCTTGCCACCGGTCACGAATTTAAGTTTTTTCTTGAGATCGTCGACGTTGAGTTCCGCCTTGCCCGACCAGCCCTGAGCCTTGCTGTAGTCGACGTGGCCGTTGGCCGATTCGACACCGGGCAGATACGCGCGAAGGTCGCCGCCGAAGAGAAAGCCGTTGGCGTCGGCCTTCGCGTTGAGCGACAGGTCAAGCAGCTTTCTGTTGGCCCGCGTGTAGGACATCGCGAGTCCACCGCTGGCTTCGAGCTTCGGCAGGAAGGCGAACTTCACGTCCGAGCGGTCAATCGCGAGGCCCGGCACCGGCAGCTTCATCTCTTTCGGATCGAGTCCCTTCGTGATCCACAGCTTGCCCGCTTCGTATTCGAAGCCGAGTTTGCCGAGGAAGGGAATAGTCGGGCTCAGGTTGCCCGCGAAGTCAGCGCCATCCTCGCCGGGCTTGATGCTCGTGATTTCGCCTGGCGACATCCCCTTGAATTCGATGCGAATGCCCTTGGCTTTCTTCGGTAACGCGAGTTCGAGCGTGTTGTCGGGCTTGACCGGAAACTCGATCTTGTCGATACCCTTGAGATTTTTGATTTCATCGCTCACCTCGAAGGTCATCGTGTCCGGCTGGGCAGCGGCCGGTTTGCTCCTGGCGCCTTTTCTGGCCGCCGGATGCGCGAGAGTTTTCGCCCGAAAGCTCTTGATGAAGCCGGCGGCCTTCACGTTTTCACCGGTGTCGAGCGCGACGGGCGGCGCATCGGGCTTGTCCCTGAACGATTGCGGCACCTTGAAGTCGACGCTGATCCTGTCGCTGGCCTTGACGGTGTAGGTCGCGGTTTGCTCCGGCACGGCCGCAGCCGCGCTGCCTTTGCCGTTCATCGCGCAGTCTTCGATTGCGAGACAACTCGACGCGGGCGTGACCACGCCTTGAGCGTCCTTGCCCTTGTCGCAGGTTTCTTTGCCGACCACGCCGCTCGTCTTGCACGGTGTATCGGGCGAGTCGCCCATCTGTGCGCCGGTGAAAATCATGCGGATGCGGGTGACGTCCTTGTCCTTGTACGCATTCCTGACGCGATACTCGACGATCTTCTGGGCGATGCGATACACCTGATTCTTCAGCGTCGATCCCGAGGATCGATTCGGACAGCTGTCGAGCACCTGAAAATTCGGCGCGTCGTCCTCGCCGCCGAGTTGCAACTCCACGATGTGATCGAGGTCGCACGGCTTCGGCACGTTGTTCACGTTGCGATTCGGGAAAGTCGTCGCGCCGCCGGCGTTCGCCCAGTTCTGGTCCGCGTTCGCGCTGGTCCAGCCGACTTGCTGGAGCCATTTCTCCCGTCTGCGTTCGGAACCTGTCTCGTTGCGCTCGTTGACGTTGTGCGGCTTTGGCTTGAGTTCGACGGTTGACGACAGTTTCCCGGGCGGCGACGTGCGTGCCTGATAGATGGGAAGGACTCGCTGCCCCTTTGCGATCGGGATGTACAGCGGTTTGATCTGATAGGGAATCGCACCATCCTCGATCGTTCCGGGATCGCGGGTGACGGTGTATTCCAGGCCGGACAGACGCGACAGGTCATCGACCTTGATCTTCTCGTCCTTTAGCTCGGGGGCGGATTCTCGCGCGATCGTGTTCGCCGGCGCCGTGCTCAACGGCGCGACCACGCCGGCCGCGTCCTGTCTGCGCATCGGCATCGATGCGGCCGTCGCATGCAGCGGCGCCGCGCCCTGTTGCGCGACGTGCGCCAGTTCATGCGCGAGCAGACGCCGCCCCGATTCCGTGGCCGGATGATATTCGCCGCTCGCGAACACGACGTGCTCGCCATAGGTAAACGCGCGTGCTTTCAACGCATCGGTGGCGCGCGCGCTGCGCGGCCCGGTGTGAATGCGCACCGCCGAAAAGTCGCGTCCGAAGCGCTGCTCCATGAAGCGGCGCGTCGCACTGTCGAGTGCATCGCCGCTTTCGTCGATCGTGTCCGCGACGGGCGACGGCGCTTCCGCGCGACTGTTCGCCTTGCGTTGCACGGGCGTGGCTGCGTCCTTCTTACGCGGTTCCAACGGCGCGGGCGCTGGCGCATGAATCGACGCCGGCAGCGGGGCGGCCGGCACGAGCGCGCCGGGCGGGGCGGACTGCGCGGATGCCGATGCGGCGGGCGCCTTCGGCTTCCATCGATCAAGCTCCGCGCGCATGCGCTCGGTCTGGGCGCGATATGCCGCGGGGTCGTGCGCGGGCGGTTTGGTGGCTTTCGGTTCCCCCGACAGCGGCCCCGAAAGCGTCGCGCCGACATAGGTCGGCGCGCTCACCGGTCCTTCATAACGCAAACCCGCGCGCAGGCCACTCTGGCCGAGCGGCACGGCCGGCGGCTGAAATGGCAACGGCTGGCGCGCCGACGCGAGCCCGGCCACCGCGCCGCCGGCGATCACGCCCGCTGCTGCCGCGCCCGCCGGATGCGATAGCGCGCGCTTGCCCTGTTCCTCGCCTTTAGCGATGAGCTGTTGCCCCACCGGTGTTTGCGCGAGCGCTTCGCCAACCGTGCCGGCATCGGCCGGCTTGGCGCGCGGCTCGTCGTGCGGCGCGGCGTCGCTCGGATCGCGCTGGAATTGCCCTGCGGCCGGATTCAGCGCCGGTAGGGCGGCACGGTTCATTACGGCGTCGGCGGCGCGGTCGGCTTCGTATTCGAGCGGATCGCCGGGCTGCGACACGCGCGCCTTGTGCTGGCAATACGGACACTCGTCGTGGTCCGCGCCCTGCGCCTTGCGCGCAATGACCGGTTGCGCGGTGCGCGCACGCGCGGCAACCATCGCGCGCCGGCTCACGACGCGCTCCCGAGCAACGCATCGGCGAGCGCGCGAGCCAGTTGCGCCGGGTGCGGTGGTTGCAGCGATTGCGAAGCTTGCAGTGAGCGCGGCCACTCCGGCCATCGTAGCGATTGCGCGCCCCGAACATGGGCCCGCAGTACCGCGATGCGCGCATTGCGCCACCCGGCCGACGCCGCGCGCGCCCGCAGTTCGCCCTCGAGGCGCGCAAGCACTTCGCGCGCGGTGCGCTCATCGACGCCAGACAGGCACAACCGGTCGATATGGATATGCACGTTCATCGCGTACCGTCCTGGCGATCGTCGCGCAGCCAGCTTTCCTGCCACGGCTTGTCGAGCTTCTGGCACTCGGCGCGCGCGGCCGCGACCACATGCTCGAGCCGCACTGCGCCGCCTTGATGCACGGCGCGGCACGCCGCCGACCACGCAATGCCCGCGATATGCCCGCCCGCTAGCGGCGCGCGCGCAAGCCGCGCGAAATCGAGCCCGGCAAGCGGCATATCGGGTGGAAAGGCGCGCTTCCAGATGTCGACGCGCGCGTCCAGCGCGGGAAACGGAAATCGCACGACGAACGCGAGGCGACGCAGAAACGCGGCGTCCAGCGACTGATCCAGATTACTAGTGAGAATCGCGACGCCATTGAAGGTCTCGACCCGTTGCAGCAGATACGCGATCTCGAGATTCGCGTAGCGATCGTGACTGTCCTTCACTTCGGATCGCTTGCCGAACAGCGCATCGGCTTCGTCGAATAGCAGCACCGCGCCGCCTGCATCGGCGGCATCGAACACGCGCGCGAGATTCTTCTCCGTTTCGCCGATGTACTTGCTCACCAGCTTCGACAAGTCCACGCGATACAGATCGTGTCCGATTGCCGACGCGACGATGCGCGCGGCGAGCGTCTTGCCGGTGCCCGGCGGTCCGGCGAACAGCGCGGCAAGACCGTTGCCGCGTCCCTGACGGTTGGCGAATCCCCATCCTTCGCCGACCACCACGCGCGCCGCCGCGTGCATCGCGAGATCGCGCAATTGCGCGGTCTGCGCGGCGGGTAGCACGAGATCGTCCCAGGTCCCATGCGTGCCGATGCGCTCGCCCAGTCCCGCCATGCCGGCCTGCGTGAGCGCGCGGCACGCTTCGTGAGCGGTGGCCTCGTCGTGCGGGTCGAGCGCGAGATGCTCGGGCGCGCAGCGGTACTCGGCCGCGAGCCGCGTCGCGCTGTCTTCCGGCATCGCGGGATGACTCGCGCGCCAGCGCGCGATGCGCGTGCCGAGGTCGTCGTCGGGCAGGCGGATCAGCGCATGACGGCGGCATTCGAGATGCACCGGGGGAGCATCCGCGCAGACCACACAGGCGGCGAGCCGCTCCAGTGCGCGTGTCCAGCGTGCCGGCCATTCGTCGCCTTCGATCAGCAGGATGCGCGGCGCCAGCGCCGTTTCGCGTTGCCAGCGGCGCACGAATCCGGTGGGATCGGGTTCCATCTGCGCGGCGTCCGGCACGACAAAACGTAACGCCTGCGCGTGCAGCAGCGCGGCAGCGCCGAGCACGTGCGCATAGCGACCCTGCGCATTCGCGCCCGACAGAATCACGAGTGGATCGTCGTGCGCGGCGAGCGCGCGCGCCAATGCATGCGCGATTTCCGCACGTACCGGCTGACGCGCCGCAGTTTCGGGAACCGGCATTAACCACGGCACGAGCCACGCGTCGAGCGCGTCGTGATCCTGCAACGCGAAGATCAGACGTTCGTCGGCGTAGAACGGACGCCACATCAATGGGCCTTCGCCGGCGAAATGCAGCAGCTCGAATGCGCGCAGCGGCGCATCGGGCGCGAGCGCGGCGAGCTCGGGCGGCCCGAACAGTTGCACGGCGAGCGCGAGCGTCGGCCACGGACGGCGCGCGTCGCGGTGGACCAGCAGTTGCGCGATCTCGCCGTCGAGATCGGGCGCGCAGGCGAGCAGCAATAGCGCGCGCGCGAACGGCGTGAGACCAAAACGCTCGGCAATATCGTCGAGCGGCGAACGCGTGTCGATGTGCGACGGCGCAGGCGCGGCAGGCGGTGCATCGCCGCGCAGCAACGCCTTCAGGTATTCGAGTTCGACGCCGAGACCCGTCGAAGCATGGCCGATTTCCTCCGCCAGCGCGCTCATGACTTGATCTCCAGCATGGTCAACGGATCCAGCTTCGACTCCGCGCCGTCGACGCGGATGCGCAACGGCACCTTACCTGTCGCGGCGGTCTTCGGCACGGTAAAGGTGATACTCGTGGTGGTTGCCGTGCCGACCGGCGGGGCCGGGCGCGGCGGGACGACGAGCGCGGTGTCGCCCAGCAGGATCTGCACGTCCTGGTCGAAGCCGACCGGCGGATTCACATCGACTGTCACGAGTGCGCCTTGTTGCGCGCTATTGGGCACGTTGGCGAGCTTCGGAATCAACATGAAGGCCACCGTGTTCGACTGCGGGCCGGGACGCTCGCCGACCGCGGGGTCCTTGTCCTTGAAACTTACGCCCTGGTTTACGCTTGCCGTGTTGATGCCTGCACGCAGCGTGTGCGGCACGAGCATCTGCAATTGCAGGGATGTCGCGCCGGGTTGTATCGGCACTTCGACGGACGACAGCCGCACGTGCGTTGCAGCTGGCTGCCACAGTTGCGAGCCGCTGAGCGTGAGCATCTCGCCCGCTGCGAGCATCGAAGGCTGCACGTCGTCGATGGTCGGGCGCAGGAACTGCACGACCTCCAGGTTCCGGCGAACCACGGGCCGCGTCGCGCGCGTCGCCACGGTCGATTGGATCAGTACGCACGACGCGACATATGCGGCGCTGGTGCGGTACTTCGCACCGAACGCGGTCCACAGGCGTGAGATTTCCTCGGTGCTCAGCACCTCGGGCGAGAACTTCACGAGCTCGAACTGCTCGGCGAGATTCGATAGCGCGAGGGCGCTGAGATGATTGGGAATGTCCGGCACAGCGGGCGGTGGGGGCGGCGGCGGCGCGGCATTGATGCCTTTCAGCGCCTCGCGCAAGCCGTCGCGCGAGAGTTGCGGCGTGTCGTGGAGAATCTGCATTGCGTAGCCGAGCAGGATCTCCGAATGCAGCTCCTTCACGCCGTAGGCCATCAGCAGATAGTGCAGGTCGAGCGCGAGCGGCGGGTTCGAGATACGCTCGCCGGCTGCGCTGAATGACGGCAGGCCCATGTTGCGCCACGCGGCGTTTTCGGTGACCTGATAGAGAAAGAGATTGATCTGGCTGTGCGCATCGGTGCCATCGATGGCGACGCGATCCGGAGGTAGCGCGGTCACGCGCACGTCGCCGACCTGGCCCGCGTCGAGCACGCCATCGACGAGCAGGTTCTTGAGCGCCTGGGTCACGGCGGCGACGGCCAGCGCGGTGCTCATCGGCGTTCGCTCCTTCGCGTGAGATACTCGGCGAGCGTGAGCGGCGTGGTTTTGGTGCGTGCCGGCGTGGGCGAGGGCGTCGTGCGCGTGGTGGCGGGCGGCACGATCTCCAGCTTGCCGATGTGGATGTCGACACGCGTTTGCAACGGCAGCTCGGTTGCGACCCGCGGCTGCGCGTTTTGTTCATAGGGTGCGCGCGGTAGTTGCGGGTGCGCCTTCGGCAGCGGCGGCGCTACGCGCGCCTGGCGCGCGGCGGGCGCCGGTGCGGGCGCGGACAGCGGCTGCGGCGTGGCGCGCGAGGCTTCGCGATGTGTCGCGATGCCCGGTTGCGCGGGCGCGGGTGCGGGTTGCGCCGCGCTCGTTGCTGGCTGCGATGCGCGAACGGGTACCGGCTCGTCTTGTGTGGGCTGCGCCGGGCGATGCGCGGTCGGTTCATCGACTCGCGGCGTTTCGGCGCGCACAGCGACGGCCTCGGTCTCGAGCACCTCCATGCGCGGCTCGACGCTGCCGGCACGCACGCGGTAGTCACGCCGGGGCCGTACACGCGCGGCTTCGCCGCGAGCACGGGCTAGCACGCCGCGCAAGAAGTTCATCGCGCCTCCGCACGGTCGAGATAGAACTGGCGGCGCCAGTTGCTCATCGCCAGCACCTGCGCTTCGCTCCATGCGTACAACGTGCAAAGCCGCGCAACGACATCGAGTTCGTCCTCGGCCCAATGACCGATACGCTCCACCGCGAATTCTCCCGCATCGAATGCGAGCGTGTCCGCGTGGCCGCATGCCGGGCATTGGACCGCCAGTGCGAGATTCGCGAGCGGCGCGAGCCGGTCGAGTTGCGCCTCGCAGCGCTCGCGCAGCGCTGGCGGGATCTCGCGCGCGGCAACCGCGTGTCCGTCGCGTTCGGCGAAAGTCACGCAGCGCGCGAACAGCGCCGCTTCGCTGTCTTCGCTGCCTGCGCAATCCAGCGCGAACGCGACGTCGCGCGCATGCGGGACGCGCAAGCCGATGCGCCAGCCGTCATGCTCGATTTCGTCGCGTGTGTCGGGAGCGGCATCGAGCGCGGTCATCGGCAGCGCGATATCCATGCGCTCGCCGCACTGCGCACAACAGGCCTCGGCATCCAGCGTGCTGCCGGCGATCGCGGCGCATAGCCGCAACGCGTCGCGCTCACGCTGACCGATATCGAGCGACGCCGCATCGGCTTCGTGCAGCGCCGCCAGCAACGCGGTGGCGCGCTGGCCGGGCGACTGCGCCGCAGCCGTTTCCCACGCGCACAGGAGGGCGGATGCATTCATGCCGGGTGTCGTCATGCAGGCAAGGTGAAAGTGGGCTCGGTCGGCTCGTTTACTTCGAGATCGCGTTCCCAGCCTTCGTTTTCGAGCTTGATGTGCTGGATCGCGACCGCGTTCGCATTGGCGTCGAGATCGGGCAGCGCCTGGAATTCGGAAACCCACGCGCGATAGACGCGGTACGAGATGACGAGCTGCCCCGCCTCGTTATAGACCTCGATGATCAGGTTCTTGCGGAAGTCGCGCAGCGACACTTCGGCGCCGAGCCCCGCGTTGAGCTGCCATACCTTGTTGGCCCATTGCTCGAACGCGACGTCGTGCGTGACGCCGCGTTCCAGCGTGATCGCCTCGTATTTCGAGCGCCCCGGCGACTTGCGCGGCGACGAAGGATCGCCGCCTTCGCGATGCTCGATCACCTCGGTCGTGCGCTTGAGCGCGCTGCACTTGGACACGCCGGCGACATAGCGGCCGTCCCATTTGACGCGGAACTTGAAGTTCTTGTACGGATCGAAGCGCGTTGCGTTGACGGTGAACTGGGGCATGCCGGTCTCCTAGGAGGTATGCGCCGTTTTTTGCTGGATCTGGATCACCACGAACTCGGCGGGTTTGAGCGGCGCAAAACCGACGATGATGTTGACCACGCCGTTGTCGATATCCGTCTGCGTCGTCGTCTCGCTGTTGCACCTGACGAAGTACGCATCGCTCGCCGACTTGCCCTGAAACGCGCCCTGGCGAAACAGCGTCTGCATGAAATCGCCGATGTTCATCCGGATCTGCGCCCACAGCGGCTCGTCGTTCGGCTCGAACACGACCCACTGTGTGCCGCGATACAGGCTCTCCTCGATGTAGAACGCGAGCCTGCGCACGGGCAGGTATTTCCATTGATCGGCGAGCGCATCGGCGCCGCGTCCGGTGCGCGCGCCCCACACGACGCGCCCGATGACCGGGAAGCTGCGCAGGCAGTTCACGCCGAGCGGGTTGATGCGGCCGTTGTCCGGATCGGTGAGCAGCGCGGGATTCTCGCCGTCGAGTGTGAGGCCCGCGACATTCACGAGCGTCGCATTGATGCCGGCTGGCGCCTTCCACACGCCGCGCTGCGTGTCCGTGCGCGCGCAGATGCCGGCAACGACGCCGCACGGCGCGAACGCGGCAAGCCGGTTTTCGATCAGCGGATCGGGAATCAGAAGACGCGGGAAATAGATCGCGGTGTTGTTTACGGGCGCGATGAAATTGTTGGCGTTCATGTCCGCGACGGCGACAGCCACCGAAGTCCATTTGTCCGGGGCATCGACGATCAGTACGGCGCGCCGGTCAAAGCAGTAGGCGGCGGCCAGGTCCCAGGTGGCCGGTTTGAGATCGACCCCTCGCTGTAGCGGCGGAATGCACATCAGGTTGAGCAGATCGACATGGTCGAGCAGGTGGTAGCCGCCCACGCCCCCTGTCCCCGTGATCTCGTCATCGGTAATGGGCGCGCCGTCCGAGCCGGGGCCGAACGCCGTATACCACGCCGGATTGCTGAACGGATCCTTGTTCGGATCAGGCTTGCCGCTTTCCGCGGGGCGGGTCGCGGGCATAGCCGTGACGCGCGCGAGCAACGACTGCTGCTTGAGCACGGTCGGCAGATAGCGCGCGTCCGTGTTCTTCACGCTGACATTGCGGAAGGTTTCGGTCGCGCCCGTGCCGCCGTCCCTCAGAAACAGATTGAAGAGCGCGGGGTCGCCCGGGCGCGTGTCCCAGTCGACGCGCGCCATCAGCTGTTCGCCCCACTTTCCCTCGCTAGCGGCGCTCAGGTTCAGACCAGCGGCGAGCGTGGCAGTCGAGGCCGCGGCGTCTTTCTGCACGCGCACGATGACAGCCTGATTGCCGCCGTTCGTAAAGAACTGCTGCACCGCATAGCTGAGTGTGCTGTCGGCCCACAACGCGCCATACAGACGCGTGAAATCGGCATAGCTCGTGACGAGCATGGCCTGATCGGTCGGGCCGCGCAGCGTGCGACCGATAAACGCGGTGATCGAAGTGGCGACGCCGGTGACGGTATGGACATCGCTCGGCCGTTCGTCGATATAGACGCCGGGATAAGATAACGCGACGGGCATTGCGACCCCCTCGAAACGGATGAATGTCGTGGCCGGTTCAGCTCGCTTTGCGACCCACCAGAATCTCCAGCGTGACGTCGGCGCCGGAGCCGTTCGTGAAGTCGAGCTTCGCATCGCCGGTGCCGAGCAGAGACACGGCGCCGGTGCCGACCAGCAGGTGCGTGCCATTGATCCTGGTGTCGACCTTGCCGACCTTGTAGCTCAGTTGCTCGCCCGGCTGCGATGCGCTGATCAGCACCAGCGATACGCTATCCCATGTGCCCGGTCCGATCTTCACGGTGTGCGACTTGCCGTCGGCGGGCAGCACGACGTCGAGCTTGTCGTAGCCTTCCACTTCCAGCGCGGCCGCGCCGCTCAGTTGCGGGCCTCCGGTGACGTTGACGGAGAGGTTCCAGTTCAGTGTCTCTGGCATGGGAACTCCAGACTGTGTGAGAGACGGTGCCGTCAACCGCTGCGATGCATCGCACCGTACACCGCATGTCCGTCGGACAGCACGGTGCGCGCGACCACGCCTTCCGCGACCAGTTCGTCGAGCGCCTGCTCGACGACTTGCGGCGCGACCTCGCCGCCCTGTAGCCACCAGCGATGAATGCCGCCCGCACTGTCTGCCGCGGCAGGGTGTTGCCGCAGATAGTCGGTGATGCGCTGCTTGGTGGCCCGCAAAACGTGGCTGCCATGCTTCATGTCGTCCGCCGTCGATCGCGCTTCGAAGACGCAAGGTGCATGCCATCGAGAGGACATCCCGTAGTCGCAAGCTTTGTTTGATGCAACGCGCGATTCAGGTAAGCGCGGCGACAGGAAATGCCATATGCGGATCACGCGACGCGCTGACGACACGGGCCGTGCAGGCTGTGGTGCGTGCGCCGCACCTGTGGCAAAAAGGCCGTAAACATGCAGGCGCGGCCGGTCAAGCGAAACGCGTGACACGATACGAGGCCCGACAGGCGACGACGTGTGTCGAAACGAGGGGGAAGGAGAGGGTGTCGACGTACGGCGGCTAAAACGCAATTGACCATTGCGCAGTCCGCCCTTTACTTATCGGCAGTTGACGATGAACCCGGTGAGTGCCGCAAAGGTGGAACAGTCATACAGCGCGGTTTCGCTGATCTGAATACCGAGCTTCTTCTCCAGATACATTGCCAGTTCCAACGCGTATTGACGGCGCTGAGCATCATCTGGTTGGCGTGTCGGTCGCCCAACATCCGTGGACCAGCTACAACAGCTGTATGCCCGTCCTTTCGATGATGCGCTGGTTTTACGGCAACCAGGAGGGATATGGGCAAGGGCAGGAGAATTGGCCGCTTGACAAGTTCGCCGGCCAAGGCATTCGTCCATGATGGCAGATCCGCCGCGAACGGGCTAAACCGGCTCGCGGCGGGCAAGAACGCTGCAAGCTCCCGCCAGATCAACTAAAATCGCGCGTTTGATCATTTTGTAAACGCCGAATCAGATATGTCCACGCCGCCGAAGATTATCTACACCCTCACGGATGAAGCCCCTGCGCTCGCCACGTATTCGCTGCTGCCAATCGTCAAAGCCTTTACGCGATCGTCCGGCATTACCGTCGAAACCCGCGACATTTCGCTTGCGGGCCGCATCATCGCCGCGTTTCCCGACTACCTGAAAGCTGAGCAGAAAGGTCCCGACGATCTGGCGGAACTCGGTCAGCTCACCACGCGTGCTGACGCGAACATCATCAAGTTGCCGAATATCAGCGCTTCGGTGCCGCAGTTGAAAGACGCGATCACCGAACTGCGCGATCTCGGCTACCGGTTGCCGTCCTATCCGGACGAAGCGAAGACCGATGTGGAAAAGGACGTCAAGGCGCGCTACGACAAGATCAAGGGCAGTGCCGTTAATCCGGTATTGCGCGAGGGGAATTCGGATCGCCGTGCGCCGCTGTCGGTGAAGAACTATGCGCGCAAGCATCCGCACAAGATGGGTGCGTGGAGCGCGGAATCGAAGACGCACGTCGCGCACATGAGCCACGGCGATTTCTACGGCAGCGAAAAGTCGGCGCTGATCGGTGCAGCCGGTAGCGTGCGGATCGAACTGACGGCCGCCGACGGCGCGAAGACGGTGCTGAAAGAGAAGGTGGCGGTGCAGGCGGGCGAGATCATCGACGCGTCGGTGATGAGCCGCAATGCGCTGCGCGCGTTCCTCGAGGCGCAGATCGCCGATGCGAAGGAGAAGGGCGTTCTGTTCTCCGTGCATCTGAAGGCGACCATGATGAAGGTCTCGGACCCGATTCTTTTCGGCGAGGTCGTGTCGGCGTTCTACAAGGATGTGCTGGCCAAACACGCGGAAACGCTGGCGGCCGCGGGCTTCAATCCGAACAACGGGATTGGCGATCTTTACGCGCGGCTCGCAAGTCTGCCGGCCGACGTGCGCGATGCGATCGAAGCGGATATCAACACGCAGTACGCGCAGCGCCCGAATCTCGCGATGGTCAATTCGGACAAGGGCATTACGAATCTGCACGTGCCGAGCGACGTGATCATCGACGCGTCGATGCCGGCCATGATTCGCGAGTCGGGCAAGATGTGGGGCGCGGATGGCGCACTGTACGACGCCAAGGCGGTGATTCCGGACCGGTGCTATGCCGGCGTTTATCAGGCGGTGATCGAAGACTGCAAGCAGCATGGTCGGTTCGACCCGGTCACGATGGGCAGTGTGCCGAACGTCGGTCTGATGGCGCAGGCGGCTGAAGAGTACGGCTCGCACGACAAGACCTTCCAGATCGCGGCGAACGGCGTGGTTCGTGTGACCGATGATGCCGGTCATGTGCTGCTCGAGCACGCGGTCGAAGCCGGCGACGTCTGGCGTATGTGCCAGACCAAAGACGCGGCCGTGCAGGACTGGGTCAAGCTCGCCGTGAATCGTGCGCGCGCATCGAATACGCCCGCCGTGTTCTGGCTTGACGCGAACCGCGGTCACGACGCGCAGCTGATCAAAAAGGTCGAAGCGTACCTGCCGCAGCACGACATCAGCGGTCTCGACATCCGGGTGCTCGCGCCTGTGGACGCGACGCGTTTTTCGGTCGAGCGTATCCGCGCGGGCAAGGACACGATTTCGGTGACAGGTAACGTGCTGCGCGATTACCTGACGGACCTGTTTCCGATCATGGAACTGGGCACGAGCGCGAAAATGCTGTCGATCGTGCCGCTGATGGCCGGCGGCGGCATGTTCGAAACGGGCGCGGGCGGCTCGGCGCCGAAACATGTGCAGCAACTGGTGCAGGAAGGCTTCCTGCGCTGGGATTCGCTCGGCGAATTTCTTGCGCTGGCGGCGTCGCTCGAACATTTGAGCGCTGCATACGGGAATGCGAAGGCCAAGGTGCTGGCGACAACGCTGGATGAGGCGACCGGCAAACTACTGGACCTGAACAAGTCGCCGGCGCGCAAGGTCGGCGGGTTGGACAACCGTGGCAGCCATTTCTACCTGAGCCTCTATTGGGCCGAGGCGCTGGCCGGGCAGAGCGAAGACGCGGTGCTGAGCGAGCAGTTCAAGGGCGTTGCGGCGGCGCTTGCGGAAAATGAAGCACGCATCGTCGAAGAGCTGGGCGCGGCGCAGAGCAAGCCGGTGAACATCGGCGGCTACTATCGTCCGAACGTCGAGCTCACGAGCAAGGCGATGCGGCCGAGCGCCACGATGAATCGGGTGATCGACTCGATCGCGTGATGGGTTGAGGACGCCGGGCATCAGATGATCTAAAGGCGGGCCCGCGCATGACGCGGGCTTTTTTACGCCCTCGGCGATGGCGAACCCATTGGGCGAGTCGTAATACCGCTTGTTACGGATGGGGTTACCCACCCAATGCAATGATCGCTATGGTGAGCAGAACGCCAACCGCGATCATTGCGAAGCCCGCTTTTATCGCGCCCCCGCCGGTGTAACGTCCCAGCGAAAACCCCGCCGCAAAAAGTATCATGAGTGTGAGGGTACGCGAGGCGACGAGTGCAGTTGTGACATCCTCGATGATCAGAAACGGCAGCGCTACCGGGAAGGTTCCCAGCACAACAAGTAGAAATATGCCGAGCGCGCCGACGAAGTCGTCACGCACGAGACTCGCTCGAGGCGGCAGAGTCGACGCCTTCGCGAGGCGCGCACGAATGCGTTCGAGGTCAGCGTCTTCAACGAGCTGGTCCAGTGTCTGCGGCAACGCGTCACGTAGCGCACGCACGGCGAGCGCTTCGTCCTTCTCTCGCTGCACAGCCAGTCCGAGTTTCAGGCGCTGTCCCCTGTCGGCAAGGGTGCGTACCAGATACATCACGGCGTCAGCGAGGCCCCACGCAAGATTGCATCCGAATGCGGCGAGGAACATCTTGTATCCGGCGTCGACGCCGGCGCTGACAGCCTTGACTGCACCGACGAACGTCAGGGCCATGAACAGGCCAAAACAAAGTTCGCAAACGCGGTCGACGGTATTGAGAATCTGGATGCGCCGTTCGGGTTCGGTGTGTCCGGCCGGTGTGATCGTGCTCATGTTAGCTCCGACTCAGTCTGGGCAATGCGAGCCTGTGTTCAATGCATCCGCCGAACCGACGGCCTGTGGCGCAAACCGGTCGATTCGAAAATCAGCCATGCTGAGGGCGGGAACGCTATACACGTAGCCTACCTCTCTGCCTTACCCTTCCGTTGACCTGAGTCAAATTGGCAGTTCGACGCGAGCGGTGACCTTCCATGCGCATCGCTGAGCCAGTCGCGCTCGCCCGCCCCACGGCACGAAGCGGGGTCGAAGCTTTCCGCATAAGGCTCATTGGCCGGAGGACGTTCTATCGCCGCGGCTGCCTGAGTACAGGATTCGCTTGAGACCGATCCGCATCCGATCACCCTTTGCGCGCTGTAATGAAGGTTTCGAGGCCTTCCTGTTACGTCGCAACGCGCTATGGGATGCACCTGTTCGGCTGCGAGCGCTAAACGCGACCGCTTGATTTACGTCAAGTGGCCTTCCATCGTTGCCACCCATCATGAACCCGTAACAGCACACCGCGTCCCGGTGTTGCTCGCACGGTTAATCGCTGCGCCTGATGGAGCTACTCATGACGGATCCCGAGGTCGAGGCCGCCGCCGGCCACACTGCCTTTAGCCGCATCGTCGTTGCGTGCGAACGCGGCAGCGGCCTGCAAACGCTGGCCCGCTTCGCTCATCTGTTTGCTGCAACGGGGGGGACCGTCAGGCTGGTGGATATCGTCTGCAATCCTGCCTTGCTGTTTCCGACGCTGATGTTGAGCTACCCGGATTGGTGCGAGGCACATCGCGCGATGACTCATGCCGCACTGACAATGCTCAAGCATGCTTCAACCGAACTGATCGCAGCCGGCATTCGCGCTGAAACGGAGCTGATCGATGCACCGGCACTGCACGTCGACGCCGCCACGATGCTTGGTCGCGCCGCTCGATGCTGGCACGCCGATCTCGTCGCGATCTCCTCGCCGCCAAGGCGGCACCATTGGGCCTGCCACTTCGACCCGGAGGAGGTAGCCGCCGCGACTGGCTGCCCGGTTCTGTATGTGCCCGACGCTCGGCTTGCGGCCGGCGTCCCGCGACGCGCGCGCGTGCTGATCGCGGTGGACGGCACAGAGGTTTCGTTGCGGACGCTGCGTGCCGCTTTGCCGGCGCTATCTGCGGCCGTCGCGCTAAAAGTGGTGTACGTGATCGATGGAGCGCTTCATCTACGCAAGTGGTATCCGCACGACCTGTTCCGGCACGCGGGTGAGCGTGCGCTCGATCGCGCAGCCGCGCTGCTGCATGAATGCGGTATCGAATCGGAGACGGCGCTAGTCGAAACTGAAGACGAACTCGACGACGTGCCGGATGCGCTTTCACGCGAAGCAAAGCACTGGGCGGCGGACGTGATCGTGCTCGGTTTGCGCAGCCGGCCCGCGACGGTGGACTCGTTGCCGGGGCGAATAGCCTCGCGCGCACTGCGCGATCCTCCGTGCGCGCTCCTCGTCTATCCGCCGGCGTGGGTCGAAGCGGTGCTCGGCCGGCACCCGGATTCTGCTGCCGCGCTCGCACCGGCAGGCCCGCCGCCGGTCTTCCCGCCGGTCTTCCCGCCGGTCTTCCTTTAGACAGTTTTGTCGCGCTTCTGGCAACGACTCATTACCCATAGGAGGTCTGTCATGTACGAGAAAATTCTGGTCGCCGTCGACGGCAGCGAAACGTCAAAGCAGGCGTTGAACGAAGCGGTGCGGATGGCGGCGCTGTCGCACGGCAAACTGCATGCCGCTTACGTGGTCGATCAGGCGGCACTCTTTCCGTACGCCGGCTACTACGATCCGGTCGCGATGATCGACGCATTCCGGCGCGACGGGCGCGCGGCGCTCGATGACGCAGCGACCCGATTCGCCGCGGCAGGAGTTACCGGCGAGACCGAACTGATCGAAACCGACAGCGTCGGCGAGGATGTCGCGCACTGCCTGCTCAAATGCGCGAAACGGATCGGGGCGGAACTCGCGGTGATGGGCACACATGGACGCCGGGGCGTGCGCCGCGCCATTCTCGGCAGCGTGGCGGAGCGATTCGTCCGTCTGTCGGAATGCCCGGTGCTGCTGGTGCGAATGGACGACGCTCACACGTCCGCGGCGGCGCAAACCTGAACCCTGTGAGATTGATCTGGAGTGCCGTCATGAAGTTCGATCAATGGCGAATCTCGTTTGCGATGATCGGCGTACTCGTCTCGATGCTGGGTCTTGTGGTTTCGTTGCACGGCATCGTGACAGGCCAGCAGGTGGCTTTTTACGTTGGCACCGGGGCGTTGTTCGGCGGTCTCATAACGGCGATGGTGCTGCTCGAAAAAATACGCAACCGGCGAAACTGAGCGTTGCGCGACTCATTGCGACGCGATGGATAGAACAAGATGAAAGGCATACTCAGGCTCGCGTTCAAACTGCTCGTCAACGACAGCACGAAGTTCACCGCGCTGATTATCGGCATTACGTTCGCGGTGTTCCTGATGGTGGAGATGACCTCGCTGTTCGCCGGCATTCTGAACAAGTCTTCGTCGACCGTGATCAACATCGGCGCGAAGATGTGGGTGATGGACCCGGCAGTGCAGACAATCGCGAGCAGCATCGGCATGCCGGATTACGTACTCGACGCGGTGCGCAGCATCGACGGCGTGAAGTTCGCCGTGCCGCTCTATTCGGGGGCCGCGCTGGTGCGGCTGCGTGACGGCACCTACCAGGCCGTCACGGTGATCGGCCTCGACGATACGACGCTGTACGGCCGGCCGAAAATGAAAGCGGGCCGCATCGAAGACATCTATGCCGAGAACGGTTTCCTTGCGATCGACGATGCGGAGTACGGCAAGCTGCATAGCCCGCCGCTCGGCGCCGATTTCGAGCTGAACGACCATCGCGGCGTGGTCGTCGGCATTGCGACGGTCTCAAGCAGCGGGCTGTTCGGCACACCGACGCTGTATACCACTTACACACGTGCGATCCAGTACGTTCCGCCGACCCGCTACACGACCTCGTACATTCTGGTGGAACCGAAGTCGCCGGCCGACGTCGCGCATATCAAGGCGGCGGTCGCGGCGCTCGGCTACGTCGCTTACACGAAAGCGGAATTCATGCGGCGCATCTCGCACTTCTACAAGTACGAGACCGGCCTCGGCACGAACATTCTGCTGATGACGGTAATCAGCTTTATCGTCGGGCTGTCGATTTCGGGGCAAACGTTCTATACGTTCATCCTCGAGAATCTCGAGAAATTCGGCGCGTTGAAAGCGATCGGTGCAAAGAGGCACGAACTCGTCGCGATGATCCTGTTCCAGGCGACCTTTACCGCGCTGACCGGGTACGGCCTGGGCGTCGGCTTGTGCGCGGGATCGATCAGCCTCGCGCGGCTGCGCATTCCGGGCTACGCCGCGATGATCACTTACGGCAACCTCACGATGGCATTCGCGATGGTCATCGTGATTGCCGCGTTGTCGAGCTATCTCGGTGTGAGCCGCGTGCTGCGCATCGAGCCGTTCGATATCTTCAGGGGCTGAAGGGGCGGACGATGGCGGCGCTGGCGATCGACGCGCAGGGGCTCGACAAGTGGTTCGGCGAAGGCGACGCACGCACGCGCGCGCTGTCGGGCGTGACGATGGAAGCGCGCTTTGGCGAGATGCTACTGATCGTCGGCCCGTCGGGTAGCGGAAAGACGACGCTGCTCAGCGTCATTTCCGGCATCTTGCGGCCGGACGCCGGTACGGTGGTGATCGACGGCGTCGATCTGTGGCACCAGCCCGAAGATGCGCTCGCCGAGTTTCGCCTGAGCCGGATCGGCTTCGTGTTTCAGGACTACCACCTGTTCCCGCGTCTGACCACACTCGAAAACGTTGCGATCCCGCTGATTCTCAAGCGCCGCGACTGGGACGACGCGCTCGAGCACGCGCGGACCTGGCTCGACGTGGTGGGCCTTAAGAATCGCGCGAATCTGCCGCCGGTCAAGCTGTCCGGCGGTGAGCAGCAGCGCGTCGCGATCGCGCGCGCGATCGTCAGCGAGCCCGATCTGCTGATCCTCGACGAACCGACCGCATCGCTCGATGGCGATACGGGCCGAACCATTATTGAATTCGTCAAGCACCGGGTGTTGAACGAGCGGCGCTGCATCGTCGTCGTCACACACGATAGCCGCATCTTCGACTACGCGGACCGTATTCTGCATATGGAGGACGGCCAGCTGCGAAGCATCGAAGCGGGGGGCGGCAAATGAAGCTCAAGCTGCTCTTTGCCGCCGCACTGGTGGGTTTTCTCGTCAGCATGGTGGCCGCGTGGGTGTACGGCTTGCAGCAGCCGCCCGAGCCACCGGTCTTCGATGCCGCGTCGAACCCGTACGCGCACGGTGTCTATGCGATCGGGATCGTCGAAAGCGACCAGCCGGCGGGCGCGAACGTGAACGTCTATCCGGACGTCTCGGGGCCCGTGACCCGCCTGTTCGTGCACGACGGCGACCGGGTCAAACGCGGCGACGCGCTGCTGACGATTGACGATTCCGTGCAGCGCGCGACCGCCGCCCAGCTGGCCGCGCAGGCCGACGCGGCGCAGGCGCTGCTCGACGAACTGCGCGCGCAGCCGCGCCGCGAGACGCTCGATGTCGCGAAGGCGCAGGTGCGCGCCGCCGCCGCGAATCTGAAGATGGCACAGGACCAGTTCGACAAGCAACAGCATGCGTTCGCAATCGAGCCGAAGGCGGTCAGCCGGGACACGCTGGATAACGCGGCCAATAGCGTAAACGTCGCGCGCGCGAATCTCGAGGTCGTGAGCCGGCAGTTGCGTCTGACCGAGGCCGGCGCATGGGTCTACGACGTGCGCAATCAGGAGCGGCAGGCGGCCGCGCTCAGAAAGGCCGCCGATGCGTCGGCGGCGCTGCTCGAGCGCTACACGCTGCGCGCGCCGGCCGACGGCATGGTGCTCGCGCTAAATGCGGCGATGGGCTCATACCTGTCGCCGCAGGGCGTGTACGACACGTATGCGCAAGGCAGCGGCCCGGTGATCGTGCTTGGCACGAACGCGGACCAGCTCGCGGTGCGCTGCTATGTCGACGAGATCCTGATCGGCCGGCTGCCCGATCCGCACGCGCTGACGGCGCGCATGTTCATACGCGGCACCTCGGTGCAGGCGGCACTGCGGTTCATGCGGATCCAGCCCTATGTCACGCCGAAAATCCAGTTATCGGATCAGCGGACCGAACGGGTCGATGTACGCGTGCTGCCGGTGATTTTCCGTGTCGTGCCGCAACCGGGCTTGCGGCTTTATCCTGGGCAGATCGTCGATGTGTACATTGCCGCGAACTGATCGGATGCGCGTATGCCACGGGCGGGCTTCGCGCGCTGCACTGGGGCTGTGGGCCGCCTTGTCGCTGGCCGCGTGCGCGGTCGGTCCGAATTTCTCGCGGCCGCCCACGCCGCATGTGGAACAGTTCGTCAACGGCGCCGCCCCCCCGACGACGCTGACGGCGGCGGGCGGGACGCAAACGCTGCGCGCGGGCGAGCCGATACGCAACGACTGGTGGACGCTTTTCGCATGCCGCGCAATCGACGACGCGGTCGACGATGCATTGACCGGCAATGCGACGCTTGCGGCCGCACAGGCGACGCTGCGGCGCAGTGAACATGAATTGCGTGCCGGAGCGGGGGTGTTTTTCCCTCAGATCGACGCGCAATTCAGCGCGTCGCGTCAGAGATATTCCCCATTGCGCGCGGGCATCGATCTGCCGCCGTCGATCTTCAATCTGTTCACGCTGTCGGCGAGCATTTCGTATGCGCTCGACATCTGGGGCGGCCAACGGCGCTATGTTGAGGCGCTCGCCGCGCAGACCGAGGCGCAACGCTATGCCGTTCAGGCTGCCTATCTGACGCTTACGACCAATGTCGTGAACACGGTGATCGCGCGCGCCGCGTACCGGGACGAAATCGTCGCGACCGAGCAGATCATCGCGCTGGTGGCCGAACAGATCGCTATCACTAACGCTCAGGTCAGCTCAGGCGCGAGCGCTTACGCGGCGGTGCTGACGCTCGAAAACGAGCGGGCGACGCTGCAGGCGTCGCTGCCCGCGCTGGCGCAAAAAGAGGTGCAAGCCGGCGATCTGCTCGCGTTGCTGGCCGGACAGTTTCCGGTCGAGTGGCGTGCGCAGCCGGTGTCGCTTGCCGATATCTCGCTGCCTGCCGATCTGCCGCAAACGGTGCCGTCGTCGCTCGTGCGCCGACGCCCGGATATTTTGCAGGCGGAGGCTGCGTTGCACGCTGCGAGTGCGAACGTCGGGGTTGCCACCGCGGCGATGTTTCCCGACCTGACCTTGAGCGCAACCGGCGGCTACGACAATACCGCGATGCATGGCCTGACCGATAGCAAAGGGCAGGTCTGGAGCATCGGCGCGAGCCTGACCGCGCCGCTGTTTCAGGGCGGGACGCTGTGGCATCAGCGCAAGGCCGCGCTCGCTGCCTTCGACGAATCGAACGCGACCTACCGGCAAACCGTGCTTGCCGCGTTTGCGCAGGTGGCCGATACACTACGTGCGCTTGAGCACGACGCGGCCGCGCTCGATGCGCAAACGCGCGCGGTCGATGCCGCGGCCGAAGCGTTAAGACTGCTGAAAGTGGGTTACGAGGCGGGCACTGTCGGCTATCTGGAGATTCTGATCGCGGACCGCCAGTATCACGAGGCGCGCATTGCGTGGCTCGAAGCGAGTGCACGGCGTCTGCAGGATACGGTTGCGCTCTACGCGGCACTCGGGGGAGGCTGGGGCGATGCGTCGTAGAGCATGGCTCCGTGCGATGCGGTGACCGGCGCGTCACGCAGCCCGTTCGAGACGCGCGCAGCTCAGGTTGAACTGGCGGGCAATCGATGTCAGTCGGGTTTCCCATTCCGACACGGCGAAGACGTCGTGCACGTTCTGCAGGCAACTCAGTAATTGGACCATCCGCTCGTCGTAGACGTTGATCTTCGCGCGCAGCAACGCGCGACGCAGTGCGGCAACGCCGGCGTCCATGTAAGCCGGTCGCGACAGCGGGTCGGCGTTCAGGAAACGGACCGGCACGCCTTCGATCGTCGATGTGTAGTCGGACGGACGGATGAAGCTGCCGATCGGGCAGCCGCCGCACCCGGTGCGATAGGCGGCCCCGCCTCGCGGCAACAACGCAGCGTGGCGCTGGTCAAGGAGATGATCGACAGCGCGGTCGAAGATGGCCTGAGCGGTCAGAAACTGGATGGGTCGCATGATGGGTCTCCCGGTTCTGTCTACGCTGGCGGGCGAGAGGGTGTGTCCGCGATTCAAGTATTGGCGAGCCCACCCGCAGCGCCAATCAGCCGTCGCGGAGACGCGGGTCAGCATTGCGCGGCGGTTGTCGGAGAAGGCTGACACGCAACGACGAATATGCGCGGGATGCACTGCCTACGAATCATGTGCGCTATATCGCGCGGCGTTGAGTGAGATCAAGTTCAGCGGCTGGCTGGCCGATAGGCTTTGAGCTGTCGGTCAATCGATGTCCGGGAGCGCGATTATGAAACGTAAATGGTCCTATAACGTTCTTGCGGCCGCCGCGGCTGCGCTGGCATTCGGCGTCACGATCGCATTGCCCAGCGTTGCCGGGCCGGCAAGCGAGGCTGGCACGGCGCCGATTTTCTCAGGCAAAAGCGTGACGCGTTCGAATGCGATGGTGCTCGGCGTGGACCCGCAGCGCAACAGCATCACGCTCTGGCAGGACAACGGAGAGCCGGTCGATGTCGTGGTGGACCCATCGCTCGGCAAGGTCAAGATGCTGCAGATGGGCGACAAGGTGGAAATCACCTATAGCCGTGCGTTATTGCTGCGTGCGAACAAGCCGGGACAGGACGCGATTCGCAAACGCGTCGATTCCGATGTGACAAGCCGGGCGTCGCCGGGCTCGTCGATGTCGATGCACCGCGTCGCGGCGACCGCGGAGGTCACGAATATCGACCGTGACAAACGGATGCTCACGTTGCACGGACCAACCCGCACGGTGACCTTGCAGGCATCGTCGGCGCGTATGCTCGACGGACTGAAAGTCGGGGACACGTTGCGGGTCGATTACGTGGAGGCCACGGCGATTCACATCACGCGCGATGGCATGCCTTTGCGGTAAGAATTCGCAGCAAGAATTCGCAGCAAGAAGCGCGCAGGTCGAGGCACGGCCGAACGCCGGTACCGTGTCCGCCACGCCGCTCTGTGTGACCATAAGGTCCGCAATCTTCGTTTCTGGTCGGGTCCAAGCGCGGCGCCCGCTACTGCGCGTCGGCCACCCACGCTGGCGGCACGGCCGGCAGGCATCCCCAATCGAGCGGCACGAACACATTGCCGCCCGATGCCCCGATCTGCTCGACGAACGCGGCCAGCGTGGTGCCCGCCATGATGTGCAACGGCTCGCCGTCGAAGAAGCTTTCGGTGCGCAGCCATGGCGATACGCGCTGGTTGAGTTCGAACACGCTGCGTGCATGACCGTCGCGGCCGGACTCGGGTGGAAAGAGCGGTCCATCGAACGCGACTTTCAAAATCTGATCGGGGCTGTCCGAATAAGGAAGTCCCGCATGCAGCTGATAGGGCGCGCGTTCCCAGCGGTCGCCGCTTTGCTGGTCGAGCGCGAGCCGCGTGAAGAAGGCCCATGGCATGCGCACGAAGCAAAGCTTGTACACGTCGCACACGCCGCTCAGGTCGACTTGAAGTCGCATGGTCGCCTCTCTGTTGACCGGCGTCGCACCACTCGCGCCAAGCGTGTCGATGTCGCCGGATGTGCAACAGTCAGTGTCGGCGACGCCTGCGCACCGTCGGTTGACGCAGGTCAAGGGCGCAGATGGACGCTGCGCGCCGCGCTTATGCTTGACTTGCGTCAAGCGCCGCGTACCGCGCGTCCGTATGCTGGATGCGGGCTCCCGATTCGGGGAGTGCATTCATGTTTCGCACAGGTGGCCACCATGCGTGTTTCCTTCCCACTCGAGGCGCCGACGTATCTGGCGCGCGACCTGGCGATTGCTTTCCCCGCGCTCGTCGATGGCAACCCGGTTCAGTGCGCGATTACCGCGGAAGCGCTCGAGGACCACTTCGGCGCCGCATCGCTGCGCGAGCCAGACCTGATCGGTGCGTTCAACGCGCATCGCTTCGAGATCGAGCAGGCCGCGCAACGGATGCTCGACGAAGTCGGTGGCAAGCCGGTGCTGTTGCATAGCGGGTACTTCCGCTTTTATTACGACGATTGCCCGCCGACGTCGCATCGAACGGTATAGGTTTCGCACGTTCGCTGTCGCCGGTATCCATCAATCCGGATGGCGCTACACAGTACGGAATCTTGACGAATCTGCCAGTGCTCCATCCGGGGCCGGCAGGCAACGCTGCCTGACTGCATTGGGCAAGGGGTGTTCGAGATGAGCAACGAGACACGGCGGTCCTGCTGGGAAGTGGATGAACATCGGTTCGACGCATCCTCTCCGATGGATCAGCAATTGCGCTTCGCGCTGCAATATGCAGTGCTTGCGCCATCGAATCACAACACGCAACCCTGGCGCTTTATCGTCGACGCGGACACCGTCCAGCTGTGCGCCGATCGCACTCGCGCATTGCCCGTGGTCGACCCGTTCGACCGGGAATTGCTGATCAGTTGCGGCGCGGCGTTGCTGAATCTTCGCGTCGCGCTGAATCATTTCGGGCTGTGCTACGCGATCACGCTTTTTCCGTCGGAACTGGACCCCGACATCATCGCGCAGGTCAGGGTATCGCACGATGGATACCGCGACGCCGCCCTGGCGGAACTCTTCGACGCGCTGCCCCGCCGCGTGACGACGCGTGCACCGTACGTCGACGAAGTTATCTCGAGGCCGCTGCAAACGAAACTGATCGACGCATGCGGCGCGGAAGGGGCGATCGCATGCTGCGTCGACGCACGCTCGACCCGTCAGGCGATCGCGGAACTGATCGAAGAGGCCGACCACATCCAGTTCGCGGACCCGCGCTTCAGGCGTGAGCTGGCGAGCTGGATCCATCCGGCGCGCACGGCCGACGGCATGCCGGCGTACGGCGCCGCGGTCGGACACATGCTGGATTTCGCGGCGCCGTTCGTTACGTCCGCAATCCGGATATTCGATGTCGGGGCGGGGACGCCCGCCACCGATCAGCGGTTCGTCGAAGGATCGCCGCTTGTGGTTGGCATCGGCACGCGGCAGGATAATCGCGAAGGATGGGTCGCGGCGGGCCAGGCACTCGAACGGATGCTGCTCGTCGCGGCGTCCGCTGGACTGACCGCGTCGTACCTGAACCAGCCCATCGAAGTCAGTACGCTGCGCGAGCCGCTCAGGGGACTGTTGCAGATCGACGCGATTCCGCAGTTGCTGCTTCGTGTCGGTCGCGGTCCGCGCGCGGACCACGCGCCAAGACGGCCGTTGACGGACATGGTCGACTGATTGCGAACGCCTTACTGCTGATCCGGCTCGGGGCTGTTGCACATCCACTGCCAGATCCGTGCCGCATCTCGCTCGGCCTTGCCGATGCGTGCGGCGAGCGTGGCGCTCATGGCGTCGTCGCGACAGATCGGGGTGCCCAACAGGCGCCGGCTGAGCATCGCTTCTTCATGCAGCGAGCCAAATAACGCAGCAAGCTGGTTCTCCATGGTTTCGGCCTGCAGCGCAAGCAGGCTTTGTGCGGAGAATGCGTGGCCGGCGCGGCATCGAAAGCGCAGTATCCGCTCGTCGCGTACTTCGAACAGCACGTTGCGGCAGTCGGGACAATTGAATCCGGACGGGCTGCCCGACCTCTCGAATGCCGACCACTCGTCAGGACCCAACACACCTTCGGCGATACGCGTTTCGATCCTGATCAGCTCGTCGTGCGCGTCCGGCGCGGTAATGGACAAATCGTCATGGGCCAGCATCACGAGCAGATCTCCCATTTCGGCCAGTGCGCAGCAGTGGTCGACGCCGACATGGGCCCGCGCGCTGAGCGGCATCGACGGCGCGAGCGCCTCCGACGGCTCCTGCACGATTGCCATTCCGCCCCGGTCCTTGACAGCCAGCAAGCCGGCCGTACCGTCGTCGAGATGCCCGGTCAGCACGACACCGACGACCGCCGGACCGTACGCGTTGGCGCTGAGCGAAACAGCGGATCGAGCGCGGGCCGCGTGTGATTTTCGCGCGGGCCCTGCGACAGGCGGATATGGTCCCGCTGCACTAGCATATGGTGGTCCGGAGGCGCGACATAAATGCGCGCCTTCTGGATAATCTCGCCGTTTTTCGGATGAACCGCCGGCAAGCGGCCGGCCCTGCTGAGAATGCTGGGCAGCGTGCCCGGGCTGCTGGCGCCGATGTGCTGCACGACGAAAACCGGCGCCGGAAAGTCGGCGGGCAACTGCCTGACGAGTTTCGATAGTGTGTCGATGCCGCCATGCGATGCACCTACGACGAAAATTCTGTCTTTCATGATCGACCTCGTATGCCAGGCATGCGCTTCATGATGTCCGTGAAGTTGCCGCCGGCCGTTGATGTTCGTCAATCTTGAGCACCAGCTCCCAATACTGGGCGGATTCGATGACTGGCAGCGCAACCTCGGTGTCGCACGCAATCGCGATCGCGAGTTCGCCGACGCTCAGTGGTTCCGCAGCGGCGCGCTGCGCGTCCAGCACGGCGAGGTCGGCATCCGACAGATCGGCGCGCGAGCGCGCGCGTGCCGCCACGCGCGACGCGATGCACGCGTCGCTCGCACGAAAATCGAGCAGCCGCGCCGGCACACCCAGTTCGGCTGCGAGATCAATGAACGCCAGGCGGTGCTTGCGCTTCAGGAACGTCGCATCGACGATCACGCTATAGCCATTGCGCAAGATTTCGCGTGCCGTATCGAGCAGCCGCGCGTAGGTGAGGTCGATCTCGCTGGCGGTGTACGCCGCGGCGGACAATGCCCGCTGCCGCAGCGGCTCCAAGGCTCGAGTCCGCTTGCGAAGCGCATCGCTCGACACGCGTATGGCCGGATAGAGATCGGCGAGCGCACGGCTCGCCACCGATTTCCCCGAGCCGGAGTAACCGTGGCACAGCAGCAGCGCGCGTGGCCGTGCGGCCGCCGGCTCGTTCATCGCGGCGATGGCGGTTGCAAGGTAACGCTCGCTCGTCGCGCGCGAAGCGGGAGTATCGGCCCCGAGCCGCGTGACGTACGCGCGCACCAGCGCCCGGTATGCAATGTACAGCCGCAGCGGCACGAGTGCGCCGTAGTCGCCGGTTGCGTCGAGCCAGCGGTTTAGCAACCGGCTCGCGAGGTCGGCGCGGCCCTGTGCGCGCAGATCCATCAGCACGAACGCGAGATCGCTCGCGACGTCGATCCAGCGCAGCGCATCGTCGAAATCGATGCAATCGAACATCAGCACGCCGCACCGCCAGCGGACGATATTGTTCAGATGCAGATCGCCATGGCAGCTGCGCACAAAGCCCGAGGCGCGGCGCGCGTCGAGCGTACCGGCGACGCGGGCGTATTCGTCGCCGCACCAGCGGCGCAGCGGTTCGATGCGGGCTGTGCCGATGCGAGTCGCGCAACCATCGAGCACCGCGTCGAGCTGCGAGCGCAACAGCGCGGCGCTTCCCAGCACGCGACGCGGCACGTCGCGCGGCGCATGCAGATGGGACATCGCGAGCCGCGCCGCTGCGTGGTCGACATCGGCAAGCTGCAACGCGTGACGCTCGAGCAGATGTGAAAACAGCATCCGCTCGTCGAAGCGGCGCATTCTGACCGCGTACTCGTCGACGGCGGCGCCGCGTCGCGAAGACCGGTTCGCAGGCCAATTGGAGCCGACCCGCACGAGACTGAGATAGAGCGGCCGCGCAAGCACGCGGTTCAGGCGTAGCTCGGCTTCGCAGCTGCGCCTGCGGGCCGCCGGATCGGTGAAGTCGACGAATCCGAACGCGACGGGTTTCTTGATCTTGTAGGCGAAGCGGCCCGCGAGATACACGATAGAGAGATGCGTTTCACGGCGCTCGATGCATGCGGCCGGATGCGCGTAAAAGCTGGGCCGGCGCATCGCGCGGTCGAGCGCGCGCAACGCGCGGCGCGTCTGGCGCTGCCGGGCCGAACTGCGCTGCCGGGCTGTGCCACCCGGGGGCGCTGCATCATCGGGATGTCGCATCGTCGGTGGGCCTCGTATCGGTGGAATCGTCGCGATAGATCAGATAGTGCTCGCGCAGCGGCATGAACGCGGCGCTATCGCTCGCGGCAACGCTGGCGGCATCGGCTGCGCTGGCGTCGCGCGCAAGCGCGGTCCAGACGCGTGTCGAGCCGATTGCGTCGCGCGTGGCCGCGAAATCGAACTGCTCGGGGTACAGGCGCCGCAGCGTGGCGAGCAGCGCCAGGCCAAGCGATCCCGGCTCGCGGCGCGCGTGTGCACTGGCTATGCGCACGCCATGGCAAAGTGCGCCGCGCCATGTCGATTCGGTCGGCACGAAGTCGATGGGCGCGAAGTGGGCATCGCTGGAAGCCGCATTGAGCGCAGCGGCGAGCGCCACGCCATCGATCCACGGCGCGCCGATCCATTCGAACGGGTTCGGCGTGCCGCGCCCAACGCTGAGGTTCGCTCCTTCGACCAGCGCGACGTCCGGATACAGATCGAGCGCCGCCGGTGACCGCAGGTTCGGCGACAGCGGGACCCAGCCGAGGCCGGTGTCGGCGAAGCGCATCGCGCGCCGGTAGCCCGCCATCGGCACCACGCGCAGATCCGCGCCGATCCGGCGTTCGCCGTTGAAAAGCGTGGCCAGTTCGCCGAGCGTCATGCCAGGCATGAGCGGTAGCGGAAAGTAGCCGGTGAACGACTCGCGCCCGGCATCGAGCCGCGGACCGCCGGCGCGGTCCGCGCCGAGCGGGTCGGGCCGGTCGAGCACGAAAACCGGAATATGGCGCGCCGCCGCGGCTTCGAGCACGAAACCCAAGGTCGTCTCGTACGTGAAGAAGCGCACGCCCGCGTCCTGAATGTCGAACACGAGCGCATCGAGGTTCGCGAGCGCATCGGCGGGAACACGCCGGGACTCACCGTACAGGCTGCGCACGACGAGGCCGCTTTGCGGGTCCCGCGTGTCGGCAACCGGCGCATCGACGTTGGTCGCGAGTCCATGCTCGGGCGCGAACAGCACGGCGAGCGCGACGCCGTCCGCGTGCTGCAGCAGATCGATCGTGCGTTGGCCGGTCGCGTCGAATCCGCTGCGGTTCGTGACGAGCCCGATGCGCATGCCGGCAAGCGGTGCGAAGCGCTGTGCGACGAGCACGTCGATGCCGGTCCGGACTGGGCCGCTCGAACGCGGCAGCCGCGTTGCCGCGTCGATCGCCGCCCGCACTGACGGCAGCCGCTGCTCGATGCCGGCCGTCGCGACCGGCGCCGACAGGCTCGCGACGAGCGAAGACAGCTGCTCGCGCAGCGGACCGGCGTCGCCGCTTCCATCCGGATAAACACGATTCGTCAGCACGATCAGGAAGCGTTGCGTGACGAAGTCGATCCAGATGGCCGTACCGGTGTAGCCGGTATGGTAGATCGATCCGGCGGGCGGCAGGCGATCCCGGTTCGCGGCGAGCGGCGCGGCGAGCGCCCAGCCGAGCCCGCGCCACGGGAGCGCGTCGAGCGGGCTGGCGGGCGCGGCCAGTTGAACGATGCTGTCGGCGCGCAGTACACGCGCGCCGCCCAGCGTGCCGCCGAGCAGCATCATCTGTGCGAAGCGCGCGAGGTCGTCGGCGGTTGAAAAGAGGCCGGCGTTTCCCGCCACGCCGCCCATGCGCGCGGCAAGCGGGTCATGCACGCGAGCGCGGCGCATCTGTTGTGCGTCGGCGCTCGTCGGTGCGGCGCGCCGCGCGAGCGCGCTTTCCGGCACGAACGTCGTGTCGCGCATGCCGAGCGGCGCGAAGATGTGGCCACGGCAGTACGCATCCAGCCGTTCTCCGGTGACGCGTTCGACCAGCGCGCCGAGTACGAGAAAGTTGACGTCGCTGTAAAGCACCTGCACGCCGGGCGGCGCGCGCGGCGCCAATGCGCTCGCGGCGCGCAGCGTCGCCGCGCGTGATGCAACGCCGGCGCCGTAGCGCGACGGCAATTCGGCCGGCAGCCCGGACGTGTGCGCGAGCAGTTCGCGCACGGTAATCGTGCCCTTGCCGTGCGCGGCGAAAGCCGGCCAGTAGCGCGCAACCGGCGCATCGAGCTGAAGGCGTCCGTGTTCGGCAAGCTGCAGCACCGCGGTCGTGGTCGCGATGACCTTGGTCAGCGACGCCAGATCGAACACGGTGTCAGCTGTCATGGCGTCGTCGCGTTGCAGATGCGAGCGGCGGCCGGCGGCCGTGCGATACAGCACGCGTTGTGCGTCGCCGGCGATGACGACCGCGCCGGGCACATGGCCGGCTGCGATTTGCGCGTCGACAATCCGCTGCGATTCACCGCGCGCCGTTGCATTGAACGGTTCGGGGTCGCCCGCTGCCGCGGGTAGCGATACGAAGGCTGCCGCGCAGATCGACACTACACGCGCGAACCGCAGGCGGGTGCGCATCGACCAGCCGGTTAGCGCGGCAATTGTTCGGGGTCGTAGCGGTTGCGCGGATTCCATAGCATCCAGCCATTCGTGTGCTCGGCATCCGCAGCGTCGACCTGCGCACGGATCTCGTCGGCGTCGAAGTCGCGATGATCGAATGCATAGTCGCGAAACGCCTGCAGCCATGGCCTGAAGCGCACGCCGGGCAGTCCGGTGCGTTTTTGCGCCTCGGCGAGGGAGCGGCGCACGATCTGGCCGGGATCGGCGGTCGGTTTCGTGCAGCCGGGCAGTCCCCATGTGAAACCGGACGGATAGAGCATCGGCGAAATATAGTCGAGCGGCGCACCAAGCTGTTCGATCTGCTGACCGATCGCCGTATCGTCGAGATTCCAGCACACGTAGCCGAAGATGTCGGCGGATACGAAGACGTTGTATTGCGTGAGGCGTTCGCGCGCCGCGGCGAGAAAGCCGGTGATCGCCGCGGTGCGGTTCGCGCGCGTGTTCGGCTGTGCGAAGCGCAGGCCAGGTGCATCCGGAAAACGGACGTAGTCGAACTGGATTTCGTCGAAGCCGAGTCGCGCCGCTTCTTCGGCGACGTCCAGATTGTGCGCCCACGCGTCGCGCTCGAACGGGTCGATCCACCGCAGCTGTTCGCGATCGCGCCAGATGTTTCCGTGCTCGTCGCGTACCGCCCATTCGGGATGCGCGTCGGCGAGCGGGTCGTCCTTGAAGACAACGATGCGCGCGATCAGATAGAAGCCGTCGCGATGCAGATCGGCGACCAGCGCAGCGAAGTTGCGCATCGGCGCCGGATGCGCGGGCAGCCTCGTGGTGGCGCCTGTCGCGACACGCGCGGCGCTCGGGTACGGTGTGATGCCGCGATCGCCCTTGACGTCGATCACGAGCGCGTTGATGCCGTTGGTGTCCCGCAGGTTCACCGCGGCGTCGCGCAACGTCGGGTTCAGAATGCCGTACACGGACAGATAAACGGCCTTTGGGCGGAACGGTGTCAGCATCACCGTCACCGGCGCGTCGCCCGACACCTGCGCGCGTGCACGCAGATAGCCGGGCGCGCGCGCATCGATCATCGGCGCGAGCGAGTCGCTTGCGAAGCGGCCGTCCGCCGCGGCCCGCTGGGCCGCGCCGTCGATCGTGACCCATGCGCCCGGCACCGGTTCGCGCGTCGCCGCGTTGAGCACGATGCCTTGCATCTGCGCGGCAACCGGCGCCGGCCCGGCAAGCACGGCGCACAGCGCGAGGGCCAGCGTACGGATGAGCGCGGCGACGCGCATCGGCGAGTGCGTCATTGGCGCTCCCCGTCGGCCGGCGGGCGTGTTTCCGTCTCGCCGAGCAGACGGCCGAGCACGCGCGGCGTGCACCCATCGACCATCAGGAAGCGGGGCAGGCTCAGCAGCGCGTCGCTGCGCCGCAGCCGGCGCCCTTCGATCGTCACCCCGGCGACATAGCCGGCCGACTGCGCAAGCTCGACGAGCTCATCGTCATGAATGCCGAACGGCCACGCAATCATGTCGACATGGCCGCCGACTTCGCGCTCGATCAGGTCGCGCGAATGCGTGAACTGCGTGGTCGCGAAGCGGCGGAATGCGTCCGGCGACCGGCGGCGTTCCTCGACATCGAAGTTCGGATGCCACCATGTATGCGATTGCACATCGAAGAACCCGGTCGCTTTTAGCGCGCGCAACTGGTCCCAGCTCAACGCATAGGGCGCGTTCGAGATCGCCGAAGGATAGACAAACAGCGTGACGGGAATGCGCTCGCGCACGACGATCGGCATCATCACGTCATACACGGAGCGATGGCCGTCGTCGACCGTCACCGCGACCGCCTTCGGTGGCAGCGTCGCTGAGCGGTCGCGCAGCCACGCGACGATGTCCGCGAGCGGCACGATCCGGTAGCCGTGCTCGCGCAGAAACGCGAGCTGGGCCTCGAACGTGACGACGCGCACCGTCATCGAGTCATCGGCGCTCGCCGCGAAGCGGTGATAGACGAGTATCCCAATCATCGGCGCTGCCTGGCTGGCCGTGACGGTGCCGTCCGGCAGCACGGCGAGCACGTCCGGCGCCATCGCGGCGAGCGACAGGCATAGCGCCCACGCGAAGCCGGACACGATGCGCAGCAGCAGGCCGCGGCGGGCGCGCGGCACGATCGGGCGGGCGTTGACGAGGCTGCGGGCCATCAGAACTCCCGCGCGAATGCATCGTTGCCGTCGATACCCGCGTGCCGCGCAGGCGGGCGCGCAATCATGCAGTCCGTGGTCAGCAGCAGCGACGCAACGGAAATGGCGTTCTGCAGCGCGATGCGGGAAACCTTCACCGGATCGACGATGCCCGCTTCGAACATGTCGCCATAGGTGCCGCGTGCGGCGTCGTAGCCCCATGCGCCCGTTGCGGCGGCGACTGCATGAACCACGGCCTGCGCATCGGCGCCGGTATTAAGCGCGATCTGCCGCAACGGCGCCGCCAGTGCGTCGCAGAGAATGCGCGCGCCAGTGCGCAGTGCCTCGGTGCCGCCATCGCCTTCCAGTACGCTGCGCGCGCGCAGCAGTGCGACACCGCCGCCCGGTACGATGCCTTCCTCGACTGCCGCGCGGGTCGCATGCAGCGCGTCTTCGAAACGGTTCTTGCGCTCGCGCAATGCGGTTTCAGTTGCTGCGCCGACCCGAATCACCGCGACGCCGCCGGCCAGTTTCGACAGACGCTTCACTAGCGTGTCGCGCTCGCGACCGGCGCCGGCGGCATCGATGCGCTTTCTGAGCCCGGCGATGCGCTCGTCGACGCGCGCCCGGTCACGGTGGCCGATCACGATGGTCGTCGTGTCGCGCGTAATCTCGACGCGCCGGGCGGTCCCGAGGTCGGCGAGCGTCGCATGCTCGAGCGTGCGTCCGGCTTGCGCGGAGATCAGATTGGCGCCGGTCAGCGCCGCGAGGTCGGCGAGCTGGTCGCCGCGCGCGTCGCCGAATCCCGGTGAGCGGATTGCACACGACTTCAACGTGCCGCGCAGATGGTTGACGACCAGCGTCGCGAGCGCTTCGCCTTCCACTTCATTCGCGACGAGCAGAAGCGGCTTGCCGGTGCTGCTTAGCGCCTCGAGAATCGGCAGCAACTGTGCAAGCGAGCTGATGTTCATGTCGCACAGCAGGATGCGCGGCTCCTCCAGTACGACTTCGTGACTGTCCGCCGGCACGAAGAGCGGCGACAGGTAGCCGCGTTCGATCAGCGATCCGTCGACGGTCTCGAGTTCGTCTTCGAGCTTCGAGCCGTCCTCGATACTGATCGCGCCTTCATTGCCGACGCGTTCGACTGCTTGCGCGACCAGCGTGCCAATGCTCGTGTCGCCGCTCGCGGAGATCGTCGCAATCTGCCGCATTTCATCCGCGCTCGAGCACGGTTTCGCAATGCGGCGCAGTTCGTCGACGACGCGCTTACCGGCCGACTCGAGCGCGCGTTTTAGCGCCATCGGGTCGTGCCCGGCGGCGACGCAGCGGTTGCCTTCGATCATGATCGCCTGCGCGAGCGTGGTGGCGGTCGTCGTGCCATCGCCGGCGATCTCGCTGGTGCGGGTCGCGACCTCCCGCAACAGCCGCGCGCCCATTTCGGCAAATGGTTCGGTAAGGTCCACGGCGCCCGCAACGATCACTCCCGAGTTGGCGACGAGCGGCGCCTGATCCGGTTTCTCGACGATCACGTTGCGCCCGCCCGGCCCGAGCGTGACCTTGACCGCTTCGGCAAGGGCATTGACGCCATTGAGCAGTAGCTGGCGCGCATCCTGATGGAACACGAGGTTTCTGGCTGTCACGATGGGCTCCATGAAGTCGTTCTGGCCGGTGACGGAGCACGGCGCACGCGGCGCGTCGGTTTTCGCTGGTCCCGCCTTTGTCCATTGAACCGGCGCGGCGCACGCGCGCTATTGATCTGAGTCAAGCGTCCCGACGCTGCGCGCCCCGGCGACGCGTGCATTGATCGATATCAAGCCGCATGCCGCGGACTGCGCGATGCTTGTCGTCGGGCACTGTGCGCCGGCCCGGCGACAGGCCGACAGAGGAGCAGGCCAATGAAGCTCGATGCCAGCTTCGGGCGCATCGCATCGTATGTGGCGCGCCGGCGGAGGTTCGTATGAGCACGCAGGACCATCCGGCCGCCGCGTGCGACTCCGGTCGCTCGCCGGCGGGCCTTCCATACTGGCGCGTGCTGATCGCCGCCTGGGGCGGTCGGCTGCCCGCGCACAGCATCGACTACGCGTGCGCGGCGCTGAATCCGGGTGCGATGTTCCATGTCGTCGCGGCGGTGGCGCCGCACGATGCGGACGATCCGGATGCCATGCCGCGCGCGCGGTGTCAGTCAGCAAACATGATGCAGGCCGCGTGCAATCTGCTGGTCGCGCGCGGCCGTCATGCAAACGGCGAATTGCTGACGCTGCCGCAACGGGACTCGAACAGTGCCGAGTTGCTCGCCGCCGCCGCCGCGCGTTGGGGCACCGACCTTGTACTGACGTCGTGGTCGAGTCCGGCGCATGTCGCGCGTTTTGCGCGTTGCCCGGTGCTGCTGCTGCCTGACGTCGGGACGAGCCATTACGGTGCTCCGCCGCGCCGCTTCTTCGTCGCGAGCGATGACAGCGACGCGTCATGCGCCGCCGTGGACGAGGTCACGCGCATCATGGCGCCGGGCGACGAGCACAGGATCGCGCGAGTCGCTCTCGACCCACGCAACGCGCCGCCTGCCGATACTGTCGATGCGGTCGTGCTGCAGGCGTCTGCGCATGGCGGCAATCTGGCGCGTGCGATCGCGGCCGCCGCGCTCGAATGGCAGGCGGACCTGCTGGTGCTCGGTACGCATGCGGGCGAACCGTCCGACAAATGGCGCTTCGCGAGCATCGCGGAGCAGGTCGCGCAGATCAATGAGCTGCCGTTGCTGCTGGTGCCGCTGGTACCACAAGTGCGGTCTGGAGCACGCGGCAGGTGACGCCGCGCGCTTGCCACACACCACGGGACGCGCGATGAAAAATCCGCTGAAAGACCTGACGAACCCGATCAAGCCAGGCTTCGACTTCGCGACGCTCGCCGTCATATTCGGCCTCGCGCTGCTGTTCGCGGTTCAACTGATCGGGCTGAAGAGGGTAACGTGGCCAATCGCGTACAGCGACTTCGTCCGTCTGGTCGATGCCGCGCAGGTCGACGACCTGGAAATCAGTCCGACGCGCATCACGGGTCGCCTGAAAACGCCGGGGGCGGCGAAATTGCTGCCGGCGTCCGACGCGGCCGCATTCGATGCGCAAGGCGCGCCGTGGAGCTTCGAGACGCTGCGCGTCGCCGACGACCGGCTTACCGCGAGGCTCGACGCCGCGGGCATCCGCTACAGCGCGGTGGCCGATGGCACATGGCTTGGCTCGCTGATCGCGTGGGCCGCGCCGCTGGTGGTGCTGTTCGCGTTATGGACATGGGTCGCACGACGCTCGAGCGGCCTGCGCGACTATGCGGGCATCGGCAAAAGCAAACCGCAACTGTATGCGCAGAGTGAGACGGGCATCACCTTCGACGACATTGCGGGTATCGACGAAGCGAAGGCCGAGCTCAAGCAGATCGTCGCATTTCTCTGCAATCCGGAGCGCTACCGGCGCCTGGGCGGGAAGATTCCGAAAGGCGTGCTGATCGTCGGTGCGCCGGGCACCGGCAAGACGCTGCTCGCGAAAGCGGTGGCGGGCGAAGCCGGAGTGCCGTTTTTCTCGATCAGCGGTTCGGCGTTCGTCGAGATGTTCGTCGGCGTCGGCGCGGCGCGGGTGCGCGACCTGTTCGAGCAGGCTCAGCAGAAGGCGCCATGCATCGTGTTTATCGACGAACTCGACGCGCTGGGCAAGGTGCGCGCCGCCGGCTCGCTGTCGGGTAACGAGGAGCGCGAGCAGACGCTTAACCAGCTGCTCGTCGAAATGGACGGCTTCCAGCCGAACTCCGGCGTGATCATCATGGCGGCGACCAACCGGCCGGAAATTCTCGATCCCGCGCTGCTGCGCCCTGGGCGATTTGACCGGCATATCGCCATCGACCGCCCGGACCTGATGGGACGCAAGCAGATTCTGGCGGTTCATACGCGGCGTGTCGTGCTTGCCCCGGACGTCGATCTCGCGGAAGTTGCGTCGCGCACGCCCGGTTTCGTCGGTGCGGATCTCGCGAATGTGGTCAACGAAGCCGCGTTGCACGCGGCGGAGCAGGACAAGGCCGCGGTCGGCATGTGCGACTTCGACGAGGCGATCGACCGCGCGATGACCGGCATGGAGCGCAAGAGCCGCGTGATGAACGCGCAGGAAAAGCTGACCATCGCGTATCACGAAGCAGGGCACGCGCTCGTCGCGCTCAGTCGCGCGCATTGCGATCCGGTGAAGAAGGTGTCGATCATTCCGCGTGGCATCGCGGCGCTCGGCTATACGCAGCAGGTGCCGACCGAAGACCGCTACGTATTGCGCCGCAGCGAACTGCTCGATCGGCTCGACACGCTGCTCGGCGGCCGCGTGGCGGAGGAAATCGCATTCGGCGACGTATCTACCGGTGCGCGGAACGATCTGGAACAGGCGACCCTGATCGCCCGCCACATGGTCGCCCGCTACGGAATGAGCGCGCGAGCCGGCATCGCGACGCTTGGCGACGTCGACGGCGACGACCTTCAGCCGGCCCTCGCCCGGCTGCGCGGTGCGAGCTGTAGCGAACACACCGCGCAACTGATCGACGACGAAGTGCGCGAACTGCTCGCAGACGCGCACGAGCGCGTCAAGCAGACGCTTGTCGCACAGCGCGCGACGCTGGAGCGGATTGCACGGGCTCTGCTCGAGCGGGAAGTCCTCGAGCGCAGCGAATTACTGAGTCTGGCCGGCGACTCGGCGCGTCACAGCGTCGGCGTCCGCGAAGCCGCAATGAGCCGGCGCGTTGCCGGCGCGAAGTCACCCGGCGTACTGGAGGATCACGACCATGAATGAAATCGCAGCTACACCCGCTGCCGGCTCGGTGCGCGCGATCGTACGAGTCGAGTTGGCCGTCGATGCGTCGCTGGCATCGGAGCGGCTCGCCGCCTATGTACGCGATATTGTGCATCCGGGCATGCACGTGTCGGTGGTCAGCATCGCCGAGAACCCACGCGTGCTGACGCCGCAGTTGAGCTTCATCGATGCGGCGCTCGATGCCGCGCGCGACGAATTGCGGTGCGATGCGCGCGACGCGCTCGGACGCGCGAGCGGGATAGTGAGCACCAGCGGCGCGGACGTCGATGCACGCCTGATCGATCTTTCGCGTGAAGGAGGCGTGGTCGCCGATGCACTGGTTGCCGACGCGCTCGCGTGCCACGCCGACCTGCTCGCGGTGGGCGCCGGGCAGCGTCGAGGCATGTTGCGCTGGACCGACGCCAGCGTGTCCCGACAGGTCACGCGCGACGCTCACTGCTCGATGCTGATCGTGCCGGAGGACTTCGAGCGTGACAACGCCGGGCCGCTCACGCGCATCATGTTCGCACTGGACGGCAGTGCCGCGTCGCTGTACGCGATGCGTTTTGCGTTGCCGCTCGCGTCCGCGCAAACCGGTCTGCTGGCCGCATACGTGGTTGACCGCGCAGTGCGGCTCGTCGATATCGCACCGACGGCGATGCTGGAAAACGCTTATATCGCTGAGGGCGAACGCGCGCTTGGCCATGCGGCGACGATCTTCGCCCGCTATCCGAATTCCGCCAGGACCGCGCTGCTTTCGACCCGTCTGATCAACGACGACGTGGCGCATGCGCTCGTGCGTGAAGCGGTGCGAGCCGGTGCCGAATTGCTGGTGGTCGGCACGCACGGACGACGCGGACTCTCCGGCTGGCTGCTCGGCAGTGTCGCAAGACGCGTCGCGCGCTTGTCCCATGTGCCGGTGCTACTGGTGCGGCCGCCGGTGAACTGAACGTGCTTGAGCGCAGCCGCGCGATACGCACGCGTGTCGTTCATGCGCGCGTGGCGGCGACGTGCCGCTGACGGAGCTTCAAGAACGCACGATGCTGCGGGCCTGCTTCGATGAGCGCATGCACGGACGCGCCACGGGCCACTTTCGTGCGGACTTTCTGTCTGCCGTGCCTGACGTCAACGTGTGTGACTCCTGACGAGCGAGCGCAACTGCGTCAGTCCGGCCAGCTCGGCAAGGGCAGCACGGCAGCGCGGATGCGCGCACGCGACCGACACCAGTACCAGCGATCCCGGTAGCGCGAGAAAACCGATCAGTAGAATCCGCTTGAGCACGTCGCGCCTCGTTAGCCGATGGATGACGATCTCAGCGTAGGACACCGCGGCGCAAGAGCGCTTGACGCATGTCAAGCGTCGCCAATCGCGTTCCGGCCGTGCGCGCGTCGCTGTATCAGCTGGACCGATCGCCCTTTAGCGACGACTCCGGAAAGCAGATATGCACACTGAAGCCCGCGCCGGGCTTCGTATCGAACGTGATGGTTCCATGCAATTGCCTGACGCGTTCGCGCATGCCGAGCAGGCCGAACGATTTGCGATCGCGGGGCGCCGTGGGGACCGGCGGCGCGCCCACACCGTCATCGGAAATATCCAGCATGCAACCATCCTCCGCGCGTTTCAGGCTGACGACGACCGTGTGCGCCTGCGAATGCCGGGCAACGTTGGTGAGCGCCTCCTGCACGATGCGGAAGATCGTCAGCGCGGCGAACTCGTCTGTGTCGCTATCGGTCGGTACGCGCGCTATGGCGCGAATGCCATATCGCTTCGAAAAATCCTCGACGAGCCAGTCGAGCGCTGACGACAGACCGAGATCGTCGAGCAGTGGCGGGCGCAGGTCCGCGGAAATGCGGCGCAGCGATGCGGCCATCGTGTCGACCTGCGCCTGCAGCTCGCGTGCTTCCGCTAGCGGTTCGGTCAAGCCCGTCACCATCTGAAGGCGGGTCTGCAGCAGCGCGACGCCCATTTTCAATGCGGTCAGTTGCTGTCCGAGATCGTCGTGCAGTTCGCGGGCAATGCGCTTTTGTTCGTTTTCGCGCGCGATCTGCATTTGCGTCGTCACCTCGCTTGCATGTTCGAGCGCCGCGAGGCGCGTCCGTTCAGTCATGTCGCGCGTCACTTTCGCAAAGCCAAGCAAGGTGCCCGATGCATCGCGCACCGCCGAAATGACTACATTGGCCCAGAACCGCGAGTGGTCACGGCGCACTCGCCAGCCTTCATCTTCGACGCGCCCGGTTGTGGCGGCGATTTCCAGTTCGCGAGCGGGCTTGCCGGCCGCGATGTCCTCGGGCGTGTAAAAGGTCGAAAAATGCCGGCCGATGATTTCGTCGGGGGAATAGCCTTTGATGCGCTGTGCGCCCGAATTCCAGCTGGCAACCCGGCCGGCCGGGTCCAGCATGAAGATCGCGTAGTCGCGCACCGCATCGATCAGCATCTGGTAGCGGTCTTCAATCGCAATATCCGAATACGATCGATTTCCACCCGCCGATGAATCGTGTGAAGGCATTGTCAGTCATCTCCACTCAGGACGAGCCGGCGGGCACTGGCAACGCTGCCTCGGCACGTGCACAGCATCAACAAAGACTGATCTGCATCAGGCAAGTTCCGGTCGCGCGGACCGAGTATTGGATACAAGCGTCACGCGCGGTGCGTTCGCATTGTTTTCAGAGGAGGCAGCAATGGGACTGGACTTCCGCGTGCTGGAGAAAGTCGCGTTTTCTCTCGTTGTCGGATTCGCCATCATTCTGCTCGCATTTATCGTTTACGCAAAGTATCCCGGTCTGATCAAGCAGATCGACGACGCGGTGCCGACCATGGGCGACTATCCGCTGTTGTGTCTCTTTCGGGAAACGGTCGATTGCCCGCTGCGCTTTACCGGCATGTGCTGCGCTTGACATACGTCAACTGTGGCCTCGCAGGGGCCGGTACGCTTGGTAAAACCATGCGTCGCTGCAGGCGGGCGGGGCATCGGACAAGAGCAGAAGACGAAGACCGACATGCAACTGAAGAAGGACGTCGAGCACGAACTCGAATGGGATCCGGCGATCAACGCCGCCGGCCAACCGACATGGCGGGCCGGATAGGCAAGTTGTGTCCAAACCGCGCTGGACCGGCGCGTTTCCGGTCCATCCCCATCGCATCGATGGATTTTCAAGGAGAACACGTGATGAGCAACCTGACACGATATGACCCATTTTCGATGGATCCGATTCCTGACCTGTTTCAGGGTCTGTTCCGGCCGATGCGCAGCATCCTTAGCCAGCAGGACACCGAACTGGCGACGATGAAAATCGATGTATCTGAAAACGATAGCGCCTACATGGTAAAAGCGGAGTTGCCCGGTATCGACAAGAAAGACATCGACGTGCAGATCGACGGCAACCATGTATCGATCAACGCGAAAGTCGAGCGGAAGGAAGAGCAGAAGGAAGGCGAGCGTGTGATTCGCCGCGAACGCTATTCGGGCTCGTTCAGCCGCGCGTTCTCGCTCGCGGGTGACGTCGACGAGAATGCGGCGAGCGCTGAGTACAAGGATGGCGTGCTGTCGCTGACGTTGCCGAAGAAGGCGCCCGCTGACCGCAAGCGTCTGTCGATCGGCTAAAGCGTGAGTCGCGTGACTCGCCGCGGGCTGCGTTGCGAACGCGGCCCGCGTTTTTTTGCGTCTTTAGTCGGCCAGCGACGTCAGTACCGTCGCGCGCTTGCCCACCGTCTGCGCGAGGATCGGCAACTCGTCTTCGTTCAGGCTGAGCGCATTGGCCAGCAGCCGGTGATTGATCCAGCCGCGCACGACGGTTGCGAGTCCTGCCGACGCACAGTACAACGATACGTTCTGCGAGATCGCGCCGGCGGACACTGCGGCAAAGATGTCGCGCTGCTGCGGCGCCATCTCGAGCAGCTTCGACATGCACACGACGTAGACGAGGTCGAGCGGCGCCGTGCCGACGAAGTCCTGGTAGCCGGTCATATTGCGCGCATCGACCGCGTGCTTGAGCACCAGCCGGTGCCCGGGCGCATCGTATCGGTAGACACCTTCTTCCAGCACCGCATAGACATCGACTTCGCGGAACGCATGCGCGGAAGGCGCAGTGCGGCCGCCGGTGGCTGGCCGGTTCACGCCGTTGGCGGCCCACAGAATGCCGCCGAGGGTGCCTTGCGTCAAACGGTCGTCGGCGAATTCACGCGTGCTGGCGCGTGTCCAGAGCGCGGTCATCAGCGACACCCCTGAATCGGTATCCGGCTGCGGCAGGTCGATCACGGCAGGTGCGTGGCTTCGCGGCGTAACCTCGCGGGCGGACGGCGAAGGCTCGTAAGTCAACAGTTCGATTTCGGTCATGTCACACTCCATTGAAGGCGGTCGATCCGCGTGAGCGCGCGGCACCGCCTTACACGATAACGACGGCGTGAGTGCGCCATTTGATTTCAGTCAAGCTGACCGTGCTGCGCGCGGCGCGTCCAGTGCAGCACCAGCGCGAGCGCAGCGGCCATGCCACCGAGATGCGCAAAGTGCGCGATTCCCGGCGCGCGGCCGGTCAGTCCGAGCGCCAGTTCCAGCAGCGCATAACCTGTCGCGAACAGCCAGGCCGGCATCGGGATCGGCGGGAAGAGCAGTACGACCGGTTCCTTCGGAAATAGCAGCGCATAGGCGAGCAGTACGCCAAACACACCCGCGGATGCACCGACGGACGGGTAGGCGCCCGCGGCCGACAGCAGCGCGACCGCTGTCTGCGCGAGCGCGCCGGTTACCACGCTGGCGACATACAACTCGCCCATTCTTCTGGCCCCGAGCGCGCGCTCTATCGGTCTTCCGAACATATAGAGCCCCCACATGTTGAACGCCAGGTGAGTAGCGCTCGCATGCAGGAAACTATAGGTAACAAGTTGCCAAAGATGGAATCCGGCGGCGCCGCCGGCATGTGGGGGCCATAGTGCGAACCGCATCACGGTCTCGCGATCGCCTGCGGATTCGAGCGCGAAACCGAGCAGATTCAATGCGATCAGGATCAGCGTCATGATGGGCTGGCACAGTGGCGTTCGGTATTCGAATGACTTCACGTTACCGTCGCGTTCATTCACGGCTTTGACCTGCATCAGATCACGCAGCGCCGCATGTGCAATGCTGGGTTGTATCGGGTACCCGTATCAAACGAGGAGCATGCGATGAAATCGGACAAACAACTGAAGCAGGAAGTGGAAGAGGAACTCGAATGGGACCCGGCCGTCACGGCGACCGAGATCGGTGTCGAGGTGACGGACCGCGTCGTCACACTGTCGGGCCATCCGGTGAGCTACGCGGAAAAACTGGCCGCGGAGAAGGCCGCACACCGGGTTGCCGGCGTGAAAGGCGTCGTGGTGGAGATGACCGTGCTGTTGCCGCAGGCGGATAAGCGCAGCGACTCCGATATCGCCGAAGCCGTACACGCGATTCTGCACTGGACGGTGGGGCTGCCCGACGACGCGGTCAAGGTGCAGGTCGAACGTGGCTGGGTCACGTTGAGCGGCACGGTCGATTGGGCCTACCAGAGCCATATCGCGGTGCGCTCGGTTTCGCACATGCGGGGCGTGGTCGGCGTATCGAATCAGATCGACATACGCGGGGACGTCGGGTCCGACGACGTCGGCACGAAGATCCGTGAGGCGATGCAACGGCATGCGCAGCGGGAAGCCAACCATATCGACATCGCGGTGCGCGACGGCACCGTGACGTTGAGCGGCAAGGTCGATTCGTATGCCGAACGCTCAGTCGCGCGCGGTGCAGCGTGGAGCGCGCCAGGCGTGCGAGCGGTGGTCGACGATCTTCGCGTTGAATGACCTGACAATTGCGCGAATACGGCGCGAACGGCGAACCATCGAGGCAATCGCACGGCCGGAGATGCGGGCCGCTCGTGATACTTCGATTGCTTCAAAGGAGACTGGTATGACACTGGCTGGCAATGCACATGAAACCGAGTGGTCCGTGGACGTTACTACGTTCGCCGCCGAGCAGGGGTACCGAAGCAATATTCGCGTGTCCCATCAATCCGCAAGCGGCGCGTTTGCGCACGACTTCCAGCACAGCGGCATCTTCGCGACTGAACGCGAGGCGCTACTCGAGGGGTTGCGCGAAGGCATGACGTGGGTCGAACTGAAGCTATCCGGCGCACTGCACGTTTGACGTCTGCCGCATCAGCCGCACTGATGCACAGGAGAAAGCCTGCCATGGACGCAGCACATATCTGTACACCGGACGTCGTCGCGTGCCGTCGTGACACGTCGCTCGTGGAGGCGGCGCGATTGATGCGCGACTGCCATGTCGGCGATCTGATCGTTGTCGAAGGGGCAGCGGGCGACGCGTCGCCGGTTGGTATCCTGACCGACCGCGACGTGGTGCTTGCGGTCGTTGCGGCCGGCGTCGATCCGGCCACGCTATACGTCGGCGAAGTGATGTCGACGCCCGCGGTCGTCGCTTACGCGTGGGAGGATCTGTGGCAGGTCGCGGGCCGCATGCGCCTGCACGGCGTGCGCCGTATGCCCGTGATCGGCCAGACGGGAGCGATGATCGGTGTGATCGCTTTCGATGATCTGCTGGAAGCCGGATCGAACCTCGTGGCGTCGCTTTGCGGGACCGCCGGCCGCCAGCCGTATTTCGAACAGAAACGGCGCGCGTAACGAACGAACGGAACGCGCGTAACGACGACGATGCGCATCCCCGCGTGGAGGATGCGCATCCGTTTGCTTCCATTTCCCCAGTCTTTCCCCAGTCTCCCCCCAAGTCTCCCGTCTTTCCGCTCTTTCCGTTCTTTCAGAACTGTGCCGGCGGTGCATCGCGATCCGCTTTGCGCGCAGCGAAACCTGCAACGGACCTTCACCGGCACCACGATTGCGATGCTGTCACAGGCTCAGGCCGCCTGTCGCGAGCAGCACGGCTGCGCAAGCAGCGAGCGCGAGCAGCCCGACCAGAATCAGCATCTCGAACGGACGGAACATGCGTGTGCGTTGCTCGCGTTTGGACCATGCGTACACGATCACACCCGGCGCATAGAGCAGCGCGCTCAACAGCAGGTATTTGAGGCCCGCCGCGTACAGTAGCCAGATGCAATAGAGGGTCGCCGAGGCGGCGATCAGCGTGTCGCGGTGACGCACGGCGGTGTCCGTTGCCGCATACCCGTCGCCGCGCCATGCGATCACACAGGCATAGACCGCGGAGAACAGGTAGGGCACGAGAATCATCGATGTCGCGAGCGAGATCAGCGCAAGGTAGGTCGCGTTCGAGACGAGCGCGACGACCAGAAACAGCTGCACCAGTCCGTTGGTCAGCCACAACGCGCCTGCCGGCACGCCTTGCGCGTTTTCGCGCGCAAGACGGCGCGGCATCACGCCGTCCGATGCAGGCGTAAAAAGTGTCTCCGCGGCGAGCAGTGTCCATGCGAGCAATGCGCCGCCCACCGATACCAGCAAACCGAGATTGATCACCACTGCTCCCCACGTGCCGACGACGTGCGCGAGCACTCCGGCCATCGACGGATTTTTCATCGCCGCCAGTTCGGGTTGGCCGACTACGCCGAGCGACAGCAGCGATACGCCCATCAGGAGCGCCAGCACGATCACAAAGCCGAGCACGGTCGCGCGGCCGATATCCTTCCGGTTTTGCGCGCGCGCGGACAGCACACTTGCGCCCTCGATGCCGATAAAGACCCACACGGTCACGAGCATCGTGCTCTTGACCTGTTCGAGCACGCCAGGCAGCTTCGCATTGCCCCAGAAGTCGCTGCGAAACTGTACGCCGCGAAACGCAGCCGCGACCAGCACGATAAACAGCAGTAGCGGCACGATCTTCGCAACCGTGGTTAGCCCATTCATCACCGCTGCGCTGCGGATGCCGCGCAGGATCATCGCGTGCATGATCCACAGTACGATCGATGCGCCGGCGATCGCGGCCGGCGTGTTGCCGTCGCCGAACACCGGAAAGAAGTAGCCGAGCGTACCGAAGACGATGACGAGGTAGCCGACGTTGCCGATCCACGCACTGACCCAGTATCCCCATGCGGAATTGAACCCGACAAAGTCGCCGGCGCTCGCGCGCGCGTACGCGTAGATGCCGTTGTCGAGTTGCGGCGCGCGAGTCGCGAGTGTCTGATAGCACAGCGCCAGCATCAACATGCCAACCCCGGTAATCAGCCAGCCGCTCAGCACTGCGCCGGCGCCCGCGCCGGCGGCCATATTCTGCGGCAACGAGAAGATACCGCTGCCGATCATCGAGCCGATGACGACCGCTGTGAGCAGCGAAAGGGGGAGTCTGCCCTGAGGGGCGGTGACGCTTGCCGTTTGCGGCGGCGCGCTGGACGGTGCTTGTCCGAGATGCTCTACAGGATGGCTCATGATGAAGCTCCCTGGTTCAGGAGACTTCATTAAGTCATGCAGACGGCTTAGCACAATTGATGCAGATCATCCTTTGATCGGGTGACGACGCGGCCCGCTCACGCCGGGTCGCATTCGCGCGGCCGGTTGCCGACACTGGCTGCGAAGCGGCGCAGCGACGCGAGCGATCCCACCACGCTTTGATATTTTTCGCGGCCGATCTGCGCATCGAGAAGCACGAGCATGCCCGCGTCGCGGGCGAGTTCGAGCAATGCGTCGGGTTCGTCGAAGATCGGAAGCTCGCCGCTCGCACCGGCCGTCAGCGCAGGCTGTGCAGTAACGGTGGAAAGAGCGCAGGCACTGTTGGCGTTCGACATGTTGGTCTCCTCTGTCAGGCGCCCGGGGCGGTGTTCGCTGTGTCCGGCAACCGCTGCGTCCGACGCAACCGAATGTATGGCTGAAGTATGGTGCGCAGTGCGTGCTGATCCAATCAGGTGCGGCTGAAGTCGACGTAGTCCTCGTCACTCGTCGTGCGGCGTATTCCTACAGTGCATGAGTTGCGGTGGAAGCGGGCAGGCGAGAGGCCGCCGGCGATGCGATCGGACCCGCTGTATCCGGCTCGCCGCAGTTCGCGACAATGGCTGCGCGAACGCGCTCGCGCAGCCGCGCGGTTGCGGCGAAGTCGGCGCCGTCGGGCGCGATCGTCGGCAGCACGGAGATCGAGATGGTGCCGCGTCGCGGCACCCATTCGCCGTCGCGCATCGCGGTGCGCGCGCCGCGCAGCGCGACTGGTACGACCGGATAGCCGCTCATGCACGCGCAACGAAATGCGCCGAGGTGAAACGCGCGCAAGCCGGCCTCGCGCGTAAAGGTACCCTCGGGAAAGAACAGCAAGCGCTCGCCTGCTTTCGCGAATTCGATCAGTTGTGCTTCATCGGCAAGACTGCCCGCATAGCTGCCACGTTCGACGAATCGCGCGCCGATCGCGCGCAGCAGCGGACCGGCGAACGGATGGTGCGCGAGCTCGCGCTTCGACACGAAGCCGACCGGCGCAGGCAATGCGGCAACCAGCGCGAGCACGTCCAGATAGCTCGTATGATTCGACACGATCACCGCATGCGGCTCGCGCGCACCGTCAAGGTCGCCCGCAACGATGACGCGCAGTCCCGCTGCGCGCAGAAACAGACGGCAGCCTTGCGCGAGGATGCGCCAGTTGCGGGCCTTGTCGTGGCGAAACGCGATGCGGACGAACACACTCGCGGCAATCGCCGCAAAGACGCTCCAGCACCTGACGCCATGCGCGGCGTGCCGTGCGCGATCGGCTTGCCGGCGCACCAGCGCAACGCCGCTGGTGCGCAGTGTGTCGGCGACTTGCCGCCAGAATGCGGGTGGCGCGAGTACCTGGCCGCTTTGCAGAAAGCGCTCGAGTGTCGCCGCGTGGCGTATCTTGCCGCCCGGTGTCCTGACAATGCTGCGTCGGGGCACCAGTGCAAGCTGTTCGGCCGGTGCGCCGTAGAGTGCGATCGCTGCCGCATTGATCCGCGCCTTCAGGCGGCTGCGCGCGTCGGCGTCGTCGCTGGACAGCGTGGTCTCCGCGACGATGACGACCTGCTCGGTGCCGCTGAGCTCGTCACGCGCGCCGCAGACGGCGACCCCGCCATGTACGACGCCCGGCAGGCGGCCGATCGTGTCTTCCAGTTCATACGGGAAATAATGGCGGCCGCCGCGGATGATCATGTCCTTCACGCGCCCTGTCACAAACAGCTCACCGTCGGCGATATAACCGAGATCACCGGTGTCAAGCCAGTCGCCATCGAACAATGCTTCGGTCTGCGGCGCGTTCTGCCAATAGCCGCACGTGGCCGAGGAGCCGCGAAACTCGATGCGGCCGATTCGCCGCGTCGGCACCTCGCGGCCGTCATTATCGACGATGCGCAGGTCGGTTCCGTCAAGCGGGTAACCGCAACCGACCACTTCGACGATGTCGTCGCCGTTCAGCGCGGTAACCGCATTGCCGGATTGATCGAGTGCGGCGCGCACGATCCGGTCGACATGAAGGCCACGCGACGGTGACGGAAACGTCAGGCCAAGCGTGTTCTCGGCCAGTCCATAGACGGGTGTCATCGCGTTCGGGTCGAGGCCGTAGGCGGCAAATCGCGCGGCGAACTCGCGGATCGTACGCGGATTGACCGGTTCGGCGCCGCAAAACGCGAAACGCAGCGACGACAGATCGACCCCGGTCAGATCGCCTCTGGCGAGCCGCTGCACACAGCGCTCGTAAGCGAAATTCGGCGCCGCGGTGATCGTACCGCGGTACCGCGCGATCGCGTGCAGCCAGTTTTCCGGCCGCGCGAGAAACGTCAGCGGCGATATCACAACCAGCGTCAGGCCGAAGTAAAGCGGCGCGAGCCATGCGCCGATCAGTCCCATGTCGTGATAGAGCGGCAGCCAGCTGACGAGCACGTCGTTCGCGTCGACGCGTATGCGTTCGCCGATCGCACGCACGTTCGCAAGCAGATTCGCGTGGCTAAGCATCACTCCCTTCGGCGTGCCGGTGCTGCCCGAGGTGTATTGCAGCAGCGCGATATCGTCGGCGCGCGCGGCAAGTGGCGCCTGCATCGGTTGCGGCGCGATCTGCGCGGGCGAAAGCACGCGACGCAGTGTCGGCACCTGAAGCGCGAGCAGCCGCGAGATCAGGCCGATCTCACCGGCTGCGATCAGTGTGTTGACGCGCGCATTGGCGAGAATCGCAACGTTGCGGCGCATATGATCTTCGAGATCGAGACGATGCGACGGCGGGTAAAGCGGTACCGGAATCGCGTTGCAGAAGAGGATCGCGCAAAAGCATACAAAGTAGTCGACGCTCGTCGGTAGCATCAATGCGATCGTGTCGCCGGGGGCGACGCCAAGTGCACGCAGACCGCCCGCAGCCAGCAGCGCCTGGCGGTACAACTGCCCGGTGCTGACGCGCCGTGCGCCGCCGGCCTCATCGAGAATCACGAGATGTGCGCGTTCGGGATAGCGTATTGCGTGCCACTGCATCACTTCGGACCACGTGCACGCGACATTCGGCGTATCGACCGATGTCGCGGCGCGTACCGCCTGCGCAGCTGGTGCGGGCGCGCAAGCGCCGGCGGTCGCCAGGCGCATCGGCGAGGTCAGCGCGTCGAGGACGTCCGCCGGCGTTTTTGCCGAGGCGAATGCGTCAACGGGAAGATTCGTTCCGAATGCTTGCTCGACGCGCGTAAGCAATTCCGCACGCACCAGACTGTCGAAGCCGAGATCGCGTGCGAACTCGGTATCCGGCGTGATCGGCGCGCGGGCCTCGTTGCGCTTCCCACCGTCTTGCGCCGGCGGCACGCCGTGAAGCTCATCGCTGAGTGTCCGAACGATGTCGAGCAGCTGGGCTTGCGCGAATTCGGCCCGGATCGAGTCCTGGCCGACGTGCGTCATGGTCGTCATTCGATGTCTCCTTGATGGCGGTTCTGGACGTGCGCTCGCGCGGTCCAGTACGCTTCAGATGCCGCGCGACGGATAGCGATAGCGTCCATGCGCGCGCGCCTGATCTTCATGCCATGGCCGCGCTGAGCGCTTCGCCGGGCCGAGCCAGCGAGGCCTGCTTGCGAGCTTCGCTGCATCGCTCGGCCGCTGCCCGGCGCCGGTGGCGATGAACGGTGGGAGCGGGCGCGCTGCAGGCGGAGTCTTGAGCCGGGCAGAGAAGATCAATGAGCCCGGCTTCACGCGTGTTCTGTCGCGAGAGACGACGCGATCGACCAGCGCCAGCAGTTCGACCGCACGGCGCAGGCGCGCCGGGCTCAGCGCACCGGACGTAAACGCTTGAGCGTCGGCATCGATGTGCGTGGCGTGGCGGATTTCGATGTGGCATAGCTCGCCTGTGCAGCCAAGCGAAAACGCGACGTCGTAGCATTGCGCCCGGCGCCGCTTCGGCTCGTAGCGGAAGCGGAATTCGGCAACCGGCACGCGGCGGTGCAACAGTGGGATGGTGCGTGCCATTATCGTGTCCGCTGTCTGCCTCGCCCACACGCATCGCGAGTGAGAGGGGGTAACCGAATGCGCGTATGCGCATCGGCGGCACAAAGCGCACTGCACAGACAGGGCGGCACGCGCATCAGCATCTGCATGAATTTCATCGGTCGAGAGCCTATGTCTTTTGCAAATCGTGGCCAGTCCATTCGACACCGCCGCGCGCGGCGCTCCATTGACATGCATCAAGCTCGCGCGCGACGAAGCGCGGATGTCGCCCAGTTGACGCACGTCAAGCCGTCGATGATCGTTGCGGCGATCATCGAGGCAGCAAGTTGCGCAATACTCCACTCAGGTGGCGACGGCGTGAATGGCGAACACATTGCGCGGGAGAGGCCATCATGGGAGTGGGCATGCAAATCGTTTATCTCGGCTTTGCCGGCTCGAAGGATCTGGAGAGCGAAGCGGGTGCTCAGCTGGTGCGTCTTGAGCGCTACAGCAATCTGTTGTCTGGCTGTCATCTGGCGATCGAGGCGCTGCGCTGGCGCAGCGGGCATCCGGTCTATGATGTGCGGCTCGACCTTCTGATGCGTACGCTCGGCCTCAAGCCGATCAATCATTGCGAGAACGAAAATCCGCAGAAGGCGATCCAGCAAGCGTTCGATCTTGCCGAACGGGAGTTGCAGGCGCTAATGGCGAGTCCGAGGACCCACATTCACTGAACGGGAAAAAAGCAACCGTATGGTTCACGCGGTCCGGGGTCCGAGCGTGAAGTTAGGGGCCCGCGCGCGGTCAGATTTCATCGTCCGCGAACACGCCGCGTTCGGGCGCGGTGGCGGTTGCGTCGATACACTGGACGTGCCAGTGCCCGACCACCGGCGCGTGATGTGCATAGCGATGCCACAGCGCACGGCCGCTTTCTCCTTCGAATGGCCCGCATAGGCCCGAGAGATTAAGTCCCTCGAGCACGCAGACCGGATGTCCGCCATGCTGAGCAGCGATGCGCGTATCGCTCCCGCTGCATTCGAGCGTCCCCCATTCGGGCAGATCGATCACCGCATGGCCCTCGCGCGACCATTTGCGTGCATCGACGTCGAGCCAGAGAATGGCGTACACGGACGGGTCCGCACAGTTAAATGTATCGAGGTGCACGGTAATACGCATTGCTTTCTCCGTTGCAGCCCTCCGTTCTCGCGGAGCGTCTCGCCGTGAGGGTCGTCCGACGAGAGTCCGGGCTGGCGAGCATCACTGGCTCATCACCCATTCGATCAGCGTGCGTGCGTCTTCGGGGGACAACGGCGGGCCGCCTCGCTCAGCGGAGACCGGCATCGGCATGTCGCCCCAATGCGCGCGCCCGCCGGCGCGCAGCTTCTGCTCGAGCATCAGGTTCGCATTCGGCACGTTCCGGTAGCGCTCGGCAATCTGGTGGAACGCCGGCGCAAGAAACGGAGCGTCGGACGTATGGCAGAACATGCAGTGTTGCTGATCGACCAGTTCGGTTGGCTCGTTGCGCTGCGCATAGGCGCCGCTGCACACGGCGCCGGCCGTCACGGCCACGCCGATGGCCAGCACGCGAAGAAGCAAAGTAGACATGGTGAAGGCTCCGTCGGTTCGTGATTACTGTAGCCTGACGCTCGCGAATGCCTTTGACGTGTATCAAGCGTCGCGGCGGCGTCAGGTGAGGCGAAGAGCCTCATGCGCACCGCGTGCGGACGGGGCCGCCAATCGTCGGGGATTCAGGCTGAACAGGCGATCGGCGGCTAGCTTCGGCGGACAATCCGGCGCTCGCACTTGCAGTCAGATTCGCGACAGTCCGTCCGGATCGACAATCCGGATCTGCTTGCCGCATGTCTCGACGAGCCGTTCGCGCTGGAATTTCGAGAACATCCGGCTCACCGTCTCGAGCTTCATGCCGAGGTAACAGCCGATTTCCTCGCGCGTCATGCGCAGATTGAATTCCGCAGGCGAATAACCGAGCGCCTTGAAGCGCTTCGACAGGTTCAGCAGAAACGCGGCGACGCGCTGCTCGGCGGTCATCGTGCCGAGCAGCATCATCAGAGACGACTCGCGCACGATTTCGCCGCTCATCATCTGGTGCACGTGGTGCTGCATCGTGCGAATTTCGCGGCAAACGGCTTCGAGCTGCGCGAACGGAATCACACATACCACGCTGTCTTCCAGCGCAATCGCGTCGCAGCTGTGGCGGCTCGTGCAGACGCCGTCGAGTCCGAGTGCTTCGCCTGCGATCTCAAAGCCGGTTACCTGTTCACGGCCGTCACGATGCATCACAACGGTTTTGAACGATCCCACACGCACCGCGTAGATGCTCTGGAAAGTATCGCCCGCGCGATAAAGCGCATCGCCGCGCCTGACCGGCCGGGTCGAGCAAATGACGGAATCGAGCCTTGCGAATTCGGCAGCAGTCAAACCGGCAGGCATGCAGACGGTGCGCATCGAGCAGCCCGAGCAGCGCACGCTGGTGCGCTTCGCCGTGTCTGCGCGCGGTTCGGAGTGAATCGCATGGATGGCATGGATCGCGTTCCGTGGGGATGGCGCGACCAGTTGGGCTGATATGGCTGTCATGATCAACTCCTCTCTCTTTCACAACGCACTATCGGCGCGCGGATACAAGGGTTTCGATGGTGCGGCAGGCAGCATCGATTTCAGTGGTCTTATCGAAGAAGTAGTGCACGCCCGCTGTCTTGCACGCCGCGCGAAAAGCCGGTCCTGAATGGTTGGTGAAAGCGATGGTCACCACGTCCGGCAAAGCGTGTGACAGGGCCGAAATCAGCTCGATGCCGCTGCCGCTCGATAGCCACAGATCGATGATCGCGACATCGGGGCGGCGAGCGGAAATCTCACCGAGCGCCGTTTCACTGTCTTCCGCCTCGCCGACAACCTGCACGCCGGCAATCATTTCGAGCAGGAGGGCGATGTTGCGCCTGACCTGCGACGCATCTTCGACGAGATAGACAGTGACGATTCCGGTTTCCATGCGAAACAGTATCGGCACCGCTATCTCAAAAAAGAATCAGCAGCGGTTGAAGTTCCGGTAGGACGTACCGAATCGTTGTAGGTGAAGTCCTACAACGGACGCGTCCGATGAATCAGGGGATGCAGCGCAGACAGAGCAAAGACCCCAGGGTTAGAGGTCGTCCTGGTCGTCGAACAGCTGGTGACGCAGCGCGTAGCGCACCAGCGCGGCTTCGTGCGGCATTTGCATTTTTTCGAGGATACGGGTTTTGTACGTGCTGACCGTTTTCGCGCTGACGCACAGTTCCTGTGCAATCTCGGTGATGGTCTGGCCGGCGGCGATGCGCCGGAACACATCGAATTCGCGGTCGGAGAGCCGCTGATGCGGCAACGTATCGGCAGGCTCGTTCAGGCTTTGCGCGAACCGCTCGGCCATCGCGAGGCTGACGTAGACGCCGCCCGACGCGACCTTGGTGACGGCGCCCACCAGCTCGGCGCTCGCGCTTTCCTTCGTCAGGTAGCCGGATGCGCCGGCCTTGAACGCGCGCACCGCGTATTGCTGTTCGGCGTGCATGGTGAGCACGAGGATGCGCAACTCGGGCTTTTCATCCTTGATCTGTTTGATCAGTTCAATGCCATTGCGGCCCGGCATCGACAGGTCCAGCACCAGCACCTGCGCGGGGGTTTTGCGCACGAGCGCAATGGTGGTCACGCCGTCGCACGCTTCGCCGGCTACCTCGAAGCCGCTGGCGCTCTGCAGGATGTGGCGCAGGCCGTCGCGCACCATCGCATGGTCGTCCGCAATCAATACCCTGGTCATGGAAGCGTCTCTTCCTGTTGCACGGCGCGTAGCGGAAAGGAAATGGTCAGCGCGAAGCCGTGATCTTTCGCTGTATCGATGGTAACCGTTCCGCCGAGCAGGCGCGCGCGTTCGCGAATGCCGATCAACCCGAAGGTGCGCGGTGTGCCGGCGTTCGGGTTCGCTTGCGCGCGCCGTTCATCGGCCGGTGCGCCCCGGCCGTCGTCCTCGACCTTGAGCAGGCAATGGTCGCCAGTCGTTGTCAGACTCACGCGCACAACCGTGGCGTCCGCGTGTCGTGCGACGTTGTTCAGCGCTTCCTGAACGATGCGGAAGATCGCAGTGGCGGCCTCGCGCGTGAAACTCGTCTGTCCGGCGTCGATCCGCCGTTCGGCGGGGATTCCGTAGCGTTGCGTAAAGTCGTTCGTCAGCCAGTCGATCGCCGCCAGCAATCCCAGGTCGTCGAGCATCACGGGCCGCAGATCGGCGGCGATCCGGCGCAGCGACGCGACCGTCGAATCGATGAGCCTGCGCATGCCGTCGAGCAGTCTGAGTGCCTGCGCCGCCGCGTGTCGATCGACAGGCGCATCCGGGTTTGCGGGCCGTAGTGCGCGTTCGGCCGCCGACAGGTCCATTTTCAGCGCGGTTAGCTGCTGGCCGAGATCGTCGTGCAGTTCGCGGGCGATGCGCGTTTTTTCCTCCTCGCGCACCTTCTGCAGGTTCGCGGACAGATCGGCCAGTTCCTCGCGCGACTGCCGCAGCGCATTTTCCGCACGCACCCGCTCGGTGACATCTCGCAGCACGACCGTGTAGAGCTTGCCCATGCGGTCGCGAATCTGCGAAATGGACGCCTCCAGCGGGAATTCTTCTCCGTTCGCGCGCACGCCGAACAGCACGCGCTGCCTGCCCATCTGCCGGTCGGACACACCGGTGATGCCGAACTGCTCGACATGTTTCGTGTGCGCTTCGCGATAGCGCTGCGGGATAAACCGGTCGAGCGTCGTGCCGATCGCCTCCATTGCCGATACGCCGAACACGCGTTCGGCCATCGGGTTGAAGATCACGATGCGCTGCGCGTCGTCGATCGTGATCACCGCGTCCGACGACGCGCGCACGACGCTCATCATGCGCGCCTCGTTGAGCACCTCATCGCTCGCGCCTGTTGCACCGTTTGCACGGCGCGACGCCCAGTAGCAAGCGAGCGTCGACAACACCGTTGCGGCAAGGCCGGCCACCAGAATCAGCGCGACCGGGCCGGCCGCGCCCGTCGCGGCGTCGCGATTGGCCGCGAACACGAACGTCAGCGGAGTGCCGCCGAATGAAAACGTCCTGGATGCGTCGAACGCGTGCTGTGGCGCCGGTACGTCCTCCGCGCCGCGCGACGCTTCGTAGACGGTCACTGGTGGCGAGCCGGCGACGAGACGCATGTCGATGCCCTGCTCGGAGATGCCGGCTGGTTCGAACAGACGCGCTGGATCGACCGACGCGAGCAGAAATCCGGACGGCTCGCGCCGGCCGGCTGACACGGGCGGGCTGGCGCGCGGCGCGCGCACCGGCAGCACGAGCAATAAAGCGCCTTCTTGCGGTTGCACGACGCCGACGGCGGGCACGGCAAGCCCGGTCTGCTGCGATGCGGTGGCACGGCTGAGCGCGGCGCGCACCGCCGGATCGCCGCGCGCGGCAAGCTGATCCGTGCTCATATACTCGAGCGTGCGTACAGGCGTGCGTGCGTTGCCGACATCGAGGGTTTCGGCGAATTCGCGGATTGCCTGCCCGGGCGGGACCGAAGCGCTTTCGATCGCGGTGCGCCCGGCTTCGAGCAACAACACGCTGCCTTCGAGCTGGTTGCGGGCGGTCGTGGCCAGACGCTCGACGCGGCGCTCGAAACGGGCGTGGGCCGTGTGCCGCAAGTCGTGCTCGACCCACATGGCCACACCCAGGCTGCCTGCCACGCCGCCGGCGACGATCAGTCCAATGACGACGGCCGGCTTGCGCAACCGCCAGCCCGGTTCGAGCCGGCGCGGCGTCTGCCCGTCCTGGTCCGCCTGATTGCGCGCTGCCATTTGCAACACCTCCGATCGATTCGACGGTATATCGCTTTACGCGCCAATGCGATGGCTGTAACAGGTCGCCTACCGCTGCATGCGCGTTTGGGGCGGCCGGCATGCTCGTGGCCACCGCACGCAAGATTGTGCTCGCGCGCACGCCGCGCGCCAATCCGGACCTACCGTGCGCTTCCTGTTGATCCGCGTCAACAGCAACCGGTTCGCCTTCGCCAAACTGGACTGGCGGCGCATGGCGCCGCGCTAGTCGGCTGGCATGCTTCAACGGAGGTCACGATGTACAAGAGGATATTGGTTGCGCTCGACGGCAGCCGCTGCGCCCGGCGCGCACTGGATGAAGCGATCGCCATCGCGGCTCGCGCGCACGCGGTCGTCGAAGCGGTCAGTGTGGTGTCGCACGGGCTGACGCTCGTCGATATCGATTCAGGATTCGTCGAGGAGCATGTCGTGGAGACGGCTTCGTACAAGGAGGCTGCGGCGGCGTTGGAGGAGGCGGAACAACAGTTTCGCGAGCACGACGTGACGGGCACCGCGCGCATGATCGATTCCAATGGCTCAACGGTAGCCGAGGTTCTGACGCTCGCGGCTGAGTCGTGCGGTGCCGATCTGATCGTGATGGGCGTGCATGGCCGCCGTGGGCTGAAACGTTTGCTGATGGGCAGTGTTGCGGAAGCCGTCTTGCGGGCGACAAACCGGCCAGTGTTGCTGGTGCGGGCCGCCGCACCGGAATCGCCGAGCCCGGACTCAGCTACGGCGCGATCGCCGCAATAGCCGTGGCGACCGCGCTTTACACAATGTAAAGAGGCCGCGCGGCGCCGCCGGCCTCCTGCTCATCACGATGTCTGCTCAATGTGACATCAGCACCGGTACCGTCATCGACTCCAGGATCGTGCGCGTCGCCCCGCCCAGCACGCGCTCCTGCGCGCGCGAGTGTCCGTATGCGCCCATCACGAGCAGATCGGCATGCAGATCCGACACCCGGTTCAACAGCGTCGCGCCGGCGCTTACGCCGGCCACGCGCGGCGTCGTCGAAAAGGACGCGCGGATATGATGCCGTTCGAGAAACGAGGACACGTCGATCGCGTGCGGTGCATGGGTGTCGCTCGCTTCGTATACTTCATCTCTTTCGTCCCTTGCATCCCGATGCCGGACGATCTCCTCGACCGTCACAAACCTCGCGCGCCGGATCAGCGGCAGCGAATCCGATAGTGCGCGGGCCGCTTCCAGGCTTGCGTCCCATGCGACGATCACGTTGTCGCCAAGCGTCTCGACCTTGCCGGCATACGGGATAACAAGCGCAGGCCGGCCGGACGTCATCAGCAGATCTTCGACGAAATGCCGCGCGATATACGTCGCCGGATCTTTCGGGTCCGTCTGGCCGAGCACGCTCAGGTCCGCATGCCGCGCGTGCAGCGTCGCGGTCTCGACCGCGGGTCCTGGCGGGGCGCGCCATTCGGCGCTGCATCCGGCCCGTTGCGCGGCATCGAGAAACGCGCTTCGCGCGCGCTGCTGCCGCTCCTCATGCTGCGCTTCGAGCGCGGCGGGCCGCAGGCTTTCATCGGTGCGGCATAGCGGGTGAAGCAGCTCCTGGCAAACGATATAAAGGCCGATCACGTGTGCATCGAAACGCCGCGCGAGATCCAGCGCGACCGCGGTGCGCGCCGAGCACGGACGACTGTCGTCGAGGTGAACCAGCAGCGTCTTGTAGCTCATGACAGTTCCTTTTCCGCGGCCGACTGCTCCGCCTCGTCGACGTTTTGGTTGCGCGCCTGCGCGGGCATCAGAAGAACAGGGCAGGACGCGACGCGCAGCACGCGTTCGGCCACGCTGCCGAGGACGAGCCGCCGGAAGCCGCGTCGCCCGTGCGTGCCCATCACGATCAGGTCCGCGCGGCATTCGGCGGCCGCCAGCTGAATGCGGTGCGCAACGTCTTCGCCGGGCGCCACGGCTTCGACAATGCGCGGGCTGCCGGTAACGGCGAGTTTCGCCATCCGGTCGCGTGCCGCCTCGATCACGCGCTCGCCTTCCTCGCGATATGCGTCTCGCACGATCGCCGGGTCGAACCCGGGCGTGTCATAGGCGATCAGCGGCACGTCGATCACGTACACGGGATGCAGCTGGGCGTGATTTTCGCGCGCAAGCCGCAGTGCTAAGCCAAGCGCGCGGGTCGATGTGTCGCTGCCGTCCAGCGCAACCAGAATGTTCGAATACATGGGGGCTCCTTCACGAAATGCCGTTTATGCGGTTCCGGTCCTTTACGCCGCGCACCCGGCGTCACTGCTCACCGCCGCCTTACCTCGACATCAGCACCGGAACGGTCATCGATTGCAGAACGGTTCGCGTCGCGCCGCCCATCACCGCCTCCTGCCAGCGCGCGTGACCATACGCGCCCATCACGATCATGTCGCAGCCGTGCTCGTGCGCGCACGTCAGCAGCGTGTCGCCGACGCGCGCATCGGTCCATCCTTCGAGCTCCAGCACATCGATGTCCGCGCCGTGGCGCGCGAGCGCAAGCGCGATATCCGCGCCGGGGATGCGTGCGCCCGGCGCTTCGCTGGCCGCGCCGTGCACGGTCACGACCGTGCTCTGTTTCGCGCGCGACAGAAACGGCAGCGCGTCATAGGCGGCGCGCGCGGCTTCCCGGCTACCGTCCCACGCGATCAGAATGCGCCTGCCGACGTCCGGAAATACGCCTGCGTACGGCACGAACAGCACCGGGCGTCCGGCCGCCATCACCAGATGCTCGGCGAAGTGGTCGTCGATGAACGACTCGGGGTCGTTCGGGTCGGTCTGCCCGGCGATCACGAGATCCGCCACGCGTGCCTGCTGCGTGGCGGCCCGGTTGCCGTGTCCGTTCGAACACAGGAAATGCCCGGTGACCTTCGCGCGTGCGCACTCCGCCTGAAACAGCCGCTCCAGCGCGCCGCGCCGCTGCTCGCGCCGGCGCATATGTTCGGTGTAGTAGTCCGCGGTGCCGGCCATCACGAAGAACGCGCGTGAATCGGGCGTGAAGGTCACGTACAGCCCGATGAGCTGCGCGTCGAACTGGCGGGCGATGCGCAGCGCGAGCTCAAGCCGTTGTTGCGCATGTTCGCTGTTGTCCAGATGGACCATAAGGCTCCTGTAACTCATCACTCGCTCCGTCGCTGGGTCGCCTGGTTGGTCAGCGGGCACACGGCCCGAACTCGAATCCAGTCTATGGCGCGCGGTGTCTGCGGCGTTGACGCAGATCAACGGGGCAAGCCGGCGTGCGCGGCAGCCGATGCGCGCGTGTGCCGCGTTCGCTTGACCCACATCAACGGCCGGCACTGCATAGGCACTAGATTGAACGCACGGCGGCGATGCGCTGCGACGGGCGTCGCACGAAGCTGCGGCATCAGCCAGCTGCATCAGCCGGCTGCATGATGCGATCGGAAACACGACGGTTCAAACGCAATGGCAGGCAGATCAGGGAGAACAGCATGTCGGACAAACGCGTGGCTTTCATCACAGGTGGCATGGGCGGGCTGGGTGCCGCGATCAGCCGCCGTCTCCATCAGGCCGGCGTGACCGTGGCGATGTCCCATTCGCCCGGCAACGATCACGTCGCGACATGGCTGATGCATGAGCGCGATGCGGGTCGCGACTTTCGCGCGTACGAGGCGGACGTGGGCGATTTCGACTCGTGCGAAGCATGCGCGCGCCGCGTGCTGGCCGAACTGGGGCGGGTCGACATCCTGATCAACAATGCTGGCGTGACACGCGACGTCACGTTCGCGAAGATGTCAAAGGAGGATTGGGATCGCGTGATGCGAACCGATCTGGACAGCCTGTTCAACATGACCAAGCCGTTCATTGCCGGCATGGTCGGACGCGGCTTCGGGCGGGTCGTCAATATCGGCTCGGTCAATGGCGCGCGCGGCGCTTACGGGCAGACCAACTACGCGGCCGCCAAGGCCGGCGTGCACGGCTTTACCAAAGCGCTGGCGCTGGAGGTCGCGAAACACGGTGTGACGGTCAACACGGTGGCGCCCGGCTATCTGGCTACCGCGATGGTCGAGGCGGTGTCGCACGACGTGATGCAAAGCCGCATCCTGCCGCAAATTCCGGTCGGCCGGCTAGGCAAACCGGACGAAGTGGCGGCGCTCATTGCTTTTCTGTGTTCGGACGATGCGGCTTTTATCACCGGCGCGGAGATCGCGATCAACGGCGGCATGCACATGCGATGAGCGAGATCAGCGGAACCGAAGCGCACGCGAGCATTCCGGCAGCGCAGGTGCGCGACGCCTCCGGCACCGTGCCCGCCGGCGTCCGGGGCCGAACCATGGCCGACGTCGGACACCCGCGGCGACCGAGGCCTTCGCAGGCGAAGCAGCACGATTTCGCGACGGCGTTGTCCGCGCATGCCGATCCGCTCGACCAGGCGGCGCAGGCGACGCTTGCTTCGCTTACCGGCGGCTTGTCGCCGGCATCGATGGCGCTCGCACTGCTCGACTGGTCGATGCACGTCGGGCTCGCGCCCGGAAAATGTCTGGACCTTGCGATGCGCGCATCGCATGCGTGGTCGTCCGCGCCGACTCGCGATGATGCCGCGCCGCCGGACACACTGCCGGCTGCCGACGCGACAGGTGACCCCCGGTTTGCCGATGCCGCGTGGTCGCACTGGCCATACTGCGTGTGGCGTGACGGCTTCCTGCGCGTGCAGCGCTGGTGGCGCGATGCGACCACTGGCGTGCCGGGGGTGAGCCGCCATCACGAAGACATGGTGAGTTTCGGCGCGCGTCAATGGCTGGATGCGTGGTCGCCGAGCAATTTCGTCGCGCTCAATCCGCTCGTGCTGCAAACTGCGGTGCGCACCGGCGGCGCGAATTTCGCGGCCGGTGCGCGCCACTGGCTCGAAGATGCCGAAGAGATTGCCTGTGCGCTGCGCGGCAAGCAGGCAGTGCGCGATCGCGGATACCGGCCGGGATATGAACTGGCGATTACGCCGGGGCGCGTGGTGTGGCGCAACGCGCTATGCGAACTGCTGCAATACACGCCAACGACGACCCGCGTCGCATGCGAGCCCATCTTTATCGTGCCGTCGTGGATCATGAAGTACTACATCCTCGACCTGCAGCCGCACAATTCGTTGATCCGCTATCTGGTCGGCGCGGGCTTCACGGTATTTGCCGTGTCGTGGCGCAATCCGGATGCGGCGGACCGCGAGCTCACGCTTGGCGATTACCTGAAACTGGGCGTGCTCGAGCCGCTTGCGTACGTACGCGAACGTTGCGAACGCCTGCCGGTGCACGCGGTCGGTTACTGCCTGGGCGGCACGCTGCTCGCCATCGCCGCGGCGGCGCTCGCGCGCGACGGCGCGCCGGATGCACTTCGCTCGATCACATTGCTGGCGGCGCAGACCGACTTCAGTGCGCCGGGCGAGCTGGGGCTGTTTATCGACGCGAGCGCACTGGCCGCGCTCGACGCGCTGATGTGGCGCCAGGGCTATCTGGACGGCGCGCAGATGGCCGCGGCCTTCCAGCTGCTCAACGCGCGCGATCTGATCTGGTCGCGGATGATGAGCGAGTATCTGCTCGGACGCCGCTCGAAGCCAAGCGATCTGATGGCGTGGAACGCGGACGCGACGCGCATGCCATACCGGATGCACATCGAGTACCTGACGCGACTGCTGCTGAACAACGATCTCGCGGAAGGGCGCTATTGCGTCGACGGAAGACCAGTCGCGTTGTCGGACATCGCCGTGCCGGCGTTCGTCGTCGGCACCGAGCGCGATCACGTTTCGCCGTGGCGCTCGGTGTACAAGCTGAACCTGCTCACGCACAACGAGCTCACGTTTGTGCTGACCGCCGGCGGACACAACGGCGGCATCGTTTCCGAGCCGGGCCATGTGGGCCGCTACTATCGCTGCGCGACGCGCGTGCCGGATGCGCCTTATCGCAGCCGGCACGATTTCGTCGAGCATACGGCGCCGGTCGAAGGATCCTGGTGGCCATGCTGGGCCGCATGGCTACACGCGCATTCGCGCGGCGACACCGGCGCACGCCGGGTCGATACCGGGCTGGCCGACGCACCCGGCTCTTACGTGCTGCAACCCTGATGCACGGACGGCGTTGCACCGCCTCTGCTGCGGTGCGCATGCGCTTGTTGATCGACGTCAATGCCGGTCGATGGTCGTTTCGTACAGTGACCACAAGCGCCGCGATTCGCGGCAGGTAGTGGGATGCGAACCCGTCATAGGAGATCCGGTCATGCAAGCGCCTCCTCGAATACTCATCGTGTGCTTCTCGAGAAGCGGCACGACACGACGCCTCGCCGATCGGCTTGCGGCGATTCTGCCGGCCGATTGCGAGGGCATTCGCGAACGCGGCGACCCGCGGCGGCGCCGCGGCATACGGGGTTTTGTACGTTCGCTTGCCGACGTGATCGCGCAGCGGCGCGCGGACGTGGTGCCGACCGCGTACGATCTGGCACGCTACGACATCGTCGTGGTCGGTACGCCGGTCTGGGCAAGCTGCCCGTCGACGCCGGTCGCGACCTGGCTTGCCGACCACCGGAACCAGCTTCGCCACGTGGCGTTTTTCTGCAGCCTCGGCGGACGCGGCAGCGACAAGGCGTTCGAGCGGATGCGCGCAAGCGCCGGCGTATCGCCGTTAGCCACCTGTGCAGTGACCGCGGCGGATGTGCAGTCGGGACACGACCATGCGCTGCTCGATGCGTTCGCGCACAAGATCCGCCATCGCCTCTCGACACTGGAGACGATCGAATGGACGATGTAGCCCGGCGCAACGGCAACATCACGTATCAGCATGCCGGCGCGCCACGCGCGAGTGGCGCGCGTGCGATGGCTGTACGCGCGTGCGTTGCGCTGGTGTGCGCCGCTTGCGCCGCGGGCTGCACCATTTCGAACTGGAATGATCCGTACTGGCACAGCCCCAATGGGGATGAACGCACCGCGGCATTTCTGAAAACCGAAACGCAGCTCGCCGCCGCACGTGAGCACGCATCGGTGGTCTGCGATACACAGGACGCCTGCGATCGGTTCTGGGCGCGCACCCGCGCCTATGTCGTCGAACATTCGCCGACGCGCATCCGTCGTGCGGACGATAGCGTCATCGAAACTGCCCGGCCCTATGAGTTTGGCATCGCGTACTTTCGGGCGGAGCGCGCGACCCATGACGACGGTTCCACGCGCATCAGCCTGAAAGGCCTGTGCCGCGGTATGTACAACGGTGCGGGCGGACCGGGTTGGACCTACTCGCTGTGCGCACCGCAGATCGAAGCGGCCGAAGCCGCTTTCCAGCAGACCATCGAACAACCCGGCTGATCATCGCCGCGCGACCCATTCATTTCCCACCTTCAGATACGAACGCTTCACCGCCGCCCATGCGACCCGATGCGCGATTTCCTCGTGTCGAGCGTCGGCCGCATATTCGTCATACGCGGCATTGAATGCAGCGCGGTAAATGTCCTGTGCGTGCGGCGGAAGATGTTCGCGCACCGATGCGGGCAGATCTTCATTGCTGGAGTAGGGCATGTCTTTCTCCTCGTTGTAACGGGCAAGACGTCCCGGTACGGGCAGCGTCGGCGTCAGACCGGCGCTCGGTGCATCGATGCATCGAGCGCTTGATTCCGGTCAAATCGCGCACGCGCGCACGCACTACGCTAGGTCAGGAGAGCAGCGCGGCTGTGCAATGTGCGCCGCTCGAATCGATATCAGCATACGAGCAAGGACCGGCAATGAGCACTGTAAAACCCGATAGTCAGATCCGGCAGGAAGTCGAGGACGAGTTGGCAGGCAATGCGGCGATCGATGCAAACCGGATCGGCGTCTGCGTGTCGAACGGCATCGTTACGCTGTCCGGCAATGTCGCGAGCTACGCCGAAAAACTCGCGGCTGAGAAATCGGCGATGCGCGTTTCCGGCGTCGACGCAGTGGTCGTGAAGCTCGATGTCAGCTTGCCGCAAAACGACCGACGCACGGACGAAGACATTGCAATAGGTATCCGCGGCATTCTCGACTGGATCGCCGGGCTCGACGAGTACAGCGTCAAGGTGAAAGTGGAGAAGGGCTGCGTGACGCTGACCGGCGAACTCCACGATGCGTACCGCAGCCGGGTCGCCGAGCAGCATATCGCGCACATGCGGGGCGTAGTCGGCGTTGCGAATCAGATCCGGATTCGCGGCGAAGCGTCGTCGGTCGACATCGAGCAGAACATCCGCAAGGCGATCCAGCGGCATACGGAGCGCGAACTGAAGCATATCGGCATTCAGATCGAACAAGGCAAGGTCGCGCTGTCCGGGCGGGTCACCTCGCCCGCGGAGCGCGCGCTGGTGCGCGGTGCGGCGCTTGGCACGCCGGGCGTCACAGCGGTCGACGACCGGCTGCGCGTCGCGTGAAAACGCGCGCGCATCACAGCGTAGAGAGTGAGAGTTTTGCGCAGACAGGAGTACACGATGAAAGCCCACGATAACGTGAAGCGCGCCGTCGAGCAGGAATTGCTCTGGGACAGGGGCGTCGACGCGCGGTTGATCAAGGTCGGCCTGACCGGCGGGATCATCACGCTCAACGGGTCGGTACCGAACGGCGCGCAAAAAAGGACGGCGCTACGCGCGGCTCAGCGCGCGGCGCCCGATGCAGTGGTCCATGACAATCTCGTCGTCCGGTGTCCGGAGGGTCGGCATTGCGTGGACACCGAACTCGCCGGCGAAATTCGCCTGAAGATTGCGCGAGACGCGATGCTGCGCAATGCGGCGATCGACGTCACGGTCACGGACCGGCGCGTGACGCTCACCGGCATGGTCGACTCTCCGGATCAGCGGGACGAGGCCGTGGCGTTGATCAGGGAGTTTCCGGGCATCGCGGACATCGACAACCGGGTCGTCACGCGTCTGGGCAAAATGGAGAGGGCGGTGGCCAGCAGTATTGCGAACGCGCTACTGAGCGCGAGCTTGCAGCCCGCCGACGATATCGTCGTCGATGTGCGCGATGGCATCGTGCGTTTGACCGGTACCTGCGCGTCGGCGACGCAAAAGGAGGCGGCCTGCAACGCCGCGTGGAACGCGAAGGGCGTGCGCTGGGTCGTCGATCAGTTGCAGGTGCGTTGACGACCCGCACGCATCGCTGGACGGAGCCCGATGATGCTGATCTTTGGCGTATTTGTCGCGTGTGTTTTTTTCTACAGCGTTCTGTCCCAGCGTCTCGAACGGACGGTGCTGACCGCACCGATGCTGTTCACCGCGCTCGGCATACTCACTGCGTGCTTGCCTGAAGCGCTCAAGGAAATGGCGCTGGAGCGCGACGACTTGCTGCTGATCGCCGAACTCGGGCTTGTGATGACGCTCTACACCGACGCCGCGCGCGTCGAGACGCATCGGCTGAGGGGGGAGACGAACCTGCCGGTGCGGCTGCTCGGGACCGGCATGCTGCTCACCATCGTGCTTGGCCTGCTGGGCGCCATGGCGCTGTTCGGCGCGTTGTCGTGGTGGGAGGCCGGCATTCTCGCGGCAATTCTGGCGCCGACCGATGCGGGGCTTGGCCAGGTCATCGTGACGAGCGCACTCGTGCCGAGGCGAATCCGCCAGGCATTGAACATCGAGGCGGGACTCAACGACGGGCTCGCGGTGCCGTTTCTGATGTTTTTTATCGCCGTCGCGGTCGCGCGCGAAACCAGCGGAGGCGGATGGATACTAGCGCGCTTCATGATCGAGCAACTGGGTTACGGTGCGCTGATCGGCGTCGGCATCGGCCTCGCCGGCGGCTGGCTGCTGGGCCTCGCGCAGCGCAAGGCCTGGGTCGCGGAGCCGTTCCTGCGGCTAGGCGTCGCGGCGCTGCCGCTGGCCTGTGTGCTCGCATCGGTCGCGACCGGCGCAAGCATGTTTATCGCCGCGTTTGTCGCCGGCCTCGGGACCAGTGTCGGTTATCGGGATGTCGGCAAGCATAGCGTCGACTTCTCCGAAGGACTGGGGCAGCTATTCAATCTGTTCGTGTTCTTTCTGTTCGGGCTGTTCGTCGCGCGCTACTGGACGCAGTTCACGGTCACGATGATTGCCTACGCGGTGTTGAGTCTGACGTTGATCCGGATGGCGCCGGTCGCGCTCGCGCTGAAAGGCACCGGCATGAGCTGGCCCACCATGCTGTTTATCGGCTGGTTCGGTCCGAGAGGACTGGCGTCGATCGTGCTCGCGCTGGTCTATCTCGAAGGGGACGCGCAACTGGCAGGGGAGACGACGATCAAGCTCACCGTGATGGTAACTGTCCTGCTTAGTATTTTCGCTCACGGGTTGAGCGCGCTGCCCGCGATCAACGGCTATGCGAAAACCGTCGCGTCATTAGGCGATCGGGCTCCGGAGCAGGAGGCGCCCGACGCCGTCGAACCGGGCGCGGGGCACGCGTGACGGGCCGGTGGTGCGCCCCAATATGGCGATCCGCCAATACCGTACCGGCGGTCTGGGCGAGAGAACCGCGCGAGCCATGCGATCGTTCATTCGGAACGCTCGTTCATTCGGCAGCGCGGTCATCCGAGCTCGGCTTCCCTTGCATGATGGACGAGTGGAGCCTTACATCAGGCTACCGTCGATCTCCGGATATTCCTGGTCGAGTATTTCGAACACCTGTGCCGTGCGGCCATGCAACTCGTGGGCGAGCCGGCGCTGCAAGTGTTCGTCGGAACGCAGCCAGGTGAAGGCGTTCAGCACTTCCGCGGAGGTTGGATGGACGTCGAGAATCTTTACGACGACATCGTCTTCGAAGGGTCCGATGATTTGACGAATTTCATTTGCAGTGGCCGGCTGCTGCGCACCTGACGCGGTTTGACTGTGCATGATGTGCTCCGTTGCGCGGGTCCGCGCATTCGCATGCAGACAGCGTAGATGCAGCCAGCGCGAACGTGTTGACGTGCGTCAAGACAGGCATTGCGCGTTCATCGAAACAAACCGGCAGCCTATAGCCCTTCCGTTGCTCGTGCCCACCGCGCGGTGACGTTCACGGGACGCTCCGGGTGGTTCAGCAATGCGCAGCGGCTGATGCTCCGCGCACTCGCAATTTCGTGACATTTTAGTAAAGCTTTAAAGCCCGAGATGCCGATGCCGTTATCACGGGTTGTGATCCGCGCCGCTGCGGTCCATACCAGTGCGTTGGAGTACCGAACGTGAGCGCCCTGAAAGGGCACCTTACTCAAATTATTCCGGAGTCTGCTGTGACATCGTCGTTTCTTCAAACACAATTGAATCTGCGTGCATCGCTGATGGATACCGCCAGTTCACACAACCGGCAAGCGAGCCCATTCGCGACAGTGGGGCAAGCGCATTCGCAGGAGTCGCAAGCGCAGCACGCAAGCGGAAACGAACCGGTTGAAGCCGATCCTGTTCAATTGTCCGCAGCGGGCAAAGCCATGGCGGCAGCGGCACACGTTCATGGCGATAGCACATCCGTCGAAGTGCAAGCGACCGAAGTCAGCACCACGGTATCGTTTAGTCCAACTCTGATGACAGCGACGTATAGTCTCGCCACGGGGCAACTGCTCTCGCTGGGCGCGCTCGGACGTGTTGATGCGCAGCAGAACCTCACGGTGACGGAATTGACAGCAAGAATCAGCCTGATCGAGCAGGAGTCGAAAGCTGACTTCCCATCGCTGGATATTGGCAACCCAAAGTAAATTTAGCGTGGAAAACTGACGATACGTTTTTGCCATCAAATCGTAAGGCGCACGTCTCCCGATCGGGCCACGCTCGTTGAAAGACACATATGTGGCATTGAACACGGCTCATCGGGAGAAACCGACGCTAATATGGAACGTAGTAGTAGGAAGGGACATAGATCAAGGTGGACGCTGGCGAGAGCACACGCGGTCCCGGCGTCGCGATCGTATCGCCTTTCGCAGTGATGCACTGCGCGTACACATTGTTGTATTGAGCCTGCAATCCAGCTTCGCTCTGTGCATGTTGCTGGCTACCCTTCAAACCACCCAGCACGAGTCCGGCCCCCGCGCCGATCGCGGCGCCGACACCGGCATTGCCGGCTCCCGCTCCGATCAGCGCTCCGGCCGCGGCCCCCGCCGCGGTGCCAATGGCAGGCGCCGCAAGTCCGGCCTTGCCTGCGTTTGCAACTCCCGCACTGCCGTCAATAGTTTGCGAGGCATAGGCGCGGCAACTGTAGTCATCCTGCTGAAACTCATTGAGGCTTTTGCCTTTGGGTGGCAGTGCAGTGATCGTCGGATAAGTCGGCGGCGCGATCGCACATCCGCCGCAGGCCGCGATGAGCGCGGCAATCGGTGCAAGCCGCACCATCGTGAAGGGAATCATTATCGAAGTCCTTGTTGACGAAACGCTCGACGGAACTCAGTTCGTGCGCGGCGCTGTTTGCCATCCTTCGGCGCTATCGAGCTTCACGATGCGTTTCGCGATCAGATCGGCGACTCTCTTTGCGTCGTCGATAGGGCTTGCGCGGAGCGTCTCCGATGTCGCATGAAAGACGCCGCCTGCCGCCGCCGACTCAACCAGTCGTCCTGCGACTGCGCCAACTCCGAGCGTTTCGGCCATGCCAGGCATGTGCCCGCTGTTTCGCGATGCCTTGCTCGACTCCATCAACATCTGTTCGCCATCGGCCGCCTGATACCAGAGCTGCACGGACGTCGCGATCTGGCTCTTGCCCGCGCCCAGTCCGATTACAAGACGGCTCGCCCGATTACCGGCATCGACTTTTTCAAACGTCCCTCTGACGATCAGGACATTTTGCCCAAGTGGCGGCGCATCGGTTAGCCGTATCGCCGGCACCCCCTTGCCGCGCAATTCCTTGACGATCTCGTCGGCGAGCGCGTCCTGCACACCGGACGCAAGCGAGAGCTGGCGCATGGAGTCTGACTGGCCGTGAAGGGACGCGTTAAGTGTCTCGACGAGGCTATGATCCGTTTGAACCAGTGCAGGGTCTATCTCAAACGCGTACACGAAAACCGCTTGCGGGCGGACAAGCGCGGCGCGCGACGCTTGTTCCGCTCGATCGACGTTTCCTCCGCCGCACCCCGCGAGCGAAAACATCGTCAGACAGGCCGAAATTGCGGCCAGCGTGCAGCGAACCTTGGCCGCCGTGATTGACGCGCCTCGCATCCGTTTCATTGCTTATCCTCGGTCATGCATTTGATAGAACCCCTCGCGTCCTCTTTCGGCGCCGCCTGACAGGCATTCGTCGAGTTGATCCGCCATTGCACCTAGCGCGTCAAGATAAATGCCTGACGATGAACCGTAACTGCGGGCAAGACCGGCGAGGTCGAGCAGCGCGGCATATCTGGCGGCACATTGCTTAGGAAGATCGACGGTCGGAGCCGCGGCGGCTTGCATTTGCACAAGCGTGGGGTTGCCCAGCGGAACGGGTGTGCAGCCCTCGAGCGACGCTATGCCGAGCGCGACGAAGAAAATCCAATTAACCGCAAATGCGGAATACGACGGCAAACAGCGCAACCGTTCCTTTACCGATGCTCTACGGTGTCGCGATAACGTCCAGAGCCTGGACACCATGATGTTGGACATATGGGTCAATGAATGTATGAAGCACGACGACGCTCGGCAAAAGGCGGCCACGCGCGGACATGCTCGAGTTACGGTCAGTGGTGGTACCCGTAGTAGCCCCCACCGCCATGGCCGTAGTAGGCGTGGTATCCATAGTTGTAGTAGCCGCCGCTATGGATGCCGACAACCAGCGACGGAGCGACGGCCACTGCCGGCGCCGCGACGACCGGAGCGGCCAAGACCGGTGCGGCGACAACCGGAGCCGTCACGATCACAGGCGCGGGCGGCGCGGCCACGACGACTGCGGGCGGGGCGACCACTACCGGACCCGCGACCGCAACCCCGACCGTCACACCCGCAACCGCGGAATCGGCGAGCACAGCCAGAACAACGCCGGCAGTGGATATCGAAAGCGTCCTGCTCATCACGTAGCCTCATTGAAAGAATCGAAGAAAAGAACGTCAGGCGCTTGGGGCAGGTGGCGCCTGACGGGCCTGTCGGATAGCCGGCAATATAGGCCTGCGTGCCGGTAAAAGTTGTACTCAAGTTATGTCAGGATATTTCGCTGCCGTCCGTGACATGAATTGACATGAAATATTACGGAGAGGGCGCGCGCTCATCTTTAGACTTCACTGCGCTAATGAATCAGCCGGAGCGAATTCCATGAAGCGATGTCGTGCATGTATGGCCTTTGTGGCCGTCTCTCTTCCGTGTATGGCGCAGTCGAAGGCCGCTCAGATACTCGCATTGAGATTTGCCGATGCCGACGCCGATGCCGACGCCGACGGCAAGCAGACCCACTGCGAGGCTGCGGCTGGCACGCCGCGCGTCGCGCAGTACTTCGACCAGATCGATAGCGATCGCAAGCGCTACGTACCACTTCAGGATGTAGAGAACTTTGTCGCGCGTCATCAGGCCAGGCCGTGAGGGATGCGTATGCGTCGTGGCACGCTCTGCGTATCCTGGCGCCCGTCGTGGGCTTGATGATGTCGGGATGCGTAGCGGTGGGTCCGGATTACGTGATCCCGGACGCGAAAATGGAGCAGTCGTGGCTTGGCACGCTCGACACACAGGAGCGCTCCAGGTCGTGCAGCTTGCTCTGGTGGGAATCGTTCGGCGACCCCGTTCTTGTCGATCTGGTCAAACATGCCCGCGAGAACAGTCCGACGCTCGAAAGCGCGGCGGTGCGCATTGCGCAAGCGGCGGCGCAATTGGCTGGTAGCGCGTCGACTGAATATCTGCAAAGCGGGAAACTCTCTGCCGGCGGAAAGCAGATTCATCACACGAAGATCGGTCCGTTCCCCGAAGGGACACAGCAGTCCGCCTTCGGACAGGGTACGGCGTCATGGGAAATCGACTTCTGGGGGAAATATCGCCGGCAGATCGAGGCTGATCGGGCGAACGTCCATGCAACAGAGGCCGCCTATGACGATGCGTTGGTATCGCTGACAGGTCAGGTCGCCAGCACCTATATCGATTTGCGCGTGAGCGAGGCACGACTATCCATCGCCAGACAGAACACCGAACTGCAGCGCAGTGAAGCAGCCATTGCGAGCGCGCAGCATCAACTCGGCGAGACGAGTGAACTCGCTGCGGCGCAGGCCGCGACCCTGCTTGCGCAAACGGAATCGCAAATCCCCCCGCTCGAGAGAATGCGCGCCCAGGACCGCGACCAGTTGGCATTGCTGATCGGTACAACGCCGACGGAGATTGACGGCATCGTGAAAGCAACCGGCGTGGTTCCAGTGCCACCGCACGCTATCGATGCCGGCATCCCGCGCGATCTGCTCAGGCGCCGTCCTGACGTGCGGCAAGCGGCGTTTGATGCCGCGCAGCAGAGCGCCTTGATCGGCGTGACAAAAGCGCAGCTCTATCCGTCATTTTCGCTAAGTGGCATCTTCGACGTCTCGTCAGGCTATTCGCACGCGACCGACCCCTTTGCATTAGGAAGCGCTGGCTTTTCGGTACTTGCAGGGACGTTGACATTGCCGGTGTTCAACCGGGGGCAACTGACGAGCCAGGTGCGGGTGCAGGATGCCCAATTCGAAAGCGCGGTGCTCAATTATCGGAACGTGGTGCTGCAGGCACAGCAAGAGGTGGAGGACGGGCTGGCCGGATTCTCGAGCACATCCGATGCATTGCGGCCTTTGCAGCGCGCAGTATTGACTGCAACACGGGCACTCGAACTTGCCACTCGTCAGTACTCAGCCGGTGAGGTTGCGTATCAGTCGGTGCTCGATTCTCAGCGCTCGTTGTCACAGGACAAGGATTCCCTCGCGCAAGGTCAAGGCGCGCTGGCACAGGCGGCCGTTTCGCTTTATCGGGCACTGGGTGGAGGATGGGAAAGAACGGTCGATGATATTCCGATATCCGAAGAGATCCGCACGTCGATGTCGGCCCGCACGTCATGGGGCGGACTGCTGGACAAGACGCATGAAGCGGCGCTTGCGCGCTAACTATTTTCAGGTCATTTCCGATGTACTGGTCGATGTTGAGCGCCCGCCGGGCGGGATTTGTGAAAGCCGCATGTCTGCTGATGCTCGTTTCGGGTTGTCACCGTGGGTCCGTCGCACAGCCCGCTCCACTTCCGGTTGTGCAAGTGTCCAGACCGCTGATCAGGCAGATCCAGCCCAGCTTGATATTGCCTGGAACGGTGGTCGCGTCAAGGAGCGTAGACCTTGTAGCGCGCGTGCCGGGATTTTTGAACTCCATCAATTTTGTCGATGGGGCCGACGTGAGCGCGGGGCAGTTGCTGTTTCAGATAGAGCCGGATACCTACCGCGCGCAACTCGCGTATGACCGTCTGGCGTTTGACAACGCGGATCGCGAGCTAAAGCGCCAGCGCCAGTTGCTAGATACGCGCGCAACGTCCGAGCTGAACGTAGAAAACGCACAGACCGCGCGCGACCAGGCGGACGAGAAGCGCGAACTCTCCGCGATCAATCTGCAATACACCCGAATTGAGGCGCCGTTTGCAGGCCGGATTGGCATTCATCTCGTGGATGCCGGGAATATGGTCGGCGCATCAGGGCCGACCAAACTGGCGACGCTCGACAGAATCGCGCCTGTGTATGTCGACTTCACACTCAATGAGCAAGACGCGGTGCGACTCGGTATCTTTGAGAAACTGTCAAAAGGCGAAAGTGCGATTCCAGTCAGCGTAGCGGCAACGGAATCAAAGCAGGCGGCAACAGGCGTTGTTTGCGCAGTCGATAACCAGATGGACAGCGCGACGGGATCCATCCGTCTGCGCGCGGCCTTCGTCAACGCTGACCATCGGCTGATTCCAGGCATGTCGGTGCGGGTTTCACTGCCATCGACGTCCGCCTATCGCGCGATGCTTATACCGCAGTCAGCGGTCGTAACGGACCAGGACGGTGCATCGGTGTTCATTGTCAGCGCTGACAAGCGCATCGTTCGACGCAGCGTCACGACAGCAGACCGCTACGACAGCATGATCGCCATCAGTGCCGGACTCACAGCGGACGATCTGGTCGTAACAGGGGCACCTGGCGTTGCAGCAGGGCAGAAAGTGCAGAGTCGTATCGTTAGCGCCGGAGCGACGCAATGATCCGCTTCTTCATCGATCGCCCGATCTTTGCCAACGTTATCGCACTGCTGATCGTATTGCTCGGCGGCGTGGCCCTTTTCAATCTTCCGGTAACCCAATACCCGCCGATCACACCACCTACAGTTCAGGTTGTCGCGCACTATCCGGGCGCAAGCGCGCAAACCGTCGTCAACCGCATCGCGTTGCCTGTCGAGCAACAGGTGAATGGCGTTGAGCATATGTTGTACATGCAATCTTCGGCAACGAACGATGGCACATACACGCTAAACATTACCTTCGCGATCGGTACGGACATCGACCGTGCGCAGGTGCTTGTTCAGAATCGCGTGGCCGCTGCGACCGCGCTGTTGCCGCAGCCGGTTCAACAACTGGGCGTGACGGTTCGCAAGCGTTCTACTGCGATACTGCAGATCTACACGCTTCAGTCGTCCAATCCTCGCCACGGCGCGCTTTTCCTTAGTAACTACGCGACGATCAACCTGCATGACGAATTGGCGAGAGTGCCCGGTGTCGGCGACGTAACGATATTCGGCGCGGGGCAATACAGCATTCGCATCTGGCTCGATCCGCAGCGCCTGGGCCAGCAGGGTCTCACACCCGCCGACGTGATTCAGGCAATTCAAAGCCAGAGCCGCGACGTCAGTGCCGGACAACTCGGCGCGCCGCCGGTCCCCACTGGGCAGCCATACCAGATGACGATCAACGTCGACGGCGCTTTGACCGGGCCGACGCAGTTCGACGACATCGTGATTAAAGGTGATAACACGAATGGCGGCCGTCTCGTGCGCATCAGGGACGTAGGACATTGCGAGCTCGGTGCCGCCAGTTACAGCCAGTTCTTCGATCTGGACGGGAAGCCTGCGGCGGGCATCGCCATATACCAGCTTCCGGACGCCAACGCGCTTGACGCGGGACGCGCGGTACAGGCAAGGATGGCCGCATTGGCGGAAAACTTTCCGCGCGACATCACGTATGGCTTGCCGTTCGATACGACGCGCTTTGTTAGCGCGTCGGTAAAGGACGTATACGTGACACTTGGCGAGACAGGTCTGATAGTCCTGGTGGTGATTCTGGTCTTTCTGCAGAACTGGCGTGCCACGCTGATACCGGCAACGACCGTCCCTGTGACGATCATCGGCGCCTTCGGCGCGATCTACATCATGGGGTTCACGATCAATCTGCTTACGCTTTTTGCGATCGTGCTCGCAATCGGTGTGGTGGTCGACGATGCAATCGTGGTGGTGGAGGCGGTCAGCCACCGGATGGAGGCGGGCTTGCCCGCGCGGCAGGCTACGCTGGACGCGATGCGTGAGCTGCTCGGGCCGATCGCGGGCATTACCCTCGTACTTGTATCGGTTTTCCTGCCGGCGGCGTTTCTTCCCGGCCTCACCGGGCAGATGTACCGCCAGTTCGCGCTCGTGATCGCCGCCACGACGCTGATCAGCGCGCTAAACGCGCTGACGCTGAAGCCGGTGCAGAGCGTGCGCTGGCTACGTACACGCCGGTCAGGACTGCCATCCCCGTTCAGCCGATTTTTCAACCGGCTCTATCTGCCGCTGGAACGGTCGTATCTACGAGGCGCAACGTTCCTCGTGCGGCATGGCTGGTTTTCAATCGCGGGGGCTTCGGCGCTCGTGCTCGCCGCGCTCTTTGCATTGATGCATGTGCCGACGGGTTTCATCCCGCTCGAAGATCAAGGCTATCTGTTGATCGCCGCACAAACAGCCGACGCGGCGTCACTTGAGCGTACCCGCATCGTCATGCAGGAAATACAACGGAGGGTCGCCGCGATCCCCGGCGTCGATCATGTGATCAGTATCGGTGGAGTGTCCGCGCTCGATAACAATGCATCCGCATCGAATGCCGGAATTCTCTACATAACGCTCAAAGACTGGAGCGCTCGCGGGAAAGGAGAGGACCTTCGATCGCTGTACCTGCGTCTGAACCACGAATTGTCCGGAATACCCGATGTGCGCACGCTCTGCTGGTACCACCGCCCATTCAAGGCCTGGGTAGCGGCGGCGGTTTTCAAGCCGAAGTCGTGCTGACCGACGGGTCGCACGACTACGCCAAGCTGCAACGGGCGACCGGCTCACTGATCGATGCCGTTGCACATCGCCGGGAGATTCAGGTTCTGATGAGTCCGTTCAGCGCCGATGTTCCGCAAATCTTGATTCGTGTCGACAGAGCTAAAGCCGAGGCGATGCAGGTTGGTGTCGACACGGTATTCGACGCGCTGGAACAGTTCGTCGGGTCGAGCTTCGTGAACCAGTTCACGCTGTTCAATCATACGTTCCAGGTATACGTCCAGGCCGACGGGAAGTTCCGGAAAAGCGCGGACGACCTTCGCGGCATCTTTGTGCGCGGCAGTGCGGGGCAGATGGTTTCGCTGGCCAACCTGATACGGATTGAACACGGCACCGGTCCAGGCATTGCATCGCTTTACAACCTGCGACCCGCTGCGACGCTCAGTGGCACGCCGGCCGCGGCGTATAGCTCGGGGCAGGCAATTCAGGCAATAGAAAACGCCGCAGCACGAGTATTGCCACCGGGTGTAGGGATCGAATGGACGGCCATGTCTTATCAGGAAAAACTCGTCGGCAACACCGCCTATGTGGTTTTCGCATTCGCGGTGCTGCTTGTGTTTCTGGTGCTTGCGGCACAGTACGAAAGCTGGTGGTTGCCGGGCGCCGTCATTTTCGGTTTGCCGATGGCGCTGTTGGGCACTGCAACTGTGCTCCTCAGTCTTGGTGTTGCGAATAACCTTTATACGCAGATCGGCATTGTCTTGCTGATTGCGCTGTGCGCAAAGAACGCAATCCTGATTGTGGAGCTGGCAAGAAAGCGGCGTGAGCAGGGTCTCGAGATCGAAGCGGCCGCTATAGAGGCCGCTCGCATACGGTTCCGCCCCATTCTGATGACGTCGATTGCCTTCATTCTAGGCGTTTTGCCAATGGTCGTAGCCTCCGGCGCCAGCGCGAGCGCCCGACGATCGCTTGGTATTGCAGTGTTTTCCGGAATGTTGGCGTCGACAGCGATTGCGACGCTTTTTGTTCCCAGCTTCTACGTCGTTCTTCAGCGGTTATCTGAACGAACACGCGCAGGCCGTTAGCACAACGCTCACCATCAAACCGGTTAAGCCCCATGAGTACAGACCTTGAACGCGAGCAGGCGCCAGGACGTCCCGCACGAATAATTGTGCTGGACGACGAAGCTGAACTGCGCAATATGTTGCAGAGTTTCCTGACTTCACAAGGGTTCGAAGTGCGGACCGTCGGCGACAGCGGCCGCCTATACAGGAATCTCGAGCGCGAGCCCTTCGACCTGCTGGTCCTGGATGTCGCGATGGAGCCCGAGGACGGGTTGTCGGTATGCAAGCGTCTGCGCAGGGAAGGGCAGACCATTCCGATTCTGATGCTCACCGCGCGAGGCGATCCGATTGATCGGGTTATCGGCCTTGAGACCGGCGCAGACGACTATCTCGCGAAGCCATTCTTGCCGCGCGAGCTGATCGCGCGCATCCGCGCGATCCTGCGAAGGCAGTACGTGCTTGGGAACGAATCGGTCAATGCAGGAAAAGACCTTATTTTCGGGCGCTTCTACTTCGACATGACACTGCGTCAGCTCACGAAAGACGGAGATGTGGTTAGCCTGAACACCGCGGAGAGAAGGCTGCTCGAGGCGCTCGCGGCAACTCCGAACCGCGCTGTCAGCCGGGAAAATCTGCTGGTCCGTGCGAGAGGGCGCGACTACGAGGCATCCGGGCGTAGTGTGGACGTACAGATTCTGAGGCTTCGCCAGATCATCGAAGACGATCCGTCCAGGCCAAGGTACATCAAGACAGTCTGGGGTTTAGGATACATGCTGATCGCGGAGGTCACGCCATGATGAAGTGCGCGTGGTGCCACTCATTGCTCGGTCGCAATGTCGCGCTTCTTGTCGCGCTTGTGATCGTCAGTCAGATCTCGGCCGTCATCGTATTCATACTGTTCGTCCAGAAGCCGCATATCGCGGAGGCCGCGTCGTTGATGGCATCACAGGTGACGACGATAGACCAGTTGCTTCAACATGTACCGGAGAGCCAGCGCGAACAGTACGTGCAATGGTTTAACGGACGGGACCATGCGCCGCCCGGCGCCATTCCCGTCGCACACACATCGCTGGTCAGTCCGATCCGCGGTCTGGAAGCGCGGTGGTTCATGAATGAACTGATCCGCAGTTTGCCGGACGACATAGAACTGCGCATTCAATCCACGACTGAGCATCGGCTTTGGGCGCAGGTACATATCGCGGATAAACAATACTGGGTTTCGCTTTCCTCGCTGTCCGGCGTCCCGAACACACGCTATGAGGGAATGTCGGCTGCGATCGCATTATCGGTGGCGCTGGCGTCTATTGCGACATTGGCTGCCTATGCATTGCACCGAAGGATAAATCGTCCGCTGAAGCATCTTGTCGAGGCCGCTCAACACCTTGGCGACGGCGGCCGCCCCGCGCCGGTGCCGGTGGAAGGGCCCACGGAGATTGCAACGGTCGCGGAGGCTTTCAATGGAATGATAAGGCGCCTCTCGGACAACGAGGTCGCGCGAGCGATGATGCTTGCGGGAATCTCGCATGACATCAGAACGCCGCTTACCAAACTGCGACTTGCGATTGCCATGAATGATAAGGGAGGCACTGACCTTGCTTCAGCCGAGCGCTTTATCGACGATATCGATATGATCGTCGGCCAGTTTATTGACTTTGCTCGCGGCACACACGATGAGGAGGCCGTGACAGGGAACCTGAACGAACTGGTGGAGCAACTGGTAGCGGACTTCGCAGGCCTTGGACACGATTTCCATCGCGATCTGAAGCCTTTGCCGCTGGTTCGTTATGGTCCCGTCGGGATGCTAAGACTGTTGATGAATCTTATGCACAACGCGGTAACACACGGGAAGACGGGCCTCAGTGTGCGCACGTGGCAAGAAGGAAGATCGGCCTGCGTCGGTGTGACGGACGAGGGGCCAGGGGTGCCGGGCGAGTTGCTTGCCCATCTGGTACAGCCATTCAAGCGCGGGCCGCAGTACAAGGGCAAGGCCGCCGGTGCAGGGTTGGGACTCGCTATTGCCAATCAGATCGCCGTCCAGCATGGCGGTAAGCTCACGCTTGCGACGAGGAGTGAGGGAGGGTTTGAGGCGGTGCTTGAGCTGCCGCTGTAGCCTTGCACGGCAGAGTAAAGCATGCGCCCGTCGTGGACCATCACACCTTTTATTATTTGTCGCTCCGCTTTTCACGAACGTTAAGTCGAATCACGTCGACATGGCCCGGCATATCCCCCGCCAGTTCGCTTTCCGTGTAACTGAAGTACAGAACCGTATGCCGGATCGGATCCAGAATTCGGAACACGTGAAGCTCCTTGAAGATGGGATTGACCGATTCGTCGAACACCTGCGCCTGGCGAGGTATCCGCTTCGACAAATCAAGCGTCCCGACTTGATGACAGGAGACTTCCGTGTCCGGGGCGTGCACGGGCTGAGCGTTTCCACCGAAGCGATTGTCGTCATGCGTTGTTGAGACATAGCAGGTGACGCCTGTCAAAAGAGGATCGTCGAATGCGGAGATCCCGACTTGTCCTCCATAGCGGTGTGAGTGCGTCGTGATTCTCGCGAATTCCTCACCGCGAACGGTGACAGGCACGGATGTCGCGAGCACAGTCGCCGTGCAGCAAAGAAGGACAAGGCAACGCGTCATGACGTTTCTCCTCCGGCACACTGGAGCCTCCCGCCCAAACCAAACCTCGTCCTGAAGGAGGTCAGCATGGTTCAGTCAGACTATGACTTGGCTTTTTTCGCCAGTTGACCCACGTCAACAGATGACCAGTTAGCAAGACCAGATGACCGCCGCCACGCTACAGGGCGATGGTGCGAAGCACAGAGCGGTATAGGCGTTGTGCCATGCTGCATCGCGGTTCAGTGCTTTGCTGTATGACCGCGTTCACCGGCGTCGCGTACTTTGATGGTGCGTCGCCATTTCAGCTTTCGTTGCTCGAGCAGCATTTTCCAGTCAAGTTTCATGATCGCGTACACGGAACCGAGCAACGCAATCTGCGCAACGACAAAATAGCTGCTCAGATACCCGCCTTCGAACTGCGATTCCGGATCGACATAGGACGAGACAAGCCGCCCCAGATGCGCCCACGCCCAATAGCTGATTGTGCGACCGGCAAAGAACGCGACGCCGATGGAGCCGAGCGGCAATCGCGTGAGTCCGTATGCAATGAAGAGATAGTTCGAAGGAAAGGGACTCAGCGCATACAGGCAGAATGCGCCCACGGTCAGCTTCTTGCGCGTCCTCAACCAGGCTTCGACAACTTCAATGTTTTGCCGGTCGGCCTCGCGCATCAGCTTCCCTCGCACGAGCGATCGTGCGAACTTTGCCAACACCAACCGTCCGATAGTCGCCGCACTGGCGGCGACGACTGCGAACACGAACGGATTGCCGTCGGGGAGGTTAAAGCCGACCCAGGACATGGCCATCCACGTGGGAGGCGCGAAGGCCGGCACGAGATTGATCAGCAGAACGGCAACGAACAGTGTCGCCAGTGTGGACATCACAGATTTACCCGAGCGATTTTCTATCGTTCTCAGCTTGCCGCGCCACAGAAGAATGCGGTTGATGCAGATCAACCGGCCGCTGGCCAGTTTCTGATCTGCTAGCAAGTGGACGGATGCCTGCCGGTCTACCGCATTCGTAACAGTTGGATATCCGTGACTAGCTACGCGCGATAGGGGGCGAGCAAGGTCATTCCTGTAAGCGTTGTGTTCGTGCGATTCACCCGCTATGCCACGTCTGTTCCGCTCTGTCGATGGTGTTCTTCTGGCCGTCTCGGCAGGAAGCCTGGTCATCGGCGTGATATTTGCCCGGCTCGGCGATGGCGCGCTTGCACACGCGTTGTGGGCCGCGGGCGCGTCGCCGGTCCTGGTGGCGCTGCTGGTGTCCATCTTTCGCGCATTGCGGCGACGCGAAGCGGGCGTCGATGTGCTCGCGCTGCTTGCCATCGGTTTCGCGCTCGGGCTGGGCGAATTTCTGACCGCCGCGGTGATCTCGTTGATGCTGGCAAGTGGACGGGCGCTCGAGCAGTACGCAAAGGAGCGGGCGCATCGCGAGATGACCGCATTGCTGAGCCGCGCTCCGCGTCACGCCAATCGCTTTGAAAGCGGTGAATGGCGCCGCGTGGAACTGGATGCGGTACTTCCCGGTGATCGTCTGCTGATCCGCAGCGGCGAACTCGTGCCCGTCGACGGCTCGCTGATCGGCGCTGCGCAGCTTGACGAGTCGATGCTCACCGGAGAATCGGTGATCCGGCAACGCTGCGCTGGCGAATCGGTGAGCAGCGGGGTGCTCAATGCTGGTGCCGGGTTCGAGATCGTCGCTGCTGCGAGTGCCCAGGACAGCATGTTTGCCAGCATCGTCCGCATGGTACGCGCCGCACAGCGTGGGCGCAGTCCCGCCGCGCGTCTTGCCGATCGTTACGCCCTGGTGTTCGTCGCGGTCGCGCTGGCGCTTGCCGCAGGCAGCTGGTTTGTCACTGGGAACGCGGTTCGGGCGCTTGCTGTACTTGTCGTTGCAACCCCGTGCCCGCTGATTCTTGCCGTGCCGGTGGCGATCGTCTCCGGTATGTCGCGTTGCGCGAAACGCGGTGTTCTCGTCAAAGGAGGCGGCGCGCTTGAACGGCTCGCACAAGCCAGTGTGCTGTTTTTTGACAAAACGGGAACGCTGACCGGCGGGCGCGTGCGCCTCGTGGCCATCGAAGCCAGCGCGGGCACATCACCCGAATCTGTTTTGCGCTTCGCCGCGTGTCTCGGCCAGGCCTCGGTACATGTCATTTCAGAAGCCGTGACCATTGCGGCACGCGAGCGCCACCTCGTCCTGAGCGTGCCATGCCAGGTGGAGGAGCAGCCCGGTGCCGGCGTAAAGGGCGAAGTCGACGGCCACGTCGTCGTAATCGGTTCGTTTGCCTACGTATCGTCATTCGCAACGCCTGCGTCCTGGAGCGCAGCGTTTCTTCAGCGGCTCGCTTACGAGGGCGCTTCCGCTGTATTCGTCGGCGTGGACGGTTGCATGGTCGGTGCGCTTCAGATGGCCGATCAGATCCGTCCGGAAACGCCCCGGGCGTTGCGGCTACTCAGGCAGGAGGGCATCTCACGGCTCGTTATGCTGACCGGCGACCGACGCGACCTGGCTGAGACGATCGGTGCGATGCTCGGCGTAACCGAAGTCCGGGCCGAGTTGACGCCATCCGACAAGCTCGCGGCGATTCACGCAGCCCGCCGTGATGGCACGGTCGTTATGGTCGGCGACGGCATTAACGACGCCCCCGCGCTCGCCGCGGCCGATGTCGGCGTCGCGATGGGTGCGCGCGGAGCGACAGCGTCGTCAGAGGCGGCAGACGTTGTGCTGCTGGTCGACCGTCTGGACCGGCTTGTCGAGGGTGTACGGGTGGCACGACAAACCAGGCGGATCGCCGTCCAGAGTGTGATAGCCGGCATGGTTCTGTCATTCGCGGCGATGGCGGTCGCTGCCCTCGGGTATTTGCCACCTTTGCCAGGCGCGTTGCTTCAGGAGGTCATCGATGTGGCGGTCATCGTGAACGCGCTACGAGTATTGCGGATACGGTCATCCGCGACCGCCGGAAGTCTTGCCGCAAATGACGCGGAACGTCTGAGGACGGAGCATATCGAGCTCGGACCGGTTATCGGACGGATCAGGGAACTGGCGGACAAACTACCTGGTTTGCCCGCAGCGTCAGCGGTGGAGGCGCTCACAGGTATGAACGATTTGCTGGCCGATAAGCTATTGCCGCATGAACAGCGCGACGACCTGGAAGTCTATCCGGGTCTCGCACGTCTTATTGGCGGTGAGGATCCGATGGCGCCAATGAGCGCGATGCACAGCGAAATCTTCCGGATCACGCGACTGCTCAGGCAGTTGACCGAGGGTCTACCGCCCGAGGGACCGGACGCCGGTAGTGTGCGCGAATTTCAGCGTCTCCTGTACGAACTCAGCGCAATCGTACATCTGCATTGCGCACAGGAAGACCAACTCTTCCACGTTCTGGGCGAGGGGGCTTAGGCATCGCGCACCGGACGGCACGCGTCGAGGCACGGCGTCACGCATCATGCGCTCGATCACTTTCAGGACCGGGGCGGCTGGGGGCGTCGTGGTGAACGAGCAGGAGCGGTGTTCGCGTGATACGCGCAACCCGAGCCGCGACGCTGCCGAGTATCCAGCGTGCCGCGCCGCGCCTGCCATGCGTGCCCATGACGACGAGTTGTGCGTGCCAACTGTCTGCTTCGCGTACGATTGCATGCGCAACATCGTCGTCGTTTCTGCCTGTCCCGAGGACGGCCGAAGTCGGCTGCGCCGATACACCGGGAAGGACTTTATCCGCTGCTGCGAGTGCGTGCTTGCCCTCGGCGGTGAAAGCGGGCTCGAGCGCATCGGGCACGAGGTCGCCGGGTCGCACGGCGTCATCGATCACATAGACGGATCGCAGACAGGTGTCGCGGTTCGCAAATCGCACGCCATACCGCAATGCGCTTACTGACTGAGGGCTTCCATCAACCGCGAAAAGAATGCGTTCCGGCAGATGATCGATCGGTGTGCGGCAGGCCTCGGGAACGATGAGTACGGGACAGCGCAGGTGTCTGGGCAACTGCCCCGACACGGTGCCCTCGACCCAGCGCGGTAACCCGTGATGTTGTCGGGTGCCGACTATCAATAGTTCGGCGCTCCATGCGTGAGCCGCGTCGACCAATGCACTCACGACGTCGCCACCATGTTTTGCCAGGTCGACCAGTTCCGTTGCGATTTTGAACTTACTGTCGGCGATCCGTTGCTTCGCTTCTTCCAGTGTTTCGGTGGCATCGTGCAGCAGTTCCTGTCGAGCCGGATTCAGTGCCCGACCCGCTTGTCGGGCAAGCGGAAAAATCGAATGCGGAGTTTCGGCTACGCTAACGAGCCGAACCTCCGCGCCGTCTGGAAGGATGTTTCGTGCGTAAATGAGTGCCTGCCGTGATGCCGCCGACGGATCAACGGCAATCGTGACCCTGCGTGGTAGCGTAGGTGTGATATCGCCTGAACTGGGCAGATTCAAGATGTGCTCCATGGTGTTCACGCCGTGCCGGCTCACATTGCACTGCGGCGTCATACCTTCTCGAAATGCCACTGACCGATATCAGTGCCGTAAGCGCGATACGAAGTGATGGTGATAGTCGATCCGATGTAACTGACAGCGGATCGGAAGCGGATCCGAAGCAGCTTGCGGTTATGGTCACGCCTCGTGGTCATGTAGTCTTGATTCAGATCAACCATTGCTTGCATGAGGTTTGGCCACAACTCAACGTCTCTATTGACGCGCATCAAAGGACGGCGCTGACTGAGGCCTAGAGTTAAAGGAAGACGGTTTCCTTTCGCGGTCACCGTAATCCCGTGGGGAGTTTCATGAAAACCTTCGTAGTTGCGATTGCGACTGGTCTCGCACTGACTTCGCCCATCCTCCATGCTGCTTCAAAGGACGCAACTGCTGCGCAAAGCGTGCCGAAGTCGCAAAGCCCGGATACCGCGACCTTCGACAAGAAGGTGGCCCAGTTTCGCGAACAGATGAAGACGATGCAGTCGCAAATGGACGCGATTCGTCGTACGCAAGATCCGCAGGAGCGCGAGAAGCTCCTTCAGCAACATTGGGCGACGATGCAGAGCGCGATGGCAACGATGCGCGGCATGTGGGGCCCCGGCATGGCGAGCCCGGGCTGGACGGGCCATGGCATGATGGGGCCCGGGATGATGGGGCCCGGGATGATGGGCGGCGGTTGGGGGCATATGGGAGGCTACTACTCCGGACTTAGCCCGGAGCAATTGCGGCAGCGGCAATATATGACCGACCAGTACCTTCAAATGCAGCAGGAGATGATGAACAACATGATGTGGCAACAGGAATACCGGACGCAACCGCCTCCGCAGTGAGGTTCGATCCCGGATTGCATCAAATCCTGGCCGAGTACCTTGTCAGCGACGGTCCCCTTCGCGGTGAGAACAATGACGGGTGCATTGCAGCCACACTCGCGAATGGTCGCGAGTACTTCGTCTCCCGGCGCCCGCGGCAGGCCAAGGTCAAGCACGACCAGCGCGTCGCTCATCGCCCGAGGGCGAGCAGTGCTTCAGCGCTGTCCCGCGCGTCCAATTGACAGCGAACCCGGCCTCACCATCCCGTTGTCACCATTTATCCAAGGCACTGCGCCGCCGCGAGCGTCCCGTCCCGGGGGCAGGGATGCGGGGAATAAAAGAACCAGATAGATGCATTGTAAAGATCCGCAGCCTTGTTTCACCACCCGAAGCGACCATAGGAACCGCCTTCCTTGCCGTCGGCACACTACCGTATGATCGGCGACGCGCTGCATGATGCAGCGCCGAAATTCCGCTGTCGATGCGGCGATTTGCCGACATCGTGGGAAAGCGGGCGGTGATCAAATTGCACCCGTTTTCGGGTCCACACTCAGATGACATGCCGCACTCCGGACCGACCAGACGAAATCAGGCTCGAACAAGGCAACGACGACGGACAGCCGGATGTTCTATACGCTGCGCGCTCGCCAGGCGAATCAGGCATCGAACTCGCGCAGCTTCGGTTTGCGGGCGGAATGCTCGCGGCCGGGTGCGCTTCGCGGCACACATTGATGTTCGATCTCGGCGGGGAACGCGGGCCGATTTCCTGCCGGATTGGCAATCGATCACTGGTACACGTCTCGTTGCCGGGCAATATTGCGATCTGCCCGGCCGATATCGAATTTCACGGAGAAACCCGGAACTCGAGCAGATATCTTCTGTTATCAATTCCTAAGCATTCGCTCGCTTTTTTCGCGGCAGAACGCGCCGGATCACCCTGTACGTTGAACGCAGTGCTGTCGGGATACGACGCGCAACTGCTCGCCGCCGCCGGTCAGCTGGCGGACGAGGCCGCGGCGGGTTTCTCGAGCGGCCCGTCGTACTGGAACGAGCTGACCGACGTGTTGTATGGCCGGCTATTTCAGAACTATCTGTTCGCCGCCGAACGCTCCGTCGACCGCACGGCGCTGGAGCCCCGCGTGATGGCGCGTATCAACGCATATGTCACCGCGCACCTGTGCGAACCGATCGATGTCGATACGATTGCGGCTGTGGCGGGCAAGGGCAGGTTTCACTTTCCGCGCATCTTTCGTCGTTCGGTTGGCATGAGCCCCTATCAGTATCTGGTGCAGCTTCGTTTGAGACACGCGATAAAAATGATCCGCGAATCGGAGATGTCGCTGGTCGAGATCGCCGCGGCGACCGGTTTCGTCGATCAGAGTCATCTCTGCCGATGGGTGAAGCGCGTCTACGGCGCAACGCCGACCCAGTTTGCGAAGCTTCTTGCACAACCGCGAGCCAATTAGCAGAAATCTCCAAGACTGACGGAGCACCGACGGATAGCCTTCATCGCGGGTACACACGTACCTTCGTAGATAGGAACCCGCGATGAATTCTGCCGACAAGCTGATTGCCGAGCTCAAACGAGTCTTACCGGCATCGTTTTCGTTACGCGGTGATCCGCGCTATGCCGCCGCAGCGAACATCTGGCCGAAAAACTCCCGTCGACCGCTGGCCTTCGTGCATTGCTCGACAGCGGAGCACGTGCGAGTGGCGCTTTCGGCCTCGCTCGATGCGGGACTGCCTGTGTCCGTACGAGGCGGCGGTCATGATTGGGAAGGCCGCGCGTTATGCGATGGCGTCGTGATCGATTTGACGCCGATGCGCCGCGTCGCCCTGAAGCATGGCGGCAGCGCGGTTGAGGTCGGAGGTGGCTGTCGAGGTACCGAACTCTTTGCCGTGACGGATCTTATCGGGATGGCGGCAACGACCGCTTCGTCGGGCGTGGTTGGATTGAGTGGCCTGACCTTAGGCGGTGGGTACGGTCCACTGAATGCTGCTTTCGGCCTTGCTTGCGACGGGCTGCTCGAAGCAGAAATCGTGCTCGCAAATGGCACGATTGTACGGACGAACGCATATAACCAGCCTGATCTGCTATGGGCACTACGTGGTGGCGGTGGAAACTTTGGCGTTGTCACGTCGATGAAGCTCGCATTGCACAGCGTTTCCAGCGTGTTTTCCGGCTTGATCCTTTACCCCTTTTCTCAGGCGAGGTCGGTGCTCGACAATCTCGCTGACTTCATCGCGGAAGCGCCGGAACAACTCGATGTACAGGTAGTCATGGCCTCAGGCCCAGAAGGTGCGCCGGTCGTCGCGATCGCTCCGACCTGGAGCGGCGCGCCGAATCAAGGCGACGCGAAAATCGACAGATTGCGGCGCCTCGGAGAACCGCTGATCGAAAACATGCAGCACAGCAGTTATGGAGCGTCGCGCAATCTGTTCGATTCGTATGCGGTAAACGGGCGCCGCACGTTCATGGCGACCCGCTGGGTGAGCCACATTCAAGGGGAAACCGCCGCTGTGATAGCGGAACGGATCGCGTGCCGCCCGTCGCAAGATTGCTCGATCGTCACGCACGATCTGCGCGGAGCGGCAACGCGTGTCGATCCGGCGGCCACGGCATTCGGGTTCAGGCAGCGGCATGTGATGCTTGAGATCATCGCGCAAAGCGATGAGGACTTGGGAGGCGTGTCGCGTGGAGAGTTGTGGGTACGCGAAACGGCCAATGCGCTTAACCCGTTCAGCTTTCCAGGTGGCTATGCGAATCTGCTTGCGCTCGACGAACGCGACCGCGCGCTCTACAGTTTCGGGCCGAATGCGTTGCGCCTCGTTGCGACGAAGCTTCAGTACGATCCGCACGATGTTTTCAAGTCGGCGATTCCTCTACCGTTCGTGTCACGCTAGCCGCTGATCGGGGCGATGCTGTGGTTCACGATCCCGAAGCGCCTTGCGGGTTCTCCAACGGACAACCATGTCCGAAAACGGCGCGAAAACTGTATGCCGGGTGAATAGAGTGCATTCAACGGAGAAAACGACGATGCTCGATAACGGACGTGACGCCTGGTATGCAGCGTTTAAGGCTAAAGACGCAAGGTTTGATGGGCGATTTTTCGTCGCTGTCTTTTCGACGGGCATCTACTGTCGCCCGATCTGCCCCGCGAAGCTCCCAAAGCTGGAAAACTGTTCGTTCCACCGGACGGCAGCGTCGGCGGAACAGGCAGGCTACCGTCCTTGTCTGCGTTGCCGCCCTGAACTGGCGCCAGGCAACGCGCCGGTCGACGCCTCCGCATCGCTTGCGCGACGCGCGGCCAGGTTGATCGAGGAAAATTGTGGAAGCGACATCGCGCTTGAAGGGTTGGCGAGTCAGCTCAATTGCACTGACCGGCACTTGCGTCGGGTATTCGTCGCCGAGTTCAGCGTCACACCGATTCAATACAGACAGACCTGTCGGCTTCTGTTAGCCAAAAATCTTCTGACCGACACTGAACTGTCTGTGGTCGATGTCGCGATGGCTTCAGGGTTCGGTAGCCTCAGACGCTTTAACGCTGTCTTCAAGAACCAATATCGACTCGCTCCTACAGCGCTTCGTCGCCAAAAGGAGAAGCGGGCAGAATCGGCGGCCCGACTCAATCTGGCGTTGGGTTACCGCCCTCCCTACCAATGGGATGCAATGCTTGCGTTTCTGGCGTCACGCGCCATCCCTGGGGTAGAAGTAATCAAGGACAACCTGTACGCGCGAGCTGTAGCCCTTCCAGGGCCGAACGGGAAAACACATTCTGGCTGGATACGGGTGTGGCATCTCCCTCAAAGAAAAGCGCTCAATGTCGAAGCGTCGCTGTCATTGCTCCCGGTTCTTTCACTGGTCCTGGCGCGGGTCCGCCATCTATTTGACCTGGGTTGCGATCCGCAGGCGGTCCATGAGGCTTTGGTCGCAATGAACGACCTGAAGTCAGGCCTCCAGGTTATTGGAACGAGGCTGCCTGGCAGCTTCGACCCGTTCGAGATGGCGGTAAGAGCCGTACTCGGTCAACAGATCACCGTAGGCGCCGCTCGCACCCTCGCTGCCCGAATGGTGAGCAACTATGGCACGCCAGTGCAAACCGCCGTCCCGGGCCTGTCTCACGCGTTTCCGCCTCCGGCCCGCATTCTCTCGCTCGAGGGAGACATTGAGAGCCATTTGGGTCCACTCGGCATCATAAGGACACGTGCGAGGACCATACGTGCACTAGCTCAAGCGTTAGTTGCACACGATATTAACTTTGGACAAGGCGTGGAGCCCGCGTGTGAAGTAAAGAAGCTGTTGGAGCTTCCGGGAATCGGTCCCTGGACTGCGCACTATATCGCCATGCGCGCAATGGCCTGGCCTGACGCATTCTTGCCGACAGACTACGGTGTCAAAAAGGCCCTCGCACCCCGCACGCCCAGGCAAATCAGCACACTGGCACAGGAATGGAGCCCTTGGCGCAGCTACGCCACGATCAATTTGTGGAACTCCCTGCATTAGACGATATAGACAACACCATGTCGACCCTGCTAATTAACATTGCTAACGGCATCGGCACATTAACGCTGAACCGTCCGCAGCTGAAAAATGCACTCGATTCGTCCATGCGCGATGCGTTGCGGGAGGCGATCCAGTCAATTCGCGCTGATCGCTCAATGCATGCAATCGTTATCTGCGGGAAGGAGAACAATTTTTGCGCGGGAGGGGACATCAACTCGAAGAACGTAGTTGATGCTCAAGCAGGTAGAGAACGGATCGACGACTCGCACGAATGGATCGGTACGCTGCTTGATCTCGATCGCCCGGTGATAGCAGCGGTGGACGGCGTTGCCTTTGGCACGGGCTTCAGTCTTGCGTTACTTGCCGAAGATCTTGTGTTTACCGCACGTGAACTCGACGCCGACGAGGCAAAGCAGCTTGGCGTGGCGTTTGAGATTGTCCATCAGCAAACATTGCATGCTCGTGCGCAACAACTGGCAGAGCACCTCGCGAACACATCGCCGGCTGCTTTCGGTTGCCAAGACGTGCGATCACTCAAGGGTAAGCGCGCAGGCATTGATGTGTAACTTCCGACGTACTCCCATTGCTCGGCGACTGTATTTCGACTTGGCGATGCAGTATCAAGCCAGACATATGGCTCGAGTCTTTCCAGGAATGAGCACCATGTTTGACACGAATTGCGAGAATATTTGGAATGGCACGCGAATGTCTCGAGCAGAATGGATTGACGCGATGTCATCCGTCGGTCATCAGTACCACTTCGATTCTCCCGATCCTGGCCCATCAATTCATTGTGGCGTGCACACCGGCAAGATCACAATCGTGAACCTCGACATCGCCTGGCAGTCGGCATCACCTATCATGCGTGGAAGTCACCTTGACAATCTTTTCTTGCAAGTTGTCAAAAGCGGTACGAGGTGCATCGAACAGCGAGGTCAGACGTATAAACTGAGGCCAGGCGACGTGGCTGTGGTTGATCCTCTGACCAGGTATAAAGCATCAGTTCATGAAAGAACGACTATTTCGATAATTCGCATTCCAAGGTCAGCGTTAAGCGACCGTGGGTTGCGCTACCGCTTTCCAGTAGTGTGGTGTCCGGATCCGACGTCGCCAGATGTCAGGGCGGTGCGCGACTTCGTCCTTTGCCTGGCTTCACAGGCTGACAAGGCAACCGGACTATTGCTCGCCCGGCTCGGCGAGCAGTGCCTGGATCTGATGGATGTACTGGTCAACGAGAGCGGCCGACCTCTCATGGCTCGCTCGCCAAGCCTTATCGTGACGCGCGCAAAGCAGATGATTCTGCGTCGTGTATGCGACCCCAATCTGAGTCCCGGATGCATCGCCGCGGCGCTAAACATGTCGACCAGCAGTCTCACCCGTGCATTGCGAGCAAATGGGCTATCAGTCATGCGCTATGTCTGGTCACTGCGCCTTGAGTGCGCAGCGCGGCGGCTGGGTGTCGGCGCGTCGCACGGCGCGATAAAGGCCATTGCGTACCAATGCGGTTTCCCGAGCCACTCACATTTCAGTCGTGCGTTTAAAGCACGCTACGACATGACGCCGCGCGAGTATGCAACATGTAATCAGATGGCACGCGACACCGAAGATCAAGATGCACAGGCAAGCGTTCCGTCGTCTGATAGGCATCCTTCACACATCGATCGCGGATAGCGTATGAACTACAGAAGGGTGAAAAATTTTGAAACTCATTACCGCAATCATCAAGCCGTTCAAGCTCGATGAGGCGCGCGAAGCGCTGTCGGCAATCGGCGTCTCGGGGGTCACGGTTACGGAAGTCAAAGGCTTTGGCCGTCAGAAGGGACACACCCAGTTGTATCGGGGCGCGGAGTACGTGATCGATTTCCTGCCGAAGGTGAAGATCGAAGCAACGGTGTCCGATGACACCGTCGACCAGGCGATTGAAGCGCTCGAGGGTGCGGTACGCACCGGCAAGATCGGCGACGGCAAGATTTTCGTCACGCCGATCGAACAGGTGATCCGGATCCGTACCGGTGAAACCGGCGCGGATGCCCTGTAGAAATACAGCGACCTTGCGCGAAAGCACCTCATGGGGGTTCTCGACAGAGAAGCACAGCAGCCTGTAGCACGTCGGCCCGCTCATGCTGAGTTCGACATCGTGAGCGTCCGGCGCGGTATGCACGAATGCCCGGCGCGCTCCGCAGTCCAACCAATGTCAGGCGATCTCGAGGCGAGGTCATTGAGGAAATGTGATGTTGTATCGCATCGGAGAGAACGATCTGGCAGATAAACGATAATTCACTTTATCTCGCCGCATATCTTCAATTTGTTATAAAGATTAATCAAAAAATGTTCAGTCAAAAATCTGTCATTTAATAAGCCATCCTACAGTACTTCGTTAACAGGATGACGCATTCGTCTCTATAAACCAGGTATCCTAAACGTCAGTTTAGACTCCACTTCGTCGAAGGTTGGCAGGGTACCTTCAAGTCGTCTAGTGACGTCGACAAATGAAGCCCGCAGAAGGATTCCCCATTAACCATGCCAATCTTGGGCGCGTTGCTCCTGAGCGGAATGAAAAGTAATTCCTTGCGAATCGAACCAAACTACAAATTGCTCGGACTTGGGGAATTCATCACCTTAACGATCGTTTATAAATCGGAAATCATTGCATGCGTATCGACAAAATTGAGAATGAGAATCCAGTTGGCAGGGTCGAAGTTCCGCCCGGTCCCGGCAGATCCTTGATGCGCCGCCTGGGCGCCTTGACAATCGTGGCGTCGCTTGTAGCAGCATGGGTTCACACTGCATCGGCTCATCCGCCAACGAAACATGGCGAGCCGGAGGTCATCGAAATCGACAGCGGCGCGCTGATCGGGACCACCGTGCGCGATGCCGTTGCATACCTTGGCATACCATACGCCGCGCCACCTGTTGGCAACTTGCGCTGGCGTCCGCCGCAACCGCCTGTCAGATGGAAGGGCAGCCTGCACGCCGATCATTTCGGACACACCTGTGCGCAAAATACCGACTACGGTGTTTTCTCATCCGCGAGCATGAACGAAGATTGTCTGAACCTGAACGTGTACACCCCGCCGGGCGCCTCGACACGTAGAAGCAGGCTCCCAGTCATGTTCTTCGTTCACGGAGGAGGTAACAAGGTGGGTGAGGGCGACGATTACGATGGAAGTGAAATGGCCGTAAAGGGTAACGTCATCGTCGTCACGATAAATTACCGCCTCGGCGCGCTAGGATATCTCGCGCATCCTGCGCTTGATGGCACCAATGCGCCGTTCGGAAACTACGGCTTCATGGACCAGTTGTTCGCTTTGCAATGGGTGCAACACAATATCCATAAATTCAACGGTGATCCGGGCAACGTGACCATCTTCGGACAATCGTCGGGCGGTGGTACCGTACTCGCTGATCTGATAGCGCCTGCAGCCAGGGGGCTCTTTCATAAAGCGATTATTCAAAGCGGTGCGTTCCAGGGTTTCAAGCAGATCCAGATTCCCAAAGCGGCCGCGGAGGCAAAAGGAGTGGGATTTGCAAACGCCGTCGGTTGTGCAGACCAAACCGCGGAGTGCCTGAGAAGCGTGCCGGTATCCGAGATACTCGCAAAGCAGGGCAGCTTCCTGTTGAGCGGTGGAGGCTTGGTCTTCGACCCGAAGTCCATGCTGCCCCGTACGTTCCAGGATGCATTTGCTTCCGGAGACTTCGCTCATGTGCCGCTCATCAATGGCTCCAACGGCGATGACGCGCGCTGGAACGTCGCCTTGCCGGAGGAGATGGGCGCTCCACCGCTTACCAGCGATGGCTATCCGGCCGCGGTAACCGGATTCTGGGGGCCCGCTCTGCAACCTCTGGTGCTTGAGCAATATCCGTCCGGCAACTATCCGAGCCCAAGTATCGCATTGGCGACTGCGGAAACCGACTATCTCTATGCGTGCGTTGCACATAAGTTAAACAACACACTCTCGACCGCTATGCCGGTCTACGCGTACGAGTTCAACGACAAGACGACGCCGGCTTATATGCCAACCGTCAGCTTCCACTTCCGCGCGTACCATACCGCGGAACTGCAGTACATCTTCCCGCACTACCATGGCGGTACCGGCTCGACGAATCCGCTCAATTTCGCTCAGCACCGTCTGTCAGACGAGATGATCGAACTTTGGACGAAATTTGCCAGCGCAAGAGGCAACGAACCGTGGCCTGACCACATGTGGGCGAAGTACGATCCGACGCGCCAGCGCATGGAGAGTTTTCAGTCTGAGGGCTCGACGTCGATAGATGGTAGAAGCTTCGCGCAGCGTCATCGCTGCGACATATGGGACTCCCTCGCCCTGTACTGACAACGATCTGTACCGCGAACATAGCCTTAAAACGTCGATGCGCTCTTCAACTGACGCTTGTCAGATGAAGTGCGCACAACCAGTCTGACGTGAGCCGCCGGAGCTCGCTTATGGCATTCGGTGTTATTCGTCTTCGAATGCCGCTTACCTATCTAAGGACACTAAGGTGAAAATCCTCACTATCGCCGCAGCGATGGGATTGCTGCTTGTCATCTCCGGGGTCGCACGGGCCGATCGTCTGAACGACATCCGTAAGTCCGGCGTTCTGCGTGTCGCGACACTTGATAGCAACCCTCCGTTCGGTTCGGTTGATCCGAAGAGCAATCAGATCGTCGGTCTTGATGTGGACTATGCACGCTCGGTGGCGAACCGCCTGGGTGTCAGGCTAGTGATACAGCCGACCAACCCTGCCAATCGCATCGCGTTTCTCAAGTCCGGCAAGGTCGATCTCGTTTTTGCGAACTTTACGATCACGGACGAGCGCAAAAAGGAGGTGGACTTCAGCATCCCCTACTTCGCGTCGGGGACACAATTCATCGCGAAGAAGGGCGTGCTCAGATTCCCTCAACAGTTGAACGATCTGCGCATCGGCGCGGATAAGGGCACCACCAACGTGCAGCAGGTGCAAGCGCAGTTTCCGCACGCGACCATCATCGCCTACGACGATACGCCGTTCGCCTTTGCCGCGCTACGCGCGGGCAACGTGCAGGCAATCACGCAGGACGGCCCAAAACTGGTCGGGCTGCTTGCACATGTCCCTGACAGGCAGAAGTACGAGATCCCGCCGTTTGCTATTTCGAACGACTATCAAGGCGCTGGTGTCCCGAAAGACGAGACTCGGTTGCGTGCCGTCGTCGACGAAACGCTGAGGGCGCTGGAGGCAAACGGTGAGGCAGCAAAAATATACGACCGGTGGTTCGGACCGGCGAGCCAATCGCCGTTGCCACGCCTGTATCGCATCGGCGACCCGCTCAAGCACTGACACGCCGGTTGAATCGAAATGAACGACTGGTTGCAACCCAGGTACATGGCATGGATCGCAAATGGGTTCGCATTAACGTTGCTGCTGTCGGTCAGCACGATCGTCGCGTCGACAGTAGCAGGGTTCGGACTCGCGATGGCGCGGCTGTCGCAACGGGCCGTGATTGCGCATGGAGCGGCGCTGTACGTCGTCGTATTTCGCAATTCCCCGTTGCTGGTGCAGTTGCTGTTCTGGTATTTCGGCGCAGCGACGCTACTGCCGTCATCGTTGATGAACTGGCTTAATGCGCCGCACATTCTCACGGTAGATGGTTTGGCACTTTCATGGCCGTCATTCGAGATCATCGCGGGATGGGTCGGTCTCACTTGCTATTCGACGACCTTCGTCGGCGAGGAATTGCGCGCCGGCATACGCGGTGTGCCAGCTAACCAGCACCACGCCGCGGCGGCACTGGGGCTAACGCCGTGGCTCGCATTTCTCTACGTGATACTGCCGCAGGCAATCCGGATCGCAATGCCGTCACTTGCCGGACAATATATGAACATCGTTAAGAACTCGTCGCTGACGATGGCGATTGGTGTGGCGGAACTGTCCTATATGTCGCATCAGGTCGATACCGAAACATTCAAGTCGTTCCAGGCGTTCGGCGCCGCAACCGTGCTTTATATCGTCACGATCGCGGTCATCGAAGCTGCATTGATGATCTGGCAACGTCGTGATGCCCGTACGATGGGACCTCGGCGAACATGATCGCTACCGACTGGTTTCCGACACTGCGTTACCTGCTGCTGGGCGCGTTTCCGGACGGGCCTTTGGGCGGGGCAGCGTTGACCGTGGCGATGTCTATCGTTTCGGCGTTACTGTCGTCGGTGCTTGGACTCGCAGGCGGCATCGCGCTGATGATGACCGGCGGCGGCGTGCGTCTTGCATGCGTCTCGATCGTCGGGTTCTTCAGAGCGATCCCTGTACTGATGCTGGTCTTCTGGGCATTCTTCCTGATGCCGGTCCTGCTGCACATCGATGTGCCGGGTCTCGCGACAGTCATCTGTGCGCTCGCGTTGATTGGCGGAGCGTATATGTCGCATTCGGTGCACGCCGGACTGGCTGCGGTGGGCGCCGGACAGTGGCAGGCGGCGGCATCGCTCGGTATGACGCGCTGGCAGGCATTGCGTTACGTCGTCATGCGCCAAGCTTTGCAAATGATGGCGCCTTCATTCGTCAATCAATGGGTGGCGCTCGTCAAGGATACGTCGCTTGCATATATCGTCGGTGTGCCGGAATTCACGTTTCTCGCGACCCAGGTCAATAACCGCCTGATGGTCTATCCCGTGCAGATCTTTCTGTTCGTAGGCGCTGTCTATCTACTGTTGTGCTCGGTTTTGCAATTCGGCGCGAATCGATTGCTGCCTGTCAATCCGAATACGACGCGCACCGGTCAAGCAAACGAGGCCCGTGAGGGGATGGAAGGCGGGTAGTAACGGTGGTCGCGCGTGAATGTTCGCGCGCAACCGAATGGCCCAAGGTCGGGTAGTACTTTCTTCATCGGCCGCAGTAGTTTGCATGTTGATTAGCCGCGCAGGACGCAAAGCACTTGCCTCCTTTGAGGAATCCGCTTTGCGTTTCTCACCGAATACTGCGTACAACGGCCGGATATCAGCTGCCGCCGAAATACAGCGTGCAGAAATCTATGGGGCCGACGCACGAGTCCGTATTTCGAGGACGACCTGCGTCGCCATGTGACGCTGCTGGCCTCCCGGTATGCAAAGACTGCTTTTCGACACGATAGAAGTTGAGCGTGAACGGCTCTTCTCACAATGCGGTTCCCCTTGTGGGCAAAAAAAAGTTTGCGGTATCCACTCCCTCAAGCCTAAGGAGGTGGATTTTCTTCTGGAGACCACCTGCGTAGCCAGTGAGGCTTCCACTTCTGCCTACCACTCGATGGCAGGGAATGATGATCGAGATAGGGTTGTGCCCGACCGCGCCTCCTACAGCTTGCGCGGCCATGCACACCTTCTTCATCTCAAGTGCTACCTGACAAGCAACCGCCCCATACGTTAGGGTCTCTCCGTAAGGAATCTTGAGCAACTGCTGCCAGACTACTTGTTGAAACGCCGTGCCATTGGGGGCAAGCGACAGGTCGTGAGGATGCGGCTTCTTTCCGGCGAAGTAAGCGTCCAGCCAGACTGACGCATGCTTGAATTCGTCTCTTCGTGAATCGGGTTCGAGCGTTTCGCTGACCGTCCCGCCAAAATATTTTTGCCCCTCCATCCATAGTCCGACCAGATTGCGACCATTGCTTGCCAGTAGCAGCCGACCAATGGGGGAGGGGTAGCTATGCGAGTAGTACATGATATTTGTCAGCGCCTTATAGCGATGGTGGGCAGTCAAAGGATGCTTCGTTGAGAGAAGCCGGCACGTCTTTGTTGACGGTAATCTAGCCAGGTCGCCTGGAGGTTTCTGGCCATTTCCGGACATGGTGACGCATGCAAAAACACAGTTGCGCCGAATGGGCGCGTTAGCCGATGATGCGAGTCGCTCAGATGATGTGAGCGATTTTTTGGTGAAGATGTTCGGACTAGCCAGCAGAATCTCATTTACATGTCGGAGAGAGTCAAAAGATGGACCGTATAGATGCGCTGCGCCTGTTGATCGATGTCGCCGAGATGGGCAGCTTTTCCGCAGTCGCCCGGCAGCGGACGGTAGCGACATCGTCGGTAACGCTTGCAGTGAATCAACTGGAAGACGAGGTGGGTGCCACGTTGATCACTCGCACGACGCGTCGATTGGTGTTTACGCATGAGGGCGTAGCGCTGCTGAACAAAGCGCGCCACATTGTTGATGAATGGGATGAAACGCTCGCGAACCTCAAACAGGAGGGGCCGTTGACCGGGCCGATACGCGTGACGGCGACAAATGATTTCGGCAGGATTCAACTGAGACCTTTGCTCGACCGCTTCCAGTCGCTCCATCCTGGCGTTCATGTGAGTCTGTTGCTCAGCGACACCACCCTTGACCCGGTAACCGACCATATCGATCTGGCGGTTCGCAACGGTCCGTTAGTCAATTCAGGCATGCATGCTCGCCTTCTGGTACGCGGTGAGCGGCTAGTATGTGCATCGCCGGACTATTGGCAACGGCGTGGAAAGCCTGCAATCCCTGATGATCTGACGCACCATAATTGCCTCATTCTGGCGCGGCCGGGTGCGCCTTTAGTCGCGTGGCCTTTCCGCGTGAGCGACAAGCATATCAACGTCAAGGTATCGGGCGACCGTCAGGCCAGTGACGGCGGTGTGCTTCGTGAGTGGGCGGTAGCGGGACTAGGAGTTGTCGTCAAGAACCGCTGGGACATCCGCGCCGAACTGATGCAAGGGGCGTTGGAAACGGCGCTGGATGACTATGTGGCCGGGTCAATCGATCTTTATGCAGTGTACCCGGCAGCCGTGCCTGGCCGTCGGGTTGCAGCATTGATTCGCTTTCTGTCCACTGAACTGGCGGGATTGTGACTTGACCTTCCACACGGCTGGTATGTGTGGGTCTGCCACGGAGTCAAAGTGGCCGTTTCCACGCTCCACCGTCCGCAATTTCGTTAATTGGCAGACGGGTCCGTGCTGCACTTTCAAGCACCTGCAACTCCGGGTCGGGAGAGCTATGGCTTGTCAAAATGCAGCGCGCACCACGCCACCGTCGGCGCGAAGGGCCGCGCCGGTGGTAGCCGATGACAAACCGGAGCAGACGTACACCACGAGATTTGCGACCTCATCGGGCGTCGTGAACCGTTTGAGCAGTGAGGTTGGTCTCGCCTCTTCAAAGAACTGCTTCTCGGCGTCACGGGATGACAGCCCTCCCGCCAACTTCCCCACGAACTCACTGACTCCTTCCGAGCTTGTAGGACCCGGGAGCACAGCATTGACCGTCACTCCAGTGCCAACGCAATGTTCAGCGAGCCCTCGCGAGACGGCAAGTTGCGCGGTCTTTGTCATGCCATAGTGGATCATTTCGACGGGGATCTGAATCGCACTCTCGCTGCTGATGAATACAACCCGTCCCCAGTCGCGCTGCTTCATGCCGGGCAAGTACGCACGCGCCAGTCGGACACCGGACATCACATTGACATCAAAGAATTGTAAGCGCGAATTTCCCCGCACCTAGCTTGCCAGCTTAAGAAGGTCCACGATTGCGTCCGCAACTACAACTTGCGGACGCAACCTATGAGAGAGA
>NZ_SORE01000009.1 GCF_004366595.1 Paraburkholderia rhizosphaerae
CGTGTGAAAGTAGGTAATCGTCAGGCTCCCCAGCAGCACACCGCAAACCCCGCCACCAGGCGGGGTTTCGGCGTTTACGGCCCGAAAACACTGACTGCAAAAGTCACCTCGACCGATCAACGCGATCAGTCGAACATCACCGTCAACGCATTACCCCGTCACTTCACTCACGAGCCAGAAACCTCTGCGCCAACCTTACCCAATACGTCGACCCCACCGGCAGCAACTCGTCGTTAAAGTCATAGCTGGCGTTATGCAGCATGCAAGGTCCTTCTCCGTGACCTAGCTCACGGTGATCACCGTCGCCATTGCCGAGAAACGCATAGCATCCAGGCTTCGCTTCCAACATAAAAGAGAAGTCCTCGGCGGTCATGGTCGGCTCGAACGAATCGTTTACATTTTCATCGCCGACAATTTCCCTCATGACCATCGTCGCGAACTTCGTTTCTTCTACGCTATTGACCGTCGGCGGGTAATTGCGTCGAAATGTCAGCTTGACCGAACAGTCATAAGCTTCGGCGATGTTTTCGACGATCTTGTGCATGCGCGACTCGATCATATCGAGGGTCTGCGTCGTGAACGTGCGTACCGTCCCTGCCAGCCACGCCTCATTCGGCACGACGTTGACAGCATCTCCCGCGTGAATCTGCGTGATCGACAGAACCGCGGTATCGACTGGCTTCTTGTTGCGAGTAATGATGCCTTGCAGACCATTCGCGATCTGCACCGCAGTGAACACGGGATCATGCCCGTAATGCGGCAGCGCTGCGTGTGCGCCAACGCCTTTTACTTCGATCCGGAATTCGTTGCTCGACGCCATAAACGGCCCCGCAGCGACGCCAAAATGGCCGGCCCCTAACCCCGGCCAGTTGTGAATACCGAACACCGCATCGACAGGAAACCGCGTGAAAAGCCCGTCGTCGATCATCGCTTTCGCGCCGGCACCGCCCTCCTCGGCCGGCTGAAAGATGAAAACGATCGTGCCGTCGAAATCGCCACGTGTGGAAAGATAACGCGCCGCACCGAGCAGCATCGCCGTGTGTCCGTCATGACCGCACGCATGCATCTTCCCGGCGTTGCGGGAACGATGATCGAACGTGTTCAGTTCAAGAATCGGCAATGCGTCCATATCTGCACGCAAACCAACCGAACGGGTACCGTTGCCGCGCTTCAGCACGCCGACGACGCCTGTTTTACCGATCCCCCGATGCACTTCGATACCCCAATTGGATAGGGTCTTCGCGACAAGATCAGAGGTTTGCGTTTCTTCGTAGCGCAGCTCGGGATTCGCATGAATCGTTCGTCGAAGCGTTTGAATCTCGCCGTGTGCAGACTGGATTTCAGGGATAAGTTTCATGATGAAAGGTGTGCTTATCTGCAGAGAGTGGATCGACACAAGGAAAGCGGCGCTCCGCTACCCGGTGATGATTGATCGATGATCATTTGATTCTACGCTCATCGATATTTCTGACAGTGCGACAACCGGCCATCGCCTGACGAACCCCCACTGCACATCCACGAACATAATAAAATCAAGCTTTCGCGTGTCTTTCGGCCTACGCGCCGCCGATGGACGACTGCGCGACGCAGCCAGCAGCGCCAAAAACTGCCGAGAAACCGCCGAGAAACAGCACGAGCCCAATCTCCATGAACGCCCCGACCGAATTTGCCCGCGCGGTTTGTCCGCACGATTGCCCGGATACTTGCGCAATGCGCGTGACCGTCGAAAACGGCCGTGCAATCAAGGTAACCGGCGACCCCGATCATCCGCCGACGCAAGGCGTGTTGTGTACGAAGGTCGCCCGCTACGCGGAGCGCGTCCATCATGCGCATCGACTGACTACACCGATGAAACGCGTCGGCAAAAAAGGCGAAGGCCGGTTCGAGCCGATTACATGGGACGAAGCGTTCACGCTCGCGGCCACGCGGCTATCGGAGATTGCCGCGCGCGCCCCCGAGGCGATTGTCCCGTACAGCTACGCCGGCACGATGGGGCTCGTGCAGGGAGACAGCATCGCGCAACGCTTCTTCCACAAGCTCGGCGCATCGCAGCTCGATCGCGCGATTTGCGCGGCCGCGGGTGCGGCGGGCCTGAAATACACCTACGGCGCGGGTCTCGGCATGCTCACGGAGTTCTTCTCCGAAAGCGAACTGATCCTGATCTGGGGCGCCAATCCGATCGCGTCGAACCTGCACTTCTGGACACGCGCACAGGAAGCGAAGCGCAACGGCGCACGGCTGATCGCGATCGACCCATACCGGTCGCTGACGGCGGAGAAATGTCATCAGCACATTGCGCTGAAGCCCGGCACGGACGGCGCGCTGGCATTGGGCATGATGAATGTGCTGATCAACGAAGATTGGCTCGATCACGCGTACATCGCTGACCACACATTGGGCTTCGAATCGCTGAAAGCCCGCGCGCTCACGTACACGCCCGCACGGGTCGCGCAGATTTGCGGCGTCGACGAAGACGTCATCATTGACCTCGCTCGCCTGTACGGCAAAACCCGTAAATCCGCGATCCGGATGAACTACGGAATGCAACGCGTGCGTGGTGGCGGCAACGCAGTACGCGCAATCGCTTGCCTGCCATCGCTAACCGGCGCGTGGCGGGATCGCGCGGGCGGTGCGCTGCTATCGTCGTCCGGATGGGCGCCGGTTGATTCGTTCGCGCTGGAGCGTCCCGATCTGATGCCCGGGTGGCCGTCGGCGCCATCGCGAGTCATCAATATGAACGCGATCGGCGACGCGCTGCTCCATCCCGGCGACACGAACACGAATCGCGAAAAAACCGGTTTTGGCCCGAAGATCGACGCGATTGTCGTCTACAACTCGAACCCCGTTGCGGTTGCACCCGATTCCGAGCGGGTTGCCGCGGGTTTTGCGCGCGAAGATCTCTTCACAATCGTCCTCGAGCATTTCCAGACCGACACCGCCGACTATGCGGACCTGCTGCTTCCGGCGACGACGCAACTGGAGCACCTCGATGTCCATAAGTCGTACGGCCACACGCATGTGATGGCGAACCTGCCGGCCATCGCCCCAGTGGGCGACGCGCGGCCGAACACCGAGATTTTCCGCGGCATTGCGCGTGCGATGGGTCTCACGGAGCCGGCGCTGTACGAGAGCGACGAAGAGGTTGCCGCGCAGGCCTTTCGCTGGGACGATGCGGCGCTCGAGGGCGTCGACTGGTCAACGCTCAAGCGTTCCGGCTGGGCTCGCCTCCAGGTGCCCGACGCCCCGTTCGCCAACGGCGGATTCCGCACACCGTCGGGCAGGTGCGAGTTTTATAGCGAACGGCTTGCGCAACTGGGCCTTGATCCACTGCCCGACTACCTGCCGCCGTACGAGTCCGCCGAGAACGCGCCGGAACTCGCCGCCCGCTATCCGCTCGCGATGATTTCGCCGCCGGCGCGCAATTTCCTGAACAGCACATTCGTCAATGTCGAAAGCCTGCGCTCGACGGAAGGCGAACCGCATCTGGATATCCATCCCGCCGATGCGCTAGATCGCGGTATTGTCGAAGGCGATCAGGTACGTATCTTCAACGATCGCGGATCGATGCAGGCGCGCGCCCGCGTCACCGACAAGGCACGCGAGGGTCTCGTGGTCGGTCTGTCGATCTGGTGGAAGAAGCTCGCGCCCGACGGACGCAACGCCAACCAGGTGACGAGTCAGGCGTTGACTGACCTTGGAAACTCGGCGACCTTCTACGATTGTCTGGTCGAAGTTGAGCGCGCGTGACGCAGTTCAAGCTAACCGCGAGCGACGGCTAAGGCTAAAAAAGCGCAAGAGCACGGCTTCGGTCCACGGGTCCGTGCCGCCCACGATTGAACGTGCCCGCCAGCCGCATCAGCGGGAGACGCGAACCGACACGCGTCTGGGCAATTCATCCCGATACCCAGCGATGCGCTGACGCCAAAGTGTGCCGAATGCCCGATCGAAGCCGCGTGTTCTTCCCTTTCGAGGCTGCCGTCTAACCGGGGGGTAACCCGAAATATCGCGTCGATAACCGCATGCTAGGATGCATGCGCCTTTTAGCACGACCATTCGGAATCGCATGAGACCGGAGTGAGCGCACAAGCGCCGATTCCGGCCGACACAAGGAGAAGCACCGCATGCAGAAGATCTGGCTCAAATCGTATCCACCCGGCGTGCCGGCGGAGATCGATCCCGCGCAATACGCGTCGGTGGCGGGTCTTCTCGACGAGAGTTTCGGTCTGCATCGCGACAAGCCGGCCTTCGCGTGCATGGGCAAGCAGATCACCTACGGCGAACTCGACGAACTGTCGCGCCGTCTCGCCGCATGGTTCCAGTCGAAAGGTCTCGAGCGCGGCGCGCGCATCGCAATCATGATGCCGAACGTGCTGCAGTACCCGATCGCGCTGGCAGCCGTGTTGCGCGCGGGCTACGTGGTCGTGAACGTAAACCCGCTCTACACGCCGCGCGAGCTCGAATACCAGATGAAGGACAGCGGCGCGCAAGCGGTGATCGTGCTGGAAAATTTCGCCGCGACCGTGCAGGCGGTGATCCGCAACACACCGATAAAGCATGTGATGGTCGCGACGATGGGCGATCTGCTGGGCCTGAAAGGGCACATCGTCAATTACGTCGTGCGGCGCGTGAAGAAGATGGTGCCGGCATGGAGTCTGCCGGGTCACGTGAGCTTCAACGCCGCACTCGCGGCCGGCGCACGCCAAACCTTCAAGGCAGTCCAGCAAGGCCCGGACGACATCGCGTTTCTGCAATACACCGGTGGCACAACAGGCGTATCGAAAGGCGCGACGCTTACCCATCGCAATCTGATCGCGAATGTATTGCAGTCCGCGGCGTGGCACGAGCCGGCTCGCGCGGCGCGGCCTGATATCAAACAGTCGGTTACGTTGGTCGCACTGCCGCTTTATCACGTGTTCGCGCTAACCGTATGCGGACTGCTGACGATTCGCCAGGGTGGCCTCGGCGTGCTGATTCCGAACCCACGCGACATCGGCGGCATGATCAAGGCGCTGCATGGCTATAAGATCACGACGTTGCCGGCGGTCAATACGCTCTTCAATGCGATGCTGAATCACCCGGACTTCGACCAGCTCGATCTGTCGAATCTGACAGTCGCGAACGCCGGCGGCATGGCCGTGCAAAAGGCAGTCGCGGAGCGCTGGTTCCAGCGCACAGGGACGCCGATTATCGAAGGCTACGGCTTGTCCGAGACGTCGCCGTCGGCAACCTGCAACCCGGTGACCGCCACCGAATACAACGGCACGATCGGCTTGCCGCTGTCGTCGACGGAAATCTCGATCCGCGATGACGCGGGTAACGAAATGCCGTTAGGCCAGCCCGGCGAAGTCTGCATTCGCGGCCCGCAGGTGATGGCAGGCTACTGGAACCGCCCCGACGAAACTGCGAAGGTGATGACCGCGGACGGTTACCTTCGCTCTGGCGATATCGGTCAGATGGACGAGCGCGGCTTCGTGAAAATCGTCGATCGCAAGAAGGACATGATTCTGGTGTCGGGCTTCAACGTCTATCCGAACGAAGTCGAAGACGTCGTCGCAAAACATCCGGGCGTATTCGAAGTGGCGGCCGTCGGCGTGCCCGACGCGCAATCCGGCGAGGCGGTGAAGCTGTTTATCGTGAAGAAGGACGAAACGCTCACCGATGCCGACATCATTGCGTTCTGCAAGGAGCAGCTGACGCCGTACAAACGGCCGCGCATCATCGAGTTCCGCAATGAATTGCCGAAGAGCAACGTCGGCAAGATATTACGTCGGGAACTGCGCGACGGCCGCGCATAGAAGCACAAACATATCGGCGGCAAACCGCGGATGAAAAAAGGCGCCCGAAGGCGCCTTTGAGGTCGACTACGCGTTTCGACTTATTAGAATTTGTGGCGAATACCAACCCGCGCGGTGAACTGATTGCTGTTCGACGATGCGGTGAGACCGTTGATCGCCGCCCGCGCCGGCGTGATGGTTGCGCCGTTCGCTGACACCTGTTCGCCGGAAGCGTGCTGGTACACGCCGATCAGATACACGTCGGTACGCTTGGACAGGAAGTAGTCGACGCCGACCATCCCCTGGTGATACGTGGCGCCGTCCACCGGCCCGACGTCGTTGTTCTTCGTGTAGTTATACGCGGCGCCTGCCAGCAGCGCCGGCGTGATCTGATACTTGAAGCTGACTTCCGCGTTGTTGAACGTGGCCGTTTCGCCGTTCAGCGCGGACGGGCTCGTGCTGCCGATACCGTAGAACTTCACGTTCGAGTACGTCGCGCCAAACGTTGCCGCGCCGAACGTATAAGCGCCGCCGGCACCGATGACCTGATACGTGCTCGCGGATGCAAAGCCTGCGTAGACCGGCGTCGTGACAGCGGACGGCGTGGTCGTCGCGGTATTGTTGCCGAACAGGCCGCCGTTCGTCGCCGGCGTGCGCGCGTTCAAATAGCCGACGCCCAACACGAGCGGACCGTTGGTGTAACCCGCGCCCAACGACCACGTCTGATTGCGCGAATAATCGCCCGCGATGCCGCCAACGCTATACATACCGCCGAACGTCAGGCCCGCGTAGTTGACGCTGGTGAACTTGATCGCATTATTCGTGCGATACGCGTTGTTGAAGTTATCGAGGTCACCCGGGTGAGCGGCGATGTAACCTCCCCATTGATCGCCCACTTCCAGCGGGCCGACATAGTCGACGATGGAGTCATACTGGCGGCCGAGCGTGACCGTGCCGAACTGGCTGCTGCCGAGGCCCACGTACGCCTGGCGGCCGAACATCAGGCCGCCCTGACCAAGCTTGCCGGTATTTACGTCGAAGCCATTTTCGAGCACGAAGATCGCCTTCAGGCCGCCGCCCAGATCTTCCGTGCCGCGCATGCCCCAACGGCTACCCTGCAGCACGCCGCTCGACAGGTTGTACAGGTGATGACCACCGGAATTGGTGTTGAAGTTAAAGCCTTCATCGATGATGCCGTACAGCGTCACACTGCTCTGTGCATGGGCGGCACACGCGAACGCGCCCAACGCCGCCAGCGCGACTAGCGACTTTTTCATTGAAAGATCTCCAAGGAATGCGAATTTTTTAAGCGGGACAAATATTTTTGTGCTGCGGCTGTCCCTGCCTTGTTAACTTCATACGGAAGTCGACGGGTAATGTAACAAAAGGCTTAACGTCAAAAAAGCGAAAGGGACGGGCCAATAGTCGCTGTTTCGTTTACGCAACATGGTCTAAAATCGACCTTTTATCGCAAAAAACCCCTTGTTTTAGGGGCTCGAATGCACCGGTTTTAAAGCGCGGACGCTTGTCGCGCGGACCGTCCGGCGCGTTCGGGTGACCGCCTGACTGGAGGAGCCGGATGCTGCTGGACGACTGGATTACCGAGTTTGATCGGGGTTTACGATCAATGACGGGGGTGTCGAGAATGACTCGGCCAATGCCGTTGCCGGCGGGTTCGGCAGATTCCGCATCGGTCGAACGCGTCGAGATGACCGCGCAGGAACGCGCGCACGCGGCCGGACTGATGCGCGTGAATCACGTCGGCGAAGTGTGCGCGCAGGCGCTGTATCAGGCGCAAAAGCTCGCCACCCGCTCGCCCGCGCTGAAGCAGGCATTCGAGCATGCGGCGCGCGAAGAGGAGGATCACCTCGCGTGGACCGCGAAGCGCCTGGAGGCGCTGGATTCGCGACCGAGCCTGCTCAATCCGCTATGGTATGCGGGCGCGCTGGCGATCGGCTTTGCGGCAGGCCGTTTCGGCGATCGTGTGAGTCTTGGCTTCATGGCCGAAACCGAGCGCCAGGTCGAGCACCATCTGGACGGCCACATGGAAACGCTGCCCGCGGGCGATTACGAATCGCGCGCGATCGTCGAACAGATGCGTGCCGACGAAGCGGCACACGGCAAGGCTGCAATGGATGCGGGCGGTGTCGAACTGCCTTTCCCGGCGCGTGCGCTGATGCGTGCGGCGTCGAAAATCATGACCACGACCGCCTACCGTATCTGACTTTTTTCGAATGAATCAACTGGGGCGGCGTCCATCCACGCCGTCCGATTACCTCGCTCGACCTCTGCCACCCGCGTTGGCGTTTTGATCGATTTGCACGCCCGACCCCATTACGCCCAACGCCCGTCATTCACACGGTTTTCCCCCGGACTTCTCAGGTATTACCTTCACAAGCTCCACTATCTGATTCATTTATAACGGTTTTCCCGTTTACATCTGACATGAAGGACTGTCGCTAAGTCCTTGTTCTAGCAAACAAAATTCGTTAAAAAACGGCCCGCGTCCCTTGACCCGCTTGGGGGGTTCCTCTAAAGTGGGAGACAGTGTGAGAAAGTGTATTTTTGTGTGATCTGCCCACGCATTTCGGGTAAGTTTTCAAGACCGGGCGACGTCTGAACAGCGCCCTCATAAAGGGGAGTGAAGTGTTCCAAGGGGCGTCGGCGCTGACACTCGATGCGAAAGGGAGGATGTCCATCCCGGCTCGCTATCGGGATGCGCTGCAAGGACAGGCAGAAGGCCGGGTGACGATCACCAAGCACCCGGACGGCTGCCTGTTGCTGTTTCCGCGCCCCGAGTGGGAGGTCTTTCGCACGAAAATCGCCGCGCTACCGATGGAAGCGAAATGGTGGCAGCGCATTTTTCTCGGCAATGCAGCCGACGTCGAACTGGATACCGCCGGGAGGGTGCTGGTGTCGCCCGAATTGCGGCTGGCCGGCTCGCTCGAAAAAGACGTGATGTTGTTAGGGATGGGTAGTCACTTCGAGTTGTGGGACGCACAGACCTACAACGCGAAGGAACAGCAGGCGATGGCGCAGGGCATGCCCGAGGCGCTGAAGAACTTCACATTCTGACCGCGGGTGAACGACATGGCGCCTGCGATGGAAAAGCAGTTGCAGCATCGCACGGTGCTGCTGGAGGAAGCGGTCGACGCGCTGGTTACGCGCACGGACGGCGTCTATGTGGACGGCACGTTTGGGCGCGGCGGTCACAGTCGGGCGGTATTGGCCAAGCTCGCCGACGCGGGCCGGTTGATCGCATTCGATAAAGACCCGCTTGCGATCGAAACGGCCCGGCAGATTGCCGATCCGCGCTTCGAAATCGTGCATCAAGGTTTTGCATCACTGCGTGACGCGCTGGCGTCCCGCGGGGTAGGGCGTGTGTCGGGCGTATTGCTGGATCTGGGTGTGTCGTCGCCGCAAGTGGACGACCCGCAGCGCGGTTTCAGTTTCCGTGCGGACGGCCCACTCGACATGCGTATGGACCCGACGCGCGGCGAATCTGCCGCGGATTGGCTCGCGCGGGCCACGTTGCAGGAACTGACGGAGGTGATCAGAGATTATGGGGAAGAACGGTTTGCTGTTCAGATTGCAAAGGCGCTTGTTGCTCGCCGGGCAGAGTCCGAACGTCTTGGGCCTCTCGCAAGCACGGGCGAGCTTGCCCAAATCGTGGCTAACGCCGTCAAGACCCGTGAGAAGGGTAAGGACCCGGCAACCCGCACCTTTCAGGCTATACGGATTCACGTCAATCAAGAGCTTGCGGAGCTGCAAGTCGTACTAGAAGCAGCGTTGTCGTTGCTGGAGCAAGGGGGGCGGCTGGTCGTGATCAGCTTTCATTCGCTCGAAGATCGAATCGTCAAGCGATTCATGCAGACGCATTCCACTGCGCCTGCGGTCGATCGCCGCCTGCCGATTCGTGCGGTCGATCTGCCGAGCCCCCCATTCAAACTGTTAGGCCGTGTATTCGCGAGCGACGCCGAAGTCGCCGCCAATCCGCGCGCCCGTTCCGCCGTGATGCGCGTCGCGGAGCGGATCGCGCCATGAACCGCCTCAATATCTTCCTGCTGATTCTCGTGATGGGTTGTGCGCTTTCGGTGGTTAACGCGACGAATCAGCAGCGCCAGTTCTTTATCCAGCTGCAACGCGCGCAATCGCAGGAGCGCCAGCTGCAGCAGGACTATTCGCAGCTTCAATATCAGCAGAGCGCGCTGTCGAAAACCTCGCGGATCGAGCAGATCGCGACCGACTCGCTGAAGATGCAGCAGGCCACGACTGGCCGCACCCAATACGTGGTGCTCGATCCCGGCGCCGCGAGCGCCGAGGACGCGCCGATTCCCACCTCCGCGCCGGCATCGACGCCTTCGGGCGCACAGCCTGCGAGGCCGTCACGGGCCGCGAGCGCACGCGGAGGCACGCGATGATCAAGAAATCGAAATCATCGAATCGCAAGAGTGTCGCGTTCTCCGCGAACCCGATTCTGTCGGTGCGCCTGCCGATGTGGCGCTCGAAGCTCGTCGTGTTTCTGCTCTTTATGGCTTTTGTCGCATTGGCGGGACGCGCGTTCTGGATTCAGGGACCGGGCAACGCGTTCTATCAGAAGCAAGGCGAAAGCCGCTATCAGCGCACGATCGAGCTGCCGGCCACGCGCGGCAAGATTCTCGACCGTAACGGCCTTGTGCTCGCGACGAGTCTGCCGGTGCGCGCGATCTGGGCGATTCCGGAGTCGGTGCCGGACGATCTCGGCGCGGACAAGCTGCAGCAACTCGGCAAGCTGCTCGACATGTCGAACAAGGAACTGCGCGCCAAGCTGTCCGAAGACAAAACCTTTGTATACGTGAAGCGCCAGGTGCCGGTCGACGTCGCCGCGCAGGTCGCGGCCCTCGATATCCCGGGCGTCTATCAGCGCAACGAATACAAGCGTTTCTATCCGGAAGGCGAGATCACCGCGCACCTGATCGGCTTTACCAACGTCGAAGACGAAGGCCAGGAAGGCGTCGAGCTCGGCGACCAGAAGATGCTGGCCGGCATGTCGGGCAGCCGCCGCGTGATCAAGGACCGGCTGGGCCACATCGTCGAGGACGTCGACGAGCAGGTCGTGCCGCACAACGGCAAGGATGTCGAACTGTCGATCGACAGCAAGATCCAGTACATCGCTTACACGAACCTTAAAGCGGCCGTGCAGAAGTTCAAGGCGAAGGCGGGTGCCGCGATGGTGGTCGACGTACGGACCGGCGAAGTGCTCGCGCTCGTCAACTATCCGACCTACAACCCGAACGATCGCTCTCATCTGACCGGCGAACAGCTGCGCAACCGCATCCTCACCGACGTATTCGAGCCGGGCTCGATCATGAAGCCGTTCACGGTGTCGCTCGCGCTCGATTTGCACCGCGTGTCGCCGACTACACTGGTGGATACGGGGCCGGGGCGTTTCACCCTCGACGGCGCGACGATTACCGACGACAGCGCGTTCGGCGTGCTGACCGTCGGCGGCGTGATCCAGAAGTCGAGCAACATCGGCGCGACGAAGATCGCGATGCAGCTCAAGCCCGAAGAGATGTGGAATATGTATACCAGCATCGGTCTCGGCCAGGCGCCGAAGGTCGGTTTTCCGGGCGCGGCGGCGGGCCGTCTGCGTCCGTGGAAGAGCTGGCGCCGCATCGAGCAGGCGACGATGTCGTACGGCTACGGCCTGTCGGCGTCGCTGTTCCAGCTCGCGCGCGCGTACACCGCGATCGCGCACGACGGCCAGATTCTGCCGATTTCGATTTTCCGTACGCCGGGCGACCAGCCGGTCACCGGCACGCAGGTGTTCGCGCCGACCACCGCGCGCGAAGTGCGCGCGATGCTCGAAACCGTCGTTTCACCGGGCGGCACGTCGCCGGATGCGGCCGTGCCAGGCTATCGCGTCGGCGGCAAGAGCGGCACCGCGTACAAGCATTCGGGCCGCGGCTACGACAAATCGAAGTACCGCGCGTCGTTCGTCGGCATGGCGCCGATGCCGAATCCGCGGATCGTCGTCGCGGTGTCGGTCGATGAGCCGACCGCAGGCAGCCACTTCGGCGGTCAGGTGTCCGGGCCGGTGTTTTCGGCGATCGCCGGCGATACGCTGCGCTCGCTGAACGTGCCGCCCGATATGCCGATCAAGCAGATGGTCGTGTCGGACGACACGAATACGAACACCGCAGTCGCGTCGGCTGGCAACGGCGCAGGCGCGACAAACGGTAACGCGAATGGCAGTGCGAATGGCGCGACGAATAGCGGCGCGAAGAACACAGCGAAAAGCGTGAGCGCATCCGAACACGCCGGCAATGCGAAGAAGTTCGCCGCGAAGATCTCGACTCGCGCGCCCGCGAAGAAGCTGACCATTTCGAGCGATGCGAGGAATCACCCAGGAGTCGTGCGATGAGCGCGCTACGCACCTCCCATCCGGCGCGCGCGGACATCGATGACGCGCTAGCGTGGCTACGCGCGCGCGTGAAACCCGCTGCGCAACTGCACGCGGACACCCGTTCGCTTGCGGCGGGCGACGCGTTTCTCGCGTATGCAGTAGATGGCGCGGACAACCGTCCGTTCATCGACAACGCGATCGAACGCGGCGCCGCGGCGGTGCTGTATCAGCCGGAAAACCTGGCAGCGAAACCGGCCTCCGCGCTCGCGCACGCGGTGCCTGCGCTCAACGAACTCGCCGGCACGATCGCGAGTGCGTGGTACGGCGACCCAAGCGACGCGATGCGCGTAATCGGTGTGACCGGCACGAACGGCAAGACGTCGTCCACGCAATGGATTGCGTCGGCGCTGTCCGCACTCGGCACGCCGTGCGCGGTGATCGGCACGCTGGGCAGCGGCATGCCGGGGCACCTCGTTCATACCGGCTTTACGACTCCGGACGCGCCGCAACTGCAGCGCAGCCTCGCGCAGTTGCGCGGCGCGGGTGCGCAAGCGATCGCGATGGAAGTGTCGTCGCATGCGCTGCATCAGGGGCGCGTGAACGGCACCGCGTTCGACATCGCGGTCTTCACGAACCTGACGCAGGACCATCTCGACTATCACCGCACGTTCGCCGCATACGAAGCGGCGAAAGCGCGCCTGTTCGCATGGCCGGCGCTGCGCGTCGCGGTCATCAACGTCGACGACGCAGCAGGCCGCCGCTTGCTCGCGAGCACGAAAGGGCACGCGCGCACAATCGCGTATTCGATCGAAGGCGACGCCAGCGCGCCGGACGTCAGCGCGTTGCTGGCCGACCAGGCGCTGATCGCAAGCAAAGTGCGGGCGACGACGACCGGCACCGCGTTCCATCTGGTATCCGACTGGGGTAGCGCCGATGTCGAAGTCGGCACGCTTGGCGCATTCAACGTCAGCAATCTGCTCGGCGTGCTCGGTGCGCTACTGGCCGCGGACGTGCCGTTCGATGCGGCGCTCGCCGAACTCGCGAAGCTCGAACCGGTGAACGGTCGCATGCAGCGTCTCGGTGGCCGCCTGCAAAACGACGAGCCGCTCGTCGTGATCGACTATGCGCACACGCCGGATGCGCTGGAAAAAACGCTCGACGCGTTGCGCCCGATCGCGCAAGCGCGCGGTGGGGAACTGATCTGCATGTTCGGCTGCGGCGGCGATCGCGACGCGACCAAGCGCCCGTTGATGGGCGCGATCGCCGAGCGTCGCGCGGATACCGTCGTTGTCACCAGCGACAACCCGCGCGGCGAAGACCCGCAAAAAATCATCGATCAGATCGTTGCGGGCATGACGCAGCCGTCGAACGCGCGCTGTATCGAAGACCGCGCGAGCGCGATCCTGCAGGCAATCCGCAGTGCCGCGCGCGAAGACGTGATCGTTCTCGCCGGCAAGGGTCACGAAGCGACCCAGGAAATCATGGGCAAGAAGCGCGCGTTCTCGGATCAGGACCATGCGCGGCTCGCGCTGGCCGCGCGTGCGACGCACACACGCGGAGGTGGCGAATGACCGAACGAGCTTCCGCGATGTTTTCGCTGCGCGAAGCCGCGGCGCTGATTCCGGGCGCGACCGTGCTCGGCGACGATTCGGTGACGTTCGAGCGCGTGTCGACCGACAGTCGCACGGCCGGTCCGGGCGACCTGTTTGTCGCGCTCAAAGGTGAGCGTTTCGATGCGCACGACTTCCTGCCGGAAGTCGCCGATCGTCACGTGAGCGCTGCGCTGGTCACGCGCAGCCCGGGCGACTGGCGCGTGCCCGCGTTGCGCGTCGCCGATACGCGCGCCGCGCTCGGCGCACTCGCGCGCGGCTGGCGCCGCCGTTTCACGATGCCGCTCGTCGCGGTCACCGGTAGCAACGGCAAGACGACAGTCAAGGAAATGATCGCGTCGATCTTCGCGGCGGCCGTGGGCGAAGCCTCGCGCCTCGCGACCTCAGGCAACTTCAACAATGACATCGGCGTGCCGCTCACGCTGTTCCGGCTGAATGACACGCATCGGCTCGCGGTCGTGGAACTCGGCATGAATCACCCCGGCGAAACGCAACTGCTCGCGACTATCGCGGAGCCGACCGTCGCGGTGGTGAACAACGCGCAGCGCGAGCATCAGGAATTCATGGCGACGGTCGAGGCGGTCGCGCTCGAACACGCGAGCGTGATTCACGCGCTGACACCCGACGGCGTCGCGGTGTTTCCGGCTGATGATGCGTACGCCGGCATCTGGCGCGTCGCGGCGACCGGTAACCGGGTGATCGACTTCGCGCTGAACACGGACGAGTGCATCACTGAAGCGGCGGTGACTGGCCGCTTCGACGGCAGCCGGCTCAGCATCGATACCGCGGAAGGTCACGTCGACGTGACGCTGCAAGTGCTCGGCGCGCACAACGCACGCAACGCGCTGGCCGCGACGGCCGCGGCGCTCGCCGCCGGCGTGCCGCTCGATGCGATCAAACGCGGCCTCGAAGCATTCGGCGCTGTGAAAGGCCGACTGCAGGTGAAGCGCGCGGCGCTCGGCTCACTGGCGGGCGCAACGGTGATCGACGACACGTACAACGCGAACCCCGACTCGATGCGTGCCGCGATCGACGTGCTGGCGACGCGGCCATCGCCGCGCGTGCTGGTGATGGGCGACATGGGTGAAGTCGGCGATGAAGGCCCGGCGTTTCATCGCGAGGTTGGCGCGTACGCGAAGGAGCAGGGCATCGACGCGCTGTACGCAATGGGCGGCGCATCGTGCGACGCGTGCACCGCGTACGGTCCGACCGCGCATCACGCGGCCGATCCGGCTGCGCTGGTCGCGCAATTGAAACAGGCGGGCCTGACGGCAAGCGCAACGATTCTGGTGAAAGGCTCACGCTTCATGCAGATGGAGCGTGTGGTGGACGCCTTGACGAGTCCACAAACCGATGCGGCGGGCGACAGGCCCGCCGCACATTGAACAGAGAAGGGAACCTCGCATGTTAGTGGCGCTGGCGCAATGGCTGCAGAATGACGCAAGCTTTTTGCGCGTGGTCAGTTACCTCACGTTTCGCGCAGTCGCCGCGACGATTACCGCATTGCTGATCGGTCTGGTCTGCGGCCCGTGGGTGATTCGCAAGCTGACCGCAATGAAAGTCGGCCAGGCAGTCCGCACAAACGGCCCGCAGACTCATCTCGTGAAGTCGGGCACGCCGACGATGGGCGGCGTGCTGATTCTGATCGGCATCGCGGTATCGACGCTGCTGTGGGCCGATCTGACCAACCGCTTTATCTGGATCGTGATGCTGGTTACGTTCGGCTTCGGCATCATCGGCTGGGTCGATGACTACCGGAAGGTCGTCTATAAGGACCCGCGCGGGATGTCGTCGCGTGAAAAGTATTTCTGGCAATCGGTGATCGGCCTGTTCGCCGCCGTGTATCTCGCGTTCAGCGTGTCCGAGGCGAGCAATGTGCGCGTGTTCGACCTGTTTATGGCGTGGGTGCGCAGCGGGCTGTCGATGGGCCTGCCCGCCCGCGCGGACCTGATGCTGCCGTTTCTGAAGTCGATCAGCTATCCGCTCGGCGTGTGGGGTTTTATCGCGCTCACGTATCTGGTGATTGTCGGCGCGAGCAACGCGGTGAACCTGACCGACGGCCTCGACGGCCTCGTGATCATGCCGGTCGTGCTGGTTGGCGCGTCGCTCGGCGTATTCGCGTATGTGATGGGCAGCTCGGTCTATTCGAAGTATCTGCTGTTTCCGCACATCCCAGGCGCGGGTGAATTGCTGATTTTCTGTTCCGCGATCGGCGGCGCGGGCCTCGCGTTTCTGTGGTTCAACACGCACCCCGCGCAGGTGTTTATGGGCGACGTCGGCGCACTCGCGCTCGGCGGCGCGCTTGGCACTGTCGCGGTGATTGTCCGCCAGGAAATCGTACTTTTCATCATGGGCGGCATCTTCGTCGCCGAAACGCTTTCCGTGATGCTGCAAGTCACGTGGTTCAAATACACGAAGCGCCGCTACGGCGAAGGCAGACGCATCTTCAAGATGGCGCCGCTGCATCACCACTTCGAGTTGTCCGGGTGGAAAGAAACGCAGGTGGTCGTGCGTTTCTGGATCATCACGTTGATGTTGTGCCTGTTCGGTTTGTCCACGCTCAAATTGCGCTAAGCAGCAGAAAGGAAAGCAAGCGATGTTCGGCGAGAAGTTTCAGGATCGGCAAAAGCCGATGGTGCTCGTGCTGGGGCTCGGTGAATCGGGCCTCGCGATGGCGCGCTGGTGCGCGCGGCACGGTTGCCGCCTGCGCATTGCCGACACGCGCGAAGTGCCGCCGAATCTGTCCGCGCTCGAAGCGCATCGCGTCGACGCCGATTTCATCGGCGGCGCGTTTTCGCCGGTGCTGCTCGAAGGAGTCGAACTGGTGGCGATCAGCCCCGGCTTGTCGCCGCTCGCCGCCGATTTACTGCCGCTCATCGATGCCGCGCGCGAGCGCGATATTCCGGTGTGGGGCGAGCTCGAGTTCTTCGCGCAGGCGTTGAAGACGCTCGGCGCAAGCGGTTACGCACCGAAGGTGATCGCGATCACCGGCACCAATGGCAAGACCACGACGACGAGTCTCACCGGCCTGCTATGCGCGCGCGCGGGCAAGAAGGTCGCGATTGCCGGCAATATCAGCCCGGCCGCGCTCGACAAACTGAGCGAAGCGATCGACAACACCGCGCTGCCGGACATCTGGGTGCTCGAGCTGTCGAGCTTCCAGCTGGAAACCGCGCATACGTTCGCGCCGGACGCGGCGGTCGTGCTCAATATCACGCAGGACCATCTGGACTGGCACGGCGGGCTCGACGCTTATGCCGCCGCGAAGGGCCGCATCTTCGGCGCGCATACGGTGCGGGTGCTCAACCGCGACGACGCGCGCGTGATGGCGCTCGCGCCCGCCGCGGACAGTGCGGCGCAGATGGTGACGTTCGGGCTGAACGAGCCGGCGCGCAATGGCGACTACGGCTTGCTGCGCGATAACGGAATGTTGTGGCTGGTCGAAGCCGAAGACCTCGATGCAGCCGACGAACCGACCAGCACGCGCCGTCGCAAGAGCGAAAGCACGACGCCGCCGAATATTGCGTTGAAGCGCCTGATGCCGGCCGACGCATTGCGCATTCGTGGCTTGCACAACGCGGCAAATGCGCTCGCCGCATTTGCGCTCGCACGCGCGGTGGGTCTACCGGGTGCGCCGTTGCTGCACGGACTGCGCGAATACCGCGGCGAGCCGCACCGCGTCGAACTGATCGCTTCGCTCGACGGCGTCGACTACGTCGACGACAGCAAGGGCACGAACGTCGGCGCAACCGTCGCCGCGCTCGACGGACTTGCGCAGCGCGCGGTGCTGATCGCCGGCGGCGACGGCAAGGGCCAGGACTTCGAGCCGCTCGCCGCGCCGGTCACGCGCTGGTGCCGCGCGGTGATGCTGATCGGCCGCGACGCGCCGAATATCCGCGCCGCACTCGCCGACACCGGCATCGCGCTTGCCGATCACGCGACGCTCGAAGAAGCGACGCGCGCAGCAGCCGCGCTCGCGCAGCCCGGCGATGCGGTGCTGCTGTCGCCCGCATGCGCGAGCTTCGACATGTTCAAGGGTTACGCGCACCGTGCAGAGGTGTTTCGCAGCACGGTCGAAGAGATTGCCGCCGAACGGGGGACGATGATATGAGCTGGTCGGAACGCTTCGGATCACGCCTGGCCGGGCAACGCGGCTCGGTGTCGGGCAGTTCAACTGCGTCATCGTCGACGTCGGGGCGCGGCATTGCCGGCGGCCTCGCGAGCGCCGTCAATGGCGTGCGGCCGCTGCGCTCGCGGATGCTCGATTACGATCATTCGCTGCTGTGGGTGGTCGTCGCGCTGCTCGGGCTCGGCGTCGTGATGGTGTATTCGGCGTCGATTGCGATGCCGGATTCGCCGAAGTACGCGTCGTATCGCGATTACGCGTTTCTCGTGCGGCAGACGCTGTATGTGGTGCTCGGCGGCGTGGTCGGTATTGTCACGTTCCGCATTCCGATTTCGACGTGGGACAAATACGCACCGAAGCTTTTTCTGATCGCGCTCGTCGCGCTGGTGATCGTGCTGATCCCGCACATCGGCAAAGGCGTGAACGGCGCGCGCCGCTGGATTCCGCTCGGCATCACGAATATGCAGCCGTCGGAAATCATGAAGCTCGCGGTGACGATCTACGCGGCGAACTACACGGTGCGCAAGCAGGAATACATGCACAGCTTCGCGAAGGGCTTCTTGCCGATGGGCTTCGCAGTCGGCGTGGTCGGCATGCTGCTGCTGCTCGAGCCGGATATGGGCGCGTTTATGGTGATCGCCGCGATCGCGATGGGCCTGCTGTTTCTCGGCGGCGTGAACGGCAAGATTTTCGGCGGGCTGGTGGCGACCGCAGTGGGCACGTTTACGCTGCTCGTGTGGGCGTCGCCGTGGCGCCGCGAGCGGATTTTTGCGTACCTCGATCCATGGGACGACCGTTACGCGCAAGGCAAGGCGTATCAATTGACGCACTCGCTGATCGCGTTCGGCCGCGGCGAATGGTTCGGCGTCGGTCTTGGCGGCAGCGTCGAAAAGCTCAATTACCTGCCGGAAGCGCACACCGACTTCATTCTCGCGGTGATCGGCGAGGAACTCGGTTTCGTCGGCGTGCTGGTCGTGATTCTGCTGTTCTACTGGATCGTGCGTCGCGCGTTCGAAATCGGCCGCCAGGCGCTCGCGCTCGACCGCACGTTTGCGGGTCTCGTCGCGAAAGGCATCGGGATCTGGTTTGGCGCGCAGACGTTTATCAATATGGGCGTGAACCTCGGTCTGCTGCCGACCAAAGGTTTGACGCTGCCGCTCGTCAGCTATGGCGGCTCCGGCATCCTGCTGAACTGCCTCGCGATCGCGGTGCTGATGCGGGTCGACTATGAAAACCGGGTGCTGATGCGCGGAGGGAAGGTATGACACGCATCGCGACCGATCCGCGCACGCTGATGGTGATGGCCGGTGGCACCGGGGGACACGTGTTCCCGGGACTCGCGGTCGCGCACCTGATGCAGGCGTGGGGATGGCGCGTCGTGTGGCTCGGCAATCCGACCGGGATGGAAGCGACTCTGGTGCCGAAGCACGGCATTCCGATGGAGTACGTGCGCTTCGGCGGCTTGCGCGGCAAGGGCCTCGCGACCAAGCTGATGCTGCCGGTGAACCTGTTGCGCGCGTGTTCGCAGAGCCTCTCGGTGCTGCGTCGCGTAAAGCCGGATGTCGTGCTCGGCATGGGCGGCTACATCACGTTCCCGGCCGGTGTGATGACCTGGCTGTCCGGCCGCTCGCTCGTGCTGCACGAACAGAATTCGATCGCGGGCCTGGCGAACAAGGTGCTTGCGAAGCTGGCGAAGCGCGTGCTCGTCGCGTTTCCGAACGCGCTGCCGCATGCGGAATGGACCGGTAATCCGATTCGTGAGGAACTTGCGCGCGTGCCGACACCCGAAGGACGGTATGCATCACGAAGCGGTCCTTTGAATGTGCTGGTGGTCGGTGGCAGCCTGGGCGCCGCGGGCCTCAACGAAGTCGTGCCGAACGCACTGGCGCGCCTCGCTCCGAACGAGCGGCCGCGCATCGTGCATCAGGCGGGCGCAAAGCATATCGACGCAGCGCGCGCGAACTACGAAGCCGCGGGCATTGCCACCGGAGACGACGTGCAGCTGGTGCCGTTTATCGACGACATGACGAGCGCCTACGCCAACGCCGATCTCGTGATCTGCCGCTCCGGTGCGATGACGGTCGCCGAGATCGCGGCGGTCGGTGTTGCGGCGTTCTTCGTGCCGTTCCCTTATGCAGTCGACGATCACCAGACCACGAACGCCGCGTTTCTCGCCGAACACGGCGCGGCGCGGGTTGTGCAGCAACGCGACCTGACGGCGGACATGCTCGCCGACTGGCTGCGCGGCCAGACGCGCGCAACGCTCGTGGAAATGGCGAAACGGTCACGGTCGCTCGCGAAGCCCGACGCGACCGAACAGGTTGCGCAAGTCTGCGCAACCGTTGCGGGCGTCGCGCGCAGCGCGACCCCGGAAGGAAGTCAGCAATGAAACACATCGTCAAACATATTCACTTCGTCGGGATCGGCGGCGCCGGGATGAGCGGCATCGCGGAAGTGCTCGTCAATCTCGGCTATCAGGTGAGCGGCTCGGACCTCGCACGTAATGCGGTGACCGATCGCCTTGCCGCGCTCGGCGCGCGTATCGCGATCGGGCACGACGCGCAGAACATCGAAGGCGCGAATGCGGTTGTCGTGTCGACGGCAGTGCGCGGCGACAACCCGGAGGTGCTCGCGGCGCGTCACCGCCGTATTCCGATCGTGCCGCGCGCGGTGATGCTCGCGGAACTGATGCGCCTGAAGCAGGGCATTGCGATTGCCGGCACGCACGGCAAGACCACGACCACGTCGCTGGTCGCGAGCGTGCTCGCCGCCGGCGGGCTCGATCCGACCTTCGTGATCGGCGGGCGGCTGATCAGCGCCGGCGCGAACGCGCGTCTCGGCACCGGCGACTTTATCGTCGCCGAAGCGGACGAATCGGATGCGTCGTTCCTGAACCTGTTCCCGGTGATCGAAGTGATCACGAACATCGACGCCGATCACATGGACACCTACGGCCACGACTTCGCGCGGCTCAAGCAGGCGTTTATCGAGTTCACGCACCGGCTGCCGTTCTATGGAATCGCGGTGCTGTGCGTCGACGACCCGAACGTGAAGGAGATTCTGCCGTTCGTATCGAAGCCGATCATCCGCTACGGCTTTGCGCCCGATGCGCAGGTGCGCGCGGTGAACGTGATCGCGCGCGAAGGCCAGATGCATTTCACCGCGATGCGCGAAGACGCGGCGCCGCTCGACATCGTGCTGAACCTGCCGGGCACGCACAACGTGCAGAACGCGCTCGCGGCAATCGCGATTGCGACTGAACTCGAAGTGAAAGATGCCGATATCCAGCGAGCGCTCGCGGAATTCAATGGTGTCGGCCGGCGTTTTCAACGGTATGGCGAGGTGGCGGTTGCCGATGGCGGCGCGTACACGCTGGTCGACGACTACGGTCATCACCCGGTCGAAATGGCCGCGACGATCGCGGCGGCGCGCGGTGCCTTTCCGGACAAGCGGCTGGTGCTCGCGTTTCAGCCGCATCGTTTCACGCGCACGCGCGATTGCTTCGAAGACTTCGTGAAAGTGCTGTCGACTGTCGATGCGCTGGTGCTGACCGAAGTGTATGCGGCCGGCGAGTCGCCGATCGTCGCCGCGGACGGACGTTCGCTGACGCGCGCGATTCGCGTTGCAGGAAAGATCGAACCGGTGTTCGTCGAAACGGTCGATGAAGTGCCGGAAGCGCTCGCCGCGGTGGTGCGCGCGGGCGATGTGGTGATCACGATGGGTGCGGGATCGATCGGCGGTGTGCCGGGTCGGTTGGCTGCAACAAATGAAGGTGTGAAATGAGTAGCGTGAATCCGAAGGACTTCGGAAAAGTAGCGGTGCTGCTCGGCGGCGAATCGGCCGAGCGCGAAGTGTCGCTGAACTCCGGCCGCCTCGTGCTGCAAGGGCTGCGCGAAGCCGGTATCGACGCGCATCCGTTCGATCCGTCCGAGCGTCCGCTCGCGGCATTGAAAGAAGAGGGCTTCGTGCGCGCGTTCAATGCGCTGCATGGCGGCTACGGTGAGAACGGCCAGATCCAGGGCGCGCTCGACTTTTACGGCATTCGCTATACGGGCAGCGGCGTGCTCGGCTCGGCGCTTGGGCTCGACAAATTCCGCACGAAACTCGTGTGGCAGCAGCTCGGTGTGCCGACGCCGCCGTTCGAAGCCGTGCTGCGCGGCGACGACTACGCGGCGCGCGCGAAAGACATTGTCGCGAAGCTTGGCTTGCCGCTGTTTGTAAAGCCGGCGAGTGAAGGCTCGAGCGTCGCCGTGATCAAGGTGAAGACCGCGGACACGCTAGTCGCGGCGCTCGAAGAAGCGGCGAAGTACGACAAGATCGTGGTCGTCGAAAAGAGCATCGAAGGCGGCGGCGAGTACACATCAGCCGTGTGCGGCGATCTCGATTTGCCGATCATTCGCATCGTGCCGGCCGGCGAGTTCTACGACTACCACGCGAAGTACATCGCCGACGATACGCAATACCTGATTCCGTGCGGTCTGACGCCGGCCGAAGAGACGCGCCTGAAAGCGTTGTCGCGTCGCGCGTTCGAAGTGCTCGGCTGCACCGACTGGGGCCGCGCCGATTTCATGATGGACGCCGACGGCAACCCGTATTTCCTCGAAGTGAACACGGCACCGGGCATGACCGATCACTCGCTGCCGCCGAAAGCGGCGCGCGCCGTCGGCATCAGCTATTCGGAGCTGGTCGTGAAGATTCTGTCGCTGACGCTCAAGGACTAACCGGGCCGCCATGTGGAACAACGTTCGCCAGCTCAACCTCGCCGCCAACGCATTGAACGCGTTGCTGGCGCTCGTGCTGCTGGCGGCTGGCGCGTACTGGCTGATCCAGCGCCCGAACTTTGCGCTGCGCGAGATTCGCATCGACGGCGACACCGAGCACATCAATTCGCCAACCGTGCGTGCAACGGTCGTCGGACGGCTGAAGGGCAACTTCTTCACCGTCGACCTGGACGCCGCGCGGCAGTCGTTCGAGCAGATGCCGTGGGTGCGCCATGCGAGCGTGCGGCGCGTGTGGCCGAATGCGCTGGCGGTCACGCTCGAAGAGTACAAGCCGCTCGGCACGTGGGGCAGCGATCAGCTGGTGAGCGTCGACGGCGAGCTGTTCACCGCGAACCAGGGCGAGCTCGAGGAAGCGTTGCCCGCGTTCGATGGTCCGGATGGGTCAGCGAAAGAAGTCGTCGCGCGTTATCACGATTTCGAGAAGTGGTTTGCGTCGATTGGCGCGACGCCGGACGAAGTGGTGTTGTCGCCGCGCTATGCGTGGACGGTGAAGCTGTCGAACGGCATGCAGATCGAACTAGGCCGCGAACGCAATCAGGACACGCTGTACGACCGCTCGCGGCGCCTGACGGCCGCGTGGTCCGCGATCACGCAACGCTGGGGGAAGGACATCGAGTACGCGGACTTGCGCTATCCAAACGGTTTCGCGATTCGTGCGGCTGGCATGCGCTTCATTACGGAACCCGATAAGGGCAAGAAGTAACAGGACATCACTCGCAATGAGCACGCTATGAGTAAAGACTATAAAGATCTGCTAGTGGCCCTCGATATCGGGACGGCGAAAGTCGTGGCAATCGTCGCCGAGCTCAAAGGTGAGGGTCACTATGAAGTGATCGGCCTCGGCCAGAGCGAATCGAAGGGGCTCAAGAAAGGCGTGGTGGTGAATATCGAAGCCACCGTGCAGTCGATCCAGCGCGCGCTCGAGGAAGCGGAGCTGATGGCCGACTGCAAGATCACGAACGTGTTTACCGGGATCGCCGGCAGCCATATCCGCAGCTTCAACTCGAGCGGGATGGTCGCCATCAAGGAGAAGGAAGTCACGCAGACGGACGTCGCGCGCGTGATCGAAACCGCGAAGGCGATCAACATTCCGACCGACCAGCAGGTGCTGCATATCCTCACGCAGGAATTCATCATCGACGGCCAGGAAGATGTGCGCGAGCCGATCGGGATGAGCGGTATCCGCCTCGAGGTGAAGGTGCATATCGTGACCGGTGCGGTGAGCGCGGCGCAGAACATCGTGAAGTGCGTGCGCCGCTGCGGGCTCGAAGTGAACGATCTGATCCTGCAGCCGCTTGCGTCGTCGCTTGCGGTGCTGACCGAAGACGAAAAGGAACTGGGCGTGGTGCTGGTCGATATCGGCGGCGGCACGACCGATATCGCGATCTTCAGCGAAGGCGCGATCCGCCATACCGCGGTGATTCCGATCGCCGGCGATCAGGTGACGAGCGACATCGCGATGGCGCTGCGCACGCCGACGCCGGACGCGGAGGACATCAAGGTCGGCTATGGCATCGCGAAGCAGGCGCTGGCCGATCCAGACGAAATGATCGAAGTGCCGGGCTTGGGCGAGCGCGGTCCGCGCACGCTGTCGCGCCAGGCGCTGGCCGCGGTGATCGAGCCGCGCGTCGAAGAACTGTTTTCGCTCGTGCAGCAGGTGGTGCGCGAGTCGGGTTACGAGGAACTGCTGAGCTCCGGCGTGGTGCTGACCGGTGGCGCATCGATGATGCCCGGCATGGTCGAGCTCGGTGAGGACATCTTCCTGAAGCCGGTGCGGATTGGCGTGCCTGAATACGCGGGCGGCCTCGCGGACGTGGTGCGCAACCCGCGCTACTCGACCGCGATGGGCCTGCTCGTCGAAGGGCGCTCGCAGCGGATGCGCGGCCGCAAGGTTGCGGTGCAGTCCGGCTCGATGGGACAGGTGTTCACGCGAATGAAGGACTGGTTCCTCGGCAATTTTTAACGAATCGAATTCGCGCTGGTGCCGGCGGCCGGCGCGCGACAGGAGGTTGCCCGATCTCCTGCCGGATAACGGCCGATTAAGACTTTTTTCTTGACGGAGGCAATATGGAATTCCAGATGCTGGAAACGGAAACCAACGGCACCATCATCAAGGTGATAGGTGTCGGTGGGGCGGGCGGCAACGCGGTGCAGCACATGATTAACCGCGGCGTGCAGGGCGTCGACTTCATCGTGATGAACACGGACGCGCAAGTGTTGTCGCGCTCGCGTGCGAGCACGGTGTTGCAACTTGGCAAGACCGGTCTGGGCGCAGGCGCCAAGCCGGAGATGGGCCGCGCGGCCGCTGAAGAAGCGCGTGAGCGGATCGCCGACGCGATGCGTGGCGCGCACATGGTGTTCATCACCGCGGGTATGGGTGGCGGCACCGGCACGGGTGCGGCGCCGGTTGTGGCGCAGATCGCGAAGGAAATGGGCATTCTGACGGTCGGTGTGGTCAGCAAGCCGTTCGAGTTTGAAGGTGGCAAGCGAATGCGCGTCGCCGAAGCAGGTTCGCAGCAACTGGAGGATCACGTCGACTCGCTGATCGTCGTTCTGAACGACAAGCTGTTCGAGGTGATGGGCGATGACGCCGAGATGGACAAGTGCTTCCAGTGCGCTGACGATGTGCTGAACAACGCCGTGGCCGGCATCGCGGAAATCATCAATGTCGACGGTCTGGTGAACGTCGACTTCGAAGACGTGAAGACGGTGATGGGCGAGCAGGGCAAGGCGATGATGGGCACGGCGACGGTCGCCGGCGTCGATCGCGCGCGTCTGGCGGCAGAGCAGGCGGTCGCGAGCCCGCTGCTCGAAGGCGTCGATCTGTCGGGCGCGCGTGGCGTGCTGGTCAACATCACGTCGAGCCGTTCGCTGCGTCTGTCGGAAACGCGCGAAGTGATGAACACCATCAAGAGCTACGCTGCCGACGACGCAACGGTCATTTTCGGGGCCGTGTACGATGACGCGATGGGCGACGCGCTGCGCGTGACCGTCGTTGCAACGGGTCTTGGACGCACCGCGAAGAAGCAGCAATCGGCACCGATGACGCTGCTGCGCACCGGTACCGACAACGCACCGGTCGCCGCTCATCACACGACGCAGCATGGCTACGCGACGCAGCCGGCTCATTCGGCGGACTACGGTTCGCTGGATACGCCGGCCGTGTGGCGCACGTCGCGCGATACCGCGGCTTCGCACGTGCAGGCGCTGCAGGAAAAGGGCGTCGATACGTACGACATCCCGGCTTTCCTGCGCAAGCAGGCTGACTGACGCGCGAGGAGCGGGCTTTCGTTGCGGCGCAAGCAGGTGTTGCGCCACTTCGGATGCACGAGCGTGACAGGTGGAACAGTCGACTGACCGCGTCTCGCAGGACGCGCGGCAAGCACGGTTGCCCTTTTCGATTTTCGAAGCGGACGGGCTGCCTTTGCCGGATGGAATGTCTGCTTCCACACGTATACGTGCGAGCAAGCTCCCGCATCATCGAGTGAAGGAACGAGCATGATCAGAACTGGTGAAAAACTGCCCGACGCGACCGTCTTCGAAATGCTCGACGAGGAACGCGCGGGCTGCACGATCGGACCGAACAGCTTTAGCGTGACCGAGCAAACGGCGGGCAAGCGCGTGGTGATCTTCGGATTGCCTGGCGCGTTCACGCCGACCTGTTCGGCCAAACATGTGCCGGGTTACGTCGAAGCGGCGGAGAAGTTGCGAGCCGCGGGCATCGACGAGATCTGGTGCGTGTCGGTTAACGACGCGTTCGTGATGGGCGCGTGGGGACGCGATCAGCACACCTCGGGCAAGGTGCGCATGATGGCGGACGGTAGTGCGGTTTTCACCCGGGCGCTCGGTCTGGATCAGGATTTGTCGGCGCGTGGCATGGGCATTCGCTCGCAACGCTACGCGATGGTGGTCGACGATGGCGTAGTCAAGACGCTCAACGTCGAGGCGCCCGGCAAGTTTGAAGTGAGCGATGCGCAGAGCATACTTGCGACGTTGAAGTAGTCGCAGCGAACGCGGCACGGTTGTGTTATAAAGCGCGCGGCGCACAATTCTTGTGCTTGTTGTGTCGCGGCAACGAAGACCGTGACGTCAATGTGACAGGCCGTAACGTGGCCAATCCGTGGGCCGATGACCGGGAACGCCTCCATTCCGGGCGTCGGCCCCTCATTCGTGGAGTACGCAGCGTAGCTTTCGCCGCTTGCGTAACGTAGCGAAACAGATTGATACGACCAGACGGCGGCGCCTAGGGGGCGGATGGAGTATACTTCGCTCTATGGGTTAAAAAGTCTCGATTGGTATATTCAATCGCAACGGTATCGGACAAGGTGCCGACGCGATTTCCAGTCGGGATGCTGAATGGAATAGAAGACCATGTTGAAGCAGCGCACTATCAAATCGATCGTGAAGACGGTCGGCATCGGCTTGCATTCGGGACGCAAGGTCGATCTGACGCTTCGTCCTGCCGCGCCGGGCACGGGCATCGTGTTCTCGCGCGTGGATCTGCCCACGCCGGTGGACATTCCCGCGTCGGCGATGGCGATTGGCGACACGCGGCTCGCGTCGGTGTTGCAGAAGGACGGCGCACGCGTGTCGACGGTCGAGCACCTGATGTCCGCGTGCGCGGGCCTTGGGATCGACAATCTGTATGTCGACGTCACCGCTGAGGAAATTCCGATCATGGACGGCAGCGCAGCTTCGTTCGTGTTTCTGATTCAGTCCGCCGGTATCGAAGAACAGAACGCTGCGAAGAAGTTCATCAAGGTGAAGAAGACGGTCGAGATTCGCGATGGCGACAAGTTCGCGCGTCTCGATCCATATTTCGGCTTCAAGCTGAAGTTCACGATCGACTTCCGTCACCCGGCCGTCGACAAGACCGGTCAGGCGCTGGAAGTGGATTTCGCCAACACGTCGTATGTGCGCGAGATCGCGCGCGCACGTACGTTCGGTTTCGCGCATGAAGTGGAAACGATGCGTGAGCTGGGTCTTGCGCGCGGCGGCAGCATGGACAACGCGATCGTGCTCGACGAGTACCGCATTCTGAATAACGACGGGCTGCGCTACGACGATGAGTTCGTCAAGCACAAGATGCTCGACGCGATTGGCGACCTGTACGTGGTCGGCCATCCTCTGCTCGCGTCGTATGATGCGTACAAGTCGGGCCACGGTCTGAACAACGCGTTGCTGCGCGAACTGCTCGCACACGAAGACGCGTACGAGATCGTCACGTTCGACGATCCGCAAAAAGCCCCGCGTGGGTTTGCGTACGATACCCAGACGGCATTTGCGTGATCACGGATGCGCGGCGCAGTGTGCGTCGCGCGTTCGGCGGGTTTTGAAGAAGAGCGACCCCAGGCGGGTCGCTTTTTTGTTTACGGCGAGCGTGGCGCGCCGTTTACTTACGATGCCGCGCGGCCATGCGGGCCAACGCGGTCTGCAACGGCGACGGTGCGAGTGACTCGCTTAGCTGCTGCAGCGCATCGGCGCCGACGCGCGTCATGCGGGCCTGTTTGAGCGGCGGTGGCGCTTCCAGCGGCTTTGGCCGCACGCGTATTTTCAGAGACTCGACCGGCCAGCCGCGCTGCTGCAAGTCGGCCAGCAGCCGCGGCTCGAGATGTCGCAGACGCGCGGCGAGCGCATTGTGCGCGGCGAATATGGCCAGTACGCCGTCCTTGATGAAGCCCGGCTCGACGCTCGTTGCCAGATAATCGGGCAGTAACGCGTTGAGGTCGCGCTCGAGCGCGGCGATCTGCTCGACGCCCGCGCGCAGTGCGGAAAATGCATCGGTACGGGCGAGGAGATCGGCAAGCCGTTGCGGGCGGCGCGGGTCGAATGACGCTGACGGCGACCGTGTGGTCGGTTTTGAGAACGGCGGCCTTGAATTCGACGGAGAGCGGCTCATGGGCTCATGTTTGGCGGTAATGGCGCGGCGAATGGGGCGCGGCGAATGGGGCGCGCGAATCGGGCGCGCGAATGGGGCGACATGCAATGCCGATTTTACCGCGCGCGCTTCACGTATGACCGTGTCTGCGGTGCGAGCGTCGAAGCTTTGTCGCCGCGGCGCCCGGCCGGCGAGGCTCAATCAGCGGACAAATTGATCCAGACACGGTGACGAGGGCTGCGGCAAGCGCCAGAATGGCTGTCAGGGATCAGGCTCAACCTTCTCACGCACGACACAGGCGCGCCGTAGGCTGCGTGCTAAAATCCCCGATTCGAATTCACTCCTTGACAAGCCGCGCCGAGGCATTCCGACACCGGGCAAGCGAGCGCACCACCCCGGCCGCGCTGTTCCGCGCTGTTCCGTTTTCGTGCCGAAGCCGCGACGCACAGATACCGATCCGATGACCACCGGTTTTCTACAAAAGATTTTTGGCAGTCGCAACCAGCGGCTCGTCAAGCAATATCAAAAGACCGTCGTGTCGATCAATGCGCTCGAGACGCAGATCGAGCAATTGACGGACGATCAATTGCGCGCGAAAACGGATGAATTCCGGCAGCGGGTCGCGGGCGGCGAGTCGCTCGACAAGCTGCTACCGGAGGCATTCGCGGTGTGCCGCGAGGCCAGCAAGCGCGTGCTGAAGATGCGCCACTTCGATGTACAGCTGATCGGCGGGATGGTGCTCCACTACGGCAAGATCGCGGAAATGCGCACCGGCGAGGGCAAGACGCTGGTTGCGACGCTCGCCGCGTATCTGAATGCGCTGTCCGGCCGCGGCGTGCACGTCGTGACGGTGAACGACTATCTCGCCCAGCGGGATGCCGAATGGATGGGGCGTCTGTACAACTTCCTCGGGCTGTCGGTCGGCGTGAATCTGTCACAGATGGATCACAGCCTGAAGCAGGAGGCGTACGCATCGGACATCACGTACGGCACCAACAACGAGTTCGGCTTCGACTATCTGCGCGACAACATGGTCTACGAGACTGAGTCGCGCGTGCAGCGCGCGCTCAACTTCGCGATCGTCGACGAAGTCGACTCGATCCTGATCGACGAGGCGCGTACGCCGCTCATTATTTCGGGCCAGGCGGAAGATCACACTGAGCTGTACGTGCGGATGAACGCGCTGCCGCCGCTGCTCGAGCGGCAGATCGGCGAAGAGAAGGCTGACGGCACCGGCGTCGAAAAGCCGGGCGACTATACGCTCGACGAGAAAGCGCGCCAGGTGTTTCTCACCGAGTCTGGCCATGAGAAGGCCGAGCGGCTGCTCGCCGAGTGGGGCCTGATCGGCGAGGGCGAGAGCCTGTACGCGCCGCAGAACATCACGCTGATGCACCACGTGTACGCGGCGCTGCGCGCGCATACGCTGTTCCACCGCGACCAGCACTATGTGGTGCAGAACGGCGAAGTGATCATCGTCGACGAATTCACCGGCCGTCTGATGGCCGGTCGCCGCTGGTCCGATGGTCTGCACCAGGCGGTCGAAGCGAAGGAACACGTGAAGATCCAGAGCGAGAACCAGACGCTCGCATCGATCACGTTCCAGAACTACTTCCGCATGTACGGGAAGCTGTCCGGCATGACCGGTACGGCCGATACCGAAGCGTACGAATTCAACGAGATCTACGGCCTCGAAACCGTTGTGATTCCAACCAACCGGCCGCCGAAGCGGCTCGACCGGCAGGATCAGATCTACAAGACCGCGCGCGAACGCTACGACGCGGTGATCCGCGATATTCGCGAATGCTTCGAGCGCGGCCAGCCGGTGCTGGTCGGCACGACGTCGATCGAAAACTCGGAATTGCTGTCGCAGTTGCTGAAGAAGGCGGGCTTGCCGCACGAGGTGCTGAACGCGAAGCAGCACGAGCGCGAGGCGGCCATCGTCGCGGAGGCCGGGCGGCCGCAGCGCATTACGATCGCGACCAACATGGCCGGCCGCGGTACCGACATCGTGCTTGGCGGCAATGCGGAGAAGCAGGCCGCGTTCCTCGAGGTGGACGAGACGATCCCCGCGGACGAAAAGCAGCGCCGCATCGCGCAGCTGCATGGCGAATGGCAGACGCTACACGATCAGGTGAAGGCGGCGGGCGGCTTGCACATCATCGGCACCGAACGCCACGAGTCGCGCCGGATCGACAACCAGCTGCGTGGCCGTGCGGGTCGGCAGGGCGACCCGGGTTCGTCGCGTTTCTTCCTGTCGCTGGAAGATCCGCTGCTGCGCATTTTTGCCGGCGACCGGGTGCGCGCGATCATGGACCGGCTGAAGATGCCCGAAGGCGAGGCGATCGAGGCCGGCATCGTCACGCGTTCGATCGAATCCGCGCAGCGCAAGGTCGAGGCGCGCAACTTCGATATCCGCAAGCAGCTGCTCGAATACGACGACGTCGCGAACGACCAGCGCAAGGTGATCTACCAGCAGCGCAACGAGCTGCTCGAAGCGCACGACATCACCGAAACGATCGGCGCGATGCGCCATGGCGTGATCAGCGACATCGTGCACCAGTTCGTGCCGGCGGGCAGCATCGAAGAGCAGTGGGATGTGCCCGAGCTCGAAGAAGCGCTGCGCAACGACTGGCAGCTCGACCTGGCGATTCAGGAGATGATCAACGAATCGCAATCGATCGATGCGGACGAGATTCTCGAAGCCGTGCTCGCGGCTGCCGATGAAGCGTACGAGGGGAAGGTCACGCTGGTTGGCCGCGAGTCGTTCAGCGCGTTCGAGCGCTCGATCATGCTGCAGACGCTCGATCGCAGCTGGCGCGAGCACCTCGCGGCCCTCGATCACCTGCGCCAGGGCATCCATCTGCGCGGCTATGCACAGAAGAACCCGAAGCAGGAATACAAGCGTGAGGCGTTCGAACTGTTTGCAGCGATGCTCGATGCGGTGAAGCTCGAAGTCACGCGCATCGTGATGAACGTGCAGATCCAGTCGCCGGAGCAGCTCGAGCAGGCGGCCGAGCAGTACGAAGAGCAGGGCGGCCATCTGGAGAACGTCGAATTCCGTCACGCGGACTATTCGGATTCGAACGCGGCCACGGCTGTCGCGGTGGCGCCTGTCGCAGCCGACGCAGCCGCGACGATGATCGGCGATGCGATGAGCCATGCGCCGAAAGGCGGCGCTGCCGCCGCACCGTTGCCAGGCGACGGCATCCCGAAGGTCGGTCGCAACGATCCATGCCCATGCGGCAGCGGCAAGAAGTACAAGCAGTGTCACGGCAAGATCGCGTGATCGTTACACAGGCGGCGCGCTCGATGCGCGCCGCGTTGTTTGCATCGCTGCAATGACACGCGCGCCCGTGCGCATGCGCGGGCATTTGTGCGATACATTGCAGCTGTTTTCGTGACCGCCCGGCGCGATGCCGCGCGGCCAGTTATGATCCGATGCCGGCGCCCGCCGGCATTTTTACCTTCGACAGGTCGCTACCATGGCTGTCAATTTCCCTTCGATTGAACCCGCTCAACTTCATCCGGTACCGGGTGTGACGCTCGGCTGGGCCGAGGCGCATATCCGCAAGCCGAACCGCAAGGACGTGCTCGTCATCTCCGTCGACGAAGGGGCGACGGTGGCGGGTGTGTTCACGTCGAACCGGTTTTGCGCGGCGCCGGTGACGGTGTGCCGCGAACATCTGGAGCGCGTGCGCAATGGCGGTGCGGATGGCAAGGGTATCCGCGCGCTGGTTATCAACACGGGCAACGCGAATGCAGGCACCGGCGAACCGGGCCTCGCGCACGCGCGCGAAACGTGCGACGAGCTTGCGCGGCTCGCTGGCATCGCGCCGCATCAGGTGCTGCCGTTTTCGACCGGCGTGATTCTCGAACCGCTGCCGATAGACCGCCTGAAGGCGGGTTTGCCGGCCGCGCTGGCGAACCGTGCGGCCGCGCACTGGTACGATGCCGCGCAAGCGATCATGACCACGGACACGCTGCCGAAAGCCGCGTCGCGCCAGGTGACGATCGATGGCCACACGGTCACGATGACCGGCATCAGCAAGGGCGCCGGCATGATCAAGCCGAACATGGCGACCATGCTGGGCTTTCTCGCGTTCGACGCCGCGCTCACGCAGCCGGTGCTCGACGCACTCGTCAAACATGTTGCGGACCGCTCGTTCAACTGCATCACGATCGACGGCGATACGTCGACCAACGATTCGTTCATCCTGATCGCGTCGGGCAAGTCGAGCCTGCCGGCGATTACGTCGACCGGGTCGGCGGCTTACGCGGCGCTGCGCGATGCGGTCACCGAAGTCGCGCAGACGCTCGCGCAGCTGATCGTGCGCGACGGCGAGGGCGCGACGAAGTTCATGACGGTGCAGGTCGAAGGCGGCACGAGCATCGCCGAATGCCGGCAGATCGCTTATGCGATCGGGCACTCGCCGCTCGTCAAAACGGCGTTCTACGCGTCCGATCCGAACCTCGGGCGCATTCTCGCGGCGATCGGCTATGCGGGCGTCGACGACCTCGACGTCGGCAAGATCGATCTGTATCTGGATGACGTGCTGGTCGCGAAGGCAGGCGGGCGCAATCCGGCGTATCGTGAAGAAGACGGCCAGCGCGTGATGAAAAAGAGCGAGATCGCGATTCGCGTGCTGCTAGGCCGCGGTAACGCGCAAGCGACGATCTGGACCTGCGACCTGTCTCACGACTACGTGAGTATCAACGCCGATTACCGTTCCTGATCGGGTGCAGTGCCGGCGGCGCAGACACCGCCTGTTCGGAATGTGCCGCCCGCCGGCTTTCATGTTTGCCTTGACCCCGATTCGCCTCTCACTTTAGCCATGGAAAAACTCGAACTGCTGTTGACCCGCGCCGAAGCGGTGCTGGGCCGTCTTGAAGCAATGCTGCCGCCGGCGGCGCCTGACGTCGATTGGGGCGCCGCGATTGCGTTTCGCTGGCGCAAACGCCAGGGCCGCGGTTTTCTGCAGCCGGTGCCGACGATCTCGTCGATTTCGTTTGCCGACTTGCAGAATATCGACCGTCAAAAGGATCTGATCGAGCAGAACACGCGGCAGTTCGTGCGCAAGCAGCCGGCCAACAATGTGCTGCTGACGGGTGCGCGCGGCACCGGCAAGTCGTCGCTGATCAAGGCGTGTCTGAACGCGTATGCGAAGGATGGGCTGCGGCTGATCGAGGTCGACAAGGACGATCTGCACGATCTCGGCGATATCGTCGATCTGATCTCGACGCGGCCGGAGCGCTTTATCGTGTTCTGCGACGATCTGTCATTCGAGGAGGGCGAATCCGGTTACAAGGCGCTGAAGGTCGCGCTGGACGGGTCGGTGGCCGCTCAGTCCGACAACGTGCTGATCTACGCGACGTCGAACCGCCGCCATCTGTTGCCCGAATACATGAGCGACAACGAGACGTACAAGCATACGGCGGACGGTGAGATTCATCCGGGCGAAGTGGTCGAGGAAAAGATCTCGCTGTCCGAGCGGTTCGGCCTGTGGGTCAGCTTCTATCCGTTCAAGCAGGATGATTACCTCGCGATCGTCGCGCACTGGTTGCGCCATTTCGGTTGCGACGACGCCGGCGTCGAAGCCGCGCGCGGCGATGCGCTCGTGTGGGCGCTCGAACGCGGCTCGCGTTCCGGACGGGTCGCGTGGCAGTTTGCACGCGACTGGTCGGGCCGCCGGGCGCAGGCATGAGCGGCCGCGTCGATAATCAGGCGCAGCCCGCGGCGCGGCCGGTAACGGAAGTTGCGGTCGGCGTGCTGGTGCAGCCGGACGGTCGTTATCTGCTTGCGCAGCGGCCGGCCGGCAAGCCTTACGAAGGTTACTGGGAATTCCCGGGCGGCAAGCTCGAGCCCGGCGAAACCGTCGAGTCGGCGCTCGCGCGCGAGCTGCACGAAGAACTGGGTATCGACGTGCAGGCGTGCCATCGGTGGCATACGCTGGAGCACGACTATCCGCACGCGTATGTGCGGCTTTACTTTTGCAAGGTCACCGCGTGGACCGGCGAGCCGCACGGGCGCGAGGGCCAGGCGTTCGTCTGGCAGACGCTGCCCGCCGATGTGACACCGCTACTTCCTGCGACGATACCGGTACTCGAGTGGCTCGCGGCTGAGTGACGCGGCGCAAAGAGTGTGGGAGCCTGCGTCCGCGACCTTCAATGATGCGCGTTATCGCCGGACGCATCGTCGGTTGGCGGTTCTTCATCGTTGCTGCCAATCTTGTACTTTTCGGCGGCCCAGGCGCCGAGGTCGATCTGCTTGCAGCGTTCCGAGCAGAACGGGCGAAAGCGGCTTTCCGGGGTCCAGCGGACATCCTTGCCGCAGGTCGGGCATTTGACGACGGTGGTCATTCTGTTTGAGGCGGTGTCGATCGAAACGTAACGAACGTCGAATCTGGGGGCGTTCGTTTCAGGTTAAAGCTCGGCGCGAGCCCTTAGCCATCGTTGCGTTGCCGGAACACGATCATGCTCAAAGACTACACAGCGTAAGCTGGAACGGCACGTCGACGTCGACTGCGCGCGGCCGCAGATCGCCATCCTGCACCGTATAACGGACCCACAGCATGTATTTGTTCGCGCTCGCTTCCGGAATGACGTGCAATTCCGGCGCGACGCGCACTTGCATCAACTGGTACGTGCGGCCTGACAGCATCTGCTGGTAGCTGCCCTGCATCGCCATGACCTTCGACGCCTGACCGGACTCGCGCGCAAGACGCAGCACGATGGCGGCCGCGTCGCGCAGCGGCAGCAACGGCATCACCCACTTCGCGATATCCTGGCGGCGCTGATCCGGATGCGTCTGCTGCCATGAGTAGTACGACGGAAGATCGAACTTGCAGGTGCCGCCCGGAATGATCGCGCGGCTGCGGATACTGGACAGCCATTCGTTGTCGGACAGATGCTGCCCGGTCTTGCCTTGCATCTGCGCGAGACCGGCGAGTGTCTGTTCGATTTCGCCGAGGACGGCCTCGAGCGCGTTCTGCTCGATGCCGGGATTGCCGCGGAACGGTGCGAGCGTTTGACGCTGCCGCTCGAGTTCCTTCATCAGATCAGACTTCAGATCCGCACGGCCCGCAACCTCCGCGATCTCGAACAGCGTGGTGAGCGCGACGTGATGTTCCCTCGGATCTTCCTGAGTCAAAAAGAACGTGAAGCGCTCGAACAGGTCTTCGAGGCGCAATAGCGTTCTGATTCGCTCGTTGAAGGGATACTCGTAAAGAATCAAGCGGGCTCGCCTCGCGCGTGGTCGGTAACGGAATTGCAGGACATTCTAATGCCGTGACTCTACGCTAGCAATGAAACACTGGTTCCGTCCAGTTCGCAATTTTTTCGCTTTTGTTACTGCAAGATCGCTACGCACTGCCCGATTTTTACGCAATCGCGTGCGTTTGGGGGGGGGCGCACGATCTGGACGGCTATGTGCGCAGCGTTATCCGGCCTTGCGGACGGCTGCTAATGACCGGCACATGACGCATACAGCCGATGCAATTCGTCGACGCGCGCGTCGAGCGATTCGAGCGGCAGATTGTCGTTGACGATCACGTCGTCAGCCGCGGCGAGACGCGCGTCCCGCGTCGCCTGCCGGGCGATGATCGCGAGCACCTGCTCGCGCGTGAACGCGTTGCGGCTCATCACACGAACGATTTGCGTGTCGATGCTGCAATCGATAACGAGCACGCGGTCCACGCGCCCCTTCCAGGTTCCCGATTCGACCAGCAGCGGCACAACGATGACGACGTAAGGGCCGCTTGCCTGCTGACGCTCGCGTTCAGTCTCCGCGCGGATCAGCGGGTGAGTGATCGCCTCGAGACGGCGCCGCGCAGTTTCGTCGCTAAAGACCAGCGTGCGCATACGTGCGCGATCGAGCGAGCCGTCTTGCGCGACAAACGATGCGCCAAACTCGCTTGCGATGGCCGGCATCGCGATGCCGTTCGGCGCGGTGATGCGATGCGCGATCGCATCGGTGTCGACGATCGGCACGCCGCGCGCCGCGAAGCGCTGCGCGACGAACGACTTGCCGCTGCCAATGCCACCCGTCAACCCGACTGCAAACATGCGTCAGCCTCCCAGCGCCATGTAGAACGGGGTACCGATAAACAGCGTGAGCGCGCCGCCCGCCGCAAGAAACGGACCGAACGGCAGTGGCTCTTCAAAGCGCATCCGTCCGCGCCAGGTGGCGACGAGGCCGACCACCGCACCGGCCACTGCGGCGATCAGGATGACCTGCGGCAGCGCGGCCCAGCCAAGCCATGCGCCGAGCGCGGCGAGTAGCTTGAAGTCGCCATAGCCCATGCCTTCGATGCCTCGTATCAGCTTGAACAGCCAGTGTACGCACCATAGCGCGAGATAGCCGCCGACCGCGCCGAGCACCGCGTCGTGCAAGCTCGCGAACAGGCCGCCGAAGTTGAGAATGAGGCCCGCCCACAGCAGCGGCAGTGTCAGCGAATCGGGCAGCAGGTGCGTGTCGATGTCGATCGCGCTCATGGCGAGCAGCGTCGCGCAGAGCCCGAACGCGGCGATTGCCGTGCCGCTCGCGCCGAACACCACGAGCGACGCGACGGCGCAGCCGGCGCTCGCGATTTCGAGGACCGGATAGCGCAGGCTGACGCGCGTTTTGCACTGCGAGCACCGGCCACGCAGCAGCAGATAGCTGAAGACGGGCACGTTTTCCCAGGCGTGCAGCAGGTGGCCGCAATGCGGGCATGCGCTGCGCGGCAGCCAGAGGTTGTAGCGCGGCGGCAGTCCATCGTCTTCGAAATGCTGGCCGGTGGCGTCGGCGACTTCGGCTCGCCACGCGCGTTCGAGCATGATCGGCAACCGGTGCACGACGACATTCAGAAAGCTACCGACCACGAGGCCGAACGCAACCGCGAAGACGATTTGTACAGTGAGCGGCAGCATGCCGAACGCGCTGCCGATGCCCGATGCAAGCTCGCCCAGATAGGCAAACCCCGACGCGAAAGGCGACGTGGAAGCCAACCCCGTAGATGATAAAAGCGACATGTTGTAGAGGTGGTCCGATACGGATGTGGACGCGGCCGGCATGGTAAATGTCCCGATTCGGCTGCGATGCTACACCACGTTGCCAAGTTGAATGATGGGAAGATACATCGCGATCACGAGGCCGCCGACGAGCAGCCCGAGCACGGCGATCACCATCGGTTCACACAAGCTCGCGAGCGCGCCGGTTTTTTCGGCTACCTGACGATCGCATAGCGATGCGACATCCATCAGCATCTTGTCGAGTGTGCCTGCTTCTTCGGCAACCGCGACCGGCTGGACCACTTCGGCGGGAAAGCAGCGGGTCGCCTGCATCGCGGCGGCGAGCCGCTCGCCGTTCTTGATCCGCGCGGCAATACCGGAGGTTGCGCGGTCGAAGTATGCGTTGCCGGTTGCATCGTCGAGCGAAACGAAAGCGTCGGCGAGCGGCGTACCCGCTGACAGCAACGTTCCGAGCGCGCGGCTCCAGCGCGCCGCGCAGAGCATCGTCAGCAGCGGCCCGGTGATGGGGGCGCGCAATGTCATGCGCGCGCACCACAGTCGCGCGGTGTCCGATATGAGCAGCAGCTTGGCGACGCTCACGCCGGCGGCAATGCCGAACACACCGATCGGCAAGCTCCATTTCGTGAGCGCGGCGGACAGCGCGAGCACGGCCTGCGTGGGCGCAGGCAGCGCCGCGCCGAAGCCGTCGAAAATCTGCCTGAAGGTCGGCACGACCCAGATCAGCAGTGCGGCGGTGATGACGATCGCAAGCGCGAGGATTGCTGCCGGATAGGTGAGTGCCGCGCGCACTTTCGCGCGCTGGGCGGCCGCGCGCTCACGATCGTCGGCGATGCGTTCGAGCACGTTGGCGAGTGCGCCGGACGCTTCGCCGACCGCGACCAGTTGCCAATACAACGGGCCGAACTGATCGGAGCGGGAGCGCAGCGCCTGCGAAAAACTCGAGCCCGTGACGATGTTGCGCGCAAGCGCGCCGACGATCCGCGACATGCCAACGCTTTTCTTTGTCGAAGCAGGCGCATTCGCGAGCAGTTCGAGCGACGGCGCAAGCGGCAGTCCAGCCCGCAGCAGACTGGCGAGCTGTCGGGTAAACCGCGTGATATCAGCGGGGCTTGCGTGCGCGCGCGGCGCCGGGCCGAGCGCGGTGAGTTCGACAATAAAGAGGCCGTCGCGCCTGAGCTTCGCGCGTGCGGCAGCGACATCCGTCGCGATGACATGGCCGCTCCGGTGTGTGCCGTCTGCTTCGACGCCGCGCCATCTGAAGCGCAGTTCTTCCGATAGCGATTCCAGTACGTCGTTCCTCATGCGACCTCGGTCGCGCTTAGCGCTTCGGCGAGACTCGTCGAGCCATCGCAAACGCGCGCGAGCGCCGCTTCGCGCAATGTGCGGACCGCTTCCGCGCGCGCCTGCCGAGCGATCGTATGGGTGCTCGCGTGCGTGACGATCGATTCGCGCATCGCATCGGAAACCGGCATCACCTGGTGCACGCCGATGCGCCCGCGATAGCCGACGCCGTGGCATGCGTCGCAGCCCACTGCGGCATACGGGCGCCAGCCGTCCAACCGGTCTTCGGGTACGCCTGTGGCACGCAATGCGGCGTGAAGCGCGGCAGTGGACTGCGTGTCAGGCATCCGGCACTGCGTGCACAGCTTGCGGACGAGACGCTGCGCGGTCACCATGCGCAGCGCGCCCGCCAGATTGTACGGTTCGACGCCGAGATCGATCAGGCGCGCGATTGCGGCGGGCGCGTCGTTCGTATGCAGCGTCGACAGCACGAGGTGGCCGGTTTGCGCGGCCTTGACCGCGATCCCGGCGGTTTCCTCGTCACGGATTTCGCCGACCATGATCACGTCCGGGTCCTGCCGCAAAAAAGCGCGGAGTGCGGTGGCGAATGTAAGTCCGGCCTTTTCGCGCACGTTGACCTGATTGACGCCGGCAAGCTGGATTTCCGCGGGGTCTTCGACGGAACACAAATTGCGCGATTGCGCGTTGAGCATCTGCAAAAAGCAATACAGCGAGAAAGTCTTGCCGCTGCCGGTCGGGCCGGTTACCAGCACGAGTCCATGCGGCGCGCGGATCGCCTGTTCGACGCTCGCGCACTGCCCGGTGCTCAGGCCGAGCGAATCAAGCGAGAGATCGGCGGGCAGCGATTCGAGCCGTCGCAGCACGAGCTTTTCGCCGAAGATTGTCGGCAGCGAGTTCACGCGGTAGTCTTCGACGCGGCCGGCGCCCGTCGCGAGCCGTAGCCGGCCGTCCTGCGGCACGCGGCGCTCGGCGATATCCATCCGCGCGAGCACCTTGACACGCGTGACAAACGCGTCGCGCAAATGGGCCGGCGGTGGTGCGGCTTCGTGCAGCACACCGTCGATGCGCAAGCGAATTCGCCAACCTTGTTCCGACGGTTCGATATGCAGGTCGGACGCGTTGCGGCGTGCTGCTTCCTGCAGCGTTTCCGTCAGCAGACGAACCGCCGGTGCGGCATCGGCTTCATCCAGTGCACTCAGTTGCGTGGAAGCCGTCAGCGACGCGTGCGGCGCGGGGTAAGACACTGGTTCGGCTTCGCGCGCAATGGATCGAAACATCGCGCCCGGCGCGGCGTTGGGCGCAGCGGTGTCGCGGAGTGGGTGTGGTGCAACGGAAGAGAGAAGTGTCATTGAATACCGGCCATGAGCCGCCTGTGCGATAGGACGCAGTCATGATCCGGTACGGCGCCCGCGTGCGCCATTCGGCCATTCGGCTAGCTGTGCGCGGCGTTCATTTGCAGTACGATGGCCGCGCCGACGCGGTGACCGGGTCAACGCGTGCCCCAGCGACGCGTGTGTCAGCGACGCGTCTGTCAGTGACGCTCGCCGCGGTGATACGTCTCTCAGCGACGCGCTTGCCGCCCGTAAGCGGCGTACGTTATTGCCGCAGCAGCCTCGTCGTCTTTGCGCCGGATTTCTGTCCCGGGCGGAACAGCTTCACCGTGCGAATTGCCTGATCGTCACTGCGCATCACTTCGAGTTTCACATCGCCGATCTGCACGCAAACGTCGCCCTCGGGAATCTCTTCGAGTATTTCGAGGATCAGGCCGTTGAGCGTTTTCGGGCCGTCAGTCGGCAAGCGCAATTGCAGCCAGCGGTTCAGTTCGCGCAGCGGCATGCTGCCGGCCACGATGCACTCGCCTTTATCGTCCCAGCCGCCGCGCGAACTCGCGCTGCGCGGCACCGAGGTGGTGAACTCGCCGATCAGTTCCTCGATGATGTCTTCCGGCGTGACGAGTCCCTGCAGTTCGCCGTATTCGTTGACGACGAGCGCGGTACGGTGGCGGCTTTCCTGGAAGTACTGCAGCTGCTGGAAAACGGGGGTGCCCGACGGCACGAAGTACGGCTCCGCGAGCAGCTCACGCAGCGTCTCGCGTTCGAGTTCCTGGTTGTGGAGGGCCGCCAGCGTCTTGCGTACATGCAGCACCCCGAGCACGCGATCGATATCGCCCTGATAGACGATCAGCTTGTTGTGATAGCAGGTTTCGAGCTGATGCAGGATCTGATCGAATGGCGCGGCGAAATCGAGCGCCTCGATCCGGCGGCGCGGAATCATCACATCGTCGACTGAGATGTTCTCGAGGTCGAACAGATTGAGCAGGATGCTGCGGTGCTTGGTCGGCATGAAGCTGCCCGACTCGAGCACGATGGTGCGTAGCTCTTCAGTCGACAGTCGCTGATCGCGCGCACCACCGGTGTTGATATGCAACAGGCGCAGGAAGCCGTTTGCGATCAGATTGACGAACCAGATGACGGGCTTGGCGATGCGCATTAACGGCGCGATCAACAGGCTGGCTGGCAACGCGATTTTTTCGGGGTATGTCGCGCCGACGATTTTCGGCGCGATCTCCGCGAACACGATGATCAGAAAAGCGACGATGCCGGTCGCGATCGACAGGACGACGCTGTTGCTGCCGAACGTATGCAGCGCGATCGACGTCGTGAGCACCGGGATGATCGTGTTGAACAGGTTGTTGCCGATCAGGATCACGCTCAGCAACTGGTCGGTGCGCGAAAGCAGGCCTTGTGTTGTCTTTGCGCCGAGCACGCCCTTGTTGGTCAGGTGCTTGAGCCGATGGCGGTTGAGCGCCATCATCGCCGTTTCGGAAATCGAAAAGAAGCTCGAACAGATCAGCAGTACCAACACGGCGCCTATCTGCGCCCATAAGGGAAGTTGTTCCACGCGTCGTGAAGTAAAGGGGAAGGGGATGGGGAGAATATAGCAGAGCGGTCATGCGCGCCCATTGGCGGGAGCGCAGAGGCCGCCGGCTGCTGGATGAAGCGGCGCGTGAAGCGTGAATGCGAGAAACCGGCGAACGGTCTGCCGACGAAAAGGCGGACGAAAAAAAACCGCGCTATATTGCGCGGTTTCTTAAAAATCTGGTCGGGGTGAGAGGATTCGAACCTCCGGCCTCTACGTCCCGAACGTAGCGCTCTACCAGGCTAAGCTACACCCCGATTTGTCCTGATCTGCTAACGGACTCCTACTGGACTAAACGGTCAGCTGAGTCTTGTTTAAGACTGCCTCGTCGTCGAGTAAGAACATAATTCTAGCAGGCTTTCCTTGTAAATGGAATCGGGAAACGAAGAAATAGCGGCGGCCGCTGCCTGCGCTTCCTGCTTCGCGCACCGCAGTGTGTGATCGAGTGCGCCGGAGCGCGTAATGGCTTCGAAAATAGTTTCGAACCGGTCGGTGCCGCCTTGCACGATCGCGTCGCGCGCAAGCGCCGCCTGCTCCGGCGTGCCGCGCTCGATCAGATAAATGAGCGGCAGCGTCGGCTTGCCTTCGCGCAGATCGTCGCCGGCGTTCTTGCCCATCGACTCCGCCGTGCCGGTGTAGTCGAGCCAGTCGTCCATGATCTGAAACGACGTGCCGATGCGGCGGCCGAATTCGGCGGCGGCTTCCTCGGTCGCGCCATCTGCATCGGACAGCACGGCGCCCAATTGCGCGGCCGCTTCAAACAGCTTCGCGGTCTTATAGCGGATCACCTGCATGTAACGCGCTTCGTCGACATCCGCGTCGTGCATGTTGAGCAACTGCAGCACTTCGCCTTCGGAAATGATGTTGGTCGCTTCCGACAGGATTTCCATTACGCGCATCTTGCCCGCGCCGACCATCATCTGAAACGAGCGCGAATAGAGAAAATCGCCGACCAGCACGCTCGCCGCGTTGCCGAAAAGTGCGTTCGCAGTTTGCCGGCCGCGCCGCAAGTCGGATTCGTCGACCACGTCGTCGTGCAGCAGCGTCGCCGTGTGAATGAACTCGATCACCGCGGCCAGTTCGTGACGCTGGCCGGTCGTGTCGCCCAACGCGCCCGCCACGAGCAGCAGCAGCGCCGGACGCAGGCGCTTGCCGCCCGCGCTGATGATGTACTCGGAAATCTGGTTGATCAGCATCACCTCGGACGCCAGGCGGTGCCGGATGACACGATTGACCTGCTGCATGTCTTCGGCAATGGGTGCGAGCAGGCTGGCGGCGTTGGGGGCGGGAGTGGCGGTCGACGACATGGTGGCGATCTGGGGTAATGCCGCGGATTATAAGGCGAATCGCGCAATTTCCGCGGCGCCGGGTCGGCATGGTCGGCTTTTCTGCCCATTCGGCCTATGCCGCGGACATCGAAGCGGCCTCAGACGTAGGAATCCGCGAACATCGACCGGTTTCGCCCAGCCGGATACCGATGGACTTTGACCGAACTGCTAACTCTATGTATAATCACGGGTTTCCGCGCGTGGTGCGTCGGGAAAATGAATCACGAATTCAGAGTGAGGTTTTCAATGTACGCGGTCATAAAAACCGGCGGCAAGCAGTACAAGGTTGCTGTCGGCGAAAAACTTAAAGTAGAACAGATACCGGCAGACATTGACGCAGAAATCACGCTCGACCAGGTTCTCGCAGTGGGCGAAGGCGAATCGATTAAGTTCGGTACGCCGCTGGTCAGTGGGGCTTCCGTCAAGGCTACCGTTGTCTCCCACGGTCGTCACGCCAAAGTGACCATCTTCAAGATGCGTCGCCGGAAGCACTACCAGAAGCACGGCGGCCACCGCCAGAACTACACCGAACTGCGCATCGACGCGATCAACGCGTAAGCGCATCGGCTAAGGAGCTATCAAATGGCACACAAAAAGGCAGGCGGATCGTCCCGGAACGGCCGCGACTCCGAGTCGAAACGCCTCGGCGTGAAGGTTTATGGCGGTCAGGCAATCCTCGCCGGCGGCATCATCGTCCGTCAGCGCGGCACGCGTCTGCACCCGGGCCTGAACGTCGGTATCGGCAAGGATCACACGCTGTTCGCGCTGGTCGACGGCCACGTCAAGTTCGCGACGAAAGGCGCCGACAAGAAGCATACGGTCAACGTAGTCCCGGCAGCAGCCTGACGCAATTCAGGTTCGGGCTTCAGCACCGGAAAAAGGCCCCGCGAAGTTAGCGGGGCCTTTTTTATTGATTTTTCCATCACGCGGTTCGCTGGCATCGTCTCGCGCGCCGCAAACGGCCATTCGGGCGATTGTTGAACCCACGCTACGCGCGGCAAAATAGCGACAGCGCGAGAGTTCGCTCAGGCGGTATCGAATGGCATCAAACGGGACGGAGTAACGCATGAAGTTCATTGACGAAGCGAGGATCGAAGTCATCGCCGGCGACGGAGGAGATGGCAGCGCGTCGATGCGCCGCGAGAAGTTCGTCCCGTTCGGCGGCCCCGACGGCGGCGATGGCGGGCGCGGCGGCAGCGTTTATGCCATCGCGGACCGCAACATCAATACGCTGATCGACTACCGCTATTCGAAGAAGCATCAGGCGCGCAACGGTGAGAACGGGCGCGGTTCGGACTGCTATGGCAAGGGCGGCGACGACATCACGCTGCGCATGCCGGTCGGCACCGTGATTACCGATCTCGAGACCGGCGAACTGATCGCCGATCTGACCGAGCACAATCAGGTTGTTCAGGTCGCAAAGGGCGGAGCGGGTGGTCTTGGTAACCTGCATTTCAAGTCGAGTACGAACCGTGCGCCGCGTCAGAAGACCGACGGTAAACCCGGTGAGCGCCGCATGGTGCGCCTCGAATTGAAGGTGCTCGCGGATGTCGGGTTGCTCGGCATGCCGAATGCGGGCAAGTCGACCTTTATTTCATCGGTATCGAACGCACGGCCGAAAATCGCCGATTATCCGTTCACGACGCTCGCGCCGAACCTTGGTGTGGTGCGCGTCGGGCCGAGCCGCAGTTTCGTGATCGCCGATATTCCCGGCTTGATCGAAGGCGCGGCGGAAGGCGCGGGCCTTGGCCACCAGTTCCTTCGACATTTGCAGCGCACGGGGCTGCTGTTGCATATCGTCGATCTCGCACCGTTCGATGAAGCGGTCGATCCGGTTGCCGAAGCGAAAGCGATCGTCAACGAATTGCGCAAGTACGACGAGTTGCTGCACGCGAAGCCTCGCTGGCTTGTGCTGAACAAGCTCGACATGATCCCCGAGGACGAGCGGGAAGCACGCGTGGCTGCGTTCCTGAACGGATTCGAATGGGACGGCCCGGTATTCCAGATCTCCGCGCTGACGGGCCAAGGGTGCGAGGGCCTGTGTTACGCGGTGTACGACTACCTCGCTGAACACTCGGATGCGCATCGCGCCGAAGAGGCGGAAGATCACGCAGCCGACGTGCGCTTCCGTCCGGATGCCGAAGCTGGCGCGTCAGCAGCATCTTCCCCGCCGCCGCAAGACTGACCGGCAACACGGCAAACACGCCAATGCGGCAACACGGCGACGCGATGGCCGGCGCAACCTGAGCGTCCGCGCGTCGCAGCCCGACTGACGAACTACCCTGATACCTTGCTGGAGATCGCGCACCATGCGTTCCGTCATTGCAGATTCCCGCCGACTGGTCGTCAAAGTCGGATCGAGCCTCGTCACGAATGACGGGCGTGGTCTCGATCATGCGGCAATCGGCCGCTGGGCTGCGCAGATTGCCGCTTTACGCGAGCAAGGCAAGGAAGTCGTGCTGGTGAGTTCCGGGGCAATCGCTGAGGGCATGCAGCGCTTGGGCTGGACGAAACGCCCGCGCGAAATCGACGAGTTGCAAGCCGCGGCCGCGGTCGGGCAAATGGGGCTTGCGCAGGTTTACGAAAGCCGGTTCGCCGAGCACTCGATTCGAACCGCGCAGATTCTGCTCACGCACGCGGACCTCGCGGACCGCGAGCGTTACCTGAACGCGCGCTCGACGCTGTTGACGCTGCTGCGCCTTGGCGTGGTGCCGATCATCAATGAGAACGACACGGTCGTCACCGACGAAATCAAGTTCGGCGATAACGATACGCTGGGTGCGCTGGTTGCGAATCTGATCGAAGGCGACGCGTTAATCATTCTCACCGATCAGCAGGGGCTCTATACCGCCGATCCGCGCAAGGATCCGACGGCAACGCTCGTGCAGCAGGCGGACGCCGGCGCGCCTGAACTGGAGGCGATGGCGGGTGGCGCCGGCTCGAGTATCGGCCGCGGCGGCATGCTGACCAAAATCCTCGCCGCGAAGCGAGCGGCGCACAGCGGGGCCGACACGGTGATCGCCAGCGGCCGCGAGGCGGATGTACTTGCAAGGCTCGCATCGGGCGAAGCGATCGGCACGCAATTGATTGCGCGTACGGCGCGCATGGCGGCGCGCAAGCAATGGATGGCGGATCACCTGCAAGTGCGAGGCCACGTCGTGATCGACAACGGCGCGGTGGAAAAGCTTACTGAGGGCGGCAAGAGCCTGCTGCCGATCGGTGTCGTCGATGTGCAGGGCGCGTTTGCGCGGGGCGAGGTGATTGCATGCGTGAACCTGTCCGGGCGGGAGGTCGCGCGCGGTCTGACGAACTACAGCAGTTCGGAGACCAGGCTGATTCAGCGGCGCCCGAGTGGCGAGATCGAATCGGTGCTCGGCTACATGCTCGAGCCTGAACTGATTCACCGCGACAATCTGGTGCTGGTCTAGTCGCGCACTCACCACCAGCAAGCACCGTCTGATTGTTACCGAGGCGACGCGCCGACGCGCCGCCTCTTCCAGCAGCGGATCAGCGGTTCAACTGACCCTGCACCCGCTCGTAGCGGATGTTCTGAACGATCGACTGCGCCGAACCCACCGGCAGTCGATTCGCGCAGAAGAAATCCTGATACAGCGATGCGCGATACGCGTTCAGATCACCGTTTTCAATGCGTGACCAGTCGTTTTCGACGGTGCGATCCCAGCCGTCGTGATCGTCATTGAGACCCGCATACAAACGCCACGTGTAGTTGTCGCAGCGAATGCCTTCGTAGTTGACGTTACGTGCGCCGCCCGGGCTTGTAATCACCACCGTATAGCGCACGACGCCGTCCGACCCGACCGTGATCGACTTCGCATCGACAAAGAAACTCAGCGGCGTGTTTTGCGACACTTCGAACTTCAGCAGGTCAGCGGGGTTGGGCAGCGGTGGCAGCTTGTCGACCTTGTTCTCAGTCCAGTTGGACGGCATGTCGAGCAGGTAATGGAAGTCTGAATCTTTCTGCGTGGCCGGTTGCTTGTTGGTACTGGAGCAGCCGGCCAGCAGGACGCCCGTGGCGACACAAGCCACGGCGAGAGCAAACGCTTTCAAATGATTTCCCCGAAACGCCGGCGCGGCGGCAGAGTTGCCGCACCGGCAGACGCGACGCGATGCGCCGCACGATATCAGACTTGCGTCGCTCAGTCGTGCAAACCCGGCATGCGAACGATGACGCTTTCGGCTTCCGCGCAGTCCGACTCAATCGACGCTTGCAGTGACGTTTCGACCACGACGGACGACGCATCGCCGACCGATGGCGCGGCAATGGCCGCGACCGACCCCGGCGGCACATTTACTGACGACGCCATCCGCGGATAACGCTGCCCATGATGCCCACCCGGTTTTTCCGGTCGCGGTGCAGCCCGCCGCAGGAAGCGGGAGAGCTCCGTCAACGCCATCTGGTATACATCCCGCTTGAACTCGATCACGCAATCGAGCGGCACCCAATACTCATTCCAGCGCCACGCATCGAACTCGGGATGATCGGTGGCGCGCAAGCAGATGTCGCAATCCCGCCCGATCATACGGAGGAGGAACCAGATCTGCTTCTGGCCACGGTAATGCCCGCGTACTTCACGCTTGATGAACTTGTCCGGCACCTCATAACGCAACCAGTCGCGCGTGCGACCGACAACCTTCACGTGCTCGGGAAGCAGCCCGGTTTCTTCGTGTAACTCCCGATACATCGCTTGCACGGGGGTTTCACCATACTTGATGCCCCCTTGCGGAAACTGCCAGGAATGTTCACGGAGCCGCTTACCCCAAAACACCTCGTTGTGCGCGTTCAAGAGGATGATGCCGACGTTCGGGCGAAAGCCTTCACGATCCAGCATACAACCACCTTCGAATCCCTTAAAATTGCTTTGATTATAAACAGATAATGGTCCAGACGCACCCCGGACGGCACCTGGATTGCATGTGGGTTGGCCCTGGATCACACCCTGATGACGCACCGATCGAGCGTCGGACAGTGCCGGAATGCACCGCTGAATCGCACCGTATCGGAACGCGGACGGCATGAGTTGACGCCGAATCCCGTGGTCGTGACGTCCACGCGCATTTCGCGCTAGTCTCACGTGCTTTTCGCACGAATCTGACAGAGATTTGGCGAACCGGGTCCGCAAATGCTACCGTTCCATCTCTTTGGGCGGGCCGACCTGGCTCCGCCGCTTTTGGAAAACTCTGAATGAAAGCCTCCCGTTTCTTTATCGGTACGCTCAAGGAAGCGCCTGCCGACGCCGAAATTGTCAGCCACCAGCTTATGGTGCGCGCCGGCATGATCCGTCGCGTGGCCGGCGGCATCTATAACTATCTGCCAATCGGCCTGCGTTCGATCCGTAAAGTGGAAGCGATCGTGCGCGAGGAAATGAATCGGGCGGGTGGGATCGAACTGCTAATGCCGTCGGTGCAACCGGCCGAACTGTGGCAGGAGTCGGGGCGCTGGGTGAAGTACGGTCCGGAACTGCTGCGCTTCAAGGACCGCAAGCAGAGCGACTTCGTGCTCGGGCCGACGCACGAGGAAGTCGTCACCGATATCGCACGCAACCAGATCAAAAGTTACCGGCAAATGCCGGTGAACTTCTACCAGATCCAGACCAAGTTCCGCGACGAGATTCGTCCGCGTTTCGGCGTGATGCGCGGACGCGAGTTCATCATGAAGGACGCGTACTCGTTCGATAAGGACGTCGACGGTCTGAAAGAGACGTATCGGAAGATGTACGACGCGTATGTGCGCATTTTCACACGCCTCGGTCTCGAATTCCGCGCGGTTGCGGCGGATAACGGTTCGATCGGCGGCAGCGGTTCGCACGAATTTCATGTGATTGCCGATACCGGTGAGGATGCAATCGCGTACTGCCCGACTTCGGAGTACGCAGCGAACGTCGAAGCGGCCGATGCGTTGCCGTTGATCGCACAGCGCGCGGCGCCCGCCGAACCGCTGACGAAAACCGCGACGCCCGGCAAGGCGAAGTGCGAGCAGGTTGCCGAGCTTCTGAACATTCCGCTCGAGCGCACGATCAAGTCGATCGTGCTCGCCACCGACAACGAAGGCGCCGAGCCGACCATCTGGCTATTGTTGCTGCGCGGCGACCACGAACTGAACGAGATCAAGGCTGGAAAGCTGCCGGGCCTCGCCGATTTCCGCTTCGCGACCGAAGCGGAAATTGTCGAATGGTTCGGCACGCCGCCGGGCTACCTTGGGCCGCTGAACACGAAGAAGCCGGTCAAGGTGATCGCCGACAGCACGGTCGCGAACATGAGCGACTTTGTCGTCGGCTCGAACGAAGTCGACTATCACACGACCGGCGTGAACTGGGGGCGTGACCTGCCGGAGCCGGTCGTCGCGGATATCCGCAATGTGGTCAAAGGCGATCCGTCACCGGACGGCAAGGGCGTGCTCGACATCTGCCGCGGCATCGAGGTCGGCCACGTGTTCCAGCTCGGAACCCGCTATTCGGTGGCGATGAACGCCACGTTCCTCGACGAAACCGGCAAGCCGCAGCCGATGGTGATGGGCTGCTATGGCATCGGCATCACGCGCATTCTCGGCGCGGCGATCGAACAGAATTTCGACGACAAGGGCATCATCTGGCCGGAATCCATCGCGCCGTTCGAGGTCGTGCTGTGCCCGATGGGTTATGACCGCAGCGAGGCGGTGCGCGAGCAGGCTGACAAGCTGCACGACGAACTGAGCGCAGCCGGCATCGACGTGATTCTCGACGATCGCGGCGAGCGCCCCGGCGTGATGTTTGCCGACTGGGAACTGATCGGTGTACCGCATCGGCTCGTGATCGGCGATCGCGGGCTGAAGGACGGCAAGATCGAGTACCAGGGCCGGCGCGACACCGAGGCGACGCTGCTGCCGGTCGAAGCGGCCGCACAGACCGTCATCGACAAAATCAAGGCAGCGCTAGCCCACTAAGCGGAGCGGACGGTGGAGTACAACTTCCTGTCCGCGACGGTCCTGCTGATTCTGATCACGGATCCGCTCGGCAATATCCCGCTCTTCGTCAGTTGCTTGAGGGGCGTGACGCCGCATCGCCGGGCGTGGGTGATTCTGCGCGAGGTCGCGATCGCGTTTGTGATTCTGCTGGCCTTCATGATGGCCGGCGATCGCTTTTTGCGGATGATGCATCTGACCGATCTGTCGTTGCGCATCGGTGGCGGCATTGTGCTGTTTCTGATCGCGCTGCGGATGATCTTCCCGCATCCGGACGGCTTGACCGGCGTGACGCGCGGCGGCGAGCCACTGATCGTGCCGTTGGCGATCCCGGCGCTGGCTGGTCCGTCGGCCCTCGCGACCGTGATGCTGCTGACGTCTCAGGCGCCCGGCAAGATGCTCGAGTGGGTCGCCGCGCTGACCGTCACGATGGTGGTCTGCGCGATCGTGCTGGTGCTATCGGAGCGGATTCAGCAGTGGCTCGGCGAGCGCACGGTCACCGCGTTCGAGCGGTTGATGGGGCTTGTGCTGGTCGCGATTTCTGTCGAAATGATTCTGGACGGCATCCGCGCGTTTGTGCATCAGCTCTGATAATGCGGCGGCCCGCGACAATTGCGCGCAGCGGGCCAGCAAACAGCTGATCACCTCATCGGAAAAGCTCTGCCGATACCGCTCACGTGTGCGCGGTCAGCGCGCGAATCGTCGGCAGGTTACGCCAGTATCCCTTTGCGTCCATGCCACAGCCGAACACATAGCGGTCCGGCACTTCGACGCCGCAGAAGTCGGGACGAAGCGGCTTCGACTTCGCAATAATTTTCTCGCACAGCACCGCACTCATAAAGCGCTTCGCGCCCATCGCGAGAATGCGGTCGCGGATAGCGGCCATCGTCTCGCCCTCGTCGAGGATGTCGTCGAGCACGAGCACGACGCGGTCCTTCACTGATTCGGCCGGCGCGACACGCCATTGCATGTCGTGGCTACCCTGGGTGGCGTTCCGGTAACGGGTGAGGTGGATGTAATCAAACTCGAGCGGGAAGTCGAGGTGCGGCAGCAGCATGCCGGTGAACACAGCGGCGCCGCCCATCACCGACAGCACCAGCGGAAATACGTCGCTCATCTCGGCGCGGATCGCGTCGGCCATTCGCGCGATCGACGCGGTGACGTCGGCGGCCGAGACGATCTCTTCGGACTGGCTGAAAATCTGCAGGGCTTCTTCGCGGTTCATGACGGTCGGCGGGCGGTAACTGTATACATATTAGTGTGAGAGACAACGGCGCCACGCGCTAGAGAATAAACCCGGAATAAACCCGACATAAAAACGCACCAATTCGACCGCACGCCAGCGACCGCACCCAAGCGCCGCTCAGCGCATGCCAGGCAGCATGCCTTTCATGCCGCGCATCATTTTCTGCAGATTGCCGCCCTTCAGCTTTTTCATCATCGTGCGCATCTGCTCGTATTGATTGAGCATCCGGTTGACTTCCTGCACCTGTACGCCGGCGCCCGCCGCGATGCGGCGTTTGCGGGTCGCCTTGATCAGCTCGGGTTTCGCGCGCTCCTGCGGGGTCATCGAGTTGATGATTCCTTCCATCCGGCGCATCTGCTTTTCCGCCTGGCCCATATCGGCGCCCGCCGCAGCCTGCTGGAATTGCGCGGGGAGTTTGTCCATCAGCGACGACAGGCCGCCCATGTTCTTCATCTGCGAAAGTTGCGCGCGGAAATCGTTCAGGTCGAAGTCGCCGCCTTTCTTGACCTTGTCCGCGAGCTTTTGCGCCGCTTGCACATCGACGCCGCGCTGCGCTTCCTCGACGAGCGCGAGAATATCGCCCATGCCGAGAATCCGGTTCGCCATGCGATCCGGGTAGAAGATCTCGAGGCCGTCGAGCTTCTCCGCGACACCGACGAACTTGATCGGCTTGCCGGTGATGTGCCGCACCGACAGCGCAGCGCCGCCGCGCGAGTCGCCGTCGAGCTTGGTGAGCACGACGCCGGTTAGCGGCAGCGCGTCGTTGAACGCCTTCGCGGTATTGACCGCGTCCTGGCCGAGCATCGCGTCGACGACGAAAAGCGTTTCGGACGGATTCAGCGTGCTATGCAGCGCTGAGATTTCCTGCATCATCGCTTCGTCGATACCGAGGCGGCCGGCCGTATCGACGAGCAGCACGTCGTGATAATGGCGCTTTGCCCAGTCGACCGCGGCGCGCGCGATGTCGACCGGTTTCTGATCCGGCTGCGACGGGAAGAAATCGGCGCCGACCTGCTCGGTCACCGTCTTCAACTGCGCGATTGCGGCCGGGCGGTATACGTCGCACGAAACGGTGAGCACCTTTTTCTTGTACTTCTCGCGCAAAAGTTTCGCGAGCTTGCCGACCGTCGTGGTTTTACCGGCGCCTTGCAGACCGGCCATCAGAATGATCGCAGGCGGCGTGACCGCGAGGTTCAGCTCGATTGCCTTGCCTTCATAGTCGCCGCCGATCACCGCGGTCAGCTCGCGCTGCACGACGCCGACGAGCGCCTGACCTGGCGACAGGCTGCCGACCACATCCTCGCCGAGCGCCTTTTCCTTCACCTTGGCGATGAAGTCGCGCACGACCGGCAATGCGACGTCGGCTTCGAGGAGCGCAAGCCGAACTTCGCGTAGCATCTCCTGCGTATTGGCTTCGGTGAGCCGGGCTTCGCCGCGCAGCGTCTTGACGACGCGCGCCATCCGTTGAGTGAGATTGTCGAGCATGGGGAGCGTTGGACAGTGCGGCCCGGCTGGCGTGCGACGGATGGTGCGTGCGGCAGCACGCGATGTGCGTGCGCGCTCGGCCTGAGCGTCGCGGGCCAGGGACCCTAGTGTAAACTTCGAACATGGATATTGTACTGTATGCCCTCACCGCACTCCTGTACGGCGGACTTGCCGTCGCGGGCTGGCGTTCGCATCGTCAAGCGGCGCTTGCGCCGGTGCTCGAGGGCGCACCTTCGCTGGCCGCTGGCGGCAAGCTGAATCCGTCCGCGATGGGCGTGCCACCTTTGTCAATTGATAGCGCGCCGCAGCGTGCGCCAGGTGCGGCGGTCGGTATGACGTTGCCGGTGCGCATCCTGCTGTTTGTCGCGCTGGTGTTCCACGGCGTGCTGCTGCACACGACCATCTTTCCGCAGAACGCGATGGTGTTCGGTTTCGCGTTCGCACTGTCCGCGATGTTCTGGCTTGGCGCGGGTATCTACTGGGTCGAGAGTTTTTTCTTTCCGCTCGACGGTCTGCGATTGCTTGTGCTGCCGCTCGCCTGCGTCGCGTCGCTGCTGCCGCTCGCGTTCGGTGGCGTGCTCGTGCTGTCGTACGCGGCCGCGCCGCTCTTCAAGCTGCACTTCCTGATCGCCAACGTCGCGTATGGGATGTTCGCGATCGCGGCGCTGCACGCGGTGCTGATGCTGCTCGCCGAGCGGCGCCTGCATACGATGCGCGGCCGCCGCGGCGCGCCACAGCGCAACCCTGGCGCGACCGGCAACAGCTGGTTGTCGAGCTGGCTCGACACGCTGCCGCCATTGCTCACGCTCGAGAAACTGCTGTTCCGGTTGATCAGCGCGGGCTTTGTGCTGCTCACGCTGACGCTCGTGTCTGGCATGCTGTTCAACGAGCAACTGGTGGATCGCCCACTGAAGTTCGATCACAAGACGGTGTTCGCGATCCTGTCATGGGTGATGTTCGGCGCGCTGCTGACCGCGCGTAAAGTATCCGGCTGGCGCGGCCGTGCCGCATTGCGCTGGGTGCTTGCGGCGTTCGTCGCGTTGCTTCTCGCGTATATTGGCAGCCGTTTTGTCTTCCAGGTGCTGTTGCACCGCCCTGTCGTCTGAGTGTTCCCATGCGGCAAATCATTCTGCTGATCCTGCTGTTCGTCGTCGGCCAATGGCTCGTGAAGGCGCTGCGGCGTTCCAATGCGCACACGTCGTCGCGTGCCGACGGTAACGCGCGCGATCAACGGGGTGCGAACGGTGCGCACGGCGCCGATCAGTCATCGAGTAACCGCGCGACGGGCGGCACGCGTGGACCCAATGGCGCGGCGCGCGCGAGCGCGAACCGGCAACTTCCGGAGCCGATGATCCGCTGCGTCGAGTGCGGCGTGCACGCACCCAAAAGCGATTCGGTGACGCTCGGCGGCCAGGTTTTCTGCGGTCACGAACACGCGCAGCGCTATGCAGCGCGTGTCGCGCAGGCAAAGGGCCGCGAAGGACGATGAAGTCCGGCTTCACTGTCCGCGCCGACGGCTGGGTCACCGCCGCGCGTCAACTTCCATCGCCGAATTTCGAAGCGCGTCCCGCGGACGCGGTGCCGACGCTGATCGTCGTGCACAACATCAGTCTGCCGCCGGGGGAATTCGGCGGCGGCGCGATCGCCGATCTGTTCCTGAACCGCCTCGACTGCGACGCGCATCCGTACTACGCGTCGCATCTGCGCGGCGTGCGTGTGTCCGCGCACTTCGTCATTCTTCGCGACGGCGCGCTCGAGCAATTCGTCTCCTGCAACGAGCGCGCTTGGCACGCGGGTGCATCGAACTTCTTCGGCCGCGAGCGCTGCAACGACTTTTCCATCGGCATCGAGCTCGAGGGCAGCGACGCGACGGCATTCGAGCCCGCGCAATACCTCACGTTGGCCGCACTCGCGCAAGCGTTGGCCGCGCACTATCCGATCGATGCGCTCGCCGGTCACTCGGACATCGCGCCGGGTCGCAAGACGGACCCGGGTCCGCATTTCGACTGGGCGCGACTGCAACGCGAAACTTCATTTCCCTCTCAGTATTTCCCCTATCGGCATCGCTCATCGGCACGTTGAGCGGCGGCGACGTAAGCCAGCAAAGCAAGACTGGGCTTGCTTGCGTGTGGGCCTTATGCAGGCGCGGCGAAGCGAATTGTCAACCCGCGCGGGCTAAATTTTTCGATTGATCGAATGCTAAAGTCCACTATACTTGGTGCCGTTAAAGCAGTTTTCCACAAGATGTTGTGTTGATCGGGGCAAGGTACCCGCTTCACGAGAAGGGTGCCTAAAGCATTACCGGCATTGAAAAAACGCTGAAATGACGTCCGCGGCTGCCGGCTGCAAAGCTGGTTTACAGGCGAACGCGTCATCGACTTCAACTTCGATTGAAGCTCAGCAACTTCGAAAAAGGGACCAGCCAGTGATCGCGACACGCATGATGAAGACGCTCGTCCGCGCGCCGGATTTTTTTCCGGTTTGCCGTGGGTCCGAACCGGCCATCGCGTTGCGCTGTTCCCGCCGCCGCAAACAGGGCGAACCCGTCCGCCTGAGCGGCCATCCCCATTGCAGTTTTGATCGAACCCGTACCTCGCTCGCGTCCGCGCCGGCGCAGCGATTGTTTTAATCCGCGGTTACGTCCGCACCATCCCCAGACCAGGAGCTTTTGCACATGCAAACGACCGACAACGTGACGACCCGGTACGAGGGCGCACCCACTGGCCTTCCGCTCGCCGGACAGGCTCAGGGCGCGCAAGCGCTCGCGCCGACGACCTTCGCCGACTATAAGGTGATCCGTCGCAACGGCAGCGTGGTGTCGTTCGAGCCTTCGAAAATCGCGATCGCGGCGACGAAGGCTTTTCTGGCCGTCAACGGCGGTCAAGGCGCAGCGTCGGCGCGCGTGCGCGAACTGGTGGAGCAACTGACGCAAGGCGTCGTGCGCGCATTGCTGCGCAGCCGCCCGAACGGCGGCACGTTCCACATCGAAGACATTCAGGATCAGGTCGAACTCGCGCTGATGCGCGGCGGCGAGCACAACGTTGCACGCGCGTACGTGCTGTATCGCGAGAAGCGCAGCCAGGAGCGCGGCCAGGCGCAGGAAGGGCAGGTTGCCGAGTCGGGCCTGAACGTGACCGACAACGGCGTCACGCGCCCGCTCGATCTGAATGCGTTGCGCGCGCTGATCGAATCGGCGTGCGCGAACCTCGGCGACGCGGTGAGCGCGGAGCCGATCGTCGCCGAGACGGTGAAGAACCTGTACGACGGCGTGCCGATGAGCCAGGTGTACGACTCGGCCATTCTGGCCGCGCGCACGATGATCGAGAAAGACCCGGCGTACAGCCAGGCCACCGCGCGTATCCTGCTGCATACCATCCGCCGCGAGATCCTCGAAGAAGAAGTTACGCACGCGCAAATGGGCGAGCGCTACGCCGAGTACTTCCCGCTCTTCATCAAGCGCGGCGTACAGGCGGAACTGCTCGACGACAAGCTGCTGCAGTTCGATCTGAAGCGCCTGGGCGCCGCGCTCGACGCGAACCGCGACCTGCAGTTCGGCTACCTCGGCCTGCAAACGCTGTATGACCGCTACTTCCTGCACGTCGACGGCACCCGCATCGAGATGCCCCAGGCATTCTTTATGCGTGTCGCGATGGGCCTGTCGCTGAACGAAATCGACCGGGAAGCGCGTGCGATCGAGTTCTACAACGTGCTGTCGAGCTTCGACTTCATGAGTTCGACGCCCACGCTGTTCAACTCGGGCACGCGCCGCTCGCAGCTGTCGTCGTGCTACCTCACGACGGTCGACGACGACCTCGACGGCATCTACGAGGCGCTGAAGGAAAACGCGCTGCTGTCGAAGTTCGCCGGCGGCCTCGGCAACGACTGGACGCGTGTGCGCGCGCTCGGCTCGCACATCAAGGGCACCAACGGCAAGTCGCAGGGCGTGGTGCCGTTCCTGAAGGTGGTCAACGACACGGCTGTCGCGGTGAACCAGGGTGGCAAGCGCAAAGGCGCGGTGTGCGCGTACCTCGAGTCGTGGCACCTCGACATCGAAGAATTCCTCGAGCTGCGCAAGAACACGGGTGACGACCGCCGCCGCACGCACGACATGAACACCGCGAACTGGATTCCGGACCTGTTCATGAAGCGCGTTCACGAGGGCGGCGACTGGACGCTGTTCTCGCCGTCCACCTGCCCGGACCTGCACGACAAGTTCGGCGCGGACTTCGAAGCCGCTTACACCGCTTACGAAGACAAGGTCGCGCGCGGCGAACTCAAGCTGTTCAAGAAGATTCCGGCGGCGAACCTGTGGCGCAAGATGCTCGGCATGCTGTTCGAGACCGGCCATCCGTGGATCACCTTCAAGGATCCGTGCAACATCCGCAGTCCGCAGCAGCATGTCGGCGTCGTCCACTCGTCGAATCTGTGCACGGAAATCACGCTGAATACCAGCGATACCGAGATCGCCGTCTGCAACCTGGGCTCGGTGAACCTCGTTGCGCATATGAAGCCGCAGGCCGACGGCACGCTTGCGCTCGACCACGACAAGCTCAAGCGCACGGTCAGCGTTGCGATGCGGATGCTCGACAACGTGATCGACATCAACTACTACGCGGTCGCGAAGGCCCGTAACTCGAACCTGAAGCACCGCCCGGTCGGCATGGGCATCATGGGCTTCCAGGACTGCCTGCACCTGCTGCGCACGCCGTACGCGTCGCGGGAAGCGGTCGAGTTCGCCGACCAGTCGATGGAAGCGGTCTGCTACTACGCGTACTGGGCGTCGACCGAGCTCGCCGAGGAGCGCGGCCGCTACTCGAGCTACCGCGGCTCGCTGTGGGATCGCGGCATCCTGCCGCAGGACACGCTGAAGCTGCTCGCCGAGCAGCGCGGCGGCTACGTCGAAGTCGATTCCAGCGAGTCGATGGACTGGACGTCGCTGCGTGCGCGCATCGCGGCACACGGTATGCGCAACTCGAACTGCATCGCGATCGCGCCGACCGCGACGATCTCGAACATCATCGGCGTGTCCGCGTGTATCGAGCCGACCTTCCAGAACCTGTATGTGAAGTCGAACCTGTCGGGTGAGTTCACGGTGGTGAACGACTACCTCGTGCGCGACCTGAAGGCGCGCGGCCTGTGGGACGAGGTGATGGTTGCCGACCTGAAGTACTTCGACGGCTCGCTGTCGCGTATCGACCGGATCCCGTCCGACCTGCGCGCGATCTACGCGACCGCGTTCGAAGTCGACCCGGGTTGGCTCGTCGAGGCGGCTTCGCGCCGGCAGAAGTGGATCGACCAGGCGCAGTCGCTCAATATCTATATGGCGGGCGCGTCGGGCAAGAAGCTCGACGAGGTCTACAAGCTCGCGTGGCTGCGCGGCCTGAAGACCACCTACTACCTGCGCACGATGGCGGCAACGCACGTCGAGAAGTCGACGGTCGCGCACGGCGCGCTGAACGCGGTGCCGAGCAATGACGGCGGTGCAGGTGGCGCAGGCGGTGCGGCGGGCGGCTTCGGTGTGGGCGGTGGCGCGGGTGGCGGTGTGTCGTCGGGCGGTATGCAGGCGTCGGCTGCGGTTGCTCCCGCTGCGGCTGTGGCTGTAACTGTCGATGCAGCGCCGCAAGCCGATGGTCCGGTCTGCATGATGCGTCCGGGCGACCCTGGCTTCGACGAGTGCGAGGCGTGTCAGTAACACGGAGTAACACGCCGGCGGCGGCGCAGTCCCGACGCCGCCGGCGCGCGTAGTCACCATGCAGTTGATCAGCGCGTTCGCTCGAAGCGCTCAGTCGAACCGGTCGATGCCGTACTGGGTTCGCAGTGAGAGCGGAGTGACGCGATCGTCAAAGGTACTCAGGTTGGTCAGGTAGCCTGGTTGCAAGCCGCGAGGCGGAAGCGAACGCGTTGCACACCGCAATCCCGACGCACTTCTTCCATCGCCGTGCGCGCACTCGCTGCCCGATCTGCTCTGAACAGCGTTGAACTGCTTCGTGCCGCTTCGAACCGCGCCACCGCGCGGGACACACGACACAGCTCATCGCCGCGACCATGACCGCGAATTTAGCCCCGACCTTGACCTCAACGCAGTAGATAAAGCACTACGCGACAACCGCATCACACGTGCAACGCGGACCACTCGAAGCGCAGCGACGCACATTGATGGCTTCTTTACATCGGCTTCGAAGCGACTGCAAAAGCATCTTCAACAGCGCTTCGAAACGACGCTTCACGATGAAGTGCAGCACGTCGACATGACTTCAACGATGTGCATTTCAATCGGCTTCACTGCATCGACCTTCACAGTCTGTTGAACAAAGTGTTGTATGAAGGTCGCAACGTGAATCGAAAACACGAATTTTCATGAGCGAGCCCTTTTATCACTCGTGAAAAGATGGTACAAACCGATCTAAATTGATGGTGACATTTATGCTCAACTGGGATGACGAGATCAGTGCCGTAACTCCGTCGAGCGCTTCGCAACAAAATGTGTTGCGCAACGCTGCGGGAACGGTTGTCGGTTCGCAAGTCGAAACGCGTGCCGCTCATCAAGCTCCCTCCGCTCAAGACATCTTCGCGGGCGACATCGCTGTGGCTCCCGCTGTCACCCGTCTTGCTGACCAGGCTGCGGCGCCTACCGCTACTTCAGGTGCTGCCACGACCGCTGCCGCTTCGTCCGAAGCGCGCGTGAATGTCGCCGACAAGCGCATCATCAACGGCCAGACCGACGTCAATCAGCTGGTGCCGTTCAAGTACAAGTGGGCGTGGGAGAAGTATCTGTCCGGTTGCGCGAACCACTGGATGCCGCAGGAAATCAACATGTCCCGCGACATCGCACTGTGGAAAGACCCGAATGGGCTGACCGAGGACGAGCGTCGCGTCGTCAAGCGCAACCTCGGCTTCTTCGTGACGGCCGACTCGCTCGCGGCGAACAACATCGTGCTGGGCACCTACCGCCACATCACGGCGCCCGAATGCCGCCAGTTCCTGCTGCGCCAGGCGTTCGAAGAGGCGATCCACACGCACGCCTACCAGTACATCGTCGAGTCGCTCGGGCTCGACGAGGGCGAGATCTTCAACGCGTACCACGAAGTCGCGTCGATCCGCGCCAAAGACGAATTCCTGATCCCGTTCATCCATACGCTGACCGACCCGGCCTTCAAGACCGGCACGCTCGAAGCAGACCAGAAGCTGCTCAAGTCGCTGATCGTGTTCGCCTGTGTGATGGAGGGCCTGTTCTTCTACGTCGGCTTCACGCAAATCCTGGCGCTCGGCCGCCAGAACAAGATGACCGGCGCGGCGGAGCAGTACCAGTACATCCTGCGCGACGAGTCGATGCACTGCAATTTCGGCATCGACCTGATCAACCAGATCAAGCTTGAAAACCCGCATCTGTGGACGGCTGAGTTTCGCGCGGACATCCGCGAGCTGTTCAAGCAGGCGGTCGACCTTGAATATCGCTACGCCGAAGATACGATGCCACGGGGGGTACTCGGTCTGAACGCGTCGATGTTCAAGAGCTATCTGCGCTTCATCTGCAACCGGCGTTGCCAGCAGATCGGTCTCGATCCGCTGTTCCCGAACGAGGAAAACCCGTTCCCGTGGATGAGCGAGATGATCGACCTGAAGAAGGAACGCAACTTCTTCGAGACGCGGGTGATCGAATATCAGACTGGCGGCGCGCTCTCCTGGGAATAGACGTCCCTCGCGCTGCATATGAGATTGATGGGGATGCCGCTGGCACGGGCCGCGGCATATTGGTTAGGAGTATGACTGCCTGATGCAGAGCGTGCCGGGTGCCATAGGCGCCCCATGGGTCCCGAAACGGGCTCACAAAGATCAGAGGCACTTTGCGAACCCTTCAGTGGGATGGGCAAACTTCCCCTTACGAAAAGCTGCTTGCCGGGTCGCTGATGCGATCGCAGGCGGCTTGATCAAACGCTTGCCGGCGTCGGTATCCGACGTCGACTGGACTTGGCGCGCGGTGTCACAGGACACCGCGCGCCTTACCGTATTCATTAGCGTAAGCGCGTTGGATAGGCGTACGCCGATGAATAGCCCGCTTCGTAGCGCATGCCCTGAAAAGCGTCCGCGGGAAACGGGTTTTGATGACGAAGGGTGTTGTTTGATTTAACTCTCATCTGAAACCTGAAGGAGAAAATTATGGCAATGGCCAAAAAGAAGCCTGCTGCGAAGAAAGCGGCAGTGAAGAAGGTTGCCGCGAAGAAGGCCGCTCCGGCCAAGAAGGCAGCTGCCAAGAAAGTCGCAGTGAAGAAGGTTGCTGCGAAGAAAGTGGCAGTGAAGAAGGTTGCCGCTAAGAAGGCGCCGGCGAAGAAGGCAGCAGCAAAGAAAGTCGCTGCGAAGAAAGTTGCAGTGAAGAAGGTCGCTGCGAAGAAGGCAGCACCGGCGAAGAAGACCGCAGCGAAGAAGGTTGCTGCGAAAAAGGCGCCGGCGAAAAAGGCTGCTGCGAAGAAAGTAGCGAAGAAGGCTGCTGCGAAAAAGGTCGCTGCGAAGAAGGCGGCCAAGAAGGCCGGGCCTGCGAAAAAGGCTGCCGCGAAGAAGGCTGCGGCGCCTGCGAAGAAGGCTGCCCCTGCGAAGAAGGCTGTTGCGAAGAAGGCTGCCCCTGCTCCGGCTGCGACCGCCGCATCGGCTGCGCCTGCTTCGACGGTCAAGACCGCGTTGAATCCGGCCGCTGCATGGCCGTTTCCGACCGGCCCGCGCCCGTAATAGCGGCACGCAGAGCGTGGCTTTGCAAAGCTATACGCAGTAAGAGCCGGTGCTGCGCGCATTCAAGGCGCGTGCCGGCTCGGTTGAGTAGCGCTACTCAATCGTCGATCCCGTCGCGAGTTCTGCGACGGGATTTTTTTCGCCTGCGCTTTTCAATTCTTCCGTTGTCTGCCCGTTGGTCGGTGAGAAATCTGAAAACGACCGAAAACGACGGGCAAAAAAAACGCATGCACAGGGGAGGCATGCGTGTGAGGTCGGCTAGCGACAGCAACATGCGCTGCCGCGGCCTGGGAAAAAGATAAGTCGGGGTCTGTGCGCTTGAATGCGCCCGCCGTGGTCGTCAGTGCTTCAGCGTCAGTGCGTTAGTGGGTCACGCGGGTAATACCGCCACTCGACAGCAACCGTACGCGGTCGCCGGCGCGGAACACCTCGCCGGTGTTGGTCTGCGTGATCGCACGCATGTCGCCGTTGTCGAGGCGCACCGTGATCTCGACCCCGTCGCGCATCGCCGCCGCATTCTCGACTGCGTTGCCGGCCACCGCGCCAGCGAGGCCACCGATGATGCCGGTGACAATCGAGCCGGTGCCGCCGCCGATCTGGCTGCCCGCGATGCCGCCGAGCGCGCCGCCGCCGACCAGGCCCAGCCCCGTCGGCTGCCCGTCATTCGAACTGATCCGCACCGCGCGCACGCTATCGACCGTGGCCATCCGCACGGTTGCCTCGCGCTGCGCCTGCGACGCGGTGAAGACGTCCGGCGAGCTACTATGCGATGCACACCCGGATATCGCGAGCGCGCCGCCGATCGCCAAAGCCACCGATGCAGTGACCATTAGCCGATTCATCGAACGATTCGTTGTTTTCATGTTTTCACTCCCAGCGAGCCTCGACGGGCTCAGAACTTCCCGACCCTACGACTACCGCTGCGCCGCCTTAAGCGTCGAGCGCGTAGCCGAACGCCTGCTTGAACCGCTGATTGATTTCCTCGCGCGGCGGTGCATAGTTCTGCGGCCCCTGGTGCTCGATCTTCAGCGCACCCATCAGGCTCGCGAGGCGCCCCGCGGTTGCCCAGCCCAGTTGTTTTTCGATGCCGTACAGGAGACCGCCGCGGAATGCATCGCCGCAACCCGTTGGGTCGAGCACGCGTTGCGCTTTCACTGCCGGAATGTCTTCGATGCCGCCTGAGTGATAGATCTGCGAACCGTGCTCGCCGCGCGTGACAATCAGCGCATCGACGCGGCTTGCGATTTCCTCGATCGACCAGCCGGTTTTGTTGCTTACCAGTTTAGCTTCGTAATCGTTGACCGCAACGTAAGTGGCAAGTTCAATCATGCGCCGCAGCGACTCGCCGTCGAAAAGCGGCAATCCTTGGCCGGGATCGAACAGGAACGGCACGCGCGCCGCCGCGAATTGTTCGGAATGCTGGATCATTCCGTCGAAGCCGTCCGGTGCGACGATTCCTAGCGTTATGTCTCTTGCTTCGTCCGCACGATTCAGGTGCGACTGCATCATCGCGCCCGGATGGAACGCGGTGATCTGGTTGTTCTCGAGGTCGGTGGTGATCATCGCCTGCGCGGAGTACGTGTCGGGCAGCACGCGCACGTGCGTCTTCGCGAGACCGAGGTGATCGAGGCGGTCGATATACAGCTGTGCATCGACTTCGCCGAGCGTCGCCATGATGCGCGCGTCGCCGCCGAGCAGATGCAGCGAATACGCGATGTTGCCCGCGCAGCCGCCGAATTCACGCCGCATCGTCGGCACGAGGAAGCTGACGTTCAGGATGTGGACCTGTTCCGGCAGGATGTGCTCCCGAAACCGGCCTTCAAAGGTCATGATGTTGTCGTAGGCGAGCGAACCGCAAATCAGCGTGGCCAAGGCGAGCTTCCTGTAAAAGTCGAAAAAGCAAAAAAGTGAAAAAACCGGTGCGCGGATACGACAACGCCGCGCATTCGCGGCCTGGCGGGCCCGAAGCGCGGCGCATGCGCGTGCACGAGAAAAGCGCGGGTGGGCGCCGTCGTCGCGGTTTACGTCAGCGCGCGTCAACCGCGCATCAACGCGCGCCCGTGCGTTACTTCAGTGCGGCGAGCGCGGCATCGTAGTTCGGCTCGGTCTTGATTTCGCCGACCAGTTCGGCGTGCACAACCTTGTCGTTTTCGTCGATCACGACCACCGCGCGCGCGGTGAGGCCGGTCAGCGGGCCGCTCGTGATATCGACGCCGTACGCGCGCGCAAACTCGTGGCCGCGGAACGTCGACGCGGTGACGACGTTCGCGATGCCTTCAGTCGTGCAAAAGCGCGACGCGGCAAACGGCAGATCGCCTGACACGACGATCACCGCGGTGTTCGCCAGCTTGCCGGCCGCTTCGTTGAACTTGCGGGTCGACATTGCGCAGGTCGGCGTGTCGAGGCTCGGCACGATATTCAGCACTTTGCGCTTGCCGGCGAAATCGGCGAGCGTCAACGACTTCAGATCCTTGCCGACCAGCGTGAACGCCGGCGCTTTCTGGCCGACCGACGGGAACGTGCCAGTGACTTCAATCGGGTTTCCACCCAGCGTAACTTGACTCATGTTGTGCTCCGAAAAATCGTTATTGACTAGCGGACGGTGAAGCGTGCGGCGAACGTCGCCGCCCGCTTCACGGATAGAAAATCTGTACGCGGAAATTCGTGGCGGTCGCGCCGCCGGTATCGAGCCGCACGAACATGGTTTCGGTCGCGTGCGGCGGCAGGCCGGCGGCAATCGGCGTGCCCGGCTTCACGTAATCTTGCGGCCACAGCACGCGACGCACTGCGATGTTGTTGTGCTCGTCAAGCAGCGTGAGTTCGACGGCCGGGTACGCGAGCGGCACGTTAAAGCGGTTGTGCAGCGGCATGCGCAACTCGAGCTTATGCGGTCCGTCGATCTGACGCAGATCCGACGGCTCGACCTGCAAGCCTTCGATGTCGCGCGGCGGCGCGACCGTGCAGCCGAGCTGCGCGCACGCCTTGGCGAACATGGGCCGCGTGCTGGGTGCGTAGACCATCACCGTCTCACGCTGCCACCATGCGAGCTGCGCGAGCAGCACGACGAACAGCACCAGCGCGACCAGAATGCCGACGATGCGCCAGCCGGTGCGCCGCGGTTCGGTCGTGCGCTTTTCGCGGACCACAGCGAACGCATTGTCGTCGTCCTGCAACGATGTGGCGAACGGTGCCGCGCCGGCGGGCGCCGCAGCGGCTGCCGGACCGGGGCCGGGACCGTAACCGGTGTCGAGACCGGAACCGAAGTGCGGCTCGCCGTCGGCAATGTCAGGCGGCACACGCGTGCGGTTGTTGGCTTCGAGCTCGGGTTCGGGGCGCGCCTGCGGATGGCGCCACGTGTGCGGCGGCGGCATCGGCCTGTCTTGCGGTACGGTTGGCTCGGGGGGCGCGACCTCAGGCTCCGGCGACGTCCGGAATGCCGGCTCCGCGGGGTGCGCGGTGGCATTCTCGAGATGCAGATTTTGCCCCTCGGTGAATTCGAGCTTGAGCTTGGGCTGAGCGGACTGCGGAATCGTGACCGGGTTATACGGAATCGTCGCCGCGTTATGGCGGATGCGGCGATCGACGGACGCGTCCGGCGCCGGCGCCCACGGATTCCAGCTTTCGGCGCGGAAATCGGGTGAGCCAGGGCCGGCTGCGTCGGGTGCGGAAGTATCCGGCGACGCCGATGGCTCTGACGGCGACCCGATGGGCGCCGCAGCCGGTGCATCCGCCACGGGTGGCGCGGACGGCGCAGCGGTCGCAGTTTCAGTACCCGCTGCGGCAACTGATGCAGCGGCAGCCGACGCGGTTGTCGCAGCACCCGATCCCGCAACCTGATCGCGAGGCTCCTGCGAGATCAGACGCGAGACTTCGTCGGCGGTAACGGGTTTGGCGGCGGAGAAATCGCCGCCTTCAGCCATATCGAACAGACTGCTCGACGCATCGAACACTTCACGGCAGTGTCCGCAGCGCACGAGGCCACGACGCAGCGCAAGCTGCGTGGGTTGCAGGCGGAAGACGGTTTCGCAGAAGGGACAGCGCGTCGCAAGGACCATATGAACCGGGAGCCGCGCGGGGCCGTTGAGTGGAAAATATGCCCTATTCTAATGGCTTTCGCGGCGAGTCCCCGCGAGGCATACCCAACCGTCATGTTCGCGCCATACCGAGATGTCGATCCACGGCGTATACGCGCCGGCGACATCGAGTGCCTGCCGCGCGAGAATGCCTGACAGCGCAAGGCGTCCGCCGGGTTTCACCTTCGATGCGAGCATCGACGCCATCAGCTTCAGCGGGTTCGACAGAATGTTCGCGACGACAATGTCGAACTCCCCAGCAGGGCAATCGGCCGGCAATCCGTAGGTGACCTCTGCGTGGTTGCGCTCGCTGTTGTGGCGCGCGGATTCAACCGCTTGAGGATCGATATCGATGCCGACCACCGGGTTCGCGCCGCATTTTTTCGCGAGAATCGCGAGAATGCCGGACCCGCAGCCGTAGTCGAGCAGCGACTGTCCGGGCGCGACCGCGTCCTCGAGCCATTCCATGCACAGGCGCGTGGTCGGATGGCTGCCGGTGCCGAACGCGAGCCCCGGATCGAGTTCGAGCACGAGCGCGTCAGGGTCCGGAGCGGCATGCCATGACGGCACCACCCAGATGCGTTTGCCGATCGGAATCGGGTCGAATTGCGATTGCGTAACGCGCACCCAATCCTGCTCTTCGACATCGCGAACCGTGAACGCCGGAGTGGGCGCGAGGCCGAGCTCGTTGGCCGCGGCGGCGAGCAGCACCGCTGGTTCGTGCTCGGGCGCCAGCAGCGCGATCACCCGCGAGTGCTGCCATGCGGTGCGCTCCGGCGTGAGCCCTGGTTCGCCGAACAGCGGCTGCTCGTCAGGCGTATCGGCATCCGCGTCTTCCACGGAGACCGACAACGCGCCCAATTCGAGCAGCGCGTCGGACAGATCCTCCGCGTGCTCGCGCGCCAGTTCGACGACCAGTTCCCGGTAGCTCATTGCTTACGCTTCTTCCGGTGCGACCTGCTGCTTCGCGGCGAGCCGGTTTTCGAGGTAGTGAATGCTGGTGCCGCCTTCGACAAACTTTGCATCCAGCATCAGTTCGCGATGCAGCGGGATGTTGGTCTGAATCCCTTCGACGACCATTTCGGACAGCGCAATGCGCATCCGCTTGATTGCCTGCTCCCGGGTCGCGCCGTATGCGATCAGCTTGCCGATCATCGAATCATAGTTGGGCGGCACGAAATAACCGTTGTACGCGTGCGAGTCGACGCGGATGCCGGGGCCTCCCGGCATGTGCCACGACGTGAGCCGGCCCGGCGACGGGATGAACTTGAACGGGTCTTCCGCGTTGATCCGGCATTCGATCGCATGGCCGCGGAACTGGATGTCGCGCTGGCGGAACGCCAGCTTCTCGCCGGCCGCGATGCGAATCTGCTCCTGCACGATATCGACGCCGGTGATCAGCTCGGTCACCGGGTGCTCGACCTGCACGCGCGTGTTCATTTCGATGAAGTAGAACTCGCCGTTCTCGTACAGGAACTCGAACGTGCCCGCGCCGAGGTAACCCATTTTCTTGCACGCGTCCGCGCAGCGGTCGCCGATGCGGTCGATCAGCCGCCGGGCGATGCCCGGCGCCGGCGCTTCTTCGATCACTTTCTGGTGGCGGCGCTGCATCGAGCAATCGCGCTCGCCTAGCCAGATCGCGTTCCTGTATGAATCCGCGAGCACCTGGATTTCGATGTGGCGCGGGTTCTCAAGGAACTTCTCCATATAGACCTGCGGATTGCCGAACGCGCGGCCCGCTTCTTCGCGCGTCATATTGACCGCGTTGACGAGCGCCGCTTCGGTGTGCACGACGCGCATTCCGCGCCCGCCACCACCGCCCGCCGCCTTGATGATCACCGGATAGCCGACCGAGCGCGCCATCTTGACGATCTCTTTCGGATCGTCCGGCAGCGCGCCTTCCGAACCCGGCACGCACGGCACGCCGGTCTTGATCATTGTCTGCTTGGCCGACACCTTGTCGCCCATCATGCGGATCGTCTCCGGGCGGGGCCCGATAAACACGAAGCCCGACTGCTCGACGCGCTCCGCGAAGTCGGCGTTCTCCGACAGGAAGCCGTAGCCCGGGTGAATCGCTTCCGCGTCGGTCACTTCGGCCGCGCTGATCAGCGCCGGCATATTCAGATAGCTCAGGTTCGACGGCGCCGGGCCAATACAGACCGCCTCGTCGGCGAGCTTCACGTACTTGGCTTCCTTGTCGGCTTCCGAATAGACGACGACCGTCTTGACGCCGAGCTCGCGGCACGCGCGCTGAATCCGGAGCGCGATTTCGCCGCGGTTGGCAATGAGGATTTTTTCAAACATAGCGGGTATTCGACTCATCAATGGGCGCCGCAGCGTGAGTCACGGCCAGCGGCTGCCTCTGAGCATCGGTCGCGCGTCGCGTTCACGCTAATTTCGGCGGAACAGCAGGACGCGCGAGCAGGGTGCGGATAGCGCCGCGTCAGCCGATCACGAAGAGCGGCTGGCCATATTCGACGGCCTGACCGTTCTCGACGAGGATTTCCTTGATCACGCCGGTCGCGTCGGATTCGATTTCGTTCAACAGCTTCATCGCTTCGATGATGCAGATCGTCTGGCCTTCCTTGACCGAGTCGCCGACTTGCACGAACGGATCGGCGCCCGGCGACGGCGCGCGGTAGAACGTGCCGACCATCGGCGACGTGACCACATGTCCTTGCGGCTGAGCCGCCGCCGGCGTGGCCGGCGCGGCAGCTGCGCCTTCCGCGGCCGGGCCGGACGGATGCACGGACGCGGCGATCGGCGGTGCATATTGAGCAGCAGGCGGCTGCACGTAAACCGGCGGCGCGTTCTTCACGATGCGCACCTTGCCTTCGCCCTCCGTGACTTCCAGCTCCGAAATGCCGGATTCGGAGACGAGGTCGATCAGAGTCTTCAGTTTACGTAGATCCATGGGCATACCCCTTTCAATGCGTGGGTGCGCCGGCGGCTCCCGCGAGCCGGCGCTCAATTCGTGTTCTGGGTTCAGCCGCGCGGCGATCCGCTGGCCGCCTGCGCGGACAGCTTGTCGAGCGCGAACTCGAGTGCGTACAGATATCCCTTCCAGCCAAGACCGCAGATCACGCCTTCGGCGAGGTCGGAGAAATACGAGTGGTGCCGGAACGATTCACGGCGATGCACGTTCGACAGATGAATCTCGACGAACGGGATGCCGACACCTGCTAGAGCGTCCCGAATCGCGACGCTGGTATGCGTGTACGCAGCGGGGTTGATCAGGATGAAATCGGTTTGTTCGTTCCGCGCGGAATGGATGCGATCGATGAGCGCGCCTTCATGATTGCTCTGGAACGAGACCAGTTCGACACCGGCGTCCGCTGCGCGATCGACCATCGCCTGATCGATCTGCGGTAGCGTCACGCGGCCGTAAACCTCAGGTTCCCGGGTGCCGAGAAGGTTGAGGTTGGGGCCGTGCAGAACCAGCAGTCGCGTCATGGTCGCTTCTATTTCCGTGGAATTCGCGGCACTTTAGCGCTGTTTAGAGAAATTTGTCTAGTTTTCTCGAACGCCCGGACGGGTTCCGCGCAGCGGCTGTTAACCCCGGAAAGCGCAACTTCTCTCAAATTCAGTCGATTGGTGCATAAATCGCACGGTTCCGACCTCAATTAAACGTCAATATTTTGTCGAGGTCAGAGCGCGTCGAGCGTGGCTTTCAACTCTTTTGGCTGAATCTGGCCCAATTTTGTCGACCGAACGACGCCTTTAGCGTCAATCACGACGGTAAACGGCAAAGCGCCCGCATTGTTGCCGAATGCGCGCGCGAGGTCGGCGCCGCCGAAGCCGATCACGTAAATCGGGTAGTCGACGCGCACTTTTTGCAGAAAGGCCTTGATGTTTTTATCGGAGTCCACGCCGAGGCCGACGAATTCGACGCCTTTGCTCGCGTACTCGCGGTGAAGCTGACTGAGCGACGGCATTTCCTCGACGCATGGGCCGCACCACGATGCCCAGAAATTGATCACGACCGGGTGGCCCTTCAGCAGGCTCAGCGATTGCGGTTTGCCGTCGACGTTGGTGACCGACGCCGCCCACAGCTGATCGATCGGGCTCGCCGGCGTCGATGCAGGGGTTGCCGCATCAGCGACCTGGGTCAGCGAGTTGCCGAACATCCATTGACTGGCCGCCACACCGCCCGCGACCGCGACCACCGCGACCGCTACCCCCGCCAGAATCCGCTTCATGTTCATTTAAGGTCTGCTCAATTAGTGGAAGGCGCGGCGTTGCTTTCGTCGAGCAACGCCTGCACCGCCTGGACGCCCGCGCGCGCGAGCCTGCCGCGCGCATCGGCGCGTACCGCGCCGCGCAGGTCGTCGGTGCCATATAGCGCGACGTGAACGCCGACCGGTTCCGGGTCGCGCCCCTCCGACTGCGGGCGCCACAGGAAGCTCAGCGTCTCCACGTAGCCGCGCCCGGCAAAGTGTCGAGTTTCTGAAACGTCGTACTGCAGGTTCTGATTCAACAGGTAAATGGCGACTTCTTTCGGGTTGTCGCAAAACGCCTGCAAATGGATATCCGAGTGCTCGCCCGCCGTGCCGCCTAGCACTGCGCCGGTCAGGTACGGATTGAACGGCGCGAGCCGCTGCATCCAGTCGAGCGCGATTTCGCGCAGCCGGCGCAGCACAGCCGGTTGCGTGTCGCCCTGGAACAGCGACTGGTATTCGCGGATTTCTTCTTCGATCTGGTCGTTATCCGGCAGCCAATCGCCGGAAACGCGCGTCTCCCCGACGACTTGCCGCGCAGCCTTGCGCTTGGCCGTTGAATAGTCGAGACCGTCTTCCGCGATCATTCGTGCAGCGGCGATCGCGATCTCTTCGCGCACGCGCGTCGGGTCGAAATGTAGTTTGCGGACCATCAGGTAATCATACTAGAGAACGTGAGGCCGGCCGCCCCATGCCGTCATCCCGTTGAGCCATGTCTTTTCCGGGCTGGCGGCCTCGGCCGGCGCGGGTCGTCGGGTACAATAGCCGCCTTTGCAAGGACCGCTCTATGCACATCCATATCCTCGGTATCTGCGGCACGTTCATGGGCGGTTTGGCAGTGCTCGCGCGCAGCGCGGGCCATAAGGTGACCGGCTGCGACGCCGGCGTCTATCCGCCGATGAGCACGCAGCTCGAGGCGCAAGGCATCGGGCTTATCGAGGGTTACGGCGCGGAGCAGGTCGATCTGAAGCCCGATCTGTTCGTGATCGGCAATGTGGTGTCGCGCGGCAACCCGCTGATGGAAGCGATCCTCGACCGTGGCTTGCCATATGTGTCGGGCCCGCAATGGCTTGGCGAGCATGTGCTGAACGGCAAATGGGTGCTGGCGGTCGCCGGCACACACGGCAAGACCACGACGAGCTCGATGCTGACGTGGCTGCTCGAAGACGCCGGCATGAATCCGGGCTTTCTGATCGGCGGCGTGCCGCTGAACTTCGGTGTGTCGGCACGACTGACCGATTCGAGCTTCTTTGTGATCGAAGCCGACGAGTACGACACCGCGTTCTTCGACAAGCGTTCGAAGTTCGTTCACTACCGGCCGCGCACCGCGATCCTGAACAACCTCGAGTTCGATCACGCCGACATCTTCCCCGATCTGGCCGCGATCGAAACGCAATTTCATCATCTTGTGCGTACCGTTCCGCGTATCGGGCGGATCGTCGCGAACGGTCGCGAAGCGGCGCTCGAGCGCGTGCTCACGCGCGGCTGCTGGAGCGAAGTCGAACGGTTTGGTGTCGAAGGCGGCTGGCAGGCGCTTATCGCTGAAGACGGCGTGCCGGCCGACGAGCGCTTTGCGGTCTATCAGCAGGGCGAGCGCGTCGGCGTAGTCGACTGGCAGGTGCAGGGCGAGCACAACCGGATGAATGCACTCGCGGCGATCGCCGCCGCGCGTCATGTCGGCGTGCCGCCGGCGCAGGCCGCACAGTCGCTCGCGACCTTCCGCAATGTGAAGCGGCGCATGGAAGTGCGCGGTAGCGTCGACGGCGTCACGGTCTACGACGACTTCGCGCATCATCCGACGGCGATCGACACGACCATTGCCGGGCTGCGCACACGTGTCGGTCGAACGCGCACCCGCATTCTGGCGGTGCTCGAGCCGCGCTCGAACACGATGAAGCTCGGTGTGATGAAGGCGCAATTGCCGGCGAGTCTCGCCGATGCCGACCTTGTCTTCGGCTACGGCGCGCCATCTGGCCGCGACGCGCTCGGCTGGAACCTTGCCGAAGCGCTCGCGCCGCTCGGCGACAAGGCGCGCGCTTTCAACGATATCGAGGCGCTCGTGATGGCGGTGGTCGATGTCGCGCAGCCGGGCGACCACGTGCTGGTGATGAGCAACGGCGGGTTCGGCGGCGTGCACCAGAAGCTGCTCGACGCGCTGTCGATGCGGCCGGCGGCGCTCGCACGGGGCGTCGCGTGATTCTTTATCTGCACGGATTCCGCTCGTCGCCGCAGTCGTTCAAGGCGCGTGTGCTCGCTGAACGGCTTGACGCGCTGGGCCGTAGCGACGAATGGTGCTGTCCGCAGCTGCCGGTGTCGCCGCTCGAAACGGTGGCGCTCGCCGAGTCGCTGGTCGCTGCCGCGCAGCCCGCTCGCGTCGCAATAATAGGCAGTTCGCTTGGCGGCTTCTTCGCGACGCATCTGGCGGAAAAGCACGGCTGGCCGGCCGTGCTGCTGAACCCGGCGGTCGTGCCGCAGCGCGACCTGTCCGCCTATCTGGGCGAACAGCCGTGCTTTCACGGCGGCGGCAGTATCGTCGTTAAAGCGCATCATCTCGACGAGATGCGGGCACTCGCCGTCACATCGATCACGAGCCCCGAACGCTATTATCTGTTTGCGGCGACCGGCGACGAAGTGCTTGATTACCGCGAGATGCTCGCGCACTATCCGGCCGCCCGGACGAAGCTGATCGAAGGCAGTGACCATTCGATCAGCGAGTTCGCGGACTATGCCGACGACGTGCTCGCCTTTTGCGACCGCGCCGCGGCCGTCCCCGTCGCGCCGAACCGGACCGCCGTGCCGCGCGAAGGCGCCGCGGCGGAACAGACGGAATAAACGGAATAGACGCCGCGGTTGTCCCCACGAATCTGAAACCGCCGCACGCAAAGCCGTGTCGTAGTCGACACGGCGCACATGCATCCGGGCTGCGATGCATACCGGAGCGACCTGCGGCGGTCGACGCAAGCCAGAACGAGAGTATTGAGTGAACGTTTTCTTTGAGGAATCGGGCAGTTTCAAGGCAGGCAGCGTGCTGTCGAAGCAAGGCGACGCATTCCAGGTCGAATTGCCGGGCGGACGGCGCGCCAAGGTGCGCGCGAAGGACGTGCTGATCGAATTCGACAAGCCGGCCGCCGGCGAGTTGATGGAGCAGGCGGACGCGGCCGCGCAGCAGATCGATCTCGACTTTCTGTGGGAATGCGCGCCGGAGGACGAGTTTGCGTTCGCGACGCTCGGCGCCGAATATTTCGGCGACGGATTCGGACCGATCGAGCGCGCGGCGCTCGTGCTGCGCATGCATAGCTCGCCGATCTACTTCCGGCGCAAGGGGCGCGGCCAGTATCAGCGCGCGCCGCAGGAGCAGTTACAGATGGCGCTCGCGTCGCTCGAACGCAAGCGTCAGCAGGCGCTCGTGCAGTCGGGCTACGAAGAGGAACTGAAGGCGGGACGGCTGCCGGATGCGTTCGCGGGCAAGGTGCTCGGGCTGTTGACGAAGCCGGACAAGAATTCAATCGAATACAAGGCGCTCGAAGCGGCCGCCGCGGAGCGTGGCGTGTCGCCGGCGCGAATGATGCTCGACTGCGGCGCGATTCCTTCGGCGCGCACGCTGCATGAGGCTCGTTTTCTGTCCGAGTTTTTTCCGCACGGCACCGCTTTCCCGCCGGTGAGCATCGGCGCGCTGCCGGAAGATCTGCCGCAAGCCGAGGTCGAAGCGTTCTCGATCGACGATGTGACGACCACTGAAATCGACGATGCGTTTTCGGTCGAGCATCTTGCCGATGGCCGGGTGCGGATCGGCGTGCATATTGCGGCGCCGGCGCTGGGCATCGAGCGCGGCGATGCGGTCGACGCGATTGCGCGCGCGCGGCTGTCGACGGTATATATGCCGGGCGACAAGATCACGATGCTGCCCGACGAAGTCGTCGACGTGTTTACGCTGGCCGAGGGCGGCATGCGTCCGGCGCTGTCGCTGTATAGCATCGTGAACCGCGAGACGCAGGAAATCGTCGCGAGCGAAACGCGTGCCGAGTTCGTGTTCGTGAAGAGCAATCTGCGGCACAACACACTCGACGAGCTGGTGACCGAAGAGGCGCTCGCCGCCGGCACCGGCGATTATCCGCACAAGGACGACATCGCCGTGCTGTGGCCGTTCGCGCAGGCGCTGTTCGAAAAGCGCCAGGCGATGCGGGCGAGCTATGGCCTCAGACGCGAAGTGCAGCGCAATACCGATTTCAACTTCTACGTCGAAGGCGAACATGTGACGATCACGCCGCGCCGGCGCGGCTCGCCGCTCGACCTGATCGTCGCGGAACTCGCGATTCTCGCGAACTCGACGTGGGGCGCATTTCTGCACGACCACGGCGTGCCGGGCATCTACCGGTCGCAACGCGCGTTCGGCGCGCCGACCGGCCCGAAGCGCACGCGGATGCAAACCACGGCGGCGCCGCACGAGGGGCTCGGCGTCGCGCAGTACGCGTGGAGCACGTCGCCGCTGCGCCGTTATGTCGACCTGGTCAACCAGTGGCAATTGCTCGCGTGCGTGAACCACGGCGTGACCGCGAAGCTGGCCGCGCCGTTCAAGCCGAAGGACGCGGATCTATTCGCCGTCGTGCAGGGCTTTGACGATACCTATACCGCTTATGCGGATCATCAGCGCCGGATGGAGTACTTCTGGTGCCTGCGATGGATCAAGCAGGAAGACCGGAAACAGGTCGTCGCGACGGTGGTGAAGGGAGATCTGGTGCGGCTCGAAGAAGTGCCGTTGCTGTTGCACGTGCCGGGCCTCGGCGTGCATGCGCGCAACACGCGCGTGCTGCTCGATGTGATGTCGATCGATGAACTGACGATCGAGGCGTCGGTGCGCCTCGTGCATGTGCTGGACGCGCCGACTGTGACAAGCGGCGCCGACGCCGAGGAAGCCGACGACAGCGAAGGCGACGAGGAAATCGTCGACGCAGCGGACGAATCCGCCGAAAGCGAAGCCGAGGCGCAGGCCGAAGCCGACTCCGATGGTGCGAGCGCGGGTGACGCAGCCTCCGTCGAAGGCACGACGCAGCGCGGCGGCGAGCACGATAGCGATGGTGCAGGCGACGCAGCGGGCGACGGCGCCGACGCCGGGTCCGATCCACACCATGCCACCGAGCCGGGCCGATGAGCACGCCGCCGCTGTCGCGCGACCGTTATGCGGTGATCGGCAATCCGATCGCGCACAGCAAGTCGCCGTTTATTCATGCACGTTTTGCGGAGCAGACCGGCGAGCCGGTCGAATACGGCCGGCTCCTCGCGCCGGTCGATGCGTTCGTGCCGCACGTGCGCGAGTTTATTGAAGCGGGCGGTCGCGGGCTGAACGTGACGGTGCCGTTCAAGCTCGACGCGCATGCGCTGGCCGACACGTTGTCGCCGCGCGCCGCGGCCGCGGGCGCGGTGAACACGTTGCGCTTCGACGCAGCCGGTATCTATGGCGACAACACTGACGGCTTCGGCCTCGTGCGCGACATCGAAGTGAACCTGCGCGTATCGCTCGCGGGCGCACGCGTGCTGCTGCTCGGCGCGGGTGGCGCCGCGCGCGGCGTCGTACTACCGATGCTCGAGCGCGCGCCGCGCGAACTGACGATCGTCAATCGCACCGCGGCGAAGGCCGACGCACTGGTTGCACAGTTCGCGCAGGCGGCACGCGATGCGGGTTGCCGTCTGACGGGCGGTGGCGCACAGGCGGCGGAAACGGTGCAAGCGGGCGCTTATGACGTGATCGTCAACGCAACCGCTGGGAGTCTGGACGGCGCGCTTCCCGAATGCGATAACAGTGCATTCGGCGCGCAAACGCTCGCGTACGACATGATGTACGGCGCGCGGCCGACCGTCTTTATGCAGCATGCGCAGACGCTTGGCGCGCGTGCGGCGGATGGTCTCGGCATGCTGGTCGAGCAGGCCGCCGAGTCTTTTTATGTGTGGCGCGGCGTGCGGCCTGATGGCGCGCCGGTACTCGCGGAACTGCGCGCGCAGTTGCGCAAGCAGATCGCCGCGCCGGACGGCGCGTAGCGTTCGCGGCCGTTGTCCGGCCGGCGTGAGCGGGCTGCCTTTACTGTCCACAGGGTCAACAGGCGAGCGGCGTTGAGCATAGCGAACAACATGACACGAACGAAGCGCCAAAGACGCGTGACGACGATCGGTCTCGGCCGGTGGCTCGCGTACGGCGTGGCTGTATTCGCGTTTTCATGGATCGTGACGCAGGCGTTTTACTTCGGGCAAATCGCGCTGTGGAACTACGTGAATCCGCAATCGACTGCGTTCATGCGCTCCGACGCGTGGCGTCTCGCGCAGGACCGGCCCGATCTGTCGATCCAGCATATCTGGGTGCCGTACGACCAGATTTCGCGCAATCTGAAGCGCGCGATCATCGCATCCGAGGACGCGAACTTCGTCAACAACAACGGCTACGAAACGGACGCGATCCTGCAGGCGTGGGAACGGAACAAGGCGCGCGGCAGGATCGTCGCGGGCGGCTCGACGATCACGCAGCAACTCGCGCGCAATCTGTTCCTGTCGCGTGAAAAGAGCTACATCCGCAAAGGACAGGAGCTCGTCATCACGTGGATGCTCGAGACGCTGATGGACAAGCAGCGCATCTTCGAGATCTATCTGAATTCGGTCGAATGGGGCAATGGTGTTTATGGCGCGGAGGCGGCGGCGCGTTATTACTTCAAGACGTCTGCTGCGAAGCTGTCGGCCGGCCAGGCGGCGCGGCTCGCGGTGATGCTGCCGCGGCCCCGATACTTCGACGAGCACCGCAATTCCGGCTACCTCGCGCAGCGCGCCCGCGTGATCGCAAGGCGCATGGGGGCGGCCGAACTGCCCGACTAGGCGGATTCCACACGCGAATCCCACGCGCGGACGCTACCGCGAACCCGCTGGAAGACAACAGCAAAACGGCGATTGCCCACCCGAGGGCAATCGCCGTTTTGCTTTCAGAATGCATTCAGTTTGCTTGTCCCAATATGTGATTGGTGCATTCACATATTGGTGTATTGCAAAAAAGCACCCTACAATCCGATCCAACAAGCTGACCCGTCGGCAAAAAACTCTCGTCGGCGCCACCGCAGCATAGGCGCGACGAAGCGCAAAACGAATCGGAGACAACCCTCTATGGCCTTGATTCTGTTCCGGCAGTCGCCGCGCGTATGCCGCGCGTCGTGCTGCCCCGCGACACTCGCTGCAACCGTAAATGCTGTCCGCCGCCGCGCCGGCCGCGCGTAGCAATCACTCAATCTGTTTGCCCTGATCGCCATGAATAAAGCGATGACCAATTACGCCGGGTCCGAAAGCGACGCGGTGAGAAAACCTGTCGCGCCGCGCCCGTCGAACGGCGCGGTGCTTCCTCCCGCCGATCGCGACACGATCGCGCTGCCCAGCACACTGCTCGATATCACGCCGCAGCAGGCCGGCACGCAGACCTTGCTGCGCGGCCTCGCGATTCTCGAAGCCGCCGCGGCCGGCGTGCGCGACCTGCGCACGTTCGGCGCCGCGCTCGGCACCACGCGCAGCACGACGCACCGGCTGGTCAGCAGCCTCGTGCAGGCGCGTTACCTGCGCCAGGTGCAGGGCGGCTATCTGCTCGGTCCGAAGCTGATTGAGCTCGGCACGATCGCGCTCGAGCAGATGCCGCTGACGACGGTTGCGCGCCCGCACCTCGCGGCGCTCGCGGAAGAGACGCACGACACGATCCATCTCGGTGTGCGTGACGGCGACGACGTGCTGTATATCGACAAGATTCCCGGCACGCGCGGCCTCGAAATGCGCTCACGCGTCGGCCACCGGATGCCGCTCGCGTCGACCGGTATCGGCAAGGCGATGATGCTCGACCTCGCGCCCGAGGCATGGCAGAAACTGTTCGACGCGTCGCGCCGCGCGCTCGCTGGCGTCAGCTTCAAGCCCGATAACCGGCCGGATCTGCAGACCTTCATGCAGCGGATGACCAATTATGCGGGCGGCGGCTTCACGTTCGATCTCGAAGAGAACGAAGCGTCAATCCGTTGTGTCGCGGCGCCGGTGCGCGACGCGTCGGGTGCGATCGTCGCGGCGCTGTCGGTGGCGAGCACGATTCCGTATATGTCGCTTGAGCGGATGGATGAACTGATTCCGGTGTTGCAGCGCGAAGCGCGTGCGATCTCGGAGGAACTCGGCTGGCGTGCGCCGCAACCGGCTACCCGCAGGATCAAGCGATGACAGATCGGGCTTCATCGCCGTCCATCGCTGCCGCGTCACGTGACGCGCAGCAAGGCAGCGCCGGCACAGCGGCGTCGCGCGCCGTGCGTTACGACGCGGCGCTTATCGCGCTCGATTGGGGCACCACCGCGCTGCGCGCTTATCTGTTCGACGCGGCGGGTCAGTTGCTCGAAACGCGCGCATCGACGGCGGGCATCATGAATCTGCCACGTGCCGCGAGCGAAGGCGGTTTTGACGCCGCGTTCGACGCGGTGTGCGGCAGTTGGCTTGACGACGCTCCGCACTTGCCGGTGATCGCGGCCGGCATGGTCGGCAGCGCGCAGGGCTGGAAGGAAGCACCGTATGTCGAAACGCCCGCGAGCGCCGACGCGATCGTGCGCGGCATCGTGCAGGTGCAGACCACACGCGGTATTGCGTTGAACATCGTGCCTGGCGTGCTCGAGCGCGGCGAGTTGCCGAACGTGATGCGCGGCGAAGAGACGCAGATTTTCGGCGCGCTCGCGGCTGGTGGAACCGGTGACGCGGGAAGCGCAGTGAACCCGTCCGCCGCCACGGGCGTACAGCAAAGCGCGCTGATCGGCTTGCCCGGCACGCATGCGAAGTGGGTGGTTGTGCGCGGTGCGCGGATCGAGCGCTTCTATACGTTTATGACGGGCGAGGTTTTCGCGGCGCTGTCCGAGCACACGATTCTCGGCCGCACGATGACGACGCCCGATCGTCCCGACACCGCGGCATTTCTGCGCGGCATCAGTGTTGCGCGCAATCACGGTCACGCGGGCGTGCTCGCGACGATCTTCAGCACCCGCACGCTTGGCTTGACCGCGCAGCTGACGCGCGAAGAGCAGCCTGACTACCTGTCGGGGCTGTTGATCGGACATGAACTGAATGGTCTCGAAGCGGTGCTCGAGCGCCAGCAGGCGACGCTTGCCGGGCGCACGCTGCGGCTGATCGGCAACGAGGCGTTGTGCGAGCGATACCGGCTCGCGCTGACGCAATTCGGCTGTCAGTCGGCGGAACTCGTCAAGCACGCCACCGAGCGCGGTCTGTGGCGCATCGCGGTGCAGGCGGGGCTTGTCACGCCTGCCGCCAGCGCCGCGCCGGCGGCGCGCATCGGCTAGCCGAAACATCACAACGCGAGCCGCAACGGACACGCGAAAGGAAAAGGAACCGACATGCAAGTTGAACTGAATCTGCCCGGACCCTACCAGCCACACGCCGGCTTGATGGCCGCCTTCGAAGCGTGTCCGCTGATTGCGATCCTGCGCGGCGTGACGCCCGTGGATGCCGCCGATCATGGCCGTGCGCTCTATGAAGCGGGTTTCCGGATTGTCGAAGTGCCGCTCAATTCGCCGCAGCCGTTCGACAGCATCTCGGCGATTCGCCACGCACTGCCGGCCGACGCGATTGTCGGTGCGGGCACGGTGTTGCAAGCCGCATTCGTACCGCAGGTGAAGCAGGCGGGAGGCGAACTGATCGTGATGCCGCATGCGGACCCGGAAGTCGTCAGTGCGGCGAAGTCGCATGCGATGGCGTGTTCACCGGGCGTCGCCACACCGACCGAGGCGTTTATCGCGCTCAAGCACGGCGCGGACGTACTGAAGATGTTCCCCGCCGAGCAACTCGGCTGCCAGGTGGTCAAGGCATGGCGCGCGGTGATCGCGGCGCAGGTGCCGCTGCTGCCGGTCGGTGGCGTCACGCCGGACAACATGGGGCCGTTTCTGACCGCCGGCGCGAACGGTTTCGGTCTGGGTTCCGCGCTGTACAAGCCGGGCCAGAGCGCCGCGACGACCGCATCGCATGCGAAAGCCTTTATCAACGGGCTGCGCATTGCGCGGGCAGGTGCGAAGAAATGAATCGCCTCGCCGGCAAAGTCGCCCTGATCACCGGCGCCGGGCGCGGCATCGGCGCGGCGATTGCGCATGCGTTCGCGCGCGAAGGCGCGGCGGTTGTGCTCGCCGAACTCGATCTCGAAACGGCGCAGCGCACCGCGCGCGAAATCGAAGCGGCGGTGGTTGACGCTAACCGGGGCACAAGCGATACAAGCGGCGGTAGCGGCGGTAGCGGCGGTAGCGCCGCACGCGTGCTCGCGGTGCGCACCGACGTCACACAGTCCGCTTCCGTGCAGCATGCAGTCGACGAAGCGCAACGCGCGTTCGGCCCGCTCGACGTGCTCGTGAACAATGCCGGCATCAACGTGTTCTGCGATCCGCTGACGATGACCGACGATGATTGGCGCCGCTGTTTCGCAGTCGATCTCGACGGCGTCTGGAACGGCTGTCGCGCGGCGCTGCCGGGCATGGTCGAGCGCGGCCGCGGCAGCATCGTGAATATCGCGTCGACGCACTCATTCAAGATCATTCCGGGCTGCTTTCCGTATCCGGTTGCCAAACACGGCGTGATTGGCCTGACGCGCGCGCTCGGCATCGAATATGCGCCGCGTCATGTGCGCGTGAATGCGATTGCACCCGGCTATATCGAAACGCAGTTGACGCGCGACTGGTGGGATAACCAGCCGGACCCGGCCGCCGCGCAGCAGGCGACGCTCGACTTGCAGCCGATGAAGCGCATCGGCCGTCCCGATGAAGTGGCGATGACCGCCGTGTTTCTCGCGTCCGATGAAGCGCCGTTTATCAACGCGAGCTGCATTACCGTCGATGGCGGGCGCTCCGCGCTGTATCACGATTGATAGACCGCAAAAGTAAAAGCCGCAAAAAGTAAAAGCAGCAAAACGCGCAGTCAGAAGCACAGCAAAAAGCGCCAACGCAAACGTGGCGAGCAAAGTGAACCGGTTGACGCGCTGGCCGCGTGTGTCAGTTCCGGTACAAGAAGACGCGGCCGATAACCTTCTCGTTACCTAGTCAGGAGACACGCAATATGAAACGCAGAATATTCCTCACGCTCGCAGCGGCCGCGACGGCGGTGCTGTTCAATGCGCCGGTCGCGCAGGCAGCCGATCAGGTGAAGATCGGCTTCCTCGTGAAGCAGCCGGAAGAGCCGTGGTTCCAGGACGAATGGAAATTTGCCGAAATCGCGGCCAAGGAGAAGGGCTTCACGCTGGTGAAGATCGGTGCGCCGTCGGGCGAGAAGGTGATGAGCGCGATCGACAACCTCGCTGCGCAGAAGGCGCAAGGCTTTGTGATCTGCACGCCGGACGTGAAGCTCGGGCCGGGGATCGTCGCGAAGGCCAAGGCCGATGGCCTGAAGATGATGACGGTGGATGACCGCCTCGTCGACGGTGCGGGCAAGCCGATCGAGTCGGTGCCGCATATGGGCATCTCCGCGTACAACATCGGCAAGCAGGTCGGTGACGGCATCGCCGCCGAGATCAAGAAGCGCGGCTGGGACATGAAGGACGTCGGCGCAATCGACGTGACCTACGAGCAGCTGCCGACCGCGCATGACCGCACCGCCGGTGCGACCGATGCGCTGGTCGCCGCGGGCTTCCCGAAGGCGAACATCGTCGCCGCGCCGCAAGCGAAGACCGACACGGAGAACGCGTTCAACGCGGCAAACATCGCGCTGACGAAGAACCCGCAGTTCAAGCACTGGGTCGCATACGGCCTGAACGACGAAGCGGTGCTCGGCGCAGTGCGCGCTGCTGAAGGCCGCGGCTTCAAAGCCGACAACATGATCGGCATCGGTATCGGCGGTTCGGATTCGGCACTGAACGAGTTCAAGAAGCCGCAACCGACGGGCTTCTACGGCACCGTGATCATCAGCCCGAAGCGCCACGGCGAGGAAACCTCCGACCTGATGTACGCATGGATCACGCAAGGCAAGGAGCCGCCGCTGCTGACGCTGACGACCGGCATGCTGGCCACGCGCGACAACGTGGCGGAAGTGCGTAAGGAGATGGGTCTCGCGTCGAAGTAATGGCTGTGCGTAGCAGCCGACGTGAGAAGTAGCAACGTAGCAACGGCAAAGCGCGTGGACGGCGAGCACGTCCGCGCGTTTTGCGGAAACGGTTTGCATCAGTGGATTGCATAAACGGTTTGCATACGGCAAACCCAGTGGCAACAGGAGGCGAAGTGTCAGCGACGCTGCGTTTTGACAATATCGGCAAGGTGTTTCCAGGCGTACGTGCGCTCGACGGCATTTCGTTCGACGTGCATGCGGGCCAGGTGCACGGCCTGATGGGCGAGAACGGCGCAGGGAAATCGACCCTGCTGAAAATCCTCGGCGGCGAATATCAGCCGGACTCGGGGTGTGTATTGATCGACGGCAACGAAGTGCATTTCGGCAGTGCCGGTGCGTCGATTGCGGCCGGCATCGCGGTGATTCACCAGGAATTGCAGTACGTGCCGGATCTGACGGTGGCCGAAAACCTGATGCTCGGCCGCTTGCCGAATTCGCTCGGCTGGGTGAACAAGCGCTACGCGAAGCGCTACGTTCGCGAGCAGCTGGCGGCGATGGGCGTCGAACTCAATCCGGACGCGAAGCTGCGCAAGCTGTCGATCGCGCAGCGGCAGATGGTCGAAATCTGCAAGGCGCTGATGCGCAATGCGCGTGTGATTGCGCTCGACGAGCCGACCAGCTCGCTGTCGCATCGCGAAACCGAAGTGCTGTTCAAGCTGGTGCGCGACCTGCGCGCGGACAACCGCGCGTTGATCTATATCTCGCACCGGATGGACGAGATCTATCAGCTGTGCGACGCCTGCACGATTTTCCGCGACGGCCGCAAGGTCGCGTCGCATGAGACGCTCGAAGGCGTGAGCCGCGATACGATCGTCAGCGAAATGGTGGGCCGGGAAATCTCGGACATCTATAGCTACACACCGCGCGCGCTCGGCGAAGTGCGATTCTCGGCGAAGGGCATCGAAGGCAAGCCGCTCACCGAGCCGGCCAGCTTCGAAGTGCGGCGCGGAGAGATTGTCGGGTTCTTCGGTCTGGTCGGCGCGGGGCGCAGCGAGCTGATGCATCTGATCTACGGCGACGATCCGAAAAAGGGCGGTCAGCTCACGCTCGACGGCAAGCCGATCAAGGTGAAAAGCGCCGGCGATGCGATTCGCCAGGGCATCGTGTTGTGCCCCGAAGACCGCAAGGAAGAGGGCATTGTCGCGATCGCGTCGGTGGCGGAGAACATCAACATCAGTTGCCGGCGCCACTTTTTGCGCGCGGGCATTTTTCTCGATCGCAAGAAGGAGGCGGAAACCGCGGACCGCTTTATCAAGCTGCTGAAGATCAAGACGCCCAGCCGCCGTCAGAAGATTCGCTTCCTGTCCGGCGGTAACCAGCAAAAGGCGATTCTGTCGCGCTGGCTCGCGGAACCGGACCTGAAGGTCGTGATCCTCGACGAACCGACGCGCGGCATCGACGTCGGTGCGAAGCATGAGATTTACAACGTGATCTATCAGCTTGCGGAACGCGGCTGCGCGATCGTGATGATTTCGTCGGAGTTGCCGGAAGTGCTGGGCGTTTCCGATCGCATTGTCGTGATGCGGCAAGGCCGCATTTCCGGGGAACTGGCGCGCGGCGCGGCCACCGAGCAATCGGTGCTGAGCCTTGCATTGCCGAAGAGTTCGACAGTATCTGAAACCGCGCAGGCGGCATGAGTGCCAAAGAAGGCCGAGGAGCAATGAAATGCAACACGCTGGAGAAAACCTCGCGCAACAGGCGGCGAAAAGCGCCGCTGAAGCGCTGATTCCACAGGCGAGCGATCGCCAGAAATGGTGGCAGCAGATTACCGAGTACAGCCTGATCGTGATCTTCGTCGTGATGTTCATCACGATGTCGCTGACGGTCGAGCACTTCTTCTCGATCGAGAACATGCTCGGTCTCGCGTTGTCGATCTCGCAGATCGGCATGGTCGCGTGCACGATGATGTTCTGTCTCGCGTCGCGCGATTTCGACCTGTCCGTGGGGTCGACGGTCGCGTTTGCCGGTGTGTTGTGCGCGATGGTGCTGAATGCGACCGGCAACACGTTTATTGCGATCGTGGCCGCGGTGTTCGCGGGCGCGGTGATCGGCTTCGTGAACGGCGCGGTGATCGCGTATCTGCGCATCAACGCGCTGATCACGACGCTCGCAACGATGGAAATCGTGCGCGGCCTCGGCTTTATCGCGTCGCACGGGCAGGCGGTCGGCGTGTCGTCGGATACGTTTATCGCGCTGGGCGGCCTGACCTTCTTTGGCGTGTCGCTGCCGATCTGGGTCACGCTGGTCTGCTTCATCGTGTTCGGCGTGATGCTCAATCAGACCGTGTATGGCCGTAATACGCTTGCGATCGGCGGAAATCCGGAAGCGTCGCGCCTCGCCGGTATCAATGTCGAGCGTACGCGCGTCTATATCTTCCTGATTCAGGGCGCGGTGACCGCGTTGGCCGGTGTGATCCTTGCGTCGCGTATTACGTCGGGCCAGCCGAACGCGGCGGAAGGCTTCGAGCTCAACGTGATCTCCGCGTGTGTGCTCGGCGGCGTGTCGCTGCTGGGTGGTCGCGCGACGATCTCGGGGGTCGTGATCGGCGTGCTGATCATGGGTACCGTCGAGAACGTGATGAACCTGCTGAACATCGACGCGTTCTATCAGTACCTCGTGCGCGGCGCGATCCTGCTCGCGGCGGTGCTGCTCGATCAGTTGAAGAACCGCGGCTCGCGCGATTGATTGACGCGCGGCGCGTGATAGACACGGTAAGCGAGCTTTAAAAAAGCGACTTTTGACCAACCGAACCCAACGGAATCGAACGATGTCGTCTCCCGCTAACGCAAGCGCACGGCATGCAAGCGACGCCTATGCGCACTATCCGAGCCTGACGGACCGCACGGTGCTGATCACGGGCGGCGCGACCGGCATCGGCGCGTCGTTCGTCGAGCATTTCGCCGCGCAGGGCGCGCGCGTCGCGTTCTTCGATATCGACGAAACGGCGGGCGATGCGCTTGCCGATGAACTCGGCGATTCGCGTCATAAGCCGCTGTTCGCGCGCTGCGATGTGACCGATATCGACGCGCTGCGCAAGGCGATCGCCGACGTGCGCGCGGCGATCGGGCCGCTTGCGGTGCTGGTCAACAATGCGGCGAACGACAAACGCCACACGATCACGGAAGTCACGCCGCAGTCGTTCGATGCGGGCATCGCGGTGAACGTGCGGCATCAGTTTTTTGCCGCGCAGGCGGTGGTTGACGATATGAAAGCGGCCCGCGGCGGCTCGATTATCAACCTCGGCTCGATCAGCTGGATGTTGAAAAATGGCAACTATCCAGTTTACGTGATGGCGAAATCAGCGGTACAAGGTCTGACGCGCGGACTCGCGCGCGACCTTGGCGCGTTCGGTATCCGGGTTAACTCGCTGGTGCCCGGCTGGGTGATGACGGAAAAACAGAAGCGCCTTTGGCTTGACGACGCGGGGCGCCGCGCGATCAAGGAAGGGCAGTGCATCGATGCGGAACTGATGCCGGACGATCTTGCACGGATGGCGCTGTTTCTCGCCGCCGACGACAGCCGGATGATTACCGCACAGGACATGATTGTCGACGGAGGGTGGGCATGAGCGGTACGTCAGTGATGCAATCGGACAAACAACAGAATGGACAAGCGCAGCGCGCGGTGCTCGCGATCGACGCGAAATGCGCGCTCGGCGAAGGCGCGACGTGGTGCGCGCGTAGCGGCCAGTTCTACTGGACCGACATCGAAGGCGCGCGGCTGTGGCGCTACGATCCGACCGCGAAACGCAGCACGTCGTGGACGATGCCGGAGCGGCTCGCGACCTTTGCGCTGTGCGCCGATCCGCATTACCTGCTGCTCGGGCTGGCGTCGCGTCTCGCATTCTTCGATCTGGCGACCGGCGAGATCGAGACGATCGTCGACGTCGAACCAGGTCTGAACACGCGCGTGAACGATGGCCGGTGCGACCGCCAGGGCCGTTTCGTGTTCGGCACCAAAGACGAAGGCTCGCGCGCGCGGCCGATCGGCGGCTTCTACCGGCTCAATCGCGATCTGACGCTCGAACGGCTGCCGTTGCCGGCGCCGGCAATTTCGAACAGCATTGCGTTCAGCCCGGACGGCGCGACGATGTACTTCTGCGATTCGCCGACCCGCGAGATTCGCGTATGCGATTACCGCGCGGATGGCCGTGTTGAGAACGAGCGCCTGTTTGTGCGGCTGACCGATAAAACCGGCGAACCCGACGGCTCGACGGTCGATGCCGAAGGCGGCTTGTGGAACGCCCATTGGGGCGGCAGCCGGGTCGTTCGCTACGACGCGAACGGCGTCGAAACGGAGCGCGTGATCGTACCGACCGCGCAGCCTAGCTGTGTCGCATTGGGGGGGGCGCGGCTTTCGACGCTGTATGTGACGAGTGCGCGTGTCGGTCTCGATGCCGACGCGCTGCGCGCGGATTCTCTCGCGGGCGGTGTGTTCGTCGCGACGCCGGCGCGGCGTGGTTTGCCGGAGGCGCTGTTCGAGGGAGCGCCGGTGAAAAACGGCACTGCTCGGTGAACCGATTAGCCGCTGCGTGCCGGTCTGGTTTTTCGGTGGCGGGCGTTGCACGCCACCGCGCTTTTAACGCGTGGTTCATTTGTTTCGACTAGCGTTACTTCGCTTGATCCGCTTGAAGCAGGGCAGTTCGCAGCACGCAGCACAGATCCAAAGAGGCGGCCGGTTCGCCGCGTTGCCCGCATAAGCCGCCGTCCGCCGACGGCGACATTCGATGCCTCTCGAGGGAGCTTTGATATGACTGTCGCGAATTCTGCTGTCCCGTCTTCGTCCGCGTCTTCTTCCCCCACTCAAACGCGCCGCGCGCGTCTCCAGGCGGCGACTAATCCGGTGCTGGCCGGCCCGAGCACCTCGGCGGTTGCGATCGGCGCGTCGGGCGTGGGCGAGGTTGACTGTCTGACGCTGGCCAATGCGCATTTGCGCGTCGATGTCGCGCCCCGTCTGGGCGGCGGCCTGACCCGTTTCGACTGGCGCAGCGAAGGCAATCTGGTGCCGGTGTTCCGGCGCTGCCGGCACGTCAACGGACAGACCGATGCGAACGAACTCGCGTGCTATTCGCTGCTGCCGTACTCGAACCGGATCGGCGGCGGGCGGTTCAGCGTCGGCGGCCGCACGGTCGAGGTGCCGTGCAATCGCGCCGGCGAAGCACTGCCGATTCACGGCGACGGTTGGCTCGCGTCGTGGCAGGTTGCCGAAGCGGACCAGGACAGTGTGCGTCTGACGCTCGATCGCAGCGATGGCAAGCCGTACGCGTATCGCGCGACGCAGAGCTATGCGCTCGATGGTCCGACACTCGTGATCACGCTCGACATCGAAAACGTCGGACGCGACACGCTGCCGTTCGGGCTGGGCGTGCATCCGTTTCTGGTGCGCGACGGCGACACGCAACTGTCGGCCGCCGCCGCGGGCTTGTGGCTGTCCGGCGACGATTGGCTGCCGGTGCGGCATGTGCCGGCCCCGCCCGCGTGGCAGTTCGGCGTTGCGTATCCGCTGCCGGGTTCGATGGTCAATCACGCGTTTACCGACTGGAGCGGGCGCGCGGCGGTCGTGTGGCAGAAACGGCGGCTGTCGCTGACGGTGTCGTCGAGCACCGATTGCTATGTGCTGTACACGCCGCCCGGTGAGGACTTTTTCTGCTTCGAGCCGGTCGACCATCCGATCAACGCGATGAATCTGCCCGGCGGGGCCGCTGAGCATGGGATGACGCTGCTCGCGCGCGGCGAACAGTTGTCGCGCACGTTCCGGTTTACCGTCGAGCACACGGGGTTGCGCGCGGTGGCGGGCGGGCGCAGCGCGCGGCGGCAGTAACGCGCGAGCACGGCAACGGGGCAACGGCGGTACGACAGCACGGCACCAGCACGGCAACCGCGGCGTGCGTCGCATGCGGGTACCGCGCGTCGCTCGTAGAGGCTGCGGCAGAGGCGGGTAAAATACGCCCCTCATCTGCACACCATGCCCGCGCGGGTTCCACCATGTCCACCTTCATTCAGACGCTTCATCTCGCCTGGCAAAACACGAACTCGCTGCTGTGCGTAGGGCTCGATCCGGAACCGACAAAGTTTCCTGGCGCGCTTGCGAACCGGTCGGACGCGATCTTCGATTTTTGCCGCAAGATCGTCGATGCGACCGCGCCGTTTGCTTGCGCATTCAAGCCACAGATCGCCTATTTCGCCGCGCACCGCGCGGAGGATCAGCTCGAGCAGCTGATCGCGCATATTCATCTGAAACACCCGGCATTGCCGGTGATCCTCGACGCCAAGCGCGGCGACATCGGCAGCACCGCCGAGCAGTACGCACGTGAAGCGTTCGAGCGGTATCGCGCGGATGCGGTGACGGTCAACCCGTATATGGGCTTCGATTCGCTTGAACCGTACCTTGAACACAAGGACAAAGGCGTGATCGTGCTGTGCCGGACGTCGAATCCGGGCGGCTCCGATCTGCAGTTTCTCGATGTCGGCGGACGGCCGCTATATCAGACCGTCGCGCAGCGCGCGGCAGAGAAGTGGAACACCAACGGCCAGTTGGGACTCGTGGTGGGTGCAACGTTCCCGAAAGAAATCGAATTGGTGCGTAGCCTGGTCGGCGATATGCCGTTGCTGATTCCGGGCATCGGTGCGCAGGGCGGCGATGTCGAAGCGACGGTGCGCGCGGGGCGTACGGCGGCGGGCACGGGGATGCTGATCAACTCGTCGCGCGCGATTATCTATGCGGGCAATGGGGATGATTACGCGGACGCGGCCGCGCTGGCCGCGCAGAAGACGCGGGATGGGATTAACGCGTATCGGTGATCCCGCAGCACGCATCGCACTCGAAGCAGCCTGAATTTCCGCGGTGTTTCCTGTCGCGTGTCGCGACAACGCCGCACGCTTCTTCGCGCCGCTTTTACTCGCCGCCTGTCGCCGGCCCGAGCCGCGCAATCAGTTCCCGATGCGCGGGGTACTGCACCTGCAACTGTCCGACGTCGGCCACTTCGAACTCACTGAATTCGAAGCCCGGCGCGACCGTGCAGCCGACCACCGCGAAGCTCTCCGGGTCCTCGCATTCGGCCGCAAACCAGTCGCCCGCCAGCACGACCGCCTGAAACACGGTGTCCGGATGCGTGAGCGTGTTGCCCAGACGATGCGTGGTCAGCTTCCCTTGACCGTCAAGTACATGCACATTCAGCGGTTCCCCCGCATAGAAATGCCAGATTTCATCGGACTTTAGCCGGTGCCACGCGGAATGCGCGCCGTCGCACAGCATGTAGTAAATCGCCGTCGATGCCGAGCGCCGCTCGTTTGCATTTTCCTGACGATGGATGGTCTGCGTCGCGCGATAAGTCTCGCGGTAATAGCCGCCTTCCGGATGAGGCAACAAACCGAAGCGGCGAATCAGATCGTTCTGAGAATGGGCATTCGTGGACATGGCTGAAATGCGCTAGTGGTGCGCGCAACGGACGTTGAAGGATCGGACATCAACCATAGAACGTCTCAGCGCTCCCTTTCATCCAGCAATTTGAGCAGGCCGCGCAACGCATGTTCGGCCGCCTGCACGCGAATCCGTTCGCGATCGCCCTTGAATACGAGCGTCTCCACCACCGTGTGCAGACGGTTGCTCCAGCCAAACGACACCATGCCGACTGGCTTCGTCTCCGTGCCGCCACCCGGTCCGGCGACGCCGGTAATCGCGAGCGACACCTGCGCGCGGCTATTGCGCAGCGCGCCTTCAGCCATCGCGCGCGCGACCGGCTCGCTGACCGCGCCATGCTTTTCGATCATGTCGGCCGGCACGCCGATCATTTCGCTCTTCGCCTGATTCGAATACGTGACGAAGCCACGCTCGAACCAGCCGCTACTACCTGAAATGTCGGTAATTGCAGTCGCGACCATGCCGCCCGTGCACGACTCGGCAGTCGCGAGCATCAGGCGCTCATCGCGCAATCGGTTGCCGGCGCGAATCGCGAGTTGGTGGACGACGGTATCGGTAGGCATGCTTATATCCAGCGCTTGTATCCAGCTTGAGGCACGACGTTTCGCGCCGCGGTTCCGTTACGGCTGCGTTACGGTTCCGTTACGACGACCGGGCAACCGTCAGACGATGTGCGCCGTTCAGACCGCCATTCGCCACAACGCAATCACCAGCAGCGTGAAAAACGCGGCGACGAGATCATCGAACATGATGCCGAAGCCGCCTTTCAGTCTGCGGTCGAAATATCGGATGGGCGGCGGTTTCACCATATCGAAGAAACGGAACAGTACAAACGCCCACAGCTGGCCCGTGAACGATACCGGTGTGACCATTAGCAGCACGAGCCAGAATGCAACGATTTCGTCCCAAACGACCGGTGATGGATCGTCGATGCCAAGCCGGTTCGCTGTAAACCCGCAGACCGCGATTCCGCCGAAGAAACCGGCGACGATCAGAACGCCCCATTCGATCACCGTCAGCCTGTCCGCGAACAGCGCGAACGATGCCCATGCGAACAGCGTACCGATCGTACCCGGCATGATCGGCGATAGCCCGCTGCCGAAGCCGAGCGAGAACAGGTGCAACGGATGCGACAACATGAAGCGGGCCGTCGCGCGGCGCGGGCGCGGCTCGCGTGGTCTGCGGTTGTCGACGGCATGTGCATCGCGCGGCACCGAAGCGCCCGATGACGCGCCGTCTACCGCGGGACCGCGTGTCGAACCGACGGAAGGTTCAGTCTGCATGGAAATGATCGAAGCCTTGCAACGTCAATGTAAGCCGCGCGCCCGCTGCGTCGTGCCATGCGATCGTGGGCGGCGAGTCGGACGAATCGGAAGCGTTTATTGTACCGACGCGAGTCGTACATAGGCCCACGTTGTCACTCACTTTTTCAATTGATGCGCGCGCGGCGGGCGGCGCGGTGAAGCAAAGCTCGTAATCGTCGCCGCCCGCTATCGTGCAGCGGCGCTGCACATCGGGCGGCAGACGGCTCAGCGCCGCGGAGCGCGGCAGCGCGTCGACGTTGACGCTCGCATTCATCTGCGAGCGCTCGAGAATATGCATCAGATCGCCTGCGAGGCCGTCGGAGAGGTCGAGTGCCGCGTGCGCGATGCCGCGTAGCGCGAGACCGAGCGCGATGCGCGGCTCAGGGCGCTCGAGTGCGTGACGGAATGTCGCGGCGTCGCCGGCATCGGCCGCTCGCCACTCGCCACGTGCGACACCGAGCCCCGCGCGTGCGTCGCCGAGCGTGCCGGAGACCCAGATGTCGTCGCCGGGGAGAGCCGCGTCGCGCCGCAGTGCAACATGCGGCGGCACCGAACCGAAAACGGTGATGCACAAATTGAGCGGACCGGCTGTCGTGTCGCCGCCGATCAGTTCGCAATCGAACCGCTCGGCGAGTTCGAACAGCCCATCGCTGAACGCGGCGAGCCACGCTTCGTCCGCGCGCGGCAGCGAGAACGCGAGCGTGAACGACTGCGGCTTCGCGCCCATCGCGGCGAGATCCGACAGGTTCACTGCGAGCGCTTTATGGCCGAGCGCGCGCGGATCGATATCGGCGAAGAAGTGACGGCCTTCGACCAGCATGTCAGTCGATATTGCGAGCGTTTCGCCCGCGGGTGGAGAGAGCAGCGCGCAATCGTCGCCAATGCCGAGCGTCGCGGCGTGCGCGGTGCGTCCGGCGCCGGCGGATGCACGCGCACGGGCCGCACGGCGCGCAAAGAAGCGGTCGATCAACGAGAACTCTGAAAGCTTGGGCATGGGTGCCGGGGTACGGTTAGCGACCGAAGCCGTGCATTGCATTCAAGATAACTACACACCTGTGAACGTTGCAATGCGATCGGCGCAGAGCGCCTTTTAGCTCCATTTCGGCCGCAGCGGTTGTACTCGGAATGAAAGGCTCGTACTGTGGGATTGGCGCTACAATGCCGTCGAACTTCTATTCTAATCCGCCAATTCAGGCTCGCTTATGTCGAATTCCGCCAATAGCAAACTCCGTGAAGCTGCGCTCGATTATCACGAATTTCCGACTCCGGGGAAGATCGCAGTCACTCCCACGAAGCAGATGATCAATCAGCGCGATCTCGCGCTGGCGTATTCGCCGGGTGTCGCATTCGCGTGTGAAGAAATCGTCGAGAACCCGCTGAATGCGGCGCGCTTCACCGCGCGCAGCAACCTGGTCGGCGTGGTCACGAACGGTACGGCGGTGCTCGGCCTCGGCAATATCGGCCCGCTCGCGTCGAAGCCGGTGATGGAAGGCAAGGCTGCGCTCTTCAAGAAGTTCGCCGGCATCGACGTGTTCGACATCGAGCTGAACGAGATGGACCCGCACAAGCTGGTCGACGTGATTGCCGCGCTCGAGCCGACGTTCGGCGGTATCAATCTCGAAGACATCAAGGCGCCGGATTGCTTCATCGTCGAGCGTGAATGCCGCAAGCGGATGAAAATCCCGGTCTTCCACGACGACCAGCACGGTACTGCGATCGTCGTTGCCGCCGCGATCCTGAATGGCCTGAAAGTGGTCAACAAGAATATTCGCGAAGTGAAGCTGGTTGCGTCGGGCGCGGGTGCCGCGGCGCTCGCGTGTCTGGATCTGCTTGTCGATCTCGGCCTGCCGCTCGATAACATCACCGTGACGGACCTGGCCGGCGTGGTCTACAAAGGCCGCACTGAGCTGATGGATCCGGACAAGGAACGCTTCGCACGCGAAACGAACGCGCGCACGCTGTCTGAAGTGATCGGCGGCGCCGATGTGTTTCTCGGTTTGTCGGCCGCAGGCGTGCTGAAGAAGGAGATGGTCAAGGGCATGGCCGACAAGCCGCTTATTCTGGCGCTGGCGAACCCGACGCCGGAAATCCTGCCTGAGGACGCACGCGAAGCGCGTCCGGATGCAGTGATCGCGACCGGCCGCACCGACTATCCGAACCAGGTCAACAACGTTCTGTGCTTCCCTTTCATCTTCCGCGGCGCATTGGATGCGGGCGCAACGACTATCACGCGTGAGATGGAAATCGCCGCGGTGAACGCGATTGCCGAACTGGCACGCCAGGAACAAAGCGATATCGTCGCGACCGCGTACGGTATTCAGGATCTGTCGTTCGGGCCGGACTACCTGATTCCGAAGCCGTTCGATCCGCGGCTGATCGTCAAGGTCGCGCCGGCTGTCGCGAAGGCCGCGATGGACTCCGGCGTCGCGACCCGTCCGATCGAAGACATGGACGCGTACGAACAGCATCTGCAGCAGTTCGTCTATCACAGCGGCAATACGATGAAACCGATTTTCCAGCTTGCGCGCAGCGTCGAGCCGGAGAAGAAGCGCATCGTGTTCGCGGAAGGCGAGGAAGAGCGCGTGCTGCGCGCGGTGCAGATCATCGTCGACGAGAAGATCGCAAAGCCGGTGCTGATCGGCCGGCCGGCCGTGATCGAGCAGCGCATTGCGCGCTATGGACTGCGTCTCGTGTCGGGGCAGGACTACACGATCGTCAACACGGATCACGACGAGCGCTATCGCGACTTCTGGCAGACCTACGCGAAGATGATGTCGCGCAAGGGCATCAGTGAGCAGATGGCGAAGCTCGAAATGCGCCGCCGCACCACACTGATCGGTTCGATGCTCGTGAAGAAGGGCGAAGCGGACGGGATGATTTGCGGCACGATCAGCACCACGCATCGCCATCTGCATTTCATCGACCAGGTGATAGGCAAGAAGGAAGGCGCGAGCGTCTATGCGGCGATGAACGCGCTGGTGTTGCCGAACCGGCAGATTTTCCTCGTCGACACGCACGTGAACGTCGATCCGACGCCGGCGCAACTGTGCGAAATCACGATCATGGCGGCCGAAGAAGTGCGCCGCTTCGGTATCGTGCCGAAGATCGCGTTGCTGTCGCATTCGAATTTCGGCACAAGTCACGCACCGTCCGCGCAGAAGATGCGCGAGCTGCTTGCACTGCTGAAGGAGCACGCACCGGACCTGCAAGTGGATGGTGAAATGCATGGCGACGTCGCACTCGATGCGAATCTGCGCCGCGAAATTCTCCCGGAGTCGACGCTCGAAGGCGATGCCAATCTGCTCGTGCTGCCGAACATCGATGCGGCGAACATCTCGTACAACCTGCTGAAGACGGCGGCGGGCAACAACATCGCGATCGGTCCGATGCTGCTCGGCGCAGCACAGCCGGTGGCCGTGTTGACCGCATCGGCGACCGTGCGACGAATCGTCAACATGACGGCGCTGCTCGTCGCGGACGCGAACGCCACGCGTTAGACCGACGACCGATCCGACGTCAGACCGCCGCGGTTGAGCATTAGCGAACCGCGGCGTTTTTTTACGCGCGGTCACGGCACAGTTCACGTCGCTTACGCCGGCAAACCGGCAAACCCTTCGCCCTCAAAAAAGGGCGTGCCCGCAACGGGCACGCCTGAGGGTGAGCAGGGGATTGAATCACCCAAAAAAGGCCGGATGCTGGCATTCCGTTTTGCGGAACGCCCGGGGCAAGGAGGCATGAGGTATTTGCCCCGCATCTCCGCCTTGGTTTAATTTTATCTTGTTTGAGTTAAGAAATCTGTCAAGAGTTGTCAGTGCAGCAGCGCGTGCGACGCGTCACTTTCCACGCACTTTCCGGGGTCGATACGAGCAAAACCTTTCATTTTCCGAACGAACGTTGCTTCCAGGGTGCTTTAGCGATACCCTTACGACTTTCATGGTCGTCGAACTCGTGATCTAACAGCGGGAACCCTGAATTCATGGCACGCAGGTGGCTTCGCAACGGCGTGCTGGTCGCCGTCCTGTCGGTCGGCGGTCTGTGCAGCGGTTTTGCGCCTGTCGTCGGTTCTGTGGCTTTTGGCCGCGACATCACGGCACTGGGCAGCACTGGCACCGTCTCGGTGGCGCAGTTGCCGCCGGAAGCAGTCAAAACATTGAACTTGATTGCGGCAGGTGGGCCTTACCCGTATGAGAAGGATGGCGTCGTATTCGGCAACCGCGAGCGGTTGCTGCCGTCGCGCCAGCGGGGCTATTACCACGAATACACCGTTCCCACGCCGCATGCCCATAATCGCGGAGCGCGCCGCATTGTCTGTGGCGGTCCGCCAAGGCGAACCGACAACTGTTATTACAGCGACGATCACTACGCCAGTTTTAATCGCATCATTGAATGACTTCGGGACACACGGCATGAGCGACAACATCTACGCACACGACCGCAAAGTCGCGAGAGATCTTTTTACGTCCGGCGACGGTAATCTGTTCCAACGCGTGATGCAGATGCGCGAGGCCGGCGAGGGTCAGGGCGGCACGGTCGAGCAGCAAGCCGGTACGGCGCATTCATCGAATGAGGAATCCATGAGTCTTTTCGCGACCGTACGACCGAACCTCGTACAGTCGATTCGCGCTTTTCGTGTGCAGGACCTGGCCGATGAAGCGCAGAAACTCGGCCAGCATTTCCTGTTTGCGTGCTGTGGAAACGCACAAAGCAAACAGGAAGTGATGGAAACCATTGCGACGTCGTTCCTGTTTCCGAAGCATTTCGGCAAGAATTACGACGCGCTGTACGACTGTCTGACTGACCTCGTCGCGAAGGCGGGCACTCAGCCGGGCTTTGTGATCGTGCTCGAGGCGCTGCCGGTCGCGCAGAAATTCGACAAGGAAGCGCGCGAAACGCTGCTCGACGTGTTCCGTGAGGCTGCGGAGTTCTGGGCCGAGCGGAAGGTCGCTTTCCGGGTGTTCTACTCGTTCGCGTGAAAGATCCGGCCGCGTGCGGTTCGGTTTTTCGATAAAGCGAAACCGATCAGCAACGGGTCACGCGCGCAACTGCTTTCAGCAAAAGGGCTCGCTGATTTGATTGGCGGGCCCTTTCGTCTTTCTTCGTCAATGGCGTTGTGTGCGGTGGGTTGCTAACCAGTCTGCTGTTCACCAGCCGCCCCAGCGCGCCGCCAACGCGGATAACACCGCGATGCCAGCCGTTTCGGTCCGCAGCACGCGCGGGCCCAAGCCGACCGCCGTGAAACCGTGGCTCGTCGCGGCGGCTTCCTCCGCGGCTGAAAAGCCGCCTTCCGGTCCGATCAGCACCAATGCCCGAAGCTTCGGCGGCTCGTGTGTCAGTGCGGAAAACGGCACGCTTGCGCGCGGCGACAACAGCAGGCGCAGTTCGCCGTTTTCCGGTTCTTTTGGCATCGAGCCGAGCCATGTCGCGAGTTCGCGCGTCGGCAGCACCTCCGGCAGACGATTGCGTCCGCATTGCTCGCAAGACGCCTGTACGATGCGCTGCCAATGCACCTGACGCCGCTGCGCGCGTTCGCCGGACAAGCGCACCACGCTGCGCGTCGTGGTCAGCGGCGCGAACGCGGAGGCGCCGAGTTCGACCGCCTTCTCGATCAACCAGTCCATCTTGTCGCTGCCCGCGATGCCCTGCGCGAGCGTCAGGTGATAGGGCGGCTCAGCTTCGACATCGCGGAATTCGCCGAGGCGCACGGTCGACCCGCGCCGTTCCATCTCGACGACTTCCGCGCCGTACTCGCCGCCCATGCCGTTAAAGAGCGTGATCGTGTCGCCTGGCTGGAGGCGCAACACCTGAACATGTCGATTGACGTCGTCGGGCAGCGCGACGACGTCGCCGGCCGTGAGCGCGGTCCCGACGAAAAAGCGGGGCATAAGCGAAGTTCTCATTGATTCACGACAGATGGCGAGCGAGCGCCCAGCGGTACCCATCGGGGTCTTCGATTTGCGCGAAGCGATCGCCCCAGAATTGATCTTGCGGCTCGCTCAACGATTTCGCACCGGCCGCGACTGCCCGGGCAAACACCGCATCGACGTCGTCGACGTAAAGGTAGAAAGACTGCGGTGCGATTGCGTTCGCGCTTTTCGGTGTCATCGCCTTCGAGCCGAATGCGCCCTCCGGCGCGAACATCACGATCAACTGGTCGCGATAGGTCATCTCGACGTGCATCAGTGCGCCGTCGTCGTGCACGCTATCGCGCACGCGAAAGCCGAGCGCGGTCTCGTAAAACGCGATCGCGATGCGCGCGTCGCGGACCGTCAGATACGGCGTCAACCACGGCACTCCGGCTGGGCGTGGGGAAGTCATCGAGCTCTCCTGAATCTTTGCGTCGTCTCGTCGTCGCCGTCTGCTGCTGGAGGCTTCGTTGCCGGGCCGGATTGCGGCGACTCACGGAGCGGGGCATTGTGCATGACTGTCATCGCGACGGCTTTAAGAATCGGCCTAGTTTATCGCGCACTGAATGCGGCGCGGCGAACAGCGCCGCGTGCGTTGCCGCATCGTAGAAGCGCAGTGCGTGCAGACCGCGTTGCGCGAGCCGTGCGGAAAGCTCGTGCGCGGTGAGCGCAGCAGCGTCGAGCGTATCGCTCGCGATAGCCATCATCCATAGCGAACCGTAGAGGGGTACATAGGCCGCGAGCGGGCGAACCACCGCGAATATCTGCCGCAAATTCTCCAGTAATGCGGCGACGCGCGCCGCATGAAAATACGGTGAGCCGAGATGCAGTGAGACGGCTGCGGTTGGCGCGAGGATGCGTTTCAGACCGGTGAGGAACGCTGGCGTATACAGGCCTGCGGCCGGTGAATCGGGCGGCGTCAGATCGAACACGACGAGATCGAATAACGCCCTGTTCGCGTGCGAAGCGCCTGCAATCTGTCGCGCTACATATTCCGCTGCATCGCCGATCACGAGCTCGACACGCGGATCGTCGAGCGCGCCGCCGTGCACGTCGGGCAAATGCTCGCGCGTGAGCCGCACCACTTCGGCATCGAGTTCGGCGACGACGATCCGCTCGATGCTCCGATGCGCGAGCAACTGTTTCGCCGCACCGCCGTCGCCGCCGCCGAGCACCAGCGCCGCGCGCGGTGCCGGATGGGTCAGCGCGGCCGGCTGCGTCATGCATTCGTGGTAGATAAACTCGTCGCCGCTCGATGTCATCGGCCGGCCGTCGAGCGTGAAAAGCCGCCCGAGCTGCGGCGTGTCCCACACCTCGATGTGCTGATGCGGCGAATCGACGCGCACGAGTCGGCGCGCGTTCGGAAAACCGTAGACGGCGTCGGGCGCGGGCTGAAACAGTAGCGAGGCGCTCACAAAGCAGCGTTGCGCAGGCGATGCGCGGCGAGTTGGAATCCGACGATTATAAGGGCCGTACGGCCGCGCCACGCCGCATCTGCAAAGGGGACAAAGCCGATCATCTGTTAGAATATTCCGCTTTCTAGCCTCGTCCGATTGCCTGGCCGTTTTGTATCACCAGCGCCACCGCCTTTACGTCACCGAGCGCCACTGAGCGCCACTGAGCGCGCCAACCGCCGCCATTGCGTACCACACCGCGCGCCATCCTGCGGGCGCCGTCGAGGTCCGCCGATGTGCGTCGAGGCTGACTGACTGGCTGCCAAGCTTCCGGACAACCCGCCCGCGCCTTGCTTTTTGGACTCGTTCTCCGGATCTGACATGACGACCTCCTCTCCCGCCCCGACCTCCCTGATGGCCAACGCGATCCGCGCGCTGGCGATGGATTCCGTGCAGAAGGCGAACTCCGGCCACCCCGGCATGCCGATGGGCATGGCGGAAATTGCCGTCGCTCTGTGGTCGCGCCATCTGCGTCACAACCCGAAGAATCCGCACTGGGCGGACCGCGACCGCTTCGTGCTGTCGAATGGGCACGGCTCGATGCTGCTCTACTCGCTGCTGCATCTGACCGGCTATGACCTGCCGATCGACGAACTGAAGAACTTCCGTCAATTGCATTCGAAGACGCCGGGTCACCCCGAGTACGGTATGACCACAGGTGTCGAAACGACCACCGGCCCGCTCGGCCAGGGTCTGGCGAATTCCGTGGGTATGGCGCTTGCGGAAGCACTGCTTGCCGAAGAGTTCAACAAGCCGGACGCGAAGATCGTCGATCACCACACGTATGTGTTCCTTGGCGACGGCTGCCTGATGGAAGGCATTTCGCACGAAGCCTGTTCGTTCGCCGGCACGCTGAAGCTGAACAAGCTGATCTGCTTCTACGACGACAACGGCATCTCGATCGATGGCGAAGTCGTGAACTGGTTCCACGACAACACGCCGAAGCGCTTCGAAGCGTACGGCTGGAACGTGATTCCGAACGTGAAGGGCGACGATGTCGAAGCGGTCGACGCGGCAATCAGGAACGCGAAGCAGTCGGACAAGCCGACGCTGATCTGCTGCAAGACGGTGATCGGCGAAGGTTCGCCGCACAAGGCGGGCTCGCACGACGCGCACGGCGCGGCGCTCGGCGCGGACGAAGTCGCGGCGACGCGCAAGAACATCGGCTGGAGCTGGGAGCCGTTCGTAATTCCGCAGGAAGTGTATGCGGCGTGGGATGCGAAGGAATCGGGCACAAATGTCGAAGGCGAATGGAACAAGCGTTTCGCCGACTACCGGGCGAAGTACCCGAACGAGGCTGCTGAGTTCGAGCGCCGCATGGCCGGCAAGCTGCCCGCTGATTGGGCACAAAAGGCACAGGCCATCATTGCCGGCGCGAACGAGCGCAAGGAAACCGTGGCCACGCGCAAGGCATCGCAGCAGGCCATCGAAGGCCTCGCCGCGGTGCTGCCGGAACTGCTCGGCGGTTCGGCCGACCTGACCGGCTCGAACCTCACGAACTGGAAAGCGAGCAAAGCAGTGCGCGCGCGCAAGGAAGGCTCGAGCGGCATCCAGTGGGGCAATCACATCAACTACGGCGTGCGCGAGTTCGGCATGAGCGCCGCGCTGAACGGCATCACCGTGCATGGCGGTTACAAGGCGTTCGGCGGCACGTTCCTGACGTTCTCCGACTACAGCCGTAACGCGTTGCGCGTGGCCGCGCTGATGAAGGCGCCGAGCATTTTCGTGTTTACGCACGATTCGATCGGCCTTGGTGAAGACGGCCCGACGCACCAGTCCGTCGAACATGTTGCGAGCTTGCGTCTGATTCCGCATATGACGGTATGGCGTCCGGCTGATACCGTCGAAACGGCCGTCGCGTGGACGCAGTCGATCGAGCACAAGGGGCCGTCGAGCCTGATTTTCAGCCGGCAGAATCTGCAGTTCTCAGAGCGTACCGACGCGCAGATCGCTAACATTGCAAAGGGCGGCTACGTGCTGCGCGACTGGAGCGACGACGTGCCCGCGCGTAAGGTGATCCTGATCGCGACGGGCTCCGAAGTGGAGCTGGCGATGAAAGCCGTCGAGCCGCTCGCGCGTGAGGGCATTGCCGCGCGCGTCGTGTCGATGCCGTCGACGAACGTGTACGACCGGCAGGATGCCGCGTATCGCGAACGCGTGTTGCCCGCCGGCGTACGGCGCGTCGCGATCGAAGCGGGTGTGACCGAATACTGGCGCAAGTACGTGGGCCTTGAAGGCGGCGTGGTCGGTATCGACACGTTCGGCGAATCGGCGCCCGCGGGTGCGCTGTTCAAGCATTTCGGCTTTACCGTCGAGAACGTAGTGGAGACGGTCAAGGCCACGCTCGGCTGATGCATGAAGCGCTACCGCTGCGTGCCGCACGATGCACGCGACTGGCGGTGGCGCGGTCCGCAGCCGGAACGTATGGGTTTTCTTTAGTCACCAGGAGATAGCAATGACGATTCGCGTCGCAATCAACGGCTATGGCCGGATTGGCCGAAACACGCTGCGTGCGTTCTATGAGAACGGCAAGAAACACGACCTCCAGATCGTGGCGATCAACGACCTCGGCGATGCCAACACCAACGCGCATCTGACCCAGTACGACACCGCGCACGGCCGTTTTCCTGGCGAAGTGAAGGTGGACGGTGAAAACCTCGTCGTGAACGGCGACAAGATCCGCGTGCTCGCGAATCGCAACCCGGCTGAACTGCCGTGGGGCGATCTCGGTGTCGACGTGGTGATGGAGTGCACCGGTTTCTTCACGACGAAGGAAAAGGCGAGCGCGCACCTGAAGGGCGGCGCGAAGAAAGTGATTATCTCGGCGCCGGGCGGTAAGGACGTCGACGCGACGATCGTCTACGGCGTCAACCATCAAACGCTGAAGCCCGAGCACACGGTGATCTCGAACGCGTCGTGCACGACGAACTGCCTCGCACCGCTCGTTAAGCCGCTGAACGACAAGATCGGGCTCGAAAGCGGGCTGATGACGACGATTCACGCGTACACGAACGATCAGGTGCTGACCGACGTGTATCACGAAGACCTGCGCCGCGCCCGTTCGGCCACGCACAGCCAGATTCCGACGAAGACGGGCGCCGCATCGGCTGTCGGTCTCGTGCTGCCGGAGCTGAACGGCAAGCTCGATGGCTACGCGATTCGTGTTCCGACCATCAACGTGTCGATTGTCGATCTGTCGTTTATCGCGAAGCGCGATACGACGGTCGATGAAGTGAACGCGATCATGAAGGAAGCATCGGAAAACGGCGCGTTGAAGGGCATTCTCGGCTACAACGCCGCGCCGCTCGTGTCGATCGACTTCAACCACAACCCGGCTTCGTCGACGTTCGATGCAACGCTGACGAAGGTGTCGGGCCGTCTGGTGAAGGTGTCGAGCTGGTACGACAACGAGTGGGGCTTCTCGAACCGGATGCTGGACACCGCTGTCGCGTTCGCGAACGCGAAGTAAGCGTCGCACGCGTGCGTCGAAGAAGGCTGCCTTACGAGGCAGCCTTTTTTATTTTTGCGGCGTCGGGAAATACACACCCGCGCGCTGCGCGGCATTCGCGATATGCGTTTCGATCGCATTGCCCGCCGCGGCGGAATCACGCGCCTCGAGCGCGTCGAGAATCGCGCGGTGTTCGTGATACGTCGATAACACCAGTTCGCGCCGATAAAACGGCATCCGCTGGCTTTCCTTCATGATGTCCGCGCTGCTGCGCAGGACCGCCTCGATCGCTGCATTGCCGGCGATGTTCACGATTCGCATGTGGAACTCGAAATCGAGCTGCGCGGCGTGGTCGAGCTCGGTCGCGACGAGCGCCGAATGCAGCGCCGCGATGTTCTCCTCGAACCATGCGACGTCATCCTCGCTGATCGCGAGCGCCGCCATGCGCGCTGCAAAGCCTTCGAGCGCATAACGCATCTGGTAGGTGTCCGGCAACGACGACTGATCGGCGAAACGCCACGGATGCACGTTCGACGCCTTCGTGCTTTGCACGTACACGCCTTTGCCCGCCCGGATCGCCAGCAGGCCGAGCGCTTCAAGCGTGGTCAGCGCTTCGCGTAGAGACGCACGGCTGATCGACAACTCGTCGGAAAGCTGGCGCTGTGCGGGCAGCAGGCTGCCGACCGGATAAACGCCGCCTTCGATCCGTTCGCGGATCGTCGCGATGGCGGCGTCGGTGACGGTATGCGGAACGTTCTTCATGATTGCGAGAGGCTCTGGCGTGGTCTGACCGGTATTGTAGTGCGCGGTTTCGCGATGCACATCATCCGTTGCGCGAAACGAACGTCCGTGCAGCAAAAGGTCACGGAATCATTGGCAAAATGCGCGGGTAAACACGGCCTCCACATTCCTTGACGAGCCTATATCGGCTTCCTACTATCCGGCATAACAGTGCTGGTCGGACCAGTCTGAACTGAGCAATCCGTAACCGGGAGAAAGCCGTGTTGAAGTTCTTCAATTCGCTGTTTGGCCGGGTGGTGATCGCGCTGGTCGCGGGCATCGTGATCGGCGCGCTATTTCCGCATTTCGCGCAGTCGCTGCGGCCGCTCGGCGACGGTTTCCTGAAGCTGATCAAGATGGTGATCGGTCCGATCGTGTTCTGCGTCGTCGTGAGCGGAATGGCGAACGCCGGTGACCTGAAGAAAGTCGGCCGGGTCGGTGTGAAGGCGGTGGTCTACTTCGAAATCATGACCACGATCGCGCTCGTGATCGGTGCGGTGCTCGCGTATATGACGCGACCCGGTGTCGGCATGAACATCGACCTGCATTCGCTCGATGCGGCGTCGCTTGCCACGTACACCGATCACGCGAAAAGCCTGAAGGACACCGCGGGCTTTCTGCTGAAGATCATCCCCGACACCGCGCTCGACGCGTTCGCGAAGGGCGACATTCTGCAGATTCTCGTGTTTTCGGTGTTGTTCGGCTCCGCGCTGTCGCTGCTCGGTGAGCGTGCGCAGCGCGTCAGCGGCTTGATCGAAGAGCTTTCGCACGTGTTCTTCCGGGTGATGAGCTTCATCATCAAGCTCGCGCCGCTCGGTGTGCTCGGCGCGATCGCCTTCACGACCGGCACGTACGGCGTCGCGTCGCTGAAACAGCTTGGCATGCTGGTGGTCGTGTTCTACGCGAGCTGCATCGTGTTCGTCGCGGTCGTGCTCGGCATCGTGATGCGGCTGTCGGGTTTGAGCGTGTTCAAGCTGATCCGTTACCTGCGCGAGGAGCTGTCGATCGTGCTCGGCACCGCGTCGTCCGATGCGGTGCTGCCGCAGATCATGCGCAAGCTCGAGTGGATGGGCGTGAAGGATTCGACCGTAGGCCTTGTAATCCCGACGGGCTACTCGTTCAACCTCGACGGCTTCTCGATCTACCTGACGCTCGCGGTGATCTTTATCGCGCAAGCGACCAATACGCCGCTGTCGATGCACGACCTGATCGTCGTGGTGCTGGTGTCGCTGGTGACGTCGAAGGGCGCGCATGGCATTCCCGGTTCCGCAATCGTGATTCTGGCCGCGACGCTGTCCGCGATTCCGGCGATTCCGGTGCTTGGCCTCGTGCTGATCCTGCCGGTCGACTGGTTCGTCGGCATCGCGCGGGCGCTGACGAATCTGATCGGCAACTGTGTTGCGACGGTGGTCGTCGCGTCGTGGGAATCGGACATCGACAAGGTGCGCGCGCGGCAGGTGCTGAATCTTGCGCCGGGCTACCGCTACACCGCCGCGGAAATCGAAACACCTGACGAAGCGCAGCACCACAGCCATGCGCACGCGGTTTAACCCCCGCCTCGTCTTGAACGGCAACCGCATTTATCGACTGATCGGATAAACCATCATGGCTCAACCTGCCCTCGACCCGAATGCCCCCGCTTTCACGCGCCGCTATATGAACCTTGCCGATCCGCGGCTAGGCGCGCAGGCGCTTTTCGCAAGCGATGAGTTCTTTGCGCCGAAAGAGCGCATGCTCGACCCGCAACCGGCTGTGTTCATTCCCGGCAAATACGACGATCACGGCAAGTGGATGGACGGCTGGGAGACGCGCCGCAAGCGCACGACCGGCCACGACTACTGTGTGCTGCGGCTCGCGCGGCCGGGCGTCGTGCACGGGGTCGATCTGGATACGAGCCATTTCACCGGCAATTTCCCACCGGCCGCGTCGATCGACGGCTGTTGCACGGACGCCGACGTGCCGCCGGATCACGCCGATTGGCAGAGCGTGGTGCCGCCGACTACGTTGCAAGGCAATCAGCATCACTACATCGAAGTCCACGATGCGCGCGTGTTCACCCATTTGCGCGTGAATCTGTACCCGGACGGCGGCCTCGCGCGACTGCGCGTGTACGGGCAGCCCAAGCGGGACTGGGAACGCGCCGGGGGCGGCACGCTGATCGATCTCGCGGCGATTGAAAACGGCGCGTATCTGGTCGCCGCGAACAATCAGCATTTTGGGCCGGCTTCGCAGATGCTGATGCCGGGTCGTGGCGTGAACATGGGTGACGGCTGGGAAACGCGCCGCCGCCGCGAACCGGGCAACGACTGGGCGATCGTCGCGCTCGCGCGGCCGGGCACGATCCGCAAGGTCGAAGTCGATACCGCGCACTTCAAAGGCAATTTCCCGGACCGTTGTTCCCTGCAGGCCGCAACGGTCACCGGCGGCACAGATGAATCGCTTGTCACGCAGGCGATGTTCTGGCCGGTGCTGCTAGCCGAGCAGAAGCTGCAGATGGACCACGTGCATACGTTCGGCGCGGAACTGGCGGCGCTCGGGCCGCTCACGCATGTACGCTTCAATATCTACCCGGATGGCGGCGTGTCGCGCCTGCGTCTGTGGGGGGAAATCGAGTAACCGATACCACGGCGAACTGAACAGCAGGACGGAGCAGCAGCGATGAATACACTGCGGATCGAACGGCTGACGCGCGAAGCTTTCGCGCCGTTCGGCGATGTGATCGAACTGGATGGCGCGCGGCATTATCCGATCAATGGCGGCACGACCGAACGCTTCCACGATCTGGCGCGCGTCGATATCAGCGACGCGGGAGGGCGGCCGCTGATCAACGTGTTTCGCGGGCAGCCGCGCGCATGGCCGATCGAAATCTCGATGATGGAGCGGCATCCGCTCGGTAGCCAGGCGTTCTTGCCTCTGGCCGACGTGCGGTATGCGATCGTGGTCGCGCCCGTGGGCGCACTGGACCCGTCACGTTTGCGCGCGTTCGTTAGCAACGGCTGGCAAGGCGTCAATTACGCGAAGGGTGTGTGGCATCATCCGCTGCTAGCGTTGGACCGCGTCAGCGATTTCATCGTCGTCGATCGTGGCGGAGAAGGGTCGAACTGCGATGAAGAAATGTTGCCCGAGCCGTGGCGTCTCGTGCTGGAGCCGAGCTTCACCTGAATTTTGAATGACCACGCCCGGCGGCTGGCCTGACAAAAAAAGACCCGTCCGATTTTTATCGGACGGGTCTTTTTTCGAGCATCGGGTGCCAGGTTCACCTGCGTTTTCGCGGCCGGCGTCCGCAGTCGGATCAGTGTTTACGATGCGGGCAGTTTTCCTTCGTACATGCGCCATAAAGCGCAAGCGCATGTTCCTGTAGCCGGAAACCGCGCGCCTTTGCGATCGACTGCTGACGGCTCTCGATTTCGGGGTCGAAGAATTCCTCGACCAGACCGCAATCGATGCATACCAGATGATCGTGGTGCGTCCCTTCGTTCAGCTCAAAAACCGCTTTGCCCGATTCGAAATTGCTCCGTGTCAGCAGCCCCGCCTGCTCGAACTGCGTGAGCACGCGATAGACCGTCGCAAGGCCGATATCGAGCTCTTCGTGCAGCAGATTGCGATACACGTCTTCGGCAGTGAGGTGCCGTACCGGGCTGTGCTGGAAGATCTCGAGAATCTTGAGGCGCGGTAGGGTCGCCTTGAGCCCGATATTCTTGAGATCGGTTGGATTGGTCATGGCAAGGGATCCCTAGAGTACAATGCAGGGTTCTAATAGTAATTCGATTTGCCGTTCAGGTCATCTCGAACGAAAACCGCGCGTAAACGGCGCGGTTCAGTGGCGGGTTATTTTGCGGCTTGCTTCCGGCAGCTTACTTGGCGGCACGGGAGGCACGCACGGTGAGGGAAATGATTCCAAAATCTGTAATGTTCTACCGGGGGAGCCGCATGCGGGGTACCTTGATCGCCGTGGCGGCTGTAGCGATGGTTGCCGGGTGTTCCACGTACGATAGCGTTACGCAGAAAATCGCACAGAGCATCACGCCGTACCGCATCACTGTCGTGCAGGGCAATTTCGTGTCGAGGGAAGCCGCTGCGCAGATGCAGGTCGGCATGTCGCGCGCGCAGGTGCGTCAGCTGCTCGGTACGCCGTTGCTCACCGACATGTTCCATGCGGACCGTTGGGATTACCTGTTCTATTTCAAGCGCGGCTCGACGTCGGTGGTCCAGCAGCGCGATTTCATCGTGCACTTCGAGAACGACCGCGTCGCAAGCTGGTCGGGCGGTGAAGATCTGCCGTCGAACCTCGAACTGCTTGCCGATATCGATGGCGACAAGGCGGGCAAGAAGGTCAAGGTCGCGTCAGCGGCGAGCGGCGCAAGCGCGCCGGCGGCCGCAGCTGCTTCCGAAGCGTCTGCGCCGGTGGCTGCCGCTTCGCCGCCACCTTCGACGCCGGACACCGCGCTTTCGCCGACCGGCGAGGCGGCACAGGCCGGCAGCCTGCCACCCGAAGACCCGAATGCACAGGCCGCGCAGGCCGCAAACCGGCTGACGAACGCCGTGCAGGCGCCAGGGAAGAATACGACGCCGTCGGTGCGCGCCGGCAATCCGCAGTCGAACGGTGGCGTGCCGCAGAACGCAACTGCGCCCGGTCAGCCGCAGTTCCACTTCCAACGTCCGCCGCCGCCGCAGATTCAAGGTGTGCCGCAGGACAATCCGGTCGGTCCGGCTGGTCCGCAGAACGGCGATTCGCAAGCTCCCGCACCGGCTCCCGCGCCGGCGCAGTCGCAACCGTCGTCCTGATTTCATCATCGTTAGAGGGAACGGGCGACGCGACGCGGGGTCCGTTTCTTCAGTGCGGCGGGTCGTGAGCGTCGTTGGCGTGCATCGCGCGGCCGCAGCGGCAGCCGTCTGAGCGAAACGGCGTCGACGGTTCTGCCGCATCTCCGCTGTCGGCGTCGCTGTCAGCGTGTATCGTCCATTTTTGCCACGCAGTGGTCGAGTCAGCCATGAAAATTGCCATCGCCGGCGCATCGGGCCGTATGGGCCGGATGCTTGTCGAAACCGTTCTGAACGAACCTGACATGACGCTTTCGGGTGCCCTCGATCGCGCGGGCACGCCGCAACTGGGCGAAGACGCAGGCGCATTTCTCGGCAAACCGACGGGCATCGCGTTGACCGACGATATCGACCGCGTACTCGCGCAGTCCGACTGCCTGATCGACTTTACGCGGCCGGCGGGGACCATCGCGCATGTCGAAGCGGCGCTGCGTCACAACGTGAAGCTGGTGATCGGCACCACGGGCTTCGATGAAGCGCAGAAAGCGCAACTGCACGCCGCGGCAGACAAGATCGGCATCGTGTTTTCGTCGAATATGAGCGTCGGTGTGAACGTGACGCTGAAGCTGCTCGAATTTGCCGCACGCCATTTCGCGCACGGCTACGACATCGAGATTATCGAGGCGCATCATCGTCATAAGGTCGATGCGCCCTCGGGCACCGCGCTGACGATGGGCGAAACGATTGCCAACGCGCTTGGCCGCAAGCTCGACGATTGCGCGGTCTACGGCCGTCATGGCGTAACCGGCGAACGCGATCCGTCGACGATCGGATTTTCCGCGATTCGCGGCGGCGACATCGTCGGCGACCATACGGTGTTGTTCGCCGGTACCGGCGAGCGCATCGAGATCACCCACAAATCGGCGAGCCGGCTGTCGTATGCGCAGGGCGCGCTGCGGGCGGCACGTTTTCTCGCGACGCGTGCGAACGGCCTGTACGAGATGCAGGACGTGCTCGGCTTGCGCTGAGCGGCCGCATTCGCGCGTTCGAGCGTTTTCGAAGTTTCGCGAAGTTTCGAATAGCGAGGTCAGATGGCTAGCACCGGCATCCTCCACTATCTGCAATCCAGTGACGCGATCACGCATGGCGTCGCGTATGTGCTGGCGGCCATGTCGATGGCCAGCTGGTGCTTTCTGATTGTCAAAGGCTGGATGCTCGGGCGAGCGAAGCGGCAAGGCCCGCGTGCAATCGCATTTTTCTGGCAGGCTTCGACGTTATCCGATGGTGTCGCGGCGTTGCGGCGCGTCGATCGCGAGCGCGTGTTCACACCGCTCGCGGAAGCCGCGCTGCGTGTGTCCGAAATCGAAACGCCGGGTGCGATGCTCGCGCGCGTCGAGCGCAGCGAACGCGTGCTGCGCGCGTTGCGCGAAGCGCTCAGCAAGTCGCAGCGGCGGCTCGAATTCGGGCAGGTGCTGCTGGCGTCGGTTGGCAGCACGGCGCCGTTTGTCGGTTTGCTCGGCACCGTGTGGGGCATTTATCACGCGCTAGGCAGTATCGCGGAGAGCGGGCAGGCGATGATCGAAAATGTCGCCGGGCCGGTCGGCGAGGCGCTGATCATGACGGCTTTCGGGCTGGTGGTCGCGATTCCGGCCGTGCTTGCGTACAACGTGCTCGGGCGTCTCGTCCGGCAGCTTTCCGAAGAACTCGACGGCTTTGCTCACGATTTGCATGCCTATGTATGCGCACCGGCTGAACGGCCGCGCGACCTCACTGAGCACGCGAGCCGCAATACCGCCGCGCATCGGTGATGCAGGCGTAACGACGTAACCGCGCAGCGAAGCGGAGAACGACATGGCATTCGGCGGACTCGACAAGCACAAGACAGCCGCGCCGATGGCGGACATCAACATGACGCCGCTGATCGACGTGATGCTCGTATTGCTGGTGATCTTCATCATCACGGCGCCGCTTTTCACGCACGCGATCAAGCTCGATTTGCCGCGGGTGGCGGCGACCGAGGCGCGCGAGACGCCACGGACCGTGACGCTGTCGATCGACGCCACGGGGCAGATCTACTGGGATGACAAGCCGGTCACGCTCGACGAGATGCGCGTGCGCTTCACCGAAGCGGGCAAGCAGAAGGATCAGCCGGAGATCCATCTACGCGCCGAGCGAAGCACACGCTATGAGGTGATCGCGCAGGTGATGGGCGCGGCGCAGCAGGCGGGGCTCGAGCGGATCGGATTTGTGACGCAGCCGCCCGTCGCGGGCCGCGCCGGCAACCCGACGACGGGCGGCGCGGGCACCACGCAGCATTGAAATCGCCACCCGATTCACACTCTTCACTTCGGCCATTCCGGTTCAGTGGCTTGATGCGCGAGCGCACGCGAACGCGTCACCCGCTTGCCGAACACGATCGCCGGCCCGCCAAAGCGTGAGGCGCGCCCGGCTCCGAACGGTATAATCTTCGCTTTCCCCTTAATACAGGGGATCGCCGACATTCCACACCCAGCCGAGCACCCGTCCGGTGCATCAGCACCGACAAGCGACACCACCGAACCATGTACGAAAAATACGTTCCCTCCGACGTCGAACAGGCCGCGCAGGCCCAATGGCGCGCGACCGACGCCTACAAAACGACGGAATCCGCCAGCAAGCCGAAGTTCTACTGCGTGTCGATGTTGCCGTACCCGTCGGGCAAGCTGCACATGGGGCACGTGCGCAACTACACGATCAACGACGTGATGTACCGCTATCTGCGGATGAACGGCTACAACACGCTGATGCCGATGGGCTGGGACGCGTTCGGCATGCCCGCCGAAAACGCCGCGATGGCGAACAACGTGCCGCCGGCAAAGTGGACGTACGACAATATCGCGTACATGAAGGGGCAGATGCAGTCGATGGGTCTCGCGATCGACTGGTCGCGCGAAGTCACCACCTGCAAGCCCGACTACTACAAGTGGAACCAGTGGCTGTTCCTGAAGCTGCTCGAGAAAGGTATCGCGTACAAGAAGACCGGCACGGTGAACTGGGACCCGGTCGATCAGACCGTGCTCGCCAACGAGCAGGTGATCGACGGCCGCGGCTGGCGTTCGGGCGCGGTGGTCGAGAAGCGCGAAATTCCGATGTACTACATGCGCATCACGCAGTATGCGGATGAACTGCTGAGCGACCTCGAAGGCCTTGGCTGGCCCGAGCGCGTGAAGGTGATGCAGCAGAACTGGATCGGCAAGAGCTTCGGCGTGAACTTTGGCTTTCCGTACGAAATCGACGGCGAGAAGAAACTGCTGCGCGTGTTCACCACGCGCGCCGATACGATCATGGGCGTCACGTTCTGCGCGATCGCCGCCGAGCATCCGCTCGCCACGCGGCTCGCGCGGAACAAGCCGGAACTGCTCGCCTTCATCGACGAATGCAAGCACGGCGGCGTCGCCGAAGCGGATATGGCGACGATGGAAAAGAAGGGCATGGCGACCGGCTTTTACGTCACGCATCCGCTCACGCAACAGCAGGTCGAGGTGTGGATCGGCAACTACGTGCTGATGAGCTACGGCGAAGGCGCGGTGATGGGCGTGCCGGCGCACGATGAGCGCGACTTCGCGTTCGTGAAGAAATACGGCATTCCGGTGAAGCAGGTGGTGGCGGTCGAAGGCAAGACGTTCTCGACCGACGCGTGGCAGGAGTGGTACGGCGACAAGGAAAACGGCGTACTGGTCAATAGCGGCAAGTACGACGGCATGACCTCCCAGCAAGCCGTCGATGCAATCGCCGCAGATCTGAAAGCGCTCGGCTATGGTGACAAGCAGGTCACCTATCGCCTGCGCGACTGGGGCATTTCGCGTCAGCGCTACTGGGGCACGCCGATCCCGATCATCCATTGTCCGACCTGCGGCGATGTGCCGGTGCCCGAGCAGGATCTGCCGGTCGTGCTGCCCGAAGACCTCGTGCCGGACGGAACGGGCAACCCGCTCGCGAAGTCCGAAGCGTTCCTGAATTGCACGTGCCCGAAGTGCGGTGGCGCCGCGAAGCGCGAAACCGACACGATGGACACCTTCGTCGATTCCGCGTGGTACTTCTACCGCTACGCGGCGCCGGACGCGAAGACGATGGTCGACGCCCGCACCGACTACTGGATGCCGATGGATCAATACATCGGCGGCATCGAACACGCGATCTTGCACCTGCTGTACTCGCGCTTCTGGGCGAAGGTGTCGCGCGACCTCGGCATCGTCGGGTTCGGCGAACCGGCCAAGAATCTGCTGACACAAGGGATGGTGCTGAACGAGACGTTTTATCGCGAGGACAAGGCCGGCAAGAAAACCTGGTATAACCCGGCCGATGTGGTTGTCACGCATGACGACAAAGGCCGTCCCATCGGCGCGACGCTGAATGCCGACAACCAGCCGGTCGAACTGGGCGGTGTCGAGAAGATGTCGAAATCGAAGAACAATGGCGTTGACCCGCAACTGCTGATCGATCAGTACGGCGCGGACACTGCGCGTCTGTTCACGATGTTCGCGGCCCCGCCGGAGCAGCAACTCGAGTGGTCGGGTGCGGGCGTTGAAGGCGCGAGTCGTTTCCTGCGCCGCTTGTGGGCGTTTGCGCATGCGAACCAGGCGGTGTTGGGTGAGCGCGCGTCGTTCGATGTCGCGCAACTGAACGAATCGGGCAAAGCGCTGCGTCGCGAGGTCCACAGCGTGCTGAAACAGGCCGATTTCGACTATCAGCGTCTGCAATACAACACCGTCGTGTCGGCCTCGATGAAGATGCTCAACGCGATCGAAGGTGCGCGCGACGTGCAACCCGGCGTGCTGCGTGAGACCTACGGCATCTTGCTGCGTGTACTGTATCCGGTCGTGCCGCACGTCACGTTCCAGCTGTGGCAGGAACTCGGGTATGCGGAAGAATCGGGCGCGCTGCTCGATGCACCGTGGCCGAAGGTCGACGAAAAGGCGCTCGAGCAGGCCGAGATCGAACTGGTGCTGCAGGTGAACGGCAAAGTGCGCGGTGCGTTGACGGTTGCGAAAGACGCCGCACGCGAAGCGATCGAACAGGCTGCGCTCGCCCACGAGATGTTCGCGAAGTTCAGCGAAGGGCGGCCGCCGAAGAAGGTGGTCATCGTGCCGGGCCGGCTCGTGAATATCGTCGCGTGATGGCAGTGCGCATGAACGGGAGCGTATGCGTTCGCTGCCTCCCGCCGATCGCCGCGGAACTAACAGCGAACCAGGAGCCAAAGTGACTCGTAGATCGTTTCTGACGCTCGCATTGAGCGTAGCGATGTTGTCTGCCTGCGGCTTCAAGCTGCGCGGCCAGGAAGACTACGCGTTCAAGCGTCTCGCCGTCACCGGGGCGCCGCCGGCGTTTTCCGCGCGCCTGACCCGCATCATCCAGGGCGGTAGCGACACGGTCGTCGTCAATTCGCCGGCGAACGCGGACGCGATACTGCGGGTCACGGAGTCGCTTGGCACCAACGTGCTGACGTTGAATTCGCTCGGGGTTGTCGAGGAATATGCGCTGTTCTACACGATCACGTATTCGCTGGTCGGCAAGGACGGCACGCTGTTGATTCCCAACAGTGTGATCGCGCTGAACCGCGCGATGACCTATAGCGACCAGTTCTCGCAATCGAAGGCGGCCGAGGCCGACATTCTTTTCGCGGACATGCGTAACGACGCGGTCGATCAGCTCTGGCGACGGCTTGCGATCGTGAAATCGCTGCATCCGGAGCCGGGCCAGGGCGTGCCGGCCGTGGTGCCGCGCGCGCCGTTGCCGCCGCCTCCGCTTTGAGGGTGGTTTGCGATGCAACTGCGACTTGATGCGCTTGATTCGCACCTGACGAAAGGCCTCGCCGGTCTTTACGTCGTCTATGGCGACGAGCACCTGCTCGCGCAGGAAGCGTGCGACCGGATTCGCGCGGCGGCGCGCGCGGCCGGCTTTACGGATCGCAATGTGTTCACGGTTGAGCGCGGTTTCGACTGGAGCACGCTGCTTGGCGCGAGTCAGTCGATGTCGCTGTTCGGCGACCGGCAACTGGTCGAACTGCGCATTCCGACCGGCAAGCCCGGTAAGGAAGGCGCGGACGCACTAAAGACGCTCGCGGATGCATCTAACCCGGATGTGCTGACACTTGTCACGCTGCCGCGCCTGGATGCGGCGACGCAAAAGTCGGGCTGGTTCACCGCGCTGGCCGAGGCAGGCGTTGCACTGAAGATCGATCCGGTCGAGCGCGCGCAGTTGCCGAACTGGATCGGTCAACGGCTTGCGTCGCAACAGCAGCGCGTCGTGCCGGGCGACGAAGGACGGCGGGCGCTGCAGTTCATGGCGGAGCGGGTCGAAGGCAACCTGCTCGCCGCGCATCAGGAAATTCAAAAGCTCGGCTTGCTGTATCCGGCTGGCGTGCTGACATTCGAACAGATTCACGACGCAGTGTTAAATGTCGCGCGTTACGACGTATTCAAGCTGAACGAAGCGATGCTCGCGGGCGACGTCGGCCGCTTGTCGCGGATGCTTGACGGCTTGCGCGGCGAAGGCGAGGCCGCGGTGCTGGTGCTGTGGGCGGTGGTCGAGGAAATTCGCACGCTGCTGCGCATCAAACGCGGTGTCGCCGCGGGCAAGCCGCTGGCGATGCTTACGCGCGAGAATCGCGTGTGGGGGCCGCGTGAGCGGCTCATCGGGCCGGCGTTGTCGCGCGTCACCGAGAGCGCGCTGGAGAAGGCACTGGCGCTGGCGGCTCGGCTGGATCGACAGGTGAAGGGGTTATCCGGCGGCACGCCGGGCAACCGCGCGGGAGATCCGCCCCCTGATCCTTGGGCAGGTCTGTTTGAGCTTGCGATGACGGTCGCAGCGCCTCCTCGTGCGGACAAAGCGGGCGCCGCGCCGCGAATGCCCGCTGGCGGCGGGCGACCGTCACCCGCGCCAGCGCACCCGAGGCGCGCGTCGTAACACCGCAGCGACGACGGGCTGTGTCGTGTATGCAGATGCGGTTCGCTCGCGACCTGTCGGATTGGCAACGCGACGCACGCAACGCCTCATCGACTTACAATCGACACCAACATTCGCTAACTGACAGTGGCTGTGCCTGAAGCGGCATCGTCCGACGAGAATCACCATGGATATCGACCAGTACATGACCGACCTCGGCCGCCGCGCGCGCCGCGCTTCGCGCGCGATGGCGCGGGCGTCGACGGCGGCGAAGAACGCGGCGCTCGACGCGGTTGCGCGGGCCATCGAGCGAGACGCGGCGATGCTCAAGGAAGCGAACGCGCGCGATGTCGCGCGCGCTCGCGAAAAGGGACATGACGCGGCGTTCGTCGATCGCCTCACGCTGTCGGACAAGGCGCTGAAAACGATGGTCGAAGGTCTGCGGCAGGTGGCGGCGCTGCCGGATCCGATTGGCGAGATCAGCAATCTGAAGTACCGGCCGAGTGGGATTCAGGTCGGGCAGATGCGGGTGCCGTTGGGCGTGATCGGCATCATCTATGAATCGCGGCCGAATGTGACGATCGACGCAGCTGCGCTGTGTCTGAAATCGGGCAATGCGACGATTTTGCGCGGCGGGTCGGAGGCGCTCGAGTGCAACACGGCGCTCGCGAAACTGATCGGCGAAGGGCTTGATGCGGCGGGTTTGCCGCAGGACGCGGTGCAGGTCGTCGAAACATCGGATCGCGCCGCGGTCGGCAAGCTGATCACGATGACCGGGTATGTCGACGTCATCGTGCCGCGCGGCGGCAAGAGCCTGATCGCGCGTCTGATGGAAGAGGCGCGCGTGCCGATGATCAAGCATCTCGATGGCATCTGTCATGTGTATGTGGATGACCGGGCGGATCTCACGAAGGCGATCAATGTCTGTGATAACGCGAAGACGCATCGCTACGGCACGTGCAATACGATGGAGACGCTGCTGGTCGCGCGCGGCATTGCTGCGAACGTTCTGCCGGAACTCGGCAAGCTCTATCGGCAAAAGGACGTCGAATTGCGCGTGGACGCCGCGGCGCGCGCGGTGCTGCAGGCTGCCGGCGTGGGGCCGCTCGTCGATGCGACCGAAGAGGACTGGCGCACCGAGTACCTTGCGCCCGTGCTGGCGGTGAAGATTGTCGATGGTATCGATGAGGCGATCGAGCACATCAATGCGTACGGATCGGCGCATACCGACGCAATCGTCACCGAAGATCACGATCGCGCGATGCAATTCCTGCGCGAAGTCGATTCGGCCAGCGTGATGGTCAATGCGTCGACGCGTTTCGCGGACGGATTCGAGTTTGGCCTCGGCGCCGAGATCGGAATTTCGAATGACAAGCTTCACGCACGCGGGCCAGTGGGCCTCGAAGGACTGACTTCATTGAAGTATGTCGTGCTGGGTCACGGCGAGGGACGTCAATAAGCGCTGTTCACATCCGAACAAGAAAAGGACTCAGCCGATGCTCTGGATCAAAACGTTTCACATAGTGTTGATTGCTGCGTGGTTCGCCGGCCTGTTCTATTTGCCGCGAATCTTCGTTAATCTCGCGATGGAAACGGAGCCGGCCGCGGTCGCCCGACTGCTGATCATGGCGCGCAAGCTGTTCAGATTCATGTCGTTTATCGCGGTGCCTGCGCTCGCATGTGGACTTTGGTTATGGCTCGCGGTCGGCATTGGACGCGGACAAGGCTGGATTCACGCGAAGCTCGGCGTGGTCGTGTTGCTGATCGTGTACCACGCTTACTGCGGCGTGCTGTTGCGGCGCTTTGAACGAGGTCAGAACCGGCGTTCGCACAAGTGGTATCGGATGTTCAATGAACTGCCGGTGCTGGGCATGCTCGCCGCTGTCGCGCTTGTGGTGATCAAGCCGTTCTGATATCCAGGCTGTTGCTCTTCTGCGTACGTCCTGCCGCTTGAATCGCCGATAGGCGCTGCCACAGCGTGAGCCGCCTTCCGGCGCCAGGCGTTCCGCATCAACTCTTTCTCTCTTCCCCCGCGTCACGCTTTCACGGCAGAGACCGTTTGCGTGCCACCGATGCACTTGCCTGGTAGACGCATCAAAAAAACCTTTCATATGTCTTTCTTTGGCATTTATGCATCGCCCATTGTTGCTTTCCTGCAATAAGGTTTGCTAACGACTTGCCGATTCGGAGTATTCCGATATCAGCTCAACAGTGTCGCAAATAAAGTTCACCTCGCGGTAGATGGGCTAGGTGGATTCTCTCCTTTCCGACTTCTCCTATCCCACCCCCGGCTTCGGTTGATTGATGTAGGACGGCGGTTTTGTAGCTGTTCTGTCCCAAAGCCGGTCTCCAGTTTCGGCTTTCTCTAGTCAACAACGCCGTTCGCATGACGCTGCGGTGGGACATACACCTCTGTGCATCGTCGCTTCGTGAATGGTTAGGTAAACGAACCATATCAATGTTTTTTAGGATCACTTGATGAATAAGACTTATCGATCAGTTTGGAACGAATCCACCGGGACGTGGGTCGCAGCGCAAGAAAATGCGAAGGGGCGGGGAAAGAAGAGTCGTCCCGCTGCCGTTTCGGCAGCGGCGGTTGTCGTTCTGGGTTCGATGGTCTCGGCCGGAAGCGCTGTCGCGGGCTCGCTTGATGGCGGCTCCGCAAAGGGCGCTTCCAGCATTGCCTACGGCGCTGCGCAGACCTATGGTGTGACCGGTTCACAACCTTGGCAGGGAGACACCAGCGCTGTCCGTGCGATCGCGATTGGCAACTCTTACGCGGGGATGTATACAGTCGCGAACGGCATGGACTCGATGGCAATTGGAAATGCTGCGAAGGCCGGCGGGCAGGCTTCAATTGCGTTCGGCATGCAATCGTCGGCGACCGGGTACAACGCTCAGGCCATGGGTACAGGAGCTCAGGCTCTACAGCAGGACGCGTTGGCAATCGGACACAATTCGATGACGACAACGACGCGTTCGGTCGCTATGGGCACCGCAGCTAATGCCACAGGCGCTACCTCGACCGCATTGGGTGCCGCGTCAATCGCTTCGGCGAGCAATAGCGTCGCATTGGGTCAAAAGTCGATCGCCGATCGCGCGAACACGGTGTCGATTGGGGCCGCAGGCAGTGAACGGCAGATCGCGAACATGGCCAAGGGTACGGCGGACACCGACGCGGTGAACGTCGCACAGTTGAAGTCGGCGGGCCTGAACGTGGACGCGGCGGGCAACGTGACGAACTCGTTCGTCTCGTACGACGACGCGGCGCGCGGCAAAGTCACGCTGGCAGGGGGCACGGCCGGCACAACCGTCGCGAACGTGAGAGCGGGCGCGGTCAGCGTGTCGAGCACGGACGCGATCAACGGCTCGCAGCTTTACACGCTCGCTTCGAGCGATGCGAAGGCGCTCGGCGGCGGATCGACGGTGAACGCGGACGGCAGCGTGTCGACGCCCGTATACAGCGTCGGTGGCAAGACCGTCGATGGCGTCGACGGCGCGGTGAACGCGCTCGACGGCCGCATCAACAATGTCGTCACTGACACCGCTCGACAGTTGAAGTACGTCAAATTTGGCGACACCACCGCCATGGACGCGACTGCGTCGGGCACCGATTCCGTCGCGGTCGGCCCTTACGCGCAAGCGACGGGCACCGGCTCGGTCGCCTTTGGAGCGAATGCGCGCGCAACGGCTTCGAATGCGGTCGCGGTCGGATTCGGTTCGTCAGCGTCCGAAGCGGATACCTTCGCGGTCGGCTCGAACACGTCGAAACGCCGGATCGTCAACGTTGCCGATGCAAAAAATGTCAGCGATGCAGTGACATTGGGGCAGATGAATTCGGCGATCGGCGCTGCGATCGTCAATTCCAGCGCGAAAAACAATGGCATGCTCGGCAGCTCGACCCAGCTGCTCGGTGCCACCCAATCGAGCAAGACGCCGGATCAGCTGATCGTGTCGGGCCCGACTACGCTGTCGACGCCCACCGACGCTATCGGTGCGAACGGCATTGCAATCGGTCTGAACACGCACGCTAACGCGGCGAATGCGGTCGCCGCAGGTCAGAACGTCAGCGTGCTGGGTTCGAACGGCGTGGGGGTCGGTCAAAACATCGCGGTCGGCGCGGATTCCGCGGTCGCGATCGGTGTCGGCACGTCGGTCGCTTCCGAAAATTCGGTGGCAATCGGTAGCAACGGTACCGAAGTCAACACCGGTGCGGCCAATGCGGTGTCTATCGGTAGCGGGGTTTCGGTCGGTGGCAACGGCACCGTGGGTATCGGCAGCAATATCATTGCGGCAACCACCAACAGCGTCGTGCTGGGCGCGAACAGCTCCGACGACAACCGCGCGAATACCGTCTCGGTCGGCTCTTCGGCCGTGCCCGGTATGGGCACGAGCGTCGTGCATCGCCAGGTGATCAACGTCGCGGCCGGTACGCTGGACTACGATGCGGTGAACGTATCCCAGTTGAAGGGTGTGACGGCGACGCTCGGAGGCGGCGCGGCCGTCAGCAGCGACGGCACAATCAAAAAGCCGAGCTATCAGGTCGCGGGTGGCACGTATAGCGACGTAGGCGCTGCGCTGGGCGCAGTCGATACGATGGCGAAGACGGGGTTGGCAGACGCCGTCAAATACGACACTTCAAAGCACGACAAGGTGACGCTGGGCGGTGGCACGGCGGGCACGACGCTGACGAACGTCGCGGCAGGCAAAGCCGATCTCGATGCAGTCAATATGGCGCAACTGAAGGCGGCGGGCTTGAACGTGGACACGTCGGGCAACGTGACGAACTCGTTCGTCGCGTACGACGATTCGACGCAGGGCAAGGTGACGCTCGCAGGCGGCACGGCCGGCACGACGGTCACGAATGTGAAGGCGGGTGCAGTTGGCGCGTCCAGCACGGACGCGATCAACGGCTCACAGCTGTACAACGTGGCCAGCACGACGGCGGCGGCGCTCGGCGGAGGCGCCACGGTGAATGCGGACGGCACGGTCAAGAAGCCGAGCTACGACGTCGGCGGCGGTACATACTCGGATGTCGGTTCGGCGCTTGCGGCAGTCGATGCAAAAGCGGCGGCCGGTTCGGTCGACGGCGTGAAATACGACACGTCGGCGCACGACAAGGTGACGTTCGGCGGCACCAGCGGCACCAGGCTGTCGAACGTGATGGCCGGTACGACGGATACCGACGCCGTGAACCTCGCGCAGCTGAAAGCAGCGGGCCTGAACGTGGACACATCGGGCAACGTGACGAACTCGTTCGTCGCATACGACGATTCGACGCAGGGTAAGGTCACTCTCGCAGGCGGCACGGCCGGCACGACCATCACGAATGTGAAGGCAGGCACAATCGGCGCGGCCAGCACGGATGCAATCAACGGCTCGCAGCTGTACGGCGAAGCGAGCAGCGTCGCAAGCGCGCTCGGTGGCGGCGCAACGGTGAATACGGACGGCACGATCAAGGCGCCGTCGTACACGGTCCAGGGCCAGACGAAGACGGATGTCGGCTCGGCGCTCGCGGTGATCGACACGGCAACGACGGGCAATACGACGTCGATCACGAACCTGACGAACAACATCAACAACGGCAAGATCGGTCTGGTGCAGCAGGACGCGACAACCAAAACGATCACGGTCGCGAAGGCAACTGATGGCACGACCGTGGACTTCACCGGCACGGCGGGCGCGCGTCAGCTGAATGGCGTGGCAGCAGGCAAGGCGGACACCGACGCCGTGAACCTCGCGCAGTTGAAGGCCGCAGGCCTGAACGTGGACACGTCGGGCAACGTGACGAACTCGTTCGTCGCATACGACGACGCGGCGCGCGGCAAGGTCACGCTCGCTGGCGGCACGGCCGGCACGACGGTCACGAATGTGAAGGCAGGCGCGGTCGGTGCTTCCAGCACGGACGCAATCAACGGCTCGCAGCTTTACACGCTTGCTTCAAGCGATGCGAAGGCATTCGGCGGCGGATCGACGGTGAACGCGGACGGCAGCGTGTCGATGCCCGAATACAGTGTTGGCGGCAAGACGGTGGATGGCGTTGGCGGCGCAGTGACCGCGCTCGACACGCGCATTACCGACATGACGTCGTCGATGGTTGAGATCGCGCCGAAGCTGAAGTACATCAAGTTCGGCGACACCACCGCACTGGACGCGACGGCAGCGGGCATCGATGCAGTCGCGATCGGCGGCTTCGCGCAAGCAACGGGCGATGGTGCACTTGCAATCGGTGCGAATGCGCGCGCAATGGGAACCAACTCGGTTGCGATCGGTTATGGCTCGTCGACGTCACAAGCGAACACGTTCGCGGTGGGTTCGACGACCGGCAAGCGGCGTATCGTCAACGTGGCGGACGGTGTGAGCATCACCGACGCGGTGACGGTCGGTCAGATGAACACGGCCATCGGTGCGGCAATCTCCAACGCGGGTGTGAAGAACAACGGCATGCTCGGCGCCTCGACGAAGCTGCTCGGCGCGACGTCCAGCAAGACGCCGGACCAGTTGATCGTCGCGGGCCCGACGACGCTGTCGACGCCAACCGACGCGCTCGGCAACAACGGCATCGCGATGGGTCTGAATGCTCACGCGAACGCGGACAACGCAGTCGCGGCGGGTCAAAACGTCAGCGTGCTCGGTTCGAACGGCGTGGCGGTCGGCCAGAACATCGCAGTGGGCGCGGACTCCGCGGTCGCGATCGGTTCCACGGTGTCGGCCGCTTCGATCAACGCGGTCGCGATCGGCAGCAACGGCACCGAAGTGAACACGGGGGCGGACAACGCGGTGGCGATCGGCAGCGGTGTATCGGTCGGCGGCAAGAACACCGTCGGGATCGGTAGCAACATCATCGCGGCCACCGAAGGCAGCGTCGTACTGGGCGCGAACAGCTCGGACGACAACCGCGCGAACACGGTATCGGTCGGTGCTTCGGCTGTGCCGGGCATGGGCACGAGCGTCGTGCATCGTCAGGTCATCAACGTCGCGGACGGCACGCAAGATTACGATGCGATCAACCTTCGCCAGCTGAAGGCGGCGGGCCTGCACGTGGATACGTCGGGCAATGCGACCAACTCGTTCGTTGCGTATGACGATTCGACGAAGGGCACGGTGACGCTGGCAGGTGGCACGGCCGGCACGAGCATCACCAACCTGAAGGCAGGCAGCATTGGTGCGTCCAGCACCGATGCGATCAACGGCTCGCAGCTGTACAACACGGCGAACAGCACGGCGGCTGCGCTGGGCGGCGGTGCGTCGGTGGACGCGAGCGGCAAGGTGGTAAAGCCGAGCTACAACGTCGCGGGCAGCACCTATGGCGATGTCGGTTCGGCACTCGCCGCAGTGGACGCGAAGGCGGCAACGGGTTCGGTCGACGGCGTGAAGTACGACACGTCGGCGCACGATACGGTGACGTTCAGCGGCACCAGCGGCACCAGGCTGTCGAACGTGATGGCCGGTACGACGGATACCGACGCCGTGAATCTCGCGCAGCTGAAAGCAGCGGGCCTGAACGTGGACACATCGGGCAACGTGACGAACTCGTTCGTCGCATACGACGATTCAACGCAGGGCAAGGTGACGCTCGCAGGCGGCACGGCCGGCACGACCATCGCGAATGTGAGGGCGGGTGCACTCAGCTCGACGAGCACGGACGCTGTGAACGGCTCGCAGCTCTATGCAACGAACCAGAACGTTGCGAAGAACACCGGCGACATCACGACACTGAACACGCAGGTGACGACGATCAACGGTGAGCTTGCGGATGCGGTGAAGTACGACGCGTCGACGCACGACAAGGTCACGCTGGCAGGTGGCACGGCGGGTACGACAATCACCAACGTGAAGGCAGGCGGCATCAGCTCGACCAGCACGGACGCGATCAACGGCGCGCAGCTGTACAACACGGCGAACAGTACCGCACAAGCGCTGGGTGGCGGTTCGACAGTCAACGCGGACGGTACGGTCAAGAAGCCGAGCTACAACGTTGCAGGCAGCACGTATGGCGATGTGGGTTCCGCACTCGCGGCAGTTGACGCGAAGGCGGCAACCGGCTCGGTCGATGGCATCAAGTACGACACGTCGGCGCATGACAGCGTAACGTTCAGCGGCGCAAGCGGCACGATTCTGTCGAACGTGAATGCGGGTGTGGCCGACAAGGACGCGGTGAACGTCGCGCAATTGAAGGCGGCTGGCCTGAACATCGATACGTCGGGCGCCGTTACCAATGCGTTCGTGTCGTACGACGATGCGGCGAAGAGCACGGTTACGCTGGGCGGCGCAAGCGGGACGACCATCGCGAACGTGAAGGCTGGCGCGGTGAGCGCCACCAGCAAGGACGCAGTGAACGGTGCGCAGCTGTACAACGTGGCCAATAGCACGGCGAGCGCGCTGGGCGGCGGTTCGACGGTGAATACGGACGGCACGGTCTCGGCCCCGACGTACTCGCTGAACGAAGGCTCGACGAAGGTCCATACGGTTGGCGATGCGATCAGCAATCTTGACGGTCGTGTCACGCAGAACACCAGTGACATTACCAACATCGCGAACACGCTGGTCGACGGTGGCGTGATCGACGGCAAGACCGGCAAGTCGCTCGCCGTGGTGTACGACAGCGCGTCGAAGGACTCGGTGACGTTCGGCGGCAACGGTGCGACCCCGCCGGTGGCGTTGCATAACGTGGCCGCCGGCAAGTTGTCGGCGGACAGCACCGATGCGGTTAACGGTTCGCAGCTGTACGACACGAACAAGCGCATCAGTGAGATCGACTACAACTTCGATCACATCGGCGATGCGGTGATGTACGACACATCGAAGCACGACAGCATCACGCTGGGCGGTATCGCCGGCGGGAAGACCGCGCCGGTTGTCCTGACCAACGTCGCGGACGGCAAGGGCAAGTACGACGCGGTGAACTTCGGTCAGTTGTCGGCGTTGCAAGGTCAGGTGACGAACCTGGACAACCGCGTGACGGTTGTCGAAGGCCAGGTCACCAACATCAGCGGTGGCGGCAGCAACTGGAACAACGACGCGGGTGGCAAGAAGATCACCAACGTCGCTGCAGGCACCGCGGCGACCGACGCAGTCAACGTCGGTCAGTTGAACGACGCAGTTGACAGCGCGCACGACTACACCGATGCGCGCGTAGGCGATCTGCCGACCGGCGTATCCGCGAAGGACTACACCGATCAGCGCATCAACTCGATGCAGTCGCAAGTGAACAGCGTCGCGAAGAATGCGTACGGCGGTATCGCCGCGGCAACCGCGCTGACGATGATTCCGGACGTCGATCAAGGCAAGACGATCGCGGTCGGTGTCGGCACCGGCAACTACAAGGGGTATCAGGCGGTCGCGCTCGGCGCTTCGGCGCGCATCACGCAGAACCTGAAGGTGAAGCTCGGTGCGGGTATGGCGCCTGGCAACGGCACCACCGTGGGTGCGGGTGCTTCGTACCAGTGGTAAGCGACAAGCAGCGGACAAGCGGCGCGGCATGCGCCGCTTGTCCGCGGGTTGCAAGTCCCACGTAGGTGTTTCTCGCAGCAGTTCCAACGGGTTCCTTCGGGAGCCCGTTTTTTATCGCGTAGCCGCACCCGGCGTTGCGGCTCGTTCGCTCGCCGCAGCTCGATGCGTGCGGCAAGTGCTTTTACTCCTCCGGCCCGATCCGCCGGCGGGCAATCAGTCCTTTCGCGCCGGCGAGCTTCTCCGCCAGTTCGGGCCCGCGCTGCAGCGCGACACCCACCGCCAGAATGTCGCCGATCGCGAGATGCGACGTGCGCGATGTCATCGGCGAAAAAATATCGGTATCTTCATCGACGTTCGCAAAAAGCCCGATGGTCGCAATCCGCGCGAGCGGCGAATTGCCGTGCGTGACCGCGATCACCTTCGCGCCGGCCGCGAGCGCCGACTTTGCCGCATCGACGATGTCGCGCGTGCGTCCCGTATTTGAAATGGCGACCACCACATCGCCCTTGCCGAGCAGCGCCGCCGACATCAGAAACGTATGCGGGTCGGAATACGCGACACTTGGCATGCCGAGCCGAAAAAACTTGTGCTGCATATCCAGCGCGGCGACACCCGAGCCGCCCGCGCCGTAGAACTCGATCCGGCGTGCATGCGCTAGCAGCCCGATTGCCGCGGCCACGCTGTCCGTCGACAGGTTGTTGCGCACCTGGATCAGCGCGCCGATGGTCCGGTCCAGCACCTTCGCAGCGACCCCGGGCGCTGGTTCATCCGGCCGAACGTCACGATAGACGGCAGGCACGTCCGCTGCAATGCCTTGCGCGAGGCGGATCTTGAATTCGCGGAAGCCTGAAAACCCGAGTGCGTGACAGAAACGCGCAATGGTCGGCTGGCTCACGCCCGCGCGCGCCGCGACTTCGGTCATCGACAGGTCCAGTACCTCGCGCGGCGCCTCGATCACGTAGTCGGCGAGCTTGCGTTCGGACGGGCGAAGCTGGTCACGCATGGCTTCCACTTGGGACAACATCATCGGAGAACTCGCACTATGCTGAAGAAACGGGTGGACTATAGCTGATCGAAAGAATAGGTACAAAAACTACATAACGCCGTATAGGTGAATACCCTGATGTCATCGTGTTTTGCTGAAACCCCGCAACGACGCGGCTTATGAGGCGTTTCACTGAATCTCGAATTTAGCGCGACTCACGTTGATTCGGTGTAGTTTTTCTACTAAACTCGGTGTGCACGGCCTGAGAGCCGTCCCCGCGATACCACCGCATCCGGCGCGCGTTCAAGCGCATCCGCCAGCCAGCGACGAAGGAGCATCGATGGTTTCCCCGCATTCGCAACTGATGAAGGTCACGCGTCGCGTGATCGAGCGCAGCAAACCGACCCGCGCCGCGTACCTCGCGCGCATCGAAAAGGCGCAGGGCCATTTCCCGGCGCGCGGCACGCTGTCCTGCGCGAACCTCGCGCACGGCTTTGCCGGACTCGAAGGTAACGATAAGCTCGCGATCAAGACGATCGGCCAGCCGAACATCGGCATTGTGTCCTCGTACAACGAGATGCTGTCCGCGCATGCGCCATACAAGACATTCCCCGACATCATCAAAGCCGCCGCGCGCGAAAACGGTGGTGTCGCGCAATTCGCGGGTGGCGTGCCGGCAATGTGCGACGGCATCACCCAGGGCAACGCGGGGATGGAACTGTCGCTGTTCTCGCGTGAGGTGATCGCGATGAGCACGGCCGTCGCGCTCACGCACAACATGTTCGACGCGGCACTGTGCCTTGGTGTGTGCGACAAGATCGTGCCCGGCCTGATGATCGGCGCCCTGCAATTCGGCCATCTGCCGACTATCTTCGTGCCCGCAGGCCCGATGACGAGCGGCCTGTCGAACGACGATAAAGCGAAGATTCGCCAGCAATTCGCGACCGGCGGATGCGATCGCGGCGCGCTGCTCGAAGCAGAAGCCGCCGCGTATCACGGCCACGGCACCTGCACGTTCTACGGCACCGCGAACAGCAATCAGATGTTGATGGAAGTGATGGGCATGCATCTGCCGGGCTCGGCGTTCGTGCATCCGCACACGCCACTGCGCGATGCGCTCACCGCGCAGGCCGCGCGCCGCGTGCTCGATCTGACGGCCGACCGCGGCAACTATATGCCGATTGGTCATGTAGTCGACGAGAAGGCGGTCGTGAACGGAATCGTCGCGTTGCTCGCGACTGGCGGCTCGACCAACCATACGTTGCATCTGGTCGCGATTGCGCGCGCCGCTGGCGTGATCATCGATTGGGATGATTTCGATGCGCTGTCGCAAGCGGTGCCGCTGCTCGCGAAGGTCTACCCGAATGGCAAGGCCGACGTGAACCACTTTCATGCAGCCGGCGGCGTCGCATTGCTGGTTCGCAATCTGCTTGAAGGCGGCCTGTTGCACGACGATGTGAACACGGTTGCCGGCAAAGGCCTCGCGCACTACACGCAGGAGCCCAAGCTGATCGACGGCCAGTTGACGTGGGTGCCGGGTGCAGCTGAAAGTCACGACACGAAGGTGTTGCGCGACATCAAGGAGCCATTCCAGCCGGATGGCGGGCTGCGCCTGGTGCAAGGCAAGCTGGGTCGCGGCGTGATCAAGATCTCTGCTGTGGCGCACGAGCATCGTGCGGTGAAGGCGCCGGCTATCGTGTTCGATTCGCAGGAAGCGGTACAGGAAGCCTTTGACAACGGCGAGCTCAAGCGCGATTTCATCGCGGTGGTGCGGTTCCAGGGCGCGCGCGCAAACGGCATGCCTGAGCTGCATCGTTTGACGCCGCTTCTGGGCGTGCTGCAGGATCAGGGTTTCCATGTCGCGCTGGTCACCGACGGACGGATGTCCGGCGCATCGGGCAAGGTGCCCGCAGTGATTCACGTGTCGCCCGAAGCGGTGTTGCAAGGCCCGCTCGGCAAGGTGCGCACCGGCGATACGATTGTGATCGACGCGCAAGCCGGCGTGCTCGACATCGAGATCGATGAAGCGCAATGGGCGGCACGGCCGCTCGCCGAATGCCACCATCAGGCGGAGAACGAAGTGGGGTTTGGTCGCGAACTGTTCGGCGTATTCCGTGCGTCGGCGGCGCCGGCGGAGCTGGGTGCGTCCGTGTTCGGTCCGCTGGTCGGTGAGACGGGCTACGACGAAGGGTCGAGCGAGCATGCGAGCGCGAAGCATGCGGCTCGCTCATCGAAGCATGCCGCGGCGAACACTGCACACGCGCAACCCGCCCACGCAATGCACAAGTAAGGAGTGTGACCATGACGGCAAAGAAAGTAAGCGATATTGTGCGGCTCGGTCCGGTGATTCCGGTGCTCGCATTCGATTCGGTTGAGCAAGGCGAACAGGTGTCGCGCGCACTGCACGCTGGCGGCGTGAAAGTGCTCGAGATCACGCTGCGCACCGAGTCCGGCCTGAAGGCGATCGAGCGTGCGAGCCAGCTGGCCGAAGACATCGTCGTCGGCGTCGGCACGATTACGAAACCCGAGCAATGTGCGCTCGCGAAGAAGGCGGGTGCGCAGTTCGGCGTGTCGCCCGGCCTGACAAAAGAAATGCATAAGGCGGCACAGGATGCGGGCCTGCCGTTGCTGCCCGGCGTGATGACGCCGACGGATATCATCGTCGCGCTTGAACTCGGCTATGAGATCGTGAAGTTCTTCCCCGCGCAGCAAGCGGGCGGTGTGCCGATGTTGCAGGCGTTCCAGGGACCGTTCCCTTCGCTGAAGTTCTGTCCGACCGGAGGCATCACCGCCGAGTCCGCGCCGAATTTTCTCGCGCTGCCGAACGTCGTTTGCGTCGGTGGTTCGTGGCTCACGCCGAAGTCTGCGCTCGCTGCGCAGAACTGGGACGAGGTCACGCGCCTCGCGCGCGCGGCCAGTGCGCTTGCCGCACATTGAACCGATGCGCTTTAACGGCTGATTCATCGCAACGCCCAGATCCAGCATAACGGAGCCTCGCCATTGCAGCCACATGGCTGCGAACGCGAGGCTTTTTTGTTATAGATGTTCCGGCGAACGGCGGCGCACGGCTTGCGTTGCGAACGGCTCGCTCGGCCACGGCTCAAACCGTCACGTAGTTAAACTTCGCGTCCTGGTACGCGACGTGCAGCTGGACTCTGCATTCGAAACTAATAACGCAACGGAGGGGCTTCATGGAGGCTGTGCACGGCAGCATGCTGCTGGTCTACGCGGTGATCGCGATCGCGGTGCTGATCCTGATGATCACGCGCTTCAAGGTCTACCCGTTCCTTGTCCTGCTGATCGTTTCGCTGCTGCTGGGGCTCGCGGTCGGTATGCCGATCGGGTCGATCGTCAAATCGTTCGAAACGGGCAACGGCAATACGCTTGGCCATATTGCGATCGTCGTCGGTCTGGGCACGATGCTCGGCAAGATGATGGCCGAATCGGGCGGCGCCGAGCGGGTCGCGACCACACTGATTCGCTGGTTCGGCGAAAAGAACATTCACTGGGCGATGATGTTCGTCGCGATCATCGTCGGGTTGCCGGTGTTTTTCGAAGTGGGCTTCGTGCTGCTGATTCCGATTGCGTTCAACGTTGCGAAGCGCACCGGCAAGTCATTGCTGCTAGTCGGGTTGCCGATGGTCGCGGGTTTGTCGGTCGTGCATGGGCTGATTCCGCCGCACCCGGCTGCGTTGCTCGCGGTGCAGGCGTATCACGCGGATATCGGCAGGACGATTGTGTACGGGTTAATCATCGGCGTGCCGACCGCCATCGTCGCCGGGCCGTTATTCGCGCTGCTGATTCATCGCTATATCGCGTTGCCCGAGAACAATCCGCTTGCCGCGCAATTCGTCGCTTCCGACGAGCATCAGCAAAAGCGCGATCTACCGAGCTTCGGTGTCACCCTTTTTACGATTCTGCTGCCGGTCATTTTGATGTTGATCGGTAGCTGGGCCGATCTCGTATCCGAGCCGAAGACGCTCCCGAACGACCTGTTGCATTTCATCGGCAACACCGACGTCGCGCTGCTGATTGCGGTGCTCGTCAGCTTCTGGACGTTCGGCGCGCAGCGCGGGTTCAATCGCGAACAGATTCAGAAGTTTTGCGGCGACTGTCTCGCGCCGATCGCGGGCATTACGCTGATTGTCGGCGCGGGTGGCGGCTTCGGTCGCGTATTGATGGATAGCGGCATTTCGAAGCAGATCGTCGAGACCGCGACGTCCGCGCATCTTTCACCGCTGCTGCTGGGCTGGAGCGTCGCCGCGCTAATTCGGCTCGCGACCGGCTCGGCGACGGTCGCGATGACGACGGCGTGTGGAATTGTCGCGCCGATTGCATCGGCGGGCGCGGTGGCGGTGAAGCCGGAATTGCTCGTGCTGGCGACGGGCACAGGCTCGCTGATTTTCTCGCACGTGAATGACGGCGGCTTCTGGCTGATCAAGGAATACTTCGGGATGACGGTGGGTCAAACGTTCAAGACGTGGTCGCTGTGCGAGACCATCATTTCGTTGCTGGGTTTGGGACTGACCTTTGCATTGGCGGCGGTGCTGTAAGGAGTATTCGATGATTCTGATTGCGATGGGCGTATCGGGCGCCGGCAAAACCCGTATCGGCGAACTGCTGGCCGAGCGCTTGCACTGCGCGTTCACCGACGGCGACGCGTTTCACAGCGAGGCGAACAAGGAGAAGATGCACAAAGGCATACCACTGACCGACGAAGACCGTTGGCCGTGGCTGAACGCGATACGCGCGGCGATCGAGCAAAAGCAGCACGCGCACGAGACGGCGGTGTTCACGTGCTCGTCGTTGAAGCGCTCATATCGAAACATCTTGCGCGCCGGCGATAAGGACGTGTGCTTTGTCTATCTGCGGGGGACGCGCGAGGTGCTGGAAGAAAGGCTCAAGACGCGCACCGGACACTTCTTCGACCCATCGCTGTTGCAGAGCCAGCTGGACACGCTCGAAGAGCCGGGAGAGGACGAAGCGATTGCCGTGAGCATCGAACAGACGCCGGAGCAGATTGTCGATAGCGTGCTAGATCAGATGAAGCAGCGCTGACACGTTTCCCGGAGTTTTCCCGATGCGGCATTCGATAAGGAGCTTCCCTCAGGCGCCGCTTTTTTAGCAGACGCCGTATCAACCGGGACTCAAGCAATCCGCTTCGCCAGCTCTACCGCCTTTCCAACATAAGAGCCCGGCGTCATCGCCAGCAGCCGCTCTTTCGCGTCCGCCGGAATATTCAGCCCACTGATAAACGTCTGTAGCGCATCCCGCGTGATGCCCTTGCCGCGCGTCAGTTCCTTTAGCTGCTCGTACGGATTTTCGATGCCGTAGCGCCGCATTACTGTTTGCACAGGCTCAGCGAGCACTTCCCAGCAATTGTCGAGATCTTCGTTCAGCCGTTGCGGATTCACCTCGAGCTTGTCGAGGCCGCGGATCAGCGCGTCGTACGCAAGCAGCGAGTAACCGAACGCGACGCCAATGTTGCGCAGCACCGTCGAATCGGTCAGATCGCGCTGCCAGCGCGATACCGGCAGCTTGTCCGCAAGGTGACGCAGCGTTGCATTTGCCAGGCCGAGATTGCCTTCGGAGTTTTCGAAGTCGATCGGGTTGACTTTGTGCGGCATCGTCGACGAACCGATTTCGCCGGCCTTCGTCCGCTGTTTGAAGTAACCGAGCGAGATATAGCCCCACACATCACGATCGAGATCGAGCAGGATCGTATTCGCGCGCGCAACCGCATCGAACAGTTCCGCCATGTAGTCGTGCGGCTCGATCTGGATCGTGTACGGATTGAACGAGAGCTTCAGCCGCTCTTCAACCACTTTGCGGGAAAATGCCTCCCAATCGAACTCCGGATACGCGGACAGATGTGCATTGAAATTGCCGACCGCGCCGTTCATCTTGCCGAGCAGTTCGACCTTCGCGATGCGCTCGATGGCCCGTGCAAGACGCGCGGCCACGTTCGCGATTTCCTTGCCGAGCGTCGTCGGGCTCGCCGGCTGTCCGTGCGTGCGAGACAGCATCGGCTGCGCCGCCTGCGCATGGGCAAGTGCGACTAACCGTTGATGCACCGAACGCAGCGCCGGCAGGATCACGTGCTCGCGCGCGCCGGCGAGCATCAGACCATGCGACGTATTGTTGATGTCTTCCGACGTGCACGCGAAGTGGATGAACTCGCTCGCGCGTTCAAGTTCAGGCTGGCCTTTCACCGACTCCTTCAGCCAGTACTCGACGGCCTTCACGTCGTGATTCGTCACACGCTCGATTTCCTTGATTCGCGCGGCGTCGTGCGCGGTGAAGCGCTCGACCAGTTGCAGCAGGAATTGCTCGGAGGCCGCCGAAAAACGCGGCACTTCGGCGAACCCGACGTGCGAAAGCGCGATCAGCCAGTGAATTTCGACCATCACGCGATGGCGCATGAAGGCGGCTTCCGAGAGCCAGTCGCGCAGGGCTTCGGTTTTCGGCGCATAGCGGCCGTCGAGCGGGGACAGCGCGGTCAGCGCAAACAGGGTATCGGGGCGAGTGTCGGACATGATCGGACGGGACGCGTAGCGTCGGCACGGAAACGGGGAGAACCGCGAATTTTACCACTGTGGGCGTTTTGCTTTGCCGGCCTGAGCGCGGGCCGCCGTTCCGGCGGTCGGTCTGGCGTGGCGTATGCCCGTGTGGCGGGCGGGACTGGACAGGTCGCGCCGCCTGGCGGCATGAACCTGCGCGACGGATTCCAGCGGCGTCCAGGATGGGCGATCACGTCTGCTACTCGCGTTCGCCGCAACGGCCGCCGCTAGAATGCTGTCTTCACTTTCTCCGCGGTAAGCAGGCTCTCGCATGGAACTGAAATGGCTCGAAGATTTCGTGTCGCTCGCGGAAACCCGCAGCTTCAGCCGCTCGGCGGAACTGCGGCACGTCACGCAGCCGGCGTTTTCGCGCCGCATTCAGGCGCTCGAGGCATGGCTCGGCACCGAGCTGATCGACCGTTCGGTGTATCCGACGCGGCTGACCAACGCGGGCCAGGTGTTCTACGAGCAAGCGCTGGCGATGCTCTCCCAGTTCCACGAGGCCCGCACATTGCTGCGCGGCCACACGGCGACGCCTGCCGCGACCATCGAATTCGCGGTCCCGCACACGCTATCTCTGACCTATTTCCCGCGCTGGCTGCAGCGCATCGAAGCGCAGCTCGGATCGATCCATACCCGGCTGCGCGCGCTGAACGTGCACGATGCGGTGTTGTCGCTCGTCGAAGGGGGCTGCGACCTGATCATGGGTTATCACCATCCGAGCCATCCGGTCGCGCTCGATCCTGCGCGCTACGACATGTTGACGCTCGGCATCGAACCGATCAGCCCGTTCTCGGCGCCAGGCCGCGCCGGCCGCGCACGACATACGCTGCCCGGCACGCCGGCCGCGCCCGCGCCTTATCTGTCCTATACGCCGAACGCCTATCTGGGCCGCATGACCGAGGTGATCATCTCGAACGCGCCGCAACGGCTGTATCTCGATCGCGTGTACGAGACCGACATGGCGGAAGGTTTGAAAGCGATGGCGCTCGCCGGACACGGCATCGCGTTCCTGCCGCACAGCGCGGTCGACGATGCGGTTGCGGACGGCCGCCTGATCCGGCTCGACCGCTCGTCCCGCGGCGGCGGACCGCAAGGCCAGTTCACGCTGACGATGGAGATCCGTCTGTATCGCGACAAGCTGGCCGCGCAAGGTGACGACCCACGTCATACGCTGGTACGCGCGCTGTGGGACGTGGTGTCCGCGGAGCTCGCGCAGGACGCGCGGTAAAAGCGCCACGCTGGCGGCGCGCACCGTCCGCAACAGCATTTTTTGGTTTGCGAAGGTTATGCAAATTAAACATAACGGGATGATCAAACGGCATTGGCCTTCATTCAGGCGATTTTCGACAATGGCGACATTCGTTGACCGCTGGAGTGTTCATGTCATCCCAATCGAAGTTCGAAACATCGCTGGAAGCCCTGCCATCCTATCTGCATAAAGACGACCTGGGCCCGTGGGGCAACTACCTGCGTCAGGTCGATCGCGTCGCGCCGTACCTCGGTACGCAGTCGCGCTGGCTCGAGACGCTCAAGCGTCCGAAGCGGATTCTGATCGTCGATGTGCCGATCGAACTCGATAACGGCACGGTCGCCCATTTCGAGGGCTATCGCGTGCAGCACAATGTGTCGCGTGGGCCCGGCAAGGGTGGTGTGCGCTATCACCAGGACGTGACGCTGTCGGAAGTGATGGCGCTGTCCGCCTGGATGTCGGTCAAGAATGCGGCGGTCAACGTGCCGTACGGCGGCGCGAAAGGCGGCATCCGCGTCGACCCGCGCAAGCTGTCGCGCGGCGAACTCGAGCGCGTGACGCGCCGCTACACCAGCGAAATCGGCATCATCATCGGGCCGAACACCGATATCCCCGCGCCGGACGTGAACACGAACGAGCAGATCATGGCGTGGATGATGGACACCTACTCGATGAACCAGGGCCAGACGGCTACCGGTGTGGTCACCGGCAAGCCGATCACGCTCGGCGGCTCGCTCGGCCGCCGTGAAGCCACCGGCCGCGGCGTGTTCGTGGTCGGCTGCGAAGCGGCGCGGCGCACCGGTCTTTCGATCGAAGGTGCGCGCGTCGCAGTGCAAGGCTTCGGCAACGTCGGCGGCATCGCGGCGCGGCTCTTTCAGGAAGCCGGCGCGAAAATCGTCGCGGTGCAGGATCATACCGGCACGCTACATAGGTCGAGCGGCATCGATGCGCGAGCGCTGCTAGAGCACGTCGCGAAAACCGGTGGCGTCGGCGGGTTCGCCGAGGCGGACACCATCGCCAATCACGACTTCTGGTCCGTCGAATCGGACATCCTGATTCCGGCCGCGCTCGAAAACCAGATCACCGAGAAAAACGCACCGGGCATTCGCACGAAGATCGTCGTCGAAGGCGCGAATGGCCCAACCACGACCGCGGCCGACGACATCCTGCGTGACAAGGGCATCCTCGTCATTCCAGACGTCGTCGCGAATGCGGGTGGCGTGACCGTGTCGTATTTCGAATGGGTGCAGGATTTCTCGAGCTTCTTCTGGACCGAGGACGAAATCAACGAGCGGCTCGAACGCGTGATGCGCGAAGCATTTGCAGCGGTCTGGCAGGTCGCGGACGAGCAGAAAGTGTCGGTCCGAACGGCGGCGTTTATCGTCGCCTGCAAGCGGATTCTGATGGCGCGCGAGATGCGCGGGCTTTACCCCTGATTTCCACCTGTCACAAACAGATTGTGTGCGATTGGGTATCATCGCGCACATTACAGGCGGACGGCGTTGTAAGATGCCGTCCGCTTTTGCGTATGCGTTCCGTTGGGAGGCACTGCGCAATGCAATGCCGCACGCCGTGCTGGATTTACGCAACATACGCGTCCAAACATGGTTAACAACCATTCTTTCATAATATTTACTTTGATACACTGGCGCCGGTATTTGCCAAGGAGATCACAAATGAAGGTTAAAAAAGCTGCGCTGCTTCTCGCGACTGTGGGTCTTTTGTCGGGTTTGTTCACGGCCGGCGCACACGCGCAGGACGCGGGCACGCTGAAGAAAATCAAGGATACGGGGGTGATTTCGCTGGGTCACCGCGAGTCGTCTATTCCCTTTTCGTACTATGACGACAAGCAGAATGTCGTCGGTTACTCGCATGAAATGGCGCTGAAGATCGTCGAGGCGGTCAAGCAGAAGCTGAACATGCCGAACCTGAAGGTGAAGCTGACGCCGGTCACGTCGCAAAACCGTATTCCGCTCGTGCAGAACGGCACGATCGACCTCGAATGCGGTTCGACCACGAACAACCTCGAGCGTCAGCAACAGGTCGCCTTCTCGAATTCGATCTTCGTGATCGGCACGCGGCTGATGACGAAGAAAGACTCCGGCATCAAGGACTTCCCGGACCTGAAGGGCAAGACGGTCGTGACAACCGCGGGTACGACGTCCGAGCGCCTGCTGCGCAAGATGAACCAGGACAAGAGCATGGGCATGAACATCATCAGCGCGAAGGATCACGGCGAGTCGTTCCTGACGCTGTCGACGGGTCGTGCCGCTGCGTTCATGATGGACGACGCACTGCTCGCCGGCGAGCGCGCGAAATCGAACAACCCGAACGATTTCGTGATCGTCGGTACGCCGCAATCGCGTGAGGCTTACGGCTGCATGATGCGCAAGAACGATCCGGAGTTCAAGAAGGTCGCCGACGATGCGATCGCGAAGGTCCAGACTTCGGGCGAAGCCGATCAGATCTACAAGAAGTGGTTCGAATCGCCGATTCCGCCGAAGGGGCTGAACCTGAACTTCCCGCAAAGCGACGACATCAAGGCGCTGTTCAAGAACCCGAACGACAAGGCGCTCGACTAATAAAGTCGATCAACCGTTACCATCGCAACGTGTTGAACAAAACGGAAGGGGCCGGGCGCTTCTTCCGTTTCTTTTTGTTGGAGTCTTTGCCATGTCCTACCACTGGAACTGGGGCATTCTGCTAAGTCCGGTTTCCACCGGCGAGCCGACCACTTATCTCGGCTGGCTGATGTCCGGCTTCTGGGTGACGATTGTCGTGTCGCTGTCGGCCTGGGTGATCGCGCTGATCGTCGGATCATTCTTCGGCGTATTGCGCACCGTGCCGAACAGGACGCTTGCCGCGATCGGCACCGTCTACGTCGCCATCTTTCGAAACATCCCGCTGATCGTCCAGTTTTTCACCTGGTATCTGGTGATACCGGAATTACTGCCGGTGTCGATCGGGACCTGGTTCAAGCAGTTACCGCCTTCCGCGCAGTTCTTCTCGTCGTCCATCATCTGTCTCGGCCTCTTTACTGCCGCACGGGTGTGCGAGCAGGTGCGCTCGGGCATCAACGCGCTGCCTCGCGGCCAGCGCGCCGCCGGCCTCGCGCTCGGTTTCACGCAATGGCAGACGTATCGTTATGTGCTGCTGCCGGTTGCATACCGGATCATCGTGCCGCCGATCACGTCCGAGTTTCTGAACATCTTCAAGAACTCCGCGGTCGCGTCGACGATCGGTTTGCTCGAGTTGTCCGCGCAGGCGCGGCAACTGGTCGACTACACCGCGCAGGCGTATGAGTCGTTTATCGCGGTGACGGTCGCATACATGATCATCAACCTCGTCGTGATGCAGCTCATGCGCATGCTCGAACACCGTACCCGCCTGCCGGGCTATATCGGAGGCAAGTGATGCATCACTTCGACTGGAGTGGTATTCCCGGCGCGCTGCCTACGTTATGGACCGGCGCGATCATTACGTTCGAGATCACGGTCGTCGCGATTATCTGCGGCATCGTGATCGGAACTGTTCTCGCGCTGCTGCGGCTGTCCGGTATCAAGCCGCTCGAATGGTTCGCGCGCGTGTACGTGACGCTGTTCCGCTCGATTCCACTCGTGATGGTGCTGCTGTGGTTTTTCCTGATCGTGCCGCAGGTGCTGCAGAATTTGCTCGGATTGTCACCGGACATCGACATCCGGCTCGCATCGGCGATGGTCGCCTTCTCGCTGTTCGAAGCCGCGTATTACTCGGAGATTATCCGTGCGGGTATCCAGGCGGTGTCGCGCGGGCAGGTCAATGCGGCTTTCGCGCTCGGCATGACATACGCGCAGGCGATGAAACTGATCGTGCTGCCGCAGGCGTTCCGCGCGATGGTTCCGTTGCTGCTCACGCAGGCCATCGTGCTGTTCCAGGACACGTCGCTCGTCTACGTTATCGGCCTTGCCGACTTCTTCCGTACCGCGACGAATATCGGCGACCGTGATGGCACGACCGTCGAGATGGTACTGTTCGCGGGCGCCTGCTATTTCGTGATCTGTGTAGTGGCGTCGACCCTCGTCAAAAGTCTTCAGAAAAAGGTCGCAAGATGATCTCAATCAAGAATGTTTCGAAGTGGTACGGCCAGTTTCAGGTGCTGACCGACTGCACGACCGAAGTCAAAAAGGGCGAAGTGGTCGTCGTGTGCGGCCCGTCGGGCTCCGGCAAATCGACGCTGATCAAGACGGTGAACGGTCTCGAGCCGTTCCAGAAAGGCGACATCGTGATCAACGGCCAGTCGTTGACCGACAAGAAGACGAATCTGTCGAAGCTGCGCGCGAAAGTCGGCATGGTATTCCAGCACTTCGAACTGTTTCCGCATCTGTCGATTACCGAGAATCTGACGCTTGCGCAGGTTAAAGTGCTCGGCCGGTCGAAGGACGAGGCGGGGGCGAAGGGTTTGAAACTGCTCGATCGTGTCGGTTTGCGCGCGCACGCGGACAAGTATCCGGGCCAGTTGTCGGGCGGCCAGCAGCAGCGTGTCGCAATCGCGCGCGCGCTGTCGATGGACCCGATCGCGATGCTGTTCGACGAACCGACGTCCGCGCTCGACCCGGAGATGATCAACGAAGTGCTCGACGTGATGGTCGAACTCGCGCAGGAAGGCATGACGATGATGTGCGTGACGCACGAAATGGGCTTTGCAAAGAAGGTTGCGCATCGCGTGATCTTCATGGACAAGGGCCTCATCGTCGAAGACGATCGCAAGGAAGATTTCTTTGCGAATCCGAAGTCCGATCGCGCGAAGGATTTCCTCGCGAAGATTCTGCACTAGGACGCTTGACCTGAAGTTCATGCAAACGGGCGGCCTGGCAACAGGTCGCCCGTTTTGTTATGTGAGCAACGTAAAGCGCACAACGTAAAGCGCAGCGCCGCCGCTATCGCGGTGCGACCGATGCCAGGTCCGGCTTCGAAAAATCGCACAACCGCCGCGCCTGATCGGCAACCGCGGAATACAGCGCCGACGGACCGTCGTTACGATAGATCGCGTAGTAGCGCACATCCGGCAGCCGCTGCGGTGAATCGAGCACGTTGAGCAGCCCTTGCTCGACCAGATCGGAGAAATAAAGCGCCGGCAGATAACTGATGCCGAATCCCGCGACTGTCAGCGAGCTTAGCGAGATCAGGCTGTTGCCTGCGAACGTGCGCCGGATCGCGAGCTTTTTCGATTCGAACCAGCGATCGTAGATCGCGTCGACCCCCGACGTGCCGATTTGCATCAGGATCGGATAGTTTGCGATTTCCTCCAGCGTCAGCGCGCGCGATGCGTCGACGAGCGATGGACTCGCCATCCATTTGAGCTGCAGCTTCCTGAGCGGCACCGACGTGAAGCGCGGGTCCTTTAGCACCGTCGGCGCAATGATGAAGTCGATATCGCCGCGCAAAAGCCGTGCGCTCAGGTTCGTGCTGACGTCGATTTCCGGTTCGAGCGACACGGTCGGATACGCGACGCGGATGTCCTGCACGAGCCGTGGCAGGAACGTGAGGGCGATCAGTTCGGTGATGCCGAGCCGGAAGTGCCGCACAACTTCCACTTCCTTACCCATTTTCTCGAGCAGACGGTCGCGCAACTGCAGCATTTCCTCAGCCGCTTCGAGCAGTTCGCGGCCTTTCGGCGTGAGTTGCACCGTACGGCGGCTGCGATCGAACAGCGGCACCAGAAAGAACTCTTCGAGTTCGCTGACGCGCTTTGAAATGGCCGACTGCGTCGTGTACAGGCGGTCGGCGGCCGCGCCGAAGGTGCCCAGTCGCGCGACCCAGTAGATCGCTTCCAGCTGCTTGAGCGTTAGCATGATTCCAGATGGATGAAGTGAGCCCGGTTCATGATGCGGTCGCGTTGCAAACGCAGCGTGAACGCTCACGAGTCGCGCTGAAGTATCTGCGCGCAGCCTGAGCTTGGCAAGGCAATGCAGTGGGAACCGCGGATCAGCCAGGTGTCGACCTATGAATTTTATTCATCGGTCGGGATGCCTTTTACTCCCGGTAGCTGGCTTTCTGGTTTGGGATACTGCGCGAACCGGTTGCGCGAGGAGAGCATAGTCCACGAACCGGTCGGCGGAAATAGCCGTCCAGAACCCGCACCAGCGAGGCATAACGATATGCGAGGCATGACCCTGTCGGAAAAGCTGTTGTCCGCGGCCGCGGGACGCAGCGTGCGAGCCGGCGACATCGTGATCTGCGAGGTCGATTGCGCGATGGGCACCGACGGCTCGATCCCGATGGCCATGGACTATTTCGCGTCGATGGGCGGCGCGCACGTGCATGCGCCGGAGAAGCTGCTGTTCGCGCTCGATCATTACGCGCCGCCGGCGAGTCCGAAGGCCGCGATGCTGCAGGCGAAAATCCGCCGGTTTGCGCGCGAGCAGGGGGTTCCGCTGTTCGATATCGGCGCGGGCATCGGGCATCAGATCGTGGTCGAGCAGGGGCTCGCCGCGCCGGGACGGCTGCTGGTCGGTGCGGACAGCCACGCGGTCACGTACGGCGCCGCGAACTGTTTTGCAACCGGCATCGGGTCGTCGGATCTCGCGGGCATCATGCTGACCGGCAAGACCTGGCTGCGTGTGCCCGAATCGATTCGTATCACGCTGCACCGGCGGTTGCCGCGCGGCGTCTATCCGAAAGATCTCGCCCTGTATCTCGCGCAACTGTTCGGCGCGGATGGCGCGACCTATCAGACGCTGGAATTTCACGGTGAAGGCGTCGCGTCGCTCGATTTCGAAGACCGCCTCGTGATCGCTAATCTATCAGTCGAAATGGGCGCGAAAAACGCGGTGTTCCCACTCGACGATGCTGCGCGCCGCTATCTCGAGCGCCGCGTCGCGGGCCCGCTGGAGGCGGTGTCGGCGGACCCGGATGCGCAGTATGCGCGCACGCTCGAGGTCGATCTGTCGACGCTGCAACCGTATGTCGCGCGGCCTCACAACGTCGACAACGTGACGAGCCTCGCGCAGCTCGGCGATGTGCCTGTGCAGATGGCGTATCTCGGTACCTGCACCGGCGGCCGAGCGAAGGACTTCCGTCAGGCGCTCGCGGTGTTTCGCGAATTTGGCAAGCCCGCGAAAGGCGTGCAACTGGTCGTGACACCCGCGTCGCGCGAAGTGATGCACGAGCTGACCGAAGGCGGCGAACTGGCCGAGTTCGTCGCGCTCGGCGCGGTGATCGTCACGCCCGGCTGCGGCTCGTGCTGCGGTACCGCGGGCGCGATTCCCGAAGACGGCGCGAACGTCGTGTCGACCGCGAATCGCAATTTCAAGGGGCGTATGGGCAACGCGAGCGCGAACGTGTTTCTCGCATCGCCCGAGGTTTGTGCCGCGAGTGCGGTCGCAGGCCGGATCATCAGCCTTCAGGCATTCACTGCCAGCCGATAACGATTCCAACGACTATGCAATTTTCCGCGATGGGTCTCGCACGCCGCTTCGGCGACGACATCAATACCGACTACATCATCTCTTCACAGCGCAAGCGCGAGTCGCTCGACCCTGCGGTGCTGAAGAACTTCCTGTTCGAAACGATCGCGCCGGAATTCGCACAGAGCGTGCGCATCGGCGACATCCTCGTGGCCGGCAAGAACTTCGGCTGCGGCTCGGCGATGGAAGTCGCGGTGACCGCGGTGGTCGGCGCCGGCATCCGCGTCGTGCTCGCGCGCAGCTTTGCGCGCACGTACTTTCGCAACGCGATCAACAACGGGCTTTATCCGATCGAATGCGATACGAGTGCGATTCGCGAGGGTGATCGGCTGCACGTCGATGTGGGTTCGCGTACGCAAGTTCGTTGCGAAGGCAACGACTTGACCATCGACGCGGCGCCGATCGCACCCGACATTCTCAAGATTCTCGAAGCGGGCGGCCTCGTGCCGTATCTGCGACGACATTCGTCGTTCTGACCGACGCTCCCAGCCATACGGACACCTATGAGCCAGCCTGCCACCCTTGGTTTTCGCATCTTGCCGATGCCCGCGCGAATCAGCGAGGACATCATCCAGCGCTTTCAGACGGTCGTCACGCCGCACATCAGCGACAACATGCAGCGTCTGTGCGGTGTGATTGGGCTCAAGCCATATCACCATCGCAAGAAACTCGTCGGCCGCGCGATCACGGTCAAGGTTCGGCCGGGCGACAACCTGATGATTCACAAGGCGATCGACATTGCTGAGCCGGGCGATGTGATCGTCGTCGACGGCGGTGGGGAGATTACGCAGGCGCTGGTCGGCGAATTGATGCAGATGCATGCGCAGGTGCGTGGCGTTGCCGGCTTCGTGATCGACGGCGCGGTACGCGATGTCGCCGCGTTCTATGCGGCGGATTTTCCGTGCTATGCGCGCGGCAATACGCATCGTGGTCCGTTCAAGGAAGGCCCGGGCGAGATCAATGTGCCGGTTGCAATCGGCGGTCTCGTGATCGAAGCGGGCGATCTGATCGTCGGTGACGAGGATGGGTTGGTCGCGGTGCCCGCGGATCGGCTCGACGCGTTGCTCGCGGCCGCTGCCGCACAGGCGCAGCGCGAGCGGCAGCGCAAGGAGGCGATTCTGAAGGGCGAGGACAAGCGCGGCTGGATCGATGCATATCTGAAGGAAAAGGGCGTCATCGCCTGACAGCGAACTGCGCGAAAAGCCGCTGCCAACCGGCGGTCAAACATCACACAGGGGACCTCGCAATGAAGTTGATTGCTGCACGGATGGACCGCATCAAGCCGTCGCCAAGTTCGATGGCGACTGCACGCGTGAAGGAGCTGCGTGCCGCGGGCCGCGATATCGTTGGACTGACGTCGGGCGAGCCGGATTTCGATACGCCGCCGCACATCGTCGAAGCCGCTTATGCGGCGATGAAGGCGGGCAAGACGCGCTATACGGTGGTCGACGGGACGCCGGAGCTGAAGCGCGCGGTGCGCGACAAGTTCGCGCGCGAGAACGGTTTGACATTTGAACAGGACGAAGTCACGGTCGGCAATGGCGGCAAGCAGATCGTCTTCAACGCGCTGACGTGCACCATCGATGACGGCGACGAGGTCGTGATTCCCGCGCCTTACTGGGTCTCTTACCCGGATATGGTGTTGCTCAATGGCGGGCGGCCGGTAATCGTCGAATGCGGCGCGCAGAACGGCTACAAGATGACGCCCGCGCAACTCGAAGCGGCGCTTACGCCGCGCACGAAATGGGTCGTGCTGAATTCGCCGTGCAATCCGTCCGGCGCGACATACACCGAAAACGAACTGATTGCGCTCGGCGAAGTGCTGAGCCGCCACCCGAATGTCTGGGTGCTCACCGATGACGTCTACGAGCATTTGATTTACGACGGCCAGAAGTTCGCGACCTTCGCGCACTGCAACCCGCAACTGCGCGAGCGCACGTTGACGATCAATGGCGTCTCGAAAGCGTTTGCGATGACCGGCTGGCGCATCGGCTTCGCCGGCGGCCCGAAGACGCTGATCAAAACGATGGCGAAGCTGCAGTCGCAAAGCACCAGCAATCCGTCGTCGGTGAGCCAGGCGGCGGCGCTCGCGGCGCTCACCGGCCCGAACGACTTTCTCGCCGGCTGGCGCAGCGAATATCAACGAAGGCGCGATCTGGTCGTCGGCCGTTTGAATGCGATCGACGGCTTGTATTGTCCGCGTCCGGCCGGCGCGTTTTACGTCTACCCGTCGTGCGCGGGCTTTATCGGGCGGCGCGGACCGAATGGCAACGTGATCGGCGACGACACCGACTTCGTGATGCATCTGCTCGAAAGCCGCGAAGTGGCGGTGATTCAAGGCGCGGCCTTTGGTTTGTCGCCGGCGTTCCGTATTTCGTTTGCGACATCGTACGAACAGCTCGAAGAAGCGTGCAACCGGATCGAGGCAGCCTGCGCGATGCTTGACTCGTGATGCACGGCGGCCTGCCGCACCTTATCCACCACCGGGAAGGAGACAACAATGAAAACACTGCAGAGGAAGTCGGGTTGCGTCATACCGTATCGGGTGCTTGCGCTGCTGCTGTGCGGTTGCTTCGCGTTGCAGTCGCACGCGCAGGATCTGACTGGCCGGCTTGCGTCGATCAAGGCCCGCAATACGATCGTGCTCGGCTACCGTGAATCGTCGGTGCCTTACTCGTATTACGACAACAACGAGCGGGTGATTGGCTATTCGCAGGACATCGCTCAGGAGATCGTCAAGGAACTGAAGTCGGCGATCAATGCACCGAATCTGCAGGTCAAGATGATTGCGGTGAACGCGCAAAACCGGATTCCGCTGATCCAGAACGGCACCATCGATCTCGAATGCGGCGGGACCACGAACAACAAGGAGCGCGCGCAGCAGGTCGATTTCTCCGACACGATTTCCGTCACCGAGACGCGGCTTCTGACCCGATCGAACTCTGACATTCACTCGTTCAAGGACCTGAACGGCAAGACGGTTGCGGTGACGGCGGGAACGACATCCGAGCGCTATCTGCGCAGCTATGTGCAGCAGAAGAACGCGGACATCACGATTATCGCGTCGCGCGATCATAGCGGGTCATTCATGACGCTCGAAACCGGCCGTGCGGCCGCGTTTTTCATGGACGCCGACGTGCTCGCGAGCCAGCGTGCGACGGCGCGCAATCCGCAGGACTATGTGGTGACCGGAGAACCGCAGACGCACGAGGCGATCGCGTGCATGCTGCCCAAGGGTGAGGCCCAGTTAAAGGCGATCGCGGATCGCACGATTGCGCGGCTCGAGACGAGCGGTCAGGGTGAGGCGCTTTACAAGACGTGGTTCATGTCGCCGATCGCGCCGAAGGGAATCAACCTGAACCTGCCGATGAGCGACGCGCTGAAGGCGGTGTTCCAGCATCCGAACGATCAGCCGATGGACGATTGATCGGCAGCACTGGGCCGCGGCCGGTTCTGCTAACGGCGCGGCTTTCTAAGATTCGAATGCGGCCGCGTCGTCGGATTCGAGGTCGAGCGTCGCGGCGCTGGGCAATATCGATGCGCTCGACGTCGCGGTGCCATCGCATAGCGGCTTCGCGGCTTTTTCCAGCACCTCCTGCGGCACCGGTACGTTCGTCTGCGCGACCAGCTCGCCGTGCTGAAACATCAACAGGTCGCCCGGCGCGAAACGCGTCCACACTTCGTTGTCCGTAAGCGGCTGGGTGGCGATAACGGCGACGCGATCTTCGGGCGTCGTGTACTTCGCGAAATCGATCGAGACATCCGCGTCGACGAGATGCGCGGTCGAGAACGGCCAGCTGCGCACGAGGTAGTACAGGTGCGTCGAGCAATGCGCAAAGAGCGCCTGCCCGTTCGACATCAGAAAGTTGAATACGCCGAACTGCGTGATTTCACGCGTGAGCGCTGCGAGCGTCGAGAAGAGTTCGTCGAGCGCAGGCTGCCGCTGGCCTGGAAAGGCGTCGCGCAAGCCTTGCAGCAGCGCACAGTATGCAAGCTCGCTATCGGTGGTGCCGACCGGCTGATAGACACCCGACAGCTCGGGCCGGTAGTTCTGCAAATCGCCGTTGTGCGCGAAGATCCAATGACGGCCCCACAGTTCGCGCAGGAACGGGTGGCAGTTTTCCAGCACGATGTGCCCTTGGGTCGCCTTACGGATGTGCGCGATCGTGTTCTTCGATTTTATCGGGTAGCGCTTGACCATCTCCGCGATCGGCGATGTAGCCGACGATTGATGATCGATGAAGAGGCGGCATGCCTTGTCTTCGAAGAACGCGATTCCCCAGCCATCGGCGTGGTGATCGGTGACGCCGCCGCGTGCCGCGAAACCGGTGAACGAGAACACGACATCCGTCGGTGCGGCGCAGTTCATTCCAAGAAGTTGGCACATGATGCGCTAGGGGCAAGCGTCTGAAACGTGTAAAGGCGGGCTCGACGCAAATCTGACAGGGCCGAGGCCGAGCGAGCCGTTACAATGATAGTTTTCCAAGCATATCACCGCACCCGACACGGCAATCATTAAAATTGACGGGTGTTCAGGCCTCTTCGCGACCGTTTGCGGCGGGGTTCGTCAGCCTTTGTGCGGTTTGACGGCAGACCGTCTGCCGGTTGTCCGGGTTTGTTGTCCTGGTTTGTTCGCAGGGTTTGTTAATTCTTTGCCATGATCTCCTCATCGTCTGCTTCTTCTCCCGCTGCTTCGTCAGCTTCGTCCGCTGCGACTCAGCCCGTCGATTCCATTACCCTCGCGCGACCGGATGACTGGCATCTGCACGTGCGCGACGGCGCGATGCTCGCGGCCGTGTTGCCGCACACCGCGCGCCAGTTCGGCCGCGCGATCATCATGCCGAACCTGAAGCCGCCGGTCACGACGACCGAGCAGGCGCGCGCCTATCGCGAGCGGATCCTCGCCGCCATTCCCGCGGGCGTAAAGTTCGAACCCCTGATGACGTTGTATCTGACCGACAACACCTCGCCCGACGAAATTCGCCGGGCGCGAGCGAGCGGTTTTGTGCATGGTGTGAAGCTGTATCCAGCCGGTGCGACGACCAATTCGGACGCCGGTGTCACGAACCTGATGAAGTGCGCGAAGACGCTCGAGGTGATGCAGGAGACCGGTATGCCGCTGCTGGTTCACGGTGAAGTCACCGATCCGTCGATTGATCTCTTCGATCGTGAAAAAGCGTTTATCGATCAGGTGATGACGCCGTTACGCCGCGATTTTCCCGCGCTAAAGGTCGTGTTCGAGCACATCACAACAAAGGACGCGGCCGAATACGTGCGTGACGCGGACACCGCGCCCGGGCTGCTCGGCGCGACGATCACCGCGCACCACCTGCTGTACAACCGCAACGCGATTTTCCAGGGCGGAATTCGTCCGCATTACTACTGCTTGCCGGTGTTAAAGCGCGAGACGCATCGCGTCGCGCTTGTCGAGGCAGCCACGTCGGGCAATCCGCGCTTTTTCCTCGGCACCGATAGCGCGCCGCATCCGAAGGGGCTCAAGGAACATGCGTGCGGCTGTGCGGGTTGCTATACCGCGCTTCATGCGCTCGAACTCTACACCGAGGCGTTTGATAAAGCCGGTGCGCTGCATCGTCTTGAAGGCTTCGCAAGCTTCCATGGCGCGGATTTCTACGCGTTGCCGCACAGCGCCGAGCGCGTGACGCTGCGTCGCGAGCAGTGGACGCTGCCCGCGGAAGTGCAGGCAGGCGATACGCCGGTCGTGCCACTGCGCGCCGGCGAGGCGATCGGCTGGCGGCTCGTATGAACGGGCGGCTTTGACGTTCGCTCGTGAATACGCGGTTGCGCGATCATGAGAATAAGCGCGATGGCCATGCCCGCTAGTGGTGCCGACAATCAGCCCGCGCTCAACGCGGTCTGCGTTGCGGCCTCTGTTGCGGCCTCCGTTGCGGTTGGCGATGGCCGCGATAGCGCAATTGCGCGGGGTTCACCGGCGCAAGCGATGGCCCGCACGGCGGGCTTTGCCGATATTGACTGGTCGAGCGCATGGTTCTCGCAATTCGCTGCACGCGGCGCACGCTGGCAACGGGCGGCGCAGGCAGGCGCAACTGCGCTGCTCGCGGAGATGAACGCCGATGCGCTCCAATGTGGCCACCTGACGGGGCGCGGTGCGCGCCTGTCATTCATCGCGCAGCACGAACTCCCGTCCGGCGCGACTTACGAAGCGCACATCGCAGCGACCGGCTGCGTGCCGACCCGGCACAATCTTCACGATTTTTTCAACGCGTTATCGTGGTTCCAGTTTCCGCGGATCAAGGCGGCGCTCAGCGCGCGCGGCACGGCGGCGATCGATGCGCTGGGCGTCGGTCCAACCCGCGGTAGCACGCGCGATGCGTTGACGGTATTCGACGAGAACGCGGTCCTGTTTGCGTGTTCGGACCGGGCGCTTGCCGCCGCGTTGCGCGCATTCGACTGGCGCGAGTTGTTCGTCGCGCGCCGCGATGCATGGGGCGCGCAGTGCGAAGTCCGCTGCTTCGGTCACGCGCTGCTCGAAAAACTAGTCGCACCGTACAAGGCCTGCACAGCGCATGCGTGGATCGTCGAGGTACCCGCGGCCTACTTTGCGTCGGACGTCGCGGCGCGAGATGCATGGCTCGACGACGCCGTCAGCCGCGCACTGCTGACCGCGGGCGAATTGACGGGCCGCGTGTTCGCGCCGCTGCCGGTGCTTGGCATTCCCGGTTGGTGGCCCGCAAACGACGCGCCGTCCTTCTACGACGATCAATCCGTATTCCGTGCGGGCCGTCGCGCGGAGCGCCCCCGATCCCGCGATGGTAAAATCGCGGCCAGCAAAGCAGGCCAGGCAGTCGCGGCTTTGCCGGCCACGGCTGGCGAAGGCGAGGAAAGTCCGGACTCCACAGGGCAGGGTGATGGCTAACGGCCATCCGTGGCGACACGCGGAACAGGGCAACAGAAAGCAAACCGCCGATGGCCTGGCGCAAGCCAGGATCAGGTAAGGGTGAAACGGTGCGGTAAGAGCGCACCGCGGCTGCGGCAACGTAGCCGGCACGGCAACCTCCACCCGGAGCAATTCCAAGTAGGCAGGCGCGCATCTTCGCGATGCAGGACGGGGCCCCCGTTCCGTCTGCGGGTAGGAAGCTTGAGCGCGTCAGCAATGGCGCGCCTAGAGGAATGGCTGCCACGCGCGATGTGTCTTCGGGCGCGCCGCGTGCACAGAATCCGGCTTATCGGCATGCTTTGCCGCTAAATGAAAAAACGCAGGCGCTGTGACAAGCGCCTGCGTTTCTTTTTTGCCGAGCACGATGCGTGTCGCGGCGGCAGGGACGTCCGGATCAGGCGTCAACAATGTCAAACGAGTGGGTCAATTCGGCCGTTTTGGCGAGCATGATCGACGCGGAGCAGTACTTGTCGTGCGACAGGTTAATCGCGCGTTCGACGGTGGCAGGGTTCAGATTTTTCCCGGTTACCGTGAAGTGGAAGTGGATCTTCGTGAACACCTTCGGATCTTCGCTCGCGCGTTCCGCCTTCAGCGTCACCGAGCAGTCGGCGATTTCCTGACGGCTTTTCTTCAGGATCATCACAACGTCGTACGCGGTGCATCCGCCGGTTCCGAGCAGCACCATTTCCATCGGACGCGGTGCCAGATTGCGGCCCCCGCCTTCGGGCGCGCCGTCCATCGCGACCAGATGACCGCTGCCGGTTTCTGCGGCGAAGGCCATTCCGTCCGGTCCCATCCAGTTCACTTTGCATTCCATGTGTGCTCCCACCGATTCGGCGCAAATTCGAGAGCGCATTGTAGCCCGCTGAATCGGGGTTCGCCCGGAGCTACTTTGCTTCGCATAGGGCTTGACTGTACCGCGAATGTTGCGGTGCATCACAGAGCGCGTTATGCGGGATTTCCCTAGATTCCATAGGGTTTCTCATCGACCTTCTTACACGCAAGTTCTGCGTTTCACGCGCGTTATCCATTGATTTTAAAGAATTTTTTCGAAACACTTAGAGGATGATCGACATGTCATATTGTGAAATTGAATTTCGCAATACAAATGTTCTTGCGTCGCACAAGCTGCGCTCATATAATCTGCTCATTGGTTGTCTCATCAAGTTGCATCGATGGACACCTCCGCATGTCTCCTCCACCCTCCTCCTAAGGTGGATTAAGCCCGAACCCAAGGTTCGGGCTTTTTTTCGTCCAGCATGTCGCCCGACTGCGGCGCGCGTGCGGCGAAGCGGCCAAAGTTTTGACTCCGGCCGACAATTCCCTTTATAATTCAGAGCTTTTCCGCATTCATGCCCGCGGAAGAAGAACAGGGAGCGCCTGCATAGCGTGACGGAAGCATCTAGAACTTCCCGGCAAACGTGACAGTGGACGAAAACGCGGACGAAAACGCGGACGAAAACGCGGACGAACATTCGGAAGTAACTCGAATCCACGCAGGAACAACACTGGGCATTGCAATTTTTTTGGATCGATCATGAAGACTTTTTCCGCAAAACCCAGTGAGGTGACGCGTGAATGGTACGTGATTGACGCGACGGATAAGGTTCTCGGCCGTGTCGCCAGCGAAGTGGCACGCCGTCTTCGCGGCAAACACAAGCCTGAGTTCACTCCGCACGTCGACACTGGCGATTTCATCATCGTCATCAACGCCGGCAAGCTGAAGGTCACGGGCAATAAGGTCACGGACAAGAAGTACTACCGTCACTCGGGCTACCCGGGCGGTATCTATGAAACGACGTTCGGCAAGATGCAGGAACGCTTCCCGGGCCGTGCGCTCGAGAAGGCGGTCAAAGGCATGCTGCCGAAGGGCCCGCTCGGCTACGCGATGATCAAGAAGCTGAAGGTCTACGCCGAAGCAACGCATCCGCATTCGGCGCAACAGCCGAAGGCGCTCGAGATCTAAGGGGAGCCCACATGATCGGTAACTGGAATTACGGTACGGGCCGCCGCAAGAGCGCTGTTGCTCGTGTCTTCATCAAGGCAGGCAAGGGCGACATCATCGTCAACGGTAAGCCCATCGCTGACTACTTCTCGCGCGAAACGTCGCTGATGATCGTGCGCCAACCGCTGGAACTCACGAATCACGGCGCCACGTTCGACATCAAGGTGAACGTGACGGGTGGCGGTGAGACGGGTCAAGCCGGTGCGGTTCGCCACGGCATTACCCGCGCGCTGATGGACTACGACGCGACGCTGAAGCCGGCGCTGTCGAATGCTGGTTTCGTCACGCGTGACGCACGTGAAGTCGAGCGTAAGAAGGTCGGCTTCCACAAGGCACGCCGCAGGAAGCAGTTCTCGAAGCGTTAATCGCTTCACGCCGGCTTTGCCGCGCAGCTTCGCGCGGTGGGAGTCAGCCTCGAAAAGCCGTTGTCGCCGTGTGCGTCAGCGGCTTTTTGTTTATTCGACGATTCGCTTTTGCAGTTTGTACGCCGGTCGCGAAACGCCCTGGAATGCTTCTGCGCCATGGCTATTCGTAAGAACCTATTGTTTTCATGGACTTCGGCACGATATCAGGATCGGCCCTACAATAGCGTTTAATGGCTTTTTTGGAGAGTTCGCATGAACGCAGTGACCGACACCCCCGTAGCCGAAATGCCGGCTCCGTTCGTTTTTACTGACGCAGCGGCTGAGAAGGTCAAGCAACTGATCGACGAAGAGGGCAATCCGGAGCTGAAGCTGCGAGTGTTCGTGCAGGGCGGCGGCTGCTCGGGCTTTCAATATGGTTTCACGTTCGACGAAGCGATCAACGAAGACGATACCGTGATGAACAAGAGCGGCGTCCAGCTGCTGATCGATTCGATGAGCTATCAGTACCTGGTCGGCGCAGAGATCGACTATAAGGACGACATCAACGGTGCGCAGTTCGTGATCAAGAATCCGAATGCGACGACGACGTGCGGCTGTGGGTCGTCGTTCTCCGTGTAATCGAATTGTCAAGTTTTTGTCGCATGAAAACGGGGCCTCGGCCCCGTTTTCCATTGGTGCCGCGCCAGCGCGCATCCGCCAGCGCGCATCCATTTGTGCGTATGGGTTCGCGCGTGATTGGCACGGAGTCAGCGCGGATAGAGCGCGCCGAGCACGCGCTCTCCCGCCGCTCCCGTCACCGCGGATAAGTTTCCGGGTTCACGGGCGACATGGCGCATTGCCAACCACGCAAACGCAAGCGGTTCGACCTGATGCGGCGGTACGCCGAGCGCGTCTGTCGTGAGCACCGGCGCGCCGCTTACTCCGCTTTCCTCCATCGCGCGTTGCAGCGCTTTCAGCACTTCCGCGTTGCGCGCGCCGCCGCCGCACACATAGAGCGCCTTGCAGTCCGGCGCATGGCGTTCGACTTCGCGAGCCACAGTGATCGCGGTCAGCGCCGTCAGTGTGGCCTGCACATCGGCCGGCTGCACCGTACTGAACGACTGCAGTTTCGCGTCGAGCCACGCCGGGTTGAAGAGATCGCGGCCCGTACTCTTGGGCGGCTGAAGCTCGAAGAACGGCTCGTCGAGCAATGCGTGCAATAACGGGCGATCAACCTGGCCACCGGCGGCGAAATGCCCGTGCTCATCGAAGGGCTTACCCAGGTGCCGTTGAGCCCATTCGTCGAGTAGCGCGTTTGCTGGTCCGCAATCGAAGCCTCGCACCGCGCCGTTCGCCGACAGGATCGTGATATTGCTGATGCCACCGAGATTGCAAACGACGCGTGTTTCGCCTTTTGCACCGAACACGGTTGCGTGAAAGGCCGGCACAAGCGGCGCGCCCTGGCCGCCCGCGGCAACGTCACGCGAACGGAAGTCCGCGACGATGTCGATATGAGTCATCTCCGCGAGAAGCGCCGGATTGTTGATCTGCCGTGTATACCCCTTTTCCGGCCGGTGCCGGACGGTCTGCCCATGTACGCCGATCGCGCGTACGTCTTCGGCGGACAGATTGCCGCTTCTAAGCAATTCGTGGCAGCACACGGTGTACCGCGCGGCGAGCGCATTGGCGGCCAGCGCTTCGCGCTCGATCTCGTTGTCGCCGGGCTGTTGCAGGCTGAAGAGCGCGTCGCGCAGCGTATCGGAAAAGCCCACGAACGCCTCCGAGCGGACGACAGGCGCTTTCCCAGTAGCAAATTCGACCGCGATGCCGTCCACGCCGTCCATACTCGTGCCCGACATCAGTCCGAAGTACACGCCATCTGCTTTTGCCGCTGCCTCTTTCGCCACGTAAGACTCCCTTTGGGCCGTTGTTTGCGAACAAGCCGCGTAGTACGCGGCGGTTCAGTACTACGCGCTCAAGCCCGCTCACCCGATTGTCGCGCAATGGCGCTCAAGAGCACAGGTGATGCGAGCAACTGCGCTTCGTACTACGCATGCATCATGCCTCATCTCAACAGCGTTGAAACCCTGGCCATTCGGCCAACGCTCGCAATTCCAGGCGTGCGACGGCTGCGATCCGCGTCAACTATGGGACAATCTCACTTTTTGCGATTCCCCGTTCCAGCATGAGCACCGAGTCCACGTCCAAACCCGCCTTTCCGATCACCGACGAAGTCCGTCATGCGCTTGCCGTCACGAAGCGCGGTGTCGACGAACTGCTGATCGAAGAGGAATTCGCGCAAAAGCTCGCGAAAAGCGCGGCGACCGGCACGCCGCTTCGCATCAAGCTCGGCCTCGATCCGACCGCGCCGGACATCCATATCGGCCACACCGTCGTGCTGAACAAGATGCGTCAGCTGCAGGACCTCGGGCACACGGTGATCTTCCTGATCGGCGATTTCACGTCACTGATCGGCGATCCATCCGGCCGCAATGCGACGCGTCCGCCGCTGACGCGCGAGCAGATCGAAACGAACGCAAAGACTTACTTCGACCAGGCGTCGCTCGTGCTCGACCGCGACAAGACGGAGATTCGCTACAACAGCGAGTGGTCGATGCCGCTTGGCGCGGACGGCATGATCAAGCTCGCGTCGCGCTACACGGTCGCGCGCATTCTTGAGCGTGAAGACTTCACGAAGCGCTTCCAAAGCGGTGTGCCGATTTCGATCCATGAGTTCCTGTATCCGTTGATGCAGGGCTACGACTCGGTTGCGCTGAATGCCGACCTCGAACTGGGCGGCACGGACCAGAAGTTCAATCTGCTGGTCGGGCGAGAATTGCAAAAGCAATACGGCCAGGAACAGCAATGCATCCTGACAATGCCGCTGCTCGAAGGGCTCGATGGCGTCGAGAAGATGTCGAAGTCGAAGAACAACTACGTCGGCATCAGCGAGAAGCCGGCTGACATGTTCGGCAAGCTGATGAGCATCTCCGACGACTTGATGTGGCGGTATTTCGAACTGCTGTCGTTCCGTCCGATGGACGAGATCGCCGGCTTCAAGCGTGAAACGGAGTCGGGTCGCAATCCGCGCGACTTCAAGGTGATGCTCGCGCAGGAGGTGGTCGCGCGCTTCCATTCGCAAGCGGATGCGCAGCGGGCGCTCGAAGACTTCAACCATCGCGCGAAAGGCGGCGTGCCGGACGACATTCCGTCCGTCACGCTCAGCGGCGCACCGCTTGCGATCGGCCAGTTGCTGAAGCAGGCTGGGCTCGCGCCGTCGACCAGCGAAGCGCTGCGCAATATCGAGCAGAACGGTGTGAAGATCGATGGCACCACGATCTCGGACAAGGCACTGAAGGTCGAAGCGGGCGAATACGTCGTGCAGGTCGGCAAGCGGCGTTTTGCGCGTATCAAGCTTTCGGCGTAATGCGCAACACGATCAAACGCGCCGCGAAGGGCCTGCGCACATCATTGCGAGGCGCCGCATGATCGCGCTCATCCAGCGAGTCAGAAATGCCGAGGTGCGCGTGCAAGATCGCGTAACCGGTGCGATTGGCGCCGGGCTCCTTGCACTTGTGTGCGCGGAACGTAGCGACACTGACGCGATCGCCGACCGGCTGCTCGCGAAAGTGCTTGGCTATCGGGTATTCAGCGATGCCGCGGGCAAGATGAACCTGAACGTGCAGAACATCGACGGTGCGGGCCGCGCGGGCGGTCTGCTGCTGGTATCGCAGTTCACGCTGGCGGCGGACACGAATAGCGGGCTGCGTCCGAGTTTCACGCCGGCGGCGCCCCCCGACGAAGGCAAGCGTCTGTTCGATTATTTTGTCGCGGCGGCGCGCGCGAAACATCCGATTGTCGAGACCGGCGAGTTCGGTGCCGAAATGCAGGTGTCGCTGGTGAATGACGGGCCGGTTACGTTCTGGCTGCAAGCGCGCGCATAGGGTTGTCCAGGCGGACTAGTCCAATCAGGTTGTCCAATTTCATGACCACGCAAATTCTCTTTATCCGGCACGGCGAAACGGACTGGAATCGCATCAAACGCATACAGGGGCATATTGACATCCCGCTTGCGGCGTCCGGCATCGCGCAGGCGCAGCGACTCGCCGCGCGTCTTGCGCACGAGTCCGGGCAGGGTGCGCGGCTTGACGCAATTTATTCGAGTGATCTGCAGCGTGCGCGGCAGACCGCACAACCGGTCGCGGACGCGCTTGGCATGTCACTGCTTTTAAACGAAGGCTTGCGTGAGCGTTCGTTCGGCGCGTTTCAAGGACACGACAGCGAAGAAATCGCGCAGCGTTTTCCCGACGAATATGCGCAATGGCAAACGCGCGATCCGGGTTTTGCGCCGCCTGAAGGTGAGTCGCATCGTGTGTTCTATCACCGGGTGCTGCATGCGCTTGAACCGATCGTTGCCGCACATCCGAACGGACGCATTGCATGCGTCGCGCACGGCGGCGTGCTCGACTGCGTGTACCGGTTCGCGCGTGGCATTTCGCTCGACGCGCCGCGCGACTACCCGTTACTCAACACGAGTGTCAATGTTGTCGATTTCGGCGGTGGCGGCGCGACGGTTGTGTCCTGGGCAGACGTTGAGCACCTCGATGGACACAGCGACGACGACAGCTTCTACAAATCGCCGCAAGCCGCGCGCTGAGTGACGCCGGCGCTAGCGCCAGGGTGTGGGATCGGAATCCCACAACCCGCGCACCTGGCTGGACGAATCCGGCGCGGCAAGGCCGAAATGCCGGTAGGTGAGCAGCGTCGCGACACGGCCGCGCGGCGTGCGTTGCAAATAGCCTTGCTGGATCAGGTACGGCTCGAGCACGTCTTCGATGGTGTCCCGCTCTTCGCCAATCGCCGCAGCGAGATTGTCGACGCCAACCGGGCCGCCATCGAACTTATGCAGGATCGCCTCGAGCAGCTTGCGGTCCATCAGGTCGAAGCCGACCGGATCGACATCGAGCATTTGTAACGCGGCGTCAGCCACTTTCGCTGTGATGTTGCCGTCCGCCTTCACTTCGGCGAAATCTCGCACGCGGCGCAGAAGGCGGTTCGCGATTCGCGGCGTACCGCGCGCACGTTTGGCAATTTCGAGCGCACCCTCCGGCACGATATGCGCACCCAATAGCGACGCGGAGCGCGTAACGATGCGCGCGAGCTCGCTGGCGTTATAGAACTCGAGCCGCGCGACGATGCCGAACCGGTCACGTAACGGGTTCGTCAGCATGCCCGCGCGGGTGGTCGCGCCGACCAGCGTGAACGGCTGCAGGTCGAGCTTGACGCTACGCGCCGCCGGCCCTTCGCCGATCATGATGTCGATCTGGTAGTCCTCGAGCGCCGGGTACAGGATTTCCTCGACGACCGGGGACAACCGGTGAATCTCGTCGATAAACAACACGTCATTCGCTTCGAGATTGGTGAGCAGCGCGGCGAGGTCGCCCGCGCGCTCGAGCACCGGCCCGGACGTTTGCCTGAGGTTCACGCCCATTTCCCGCGCGATGATGTGCGCAAGCGTGGTCTTGCCGAGGCCGGGTGGCCCGAACAGCAATACGTGGTCGAGCGATTCCGAACGGCGTTTCGCGGCTTCGATAAAGATCTCGAGCTGGCCGCGCACCTTTTCCTGACCGACGTATTCGTCGAGCTGGCGTGGGCGCAGCGCACGCTCAAACGCCTCTTCATTCGGCGACACGGGCGTGGCGGCGATGATGCGTTCGGCGGCGAGTTTGTCGGTTTCAATCATGACGGGCATTGTACCGCGCGCGGCCCGTTCACAAACCTGGCCGAACGGCCAGGGTGCGCGCGCGGCGGCGGCGTGAGATGCTTCGCTTCGTTGTCACACGCCGCTGGCCGCGCTCAAGGATCAGGTTTTCGATAGCGCCTTCAGCGCAAGCTTGATGCCATCGGAAACGCCCGTGCCCGCGGGCACATTCTTGATGGCGGCCAACGCTTCTTTTTCGGAGTAGCCCAATGCGAGCAGCGCATTCAGGATGTCGGACGCATGACCGGAAGCGGACGCCGCGCCCGCGGCTGCGCCCAGGTCGGCGCCCAGCTTGCCTTTGAGTTCGAGGAGCAAGCGCTCCGCGGTTTTTTTGCCAATGCCCGGTACGCGCGTGAGGCGCGCGGCGTCCTGCAGCGTGACGGTTTGCGATAGCTCCTGCACGCTCATACCGGACAGCACGGCGAGCGCCATGCGCGCGCCGATGCCACTGATCTTTAACAATTCGCGAAACGTCGCGCGCTCCTGCGCGGTGCCGAAGCCGTACAGCAGATGGGCGTCCTCGCGCACGATCAGCTGGGTGAGCAGCACGACCTTTTCACCTGTCGATGGCAGGTTGTAGAAGGTGCTCATGGGTACGTCGATTTCGTAGCCAACACCATTGCAGTCGATGAGCAGGTGCGGCGGATTTTTTTCCAGCAGAACGCCGGCGATGCGACCGATCATGATCGATTCAATCGTGAGGGAAAGCGCGAGTGTAGCGCAGCGCGCACGCGTACGGCGCGGGCCGAAAGGTTCTAACGGGCGTATCGCAGCGGCGTGAACGCGTCGGACAGCGACCGCCTGCGCGTACGATGCGAACCGGCGCTTGGCCTACCCGACGAGCCGCCCGCGACGCACGCGCAGGCCTTTCTTCGCCAGTGCCGGTGCAATGCCGCCAAGCGTGCTGAGCGTGCTGCCACCATGCGCGTGACAAATGGCCATGCCAAGCGCGTCGGCGGCGTCGGTGCCGGGCACACCGGAGAGTGTTAGCAGGCGCACGACCATCTGCTGCATTTGCTCTTTGGTGGCGCGCCCGTACCCGACCACTGCCTGTTTCAACTGCAGTGCGGTGTATTCGGCGACCGGCACGCCGCCTGCCACCAGTCCGCAGATCGCGGCGCCGCGAGCCTGGCCGAGCAGCAGCGTCGATTGCGGGTTGACGTTGACGAACACCTTCTCGATGGCCGCCTGATCGGGCGCGTGCTGGCGAATCAACGTGGAAATGCCGTCGAAAATGGTGCCGAGGCGCGATGGCAGATCGCCATCGGGTGTTTTGATGACGCCGCTTGCGACGTAGCTCAACTGGTGACCGGACTGATCGATCACACCGAAGCCAGTCACGCGCAGGCCGGGGTCGATGCCGAGAATTCTCATATCGGAAGGGCGGACTCAGTGCCTGCGATACTACAACGAATCGGATGTAAAACGGCCCGGCAGTGTGAAACTGCCGGGCCGTCCGCTGCACGAGTAGTGAACAGCGCGCACTGCGCGCCGCGCGCCACCTGCAGCAACGCAGATTAGTGGCGGAAGTGACGAACGCCGGTCACGACCATCGCGATGTTGTGTTCATCCGCGGCGGCGATCACCTCATCGTCGCGCACCGAACCGCCCGGTTGGATCACACAGGTCGCGCCCGCCGCGACGACCACGTCGAGCCCGTCGCGGAACGGGAAGAACGCGTCGGACGCAACCGCGGAACCGTTCAGCGACAGCCCCGCGTTTTGCGCCTTGATGCTCGCAATGCGCGCGGAATCCACGCGGCTCATCTGTCCGGCGCCTACGCCGAGCGTCATGCCGTTGCCGCAGAACACGATCGCATTGGACTTCACGAACTTCGCGACACGCCATGCGAACAGCAGATCGTCCATCTCCTTCGGCGTCGGGTAGCGCTTCGTCACGACACGCAGGTCGCGCGCCTGCACGTTCTTTGCATCGAGCGACTGCACGAGCAGCCCGCCGCCGACGCGCTTCAGGTCGAACGCGTTGTGACCGTCTCCGGGCGCGATTTCAAGCAACCGCACGTTCTGCTTGGCTGCGAACACTTGCCGCGCCGCACTGCTGAACGCCGGCGCGATCAGCACCTCGACGAACTGCTTCGCAACGGCTTGCGCGGTCGCCTCATCCACTTCGCGATTGAACGCGATGATGCCGCCGAACGCGGACGTCGGATCGGTCTGGAACGCCTTCGCATATGCTTCGTTCGCATCGGCGCCGGTCGCGACGCCGCACGGATTCGCGTGCTTGATGATCACGCAGGCCGCCACGTCGAATGTTTTTACGCATTCCCAGGCAGCGTCCGAATCGGCGATGTTGTTGTACGACAGCTCCTTGCCCTGCAGCTGCGTGTAGTTTGCGAGCGCGCCGGCCGGTACCGACAGGTCGCGATAGAACGCCGCGCTTTGATGCGGATTCTCGCCGTAACGCAGGTCCTGAACCTTCTCGTACGCAAGATTGAGCGTGGCCGGATAGGCGTTGCGGTCGCGGTGCTGCAGTTCTTCGGTAAGGCTCGTCAGGTAATTCGTGATCGCGCCGTCGTACTGCGCGGTATGCGCGAACACCTTGGTCGCGAGGCGGAAGTTCGTCTTGTAGCTGACCACATTGCGGTTCGCGCGCATTTCGTCGAGCACCGTTGTGTAGTCCACCGGGTCGACGACGACGGTTACGTCGCGGTGGTTCTTCGCCGCGGAGCGCAACATGGTCGGGCCGCCGATGTCGATGTTCTCGATCGCGTCTTCGAGCGAGCAGTCGTCCTTCGATACGGTCTGCACGAACGGATACAGATTCACCACCAGCAGGTCGATCGTCGGAATGCCGTGCTTCTCGAGCGCGGCCATGTGCTCGGGCAGGTCGCGGCGCGCGAGAATACCGCCGTGCACCTTCGGATGCAGCGTTTTCACGCGCCCGTCGAGCATTTCCGGAAAGCCCGTGTAGTCGGCCACTTCGGTGACCGCGAGGCCGGCATCCGCGAGCAGTTTCGCGGTGCCGCCGGTCGACAGGATCTTGACGCCGAGCGCCGATAGCGATTTCGCGAAATCGACGATGCCGGACTTATCGGAAACGGAGATGAGCGCTTGCTTGATCATGATGAAAACAGAAAAGCCGAAGAAGGCGTGGCAGGGCGCGCGAGCTACAGCAGACCGTGCTGTTGCAGCTTCTTGCGCAGCGTATTGCGGTTGATGCCGAGATACTCGGCGGCCAGCGACTGATTGCCGCCGGCCTGCTCGAGCACCACCTCGAGCAACGGTTTTTCGACGCACGAAATGACCATGTCGTACACATCGTGCGGGTTGGAGCCGTCGAGATCCTGAAAGTACATATCCAGGCTGTCGCGGACACATTGTTCGATATTGTGCTTGCTCATGCTGCTAATAAGTCGGATTGGTCCCGTTCGCCGTTGTTATTGGTGTCGTCTTCGACATACACGAGGCGATCGGAAATCGCCTTTTGCGCGTCGAAAAATTCATTCACCGCGAGCAACTGCTCGCGTGTCGAATCCAGCGTATTCATCCGATGGCGGAACACGTTGGCGCCGGAAAGGCCGCGAGTGTACCAGCCGATATGCTTGCGCGCAGTACGCACGCCTGTAAATTCCCCGTAAAACGCGTAGTGATCCTCGAGATGCTCGTTCATGACCTGCTGGATTTCATCGATGCGCGGCGCCGGCAACAGGTCGCCCGTTTGCAGAAAATGTTCGATCTCGCGGAACAACCACGGGCGTCCCTGCGCCGCGCGGCCAATCATGATTGCGTCGGCGCCGGTCGCGGCCAGCACGTCGCGCGCCTTGTGCGGCGACGTGATGTCGCCGTTCGCGACAACCGGAATGCCCACCGCCGCTTTCACCGCGGCGATCGTTTCGTACTCGGCTTCGCCGTGATACAGGTCCGCGCGCGTGCGGCCGTGCACGGTCAGCATCGAGATGCCCGCCGATTCTGCGAGGCGCGCGACCGTCAGCGCATTCTTGTTCTCGCGATTCCAGCCGGTGCGGATCTTGAGCGTGACCGGCACCGCATCCGGTCCGACGCCTACCGCATTCACAACCGCCTCGACGATACGCTGCACCAGCGGTTCGTTCTGCAGCAGCGCCGAGCCCGCCGCAACGTTGCACACCTTCTTCGCCGGACAGCCCATGTTGATATCGATGATCTGTGCGCCGTTCGCGACGTTGTAGCGCGCGGCTTCCGCCATCATCTGCGGATCAGCGCCGGCGATCTGCACCGCGATCGGTTCGACTTCGCCCGCGTGGTTGGCGCGGCGCATGGTCTTTTCGCTTTTCCATAGCTGCGCGTTCGATGCGACCATTTCCGACACCGCATAGCCCGCGCCAAGGCGCTTGCAGAGCTGCCGGAACGGCCGGTCCGTGACGCCTGCCATTGGGGCGACGAACAGGTTGTTGCGCAAATTGTGCGTGCCGATAACGGGCATGACCGGTAGAACTGCCCGCGGCGCACCACCCTGTCCGACAGCGCCGAAGAGGCGCCGAGACACGAATGGGGAACCGCGGATCGCGAGGGGAAAGTTTCTATTTTAACGTTAACGGCTCGTCACCAGACAGAGTTGAGTGCGTGATAACCCGTTATATCTTCTATGGAACTGCGCCTGGTCATAGAACAGAACGGCGCGTGGGTCACACGCGCCGTTCAGGCGGACGCGGCCAATGCCGCCGATCGCGCTTGCCGCAACCTGCGCGCCGTCGAAGAGCGCTTCTAGCGTCGTTGCCCGAACATCATTTGCCGCGCGAGCGCGGTTTTCACCGGCGGCACGAATTCGAGCGCGGTGAGCGCGAGGCCACGCAGCGAACCGAGTGCGGGGAAATCGACGGTAAACAAACGTGCAAGCGTGTCGGTCGCGCCGATCGTCAAGCGCCGGTCGAGCGCGCGGCTGCGCGCGAACGCAGCGAGTGCGAGCGGCGACGGGCCATGCTGCGACAGCGCGTCGGCCAGCGCATGCGCATCGCGCAGACCGAGGTTCAGGCCTTGTCCCGCGACAGGGTGCAGCGTCTGCGCGGCGTTGCCGATCGCGACGACGCGTCCGTTCACGAGCGCGTCGACAGTATTCAGGCCGAGCGGAAACGCCGCGCGTCCTTTGATTTGCGTAAAGCGGCCCATCCGGTCGCCGAACGCGATACCGAGCTCCTGCAGGAACGCGTCGTCGGGAAGTTGCGCGCGGCGTGCTGCTTCTTCGGGCGCGCAGCACCAGACAAGCGCATAGTCCGCACCGCGCACGCCACCGGTCGGCAGAAGCGCAATCGGCCCTTGCGATGTGAACCGCTCCCACGCGACATGCGGCCGTGGCGCCGACACGCTGACCGTGCCGACCAGTGCAGTCTGCCGATAGTCGCGCGAGCCGCCGCTACCGGCCTGCTGCTCGTGAAAGAGCCCACCTTCCGCGCTAACCAGCAGACGGCTGCGCAGCGTGCGCGTCACGCCGGCGCTGTCAATGCGCAGCGTAACCCCGTCGTTCTCCTGCACGGGTGTTTGCGCGGTGGTCGACTTGAACCAGTGCACAGGCGTCGCGTGCACCACCTGAGCGAGCGAATGCACGATCGAACCGTAGCGCAGCACGTAGCCAAGCGCGGGCAAGCCGTGTTCGGTGTGATCGATCAGGGTGCGCCCGAAATGCCCACGCTGTGATACGTGAATGCGATATATCGCGGTTGCGTCGGCTGGCCAGCGCAGCGGTTCGAGGATCATCCGGCTGCCTTGCGACACGGCGATCGAACGCGGATCGGATGCGGCATCCTCCGGTTCGCGGGCGTCGATCAGTGCGACCGACAACGTTCGCGTCGCGCTGCGCCGCGCGAGCCAGCCAGCCAGCGCCATCCCGACCGGGCCCGCACCGACGATCGTCACGTCGAAATCGAATGGCTCGCCCTGCCGCTCGTCGTGCAGGCGATTCGAACCGGGCCGCGCGCCGGTCCGGGAAGCGAGCGCCGTCGCATCGGCGCGCTCGCGGTGTTGCTGTTCCTGTTGCGGGGACCCACACAACGATCCGCCGGCTTGCGCTCCTTTCATCTGCCGCGTCTGATCCACAGTCGATCCGCTCATGCCGCCCCGCGCGCGGCGAGCGCCGTGTCCCGCGTCCGCGCGTCCCGCATCAACGCTTCGATTTGATCGGCGGCGACCGGTACGTCACGCGTCAGCAACTCGCAGCCGGTCGCGGTGACGACCGCGTCGTCTTCGATCCGAATACCGATGTCCCAGTACTTCTCGGGCACGTCTTCGGCGGCACGAATGTAGAGGCCCGGCTCGATCGTCAGCGTCATGGACGGCGCAAGCATGCGCGATGGCAGTGTCCGTTGCGCGTCCACGGGCGTGTTCGCGTCAGCCCGTCTGTCGTGGTAATCGCCGCAGTCGTGCACGTCCATCCCGAGCCAATGCCCGGTGCGATGCATGTAGAAGCGCGCGTAAGCGCGTTGCTCGATCACATCGTCGACTGTGGCAAAGCGCTCGCGGCTGACGATGCCGGTATCGAGCAGCCCTTGCGCGAGCACCCGCACCGCGGCTTCGTGAGGCGCATTGAACGCGACTCCGGCGCGTGTCGCATCGATCGCGGCCTGCTGTGCGGCGAGCACGATGTCGTACAGCTCGCGTTGCGCGGCGCTGAACCGGCCATTGGCGGGGAAGGTCCGCGTGATGTCCGATGCGTAGCCGTCCAGTTCGCATGCGGCATCGATCAGGATCAGATCGCCGTCGCGCGCGATCGCATTGCCGGCCGGGTAGTGCAGCACGCACGCATTCGCGCCCGCCGCGACGATCGACCCATAGGCCGGCGCTTGCGCGCCATATTTGCGAAACGTGTACAGCAGCTCCGCTTCCAGCTCGTACTCGTGCATGCCGGGCCGGCACGCGGCCATCGCGCGGCAATGCGCAAGCGCGGAGATGTGCGCGGCACGGCGCATCACGGCAAGCTCGTGGCTGTCCTTGAAGAGCCGCATTTCGTCGAGCAGCGGCAGCAGGTCGTGGACGGCGGTCGGCGCGAGCACGCCGCTACGGGCACGCGCGCGCACCGCATCGAGCCACTGGCGAACCTGCGCGTCAAGCTCCGGCGACGCGCCCAACGCATAGTGCAGCGCGGGCTTGTCCGCGATGATGCGCGGCATCTGCGTGTCGAGCTCGTCGAACGCAAAGGCGGCGTCGAAGCCGAATGCGTCGCGTGCGCCTTCCGGCCCGTAGCGGAATCCTTCCCAGGTCTCCCGCTCGACGTTCTTCGCGCGGCAAAAAAGAACCGACGCGGGCGCATCGGCGGCCGCGCTCGCGTCCAGCACGAGCAACGCTTGCGGCTCGGTGAAGCCGGTCAGGTAATAGAAATAGCTGTCGTGCCGGTACGGATAGTCGGCGTCGCGGTTGCGCAGCACTTCGGGCGCGGTCGGCACGATCGCGACACCGCCGCCGGCGGCTCGCAGTGCGGCCAGCACGCGCTCGCGCCGCTGACGATAGACGGCGACGGCCGCTGTCGGATCGAGAGAAGATTCGGTCGGCAGGTTCATCGTGCGATTGTAGCGCCCAATATGAAACCGCAACGCGAAAGGCCGACGCGAGGCGCCACCGGCCGGGCGACCCGCGTGCCGCAGCCCGCCGATGCGGCACCGGATTGCGGATCGCGATACATCGCGCAAGCGCGGCCGCAGTCGGTCCGCGAGGCTTGCGCGACGCGTTGCCGCATGCGGCCGCGTTGTTGCAAACCGCCCACACGCAGCACCGGCGCTGCTTGCGGGATGCTTCGACACCGTTTGAAACATCGCTATTCCACGTATACTTTCGCCCAGTCCAAGAAAAGGCAGAAGAAGTGATGAAACTCATCGGTTCACTGTCGAGCCCATTCGTCCGAAAGGCGCGGATCGTGCTCGCAGAAAAAAAGATCGATTACAAGCTGGTGCTCGACAACGTATGGTCCGACGAGACGACGATCCACACGTTCAACCCGATCGGCAAGGTGCCGTGCCTCGTGATGGAGGATGGCGAGGCCGTGTTCGATTCGCGCGTGATCTGTGAATACGTCGACACGCTGTCGCCGGTCGGCAAGCTGATCCCGCAGCCGGGGCGCGAGCGCATCGAAGTGCGCTGCTGGGAGGCGCTGGCGGATGGCATGATGGACGCCGCCGTGCTGGTGCGTCTCGAAGGCGTGCTGCGCGAGCCGGAGCAGCGCAGCGAAAAATGGCTGGCGCGTCAGCGCCGCAAGGTCGATGAAGGCCTCGTCGCGATGTCGCAGGGGCTTGGCAGCAACGCGTGGTGCGCCGGCAATCGCTACTCGCTGGCGGATATCGCGGTCGGCTGCGCGCTTGGCTATCTCGACTTCAGAACGCCTGAGTTGAACTGGCGCGAGTCGCATCCGAATCTGGACAAGCACTACCAGAAGCTATCGCAGCGGCAATCGTTTATCGACACGGTGCTGGCGGCCTGAGCCGCAGATTCATATCAGCACAAGGCGCGCGCGACAGCGCGCCTGCCGCATGCGCAACCGCACCGCGCAGCAGCATGCGCGGCGGCATGCGACTGCACATCCTTCGGGCTTCGACCTCAAGCCTCGACGCTTGTCACTTCCGGCGTGAATGAATCGCTGCGCGCGACCGGCCACCATTTCTCATACAGCGTGTAGCGGTAGTTGCCGTTGAGCAGATCGTTCGGCTCGAGGTACTTCAGCAGATCGCACATCAACCGCACTTCGTACGACGACACGCGCCGCACGATATGATGCGGCCGCAAATCGGACGGATGCCGCAGCCCCGCCGCCTGCACGATCTCCTGCAGCGCATGCAGCGTGTTGTGGTGATAGTTGAACACGCGATCGGACTTGTCCGGCACGATCAGCGCGCGCTGACGCACGGGGTCCTGGGTTGCAACCCCGGTCGGGCAGCGGCCGGTATGGCAGGTCTGCGCCTGGATGCAGCCGACCGCGAACATAAAGCCGCGCGCCGCATTGACCCAGTCCGCGCCGATCGCGAGCGTCTTCGCGATATCGAACGCGGTGATCATCTTGCCGCTCGCGCCGATGCGGATGCGGTGACGCAGCCCGATGCCGACCAGCGTGTTACGCACTAGCAGCAGGCCTTCCTGCAGCGGCACGCCGATATGATCGGTGAACTCCAGCGGCGCCGCGCCGGTGCCGCCCTCCGCGCCGTCGACGACGATAAAGTCCGGCAGGATGCCGGTTTCCAGCATCGCTTTCGCAATGCCGAAGAACTCCCATGGATGTCCGATGCACAGCTTGAATCCGGTCGGCTTGCCGCCCGACAGATTGCGCAGCCGCTCGACGAACTCGAGCAGGCCGCGCGGCGTCGAGAACTCGGAATGCGATGCCGGCGACACGCAATCGCGGCCCATCGGCACGCCGCGCGTCTCGGCAATCTCTGGGGTGATCTTCGCGGCCGGCAACACGCCGCCGTGACCGGGCTTCGCTCCCTGCGACAGCTTGATTTCAATCATCTTCACCTGTGGCTCGCGCGCCTGCTTCGCGAACTTGTCGGCGTTGAAGCTGCCGTCTTCGTTGCGGCAGCCGAAGTAGCCGGACGCGATTTCCCAGATGATGTCGCCGCCATGCTCGCGATGATGCTGCGACATCGAGCCTTCACCGGTGTCATGCGCGAAGCCGCCTTTCTTCGCGCCGAGATTGAGTGCGCGGATCGCATTGGCCGACAGCGAACCGAAGCTCATCGCCGAGATGTTGAAGATCGACATCGAGTACGGCTGCTCCCGTTCGTCGCCGACCACGATGCGGAAGTCGTGATCGTCGAGCTTCGTTGGCGCAAGCGAGTGGCTGATCCATTCGTGGCCGACCGCCTTCATGTCGACTTCGGTGCCATAGGGGCGGCTATCGGGTTCGTTTTTCGCGCGCTGGTAGACGATGCTGCGCTGCGCGCGAGAGAACGGTCTTTCCTCGGTATCGTCTTCGACGAAGTACTGGCGGATTTCCGGCCGGATGAACTCCAACATGAAGCGGAAGTGGCCCCACAGCGGATAGTTCCGCAGAATCGCGTGCCGATGCTGTGTCAGGTCCCATGCGCCGAGTACCACGAAAAGCGCGGGCACGATCAGCCAGAACCATGCGATGTGCGCGGTGACGGCGAGCGCCGCGCAGGCCACGGTGAGCAGCACCGCGCACCACATCGCCAGATAACGTCGAGAAAACATGGGGACTCCGTTGCAGTGAATGCGCCGCGGCGGGATCGTTCGTCGCATCGCGAACGGAACCGCCGCGGGGTTAGGGCATGGAGCGCTACGCGCGGGCGGCATGCGAAGCCCGGGGTACGAAACCCGGGTTGCGCACACCTATCGCATCTTCCATCGCGTTCGCCTGCGCTTTGGCAGCTTCGACAATTCCCCTTCAGCGCGCGGCGAGCGCGGTATCGCGACGCGCCTGCGTCGCAGGCTGCGCGGTCGCCGCATGCTCGATGATGCCGCCGCCCAGGCAAATGTCGCCATCGTAGAGCACCGCGGATTGTCCGGGTGTGACGGCCCATTGCGCGTCGTCGAAATGCAGCGAGAACTGTCCCGGCTGCGTTCCGGCGTGCGAGAACGTGCACGCCGCATCGGCTTGCCGGTAACGCGTTTTCGCGCCGCACGCGAAGCCTTCGGCCGGCGCATCGCCCGCGACCCAACTCGTGTTGCCGGCGATCAGCGTTTCGCTGAGCAGCCACGGATGGTCATGACCCTGCGCGACGTAAAGCGTGTTCGACGCGATGTCCTTGCCCGCGACGAACCACGGCTCCCCGCTGCCGTCCTTGCTGCCGCCCAGGCCAATGCCTTTACGCTGGCCGAACGTATAGAACGCGAGGCCGATATGTTCGCCGACCCGCTTGCCGTCGGCGGTCTTCATCGGGCCGGGTTGGGTTGGCAGGTAGCGGTTCAGGAACTCACGGAACGGCCGCTCGCCGATAAAGCAGATGCCGGTCGAATCTTTTTTCTTCGCATTCGGCAGACCGATCTTTTCGGCGATCTCGCGTACTTTCGTTTTAGGAATCTCGCCGAGCGGGAACATCGTTTTCGACAACTGCGCCTGGTTCAGCCGGTGCAGGAAGTACGACTGATCCTTCGTATGGTCTTTCGCCTTCAGCAATTCGAAACGCCCGTCGACTTCGCGCACGCGGGCATAGTGCCCGGTTGCGATCGTTTCCGCGCCGAGCGACATCGCGTGATCGAGGAACGCCTTGAACTTGATTTCCGCATTGCACAGCACGTCCGGATTCGGCGTGCGGCCAGCCGAGTATTCGCGCAGGAATTCGGCGAACACACGGTCTTTGTATTCGGCGGCGAAGTTCACCGCTTCGACGTCGATGCCGATCAGATCGGCTACCGACACGACGTCGATCCAGTCCTCGCGGGTCGAACAGTATTCGCTGTCGTCGTCGTCTTCCCAGTTCTTCATGAACAGGCCGACGACGTCGTAGCCCTGTTCCTTCAGCAGCCACGCGGTCACCGACGAATCGACGCCGCCCGACATGCCTACTACGACTTTCTGCTTGCTCATCTCGTTGTGCCTGCTGCTTTCTTTATCGGGGAGGCCCGACCGAATGCGTGTGCACGAAGTCGAGCGGGAAACGCCGGCCCGCGAGGTAATCGTCGATGCAGCGCATCACGAGCGGCGTGCGATGCCGTTCGGGACACGCGCGCAATTCGTCGGCGCTCATCCATACCGCACGGACGATGTCCGGATCGAGTGCGCGGTTCTCGGGCGCGCCGGCCGATCCGCAGAACGTAAAGCGCAGATACGTCGTGCCGCTGCTGTCCGCGCGCGCGAAATGCGTCATGTAGACGCCGACCAGCGCGTCGGGTGTGAACGGGTGCGCGGTTTCCTCGAGCGTCTCGCGAACCACGGCCTCGGCGAGCGTTTCGCCCGCTTCGAGGTGCCCGGCCGGCTGGTTCAACCGCAGCCCGGCGGGCGTGTGTTCCTCGACGACCAGAAAGCGCCCGTCGCGCTCGACGAGAGCGGCGACCGTCACGTGCGGAGCCCAGGTTTCCGGTTTCATGGGCCGCTATTTTACCGTTTATGAGGTTTCGCCGCGCGGCGCCTGCCGGCCGCCTGCTGGCCGCTTATCTGCCGCTTGACTCTGATTTGCCGGCTGCCGCGTTTTGCCCACGAGCCCACGGCCCGCATGAAATCTGGCGCCGGCCCGGCGCCCCGACAAATCTGGCTCGCGCGCCGGGGTTTCGGTTAAAGTGACACAGTAGCCGTTGCATTGAGCAAGCCGGCGAGCCCTCGTCGGCAAGTCCGTCAAACAAGAAGGTCGAGGAGGAGTTCACGATGCACATCGGAGTGCCAGCCGAGACGCGCGCGTACGAAACCCGCGTCGCCGCGACCCCCGAGACGGTCAAAAAGTATGTGTCGCAGGGCCACCGGGTGACGGTGCAAAGTGGCGCCGGGGCGCCCGCGAGCTTTCCCGACGACGCATATGTGGCCGTTGGCGCGGAAATTACCGATGCGGCGGGCGCCTTCGCCGCCGATCTCATTCTCAAAGTCCAATCGCCGACCGAAGCCGAACTGCCGTTGATGAAGCGCGGCGCGACGCTCGTCGGCATGCTCGATCCGTTCAATGCGGACAACGCCGCGCGGCTGGCGGCGACGGGCGTCACCGCGTTCGCGCTCGAAGCGGCACCGCGCACGACACGCGCGCAGAGCCTCGACGTGCTGTCGTCGCAGGCGAACATCGCGGGTTACAAGGCGGTGCTGCTCGCCGCGGACCTGTATCCGCGCTTCATGCCGATGCTGATGACGGCAGCCGGCACCGTGAAGGCCGCGCGCGTGCTGATATTGGGCGCGGGCGTCGCGGGCTTGCAGGCGATCGCGACCGCGAAGCGTCTCGGCGCGGTGATCGAAGCGTCCGATGTGCGTCCCGCGGTGAAAGAGCAGATCGAGTCGCTCGGCGCGAAATTTCTCGACGTGCCGTACGAAACCGACGAGGAACGCGAAGCGGCCGAAGGCGTCGGCGGCTACGCGCGGCCGATGCCGCCCTCATGGCTCGTGCGCCAGTCTGCTCTTGTGCATGAGCGCGCGCGGCAGGCCGACATCGTGATCACGACTGCGCTGATTCCGGGCCGCCCCGCGCCGACGTTGATCTCCGTGGAAACGGTGCAGGCGATGAAACCCGGCTCGGTGCTGATCGACCTCGCAGCCGGCCGCGGCGCGGAGTTCGACGGCCGGCGCGGCGGCAACTGTCCGCTCACCGAACCGGACAAGGTCGTCACGAAGCACGGCGTGACGCTGGCCGGCTTTACGAACCTCGCGTCGATGGTGCCGGCCGACGCGTCGTCGCTGTATGCGCGCAACCTGCTCGACTTCATGAAGCTGATTGTCACGAAGGAAGGCACGCTCAATATCGATCTGGCGGACGACATCGTCGCGGCGACGCTGCTCGTGCGCGACGGCGCAGTCGTGCGCGCGGCCTGATCGCGATCATCCGGTAAGCACCGCATAAGGAGAAACGGCGATGGAAGTCATCAACCATACGGTGATCAACCTGATCATTTTCGTGCTGGCGATCTACGTCGGCTATCACGTGGTCTGGAACGTCACGCCCGCGCTGCATACGCCGCTGATGGCGGTGACCAACGCGATCTCGGCGATTGTGATTGTCGGCGCGATGCTCGCGGCGGGGCTGACGGTCGGCCCGGGCAAGCTGTTCGGCACGATCGCGGTTGCGCTGGCGGCGGTCAACGTGTTCGGCGGCTTTCTCGTGACCCGGCGCATGCTCGAGATGTTCAAGAAGAAGGAGCCGAAGAAGCTCGCCGCGCCGGCGAAGGAGGGCGCGCAATGAGCATGAACGTCGTTACGCTGCTGTACCTGGTCGCGTCGGTGTGCTTTATCCAGGCGTTGAAGGGGCTGTCGAACCCGAAAAGCGCACGCGCGGGCAACGTGTTCGGCATGGTCGGGATGGCGATCGCGATCGTCACGACCATCGCGCTGATCGTCAAGCAGGCCGCGCTGCTCGGCTCGGACTTGCCGCTTGGCCTCGGACTGCTGTTCGGTGGACTGGTGGTGGGCGGCGCGATCGGCGCGTTTATCGCCGCGCGCGTCGAGATGACGAAGATGCCGGAACTGGTCGCGGCGATGCACTCGCTGATCGGTCTCGCGGCCGTGTGCATCGCGTACGCGGTGGTATCGGAGCCGTCCGCGTTCGGCCTGACCGCTGAAGATGCGCCGTATCCGGACTTCCTGCCATACGGCAACCGCATCGAGCTCTTTATCGGCACGTTCGTCGGCGCGATCACGTTCTCCGGTTCGGTGATCGCGTTCGGCAAACTGTCAGGCAAGTACAGGTTCCGGCTGTTCCAGGGCGCGCCGGTGGTCTACGCGGGCCAGCACACGATCAACCTGCTGCTCGCGCTCGCGATGATCGGCTTCGGCATCATCTTCTTCCTGACGCAGTCGTGGCTGCCGTTCATCATCATGACGCTGATTGCGTTCGTGCTCGGCGTGCTGATCATCATCCCGATCGGCGGCGCGGATATGCCGGTGGTCGTGTCGATGCTGAACTCGTACTCGGGCTGGGCCGCCGCGGGCATCGGCTTCTCGCTGAACAACGCGATGCTGATCATCGCTGGCTCGCTGGTCGGTTCGTCCGGTGCGATTCTGTCGTACATCATGTGCCGCGCGATGAACCGGTCGTTCTTCAACGTGCTGCTCGGCGGCTTCGGCGCGGAGCCCGGCGCGGCGGCTGCGGGCGGCGCGCAGGAGCAGCGCCCCGTGAAGTCCGGCTCGGCCGAAGACGCGTCGTTCATGCTCGGCAATGCGGAGACGGTGGTGATCGTGCCGGGCTACGGACTCGCGGTTGCGCGTGCGCAGCATGCGTTGAAGGAACTCACCGACAAGCTGGTCGAGAAGGGCATCGACGTGCGCTATGCGATTCACCCGGTCGCGGGCCGCATGCCGGGCCACATGAACGTGCTGCTCGCGGAAGCGGAAGTACCGTACGACCTCGTCTTCGAGATGGACGACATCAACAACGAGTTCGGCCAGACCGATGTCGTGCTGGTGCTCGGCGCGAACGACGTGGTCAATCCGGCGGCGAAAAACGATCCGAAGTCGCCGATCGCGGGGATGCCGATCATCGAGGCGTACAAGGCGCGCACGGTGATCGTCAACAAGCGCTCGATGGCGGCGGGTTACGCAGGGCTCGACAACGATCTCTTCTACATGGACAAGACGATGATGGTCTTTGGCGATGCGAAGAAGGTGATCGAGGATATGGTGAAGTCAGTCGAATGAGCGTGAAGCGCGACGCCCGCACCATGGCGCGGGCGTGCGCGTTTGCTCGTCATCGTGTCAGGACGCCGGCTTCTGCTTGACGCTGCCGGCGACCAGATCGAAGCGGAACAGCCGGCATTCGAGTGCGCCGTTGTAGAGCGGCGTCTTCGCCGATTCCCGCAGACGCAACTGGCCCGGCAGCTTGCGGTCGGACGTCAGGATAAACGCACGCCAGCCGGTGAAGCGCTGCTTGAGCGCGTCGCCGAGCGACTGGAAGAACTCGCTATCGGGCGTGTCGGCGTGCGTGCGCCGGAAGCCTTCGTCGCGCTCGTCGCGGCCGGTCGCGCGCATCTCGCCGCGCGGGCCGCGGCCGCGTACTTCAATACGCTCGCCATACGGCGGATTCGCAACCAGAATGCCGGGCTTGTCAGTAGGCGGCGTCATCCCGCGCGCATCGACCTGCTTGAGCGGCAGCGCTGAAAATCCGGCGCGTTCGAAATTCGCACGCGCTTTGTCGAGCATATCCCCGGAAATATCGCTGCCGAAGATCTGCAGGTCCGCGGTGCGGCTGGCTCGAGCAGCGCGCTTCGCGTCTTGCGCCGCGACCTTCAGCGTTTGCCATGCGCTGATGTCGTATTGCTTGAGCCGCTCGAAGCCGAAACGCCGTTCGACGCCCGGCGCGACGTTCAGCGCGACCTGTGCCGCTTCGGCGAGAAACGTTCCGCTGCCACACATCGGGTCGTATAGCGGCGTGCCGGGCGTCCAGCCGGTCAGCCGCAGAATGCCTGCTGCCAGATTCTCGCGCAGCGGCGCCGCCCCTTTGTCGAGGCGCCAGCCACGCTTGAACAGCGGTTCGCCGGAAGTGTCGAGATAGAGCGTGCAGTCGGTCGCGGTCAGAAACGCGAACACGCGCACGTCGGGTGCGCCGGTGTCGATGCTGGGCCGCGCGCCACTCACATCGCGCAGGCGATCGCAGATTGCATCCTTCACACGCAGCGTCGCGAATTCGAGGCTGCGCAGCGGCGATTTGATCGCGGTGACGTCGACGCGCAGCGTTTCATTGGCGGAAAACCACTGCTCCCAGCGCTGCTCGAGCGCGAGTGCGTAGACGTCCTGCTCGTTGCGGTACGGACGCTGCGCGATCTTCAGCATCACGCGGCTGGCAATCCGCGAATGCAGATTTGCCGCCATGCCGGCTGCCCAGCCGCCGTGGAAATGCACGCCGCCGGGCACCTGATCGCCCGCCGTGAATGGCGCGCCATTCAGATGCCGTGTGGCGATTTCAGCGAGTTCAGCGGCAAGCGCGGCTTCGAGACCACGGGGGCAGGGGACGAAAAAGTCGAAAGACATGGGGCGGGGCCGCAGGGCGTTGGACGCGTTCAGCGTGGTGGGTCAGGCTTGGAATAAGCCGCCATTGTACGCGGTCGTGGCTGGGGCTCCCTCCGGGCGCCTCGGCCGTTTCGCATGAACCGCGATGGATGAGCGCCGCGCGGGACGGCGTGTCGGCGGCGCATCGATCGCCGCGCACTCGCCGTGCCGCGTCGTCGCGATCGTATTAGCTACCGGCGCCCGTCTTGGGCGCAACAGGTATCACGGGCAGCGCGGCTTTGGAAGCCGCCGGACAGGTGAGCGCGGCGCCGCGCGCCGGGCTCGCGGCGAGCGTGCGCACTGCGTCGGAGATCCCGGTCGAAATCTGCTGAACCGCGCGCTGGTGCCCGGCTGCCAGTGCATCGAAACCGTCGCCCACTGGCACGTTCGCGATGCTGCGGCAGGTCAGCAGCGCGTCCGTGCGCACCGAGCGCACGCTCCATACCGCGTCGATCAGCGCATGCGAGTCAGGCCACGATTCGAAACGCTGCACGTTGACCTTCACGCGATAAACCGGCACGCGGTCCGGGTACGGCGTACCGAACACGTCGATTGTGCCGAGTTGCCGCGTTAGCGAGTTCGACAGCGCGCGGCGGATTTCGTCGCCCGGCAGCGAGGCCCAGCGTTCCTGCTCGAGCACGCGCACCTGCGTGTCGCCGGTTTGCACGACAAACTGGTTTTTCGCGACTTGCGGCGGCACGTCGACCGGCGCGACTTCGATCAGAAACGCCGGATTCGCGACGGCGGCGGCGCTTGCCGCCGACGTCTCGCCGGTGCTCAGCGTATAAAACCGGCTCGCCGGCGACGAGCACGCGGCCAGCGCCAGCGCGAGCGCGCACAACGCACCGGCCGCAGCCGTTTTGCCGGATGCCGTCAGCGCGCCGCGCGGCGCACGCAACGAACGGGTGAGCCACGCGAACGTCATGGTTTATCTCCTTGTTTTCCGCGCACGAGCGATTCGGGATGGCGCTCGAGATAGTCGGCCAGCGCGTTCAGCGACTGCAGCGTGCGGGTCAGCTCCTGCAGCGCCTGATGGATATCGGACTGCATCGGCGAATCCTGCTGCAGCGTCGCCTGCGCCGAGCCGAACGTTTGCTTCGCCGCGGTGAGCGTGTCGCGTGCCTGCGGCAGCACCTCGGTGTCGAGTTGCGAGAACAGCTTGTCGGCGTGCGTGAGCGCGGTGTTCAGATTCATGCCGATCTGGTCGAACGGCACCTTGTCGAGCTTCTTCGCGATATCCGCGATCTGCAGCTGCAGTTCGTCGAGCGTGTTCGGGATCGTCGGCAGCTCGAGCGGCTCGTGCGCCATGTCGACATTCACCTTGCCCGCGTTCGGGAACATGTCGAGCGCGATATACAACTGGCCGGTGATCAGATTGCCGGTGCGCAACTGGCCGCGCAGACCATGCTGGACGAGCGCCTGCAGCAGCTCGTTGCTCGACTTCGTGCCGGGTGCCGGCAACGCTTCGCGGGTGCGTCTGCGCAAGCGGTCCGGATACAGGTTCATCGTCACCGGCATCGTGAAGTTGCGCGCCTTCGGATCGTATTCGACGCCGATGCTCGTCACCTGGCCGAGCACAATGCCGCGGAAGTCCACCTGCGCGCCGACCGACAGTCCGCGCAGCGACTGGTTGAAGTTCATCACGACGCGCACCGGTTCGCCGTCCGGCTCACGCATTGCATCGGTCTGGTCGTCGGCAAGGCGGAACGTCATGTTGTTCGGCGCCTGCACGCCGACCGCCTGGCCAGGCGGCGACTGGAACGCAAGACCGCCGACAATCACGGTCGCGAGCGACTGCGTATTGAGCTTGAAACCGCTCGAATCGAGCCGCAGGTCGACGCCGCTCGCATGCCACCAGCGCGAGTTGCTGCCGACGTATTGATCGAACGGCGCGCTGACGAACACCTGCACCGTCACGCCGGTGCCGTCCTTGTCAAGCGAAAAGCCGGTGACCTGGCCGACCTGCACGCGCCGGTAAAACACCGGCGAGCCGATATCGATCGAGCCGAGCGATTCGCCACGCAATGTGAACTGTCGCCCCTTCTGGTCGGAGGTGACCGCCGGCGGCGTTTCGAGGCCGACGAATTCGGTTTGGGTTTCGGTCGATCGCCCGCCGTCGACGCCGATATACGAACCCGATAGCAGCGTACTCAGACCGGTCACGCCGCTCGCGCCGATACGCGGCCGTACGACCCAGAAACGGCTGTCTTTCACCGCAAAGTCTTCGGCTTCCTTCGACAACTGCACATACACCAGCACGCGCGAATGGTTGTTCGCGAGCTTGATGGTCTTCACGAAGCCAATGTCGACGTCCTTGTACTTCACCTTCGTCTTGCCTGGCTCGAGCCCTTCCGCGCTGGTGAAGCTGATCGTGATGGTCGGGCCGCGCTCGTAGATCGACTGAACCACCAGTGCGACGCCGATTAGCGCGGCGATCAGCGGAATCACCCACACGAGCGACGGCAGCCAGCGGCGGCGCGCGTCGATTTCGGGCTCGGGTACGTCCGGTCCGGGCGGATCGTGGCGCGGCGCATCGGGCGTCGGGTCTTGTGGACGATTCATGGGTGCGGGTCCTGGGAAGGAGAGGTGGTGCTATCCGTGTTGGGTGCGGGTTCCCGGCGACGTGGCGGCGGACCGGTGTCGATGTTGTCCCAGATCAGCCGTGGGTCGAATTGCATCGAGGCGAGCATCGTCAGAATGACGACCGAGCCGAACGCGAGTGCGCCGGGGCCCGCGGTAATTTCGGCAAGCGACTTGAAGCGGACCAGCGCGACGGTCATCGTGACGACGAAAATATCGAGCATCGACCAGCGGCCGATCCGCTCGACGATCCGGTAGAGGGCGGTGCGCTCGTGCGGCCGCCAGCGCGAGCGGCGCTGCGCGGTGATCGTTAGCAGCGCGAGCACGGTGAGCTTCATCATCGGCACGAGAATGCTCGCGACGAACACGATGACTGCGAGCGGCCAGTCGCCGGACGTCCAGAAGTAGACGACGCCGCTCATGATCGTGTCGTTCTCGGTGCCGACCAGCGATGTCGTGTGCAGCACAGGCAGCAGGTTCGCTGGGATGTACAGCACCGCGGCGGCGATCAGCAGCGCCCACGTGCGCATCAGGCTGTCCGGATTGCGCCGGTGCATCGCGGCGCCGCAGCGTTCGCAGCGCTGCGGCGCGCCGTTTGGTTGCGCGCGCACGCGTCGCTGCACGCGTGCGCATGCATGACAAGCGATCAAACCGGCGCGCGAGGCCGTCAGGTATTTCATCGGACGGTCATCCCTGACGCGGCGCGGTGCCGCTCGCCGGCGGTTGCGTGGTGCTTTGCGTACGGCGCCGGGTTTGACGTGTCCTGTGCTTTGTCAGCGTATCGGCGATGTCCCACAGCGTGCGCGGCTCGAAGGTGACGACGACCGCGAACATCAGTGTCAGCGCGCCGAAAGCAAACAGCGCGGCTTCCGGGATCACGCGCGCAAGGCTGGTCATTTTGACGATCGTGACCAGTACGCCGAGCATGAATACTTCGATCATGCCCCACGGCCGGACGAACTGGATCGCGCGCATCACCTGATGGAACGCGGGCGGCACGAAGCCCGCCCGCACCGACAGCAGCACGTACAGCAATGCGACAAGTTCGATCAGAGGAAAGAGCATCGTCGAGCAGAACACCATCACGGCCACGATCTGCATGTCTTCGGACCACAGCACCTGGAGCGCGCCAAAAAGGCTTGTTTGCGACGTGATGCCGTTGGTGTTCAGTTCGAGAATCGGAAACCCTTGCGCGATCAGGAAAGTGATCAGTGCGGCAACTGTCATCGCGCAGATCGGATCGAGCCTTCCGGATGTGCTGCCGTATAGCACCGCCTTGCAGCGCGGACAACGCGCGAGGCGCCGGCGGCCCAGGCGCGGCTTCTGAAACAGCGCATCGCAGTCGTGGCAGGCAATCAGGCGGTCTTGTTCCATGCAGGCAAGAAGCAAAACGTTAGAAGAAGCGGATTCGGCGATCAATCGTCGTCGCGCATGGAGTCGGGCTGCTTACGCGCGCGGCGGCCAACGGTGAGGCTGGTGATAACAGCAGACGGAAAAATCCTGGCGACATAGTATCAAACGCGCATTTCCGTCACCGGATAGGGTGCCGTCGTCACGATGTACCTGCTTTCCCGCGTTGCTGGCCGATTGGCATGCTCGACGAATGTTCGCTGGCGTTGAGCTCGAGCGGGACCAGCAAGATCCGGACCGCTGCGTCCGCATTTACTCCGACGGCTTGCGTCGATGGGCGGCGGGTGGAGTAGCATGGCGTCGATGGTTCAGGCCGCACGCGATGCGACGTGCATCGACGGGAATAACGCAAGCGGCCGCGCCGTTTAACACACACAATCGCGATTCCCTGCACGGGAGGCCTGTGATGGCGCATCTCTCGTCGTTTGCCGCGCGTGATGCAGGTCTGCGCTATACGCGCACGGCCATCGCTTTTCACTGGCTGGTCGCGTTGCTGATCATCTGCGGTTTTTTGCTCGGCTGGGTGATGACCAACATCCCCGGCTTTACGCCGACCAAGCTCCGTTACTTTTCGTGGCATAAATGGATCGGCGTCACGGTGTTCGCGCTGGTCGTGCTGCGCATCCCGTGGCGCGCCACTCACGCCGCGCCGCCGCTGCCTGCAGGCATGTCCGGCTGGCAGCGTGCGGCCGCTCAGTACACGCACCTCGCGTTATACGTGCTGATGGTGTTGATTCCGGTGTCCGGCTATCTGTATAGCCTCGCGGCCAACGTGCCGGTCGTCTATCTCGGGTTGGTGCCGCTGCCGCGGCTGATTGCCCCGGACCCGGTGCTCAAGGTCGTGCTGAAGAACGTGCATATCGCGCTTAACTACACGCTGCTCGTGCTGTTCGTGCTGCATGTCGCCGCGGCGCTCAAGCATCAATGGGTTGATCGCGACGGACTGCTGTCGAGGATGATTCCGTTCATCAAATAAGGATAACCATGAAAGCTTGTGCGCAACGGTTAGGGCTTCAGGTATCGACCGCGAGGGTTATCGTCGCCGCTTTGGCGCTCGCGCTATCGGCCACCGATGCGTTCGCGCAGATCGACGCCGCGCATAGCACGATCACCGCGACCTCGAAGCAGATGAACGTGCCTGTCGAAGGCAAGTTCACGCGGTTTTCCGCGCAGCTCGCGTTCGACGCCGCGAAGCCGGCGGCAGGCAGCGCGCAGGTCAATGTCGACATGACGAGCTACGACCTCGGCGACGATACCTATAACGAAGAGGTGCGCGGCAAGGACTGGTTCGATGCGAAAACCTACCCGAACGCGACCTTTGTTTCGAGCGCGATCGCACCGGCCGGTACGGACATGTTCAACGTGACCGGCAAGCTGACGATCAAAGGCAAGTCGCAGACGGTGGTGGTGCCGGTGACGGTGGCCACGCAAGGTGCCGCGCATACGTTCGACGGGTCGCTGACGATCAAACGCTCGCAGTTCGACGTCGGCCTCGGCGAATGGAAAGACACGTCGGTGGTCGCCGACGATGTCGTGATCCGGTTTCATCTGGTAGGGGCGGGAAAGTAGCGCAGGCGGTCAGCACCGGTGCGTAACGGCGCACCGTATCAACCATAAAGGAGAACAAGGTGAGGAAGACACTTCTGGCCGCCGCGGCGGCGCTCGCGGCATTCGTTTCGATTGACGCAACGGCCGCTTCCGATACATATCAGCTCGATCCGAACCACACGTTTCCGAGCTTTGAGACCGATCACATGGGTGGCCTGTCGGTATGGCGAGGCAAATTCACGAAGTCGTCGGGTACCGTGACCGTCGATCGCGCGGCAAAGACAGGCACCGTCGATGTAACGATCGATACGTCGTCGGTGCAAACCGGCAACCCGAAGCTCGATGAACATGTGCGCTCGGACGATATGCTCGATGTCGCGAAGTATCCGACGGCCGTCTACAAAGGCACGCAGATTCGCTTCGACGGAGACAGGCCAGTCGAAGTGATCGGCGACCTGACGCTGCACGGCGTGACGAAACCGCTGAACCTGCAGGTCGTTTCGTTCAAGTGCATGCAGCACCCGATGCTCAAGCGCGAAGTGTGCGGCGTCGACGCAACCGCGAAGTTCGATCGCTCGGACTATGGGATCAATATCGGACAGAAGCAGGGGTTCAATATGGGGACCGTGCTGCATATCCAGGCGGAGGGGATCAAGCAGTAGCGCGGTGCGTTATCCATCATGGTGCAATTGTCTTGCACAGCGGCTGACTCGTCACCGTGTGCGTTCCGTCGCGTGCGCGAGCTATAGCCAGGTGCGCATCGGATTTCCTGGATCAACATTCCGCAGTGCGCGGTTGCGCTGGTATTCGACCTCCTGAATGGCTTTCACGATGCAGTGAACTCGGGCGCGAGGGTCATGTCGACCTGCGCGTCCGAACTGCGACTTTCAATGTTGCTGCATCGCACCATCGCCTGCACACCCGATGTCGAAACGATTCCAATGCGCGGTTATTGGTGATTGGCTTCGAGGATTTCGTTGACAGCAAACATGGATTTGCGGAGTTCATCTTCTATATTGAAATCGATCCGAATAACTGGATTTATCGATTGACACCGGTTATTTAACGATTCGCGCGATTTAATCTGATGCGGAGCAGCGATGAACGTCTCAAATGATGTTTCCAACGCTTCTGGCAGTAACCAGAATGCTTCGCTGCGGGCGACAGCAAATGGGTCGAAAAAATCACGAGGCAGCGATGACGGATCGACTTTCAACCAGTCCGACGCACTGTCGTTTTCTACATTCAGACGTGGCGAGGTCGATCCGCGCACGGGCACATTTAATTACCGGATTCCGATCGCCAGATTGACAGGAAACCGGAAACTCGGACCGTCGATTGAGCTGTATCTGAGTTATAACCATTTCTCGAACAGCGATGAAGGTTTTGGAGGAGGGTGGTCGCTGGGATTAAGCAGGTTCACATACAACAATTCACGCAGGCAGGTGATTTTGCGCGATGACCGGATCGTCAACCTTAAATACGATGATGCCACATCGACTTTTTCGGTCGATACGGTGGATATCAAGGATTTCATTTTCAGGAAAATTGATAATCCGCAGCGTGATTACCAGATCGTCTACAAGGATGGCATAACAGAAACGCTGACCACGGTTGGTATCGAGCGTTATGTGACCACCATCGCGCATGAAAACGGCTATACGTTGTCGCTGACCTATGAAAGCGCGGGCGATGCGGCACGGCTGACCCGGATAGTCGACGAATCGAACACGAGCCTTCTGGATATCACCTACACCGACGGCACTGATGCGTCCGGCAAGGCGACGCGAGACTGCGTGGTCGAACTGTTCAAGGGCGATACCACTGTTGCGAGCAAGATGACGTTCAAGGTCAGTGATGACGGCGTGTCGGGATTGACCTTGCGATCGTGCGAAGCGAATCTGGACGACGCCAACACCGTCAAGATTTTTGAATTCAATTATATCCCAGCGGACTCCGCTGTGGGATTTCGGGTCATTTCTCAGGTAACCAGTGATTTTGCCGGACCTGCTACTGAAACGATCCGGTACGGACCACAACTGAAAATACCGACGGGTGCGCCATGGACTTCGATTCCGGCAGTGACCTACTACACCTTCTCGATGACGTCGGCCGGCACCGGAGCGACCAAGGTCGAGACGCATGAATTCACTTACGGACTATACACGGAGGAAGGAGCGCAATGGGATTTCAGTAATTTTCTAGGATATGAAAAACAGGACGATCAGGATGTGCCCTGGGATGCTACTGCAATTGACAACATTTATAACCGTGGGGCGGCCTACCAGTACACGAGTTGGGAAAAAATTCTGGTGGATGGAGTCGAATTGTCGACGGTAAAGCGGACGTACGACAAATTCCACAGATTGGAGGCGGAGGCACTCGTTATTCCCGATGTGGGGCCGGCCGTCAGTCGACGTGAATACAGGACATACACGTATGCCGGTAGTACTTCCGATGCGTATGCGTCACTGCCGGCGCAGTACCGGTTGCCAGTGCAGATAGAAGCCGAATTTGCTGAAACAACCCAGATTAAAGACAAGGATCCGCAGCCAGACAGTCGCGTCACGACGCGCACGATGTCTTATGACGAGTTCGGCAATGTGTTGCAAACCATAGAAGCCGGCGGATTCACGATCGACTATGAATATTATCCGGCGGCAGGTGAACCGGATAACTGTCCGGCCGACCCGAATGGTTTCGTTCGCTACCCGAAAACGGTAACCCGATACAAGGTGGACCCGACCTCCGATTCGAGCATGACGACCTGCACCTACGTATCCACACAAAGCAAGAGAATTGTCGATCCAGCCGGGGATAAAGCGATCAACTACACGGTGATCCAGGCGCAGAAGGAAACCCGGAAAATAGCCGGCGCGGATAGCAGTGGTTACCGCATGACGAAATATGAGTACTTCACCGATGCAATGGATGCCGCCAGTCTCGGGCGCGTGAAATCGACGACGCTGTTGCTCAGCAGCGAATCGGGCCTGAAGACCAGCTACACCTACGCACTCTCCGCGGATAACAGCCAACTGACGATCGGCACGACGCAGACCGGTGTGGACGACACCACGCTCACCGAATCCAGGACCATTTCGTGTCTGACCGGCGCGCCGCTCGAACTGACGGATAACCTTGGCATCAGGAGCAGCCTCGTGTACGACGTGCTGGGACGCGTGACGTCATACACGCGTGCACAGGACAGCGAGTACAAGCGCACGGTGACATACAGCTATGCGGTGGATGCGACCACGAAGCTGCATACCACGACAACCACCGAGCCGGCGGTTAACGTGGTGAAGACCACGATGGACGCACTCGGCAACATTGTGAAGGAAGAGACGGGCGACAAGATTTCGCGCACCTGGGAATACAACACGCAAGGCTGGCTGGTCGCCGCACACGAGTTCGATTACGACGTGCCTGCGGCCGGCGGAACACCCACCGCGACGCTCGATCTGGTCGATACATTCAGCTACGACGCGTTCGGCAATCTGGTGCGCGCGGTGTACCACGACAACCACGAGAAGGTGAGGCATTTCAACATCGGCAGCGCAAAGCTTACCGAGGGCATCAACGTACCCGTGAGGCAAGCGGCGACCGACGTCGTCAAGGTGTACGACAGTACCGTCACCGAGCACGATCCACAGACGATGTTGCCGCTGAAGATCAGGGAATTCGATGTCGACAGCAGAACGCTCAGGACCGAGACGACACTGGCCTACGATGCGTTCTCTCGCATCGAAAGCGCCAAGGTGGTCGACAGCGCGACGAGCGCCCAGTCGTACGTCAAGATGGAATACGACTTCTTCGACCGGCTCAGCAAGTCGGTGGAATACGACGGCGACACCGCCGGACGCACAAAGGAACTCCGCTACTGGGCCTACGGGCTCGACGCGAGCAGAATCACCGACCTGCGGGTCGATAGCGTGTCGGTTGCGACGCAGGCCTATGACGGTGTCGGGCGTCTGACCGAGGTCAACCGCAACCCCGCGCAGACAACGCAGAACCTCACGAAATACGAATACGACACGGGGTATGTGACGCCAAGGAAAATCACCACGCCGCGTGGCATCGAGATCGCTTATAGCTGGCGCCCTGAACTGGGCGGTGTGCCGACGTTCATCATTCCGCCTGTAGGCGAGGGCGGTTCGTTCGAATACCAGTATGACAGCGATCTCGTCAAGCTGACCGCTCAGCTCTATACGTCGGACACCATTACCCAGCAAAGAGATCTGTCGTACGACCAGAACGCGCTGCTCATTTCCGAGAGCTACACGCTGACGCCGGCCGAAGGCATTGCGGGCAATTACGCAAACGCCTTTTCGCGCACGGTGCTGGGAAGGCTCAAATCGGTGAGCCGCACGGTGACCAGCAAGACCGTCACCTATCCGCGAGGCGAGGTGCAATACACCTACGATCTGGCCGGGCGGGTGGACGGCATATCGTTTCTCAGCAGTGGCGCCGTGGGGCTCACGCTGGCAATTTCCTATAGCGGTGGCGAGCTCGCGAATCAGGTGGACTACACATTTACCCGGCCCGACGCGACCACGCAGACTGTCAGGCTGACGCTATCGTATGACTGCAAGATGCGGGTGACGAACAAGGAATACGCGTGGAAAGGCGCCGATGGCACGTATGCAACATGTGCAAGCAGTGCTGCAAGCTATAACGGTCTGGACCGTATCGTCGAGCAGCGCTTTGGCGGGGCGGCCGAGACGACTGCGATCCAGCATGAGCGCGACTATCTGGGCCGCCTGATCAGATCGACGCTGGCGGACACGACGACGGTCTATCCAAAGGACCCGGCCGGCAATGACGTGAGCGAATACACATTCGGCTACGACCAGTACGACAACATCGTGGCGTCCGGCAGCAAGGCGAGGGAATCAGGAGCGACGACCGGCGTGGTCTGGTCGTATGAGGGTGGCAAGAACGTATTCGAACTGAAGCAGCAGACGATCGGCGCTTCCAGCGTGGTCAGTTTCGAATATGACGCATCGGGCAATGTGACGGGCATCACCGGGCCTGGCGGCACCGTCGTCACGTGCCTGTACGACTGCTATGAGAAGCTGCGTGAACGGCAAGTGAGCAAGCCGGGCCAACCCTTGACGAGCGCAATCATAGCCGCCAATAGTCAGGGGACAATCGGATCGGAGAGGAAAACTAACACCGACGCGGAAACGACTACCACCAGTCAGCCTACCGCGTTCGGCTACCGCGATGGCGTGCTCGACGCATCGTTGCGCAAGCAGGCCGATGGCGACACCAACGTGCAACTGGCGAGCTATCTGCGCGGCGCGGGAGGTGTCGATGCGATCGGCTGTGCGAACGGCAATCCGACCGATGGGTTCACGAAGACGCAGTCGATGCTGTTCAGCGACAGCTTCGGCAGTGTGTATGGCAATGCGGATCCGGCGACTGGCGCAAGTTCGGCAATCACGCCGGCGATTTACAGTCCGTACGGCTATCAGAGCTTGCAGGGCGCGGACCCGTCGTACGATCCGATCGGTTTCAAGGGCGAGCGTTTCGATCAGCTGACCGGCCTGTACCACCTCGGTGATGGCGTGCGGGCTTATGACAGCGCGGGGATGCGCTTCCTGCAGTACGATCCGCTCAGCCCTTTTGACAGGGGCGGCCTGAACCCATACGGCTTCTGCGGTGGTGACCCCATCACATTCTCCGACCCTACTGGACATGCCAGAGCGTTGCCGTGGTCGATTGCCCCGGCGATGGCCGCAGTCGGCTTTTTCACCGGGATCGCCGGGCTCGCCATGGGTGTGTTCGGGCTGATCGGTGGCGGCATAACGGCGCTGGCTGCGTTGTCGTTCGCAGGGGGCGCCATAGGGGCTGCCGGCGGCTCAACGGGCCTTGCGGCCACTCTAGTTGGGAATTCCGCGCTTGCTGCCGATCTGACGTTGGCTAGCACTGTCCTCGGCGGTGTCGGTCTGGCGATTGATCTTGTACCGTTTTCGATGCAAATCCTCGGTTTCTGGATCGGGCCGAGGATCGTCGAGCGTTTTTCCACAGCAAGGGTGCTAAGCGTCAACAGCGATTTCGTGCCATTTTCAGGCACAGACGCTGCATTCGCGTCCAGGCGCGCGCAAGTTCATGGCGGGGATGCGATTCAGTTTGCGCTACCGACGATGGTGCACGGCAAGGTCGGCAAATTGAAGATGCCGCAACCAACGGGAAATTTCATCGACGGCATTGCGCAACACTCCGCTGAATGGACGGATATACAAACTGCGGCGGCACGCTTGACCGACTTTTATACGACGCAGATCGACGATCCTAACGGCTCGATTTTCCTCGTTGCCTGTGGCGGCACGATCAGCGGCGCGAAGAGAAACGCACAAGCGCTAGCCGACTTCACCGGACGGACAGTCATTGCATTTCCATCCAGTTTTGTAGGGGAGTACTCAGACCTTGCCACCAACCTTGCGGAGACTGCCGCATGGGGCGAGGTCAAGGCGTTCGGGTGGCCCTGGTTTCCGAAGGCGATGACGTTTACTCCCGCGGCCGGAGCAGGCACCTGACACATTGCATCGGGCGGTCGGCCGGGAGTGTGCAGTGAGGCAGCCGAATGATCGACGCCGCGAACCTCACGGCGTCCCGCGACAGGCGCCCGGTGACGACCCAACGAATGACGCCAGGTTTTGCCGTCCGCTCAGACTTGCGCGCCCGCGTTCGGATCGTTCGGATCGTGGCGTTCCTTCTTTTCCTTCAGCAGGTCTTCCCGCTTCACCCCCAGCCACATCGCGAGCGCCGCCGCGACGAACACCGACGAATAGATACCGAACAGGATACCGACCGTCAGCGCCAGCGCGAAGTAGTGCAGCGTCGGGCCGCCGAACAGGAACATCGACAGCACCATCATCTGCGTACAGCCGTGCGTGATGATGGTTCGCGACATCGTGCTGGTGATCGCGTGGTTGATCACTTCGATCACGCTCATCTTGCGTTCGCGGCGGAACGTTTCGCGGATCCGGTCGAAGATAACCACCGATTCGTTGACCGAGTAGCCGAGCACCGCGAGCACCGCCGCGAGCACCGACAGCGAGAACTCCCATTGGAAGAACGCGAAGAAGCCGAGAATGATCACCACGTCGTGCAGGTTCGCGATCACGCCGGCAACCGCGTACTTCCACTCGAAGCGGAACGACAGATAGATCACGATGCCGGCGACCACGCACGCGAGCGCGAGCAGGCCGTCGGTGGCGAGTTCCTTGCCGACCTGTGGCCCGACGAACTCGACGCGCTGCAACTGCACCTGCGCGTTCTCGCCCTTCAGTGCGCCCATCACCTGGTCGCTTTGCTGCGCGGACGTCAGGCCCTGCTTTAGCGGCAGGCGAATCAGCACGTCACGCGATGTGCCGAAGTTCTGCACCTGCGCGTCGGCATAGCCGAGCTTCGCCAGCGTGTCGCGCACCGGCTCGAGCGGCACGGCCTGCGGATACTGCACTTCGATCACCGTACCGCCGGTGAACTCGATCGACAGATGCAGGCCGCGGTGTACGAGGAAGAACACGGCAGCGATGAATGTAATCAGCGAGATCGCGTTGAAGATCAACGCGCGCTGCATGAACGGAATGTCTTTGCGGATGCGGAAAAATTCCATGGTCTCGTTCTCCGGGCTTCAGCGGGATGAACCCGGTTTCTTCGGCGCGTTGCCGGATGCCGGTGTGTCCGGCGCGTTGCGGCGGCGTACCGTCGGCTTGCCGGCGCGAGCTTGCGCGGATGCGGGTGCCTTCTGTTTTGCAGCGGCTGGCGCGACCGTGCGGGCCGCGCCGGTGGTGCCGCCCGCCGCGGCTGCCGTATCGTCGTCCAGATAGGCAGCGGCGCCGTTGGCCGTCGCCGGACGCCACACCTGACCGACCGCGAGTGACTTCAGTTTCTTCTTGCCGCCGTACCAGAGGTTCACGAGCCCGCGCGAGAAGAACACCGCGGAGAACATCGACGTCAGAATGCCGATACAGTGCACGACCGCGAAGCCGCGGACCGGGCCGGAGCCGAACGCGAGCAGCGCGAGGCCGGCGATCAGCGTGGTCACGTTCGAGTCGAGAATGGTCGCCCATGCATGCGCGTAGCCGTTCTGGATTGCCAGCTGCGGCGGCGCGCCATTGCGCAGTTCCTCGCGGATGCGCTCGTTGATCAGCACGTTCGCGTCAATGGCCATACCGAGCGCGAGCGCGATAGCGGCAATACCTGGCAGTGTCAGCGTCGCCTGCAGCATCGACAGAATCGCAACCAGCAGCAGCAGGTTCACCGACAGCGCGATCATCGAGATCAGGCCGAACAGCATGTAGTACGCGATCATGAAGGCTGCGATCGCGATAAAGCCGTACACGACCGAATCAAAGCCCTTCTTGATGTTGTCCGCGCCGAGGCTCGGGCCGATCGTGCGTTCCTCGATGATCTCCATCGGCGCAGCGAGCGAACCGGCGCGCAGCAGCAGCGCGAGATCGGCCGCCGCTTGCGGCGTCGGCTGGCCGGTAATCTGGAAGCGATCGCCGAGCTCGGACTGAATCGTCGCGACCGTCAGCACCTGGCCCTTGCCCCTTTCGAACAACACCATGGCCATCGGCTTGCCGATGTTGTCGCGCGATACCGCGCGCAACGCGCGGCCGCCCGCCGAATCCAGACGGATATTGACCGACGGACGCTGGTGCTCGTCGAAGCCCGCCGATGCGTCGATGATGCGGTCGCCGGTGAAGATCACCTGCTTGCGCAGCAGCACCGGCACCTGGTTGCCTTGCGTGAAGAGTTCGTCGCCCGGCGGCACCGGATCGCCCGGATTCGGGTGCGTATTGACCGGGTCCGCGAGACGCGCTTCGAGCGTCGCGGTACGGCCGATGATGTCCTTTGCTTTCGCGGTGTCCTGCACGCCCGGCAATTCGACGACGATGCGGTCGTTGCCCTGCTGCTGGATCACCGGCTCCGCGACGCCCAGTTCGTTGACGCGGTTATGCAGCGTCGTGATGTTCTGCTTGAGCGCGGATTCCTGCACGGTCTGCTTCACCGCCGGCGTGAATGTGCCGACCACCTGCCAGCCGCCGTCCGTCGCCTGCTGGGTCGCCCACTGCAATTCGCTGACGCCCTTCGTCAGCTCCTTGCGCGCCGCTTCGGCGGTGTTCTGGTCCGCGAAGCTCGCCACCACCGACTGGCCGACCCGATTCACGCCGCCGTCACGAATGCGGTTGTCGCGCAGCAGCGTGCGCGCATCCGACGCATCCGAATCGAGCTTCTTGTTCAGCGCGCCTTGCATGTCGACCTGCAGCAGGAAGTGCACGCCGCCGCGCAAATCGAGACCGAGGTACATCGGCAGCGCGTGCAGCGCGGTCAGCCAGCGCGGCGATGCGCTTTGCAGGTTCAGCGCGACGACGTAGGTCGGATCGGTCGGATCGCTGTTCAGCGACTTTTGCAGCAGATCCTTCACCCGCAGTTGTGTGTCGGTGTCGCGCACGCGTACGCGGATGTTCGCGTTCAGCTGCGAATTGTCGAACGTGACTGCGTCCGGCGTAATCTGGCTCGCCGCCAGCGCCGCTTCGACCTGCGACAGCGTGGCCGAATCGAGCTTGACCGTTGCCTTGCCGCTCGACACCTGCACCGCCGGCGCTTCACCGTAGAAGTTGGGCAGCGTGTACAGGAGGCCGATGGCGAGCGCCACCAGCATCACGGCGTATTTCCAGAGGGGGTAACGATTCATGGGATGGTCCAACGGACGGTTGGCTGGAAGCGAGGTCTGAGAGCGTGCGCTGAGTAGCGAGGCGTAGACGTCCGGCTATCGAACGAGACGACGAAACGACAAAACATGTTGCATCTTTCCGTCTCTTGCTGCTTGCGGTTGGTTCAAAGCCGCTGATTCAATGCCTTTGCTGCACTGCTGTCGCTGCAAGGCCGCGCCGGATTCGACTGAAAACGCGTGGTCGAAACGGATCGGCGCGGCGCCTTGCCAGGGACTTGCTCGTGCTGCACACGCGTTACAGCGACTTGATCGTGCCTTTCGGGAGGATCGTCGTGACCGAAGCCTTCTGCACGGTGATTTCGGTGCCTTCCGAGATCTCGACGCCGACGTATGCTTCACCGACTTTGGTGATCTTGCCGACGATGCCGCCGTTCGTCACGACCTCATCGCCTTTCGCCATCGCCGCGAGCATGTTGCGATGTTCCTTCTGGCGCTTCATTTGCGGGCGAATCATGATGAAGTAGAGCACTGCGAACATCAGAATGAGCGGCAGGAAGCTCATCAGGCTCGATTCTGCGCCCCCCGCGGCACCGCCTTGCGCAAAGGCATTGGAAATGAACGACACGTTGGTCTCTCCGTTTTTACCAGTCAAAAAAATTCAGCCGATTATTCTACCACCGGCCCTTTGCGCGACGGCGCGCCAATTCGGTATGGCGCTCACGGCCGCCCGATTTTGCGCAAGCGCTGCAACGACGCCGCGACGGCCGGCACCGGGTACAGCGCGGACGCGTTTCGGGCATCCATTATCGATGCCTGTCTGGGCACCGTTTTGACACAGTGACTAATAGGCACCGAGCAGGCACCGAGCAGGCACCGAGCAGGCACCGAGCGAGGCACTGATTGGCGTCCCGTCGCGAAAGACAATTGTAATGTTTTGCGCGACATCCTTCTAATCGACGCCGCGCGCGCGGTTCTCATGAAACTGCTTGCGAAACGCGTCGAACAGGCCGGCGTCGATTGCGTCGCGAATTTCCTGCATCAGTTCGAGGTAGTAGTGCAGGTTGTGAATCGTGTTCAGTTGCGCGCCGAGAATCTCGCCGACGCGGTGCAGATGGTGCAGATAGCCGCGCGTGAAGTGCTGGCACGTATAGCATCCGCATTGCTCGTCGAGCGGGCGCAGCGAGTTCTTGTGCGTCGCGTTGCGGATCTTGATGTCGCCAAAGCGCGTGAACAGCCAGCCATTGCGCGCGTTGCGCGTCGGCATCACGCAGTCGAACATGTCGACGCCCGCGGCGACGCCGGCCACCAGGTCCTCCGGCGTGCCGACGCCCATCAGGTAATGCGGCTTGTGCGCGGGCAGCCTGGGTGCGACGTGTTCGAGCACGCGCATCATGTCCTCTTTCGGCTCGCCGACCGACAGCCCGCCAATCGCGAGACCGTGAAAGTCCATGTCGGCGAGGCCTGCGAGCGATTCGTCGCGCAAATCTTCGAACATGCCGCCCTGGACGATGCCGAACAGCGCGTTCGGGTTGGTGAGGCGCTGGAATTCGTCGACCGATCGCTTCGCCCAGCGCATCGACATGCGCATCGACGCGGCCGCTTCGTCGCGCGTCGTCGGCACGCCGTTGGTCGCGTAGGGCGTGCATTCGTCGAATTGCATCACGATGTCCGAGTTCAGCACCTTCTGGATCTGCATCGATACTTCCGGCGACAGGAACAGCTTGTCGCCGTTGATCGGCGACGCGAACGTCACGCCGTCTTCAGTGATCTTGCGCAGGTCGCCAAGCGAAAATACCTGGAAGCCGCCCGAATCGGTGAGGATCGGGCGTTTCCAGCCCATGAAAGCGTGCAGGCCGCCGTGCGCGGCGATCGTCTCGAGGCCCGGCCGCAGCCACAGGTGAAACGTGTTGCCGAGGATGATCTGCGCGCGGATTTCGTCGAGCTCGCGCGGCTGGATCGCCTTGACCGTGCCATAGGTGCCGACCGGCATGAAGATCGGCGTTTCGACGACGCCGTGATTCAGCGTCAAGCGGCCGCGGCGCGCCTGGCCGTCGGTCTTCAGCAGCTCGAATTTCAGCCCTGACGCGGGCGGCGTGTGATCGTGCAGGTGATCGGCGTGATGGTTGTGTTGATGACCGTCGGTCATTGAAAAGCTCCTGTGCAACCGGGAAACAGCCCGGCGCGTGAACGGTGAAGCTGGGTGAAGCCTGATGGCGAGGCCCACCGGAGGGTATCCGGCGGCCGATGAAAAAATCCTCGTTTTCAGTTAAACGCCAACGCTCGTCATGCATCGCCGCTGCGGGTCAGCAGCATGGCGTCGCCATAACTGAAGAAACGGTAGCGCTCTTGAATCGCATGCTGGTAGGCCGCGCGAATCGTATCGATGCCGGCAAATGCCGATACCAGCATCAGCAGCGTCGACTTCGGCAAATGGAAGTTCGTCACGAGCCGGTCGACCACACGAAACCGGTAGCCGGGCGTGATGAAAATATCCGTTTCCGCGCTGGTCGCCGCGAGCGGCCGGCCGGCGCTTTGCGCGTCGCGCGCGGCGGCTTCGAGCGCTCGCATCGACGTCGTGCCGACCGCGATCACGCGGCCGCCGCGTGCGCGGGTCGCTGCGATCTTGTCGACCAGCGATTGCGGCAACTGGTACCACTCGCTGTGCATCTTGTGCTCCGCGATGTTCTCGACGCGCACCGGCTGAAACGTGCCCGCGCCGACATGCAGGGTCAGCGTCGCACGCTCGACACCGCGCGCGTCGAGTCGCGCTAACAGCGCTTCGTCGAAATGCAGGCCGGCGGTCGGTGCGGCCACCGCGCCCGGATTTTGCGCGTAGACGGTCTGGTAGCGCGTTTCGTCGGTCGCGTCGGCGTCATGCTCGATGTACGGCGGCAGCGGGAGTCGCCCGTACTGCTCGATCAGCGTCAGACAATCGGCCGGAAAATGCAGCGTATAGAACGGCTCGACGCGCTCACCGACCGTCACGTCGAACGCGTCGGCGAGGCGCAGCTGCGTGCCCGCAGCCGGGCTCTTGCTCGCACGGATCTGCGCGAGCGCGGTGCGCTCGCCGGTCAACCGCTCGATCAGCACCTCGATCTTGCCGCCGCTTGCCTTGTGACCGGGAAAGCGCGCTTTCAGCACTTTCGTGTCGTTGAAGACGAGCAGGTCGCCCGGCGCGATGCAGCCGGGCAGCTCCGCAAAATGGCGGTCGACCAGCGTGGCCGGGCGCGTCCGGTTGTCCACCTCGAGCAGGCGGCTTGCGCTGCGTTCGGGCAACGCGACTTGCGCGATCAGTTCGGGCGGTAGCGCGAAATCGAAATCGGAGAGGGTGAACATGCGGACGACTGGAGTACGGAAACGGCAACAAAAGCGCGCAAATAGCGTTGCAGCGTATGCATGGGCGTGTGCAACAGTGCGCTGCACGAAGGACGCGACGCGCGGCAACCCGGACTGCACCGCCCGCGGTGCGATGCGGGGCGGCCAGCAACGAAAGAAGTCAGACTGAACCGATGCCGCGCGCCGAGCGGCTATGATTGCGGGACATTGCCGCGCCAGCACACGCCCGCGCCGTTGCGCTGAGCGGCCACGAAAACGTGGAAAGCCGATATTGTACTTGCGAAGCGACTCATGCCCTTGTCCGAACGCCGTCCGCCTGTAGACCCCGATGAAGCGGGTGCCGCGCCGCCGCGCCGCGCCGCGCGCGGCAAAGCGGCGCGGGTGAGCACGGATGCCGCGGCCGCGCAGCCGGGGGCGAACGTCGCAAGAACGGACGTCGCGGGGCGCGACCTCGTGGACACCGACGTCGAAATGGCTGCCGCGAACCACTCCACCGCGAAGAAACCGTCCGCGAAGCGCGGCGCCAAATCTACCGGCGCCGCCGCTGAAAAACCCGCGGCAAAACCGGCCGTCACCCGCACGGCCGACAAGCTCGCCAAGCTCGGCCTTACGCGCGATATCGACCTCGTGCTGCATCTACCGATGCGCTACGAAGACGAAACGTCGTTGACGCCGATCGGTGAATTGCTACCGGGCGGCATCGCGCAGTCGGAAGGGGTCGTGTTCGACAACGAGATCGCGTACCGGCCGCGTCGTCAGTTGCTGGTCAAGCTGCGTGACGATGCCGGCGACGAACTCGTGCTGCGCTTTCTGAATTTCTACGGCTCCCAGGTCAAGCAGATGTCGCCCGGCGTGCGGCTGCGCGTGCGCGGCGACGTACGCGGCGGGTTCTTCGGCATGGAGATGGTCCATCCGGCGGTGCGCGTCGTCGACGAAGACACGCCGCTGCCGCAGGCGCTCACTCCGGTCTATCCGAGCACCGCGGGCGTCACGCAGGCGTATCTGCGCAAGGCGATCGACAATGCGCTGTCGCGCACATCGCTACCGGAACTGCTGCCTGAGCCGATCGCACATGCGTATCTGAAGCCGCTCGACCTGCCGCCACTGATGCAGGCGGTTCGCACGCTGCACCATCCGCATGCGGATGCGGACGAAACCGCATTGATCGACGGCACGCATCCCGCGTGGTCGCGCATCAAGTTCGAAGAGCTGCTTGCGCAGCAGATGTCGCTCAAGCGCGCGCACGAAGAACGCCGCGCGCGCTCCGCGCCGGCGATGCCGCGGCGCCCGGCCAACGATGCTGATTCGCTGGTCGCGCGTCTGCTTGCCGCGTTGCCTCTCTCATTGACCGGAGCGCAGCAGCGCGTCGGCGCGGAAATCGCGGACGATCTGACGCAGCCGCACCCGATGCAGCGTTTGCTGCAGGGCGACGTTGGCAGCGGCAAGACCATCGTCGCCGCGCTCGCGGCCGCGCAGGCGATCGACGCCGGCTACCAGGCCGCGCTGATGGCGCCGACCGAAATCCTCGCTGAACAGCATGCGCGCAAGCTGCGCGGCTGGCTCGAGCCGCTTGGCGTTGCGGTCGCGTGGCTCGCGGGCAGCCTCAAAGCGAAAGAGAAGCGCGCGGCGCTGGAAGCGGCGGCGCTCGGCACGGCGCGCCTCGTGATCGGCACGCACGCGATCATCCAGGACAGCGTCGAATTCGCGCGGCTCGGCCTCGTGATCGTCGACGAGCAGCACCGGTTCGGCGTCGAACAGCGGCTCGCGCTGCGCGCGAAGGCGAAGAACGCAGCGGACGGCGCGCATGCGTTCCAGCCGCATCAGCTGATGATGTCGGCGACGCCGATCCCGCGCACGCTCGCGATGACGTATTACGCGGACCTCGACGTGTCGACGCTCGACGAACTGCCGCCGGGCCGCACGCCGATCCTGACAAAGCTCATTTCCGATGCGCGCCGGGAAGAGGTGATCGGCCGCGTGCGCGAAGCTGCGTTGACCGGGCGCCAGGTGTACTGGGTGTGCCCGCTGATCGAGGAAAGCGAGACGCTGCAACTGCAGACGGCTGTCGAGACATACGAAACGCTGGTCGCCGCGTTGCCGGAACTGAAAGTCGGGCTCGTGCACGGACGCCTCGCACAGGCCGAAAAAGCCGCCGTGATGGATGCGTTCACCCGCAACGAAGTGCAACTGCTGGTGGCGACGACGGTCATTGAGGTGGGCGTCGACGTTCCGAACGCATCGTTGATGGTGATCGAGCACGCGGAGCGCTTCGGACTCGCGCAATTGCATCAGTTGCGTGGACGGGTCGGGCGCGGCAGCGTCGCGTCGGTGTGCGTGTTGCTGTATTCGGGGCCGCTGTCGATTGCCGGCCGCGCACGGCTGCAGACGATGCGCGAAACCACCGACGGCTTCGAAATTGCCCGCCGCGACCTCGAAATTCGCGGCCCCGGCGAATTTCTCGGCGCGCGCCAATCCGGCGCGGCGATGCTGCGCTTCGCGGACCTGCAGCAGGACGGCTGGCTGATCGAGCCGGCGCGCGACGCGGCGGCGCGGCTGCTCGCTGACTATCCGGAGGTCGTCACTCAGCATCTCGCCCGCTGGCTTGGCGCGCGCGAACATTATCTGAAAGCGTAAGCGGGCTGCGAAAAGCGCGCGGGAATCAGCCGGTTCGCGTCGAATGACGGTGCCCCTTTGCGGGCGGCCGCGCGCTCGATGGTTGGCGAATTGGCCCCATAGGTGTATAACTGAAACCTATTGATTCCATTGCACTGATTGCTCCCTCAATGACGCTCACAGAATTGAAATACATCGTCGCGGTGGCTCGCGAGCGGCATTTCGGCCGTGCGGCGGAGGCGTGTTTCGTCAGCCAACCGACGTTGTCCGTAGCGATCAAGAAGCTCGAAGACGAATTGAATGTGCAGATCTTCGAGCGCGGCACCAGCGAAGTCAGCGTGACGCCGATCGGCGAGCAGATCGTCACCCAGGCGCAGCGGGTGCTCGAGCAGACCCTCGCGATCAAGGAAATCGCTAAACAGGGGAAGGATCCGCTGGTCGGGCCGCTGCGCCTGGGCGTGATCTACACGATCGGGCCGTATCTGCTGCCGACTCTGGTCAAGCAGATGATCAAGCGCGTGCCGCAGATGCCGCTGATGCTGCAGGAAAATTACACGCTGAAGCTGATCGAACTGCTCAAGCAGGGCGAGATTGATGTCGCGATCATGGCACTGCCGTTTCCGGAAACCGGTTTGATGCTGCGGCCGCTTTACGACGAGCCGTTCGTCGTTGCGCTGCCGTCGGGTCACGCGTGGGAATCGCGCGAAAAGATCGATCCGGGCGATCTGAAGCAGGAGACGATGCTGCTGCTTGGTAGTGGCCACTGTTTCCGCGATCACGTGCTTGGCGTCTGTCCGGAACTGATGCGCTTCTCACAAAACGCGGACGGCATTCAGAAAACCTTTGAAGGGTCGTCGCTCGAGACCATCCGTCATATGGTCGCGAGCGGCGTTGGCATTACCGTGCTGCCGCGGATGTCGGTGCACGAGGTCAAGCCGCACGCGGGTGGCGTCGATTCCGGGCTGCTCAGTTATGTCGCTTTCGACGAACCCGTGCCGGACAGGCGGGTGGTGCTCGCGTGGCGCAAGAGCTTTACGCGGATGCCGGCCATTGACGCGATCTGCGACGCGGTTGCCGCGTGTGATTTGCCGGGAGTCAGGAAGCTTGATTTGCCGGCAGCGGTGAATTGATGTCGCGCGCCCGGTTGACGGGCGCGTCGCGTTTGGCGGTTTTAACGCGCGTTGCCGGGTGCCAGTCCGTTCGAATGGAACGGGCTTTCGGCCCCGCGGCGGACAAGGCCGTTTCAATGTTCCGGCCACCGTAATACACGCCCATGATGAGTAACTGATTGTCTTCGACGACGAACGCAATTGTGATTCGTCCGAGTCAGTTCGTGAGGCGTAGTCCCCGTCGGATGTCGTCACGCCGCTCTCCGGGGTGCGGAAACATTTGCAGGCTTTTCGCGGCGAGTGCCGTGCGCGCCTCGCCTGCACTGATTGCACGCGACGGGTCGGCTTTCAGCGCGTCAAAGGCGGGTGCTACCTGCTCGCGCAGCCCTGCGTCGGCTCGCTCCCTATCAGATAGATAAATTTAATCAAACAATAAAAATCAATAGTGTTGATATAGTGCCTCTCATGGATCGCCGATCCGCACAACCAGAAACCGGAGGTACGCATGCAGCACGTCTCGTCGTCTCACGTTCCATCTGCTCCCCAGTCGTTCCAGCAGCCCGCGCCTGCAGCACTGACAGGCACCGCGCCCGCGGTGTCGCTGCGCACGGTCGCCATCTCGCTGCTGGTTGATCGCGCATTGTCCGCCTGATCCCCGCGTGCCGATCAACCTGTTGAACGATTCGTCCCCTGAAAAACGAAGGAGCAGAAGAATGACCGAACGAACCCTCACCAACGCCGCCGGCGCACCCATCGCCGACAACCAGAACTCGATGACAGCCGGTTCGCGCGGCCCGGTGGCTTTGCAGGACGTATGGCTGATCGAGAAACTCGCGCATTTCGATCGCGAGGTGATTCCCGAGCGCCGCGTTCACGCGAAGGGCTCAGGCGCGTTCGGCACGCTGACGGTCACGCACGACATCTCGCGCTACACGAAGGCGAAGGTGTTTGCGCAAGTCGGCAAGCAAACGCCGCTGTTCATGCGTTTCTCTACGGTGGCGGGCGAGCGCGGCGCTGCAGACGCCGAACGCGACGTGCGCGGTTTCTCGATCAAGTTCTACACCGAGGAGGGCAACTGGGATGTCGTCGGCAACAACACACCTGTGTTCTTCATCCGCGATCCGCTCAAGTTTCCGGATTTCATCCACACGCAAAAGCGTGACCCGTACACGAACATGCGCAGCAATGTTGCGGCGTGGGACTTCTGGTCGCGTCATCCGGAATCGCTGCATCAGGTGACGATCCTGATGAGCGACCGCGGCATCCCGCAGAACTACCGGCAGATGCACGGCTTCGGCTCGCATACGTTCTCGTTTATCAACGCGAACAACGAGCGCTTCTGGGTGAAGTTTCACTTCAAATCGATGCAGGGCATCGCGAACTACACGGACGCGCAAGCAGCCCAGGTCATCGCGCAGGACCGCGAGAGCGCACAGCGCGACCTGGTCGAAAACATCGACAACGGCAATTTCCCGCGCTGGCGATTCTGCATCCAGGTGATGCCGGAAGCGGATGCGGCGAACTATCGCTACAACCCGTTCGACATCACGAAAGTGTGGCCATATAAGGATTACCCGTTGATCGATGTCGGCACGATCGAATTGAACCGCAACGCGGACAACTATTTCGCGGACGTCGAACAGTCGGCATTTACGCCGGCGAACGTGGTGCCGGGCATTGGCTTCTCGCCGGACCGTCTGTTGCAAGGGCGCCTGTTCTCGTATGGCGACACGCAGCGGTACCGGCTTGGGATCAACCATCATCAGATCCCGGTCAATGCGTCGCGTGCGCCGGCTGTGCGTTCGTTCCATCGCGACGGCGCGATGCGCACCGACGGCAATCTCGGCCGCACCGCGAATTACGAGCCGAACCGGTTCGGCGACTTCGCGCAAGATCCGAACGCGGCTGAACCGCCGCTCGCGGCCGGTGCGGTCGATCGCTACAACCATCGCGACGACGGCGACTACTACAGCCAGCCGGCGGCGCTCTTCCGGCTGTTCGACGCGGCACAGCGCGAGCGCCTGTTCGACAACATCGCGCGGCACATCAACGGCGTGCCGGAAGCGATCGTTGCGCGGCAGGTCGAGCATTTCCGCCGCATCGACCCGGCGTACGCGGAAGGTGTGACGTCGGCCATCGCGAAGCTTGTCGAAGCGAACGCGAAGGCGAAGTAAAGCGGCGATAAACGCGGTGGCAAAGCAGTACGACGGCGGCGCGCAAACGCCGCGCCGCCGTCTGAAGTTAAAGGAGAGCGATCATGATCCAGATGGCATTGGCAAGTATCGGTAATGGCGCACACGCGCTGCAGATCCAGCGGTTATCCGGTCCGGCGCTTGCGCGCAGGATGCTCGGGTTAGCGGTGGTCAGCAGCGGCTATGCGGTAATCGTCACGCACGCACTCTCGCACATGTTCGGCGGCTGACCAGTGGGCGTTGCGGACGCGCACATCGCCAATGCACATCGCGCACTGCGTGCATGACATTGAGTGGCAAAGAGCACGCCGGCCAACGGGCGGACGTACGACGTTCTACGCTAAACTGTCGGGCGTTCGAGAGCTCAAGGATTGCGAACAGACAATCCCGGGCAGTCAGACCGGTACGAATCACTCTTGAAAGGAGTCATCATGGCCAAAAAAAACGAAGCCGTCGCGCACGTCAACATCGGTATCAGTGACAAAGATCGCAAGAAGATCGCGGAAGGTCTGGCGCGTCTGCTCGCCGACACGTACACGCTCTATCTGAAGACCCACAACTTCCACTGGAATGTGACGGGTCCGATGTTCAATACGCTGCACCTGATGTTCGAAACGCAATACACGGAGCTGGCGATGGCGGTCGATTCGATCGCCGAGCGTATCCGCGCGTTGGGCGTGTTCGCGCCGGGCAGCTACAAGGACTTCGCGAAGCTGTCTTCGATTGCGGAAGCGGATGGTGTGCCGTCGGCGGAAGAAATGATTCGCCAGCTGGTCGAAGGCCAGGAAGCCGTGGTGCGCACCGCACGCCAGATTTTCCCGGTCACGGAAGCGGCAAACGACGAGCCGACCGCGGACCTGCTGACGCAGCGCATGCAGACGCACGAAAAGACCGCCTGGATGCTGCGCTCGATGCTGGCCTGAGCGAACCACCACATGAGTTGGAAAGCCCGGCAGGAAGCGAAACCTGCCGGGCTTTTTTTCTGTAGCGATCGCGTATGCCGCGCGTTGTGTGCCGCCAATAACCGCGCGCCGGCGCGCTTCCAAAGTGCCGCGCGCGTGCTGCACTAAAATAGCGGGATCGTTCCCAACGCAATCCCCATGTTTGCCCGACTCCCGCTCTATCTACGGCTCGTCCGCATGGACAAGCCGATCGGCACGCTGCTGCTGCTGTGGCCGACGCTCAACGCGCTGTGGATCGCGTCCGGCGGCCGGCCGTCGCTGTCGCTGCTGTTCATTTTCGTGATCGGCACGTTCCTGATGCGTTCGGCCGGTTGCGCGATCAACGACTACGCGGATCGCGATTTCGATCGTTACGTGAAGCGCACCGAGAACCGCCCGATTACGTCGGGCAAGATCAACGCGTGGGAAGCGGTTGCGCTAGCCGCGGCGCTCGCACTGCTAGCGTTCCTGCTCATCCTTCCGCTCAATACGCTTACCAAGGAACTGTCGGTATTTGCGCTTTTCGTCGCGGGCACTTATCCGTTCACGAAGCGCTTTTTCGCGATTCCGCAGGCGTATCTCGGCATCGCGTTCGGCTTTGGTATTCCGATGGCGTTCGCAGCCATTCAGGACCACGTGCCAACGCTTGCATGGGTGATGCTGATCGCGAACGTATTCTGGTCGGTCGCCTACGATACCGAATACGCAATGGTCGATCGCGACGACGATCTGAAGATCGGCATTCGCACGTCCGCGCTGACGTTCGGCCGCTACGACGTGCTCGCGATCATGCTGTGCTACGCGATGACGCTTGGCATCTATGCGGGCATCGGCGTCGTGCTTGGCTATGGTGCGCTGTACTGGCTCGGGCTAGCCGGTGCCGCGGGCTGCGCGATCTATCACTACACGCTGATTCGCGGCCGCGAACGGATGCCGTGCTTTGCCGCGTTTCGCCATAACAACTGGCTGGGCGGCGTGCTATTTGCCGGCATTGCCGCGCATTACGCGGTGCAAAACTTCTGACTCCGGCTGCGTGCCGCGCGCCGTCGCGGCACGCATCAGGTTCATGCGTGCGGGCGGCTGCGTCGATTGGCCTGATGCTTATTGCTTGCCGAATTCGTCGCCCATCTCTTTCGCGCGTGTATCCGCGGCAAGCGCACCGCGCACGATGGCCTCTTTCACATGCTGCGCATCGAACGCGGCAAGGGCCGCCGCGGTTGTACCGCCCTTGGACGTCACGCGTTCGCGCAACACCGATGGCGGCTCGTCGGATTGCGCGGCCAGTTGCGCGGCGCCGGTGAACGTCGCGACCGCGAGCGCGCGGCTTTGCGCGTCGTCCATGCCGAGCTGGCGAGCGGCTTCCTGCAGCGCTTCGATGAAATAAAACACGTACGCGGGGCCGCTGCCGGAGATGGCGGTGACGGCGTCGATCTTCGATTCGTCGTCGAACCATACCGTCTGACCGACCGCGCCGAGCACTTGCGACGCGAGCGCGCGTCCTGCCGCATCGACGCCGTCAAGTGCGACGAGCCCCGCGACGCCCATGCCGATCAGCGCGGGCGTATTCGGCATCGTCCGGATGATGCGCGCGTGGCCGTTCAGCCAGCGCGACAGATCGGCCGCGCGTATGCCCGCGACAATGCTGATCACTAGCTGCTGCGCGGAAAGATACGAGGCCAGCGCCGCGGCGACCTCTTTGACGACTTGCGGCTTGACGGCAAGCACGATCGCGTCGAACGACGCGAGCGCTGCATCGGCGGCAGCCGCGGTCCCGATACCGAATTGCTGCTGATTACGCTTGCGCGCGTCCTCATTCGGATCGATCGCATAGAGATCCACTGCGGCGACGCCACGCTTGATCAGCCCGCCGATCAGCGCAGCCGCCATATTGCCGCCGCCAATAAACGCTATTTTCATGATGGTTTGGAAGGTTCAGTTGGAATAGTCGCGTGCGCCGAAGATCGCGGTGCCGATACGCACGATCGTCGCGCCTTCGAGCACGGCCGCTTCGAGATCGGCGGACATGCCCATCGACAAGGTGTCGAGTGCGAGCCCGTCGGCGCGCAGGCGCTCGAACAATTCGCGCAACGCGCGATGCGGTGCGCGCTGCTCTTCGATGCCGCCGGTGGGCTCCGGGATCGCCATCAGCCCGCGCAGGCGCAGCTTCGGCAGCGCGGCGACCGCATGCGCGACGCCGGCTGCTTCGCCCGGCGTGACGCCCGATTTCGACGCTTCGCCGCTCACGTTGACCTGTACGCACACGTTGAGCGGCGGCAAGCCGTCGGGACGCTGCTCGGCGAGCCGCTGCGCGATCTTCAGGCGGTCGACCGAATGCACCCAGTCAAAGCGCTCGGCGACGACACGCGTCTTGTTCGATTGCAGCGGGCCGATGAAATGCCATTCGATCGACGCGCGCAGATCGGCTAGCGCATCGAGTTTCGCCAGCGCTTCCTGCACGTAGTTTTCGCCGAATGCGCGCTGGCCGGCGATGTGCGCCGCGCGGATGTCTTCAGACGGAAAGGTTTTCGACACCGCGAGCAGTGCGATCGAGTGCGGGTCGCGGCCCGCCGCTTGCGCCGCGCGCGCGATGCGCTCGCGCACCGCGCTGAGGTTTTGGATCAGATCAGGCATGACACCGTTTGCATTGGTGGTTCGTGCCCAATTATACGGACGCCGTTGCGAGCATACCGCCTGCGTTGCAGCGCAAGCACGCTCAGCCGGCCAGCATGTGCTCGACCAGTTCGATCCAGTGGACCACCGGCGTCGACGTCCCGCTTTGCAGATGCGCGATGCACCCGACGTTAGCCGATACGATGATCTGCGGCTCCTGCGCGTGCAGCCGTTCGAGCTTCTGGTTGCGCAGCGCGTACGACAGCGTCGGTTGCGTCAGCGAGTAGGTGCCGGCCGAGCCGCAGCACAGGTGACTGTCGGCGGGCAGGCGTACGTCGATGCCGAGTTCGCCGAGCAGCTGCTCGACCTTACCGCGAATCTGCTGTCCGTGCTGCAGCGTGCACGGCGGATGGAACGCGACGGTGTGCACCGCGCGTCGTCGTGTGAGGGCAGTTAGCGGTTCTTCGAATTCGGGCAGGATCTCGGCTATGTCGCGCGTCAGTTCGACGATGCGACGTGCTTTTTCCGCGTACGCCGGATCGTCTCGCAGCAGATGCGCGTATTCCTTGACGGTCGCGCCGCAGCCCGACGCATTCATCACGATCGCTTCGACGCCGTCTTCGACATACGGCCACCACGCATCGATGTTCGCGCGGATGTCGTCGAGCGCGTCGTCGTGATAGCCGAGATGCAGGCGAATCGCGCCGCAGCATCCGGCGTCCGGTGCAACGATCGTCTCGATGCCGAGTGCGTCGAGCACGCGCGCGGTGGCGGTGTTAACGTTGGGCATCATCGAAGGCTGCACGCAGCCGGCGAGCATCAGCATCTTGCGCGCGTGCTTCGACGCGGGCCATTCGAGCTGACGCTGGCGTGCCGGTACCTTGTCGCGCAGCTTCTTCGGCAGCAGCGGGCGCATGTGCTGGCCCAGGCGCATCGCCGGTGTAAACAACGCCTCGTTCGGCACGAAGCTCGCCAGCACACGACGCAGCACACGTTGGCCAAATGGACGCGCGACTTTCTCTTCAGTCAGCTTGCGGCCGATTTCAACGAGACGGCCGTATTGCACGCCCGACGGGCAAGTCGATTCGCAATTGCGGCACGTCAGGCAGCGATCGAGGTGAGTTTGCGTGCTGCGCGTGACCGGCGCGCCCTCGACCATCTGCTTGATCAGATAGATGCGGCCGCGCGGTCCGTCGAGTTCATCGCCGAGCAACTGGTAAGTCGGACAGGTCGCCGTGCAGAAGCCGCAATGCACGCAGTTGCGCAGGATTGCGTCGGCTTCGGCGCCGTCGGGCGTATTGCGAATGAAGTCCGCGAGGTTGGTTTGCATCGCGCGCTCAGAAGTCGGGATAGAGCCGGCCTGGATTGAAGATGCGAGCCGGATCGAAAGCAGCCTTCAGGCCGCGGTGGATCTTCATCAATGGGGCCGGCAGTGGCGTGAACACGCCCGCGCCGCGATCGTAGCCGTGGCCGGTGCGGAAGATCGTCGCGTGCCCGCCGGCCTGTTTTGCGCTGATCCGCACGGTCTGCGCATCGGCATCGGTGATCCACCAGCGCTGCGCGCCGCCCCATTCCATCATCTGCGCGCCGGGCAACTGCAGCGGTTCGGTGATGGTCGGCAGTGCGAGCCGCCACAGCGCGGCTTTCGGCGCGATCGCCGCGAAGAATGGGTCGGTCTGCTCGCGCAAGCCCGCCCAGAATCGCTCGGCTTCGACTGCGTCGACCACCTCGCCGCCAAGCGATGTGCGCGCTGACTTGACCGCCGCCTCCGCGCCGCCCAGCCGCAGCACGAGGGTGCCGTTGCGCCATGCGCTCGCCGTGACCGGCAGCGGCCGGCCACCCCATTCGTTGAGCTTGCGCACCGCATCGGTGCCGTTCATGTCGAACTTCAGCGTGATTTCCGCCTTCGGGCGCGGCAATACCTTGATTGATAGTTCGAGGATCAGCGCGAGCGTGCCGAGCGAACCTGCCATCAACCGCGATACGTCGTAGCCCGCAACGTTCTTGACCACCTGCCCGCCGAAATGCAGCACCTGGCCGTGGCCGTTCATCACGACCGCGCCGAGCACGAAATCGCGTGGCGCGCCGGCCGACTGGCGGCGTGGACCCGCGATGCCGGCCGTGATGCAACCGCCGAGCGTCGCTTGCGGGCCGAAGTGCGGCGGCTCGAACGCAAGCATCTGATCGTGTTCGGCAAGCGTCGTTTCGATTTCCGCAAGCGGGGTGCCCGCACGCGCGGTGATGACGAGCTCCGCCGGATCGTAAGCGATGATGCCGCGATGGGCGCGCGTATCGAGGACTTCCCCCTGCAACGTCTGGCCGTACCAGTCTTTCGTGCCGCCGCCACGAATCCGCACGGGGTGTCGTTCGGCGGTGGCCGAACGGATACGCTCGGACCATTCGGCGACGATGTCGTCCTCTTCCATAGCGTCGGGTTTCGTTGTAGTGGTTTCGATTGTACCGGGCGGCGCCCGGCTGGCAACCCGGAGCGGACCCGTACGCAGCCGCTTGCGCACCGTCGTGAAACGCGTGCGCGGTTCAGTAAAAACCCTTGGCGGATACAAGTCAGGAACACCCGCGGCGCATTGATCAACGAGCATCGTGCGGCACGCCGCACGATGCATGACGGAGCGAAACTTCAGCTAAAAACCGCTAGCGACGCGCGCCTGCACGAAATACGACTAGAAGCGCGGCAGCTCAGCGTGTGGCAACAGCCCGCCGCGAATATGCATTTTGCCGTACTCGGCACAGCGGGCACGCGTCGGTATGCCTTTGTCCGGGTTCAGCAGACCGGGCGGATCGAACGCGCGCTTGACCGCATGAAAGGCGTCGCGCTCTTCCGGCGAGAACTGCACGCACATCGAATTGATTTTTTCGATGCCGACGCCATGCTCGCCCGTGACGGTGCCGCCGAGTTCGACACAGCACTCGAGAATATCCGTGCCGAATGCTTCGGCGCGATGCCACTCGTCGAGGTCGTTGCCATTGAAAAGGATCAGCGGATGCATATTGCCGTCGCCGGCATGGAACACGTTGATGCAACGCAGGTTGTATTTCTGTTCCATCGCTTCGATGCGCGACAGCAGTGAACCGATGCTGCGGCGCGGTACCGTGCCGTCCATGCAGTAATAATCGGGCGAGATGCGGCCCGCGGCCGGAAACGCATTTTTGCGTCCGGACCAGAAGCGCAGCCGCTCGCTTTCCGAGCGCGAGATCTGGATGCGCGTCGCGCCGTGCTCGCGTAGCACCGCGGTCATCCTGACGATCTCCTCGCTGACTTCCTCAGGCGTGCCGTCGGATTCACAAAGCAGAATTGCCGCGGCATCGAGGTCGTAGCCCGCGCGGACGAACTCCTCGACGGCGCGAGTGGCCGGCTTGTCCATCATCTCGAGGCCGGCCGGGATAATACCGGCGGCAATGATGCCGGCCACCGCGTCGCCGCCTTTCACGACGTTATCGAAACTCGCCATGATGACCTGTGCGGTTTGCGGTTTCGGGATCAGTCTCACTGTGACCTCGGTGACGATCGCGAACATGCCCTCGCTGCCGACCATTACCGCGAGCAGATCGAGGCCGGGCGCATCGGGGCTCAGCGAACCGAATTCGACCACGTCGCCTTCCATCGTGATCGCGCGCACACGCATCACGTTATGCACGGTGAGCCCGTATTTCAGGCAATGCACGCCACCGGAATTCTCGGCGACGTTACCGCCGATCGTGCATGCGATCTGAGACGATGGGTCGGGCGCGTAGTAGAGCCCATACGGCGCAGCGGCTTCGGAAATCGACAGGTTGCGCACGCCCGGCTGGACCGTCGCGGTGCGCGCATACGGATCGACTTCAATGATCTTGCGAAAGCGTGCAAGCGATACGACCACGCCATGCCGGATCGGCATCGCCCCGCCCGACAGGCTGGTGCCCGCGCCGCGCGGCACGATCGGAACCTCGAGCCGATGGCAGATCTGCACGACCCGCTGCACTTGCGACTCGGTTTCGGGTAACACGACTGCAAGCGGCAGACGCCGGTATGCGGCGAGGCCATCGCACTCGTACGCGACGGTATCTTCTTCGCGGTACAGCAGACAGTGTGTTGGCAGTACCGCCATCAATGCCTGTACGACCTCGCGTTGCCGTTGCGCGAGCACTTCAGCGGACAGTTCCGCGGGCGCGTTCATGGTCTGTCTCCTCGTGTTGCCGGCCTGTCGGGCTACAGGCCGGAGTCCGGGGCCGGGTACGCCCGGTTCTTTCTGCGGATCTGCGTACGCGGCGCTCTTTCGGCCATTCAATTCATGTTATGCGGCCCACGAAAAAATCTTGCCAGGATTCATCAGGTTGCGCGGATCGAGCGCGTGCTTGATCGCGCGCATCGTGTCGATGGCGACCGGGCCTGCTTCCTCGACCAGAAAATCGATCTTGTGCAGACCGACGCCATGTTCTCCAGTGCACGTGCCGGCCATCCGCAATGCGCGCTGCACGATGCGATGGTTCAGGCGCTCGGCTTCGGCGAACTCCTCCGGCCGCTGCGGATCGATCAGCATTGCGACATGGAAATTGCCGTCGCCGACATGGCCGACGATCGGGCAGGGCAGCGACGACGCCTTCAGGTCCTTTTCCGTTTCAACGACACATTCGGCGAGCCGCGAGATCGGCACGCAGACGTCGGTTGTGACCGCGCGACAGCCAGGCTTCAGTTGCAGCATCGCGAAATACGCGTTGTGCCGCGCGTTCCACAGGCGGCTGCGGTCCTCGGGCCGCGTCGCCCATTCGAATCCTTCGCCCGCGTTTTGCGCGGCCATTTCCTGCACCAGTTCCGCCTGTTCCTGCACACCGGCTGCGGTGCCGTGGAATTCGAAGAACAGCGTCGGCGCTTCGCGCAGCGTCAGGTTCGAATGGCGGTTGATCGCGCGGATCGCGAGCGCATCGACAAATTCGACACGCGCGATGGGCACGCCGATCTGAATCGTTTCGATGACCGCGCGTACCGCGCTTTCCATCGAAGGGAATGCGCATATCGCCGCGGACACCGCTTCAGGCTGCGGATAAAGCCGCAACGTGATTTCGGTGATCACGCCGAGTGTGCCTTCCGAGCCGACAAACAGGCGCGTCAGATCGTAGCCCGCCGATGATTTGCGCGCGCGCGTTCCTGTGCGGATGACACGGCCGTCCGCGAGCACCGCGCAAAGGCCGAGCACATTCTCCCGCATCGTGCCGTAGCGCACCGCGTTCGTGCCCGATGCACGCGTAGCCGTCATGCCACCGATGCTCGCATCGGCGCCTGGGTCGATCGGGAAGAACAGACCCGTATCGCGTAATGCTTCGTTAAGCTGCTTGCGCGATATGCCAGGTTCGACGGTGACGGTAAGGTCTTCCGCATTGATCGATAGCACGCGATTCATTTCGGAAAGATCGATCGACACACCACCCTGCACAGCCAGCAGATGGCCTTCCAGCGACGACCCGTTGCCGTAAGGTATAACCGGCACGTCATATTGAGCACACAGTCTGACGACGGCTTGCACATCTTCGGTGTTGCGCGCGAAGACGACTGCATCCGGCAATTGCGGATCGAAAGGCGATTCGTCACGTCCGTGGTTTGCGCGGACCGCTTCGGCGATCGACACGCGCTCCCCGAATAGCGACTTCAGCGCGCTGAGCAATTCAGCGGGAAAAGGGCGGCGCACGGACGCGGGCGGCGCGGGATGGTTCACGCTGGTCTCCTGAAAGGCATATTCGTTGTGATGTTGCTGGTTTGAGTCATTTTACGCCGAACGCCTGCCGTCAGACACAACGTGGCGATGAACCGGCTGGCTGCTCGCAAAATCTATAATGGCTTTGGCTGTCGCGTTCGCAATGGTGTTGCGGCAGCGGCAGCTGGTGAGTCGATGCGCGGTCGCGCACGAAAGAATGCTGGGCATTGCAACGACATAAGGACGACATCATGGGTCACCGCCTGAGCAAGATTGCGACGCGTACCGGCGACGCTGGCACGACCGGCCTTGGCGATGGCCGTCGAGTAACCAAGGATGACGCTCGTATCGTTGCAATTGGCGAAGTCGACGAGCTCAACTCGCATGTGGGCGTGCTGCTGTGCGAGAGCCTACCAGATGACCTTCGTGCCGCGCTGACCACTATTCAGCATGACCTGTTCGATCTGGGCGGCGAACTGAGCGTACCCGGTCACACGATGGTGACTGATGTGCATCTGCGCCGGCTCGATGGGTGGCTAACCGAATACAACGCGACATTGCCGCCGTTGAAGGAATTCATCTTGCCGGCCGGTTCGCGGGCGGCCTCGCATGCACATGTGTGCCGAACGGTGTGTCGTCGCGCCGAACGCGCGATCGTCATGCTCGGCGCCATCGAAGAGGTGAGCGCGGCTGTGCGTGGTTACGTCAATCGCCTGTCGGATTTGCTATTCGTGTTCGCTCGCGCGCTGAACCGGGTGAATGGCGGCAGCGATGTGTTATGGCAGCATGACCGCACTGCAAAGCGATGATAAGCAAGCGGGAAGTCCTACGCGCGAATTGGGGAACACGTGCGGTGCATGCGACGGCGCCCGCTTGATCTGCACACTTGAGCCGCCCAGTTAATCTACGCAGATAAGCCACGCAGATAAGCCACGCAGATAAGCCGTTCACTTAGCCAATCGCGAGCCTGACCGATTTGCCGATGCGGCTCATCATTTCCACAAGCGTGTCGATGGTGAACTTCGTCGTTTTCTTGTTGACGACATCAGACACGCGCGGCCGCGACACCATCAGGATTTCAGCCGCTTCCGACTGCTTCAGATGATGCTGCTCGATCCAGCTCGACAGCTCGGTCATCAATTGCTCTTTCAGCAGGCGCGTGTCGTTGATCTGCTTCTGGGACGCAGCGTGCAGCCGCTTGGCTTCTTCGGCGGAGAAGCCCAGTTCGAGGAACAGGTTTGCACCCGGCTTCGTGACGTGACGGATTCTGGTATCGATCATCATTGCTCTGCCTTCCTGATATTAGCCACGGCGCGATAACGTGCCTCGGCGATTTCCTTGTCTTGCCCGCTCGTTGTCTGCCCCTGCTTCTGGAAGCAATGCAGAACGTAAATGGCTTCGACGAACTTTGCGACGTACATCACCCGAAACATTCCTTGAGCGTCCTTGATGCGTATTTCGCGCGTACCTGCACCGACAACATCAAAGGGTTTCCAGTTGTCCGGGTCGAGGCCGGCTTGCATTTTGGCCAGTTGAAAGCCGGCTCGCCGCCGTGCTTCATCTGGAAACGCCAGAAGGTCGTCGTAGCTGGAGCCAACCCAGCGAATCTCTTTTTCCTGATTCATAGACTCCCTTCATGTACAAAATTTTGTACCGGTTATTCTTTCAAGTCAAGCCTTTTTTCAACTGACTGTGAAGAACGCATACGGTACCGGCGCTGCACATGAATGACTATTCGTCCGGATGGCTAACGATAAAAAAGCCCGGCTCATTGGCCGGGCTCCGCATCGATTGATGTTGACTTATCGCATGATCAGTTACCGCTGCCGCGCGCGATACGACGTTGTCTGACCGCATCAGCGAGCCCTTCGAGTACGGCGACGCTTTCGTCCCAACCGATGCATCCGTCGGTGATGCTCTGACCGTAGGTCAAAGCACAGCCCTCCTGAAGATCCTGTCTGCCGGCGACCAGATGCGACTCGACCATCACGCCGACGATGCGTTCGTCGCCACCCGCGATCTGGCGGCCGATATCCGCGCAAACCGGAATCTGGTTTTCGGGCTTCTTCGAACTGTTCGCGTGGCTCGCATCGATCATCAGCCGTGCGGCGAGTCCTGCCTTGCCGATGTCAGCACACGCGGCATTGACACTGTCCGCGTCGTAGTTAGGCGTCTTGCCGCCGCGCAAAATGATGTGGCAGTCCTCGTTGCCGGCCGTCGATACGATCGCCGAATGACCGCCTTTAGTCACCGACAGGAAATGGTGCGGCTGCGATGCCGCCTTGATCGCATCGACCGCGATCTTCACGTTGCCATCCGTGCCGTTCTTGAAGCCAACCGGGCACGACAGCCCCGAAGCCAGTTCACGATGCACTTGCGACTCGGTGGTACGCGCGCCGATCGCACCCCACGAGATCAGATCGGCGATGTATTGCGGGCTGATCATGTCGAGGTATTCAGTGCCCGCCGGCAGGCCGAGTTCGTTGATGTGCAGCAGCAGTTCGCGTGCAGTGCGCAGGCCGTCATTGATCTTGAAGCTGTTGTCGAGATACGGGTCGTTGATGAGCCCTTTCCAGCCCACCGTCGTACGCGGTTTTTCGAAGTACACGCGCATCACGATCTCGAGTTCGCCCGCGAGCCGCTTGCGCTGCTCGATCAAACGCCCGGCATAGTCGAGCGCGGCTTTCGGATCGTGGATCGAACACGGACCGACGATAACAATCAGGCGGTCGTCCATGCCGTGCAGAATCCGGTGCAGCGCCTGGCGCGTGTTGAAGATCAGGTCCGATTCTTTTTCGCCGCACGGGAATTCGCGGATCAGGTGAGCGGGCGGGGTGAGCTCCTTGAGCTCGCGAATGCGGACGTCGTCGGTATTGTGCGGGGGCATGTCGGTTCTCCAGATGCGATTCGTAGCGTGTCGGTTCGTTGCGTGTTCGTTGCGAGCAGACCGGGCAAGCAGCAGCGGCAAAAAAAAACCGCCAGACTCGCTGACGGTTTTTCGGGAATTTCGGGTTTGCCTTGTTGCGTTACCACCCCTCTCGATCCGCCAGCGGTCTGAGATACCAAAAGAAATAAAAATAAAACCGGGCGGACATGGCGTAGGAAGCGAGCGGTAGGGACTGCAAAAAAGGTTGAGTGGCTTTATACCCCGGCAAGGCGCGATTGACAAGCGGCCGCCGACAAAAATGCGGAAAATCCGCACGCTTTGCGCAATTCATGCGGAAAGCGTGCGCACGGCTCGGTCGTCAGACCGTGCCGCCGACCGTCATCCGGTCGATGCGCAGTGTCGGTTGACCCACACCCACCGGCACGCTTTGGCCTTCCTTGCCGCACACGCCGACGCCGGTATCCAGCGACATGTCATTGCCGATCATGCTGACGTATTTGAGCGATTCCGGGCCACTGCCAATCAGCGTCGCGCCTTTGACCGGATACGTGATCTTGCCGTTTTCGATCATGTATGCCTCGGATGCCGAGAACACGAACTTGCCGTTCGTGATGTCGACCTGGCCGCCACCGAAATTCACCGCATAGAGGCCGTTCTTCACAGACGCGATGATTTCCTGCGGGTCTTTATCGCCGTTCAGCATGTAGGTGTTCGTCATGCGCGGCATCGGCAGTGCCGCATACGATTCACGGCGCGCGTTGCCGGTGACCGGCATGTTCATCAGGCGCGCGTTCAGTGTGTCCTGGATATAACCCTTCAGGATGCCGTCCTCGATCAGCGTCGTGCATTGCGTCGCATTGCCTTCGTCGTCGATGTTGAGCGACCCGCGGCGATTCGGCAGCGTGCCGTCGTCGACCACGGTGACGCCTTTCGCCGCAACCTGTTCGCCGATGCGGCCTGCGAATGCGGACGACCCCTTCCGGTTGAAATCGCCTTCGAGCCCGTGGCCGATCGCCTCATGCAGCAGCACACCGGGCCAGCCGGGCCCGAGCACCACGGTCATCGCTCCGGCCGGCGCCGGACGCGCGTCCAGGTTCACGAGGGCGGCATGCACCGCGTCGTCGACGTAACGCGACAGCACGTCGTCGGTGAAATAGCCGTAGTCGAAGCGGCCACCGCCACCGCCGCTGCCGATTTCGCGGCGGCCGTTCTGCTCAGCGATCACCGTCACCGACACGCGCACGAGCGGCCGGATGTCCGCAGCCAGCGCGCCATCGCTGCGCGCAACCAGCACGACGTCGTATTCGCCCGCGAGGCCTGCCATCACCTGTGTGATCCGCGGGTCGCGGCTGCGCGCCATCTGCTCGATCCGCTCGAGCAGCTTGACCTTCGCGGTCGCGTCGAGCGAATGCAGCGGATCGGACGGCAGATACAGGTCACGGCCACTGACCCCGGTCAGCGATGCCGCCGCCTTGATCTTCTGTTTGCCGCCACCGGCCTTCGCAATCGCCCGCGTGGCGATCGCCGCCTGGCGAATCGCGTCCGGCGACAGGTCGTCCGAGTACGCGAACGCGGTGCGATCGCCGGACACGGCACGCACGCCGACGCCCTGGTCGATGCTGAAACTGCCGGATTTGACGATGCCTTCCTCGAGGCTCCACGCTTCGCTGCGCGTCGCCTGGAAATAAAGGTCTGCGTAATCGACGCGATGCGTGAAGATGTCGGCGAGCGTGCGGGTCAGCAGGGCTTCGTCGAGGCCGTAGGGCGTGAGGAGCACGTCCTTGGCGGTCGCAAGATTACGGATGCTGGGTTCGATGATGTTCATGCGAAGTAGATTCGGCTCGATTCAAGGGATTCGGACGGCGCGCATTGCTTTGCTATATGGGTGACGCTCAATGCGCTTTCAATGTGGGACGTTCTCGTTTGAGTTCCTGCGTTTTGCGTGAAACTGCCTGATGTTGCATCGGATTGCGAACGGCGGCGGCGCTAACCGAGCACGCGATGCCGCCACGCGGGCAGGCTTTGCCGCACCTCGTCGATGCGCGACCGTTCGATCTCGCCGGCGACGACGCCCGCGCCTTCGTCGCGAACATCGAGAACTTCGCCCCAGGGGTCGATCAGCATGCTGTGTCCCCATGTGCGGCGGCCATTCTCGTGCTTGCCGCCTTGCGCGGCTGCGAGCACGTAGCACTGGTTCTCCACCGCCCGCGCGCGCAGCAGCGTTTCCCAATGCGCGCGGCCGGTCGTATACGTGAACGCGGACGGCACGACGATCAGCGCACAGTCGCCCATGCGCCGGTACAGCTCCGGAAAGCGCAGATCGTAGCAGACCGACAGGCCGACGCGCCCGAACGGCGCATCGAAGGTGCGCACCGCATCGCCGGGACGGATCGTGCGGGCTTCATCGAACGATTCGTCGCCTTTTTCGAAGTTAAACAGGTGGATCTTGTCGTAGCGGGCCGTCTCGCGGCCGTGCGGATCGAATACGAGCGTCGTGTTCAGCACGTGTGACGCTTCCGGCGCGGTAAGCGGCAGCGTGCCGCCGATTACCCACACACGGTGCCGACGCGCCGCATCGGACAGGAAGCGCTGGATCGGGCCATCGCGGTACGGTTCGCGCACGGTGAGCTTGTCCGTGTCCTTGAAGCCCATGAAGCAGAAGTATTCGGGCAGCAGCACGAGCTGCGCGCCTTCAGCAGCGGCCTGCGCGATCAGTGTTTCGGCGTCGGCGAGGTTTCGGTCGCGCTCCGGCGTGCTGACCATCTGCAGCGCGGCGACGCGGTAAGAGGCGGACGGCTTTTCCAGTGCTGCGCCGGCCGGAGATTGCGCGTGTGGGTCGCTCATGAGCGTATCGAAAGGCTCCCTTCGGGACGGCGCTAACCGCAAAGCGCGCCGCCGGACGTAGACGAAAACCGCGAGGCGGAAATTCTGACGGGCCGGTGAATGGCTGCGGACATTGCTGCAATCCGTGCGGCCATCCGGCTTACGCGAAGTATGCTGCGCAGCAGCAGCCCGGGCTCCGCGACGCCCGCCGGACAGTGCGCACCGCTACGGTTAATGAAGCACGGCCGCTTCCGCCGCCGGTACGCCGTCCATCTTACCGCGATCGTCGTGGACCCGCTCGACGTGAGGTTTTGCCCATGATCCGGTGATCGCGAAGTTGAGCGCGAACCCGTGTTCGATCGACTGTGACAGCGCAATATCGCCGATCAGCGCGCCGAGCCCGATCAGCGGATTGATGATGGTCGCCGCCACCACGCCCGCGCCGACGCTGACCGTCGGAATCACGCGCACGTTCAGGTCCTGCGTTTCATGCGCGAGGTCGATCGTGCCGTGCATTTCCGCACGACCCGGTGCGGTGACCAGCCTGAAGTTGTCGGTGCGGGCGACGCCGTCCTTGATTTCACTGGTGCTGGTGACGCTCGAAAACGGCAAACCTTCGCCGAATACATCGCGGAAGCTGAGCGTTGCGATGCGCTGCAGGCTTTGCAGGCTCACCACGCCGAGCAGCCTTGCGACGCCGGGATCCACCTTCAGAATTTGCCCATGGCGCAAGTCGACCGACATATTGCCATTGAGCGAAGGAAGGTCGATCCGCGTCGGCCCGCCGCGCCATCCGATTTTTCCCGCCAGTGTGCCTTCACCGTTTTTGATCGTGCGCGGCAGGCCGGAGCGTTCGAGCAGCGCGCCTGCGTCCTTCACATCGAGCTTGAAATCGACGACGGTTCGGCGTGGCGTGCTTTCGTCAGTCACCGCGCCGAACTCTCGCAAGGTGCGCCAGTTCGCGGTCGCGGTGAACGTTGCGGCCGGATTGCTGATGTCGAGCTTGTCGAGCTGCCAGACCGGCACGCCATCTTCCTCGAAGTTGTGCGCATCGACCTCGAGCCGGCCGACGCTGTGACCGCGCACGATCAGGTCGTTCACGACGAGATCGATGGTCGGCATGTTCTGCGCGGGCTGCTGCATGGCCGGCCCGAGCAGGTCGTTATCGGTCACCGCCGGAATGACGAGGCGCGCTAGCCGCGCCTGCAGCGTGCCCGGCGACTCGCGGGTCGCGCCCGGCAGCCACGACACATAGCCGGACACCTGATTCGACGCGACGTTCGCCTGCCACTTTCTATCGATGTGCGACGCGCCGACCACGACACTTTCCCAGTGGCGCTTGAGCAGCGTGAGCGTGCCGATATGCAGCGCGAACCGGTCAGGCACGAACTGCGCGGCGGTCTCGCCTGGCGGCACCGGAGCCACGCCCTGATTCGCATTGCGCATCTGAATGAAGAGCGCGCGCCATGCGTCGGCGTCGAGTGTGTCGAGATCGACCGCGGCGGTGACGCCTTCGGCAGGCAGATCGGCCGGCCGGTTCACACCGATCGCGCCGCGCACGACCTTCGGCATCTGGCGCGGCTCACCTTGCAGCAGATAGGTTGCGGCGATCGGACCGACGGTCATGTCGGCGCGTTCGAGGCCGCTACTGTCGCCGTCAGCGGGGGGCTTGAACGATATGCTCAGCGGCATCGGCGTGCCGCTCGACTTGTTGAACGGCGCGGGAAAGTCGAGCGCGAGCCCGGTCAGATCGGAATGGGCGGAAATCTCCGGCAGGCGTCCCTTCGCGCCGTGCACGCTGAGCGCGTACGGCGCACTGCCCTGAACGTGACTCAGCACCTGCGGCGCGAGTCCGTGCAGGTCGAGCTCGCGCGCCGCCTCGAGCGCGACGTGGCCGTTCAGGTCGAGCGCATACGTGCCGTTTGCGTCCAACCCGCCGTTTGCATGAATATCGCCACCGAAAAATTGCCCGGCAAGGTTGTCGACCTGCGCGGTGTGTTCGGTAAAGCGCACTCTGCCGGTCAGTTGCGACAGCGTCGGCATCTTCTGCATCGCGATGCGGTTGTTCTCGAAGGTGACCGACCCGGCGAGGCTCGCTCGTGGCCGCGGCGCGTTCGGATCGAGTGGCGCACGCGGCACGGTCAGTCGCAACGCGATCGCGGCGGGGCCCTCTGCCTTCAGTTTCCGCGTGACGTGCTTTGTCATGATGCCGAGCGAACTGTCGTCGACATAGTCGAGCATGTCCGCAAGCGGGCCGCGCGCGCCGCCGGTAATCACCAGGCTCGACGCACGATTGCCGAGATCGTCGATCTTGCCGGTTACCCGGCTGATCGCGATTCGCTTGTAATGCGCGCGGTCGACATCGAAGCGCAACAGGTTCTCTTTCAGCTGGAACACGCCGTCGATGCCGTCAAAGCCTGGCCAGATGCTGGGCGTGCCGTTCTTGAGCGTGCGCGGCGGATACGGCGTCGGGTCGAAGCGGCCATTGCTGAACGGCGCGACGATGCGGAACACGCCGGCGCTCGGGTCGCGCGCATACGGAAACTTGTCGAGATTGCCGTGTATCTCGATGGTCCCGCCGCGCGACATACCCGCTTGCAGGCCGTGGCCCAGATACATGCGCACCTTTTCACTGATACCGGTCGGCAGATAGCGAGTGATGCTCGCTACCTTTGCACGCTCGAATTTCGCGCTCAGGTCGAGCGAGCCGCGTCCATGTCCGGCGTTCGAATAGCTGGCGCTTGCGCTGGCGGCGGTGTCGTCGTTCGCGACCTTGAGCTCGGATACGTCGACCTTGAATGCCTTGTGCTTGTCGCCGGGTGCGATGGTGGGCGCGACGGTCCAGCTGCCTTTGCCCTGCAGACGGTCGAACGTGAGGCGTGGGTTGTCGAAAACGCCCGGCAGTGTAATGGCCGCGTTCGCCGTATCGAGTGCGATCGACCCTTGCTTTTCATTCGCGTCGACCGAGCCCCACAGATTCTCGAAGCCCGGAATACCCGCGCGCGGATGGCCGCGCGCGGTCAGTCCCGGCGGCGGCTCCTGCGCGGCGACGCTGATGCCTTGAAGATCGGCCTTGAACGTGTAGTGCGCAATCGGCTCCGCGCTCATTTCACTGCGCTCGCTCGCGGCTTCGCCGGATTCCGGTTTTTCACGCTCGACTTCGATTGTGTAGTTCGACACGATGCCGCGCGGATTGAAGCGCACCAGACCGTTCAGCAGGCGGCGCGGCAGCGGCAGCGCACGGCTGAATTCGGCGAGGATGCCGAGGTCGACACGATCGCCGGCGACGCTGAGCAGCTGGCCGTGCTGGACACTTTGCTTGCGCAGGCGGCCGTTCAGCGTGGACAGCGCGAGCGTACGCGTGACCGGCGTGCCGTCAGGAAGCGGCGGCTGGCCGAGTTCCGCGACGAGGTTATTCAATTGCAGCGTGTACTCGTCGGCTTCGTGCGCGAAGGTCCACGAAAAACGGGCGACCGGCACATCGAGCTTCGGCTGCGCGGGCTTCACACGCAGCGCGATGTTGCTGCCGGATAATTCGCCGGTGGCCGACAGGATTCGCCCTTGCGCGAATTCGACCCAAATGGCGTTGTCGATGCGGCCCGCGTAAGTGGCGATCGGAAAGTCGATGTAACGCGCGAGCATCGGCAGATCGACCGGGCCTGTCGATAGATACACGCTGCCGCTCCAGTTGATCGGCTTGCCCATCGCACCGGTGCGTGCGCTCTTGAAATGCGCGCGGAAATCGAGTGGACCGAACAGCACCTTGCCGTCCGCGGGCGCTTGCAGTGCGAAGCGGTGCTCGTTGCCATCGTTGAGGATCGCGAGCCGGATGTTCTGCAATGCGATTTCCGGCACGTCATGTGTTGCGTCGCGCCAGCGTAGCGTGCCGCCACGCAGAACCATCGCCTGCTGACGCAGCAGCCAGGTGGAAAACGTGTCATTGCCGCTATGACCGGATGGCAATTGCACGCCCGCAACCGACAGCGTGCCGTCGTCATTGCGCTCGATCAGCAGGTCAGGCTGATCGACGACGAGGCTCGACAGGATGGGTTTGAGTTTCCACAGCGAACTCCACGAAACGGTGGCGCTTGCGTGCGGGATCGACAACGCCGGACGGCCGTCATGGCCGCGAATGGTCAGATCGGTAACTTCAACGCCAGGCTGGAAGCTGACCCAGTGCGGCGTGAGCTTACCGATCGCTACCTGTGCGTGGATTTTTTCGGAAATGATTGCTTCGATGCGCGGCCGGAAAGACTCGACCTGCGGCAGCACGACATAGCGCAGCCCGAGCACAAGCAACAACGCGAGGAAGTAGGCGACGAGCGCGACGCCCAGCACCACGTGCAATGTATGCCGCAGCACTACATGATCGCCTCCGCCGTGTTGCCGGACGCGTCCTGCATCGTGCCGGTCGGCGGGTAGGTTTCGCTCGGACATGCTGAGGCAAGTTGGGCGTATGGTAGTTTTGCGGACTAGCGATGAAATGTATCACACGCGCCGCCAACTGGTACTTCCGGCAAACCCTGTGCCGGCGGGGCCTGGCGGCGAGCGAGCCGGCTTTTTTGACAACGCGTCGCACCGCTGTCGGCGCACATGCGGGATCAAGCAACGAGCGAGCCAGATTTTCATGACCTATACGAAGCTGCTGAGTTCCAGCTATTCGCATTACGCATCACGCGCATACAGCGCGCGCCCCGAGGTTGCGGAGCGCGTCGCGTCGCTGGCGGCGGCGCGTGTCACGCGCGAGCGGATCGATGCGCGCCTTGACGAACTGTGCGATGCGCTGCGCGGTGCCGACGGCGCGCCGCTTACCGAAGATGCACTGAAACGGGCACTGCGGCAACTGCGCATCGAAGTGTTTTGCGCCGCGATGGAGCGCGATCTTGCAGGTCTCGCGGACGTCACCGAAGTGACCGGCACGATGACGGATCTGGCCGAAGCGGCGATCCAGCGCGCACTCGCGGTGCTGTCCTCTGAACTCGAAGCGATGTACGGGGAGCCGCGCGGTCCGGACGGCGAGCGGATCGCGCTGGGCGTCGTCGGCATGGGCAAACTCGGCGGCCGCGAACTGAACGTTTCGTCGGACATCGATCTGATCTTTGTCTACGAGGACGACGGTGAGACAGCGGGCGGCCAGCGCCCAGCCATAGCGACCCAGGACTACTTCACGCGGCTCGGCAAGCGCCTGATCGGCGCGCTGGCCGAAGTGACCAGCGACGGCTATGTGTTTCGCGTCGACATGCGGCTGCGGCCGAACGGCGATTCGGGGCCGCTCGTTTGCAGCCTCGGCATGCTCGAAGAGTATTTCTATGTGCAGGGGCGCGAGTGGGAACGTTACGCGTGGATCAAAGGGCGGCTCGTGTCCGAGCACGGTAGTGCCGAGGCACGGCGCCTCGCGAACCTGCTCGATGCGATCGTCAAGCCGTTTATCTATCGCCGCTATCTGGACTTCGGCGTGATCGGCGCGATTCGCGCATTGCATCTGCAGATTCGTCAGGAAGCGCAGCGTCGCGCGACGATGCGGCCGGACAAGGCAGACGACATCAAGCTCGGCCGCGGCGGGATACGCGAGATCGAGTTCAGCGCGCAGGTATTCCAGCTGATTCGCGGCGGCCAGGACGCGGGCTTCCGGATCAGGCCGACGCTCGCGGTACTGCGCCACGCGAGCGCGCGCGGCCTGATCGCGCAGCCTGTCTGCGAAGCGCTGACCGATGCTTACCGCTTCTTGCGCAAGCTCGAGCACCGGCTGCAATACCGTGACGATGCGCAGACGCATGCGATGCCGGTCGACGAGCACGAACGCGCGAACGTCGCGCAGTCGATGGGTTTTGCCGACTATGCCGCGTTGATGGCGAGCCTCGATGCGCACCGCGAGCGGGTCGAGCAGCAGTTCGATCAGATCTTTGCCGACAAGGTGAACGGTGATAACGGCCACGCCGCACCTGACGACGGCGCGGCCGCATGGGTGTGGAGTAGCGCGCTGGCTGACGACAGCGCCAACGACGCGCTTGCCGCGCGCCTGGTCGAACTGGGCATTGCGGAGCCGGCTGGGTTGCTGGAGCGGCTGCGCGCGGTTTGGCATTCGGCGCGCTATGCGGGGCTGCCCGAGCGCAGCCGGGAGCGCTTCGATATCGTCGCGCAACGCGCGCTCGACTCGGCGCGCACAGTCGAGCCGCTGCAACGGCGCGGCGATACGATCGCGCGGATGTTCGATCTGCTCGAGGCGGTGAGCCGGCGAGGCGCGTATCTGGCGCTTCTGACCGAGTATCCGCATGCGCTGCGCCGGGTGCTGTCGGTGCTCGGCGCGTCGCGCTGGGCGGCCGGATATCTGATCCGCCATCCGCAGCTGCTCGACGAACTGCTCGACGACGAAGCGATGGCAAGCCCGTTCGACTGGCCCGAGTTCAAGCGCACGCTGCGGCTGCGCCTCGCGGCGGCGGACGGCGTCGAACACCAGATGGACCTGCTGCGCCACGCGCACCAGGCCGAGGTGTTCCGGATTCTGTTGATCGACCTCGCCGGCAAGCTGAGCGTCGAGCACGTGAGCGACCGTTTGTCGGAGCTTGCCGACGCGGTGCTCGACGTGACGATCGAAGCTGTCTGGAATCAGCTCGCCAAGCGTCACCGCGATGTGCCGCGTTTTGCGATCATCGCGTACGGGAAGCTGGGCGGTAAGGAACTGGGCTATGCGTCGGACCTCGATCTGATCTTTTTGTACGACGACCCGGCCGACGTCGCGCCCGATGTGTATGCGACATTCACGCGCCGCCTGATTTCATGGCTGACGACCGCGACCGGCGCGGGCACGTTGTTCGACATCGATCTGCGTTTGCGGCCGAACGGCGAGTCCGGCCTGCTGGTCACGGATCTCGATGCGTTTCGCCGCTATCAGCTGCGCGAAGGCGATGCGGCCAATACCGCGTGGGTCTGGGAGCATCAGGCGTTGACCCGGGCGCGGTACTGCGCCGGCGACACGCAGATCGGCGCGCAGTTCGAGGCGATTCGCGAGCAGGTGCTGACGATGCCGCGCGAAGCGGCGCCGCTTGCGAAGGAAATCATCGAGATGCGCGAGCGCGTCGAGGCAGGGCATCCGAATCGCACGCCGCTGTTCGATCTGAAGCACGACCGCGGCGGGATGGTCGACATCGAGTTCACGGTTCAATACTGGGTGCTATTGCACGCGGCGCGCGATCCGGAGTTGATCCGTAACACCGGCAATATTGCGCTGCTGCGCGAAGTGTCGCGCTTCGGGCTGATGAGCGGCGACGAAGCGGAAACGGTCGGCGCGGCTTACCGGCGATATCGGCAGCTGCAGCATAAATTGCGCCTCGATGGGATGGAAAAGGCACGGGTCGAACCGGAGACGGTCAGTGCCGAGCGTGACGCGGTGTTGCGTCTGTGGGAGCGGGTGTTCGGCTAGCGCGGTAGCGTGGCTGCCGCCGCGCGGGAGCTGGCGCGCTTGATGAGCGCGGTAGCGCACGTCAGCGCACATCAGCGTACGTGGTGTGCGGCGGCTTCAACCTTTCGCCGCTATGCGGTCAGCATTTCCTTCGCATGCTTGCGCGTGGTCGCGGTGATCTCGAGCCCGCCTAGCATCCGCGCGACTTCCTCGATCCGGCTCGCCTTGTCCAGCGACGTCACGGTGCTGAGCGTGCCGCGCTTGCCATTCGTGCTCTTCGCCACCTGAAAATGATGGTCGCCGCGCGCGGCGACTTGAGGCAAGTGCGTGACGCACAGCACCTGGCGGTTTTGACCGAGCTGATGCAACAGCCTGCCGACGACTTCCGCGACGCCCCCGCCGATGCCGGTGTCGACTTCGTCGAAGATCAGCGTCGGCGTCGGACTCGCGGCGCTCGCGATCACGGCAAGCGCCAGACTGATACGCGCGAGTTCGCCGCCCGACGCGACTTTCGCGAGTGGCCTTAGCGGCACGCCCGCATGGCCGGCAACCCGGAATTCGATCTGTTCGAGCCCATGCGCGCCGCCTTCGGGCAATGCGACGAGCGCCACTTCAAAACTGCCGCCGGCCATCGAGAGTTCCTGCATGCCGGTCGTGACTGCCGAGCCAAGCGCCTTTGCCGCCTTCGCGCGCGCCTTCGACAACTGCTTTGCTTCGGCGAGGAAAGCATCCTTTGCCTTGCTCTCGGCGGCGCGCAGGCTGTCCAGGTCGGCCGCGGCGTCGAGCGCGGCCAGTTGCGCGCGGCGCGTCTGATGTTCTTCGGGCAAGGTTTCGGGCTGCAGCCGGAACTTGCGTGCGGCCGAATGCAACGCGTCGAGGCGCTTTTCCACCTGTGCGAGCCGGTCAGGATCGAGTTCGAGCCGTTGCGCATAGTGGGACAGCGAGTAGGCCGCTTCCTGCAGCTGGATTTCCGCCGGTTCGAGCGCGGCGAGTGCGTCGTTCAACGCAGCGTCGATTTCCGCGAGATCGCGCAGCTTCGAGACGATCGAGCCGAGCTGTGTGATCATCGCTTCGTCCGATTCGGACAGTGCGCCCAGCGCGCTTTGCACGCCATCGATCAGATTCGCGGAATGCGACAGGCGATGGTGCTCGCTATTCACCTCTTCCCATTCGCCCGGCTGCGGCGCGAGCTTGTCCAGTTCGGCGAGCTGCCACGCGAGCCGTTCGCGTTCGAGCTGGATCTCGCGGTCGCGCGTCTGCGCATGTTCGACCGCCTGCGCCGCGTCGCGCCAGCCGCGCCATGCGCGCGCGACGGCGGCCGCCACTTCAGTGAGGCCCGCGTGCGTATCGAATAGCTCGCGCTGCGCGTCAGGACGCATCAACAGTTGATGTGCATGCTGCCCGTGAATGTCGACCAGCATTTCGCCGACCTCACGCAACTGCGCAAGCGTCGCAACAGTACCGTTGATGAACGCTCGCGAGCGGCCGTTCGCGTCGATCACACGGCGCAGCAGCACCGTGCCGTCATGCGATTCATCGTCGTCCGCCGGCGTCGCGAACGCATGTGCTTCGAGCCACTGATCAACTTGCGGATGGATATCGAATTCCGCGGTAATGTCCGCGCGCGCTTCACCGGTGCGCACGACGGCCGCGTCGGCGCGAGCGCCGAGCGCGAGGGCAAGCGCGTCGATCAGGATCGACTTGCCGGCGCCGGTTTCACCGGAGAAAACCGTGAAGCCGCTGTCGAATTCGAGGTCGAGTGCGGCGACGATGACGAAATCGCGAATCGATAGGTGGCGAAGCATGGAGTCGGTTAGTGGGTAGTGTCCGGCAGCGTGCGGGTCAGTCTTCGGATTGAACGTTCGGATCGTGCAGGTTGATGCGGGTTATTGCTCGGTGTTGCGCGTTATTGCGCGCTGTTGCGTATCCAATGCCGCCGGGTTTGTCGACCGGCTCGCCAGTCAGTTCGTGCGGTCATTGCGCAGCGATTCTGTTGTTTCGGGCGCTCAACTCTCCGGATCAGTCTTCATCGGGCTCATCGTCATCGTGCGACGGGTATTCGTTCCAGTGCAGCTTCTTGCGCAGCGTCGCGTAGTAGCTATAACCGACCGGATGCAGGAACGGCACCATGTGACGCGAGCGGCGCACTTCGATCGTGTCGTTCAGCTCCATTGACGTGAACGACTGCATATCGAAGTTCACGTTGACGTCACGGCCCGAAATGATCTGGATGCTGACATTCGAATGGTCGGGCAGCACGATCGGCCGGTTCGACAGCGCGTGTGGCGCGATCGGCACGAGCACGATGCCCTCGAGTTGCGGATGCAGGATCGGCCCGTTAGACGACAGCGCGTACGCGGTCGAACCAGTGGGCGTCGCGACGATCAGCCCGTCCGAGCGCTGGTTGTACATGAAGCGGCCGTCCACCGACACGCGCAGCTCCGCCATACCGGACACGCCACTGCGGTTCACGACCACGTCGTTGAACGCGAGCGCGTGATAGATCGGGTCGCCCTCGCGCATGATGCGCGCTTCGAGCAGCATGCGCTCCTCGCGCTCGAAGCTGCCGCCGAGCATCTGCGGCACGATCTTCTGCATGTCGGAGATCGGGATGTCGGTGATGAAGCCCAGCCGGCCATGGTTAATGCCGATTAGCGGGGTCTTGTACGGTGCAAGCTGCCGGCCGATGCCGAGCATCGTCCCATCGCCGCCGAGCACGACGGCGACGTCGGCGCGCGCGCCGATCTCCGCGGGCGTCAGCACCGGGTGGCCGGTCACGCCGATCTCCTGCGCGATTTGCGCTTCGAATACGACTTCGAAGCCGCGCTTGGCGATGCACGACGCGAGCTGCATCAGCGGCTCGCCGATGCCTGGCGTCTGAGTGCGCCCGACGAGCGCAACGGTCTTGAACTGGCTGGTAACTTGCATGCCGGCATTACACCATAGCTGCGTGCCGAAAAGAACCGTCGCCGCGCGCGGCACCGCGCGGCAATGGGCGTTGGCGCGGGTGGGCGCCGCCGTCCAGCCTGTAGTCGATTATCGTTAGAATGGTGAAGCGGCGATGACAAAGGCTGGCCGGCGTGTGGTTTGGCGCATCGGCGCATACCTTCGCATAACGGGTTCGCTTCGCATCGTGCAGCAGCGCAACGCTTGGGCGAGCCCGCCGGCCGGTGCGCTCAGGGTTGTCATCAGGGGTGTGATTAAGGCTCGCGGCAGCATCGTCATTGAGCTAGAATTTTTCGCCATGTTAGATCCTCGCGCACAAACCCTCCTCAAAACGCTGATCGAGCGGTATATCGCCGAAGGTCAGCCGGTCGGCTCGCGCACGTTGTCGCGATACTCCGGGCTCGAACTGAGCCCGGCGACGATCCGCAACGTGATGTCCGACCTCGAGGAACTCGGTCTCGTCATCAGCCCGCATACGTCGGCTGGGCGCATTCCGACGCCGCGCGGATACCGGCTCTTTGTCGACACGATGTTGACTGTCGAATCGGTCGCCGACGAAGCCGCCGTCACACAAGCCGTCAAGAAGACCTTGCAGGCAGACACGCTGCAGGCCGGCGAGCCGCAAAAGATTGTCGCAGCTGCGGCGAGCGTGCTGTCCAACCTGTCGCAGTTCGCCGGTGTGATCCTGACGCCGCGGCGCAGCCACGTATTCAAGCAGATCGAATTCATGCGCCTGTCCGACAAGCGCATTCTGCTGATTATCGTGACGCCCGAAGGCGATGTGCAGAACCGCATGATGGCAACCCAGCGCGACTACTCGCCGGCCGAACTGATCGAGGCGTCGAACTACATCAATATGCATTTTGCGGGGCTGTCATTCGACGAAGTGCGGCGCCGGTTGCGCGAGGAAATCGACCAGCTGCGCGGCGATATGACAACGCTGATGCACGCGGCGGTCACCGCGAGCACCGATGAAACCGACACCGGCGAAACCGTGTTGATTTCTGGCGAACGCAAGCTGCTCGAAGTGGCCGACCTTTCGTCGGACATGGCGCGTTTGCGCAAGCTGTTCGATGTGTTCGACCAAAAGACCAGCCTCCTTCAGTTGCTCGACGTGTCGAGCCACGCGCAAGGCGTGCAGATTTTCATCGGCGGCGAGTCCAATCTCGTGCCGATCGAAGAAATGAGCGTCGTGACCGCGCCGTACGAGGTGAACGGCAAGATTGTCGGTACGCTCGGCGTAATCGGACCGACACGCATGGCTTATAACCGTGTGATACCGATTGTCGACATCACCGCGCGGCTTCTGTCGTTGACGCTGAGCCAGCAATAGCGGCTTTGCGGTTGCCGCCATCATGCGACAGCGCGCTGTGCCTGCCTATCTGCCGAATGGCCAGCTTTCGGCCATGGACCGCACCGCTATAATGGCTTTCACCTGAAAGCGTTGCCGCGTACAGCGGTCCTTGTAGTTTGCCCATTTGCTATTGCCTGTTGCCCATGCACTTTGATCTCGAGCGGCCTCTGCAGTCTGCTGTCGCACATCGCGTCGCGGTCCTGCTGATCAATCTCGGTACGCCCGATGCACCGACGACCGGCGCGGTGCGGCGCTATCTCGCGGAGTTTCTGTCCGACCCGCGCGTGGTGGAAATTCCGGCGGCGCTCTGGCAAATCATTTTGCGCACAATGATCTTGCCGTTCCGCAGTCCGGCGTCGGCAAAGAAATATGCGGCGGTATGGATGCCCGAAGGGTCCCCGCTCCGGGTCTACACGGAAAAGCAGGTGGAAGGACTGCGCCAGTTGCTGCACGCGAACGAGTACGCGGTGATCGTCGACTACGCGATGCGCTATGGCACGCCCAACATCCCGTCGATGCTGAATCAGTTGAAGCTGGCGGGCGCGGAGCGCGTGCTGCTGATGCCGATGTATCCTCAGTACTCGTCGTCGACCACCGCGACAGCCTTCGACGCGGCGTTCGGCGCGCTCAAACGGATGCGCAATCAGCTTGAGATTCGCACTGTGCGCCAGTACGCAGACCATCCCGCGTATATCGCCGCGCTTGCGGCCCAGGTGCATCACCACTGGCACGCGCACGGGCGCCCCGATTTTGCGGCGGGAGACAAACTGGTATTGAGTTTCCATGGCGTGCCCAAACGTACGCTGGACCTCGGCGATCCGTATCACGAGCAGTGTCAGCAAACAGCGTCCCTGCTGATGCGCGCGCTCGAACTGACGCCGGTCGAGTGCCGGGTCACGTTCCAGTCGCGCTTCGGCAAGGCCGAATGGCTGCAGCCTTATACGGCGCCGACCGTGAAGGAACTGGGCGCCGCGGGCGTGCGCCGTGTCGATGTTTTTTGCCCCGGCTTCACGGCCGACTGTCTCGAGACGATCGAGGAAATCGGCATGGAGGTTCGCGACGAATTCATACACGCGGGAGGCAAGGAGTTCCATGCGATTGCCTGCCTGAATGCGACGCACGCATGGATCGCCGCGCTGGGCGAAATTGTCGCGCAGCACCTGCAGGGCTGGCCGGTGCAGACAAGCGCGCCGCAAGCGGCGGTTGCGTCGTGAGCGTACGCGGTTCGGGCGAGATTGAATTGCGCCGCGCGTGGCGATGGAGCGCCGGTGTACTGGCGCCAGTCGACGGCAGGTATGGCATCTGCGTCGCCTGTCCCGTAGTTTGCTTCGTGTGCGTCGGTAACTTTGCGGCGCACGACACGCTTGAATGTCAGATTGACGGATAGATGAACTACAGGATTTCGACCGAACCGGACGCACGGCTACGTATCGACAAGTGGCTATGGGCCGCCCGCTTTTTCAAAACGCGATCGCTTGCGGCAGAAGCGGTCGACAAGGGGCGGGTACGCATCGGCGGCGCGACGGTCAAGCCGGCGAAGGACGTGCGCGTCGGCGATCTTGTCGAGATCGAGATCGAGCGGGTCGTCTGGCAGGTGCAGGTATTGGGTGTGTGCGACGTGCGTGGTCCGGCTTCGGTCGCGCAAACGCTTTATGCGGAAACGAACGAAAGCCGGGTAAAGCGGCAGGTCGAACTGGAGCGGCGTAAGCATTTCCAGGAGCCGGCCGCGACGCTGCACGGCCGGCCGACCAAACGCGACCGGCGAGTTATCGACAAACTTTCAGGTGGGGATTGAACAGCTTTTCCATCGTCGCGTGCACACCGCCATACTCCGTGGTGTGGTCGTTGACGGCGCCGGACATGCAGATGGTCGTGGTTCCCGCGATGAGCACCAAAGCGACCACCGATATTGCGAAGGTCAGTTTCACGGTACTCCCCCAGGAGATCCAGAGCGGGAAACGGGCGGTTCGGTGGTAAGGGATACGTCAGATTAGGGTAAACATGCCTTTTCCGACGTTCTCAATGAGTTTAGGCCACTCGCGAATCGCGCTCAATCTCAATATGATGGCGGTCGAGTAATCGGTGTTACGGCGAATTTCCCGCCGCGATTTATTGCCCCGTCGCGGTGCAAAAAGGGCTGGCGCACCGCTTGAAACCGTGTGCGGCATCCCTATCTGCACGATTGCTGCGCAGCCGGCATGTTGTGGATTTGCAACGAGCGTTGTGGACGGTGAACCGGCCCGTAACCGGTCGGTCAACCCTGAGCGCCGGGCGGCACGCCGGCTGTCTGGATGGTTTTAATTTTTTATCGACTTTCAGCGACATGGAAAACACGCAAGAGAAACCGACGAGCCAGAATCCCACGCCCGCCGACGATGCCGCGCGCCAGGCTACCGATCAAGCCGCGCAGCAGGCTGGCGCCGCAAACGCGCAGTCCGCGAGCACGCCGTCGAGCGCAGAAGCCGCACTCGCCGAAGCTCAGGCGAAGGTCGCCGAGTTGCAGGAGAGCTTCCTTCGCGCGAAGGCCGAAACCGAAAACGTGCGCCGCCGCGCGCAGGAAGACATCGCGAAGGCGCACAAATTCGCGATCGAGAACTTTGCTGAGCATCTGCTGCCGGTGGTCGATAGCCTGGAAGCCGCCGTTACTCACTCTTCCGATGACCTCGTGAAAGTGCGCGAAGGTGTCGAATTGACGTTGCGTCAGTTGACCGGTGCGCTCGAGAAAGGGCGCGTCGTCGCGCTGAATCCGGTCGGCGAGAAGTTCGACCCGCATCGCCATCAGGCAGTGTCGATGGTGCCGGCCGAACAGGAAGCGAATACCGTCGTCTCGGTTCTTCAAAAGGGCTATGTGATCAACGACCGGGTGCTGCGCCCGGCGCTCGTCACGGTCGCGCAGCCGAAGTAACGGTGGCGTGTCTCCTCCGGCATTCAATGTCAGCCAGCTTTGTCGCAATCACGCTTTATGGCCAGTATCGCTGTTGATGCATCCGCCTTCGCTACTTTCGAGATGGGGGAATTGAGCGCCGACTCGTTCGACGCCGGCCTCGAATCCGCCGGCGACGAACTGGCGGTGGTGTTTTTCTGGGGCTTTGACTGCTTCAACTGCGAAATCGCGAAGAAAGCGATGCTGGCCCGGCCGGACGCGATCCGTGCGCTCGGCTTGCGCTGGTTTCACAGCAATGTCTATGAACATCGCGAGCTTGGCCGCCGCTTTATGCTGCATGGCGTGCCGACCTGGTTTTTCTTCCATCGGGGCAAGCGCCTCGGCCGTGCGACCGGCTGGCACGGCCTCGCTCAGTTCGAGGCTGCGGTAGCCGCCGCCCGTGAGAAGATCCGCGCGGCGGCCGGCGATTGAAAAAAATTAAAGACCGCATAAAGCGAAAGGTCTTGAAAACACTGCCGACGTACTTATTTTGAGTGCAGGTATGAATTGAGGGGCGGGACGGCCGGCAAATGAACGGCGTTTCCGCAGCGATCAAAGTCAGGAGATTAGTCAAAATGGGCAAAATCATCGGTATCGACCTCGGCACCACGAACTCGTGTGTGGCGCTGATGGAAGGCAATCAGGTCAAAGTGATCGAAAACTCGGAAGGCGCCCGCACGACGCCGTCGATCATCGCGTACATGGACGACAACGAAGTGCTCGTCGGCGCGCCTGCTAAACGCCAATCGGTTACCAACCCGAAGAACACGCTGTTCGCGGTCAAGCGTCTGATCGGTCGCCGCTTCGAAGAGAAGGAAGTCCAGAAGGACATCGGCCTGATGCCGTACAAGATCGTCAAGGCTGAAAACGGCGATGCGTGGGTTGAAGCGCACGGTCAGAAGCTCGCGCCGCCGCAGATCTCCGCGGAAGTACTGCGCAAGATGAAGAAGACCGCCGAAGACTACCTCGGCGAGCCGGTTACCGAAGCCGTCATTACCGTTCCCGCGTACTTCAACGACAGCCAGCGTCAGGCGACCAAGGATGCCGGCCGCATCGCCGGCCTCGAAGTGAAGCGGATCATCAACGAGCCGACTGCGGCCGCGCTCGCGTTCGGTCTCGACAAGGCCGAAAAGGGCGACCGCAAGATCGCGGTGTTCGACCTCGGCGGCGGTACGTTCGATATTTCGATCATCGAAATCGCGGATGTGGATGGCGAAATGCAGTTCGAAGTGCTGTCGACGAACGGCGATACGTTCCTCGGTGGTGAAGACTTCGACCAGCGCATCATCGATTACATCATCAGCGAGTTCAAGAAGGAGCAGGGCGTCGACCTGTCGAAGGACGTGCTCGCGCTGCAGCGCCTGAAGGAAGCGGCTGAAAAGGCGAAGATCGAGTTGTCGTCGACGCAGCAGACCGACATCAACCTGCCGTACATCACGGCGGACGCGTCGGGTCCGAAGCACTTGAATCTCAAGTTCACGCGCGCGAAGCTCGAAGCGCTCGTCGAAGAACTGATCGAGCGCACGATCGAACCGTGCCGTACGGCAATCAAGGATGCGGGCGTGAAGGTCGGCGAAATCGACGACGTGATCCTCGTCGGTGGTATGACGCGTATGCCGAAGGTGCAGGAAAAGGTGAAGGAGTTCTTCGGCAAGGATCCGCGCCGTGACGTGAACCCGGACGAAGCCGTTGCCGTTGGCGCCGCGATCCAGGGCCAGGTGTTGTCGGGCGACCGCAAGGACGTGCTGCTGCTCGACGTGACTCCGCTGTCGCTCGGCATCGAGACGCTCGGCGGCGTGATGACGAAGATGATCAACAAGAACACCACGATCCCGACGAAGCACGCGCAGGTGTATTCGACGGCCGACGACAACCAGTCGGCGGTGACGATCAAGGTGTTCCAGGGCGAACGCGAGATGGCGGCCGGCAACAAGCTGCTCGGCGAGTTCAACCTCGAGGGCATTCCGCCGGCTCCGCGCGGTGTGCCTCAAATCGAAGTGAGCTTCGACATCGACGCGAACGGTATCCTGCACGTCGGCGCGAAGGATAAGGCGACCGGCAAGGAAAACCGGATCACGATCAAGGCGAACTCGGGCCTGTCCGAAGCCGAGATCGAGAAGATGGTGAAGGACGCGGAAGCGAACGCCGAAGAAGATCACAAGTTGCGCGAACTGGCCGATGCCCGCAACCAGGGCGACGCGCTGGTGCACAGCACGAAGAAAGCGCTCACCGAATACGGCGACAAGCTCGACGCCGGCGAGAAGGAAAAGATCGAAGCAGCGTTGAAGGACCTCGAAGAGACGCTGAAGAACGCCTCGGCCGACAAGGCCGCGATCGAAGCGAAGATCGAGACGGTTGCGACCGCGTCGCAGAAGCTCGGCGAGAAGATGTACGCCGATATGCAGGCCGCGCAGGGTGCGGCCGGCGCAGCGGCGGGTGCCGCGGCCGCCGACCACGCGTCAGCGGCAGGCGAGAAGTCCGACGACGTTGTCGATGCGGACTTCAAGGAAGTGAAGAAGGACTAAGCCGAGGTGCCGTCTGACCAAGGCCGCGCGTATCGAGTCGCGCGCGGCCCGGCTACAAGACCTGCGGTAAACCCTGTAGGGAGCCGTACGGAAAACGCGCCTGGCGAGCCTTCACGGCTCTCCGGGCACATTTGTTTTATGGCGGGCATGGCTTTGCGCCGGCACACAGCCGCGCGAGGCCAGCTCCGGGCGAGTCGCTAGACTCCAGCATTCATGAGGAGCCGCCGCGTCGCAGTGCGCGGATGGCGTTGAACCGATATGGCGAAACGGGATTACTACGAGGTTCTGGGCGTCGCGAAGAACGCGAGCGACGACGAGATCAAGAAGGCTTATCGCAAGCTCGCGATGAAGTATCACCCCGACCGTAATCCGGGCAACAAGGATGCGGAAGAGCATTTCAAGGAAGCGAAAGAAGCTTATGAAATGCTGTCGGATTCGCAGAAACGCGGCGCGTACGACCAGTACGGCCACGCGGGCGTCGATCCGAACATGGGGGCGGCGGGCGCCCAGGGCTTCGGCGGGTTTGCCGACGCGTTCGGCGATATTTTCGGCGACATCTTCGGCCAGGCGGCTGGCGGCGCTGCCCGCGGCGGCCGCGCTGGCCCGCAGGTGTATCGCGGCGCGGATCTGCGCTACAGCATGGAAATCACGCTGGAGCAGGCGGCACATGGCTACGACACGCAAATCCGCGTGCCGAGCTGGGTGTCCTGCGAGGTCTGCCACGGCTCGGGCGCGAAGCCAGGCACGAAGCCGGAAACCTGTCCGACCTGTAGCGGCAGCGGCACCGTGCGGATGTCGCAAGGCTTTTTCAGCATCCAGCAGACGTGCCCGAAGTGCCATGGCACCGGCACCTATATTCCCGAGCCTTGCACGCATTGCCATGGGGCAGGCAAGACCAAGGAAACCAAGACACTCGAAGTGAAGATTCCCGCCGGGATCGACGACGGCATGCGCATCCGCTCGGCCGGCAATGGCGAGCCGGGCATCAATGGCGGTCCGTCGGGCGATCTTTACGTCGAGATCCATATCAAGCCGCACTCGGTTTTCGAGCGCGACGGCGACGACCTGCATTGCCAGATGCCGATCCCGTTCACCACGGCGGCATTGGGCGGTGAGATCGAGGTGCCGACGCTGGCTGGCCGCGCGAGCTTTACGGTGCCGGAAGGCACGCAGTCGGGCAAGACGTTCCGTCTGCGCGGCAAGGGCATCAAGGGTCTGCGTTCGAGCATCGCCGGCGACCTTTACGTGCATGTTCAGGTCGAGACGCCGGTCAAGCTGACCGACACGCAGCGGGATCTGTTGCAGCAATTCGAGAAGTCGCTTGTCGAGGGTGGTGCGCGTCATAGCCCTCAAAGCAAGAGCTGGTTTGACCGGGTCAAGAGCTTTTTCGATTAAATTCGAGTTAGTGCAACCTGATGTCGGCGGTACCCATGACGGCCGTTGATCCGAATGCCGTATTCGCACTGCTCGACGACTGCAACTCGACCGCGCTGCGCCGCTCGAGTCGTCTGTACACGGGCTTTCGTCATGAGCACGTGTGCACCGATGGTGCGCAACTCGATACGGTATGCGAGGCGGCCGCCGACGATACGCGCCGCGGCCTGCACGCGGTCGTGCTAGCGGACTACGAATTCGGCCGTAACCTCGCTTTCACCAAAACGACGCCAACGCAGCGCGGCCCGTCCACATCGGGTGCGCTGCGTTTTTTATTGTTTGACCACTGCGCGAAGCTATCGCGCGATGAAGTGGACGTGTGGCTCGTGCAGCGCGACAGCGGCGCGGTCGAGCCATCCATTGCGGGCACGGGCGGCGTGCAGGCGAGCGTCGATTATCCGGAGTTCGAGCGGGCCATCGACGCGATTCACGATGCGCTGCGTGCCGGCGACTCGTATCAGATCAATTACACATACCGGCTCGCCTTCGATGTATTCGGGCCGCCGGCTGCTCTTTTCAGGCGGCTGCGCGCGCGCCAGACGGTCCAATACGGCGCACTGATCGCGCTGCCGGATAGCCGCTGGGTGCTGTCGTGCTCGCCCGAACTCTTTATCGAAAAGAAAAGTGGCGCGCTGCGCGCCCGCCCGATGAAGGGCACCGCGCCGCGCTCGCGCGACCCGGCCGAGGACCGCGCGGCATCGGACTTCCTCGCTCACGATCCGAAGAACCGCGCCGAGAATGTGATGATCGTCGACCTGCTGCGCAACGATCTGTCGCGGGTCGCGCAGACAGGTTCGGTGAAAGTGCCGGCGTTGTTCTCGGTCGAGCCGTACGAATCGGTCTGGCAGATGACGTCGACGGTCACTGCGCTGCTGCGGCCGCGCACGTCGTTTGCCGATATCCTGCGGGCGCTGTTTCCGTGCGGTTCGATTACCGGCGCGCCGAAACATAAGACGATGCAACTGATCGACGTGCTCGAAAGCACGCCGCGCGGGCTCTACACCGGCGCGATCGGCTGGCTTGACGCGCCCGCGCAACCGATGGCGCCGGCCACGCAGCGTTGCGGCGATTTTTGCCTGTCGGTCGCGATCCGCACGCTGACGCTTGAACCGGCGGCGGCGCGGCAAACCCCGGCGCGCGACCCGTCGTCGTCGCCCGCAGAAGCGCCTGAGCCGACGGGCGTCTACCACGGCAAGTTAGGTATCGGCGCGGGTATCGTGCTCGACAGCGTGGCGGCCGACGAATACGCGGAGTGTCAATTGAAAGCGCGTTTCCTGACCGAAGCCGACCCCGGCTTCCAACTCTTCGAAACGATGTACGCCACCCACGAAGCGGGCGTGCGGCATATCGACCGTCATCTCGCGCGCGTTGGCGCAAGTGCGGGCTGGCTTGGTTTCCGGTTCGACGCTGCCGATGTGCGCGCGCGGCTTGCCGCGCGGTGCAATACGCTGCAAGCTGGCCAGCCGCATCGGATAAGACTCGTGATCGACAAGGCCGGCGCGGTTGAGCTGACAGTGGCGCCGCTTGTGCCGCTCACCGGCGAAACCGTTGGCGTGCTGCTTGGCCCCGAGCATGGTTTTGCTCACGTGCACTCGCACGACCCGCTGCTGCGCCATAAAACGACGCGCCGCGCCGAATACGACCGCGGCTGGCGAGAAGCGGAAGCGCTGGAGGCGTTCGACACGCTCTTTTTCAACGAGCGGGGCGAACTGACCGAAGGCGGCCGGTCGAATGTATTCGTGCAGATCGACGGGAAGTGGTGGACGCCGCCGCTAGCATGCGGCGTATTGCCAGGCGTGATGCGCGCGGTGCTGCTCGATGACGCGCAAATGGGCGCCGGGGAACGCGTGCTGACCCGTGACGACGTGCTTAATGCTGACGCGCTGCTGCTCTGCAATGCGCTGCGCGGCGCACTGCCGGCGCGGATTGTCGGCTAACGCGCGGTTCGCGCTCACGCCGCCGACGTAACGGGCTACGTGCGCTGGAGCATAGGCGCATGCACGAAGCGTGCGATCCATGCGGTGAAGTGCGCGTGCCAGGGTGCGTCGTGTACGTCATGTAGCGCGGTGTCGTGATCTCGAATGCTCGCGACGTCGATCAGGCAGGAGGGGTTTCGCGTGATTTCTCGTGATGCCGCGAACACAGTCGCCACTAACGTTCGCAGTGCCCGGGAGCGCCACGCGCGAGCGAATGCGCGCCCCACCGCCTTGCCTCAGAACGTATGCTCCGAAGCCGGGAACGACCCATCCTTCACTTCGCGCACATACGCTTGAACCGCGGCAAGAATGCTCGGCTGCCCCTGCATGAAATCCTTGACGAAGCGCGGCCGCTTGCCGGGGAAGATACCCAGCATGTCGTGCAGCACGAGCACCTGACCCGAGCAGTCCAGTCCCGCGCCGATGCCGATCGTCGGAATCTTCAACTGCTTCGTCACTTCTGCGGCAAGCCGGGATGGAATCGCTTCTATGACGATCAGTTGCGCACCCGCGTCCTGCACCGCGCGCGAGTCGCGCAGCAACTGACTGGCGGCCGCTTCAGTCTTGCCTTGCACCTTGAAGCCGCCGAATGCATGCACCGATTGCGGCGTCAGTCCGACGTGCGCGCACACCGGCACCGCGCGGTCGACCAGAAATCTCACGGTTTCGGCTGCCCATTCGCCGCCCTCGAGCTTCACCATCTGCGCGCCTGCGCGCATCAGTTTGACTGCGCTCGCGAACGCATCGGCGGGCGTGCCATACGTGCCGAACGGCAGGTCCGCGACGATCAGCGCAGACGGGCGCGCGCGTGCGACGCAGGCAGTGTGGTACGCGATATCGTCGAGCGTGACGGGCAGCGTCGTCGCCTGACCTTGCAGCACATTGCCGAGCGAATCGCCGATCAGCAGCGAATCGACACCGGCGCGATCGAGTAGCGATGCGAAGCTGGCGTCATAGCAGGTCAGCATCGCGATTTTCTCGCCGGCCTCGCGCATCGCCTGGAGTTTCGGGACCGTTATCGCGTTGCGGCTCGTTTCCTGCAAATAGGTCATGGGGCAAAATCCGTTGAAGAGAAGCAAAGTCCCGCGCGGTCTACAGCGACGTTCCCTTGACGAAGAATTCCTTGCGGCCGCGCATCGTCTCGATGCGTTCGACCAGCAGCGCAAGGTCGTCGTTCGATTCGAGCGGGTTCAGATGTTCAGCGTTGACCGTCAGCACCGGCGTGCGGTCGTAGTGATAGAAGAACTGGTTGTACGCGTCGCACAGCGCACGCAGATACGCATCGGAGATTTGCAACTCCATCGGCACCGCGCGTTTCTGGATACGCGAGAACAGCACTTCGGGGCTCGCCTGCAGGTACACGACCAGATCCGGCGCGGGCCCGTCGGCCTCGAGCCGGGCGGACAGTGCTCGATATAACTGCCACTCGTCGTCTTTCAGCGTGAGGCGCGCGAAGATATCGTTTTTTTGCGTGATGAAATCGGTAATGAGCGGCGTGCCGGATGCGTGTAGCGTGGCGATATCCTGCACCTGCTGCGTACGTTGCAGCGCAAAGCTCAACTGCGCGGGAAGCGCATAGCGCGCGGTATCGCGATAGAAGCGTTCGAGAAAAGGGTTGTCTTGCGGACGTTCGAACAGCATTTGCATCGACCACCGCTCGGCGAGCCGCGTCGCAAGCGATGTCTTGCCGACGCCAATCGGCCCCTCGATCGCGAGATACGCATACGGCGGACGCATCGCCGGCGCGGTCACAGTGAGTGGGGCGAGCGGCGACGCGGTCATGAACAGTTGCCTTTACCCGAGCCTGCGCGATGCCCGGCGCCGGAATCGCCACTGGCGGCCGGTGCACCTTCGCTCTGCTTGCCACTGTTGCCGCCCGTGAGCGCGCCCAGCAGCGGACAAAGGCAGGCGGCCTTCACCTTTTCGATACGCTGCGAGGCGACCGCGTCGAGGAAATCTTGTGCGCGGCCATGCTGCGGAATGATCAGCGACGGTTCGACTTCGACCAGCGGCACCAGCGCGAACGCGCGCCCGGTGAGCCGCGGATGCGGCACGGTCAGATCGGGTTCGTCGATGCAATGCTCGCCGTATAACAGGATGTCGATGTCGAGCGTGCGCGGCGCATTGCGATACGGCCGTTCGCGTCCGAAATGATGTTCGAGCTTGTGGCAAAGCGCGAGCAGATGCCGCACCGGCAACGCCGTCTCGAGCTTCACGACGAGGTTGAAAAAGTCATCGCCGCCCGCGTCGATGGGGGCAGTGCGATAGAGGCTGGACTTCGCGACCACGGTGATCGCGTGCTGCTGTGCGAGGCACACCACCGCGTCTTTCAGGGTCTGGCGCGCATCCCCGAGGTTTGCGCCGAGGCCGAGATAGGCAACCGTCATGGCTTCACTTCCTGCGACTTTCGTTCGACGGCTTCCGCTGGAACCGGGTCAGTCTTCGTGCGTGCCGTTCGGGCTCACATCCTTGACTTCGCGATTTCCTGCGGGCGTGCCGCCCTCCATTCCGTCACCCGCTTTGCGGTTTCTGGCGCCACCTCCGCGCCGCCGTCGTTTTCTGGGCGTCCGGTCCTTCCCGCCTTGCGTGAGCAATGCTTCGCGCGCGGCAGCGTCTCCATTTATGAATTCTGTCCACCACGCTGCCACCGACTCATCCAGTTCACCGGATTCGCAGCGCAACAGGAGGAAATCATACCCCGCTCTAAATCTTTGGTGTTCGATCAGCTTCAGCGCGCTGCGTCCCGATCGTCGTTCAAGGCGCAGTTGCAGCCCCCAGATTTCCCGCATGTCGGCCGAGAAGCGCTTGTGGATCGCGAGCTTTTCGGTCTGCATCTCGAGCACATCGTCCATCGCGCGATGCAATGCCGGCACCGGATACTCACCGTTCGCTTCGTATTGCTGCCAGCGCTGCTGCACGTCGTGCCATAGCAGCGTGGCGAACAGGAAACCCGGCGACACCGGTTTGCCGCTCACGACGCGCGCATCGGTGCGGTTCAACGCGAGCGTGATAAAGCGCTCGCCATGCGGCTGTTCGAGCACGACATCGAGCAGCGGCAGCAGGCCGTGATGCAAGCCTTCCTTGCGCAGCCGCTGCAAGCACGCCAGCGCGTGGCCGGACAGCAGCAGCTTGAGCATCTCGTCGAACAGACGCGCAGCCGGCACATTGTTGATCAGGTCCGCGAGCGACGTGATCGGCGCGCGCGTCGCTTCGTCGATTTCGAAGCCCAGCTTCGCTGCGAAGCGCACCACGCGCAGCATTCGCACCGGGTCTTCGCGAAAGCGCGTCGCCGGATCGCCGATCATCCGTAGCAGGCGCGCACGCACATCGGCCATGCCGTTGTGGTAATCGAGCACCGTCTGCGTCGCGGGGTCGTAATACATCGCGTTGATCGTGAAATCGCGCCGCGTCGCGTCTTCGTGCTGTTCACCCCATACATTGTCGCGCAACACGCGTCCGCTTGCGTCGACCGCATGAGTGCGGCGATCGAGCTCGTCGCGCTTCATGCGCCGCGGCGGCGCGCCGCTAGCGCCGGTGGCGTTACCCGCGCTGGCATCGGCGGGCGGCGGATCGACCAGCGCGCGGAATGTCGATGTCTCGATGATTTCCTGGCCGAATTGCACGTGGACGATCTGGAAGCGCCGGCCGATGATGCGCGCGCGGCGAAACAGGCGCTGCACCTGCTCCGGCGTCGCGTCGGTCGCGACGTCGAAGTCTTTCGGCGCGATGCCGAGCAGCAGGTCGCGCACCGCGCCGCCGACGATAAACGCACGAAAACCCGCTTGCTGCAGGCCTTCGGTGACGCGAATCGCATTGCGGGAGATCAGTGTGGGATCGATGCCGTGAATGTCCGACGGGATGATGACGGGCACATCGGGGTCGCGCGCGCCTTCGTTGTTTGCCGCACGCGCGGGCTTGCGACGCGAGCGGGCGGTGGCCGAAGCAGCGGCTGTGGCGTTGGAGCCGGGCGTGCCGCGCGGTGGCGCGGGTTCGCCGCGTTGTGCCGCTGCGGTGTCTTCCTGCGCGTCCCAGGCGAGGTCGTCTGCGGCCTCGCGGTCCTGGCCGAACAGCTTGCGAATAAGTTTCTTGATCACGTGGTCTGGAATAGTTCGAGGATGCGCCAGCCGTGCGTCTGCGCATACTCGCGCAACGTGTCGTCCGGATTGGTCGCGATCGGGTCGGTGACCTTTTCGAGCAGCGGGATGTCGTTATGTGAGTCGCTGTAGAAGTAGCTGCGCTCGAAATCCGACCATGTCTTGCCGAGCGAAGCAAGCCACGCTTCGGTGCGCACGATCTTGCCTTCGCGGTAGCTCGGCGTGCCGGTCGGACGGCCGGTGAATGCCGATGCCGGATGGCCGTCGACGGTTTCCACTTCGCACGCGATCAGCTTGTTGATGCCGAACACTTCGGCGATCGGCGCGGTAATGAATTCGTTGGTTGCGGTGACCATGCAGCAGAGGTCGCCCGCATCGCGATGTTGACGCACGAGTTCCATCGCGGCCGGCACGATCGCCGGCTTGATCACCTCATGCATGTACTGGTCATGCCACACCTTCAACTGCTCGCGCGAGTGCTTCGCAAGCGGCGTCAGCATCGCGACCAGATACGCGTGGATGTCGAGTTTGCCGGCCTTGTAGTCGGCAAAGAAGCGGTCGTTTTCACGCGCGAAGTTTTCAGCGTCGACGATGCCGAGTTTCACCATGAAGCGCCCCCATTCGTGGTCGCTATCGGTGGGGATGAGGGTGTGATCGAGATCGAAAAGTGCAAGGTTAGCCATGGGGGCCTATTTTACTTGAAGCAGCCTGACCGGATCGCTGAAGCGGGGCGCCCGAGTCCTGCGGGGCCGATGTTCCGTTATCCGTGCTGCGTTCCATGCCGCTATCGGCGCTCGACAGCGACGCGAGCATCGTGCGCAGCAGCGGCAGCGTCACCGCGCGTTTCTGCTCGAGCGAGAAACGATCGAGCGCATCGAGCAGCGCCATCAGGCTTGGCATATCGCGGCGAAAATGCGTGAGCAGGTACGCGGGGACGTCGTCGGCGAGCGCGATGCCGCGCTCGTGCGCGGCCTGCTTCAGCACGATGGATTTGCCTTCATCGGAAAGTGGCGCGAGATGGAACACGAGGCCCCAGCCGAGGCGCGTGCGCAGGTCTTCGCGTACCGCGAGGCCGAGCGGCGCCGCATTGCCGGTCGCGACGAGCGCGCTCGCTGGATGCGCGCGCACTTCGTTGAACAGATTGAACAGTGCGATCTGCTGCGCGGCGGACAGTGCATCGCAATCGTCGATGGCGTACAGCGCGACGCGCGGGTCGAACGCAAACGCATCGAGGCTGCTGTGCGGGCCTGCGTAGCGTACGTGGCCCGACGCCGTGTCGTGCGCGAGCGCCTGCAGCAGGTGCGTGCGGCCGCTGCCGGCGTCGCCCCATACGTAGAACGTGCGGTCCGCGACGGGACCGGCCGCGAGCGCGGCATCGAGCCCGCGCAGGCGCGCGACCAGTTCGGCGTTCGCCCCGGCGAAGAAGTTATCGAAAGTCGATGGCGGCGGAGCGCCGAGATCGAGCGTAAGTTGGCGCAGCACAGTAGTCGAAAATAAGAGGCTCGTCAGTCACAACGGGCCGGGACCGTCACGATGGTCGCTGCAAACGCAGCGGCGTGTATCACGCAGGCGTTAGTTTTTGTAAAGCGTGCTCGCCAGATAGCTTTGCCGCAATTCCCGCCACGCGACGGACAGGATCGCGCTTACCGGCAGCGCGAGCAGCACGCCGAAGAAGCCGAATAACTGACCGAACGCAAGCAACGCGAAGATTACCGCGAGCGGATGCAGCCCGATGCGCTCGCCGACCAGCCGCGGCGTCAGGATAAAACTCTCGAGAATCTGGCCGACGCCGTACACCACGGCCACCGCGCCGAACCCGTACCAGGTGCCGAACTGCAGCAGCGCGGCGAGCAACGCGAGGATCAGGCCGGTCGCGAAACCGATATACGGAATGAACACCGCGAGTCCGGTAAAAATGCCGACCGGCAGCGCGATCTCGAACCCGGCCGCCCACAGTGCGACCGAATAGTAGACCGCGAGCACGCCCATTACCAGCAATTGACCGCGCAGATACTGCGACAGCATCTGATCCATATCGTGCGACAGCTGGATCGTCTTCACGAGCCAGCGGCGCGGAATGAAGTGCTTGATCCGGCGGATCATCGCGTTCCAGTCGTACAGCAGATAGAACAGCACGAGCGGCACCATCACGAGATTGCCGACGACGTCGAGCATCAGGTTGCTGCTGGTGCGGATCGACGTCCACGCGTAGATCACGACCGTCTGCGCGCTGCCTTCGAGCTGGTTCGTGACCAGATCGCGAATACTCGCGAAGTCGAGCGAGTCGGCCAGGCCGAGCATCGCGAGCTTCGGCTGCAGCCACGCGTTCACATGGGAAATCAGCACGGGTACCTGCTGGCGCAGCTGCGGCACCTCCTTTTGCACGACCACCAGAATGAGCAGCACGAGCGCGGTCATCAGCAGTGTGAAAAACAGCATCATCAGCAATGCCGCGAGGCCCTTCGGCACGCGCCGCCGCGTGAGCCAGCCGACCCCCGGATGCAGGATGTAAGCGAGGATCGCGCCGAGCAGAAACGGCGTCAGCACCGGGCTCAGCAGCCATACGAGAAAGCCGACGACGAGCGCGATCGCGAACCAGATGAACGCGCGGCGCTGGTATGGCGTAAATAACGGAGCGTTATGCTGCAAGATAAGCGGTTCCTCTTCGTTCCCGGTGTTCTGTGCCGGCCTGTGCCCGGCGTGCGGGTGCTTGACCTCTGCTGGTGCTCCGTTCCCGCCGGCTTTCACGCCCGTTCCCCTGTCGATACCGGGGACGAATTCCAGCCTGCGGGTCGGCATCAGGTAAAATCGCATTTTACCGACCTTCTCGCGCTTTCCTTATGAATCAACCGAAATCCGCTCCTGACGCTCAAGGTTTGTCGTATCGTGACGCCGGCGTGGACATCGAAGCGGGCGACGCCCTCGTCGATGCGATCAAGCCCTTTGCCAAAAAGACGCTGCGTGACGGCGTGCTGGCCGGCATCGGCGGATTCGGTGCGCTGTTCGAGGTGCCGAAGAAGTATCGCGAGCCGGTGCTCGTGTCGGGCACCGACGGCGTCGGCACGAAGCTCAAGCTCGCGTTTCACCTGAACCGGCATGACACGGTGGGTCAGGATCTGGTCGCGATGAGCGTCAACGATATCCTCGTGCAAGGCGCGGAGCCGCTGTTCTTCCTCGACTATTTCGCGTGCGGCAAGCTCGAAGTCGGCACGGCCGCGACGGTTGTCAAAGGCATCGCGTACGGCTGCGAGCTGTCGGGTTGCGCGCTGATCGGCGGCGAAACCGCCGAGATGCCGGGCATGTATCCGGACGGCGAATATGACCTCGCGGGCTTCGCGGTCGGCGCGGTCGAAAAAAGCAAAATTATCGATGGCAGCACGATCGCCCCGGGCGACGTCGTGCTGGGTCTCGCATCGAGCGGCATCCACTCGAACGGCTATTCGCTGGTGCGCAAGATCATCGAGCGCGCGCAGCCGGATCTCACCGCCGACCTCGATGGCCGTCCGCTGGCCGATGCACTGATGGCGCCGACGCGCATCTACGTAAAGTCGATGCTCGCGCTGATGGAAAAGATCACGGTAAAGGGCATGGCGCACATCACCGGCGGCGGGCTGGTCGAAAACATCCCGCGCGTGTTGAAAGCGGGATTGACCGCCGAACTCGACCATCGCGCGTGGCCGCTGCCGCCGCTGTTCTCGTGGCTGCAGAAGCATGGCGGCGTGGCGGATGCCGAGATGCACCGCGTGTTCAACTGCGGGATTGGTATGGCGGTAATCGTCGCCGCGCAGCATGCGCAGCAGGCAATTGCGATGCTGTCCGCGGCGGGCGAGCAGGTGTGGCAGATCGGCAAGGTACGGCAAGGCAACGCGGGCGAGGCGCCCACCGTCGTGGTCTGAGCATCGCTCGATAGCGCGTTAAACGACAAACCGCACGTCTGCGCAGTATCCGTTCTGTTACAGCGTTGCCTGACGTACATGGATCACACTCACGCCTCAGTCAATGACTGGGGCGTTTTCTTGCCCTCGAAAAAATCTTCTTCAGGCGACGTCACTGCCGGCGCTGCCAGATTGCCCCGAGTGCCTTGCCTACCGTAGCGGCGCCGCGGATGCATCAATCGCGGAAGAACCCAAAGAAGCGGGCCCATGCAACGAGCCTGCGAACCTGGATGTCGGTTTTCGTTGTCCGTGCGCCGGGCTAGGCACTGCTTCGCACGAAGGCCAGCAGCAAGCCGTAGTCACCTTTATCCGCTGCACGCAAGGCGGTTAAGTAGTCTGACCGGGCATTATCTGCTTTAGCCAATGTCCCGCCTCCGCCCCACGAAAACGGCTCCTGCTCCATGCTGCGCAAGAGCGCATCGGTCATCATCCGCGAGTGTCGGCCATTGCCGTTTGGAAAAGGATGAATCCACACCAGGTCGCGGTGAAACCGTGCAGCAATCTCATCGGATGGGAATGTGCGATTGTCGACCCACCACCGTGTGTTATCGAAGAGATCTCTCAACTTGACGCTGACCTGCGTCCAGTCGCATCCGATGTTCTTGTCGGATTTGCGAAACGTACCTGCCCACGACCAGGTATGGTCGAACATTTTCTTGTGAAGGTCACGGCAGAACGCTTCACTGAGGACATCGACCTTGCGCTGCCGGTGAGCCCATCGCACGGCTTGCAGGATGTTCTCCTGCTCCCAGTCATTCAGGTCACCCTTGGTGGTCAGATGCGTCGGTATCAGCCCTGCAAGCTCGTCAGGGTCGAGCGGTGTCTGGCCATCCTGTTCGCCTGAATCTATCGCCATAGGTCGGACCAGCGGCCCCGGAGTAATTCTTCCGTTCTCTGCTCAACCTGTTTGCGAAGTCGGACGGTTGCCGGGCGTTGGTCTTCCAGACCCATGGTGTGCGCAACGCCACCCACTTCACGCACAGCGATTGAGCGCGCCCTGTCTTCAACCACTTGCGTTAGTGGCTTTCTGGGCACCAGCGCATAGACGAGTTCGCAGTCCAGTCCGTCAGCCAGCTTGCGCAGTTGTCCGAGCGTGATTCGCTCTTCAGCTTCAGCCAACTCCGACTTGTGCAAGGTCGAACCGGTCACGCCTAACCGCTCAGCTTGCTGTCGCTCGGTGAGCCCCAACGACTCCCGGATGGCCTTCAACCATCCACGCGGCGGGGCCCGACGGTTCGTCAAACTGGAATATGCCGCAACCGCCGCCTGGACCTGCTCAAGCCGGAGTTGTCTCATTCTGGAATCCATTTTGCTGGCCTGTAGGCTATCAGGAAATAAAAAGATGATAGCCTACAGGCCAGCAAATTGCAATCTGGTGCTTCACTATAGTGAATCAATAATCTACCTCTTGAGTCAGAATGGTGACGCCGAATCGAATACTGTGCTTCATTATAAGGGAGCATTCAATGTTATCGTGCGTCACTATATGGCAGCAACATCCATGAGATTGCTTCACTGCAAAACAGCAACGATCCGGCTCCGGGGGGCCGGAAACCATGCGTCGGACACGCTGACAGGAGTTCGTGGTGGCCCTGTCGCTTAAAACACACACCGTGCGAAATTGAAATTGCAGTGCAGGGCGGCAAGCGCGTTGTTACGCGACGGGACAGACTTGCGAGACCCGCCGGGCTCGACACATCGGGCAGCGGATTCGGACAATCAAAAACGACCCGCTCGATTCCATGACCAACCCGTCCGTGCGCGACTGGCTGTTTTCGGCCAAGACCTTTGTGGCCGCGATGATCGCGCTGTATATCGCGCTGGCAGTGCCGCTGCCGCGACCGTCGTGGGCCATGGCGTCGGTGTATATCGTGTCGAACCCGTTCGTCGGCGCGACGCGTTCAAAAGCGTTGTTTCGCGCGATCGGCACAGTCATGGGCGCATCGGCCGCCGTACTGCTCGTGCCGCCGTTCGTCGAATCCCCCTATCTATTCAGCGTGCTGGTTGCGCTGTGGACCGGCGCGATGATTTACATGGCCTTGTCGGACCGCACCGCGCGCTCCTACGTGTTCTTGCTCGCGGGTCTGACGTTGCCGCTGATAGCGCTGCCGACGGTGACCGACCCGACCACGATCTTCGATGTCGCGGTTGCGCGTACCGAGGAAATCCTCGTCGGCATCATCTGTGCGAGCCTGGTCGGCTCGATGGTGTGGCCAAGCCGGCTTGGGCCGACGCTGATCGGCCGCACCGACGCGTGGTTCGCGGACGCGCAGCAGTTCGCGCGCGAAGCGCTCGCGGCGCGCAGCGGCGACGTCGTGCAGTTGCCGCGCCAGCAACGGCTGGCGGCCACCGTCAAGGCGCTCGACGTGCTGTTAAGCCAGTTATCGTACGACCACGCAAGCCCGAATGTGGTCACGCGTGCTTACTCGCTGCGCGAACGCATGCAGCTGTTTCTGCCGGTGATGGCGGCGCTGGCCGATCCGCTCGCGACGCTCCGGCGTTCAGCGGCGATCGCGCATGTGCCGCAATTCGAACCGCTGATGGCGGACGTCTGCAAATGGATCGATAGTTCGCTGCGCCGCGCACGCGAAGACGCCACGCAAGGCGACACGGAAGCGACGCATTTGCGTGCGCGCATCGCGTCGCTGCGCGTTTCCGCGCCGCGCGGGCTCGCGCCATGGGACGGCGCGTTGCTGTCCAACGCGCTGTGGCGTGTGCAGCAGGCGATCGACATCTGGGAGGACTGCATCGCGTTGCGTGCGCTGATCGTCCGGCATGAAGGCAGTTGGGAGCCGCGCTTTCGCCATTGGCGCGTGAATGCCGAGCAGGTCTTCGTCGACCACGGCTTCATGCTGTTCTCCGCGATCTCGACGATCTTCTTTATCGTCGTCGCGTGCAGCCTGTGGATCGCATCCGGCTGGCATGACGGCGCGAATGCCGTATTCATTGCGGCGGTCGCGTGCTGCTTCTTCGGCGGCCTCGACGAACCCGCGCCGGCCATCTTCCGTTTTTTCCTGGCGTGCTTCGCATCGGTGATCGCATCCGGCATCTATCTTTTCGTGGTGCTGCCCGAGGTACACAACTTCGAAACGCTGGTGCTGGTATTTGCGGTGCCGTTCCTGTTTATCGGTACGCTGATCGCGAATCCGAAATTCAACCTGGTGGCGGCGGTCATTGCGTTGTTTACCGCGACCTTCATGAGTCTCGCGGGCTCGTACGATGCGAACTTCATGGTCTTCATCAATACGAGCAGCGCTTCGCTGGCGGGCCTCGTGTTCGCGTTCGTGTGGACGCGCGTGACGCGGCCGTTCGGCGCCGAATATTTCGCGCAACGGCTGATCCGCGCGACGTGGGCCGACGTCGTGCGCTCGGCGTCGGGGCAGCCGATCGCCGATGAACGCACGTTCTTCTCGCGCATGCTGGACCGCCTGATGCAAGTGCTGCCGCGTCTGGCGACCTCGGGCCCGCATCATCATCCTTCGGTCGAAACCTTTCGTGATCTGCGCGTTGCGTCGAATTCGCTCGACCTGCGGCACTACCGCGATAGCGTCGCCGCCGACATGAGCGAGCAGATCGACCGGGTATTGACCAACGTGCGCACCTACTACGAACTGTGCGTCGCACGGCGCAAGCGTCAGCCGGTGCCGCGCGGGCTGATCGAAGCGATCGATGCCGCGCTCGCGCGCATCGCGCAGCCAGGCGCCGGCGCTGCGCCTGGCGCGACGCGTACGTTCACCGCTGAGATCCGGCTACGCGATGCGGTGCACGCACTAGTCGGCCTGCGCCTGTCGTTCGCGCCGCTCGCCTCAGGTGCGCCAGCCGCGCCGGCGATGCCGGGCCCGGCGTCCGGCGCATAAGCGCGATGATTGATCCGGACCATAACCCGCAGCGATGAGGCAGCCATGATCGGGGAAGTGAATATCGTCGGCGTTTTCGTACCGGCCGTGCTGGTGCTGATGCTGGTCTCGTATGTGATCAAGCGCGGCGTCGTGATGCTGCTGTCGAAACTCGGCGCGTATCGCTTTATCTGGCATAGGCCGGCGTTTGATTTCTGCGTGTACGTGTTTATCTTCGGCGCGGTGGTCCTTCTAACCAAACGGTTGGGCGCGTGAAACAGATCTCCGTGTTCTCCGTGGCGCTGACACTCATCTCGACCATCGTGGCCGCAGTCGTGCTGTGGAAAGTGATCGACTACTACATGTTCTCGCCGTGGACGCGCGATGGCCGAGTCCGTGCCGATATCGTGCAGATCGCGCCGGACATCTCCGGCTGGATTACCGATATCCGCGTGATCGACAACCAGCCGGTGAGAAAAGGCCAGGTGCTGTTCGTGATCGACGAAGCGCGCTATCAGCTCGCATACCGCGAAGCGGTGGCGACCCTCGCGCAGCGCCGCGCGACGTACGACGAAGCGCGCCGCGAAGATGTGCGCAATGGGCAACTGGGCAATCTGGTCGCCGTCGAGGTCGCGCAGCAGAGCCACGCGCGCGCGCAGGAAGCACGCGCGCAAATGGATCTCGCGAAGGTCGCGGTCGATACCGCGCAGCTGAATCTGCATCGCACCGCGATCGTGAGCCCGGTCGACGGCTATGTGAACGACCGCGCGCCGCGTCTGAACGAATACGCGACCGCGGGCAAGGCGGTGCTGTCGATCGTCGACGCGCATTCGTTCCGCGTCGATGGTTACTTCGAAGAAACCAAGATGCGGCATATCCGCGTCGGTCAGCAGGTCGATATCGTCGTGATGGGCGAACCCCGCTTGCTGCGCGGCCATGTGGTCAGCATCGTTGCCGGCATCGAGGACCGCGACCGCACCGTCAGCCCGTCGAACCTGCTGCCGAACGTCGATCCGGCGTTCAGCTGGGTGCGGCTGGCGCAGCGCATTCCGGTACGCGTCGCGCTCGACGAGGTGCCGTCGGATTTCCAGATGATCGCCGGACGGACCGCGACGGTGCTGATTCGCGGTCCGGAGCTACTCCCGCTTGGGATGCAGGGCGCGTCAGCGGCGGATGCCGCATCGGCGCCGCAAACGCGTTTCGGTCTATGGCTCGAACGTGTATTCGGAGCACTGAGATGAACGCGGGCGGCGCGCATCGGCATACACAGGCCGGCCGTGCGTTTGCGCGTGCATTGACGGTGCGCGCGGTATGGGTGGTGCTATGTGTTGCGCTATGCGTAGCGCCATTCGCTGGCTGCACGGTCGGCCCGAACTATTCGCTGCCGAAGGACGCGCTCGTGAATGCGAAGTTCGCGAATGCGCCGATCGACGGCGCGAGCGATCCGCTTGTCACACAGCAGCCGGTGCCGCCGAACTGGTGGCGGCTCTATGACGATCCTGTGCTCAACAGCCTTGTCGAAGATGCGCTGGCGGAAAATCGCGATCTGAAGGTAGCGCTCGCGAATCTCGCCGCGTCGCGTGCGGAAGTACAGTTCGCGCGCGAGCAGGACGGCTTTTCGGGCGACGTGGAGAGCAGCGTGCAGTACACGCAGCTATCACCGCAACAGTTCCTGACGAACAAAATTACGCCCGGGACGTTCGCGGATATCGGCTTTAACGTGTCGTACGAACTCGATCTGTTTGGCAAGCTGCGGCGCGGTGTCGAGGCGGCCAAGGCGGACGACGACTCAGTCGAAGCCGCGCTCGATCTCGCACGCATCACGGTGGTCGCGGACGTGGTCCGTTCGTATGTCGAGAACTGCGCGGCGGCCGAGGAACTGGCGATCGCGCAGCATTCGCTTGCGCTCGAGCGCGAGCGGGTCGACGTCTCGCGCCGGCTATTGCAGGCGGGGCGCGGCAATCAGCCGGATGTCACGCGCGGTCTTACGCAGCAGGACACGATCTCCGCCGAGATTCCGCGCTTCCTGCTGCGCCAGCGCGTCGCGCAATACCGGCTTGCGACGCTGCTCGCACGCGCACCGGAAGATCTGCCGGTGGATGCGAAAAATTGCACGAAGCTGCCGCAAATCGGCCAGCCGGTACCGGTCGGCGACGGCGCCGCGCTGCTCAAGCGCAGGCCCGACGTCCGCGAGGCGGAGCGCAAGCTGGCGGCGTCGACGGCAAACATCGGCGTGGCGACCGCGGCGTTGTATCCAACCATCAGCATTGGTGCGAGTGCGGGCTTCACGGGGTTTCCGAAAGATATCGGTACCGCAGAGACTGCGCGCTACTCGATCGGACCGCTGATCAGCTGGGTGTTCCCGGTGAACGGCCAGCGCGCGAAGGTGCATCAGGCTGAAGCATTGACTGCCGCATCGCTCGCGCACTTCGACTCGGTCGTGCTCAATGCGCTGCGCGAAACGCAGTCGGCACTCGCGACATACAGCGAAGACACCGCGCGCTGGCAGGCGTTGCAGACGGCCGCGCAGTCCGCGCAGAAGTCGGCTGACGAGACGCATCAGTTGTATCTGAGCGGACGCGAGTCGTTTATCTCCGACCTCGACGCGACGCGCACGCTGACTTCTGTCGATGCGCAGGCGGCGGCGGCGCGGTCGATTGTCGCCGTTGATCGGGTCAATCTGTTTCTGGCGTTGGGCGGGGGGTGGGAAGAAGCGGCGCCGGAAGGCAGGCAGGAAGGCGTGCAAGAAGGTTCGTTGCGGAGCCCGAAGGGTGCCGCGCAGCAGGCGGCGCAGAAGCGCAGACAGGAAAACGCAGCGCAAAGCGCGCGCGAGTGAATGAGCGCGCGCGACTTCACCCCCGCTCTTTGACGATCCGCTCCAACGCCCGCAGCGCCCGCTCTGTCGCATCCTCCGCACAGCAATCGATCACAATGCGCTCGGACATCGCCCGCAGCCACGTCAACTGCCGCTTGCAAAGCTGCCGTGTCGCAAACACGCCTTTATCCCGCATCGTCCCATAGTCGACCGTGCCGTCGAGATATTCCCAGGCCTGCCGGTACCCGACACAACGCATCGACGGCAGCCCCGCATGCAGATCGCCGCGCGCCCGCAACCGTTCAACTTCTTCAATAAAACCAGCCGCGAGCATTGCATCGAAACGCTGCGCGATCCGCGCATGCAACACACTCCGGTCCGACGGTTCCAATGCAACCGGCACAAAGCGATAGCGCGCCGCGGCTTCATCGTCGCGCGCGGGTGCGGCGAGCAGCGCGGACATCGGTTGGCCAGCCAGCATAAACACTTCCAGCGCGCGCTGGATACGCTGCGAATCATTCGGCGCGAGCCTTGCCGCCGTCTGCGGATCGACTCGCGCAAGACGCGCGTGCAGCGCGGGCCAGCCATCGCGCGCCGCTTCCGCTTCGAGACTCGCACGCAGCGCGGCATCCGCGCCCGGCAGATCATTGAGCCCCTGCGTGAGCGCCTTGTAGTACAGCATCGTCCCGCCGACCAGCAGCGGCACCCGCCCCCGTTCGACGATCGCACCGATCGTGCGCAGCGCATCCGCGCGGAAGTCGGAAGCGGAATACGCGTCGGCCGGGTCGACGATATCGATCAGATGATGCGGCGCGCGCGCGCGTTCTTCCGCAGTCGGTTTCGCGGTGCCGATATCCATGCCGCGATAGACCAGCGCCGAATCGACGCTAACGATTTCAATCGGCCGCCGCGCGGCATAGGCAAGTGCCGCCGCCGTTTTACCCGATGCGGTCGGGCCGAGCAGACACGCGACCGTTGTGCGCGCATCGATTTGCGATGCGTTCATTGTCCGCGCAGGAACAGGCGGTCGAGATCGGACAGCGTCAGCTGATACCACGTCGGCCGCCCGTGATTGCATTGATCCGCGCGCTCGGTCGCTTCCATCTGCCGCAGCAGCGCATTCATTTCGTCGAGTGTCAGCCGCCGGTTCGCGCGCACCGCGTGATGGCACGCGAGCGTGCCGAGCAGTTCGTGCTGGCGTTCGGTCAGCACGCGCGAACCGCCGTACGCGTGCAAGTCGGCCAGCACCGCGCGCGCGAGCGCGGGCAAATCGGCGTCTTTCAGCAACGCGGGCACCGCGCGAATCGCGAGCGTGGTCGGCGACAGCACCGCGAGATCGAAGCCGAGCGCATCGAGCGTGTCGCGCTCTTCATCGACGATGCCGATTTCGACAGCATCGGCCGGCATCGATTGCGGGATCAGCAGCGGCTGCACCGCGATGGTCCGGTCGGCAAGCGCGTTCTTGAACTGCTCGTACAGAATGCGTTCGTGCGCCGCGTGCATATCGACGATCACCAGCCCGCGCGCGTTTTGCGCAAGCACGTAGATGCCGTGAATCTGACCGAGCGCGAAACCGAGCGGCTGCTCGTCGGACGCGTCGAGCCCTGCGTTGGGCGGGAACGCGCCGAATGGCGGAGGTGCGCCGCCATCGACATCGCGCGCTTCAGGCGCCTGACGCGTTGTCGTGCCGTGCGGCGTGCCGGCGCCGGTGTCCTTGCGGCCAAACAGCGCGTCGTATAGCGCAAGCGGCTGCGCAACCGGCAGCGTGCCTTGCCGCATGCGCGCGTCGCGCATCCACGTCGTGCCCGGCGAGGCCGCGCCGTTACCGAAACGGCGCTCGCCGTCCAGCGCGGCCGCGCCGCTGGTTGTTCCGCCGCTCGCGTTCACGCCACCCAGCGGCGTCGACCCGAACGAAGCCGGCACCGCAAATGGCTGCAGATGCGCGGCATGGCCGCCCGCGGTCGTCTCCGGCGACGCGCCCGCATGCCGCGCCAGTGCACGCTGCACAGCATGGAACACGAACTGGTGAATCGAGCGCGAATCGCGGAAGCGCACTTCGATTTTCGACGGATGCACGTTCACATCGACCGCTTCAGGCGGCAGATCGAGGAACAGCACATACGATGGGTAACGGTCGCCGTGCAGCACGTCTTCATATGCGGAACGCACCGCGTGCGTGAGCAGCTTGTCGCGCACGAAGCGGCCATTCACGAAAAAGTATTGCTGGTCGGCCCGGCCGCGGCTTGCCGTCGGCAAGCCCGCGCAACCGTATACCGCGAGCGGCCCGGCCGCTTCATCGAGCGGCAGATGCGCGGTCGCGAACGTGTCGCCGAGAATTTTCGCGACGCGCGCGGCCGGATCGCTGGCGTTCCAGTGCTCGACCGCGCGGCCGTTGTGCAGCACCGAGATTGCCACGTCGGGCCGCGCAAGCGCCGCACGGCGGACCATCTCGAGGCAATGGCCGAGTTCCGTCTGTTCGCTCTTCAGAAACTTGCGGCGCGCGGGCGTGTTGAAATACAACTCGCGCACTTCGATCGTCGTGCCTTGCGTGCCGGCGGCCGGCGCGAGCACGCCGGTCTGCGCGTCGATGCGCGTGGCGTGCGGCGCGTCGCCGGTGCGGCTCGTGATTGCCATCTCCGACACCGACGCGATCGATGCCAGCGCTTCGCCACGAAACCCGAGCGTCGCGACCGCTTCGAGCTCCGCAAGCGAGCGTATCTTGCTGGTCGCATGGCGCGTGAGCGCCAGCGCGAGTTCGCCATCGGGGATGCCGCAGCCGTCATCGGTGATCGAGATGCGCTTCACGCCGCCTTCGTCGAGCAGAATGCGCAGCGTCGTCGCGCCCGCGTCGAGCGCGTTCTCGAGCAGTTCCTTGACCACCGACGCAGGCCGCTCGACCACTTCGCCGGCGGCGATCTGGCTGATCAGCTGATCGGGCAATGGCAGGATCGATCGCGGCACACGCGCGGCGCTGAGCGAGCGGGCGGGACGGGCAACGGCGGCGGATTCCGTGGGCGCGGCAGGTGCGCCCACAGCCGTGCCGTCTGACGGTTCGCGGTATTCGGACATGGCGGAATTATAGCGATTCCCCGCGGCGCGCCTGTAACCGGGTGACGCGCGTTCGACGCGCGATTTCTCGCGGCCGGCGCTGGTTTCGCGATGCTCACACGCGCTGCGAGCGCGCGCGCACGGTGACTGGATCATATTTTCTTAATATTGCATCTGGCACATTCGGTATCATGGCGCGGTCGCATTGCCCGCTCGGGCGCGTTTCGCCGTTTTGTGCTAAGCGTTGCGGTGCCCGGCCAGGCGCGCGTCATGCTGCGCCTGAATGTTGAATAGGCCGCCGCATTTCGTCGGATCACCACCGATTGTCGCGCCGCGCGGCCCCGGCCCCGCCATTCGCGTTATTGAGAGGATGTCTTTTTGGATACGCTGCTGCATTTCGTCAACCTCGTGCTGCACATCGACGCATTTCTCGGTGACTTCATCCGCCAGTACGGCGGTTGGGTCTATGCGGTGCTATTCCTGATCGTGTTTTGCGAAACCGGGCTTGTTGTGCTGCCGTTTCTGCCCGGCGACTCGCTGCTGTTCATCGGCGGCGCGTTTGCAGCGGCCGGTGCGATGAACGTCGGCCTGTTAATCCTGTTGCTGGTCGTCGCGGCCGTCACAGGCAACACGGTGAATTACCTGATTGGCCGCGCGATCGGCGCGAGGGTGTTCGATTCGCACATCCCGGTGCTCGAGCGGTTCCTCGATCGCGAGGCGCTGCGCAAGACCCACAACTTCTATGAAAAGCACGGCGGCAAAACCATCGTGCTGGCGCGTTTTATCCCGATCGTGCGGACTTTCGCGCCGTTCGTCGCGGGGGCTTCGCAGATGAGCGTGCGACGTTTCCAGCTGTTCAATGTCACCGGGGCGTTGTTCTGGGTGCTGTTGCTCGTGCTGCTCGGCTACTTCTTCGGCAACATTCCGTTTATCCGCCAGTACCTGAATGTGATCGTGCTGGTCGGCATCGGCGCGGCGATTGTGCCGGTCGCGTTCGGCGCGCTGTGGAAGATGGTGCGCCGACGAGCGCCGGAAGGCGCCGCGCGCAAGAGCGGCGGCCACTGAACGCGGTGAGCGCCTCGTCAGTCTGACGGGCACGCGCCGAATGGCAAACTACCTATATGGCGAAAGGGCATCGCGTGATCAATCGCGATGCCTTTTTTGCTTGCGTGACACGCAACGCGCATGCGACGCGCGTTGCGCGGCTTACTTCGCCGCGCGTTCTACCTGGCTTGCCGTGCGTCGCACGAACGGTGTTTCCGGTGTCGGATAGCCCGCCTCCCTGAATGTTTCGACGATCGCGCGATTCGTGTCGAAATACACCTGCCAGTAGTGATCGTTGTTTGTATAAGGCCGCACGCACAGCATCGGTCCTTCCGGCGTAAACGACAGCACTTCGATGTCGGGCGGCGGATTCTCGACGACATTGGGAATGCGCGCCACCACCGCGCGCAGACGGTTCGCCGCTTCGACCGGGTCGACGCCGTTCGCGATCTTCGCGGTCAATTCCACGCGACGCACCGGCAGCACGCTGTAGTTCGAGATTGTGTCGGCGAAGATCTTGTTGTTGCCGATGATGGTCGTCACGTTGTCGGGCGTGACGATCGTCGTGCCGAACAGCCCGAGCTCGCGGACGGTGCCGGTCACGCCGCCGGCGGTGACGAAATCGCCGACCTTGAACGGCCGCAGCACCTGCATGAACACACCGGCCGCGAAGTGCGCAAGCAGGCCGCCCCACGCGGTGCCGATCGCCAGACCCAGGCCGGCGAGCAGCGCGGCGAACGACGTGGTCTGTACGCCGAACACCTGCAAGATCGCGAGAATCAACAGCAGATTCAGCAGCGCGCCGAGAATCGAGCCAAGGTAATGCGCGAGCGTCGGATCGATGCGGCCATTGCGTTCGAGTACTGCACGCATCAGGCGGGTGACCAGCCCGATGACCCATCGCCCGATAATCCACAGAACGATGGCGGCCAGTACTTTGGTTCCGAAGTCGATGCCTCGGGTCATCAGGAATACGCGTACGGTTTCAAGGTCCACGATGTCCTCGCTCGAGCGATGGTGTTGTGCTTCGTTGGATCGACTGCAGCACGTGCCGAGCATGCGCAGTGCTGCGTGATGCTACGTTCGGCCACGTTCGGCTACGGGCGGTGCGACGACCTCTGTGCTACAGCGAAAGGCACTGACAGGAAGGGCAAAACGGTGTGTTTGCGGTGTGATGGCGGGCATGGCTCGCCGCCCGCGATCTTCGGGAGTTATAGGCGACCGCAGGCGCGTTAGCAAGCTGTATTCCCGCACCCCGCGTTATGCATGCGGAATGATTGAACCTGTGCACGCGTGCACGACACGACACACTGAACTCGCTTCTGAAAGCAAAAGGCTCATCGGTCGCCCGATGAGCCTTTGCGGTTTTAGCCTGCTTCTGACGATATGCGATCAGGTCAGTGTTGCTTCGCGTTTGCTACGAAATCTTCCGCGTCGACGTCGTAACCGGACGGTTCCCAGCGAATCGCGAGCAGCGCGATCAGCCCGCACAACGGCGCGGCTGCGATGATCCAGAACACGCGTGTGCCCAGCGCGGCGGCGAGCACCGGAAACAGGAACAGAGACACTGTCGAGCTCGCACGCATCAGCGTCTGGTTGAACCCGACACCGACGCCGCGCAACGAAGTCGGATAACTGAGCGACGCGAACGTCATGCTATGCGAGCCGGGCCCAAAGCCTTGGCCGAGCAGGAACGCGCCAAGCAGTGCGATCGCGATCGCGACCTGCACGCCGCCTGCCGGCTTACCGACAATCGCGAGGCCGATCAGCGCGGCAAGCTGGAACGTGTAGCCGAGCACGGTCGGCTTCCATGCGCCGGTCTTCGGCACCGTGCGCACCGCAATCAGGCCGCCGACGAACGCGAACGCCAGATTCAGCGCGAGCGATGCGAGGATCGTCGTTAGCATCGATTGGGCGAGGAAACTCGAGATGATCACCGGCAGACCGAACGCAACCGCGTTGTACGCGAATGACGACGCGACCGCGATGACCGTCGCGAGCACGGTGCGCTTCAGATAGACGCCGCGCAATAGCGTGCCGTAGTTTGCCCACGATGCGCGGCGGGGCGCGTGTTGTGCGGCTGCGGACTGCGATGCGTCCGGCGCGAGCGCCGCATCGATGCCATACGAGCGCTTCAGGATTTTCGCGGCGCCGGCCAGGTCGCCCTGGTTCGCCGCCCACATCGGTGACTCGCTGATATAGCGGCTGCGGATCGCAATAATGATCAATGCCGGCACCGCGCCGAAACCGAGAATCAGACGCCACAGCAGCGGTTGATGGCTTGCGGGCAGCATCGCGTAAAACGCCAGCACGAGCAGATACGACACGCTAATCGCCGCATACCAGACGGGGCACCACATCGCGACGCGCGCGGCTTTGTTGCCGCGCCCGCGCAGCCGCGAAAACTCCGCGAGAAACGCCATCGCGACCGGTAGATCGATGCCGACGCCCAGTCCCATTACGAAGCGCGCGCCGCCGAGCACCCATGCATTCGGCGCAAACGCGCACGCGAGCGCGGCGATCACGAAGAAGAACATGTCGGCCATAAAGACGCGGTAGCGGCCGATGCGGTCGGTGAGAAAGCCGCCGAGACACGCGCCGACGATCGCGCCGAATGTGATTGCGGACGCAACGAAGCCGGTGCCGGCCGGCGTCAATGAGAACTCGCGTGCGACATCCTTGATGCCGAATGCGAGTGCGCCGAGATCGTATGCATCGAGAAACACGCCACCGAGCGCAATTGCGACGACGATGCGCGCGTCGCTGCCGGCCGCGGCGCCGTGGTTCACGAGTTGGGAGACGTCCGCAGCCGAGCGGATCAGCGCTTGTGCGGGCGTGGGGGAGTGCGCCGGAGCGGCGTCAAGTTCGGTAGCGAGGGTGGTGGACATACGGCGCTCGCGCGAAATACGCGCAAAAACGTGAAAAGCGGTGATCCTACAGGCGGCTTTCAGTGCTCAGCAAGGTTATTTTCGTTATTAGCTCATGCGCGATGCGGCACGGGGTACGGGCCGCGTCAGCGGCTTGCGCGAACGGCCTGCGCAGCGCACACCGTCGGCGTTTCTAGCGCCGCGCGATCACCGCAGTGGACTCGACCCATTCATCGAGCCAGCCGTCGCGCGCATGCGTATCGAGCAGCGTCTTCAGGTGGCTCATCAGTTCGTCGAGCCGCGCGCCGAGATGACTGCGCGACAGGCTCGACATCGACTGCGGCCGCTTCATCAACGCATCGACGGATACTTTGCGCCGCTCGATGATCGATACACGCTCGAGCGACGCAAACGGCGATTGCATCAGCACCGCTTCATGGGCGATCCAGGCGTCGGATTTGCGGCGCGCACGAGCTGGGTCGGCTTGCGCATACTGATCGAGCAGTCCGCGATATTCGGCCATCCACGGCTCCGATGCGCTGTCGGGCTGCGAAGTCGCGAATAGCGCGAGCGCGCCGCCCGGTTCGATCAGCGCATCAAGGCGTCGTAGCGTGTCGGGCCGGTCCATCCAATGAAATGCGCGGCCGATCACCGCGAGCCCGAACGGGCCCATGTCGGCGGACAGTTCGTACGAACTGCCCTCGCGGAACTCGATGTTCGGCGCGATGCCAGCGCCGAGTTCCGACGCGATGCGCAGCATTTCGGGCTCCGGATCGATCGCAACGCCGCTCGCAACCCACGACGCAAACGCGATGGACAACTGACCTGGCCCGCAGCCGATATCGAGTAGCCGTTGCGTGCCGTCCAACCCACACGCCTGGCCGACCCGCCGGATCAGGCGCGGAGAATAGGCCGCGCGGCCGGTGAGATAATGGGCGGCGGCGTGCCTGAAACGCTCGGGTACGAACGGGATCGGATCGGTCACGTCGCGCATCCAATACTGGCTTAGATCACGTCCTTCATCCGCTCGGCCACCCCGCCGCGTCGATACAGCGCGAGCGTCGCGCCAAGCCCGCAGATCGCCGCGAAGCTCAGCCAGTAGCCCGGCGCGGCCTTGTCGTTCAGCGCGTGGATCAGAAACGTCGACACCGCCGGCGTAAAGCCGCCGAACAGCGCGGTCGCGAGGCTGAACGCCAGCGAGAAGCCGGCGACCCGCACTTCGACTGGCATCACCTCGGTCAACGCGGCGACCATCGCGCCGTTGTACACGCCGAAGAAGAACGAGAACCACATCAGCACGATAAACATACGGCCGAAGCTCGGCGCCGATGCGAGCCACGACAGCGCCGGATACGCGGTGAAGATGGCCAGCAGTGTGATGGCCAGCAGCAGCGGTTTGCGGCCGATACGGTCCGATATCGCGCCGCCGATCGGCAGCCAGATAAAGTTGCCGATACCGACGCACAGCGTGACGATCAGGCTATCGGACGTCGACAGTTTCAGCACCGTCTTGCCGAAGGTCGGCGTATAGACGGTGATCAGATAGAACGTCGTGGTGGTCATCGCGGTGAGCAGCATGCCGGCGATCACCGTCTTCCAGTTCGCGAGCATCGAACTGAACACTTCGCGTGCGCTCGGATGATGCTTGCGCGACTTGAACGCCTCGGTCTCCTGCAGCGAGCGGCGCAGCAGGAACAGAAACGGCACGATGATACAGCCGATAAAGAACGGAATGCGCCAGCCCCATGCGTGTAGCGCATCGGCGGCGAGCCACTTGTTCAGCCCATAGCCTAGCAGCGCGGCGACGATGATCGCCACCTGCTGACTGGCCGATTGCCAGCTGGTATAGAAGCCTTTATGGCCGGGCGTTGCCATTTCGGCCAGATACACCGACACACCGCCCAGTTCCGCACCAGCCGAGAAGCCTTGCAGCAGGCGGCCGATCAGAACGAGCAGCGGCGCGAGCATGCCGATCGTCTCGTAGCCCGGCACGCAAGCGATCAGAATCGTGCCGCTTGCCATCAGCGTCAGCGTAACAATCAAACCTTTGCGTCGACCCACCTGGTCGATATACGCGCCAAGGAAAATCGCGCCGAGCGGACGCATCAGAAAGCCGGCGCCGAACACCGCGAAGGTCAGCATCAGCGATGCGAAGTCGCTGCCCGCCGGAAAGAATACCTTCGAGATATACGTCGCGTAGAAGCCGAACAGGAAGAAGTCGAATTGTTCGAGGAAATTGCCGCTGGTGACCCGCAGCACGGCGGCCACCTTCGACCTGGGTGGCTGCGCCGCAGCGGACATGACGGTCGATGGGGGCACGATGTTTGTCTCCATGGTATTTCCGTAGTGCGTAGTTTGAACCTTTGTTGCTCTGGCTTCCTTTCGGTTTGAAAGGATAGCGGGGGCGCGAGCGCGCGCCCCGTACGCTAACTCATTCCGAACCGAGCTTCAAACTATTCGCTTGTCTTTTCTCGATCGACGACTTCAGCAGGGCGGCGCTGCGATAGATGCCGTGTGCGAACTTCCCATACGGCAGTGTCGCGAACAACGCGAGCACGACGCCGAGATGCACCGCGAGCAGCCACGCGAGCGCCGCGGTATCGCGCCACGCGAGCAACGCGAGACCGGTTGCGCTGGTGAGCAGCAGCAGCGCGATAAAGCCGCGGTCCATCGGTTTTTGCGCGGCGTCGCCGCGTGCGGGATCGCGTTTCAGATTCAGCCACAACAGGCCGGCCGGCCCGATCAGCAGGCCGATGCCGCCTAGCGTGCCGAGCAGTACGGGGACGCTCACGAACGGATACGGCGCATGCAGGTCGAGGAAAAAGTGATAAAACGTTGCGACGACGGTTGCCGCGAAACACAGCATGAAGCCGTAGAACGTGAAGTGATGAAAGCGCCGGCGTGCGAGCGTGAAGCGGTCGTCGGCTTCGTTGCAGCCGTCGCCGTGCCCGCCATCGAGATACTTCAGCGTGAGCGCGTTTCTCGTTGCTTCCGAAATGGCTTCGCCTTGGGCCGCAGCAGATCCGGTGTCCGCCGACACGTCTTTCCAGAAGCGCGTGACGCCCACGCCGAGCGACACGCTCGCGAGCACGAAGACGATGCCGAACAGCAGCGCGAGCAGGTTGTGCGGGAAGATCGCGTAGAAGTTGCCCGCGAGCGGCGTGCCGAACAGCGGTCCGTTCATCGCGACGCCGAGCACAAGGAACAGCGCGAGGCCGAACGCGAGCGCAAGCGACAGCGTCAGGCCATTGCGTTTGTACAGCGCGCCCATGAACGATGGCACCGCATATTCGCTGTACGTGTCCATGCGTACTTTCGCCATCGCTTGCGGCACGTTCACCGCGAACTCATGCGGCGGTGCGTACTGGCATGCGTGATAGCACGCGCCGCAGTTGTGGCACAGGTTCGCGAGGTAGTTCACGTCGGCCTTGCCGAACTCGAGGCGGCGTGTCATTGCGGGGAATACCGCGCAAAAGCCCTCGCAATAGCGGCATGCGTTGCAGATCTGCATTTGCCGCGCGACTTCGGTTTCGTTTTCGGTCAGCGGCAGCACGCGGATCGTGCGATGCGCGCTTGCATTGGCGGGTCCGCCGTTCGCTGCATCCAGTCCGGATGCCAGTTGCTGCGCGTCGCGCGCGAGTGCTTCAAGCTTCTGCACGATGGGCTCCCGTTGATTCGCTTGCGGCATGTGCCGTCTGTGTGCTTCCGAGCGCCGCGCGCGCCGCCTGTGTGCCCGCGATGCGGCCGAACGCGGTGCCGATCGACATGCCGACACCCGCGGTATAGCCCTTGCCGAGCACATTGCCCGCCATCATTTCGCCGGCGACGAACAGGTTGTCGCTCGGCTGGCCGCCAAAATGCACCTGCGAGCGATCGTTCACCTTCAACCCAAGGTACGTGAACGTGATACCCGGGCGCAGTGCGTAACCATAGAACGGCGGTTTATCGAGCGGCAGCGCCCAGTGCGTCTTCGGTGGTGCGAGACCGTCGGTGCGGCAATCGTCGAGCTTCGTATGATCGAACGTCCCGGGCCGGCACGCCGCGTTATAGGCATCGACGGTGCGCATAAACGCGTCGACCGGAAGGCCCAGTTCGCGAGCAAGGTCCGGCAGCGTGTTGGCCTTGGTGCCCGGAAACACCGGCGGCATAAAGCGGCCGATCGCTTTCGAGTCGATGATCGAGTAGCCGATCTGCCCGGGTTGCTGCGCGACCAGACGGCCCCAGATCGCGTAGCGCTTCGGCCAGAAGTCTTCGCCCTCGTCGTAGAAGCGTTCGGCATCGCGATTCACCACGACGCCGAGCGATACGCAGTCGATCCGCGTGCAGATGCCGCCGTCGTACAGCGGCGCGCGCGCGTCGATTGCCACGCAGTGCGACTGCGACGGATCGCCGAGCGGATCGGCGCCCGCATCGATCATGAACTTCAGCAGCACGCCGTTGTTAAAGCGCGTGCCGCGAATCAGGAAGTTATCGGCCGGCCATTCGCCGCGCTCGTTTTGCCCCCACGCTTCGCGCAGCCATTCGCGGTTCGATTCGAAGCCGCCGGCGGCGAGCACGCACGCGCGCGCTTCGAAACGCTGGTTGCCGCTTTTTGCGGCGACGAAGCGCCCGTTATCGAGTTCGATCGAATCGACCGGGGTTTCGTAGCGGATCTGCACGCCGAGCGCTTCGGCGCTCCGGTAGTACGCGTTGACGAGCGCCTTGCCGCCACCCATGAAGAACGCATTGGTGCGCGCGACATGCAGCGTGCCGGACAACGGCGGCTGGAAGCGCACGCCGTGCTTTTGCATCCATGGCCGGCATGTCGACGACGCGCGAATCGCCAGACGCGCCAGAGGTTCGTTCGTGATGCCGCCAGTCACCTTGAGCAGATCCTGCCAGTACTCTTCTTCCGGGTAGGCGTCGACAAGCACGTCTTGCGGTGCGTCATGCATGCAGCGCAGATTACGCGTGTGCTGGGAGTTGCCGCCGCGCCATTCGCGCGGGGCGGATTCGAGAAGCAGCACCGATGCGCCGGCTTCGCGCGCCATTAACGCGGCGCACAACGCGGCGTTGCCGCCCCCGATGACTAGTACATCGACCATGGTGGGGAGTCTCCGATGCGGCGCGCCGACCGGAGTTGAATGCGTCAGCGCTTGCTCCGGTTCCACGCCGCGGTACGCCAGGCTGGCGTTTCAGCAGCGTGGCTGCAGTTGCCGCACCTGCGCGGTGTATGCGCGAACTGTAGTGGGCGCGACGCGTTGCCGCAACCAGGCGTTGGGCAACGGGTCTTCAGTTTTCGTGAAGACCGCCGCCGGACCACGGCGCGAAATCTTTAGCGCAAGCGCGCACCGAGCCAGCGGCCCTGGCTTACCAGTTCGCGCGCCGTATCGGCCAGCACCACGCGTGCGGCGAGCCCCGCAGGCGACAGTTCGTCGTCCGACACGCTGACGAGCAGGTTCGGCCGCACCGCATCGGCATCCGAAATCTGCACGCTCGCGAGGCCCGCGTTCTCGGCGCGCGCCAGCGCCGCGCCCGGCTGGATCGTTGCGCCGAGGCCGCCGCGCACCGCATCCATCAGCATCGCGAGGCCGTCGACTTCGGCGACGATGCGCGGCTCGTATTTCGCACGCTTGAACGATGCGGCGAGCGTCGTGCGCAAACCGTGCGGGCCGCTTGGCAGAATCAGCGGCAGCGTGCCGAGCTTCGCGACGCGCACGCGCTTCGTGGTCGGCATGCCGGGCAGGTCGGGCGCGCCGATCACGAACAGCCGCTCATCGAGCAGCGGCATCACGCTCCAGCGTTGCGCAGGTTCCTCGTGAAAAAGAATGGCCAGGTCGATCTGCCGCGCACCGAGCATCGATGCGAGGAAGCCGGACAGCGTCTCGACGATCCGCAGCCGCACATCGGGGTAGCGTTCGCGCATCGCGCGCATGAACGCGAGACCGAGCACACCGCTCGTGCTGGTCGCGAGGCCGACCGTCACATGGCCCGACAGACGCGCTTGACGGGCGGCGTGCGCGGCATCGTCGACGTGACGCAGCGCGAGTTGCGCCTGGCGCCAGAAGGCCAGCCCCGCATCGGTCGGCACGACGCCGCCGGACGTGCGCTGCAGCAGACGCGTTGCGAGTTCGCTTTCGAGGCGGCTGATCTGCTGGCTCAACGCGGACGTGACGACGCCCAGTTCGAGTGCCGCCTTGCCCATGCTGCCGTGCTCGACGACGCTGACGAAATACCGCAACTGTCGCAATTCCATTCGGATTCCCCGCTCGATGCCGTGAGCGGCATTGTCCGGAGTGGGGTCGGAAAACGCAAATGCTGACAGATTGCGTCGATCATGCGCCGATCGATCTTCTTGACGGATTGTATGACAGGAATATAATCATCCCGAACACGGATCATCCGTATCGCGATTCGAGATGTTCCGAACAACGCGGCCGCTGCGAATGCGATGCAGCCGCCGCGACGAGAGCCGCGGACGAACCAGCGGCCCGTCCATAGCCAGGCAGCGGAGCAGAGCGGAGACACTCAGCATGCGCGACTCATCGATGATCGGCTTACGCCTCGACGGGCTTCCTTTGTCCGGCTTTCATTGGCGTCTGCTCGGCCTGATCGCGGCCGGCATGTACTTCGATTCGTTCGATATCTATATTGCCGGCACCGTACTCGCTGCGTTGATCCACAGCGGCGAATCGACGCTGAAGCTGAACGCGACGTTCGTGTCGGTGACGTTTATCGGCATGATGGCCGGTGCGTGGCTATCCGGCCTGCTCGGCGACCGCTTTGGCCGCCGTTTTTCGTATCAGATCAATCTCGGCATCTATGGTTTCGCGTCGATTGCCGCCGCGCTCGCGCCGTCAATCTACTGGCTGATTTTCTTCCGGCTCGTGATGGGGCTCGGTATGGGCGCCGAAATCGTGGTCGGCTACGCGACGTTGAGCGAGTTCATTCCGGCCGCGTGGCGTGGCCGTTTCGGCACAATCCTGAATCTGATCATCAATACGTCGCTGTTTCTGTCGACTTTCCTCGGCTGGCTGATCGTCCCGCGTTACGGCTGGCGCTGGATGTTCGTGATCGCCGGATGCGGCGCGCTAGTCGTCTGGTTTTTGCGCAAGTCGATGCTTGAATCGCCGCGCTGGCTCGCATCGCGCGGACGCACCGACGAAGCCGGGCAGATCGTCGCGCGTATCGAGACCGCGTGCGGCGTCGATCCGGCCGTGTCGATAGAAGCGGCACGAGTGGCCGCGCGACAGGCGGGCCGCGACGCGGCGCAGAGCGCCGCCGTACCGACCAACGCGCGCATCAGCGAACTGTTCTCGCGGCGTCTGCTGACCCGCACGATCACCGCGATCACCGTGCTGGTCGCGCTATTTATCGTGAACTATGCATTCGTCAGCTGGATTCCGACTTTCCTCGTCAAACAGGGGCACAGCATTTCGAGTTCGCTTGGACTGACTGCGGTGATGTTCGCCGGTGGCCCGGTCGGCTCGTTGATCGCGTTCATGCTGGCCGAGCGGGTCGGCCGTAAATGGGGCATCGTGGTTTTTTCGCTGGTCGGCGTCGCGTTCGGTGTCGCATATCCGTTCGCGCAAGCGGCGGCAACCATCACCCTGCTCGGTTTTGCGATCACCGCGTGTATCTACGTGCTGTCGTCGTTCAGTGTCGCGAGTTACGTGCCTGAACTGTTTCCGACTGAATTGCGTCTACGCGGTTCGGGTCTTGCGAATACGGTTGGGCGCGCGGTCAGCATCGTCGTGCCGTATGGGGTCGCGGCGGCCTTCGCCGGCTTTGGTATTACGGGCGTGATCACGTTGATTGTCGGCACGCTGTTGCTGCAGGCGCTGATCGTCGGCGTGCTCGGCGCGGAGACAAAGAACCGCTCGCTCGAAGCAATTGCCGCCGAAACCGGCGATGCCGCACGCGACGCGGACCAGCAGGCCGCGGCGGCGGTCGGCCGGTAGTCGATCAACAAATTCACTTCAGGAGCGGTAACACGATGCAGCAACGCATGGCCTCTGTCGACGAACCCGTCACCGCGACGCGGCAACTCGCGCAATTCGTCGCACGCACGCGATGGAGCGATATTCCTGAAGCGGTCAGGCATGAGGCGAAGCGTTCGCTCGTCAACTACTTCGCGGTTGGATTCGCAGGTTGCGCGGACCCGTCCGTCGCCAAAGCCGTTCGCGTGTACCAGCAGCGTTTGCGCGCCGGCGATGAAGCGAGCCTGATCGGGCGCGCGGAACGCACCGACGTGCTGAATGCGGCGGCGCTCAACGCGATGACCGCGAACGTGCACGATTTCGACGACACGCATCTACCGACCATCATTCATCCGACCGCGCCGGTCGCTGCACCCCTATTTGCGGTCAGCGAAAGCCAACGCATGACCGGCGAGGCACTGCTGCTCGCTTTCGTGCTAGGCGTTGAAATCGAATGCCGGATCGGCAATGCGGTCTCGCCGTCGCACTATCAGCGCGGCTGGCACATCACGTCGACCTGCGGCGTATTCGGCGCGGCGGCGGCCGCGGCGAAGACCATGAACCTCGTCGACCGTCAGATTGCCGATGCATTCGGCTACGCATCCGCACAGGCGGGCGGACTCGTCGAAACGCTCGGCACGATGGCCAAAAGCGTAAGCGTGGGCAATGCGGCAAAGAACGGCATGTTGTCCGCGTTGCTCGCCGCCGAGGGTTTGAGCGGACCTGCAAGGCCGCTTGAAGGCGAGCGCGGCTTTCTGCGCGTCACTGCCGATGAAGCGGATTTCAAGGCGCTTACCGCGGACCTCGGCCATGTCTGGGCATTGCAGTCGAATACCTACAAGCCTTACCCGTGCGGCGTCGTGCTGAACCCGGTCATCGAAGCCTGTCTCGAACTGGCACGCGACCGGCATGGGTTGCTGTCCGATATCGAACGTGTCGAACTGGTCGGCCATCCGCTGCTGCGCGAACGAACCGACCGGCCCGGCATTCGCACCGGCCGCGAGGCGCAGGTGAGCGCGCAGCACGGCGTCGCCGTCGTGCTCGCGACCGGAAAGGCTAGTCTCGCCGAGTTCAGCGATGAACGCGTCGCGGACCCGACGTTGCGCGCGTTCGCGGGCCGCGTCGCGTTTGTCGACGACAACCGTTTTCCGGTCGAAGCGGCGCGCGTGACCGTGCTGCTGCGTTCGGGCGAAAGCGTGTCGCGCACCGTGAGCGCCGCGCGCGGCAGCCTTGCCGCGCCGCTGAGCGACGCGGATCTCGACAGCAAATTGAAAGACCTGGCCGCGTATGGCGCGCCGCATGTCGCCACGCAACGCTTGCTCGATACGCTGTGGACGCTCGATACTGCCGACGACGCCGCAATGCCGATGCACATCGCGCGTGTCGACACCCGTTAGCAAGAGAAAGGAGTTCGCCGCTTGAACATTAGCAGCGTCTTCGTCCACATCGCATCAGCTTCGCGTTTTTTTTGAACATCCATACGGAGAACTTTTAATGATCGTCGAGATGCGTATCTATCACTGCGCGCCGGGTCGTTTGCCGGCACTGCAGGATCGTTTCGTGAACATCACGCTGGGCTTCTTCGAGAAGTACGGGATCAAGCAGATCGGCTTCTGGACCACGCTCGCGGGTCCGAGCAATCACGCGCTCACGTACATGCTCCAGTGGGAAAGCCTCGCTGAGCGCGAAACCAAATGGAATGCGTTTCAGTCGGATCAGGAGTGGGTCACGAAGCGCGCGGCGACTGAAGCGGAAAAGCCGATCGTCGAGCGCATCGAGAACCACTTCCTGACGCCGACCGCTTTCTCGGCGCTTCGCTAGAACCGCACGGAGCGCTGCCTGCCAGCCGGTCGCGCCGCGGCCCGGCTGGCTTGCACGCCGATGGCCTCGCAGGCTTTCGAGCAACCGCAGCCGGTGACTTCTTAACCTGGAGCCTGGAATGTCTCGCGTTGGACAGTTTTATATCGATGGAAAATGGGTCGCGCCTCTCGCGCCGGACTGGTTCGATCTGATCGATCCGGCCACCGAAGTGCGCTTCGATCAGCTCGCACTCGGCAATGCCGCCGACGTCGATCGCGCAGTTGCGGCGGCGCGCCGCGCGTTTCCGTCATATTCGACGAGCACGGTCGCGGATCGCGTTGCGTTGTTAAAGCGCGTCGTGCAGATCTACGAGCGCCGCGTCGACGAATTCGCGGAGGCGATGCGCGCGGAAATGGGTGCGCCGATTGCTTTCGCACGCAACAATCAGGCGGCACGCGGACCATCGCATCTGAATGCGTTAATCGACGTGCTCGATTACTTCGCGTTCGAAACGCAGCGCGGCACGACGCGTGTGCGTCATGAACCGATCGGCGTGTGCGGATTGATCACGCCATGGAACTGGCCGATCAACCAGATCGTCGTGAAGATCGCGCCTGCGCTCGCGGCCGGTTGCACGATGGTGCTCAAGCCAAGCGAATATTCGGCGCTCAGCGCGCTGCTGTTCGCGGAGGTGCTCGACGAAGCAGGCGTGCCGCCAGGCGTGTTCAATCTGGTCAATGGCGACGGAGCGGGGGTCGGTGCGGCGATCGCATCGCATCCTGACATCGATATGGTGTCGTTCACCGGATCGACGCGGGCGGGTATCCAGGTCGCGAAGCTGGCGGCCGATACCGTGAAGCGCGTCGCACAGGAACTCGGCGGCAAGTCGGCCAATATCCTGCTCGATGATGTGAACCTGAGCGATGCGGTGACGCGCGGCGTGAATGCGTGCTTTGCGAATTCGGGCCAATCGTGTTCGAGTCCGACGCGCATGCTGGTGCCGCGCCGTTTGATGGATGAAGCGGCGCAAATCGCGGGCCGTGCCGCGCAGGCATTCAGGGTCGGTGCGACCGACAAGGTGACGACGCAACTCGGCCCGGTCGTGAACCGCAACCAGTTCGTGCGCGTCCAATCGCTGATTCAAGCGGGCATCGACGAGGGCGCGCGGCTCGTGACCGGTGGCACGGGCTTGCCGGAAGGGCTGTCGAAGGGCTGGTTCGTGAAGCCGACGGTGTTCGCGGATGTGAAGCCCGATATGGCGATCGCGCGCGAAGAGATTTTCGGCCCGGTACTGTCGATGATTCCATACGACAGCGACGAAGAGGCGATCCACATTGCCAACAACACGGAGTACGGTCTTGCTGCCTACGTGCAGTCGGCGAGTCTCGAGCGCGCGCGCACCGTGGGCCGCACATTGCGCGCGGGCGGCGTGCACCTGAACTATCCGACGCCCGATTTCAATGCACCGTTCGGCGGATACAAGCGCTCGGGCAACGGGCGTGAATGGGGCGAGGCAGGCTTGCGCGAGTATCTGGAAGTCAAGGCAATGGTGGGGTACGGCGAAGCGTGACGCGAGACGCCGCAACGGCGCGGCGCAATGAGCTGACACGCGGACTGAAGCGCACGCGGAGGCGCGTATTCCCGCAAAAAATTTTGCACCGTTCGTTTGTATGACAATCGGGCGGTACGACGATCATTGAAGCAGGGATGTCGCCGATGCCGCATTGGCATCGCAAACAACCGAGGAAAACGCAGATGGGAAACAACGACGGGTTTGAAAAAGGCTTCGCGAATCGCAAGGAAGTGCTGGGCGCGGCGCATGTCGAAAAATCGTGGGCGAACGCGGACGACTTCAACCGGCCGATGCAGAAGCTCGTCACCGAGTATTGCTGGGGCGAAATCTGGGGCGACCCGACGCTGCCGTTCAAGACGCGCAGCATGCTGAATATCGCGATGCTGACTGCGTTGAGCCAGCACCATGAACTGGCGGTGCACGTGAAAGGGGCGCTGAAGAACGGCGTGACCAAGGACGAGATCCGCTCGGTGTTGATGCAGGCCGGCGTCTATTGCGGCGTGCCGCTGGCGCTGGCGGCGTTTCGCGTCGCGAGCGACGCGATCAAGGCTTATGAAGCGGAAGCGAAGTCATAGACAGGCAGTCCAGCGCAAACCCGGCGGCGGCACGACGATGACGGCGCCACATCGGAACATCTTTTCGCGCATGAGTGTGTAACGCAGTACTTGCCGCGCCGCCACTACGCGCGGCGCCGGATAACGAAACCGGAGACACGGATGAAAGCGCTGACCGCAGAGCAGCTGACCCAGACCGCCGAAGAACGGTCGATCGATGAAAAGAGAAAGAGCGCAATTAAAGGCGCGTTCTTCTCCGAATTCATCGACATGTTCGATATCTATTTGCCGGTGGTGGTGTTGTCGCCGGTGCTGTTCTTCTTCCAGCCACCTCATCTGTCGGCGGGCATGGAGACGATCCTTGCGTCGCTGGTATTCATTACGACGCTGCTAGGCCGGCCAATCGGTGCGTTGCTGTTCGGCATGGTCGCGGACCGTGTCGGCCGCCGGATGGCGTCAATCTGGTCAGTGACGGGCTTCGGCGTCGTCACGCTGCTGATCGCACTGCTGCCGGGCTATCAAAGCATCGGTATCGGGTCGTACTGGCTGCTTGTGCTGCTGCGCTTCATCGACGGTATTTTTCTCGGCGGCGGCTATACCGGTGCGATGCCGCTCGCGATTGAGTACTCGAAGAAGGAACAACGCGGTTTTGTCGGTGGCCTGATCATCGCCGGCTTTCCCGCGGCCTATGTGACGATCAACCTGGTCGCGATGCTGATGTTTGCGTTTTTCCCGCTGAACGGCGTCAATTCGCCGTATGCGCAGTGGGGCTGGCGCATTCCGTTTGTGATCGGTGCGGCGCTCGCGGGCGTGCTCGCGCTGTATTACGTGCATAAGGTTTCGGAGTCGGAAATCTGGAAGAGCGAGACCGGTGAAAAGCGCGCAAAAACCGATACGCCATTGCTCGAACTGTTCAGCGGCAAGAGCGCGCGTAGCCTCGTTCAGGTGCTGCTGCTGATGACCGGCTTCTGGCTCACGCAGAACATCATCACGATTTTTTTGCCGACCGGCTTGCTCGTGCATACGCTGCATCTGAGCGGCTTCCAGTTGACGTCGACGCTGCTGCTGTCGTATTTCGTGCTGTTTTTCAGCTATATCGGCGCGGGCATGCTCGGCCAGAAGATCGGCCGGCGGCGCTTCTTCGCGATCGTCGGGCCGCTGATCGCAACCGTCGGTTCCGCGCTGCTGTATGTGCTCGGCAATGTGCGCGGCCTGTCGCTGCCCGCGATCATGCTGACCGTGTGCGTGCTCGCGGTACTCGTTACGTCGCCGTGGGGTGTGATCGTCACGTATATCAACGAGCGTTTTGCGACCGACGTGCGCGCGACCGGTTTTGGCGTCGGGTTCAGCCTGTCGGTGATCGTGCCGTCGTTCTACGCGTTCTATATGAACTGGCTCGGCGCGTTCATGCCGCTTTCGGTGACGCCCGTCGTGCTGCTCAGTATCGGCGGGCTGATCGGCATGATCGGCGCGCTGATGGGACCGGAAACCAAAGACGTCGATTTCTGAACGCATCTATCCGAAGGACATTGAAGGACATCATGAACAAGGAACGAATCGGATTTATCGGGCTCGGCAATATGGGCGGCCGCATGACGCGCCGCATTGCCGATGCCGGAATCGCAGTGCTCGGCTACGACACCGTGGCGCAACGCGTGAAAGACGCGGGCGCGCAAACGGCCGCATCGGTACGCGAAGTGGTCGGCTATGCGGACCTCGTGCTGCTGTCATTGCCGGATAGCAAGGTCGTCGAAGCCGTCGTCGAAGGTGCGGATGGCATTCTCGCGCACTGCCGCGCGGGGCAAACGGTGATCGACCTCAGTACGGCCGCCGCGAGTTCGACGGTACGGCTCAACGGTCTTTTTAAAGCGCGCGGCGTGCATTACATCGACGCGGGCATTTCGGGCGGCGCCGCGGCAGCCGAGAGAGGCACGCTGACCCTGATGGTCGGCGGCGATGCGGCCGCGATCGAAGCGGCGCAATGGATCTTCAAACCGATCGCCGGCAAGGTAATGGTGATGGGCGGCAGCGGCGCGGGCCATACGACGAAGCTGCTGAACAACTTCCTCAACGCGGTGAGCCTGGCCGCGACAGCCGAAGTGATGGTGGCCGGCAAGAAGGCGGGACTCGATCTGCATCAGCTGCTCGATGTGCTCAATAGCAGCACAGGGGTCAACTTCGCGACGCAGAACCGCTTTCCCAAGATTGTCGATGGTGATTACCTCGAAGGCGGATTGACGTCGAAGCTGATGACGAAAGATGTCGTGCTGTATGTCGATCGCGTTCGCGAACTCGGTATTGCATCGGTCAACGCGGCAGGGCCGCTCGCGAGCTTTGGTCTCGCGACGTCGCTTGGTTATGGCGATGTGATCAGCAACCGCGTCGTCGATGCAATCGGCGACGTGTCGGGCGGCGTGAGACTTCACGACAACCCCAATCGCAAAGGAGCGAACTGATGAAGGTGTTTCATGGCAGGGCCGGCGCGGCGTCGGAGCGGCGCGGCAATGGCGATACGTTTACCGGTGTCGTATGGGCCGATCCGGTGATGCCGTCCACCGATGGTGTGACGATCAATACGGTGTGCTTCGAACCGGGCGGGCGCACGTACTGGCATTCGCATGAACGCGGCCAGATTTTGCAGGTGACCGCGGGCCAGGGGTGGATTTGCGTCGAAGGCGGCAAGCCGGAAGTGATCCGCCAGGGCGACGTTGTGTGGATCGGGCCGAACGAACGCCACTGGCATGGCGGCAGCGCCGACAGCTTTATGGTTCATATTGCGACATCGCTCGGCAAATCGACGTGGCAGGAAGCGGTCAGCGAGCACGACTATCCGCCTTCGGCGCTGCGCTGAATGACAGGAGCGAGCGCGATGAAACTGACTGAGCAGCAACAGCGGGTGAAAGACGAGTTCATCCGCGTGCGCGGCACGTGGGGGCCGTCATGGGAAAGTCTGTTGCGACTCGACGCGGGCTTTCTCCATGCGTACCTGAATTTCTCCGCGGTGCCGTGGCGCAGGAATCATCTCGAAGACAAGGTCAAAGAGTTCATCTACATTACGGCCGACGCTGCGGCGACGCATCTGTACGCGCCCGGTATCCAGCAGCACCTGCAGATAGCGCTGAAGTTCGGCGCGACGCGCGAAGAGCTGATGGAAGTGCTCGAACTGATCAGCACGATCGGTATTCATGCGTGTAACGTCGGTGTGCCGCTGCTGCTCGAAGTGCTCGAAGAAGAGGGCAAGCGTACCGGACGTGCGCCGCTTGATGAACGCCAGCGCGCGCTAAAGGCCAGCTTCGAAAGGAATCGCGGCTATTGGCATCCGTCGTGGGATGGGTTGCTTGAACTTGACCCCGATCTGTTCGAAGCGTATCTCGAGTTTTCATCGGTGCCGTGGCGGACCGGCGTACTCAGTCCGAAGGTGAAGGAGCTGATTTACTGCGCGTTCGACGCGTCGGCGACGCATCTGTATCAGCCGGGGCTCAAGCTGCATATGCGCAACGCGATCCGCTATGGCGCGACGGCCGGCGAGATTATGGAAGTGCTCGAGATTGTCAGCGTGATCGGCATTCACGGTGCGGCTGTTGCAGCGCCGATGCTCGAAGCGGCGCTGGCCGCCGACGCGTCGCGAGCAGCCGCGCCCGCTGGCGTATAGACGGGTTTGCGCGCCGCAGTCAGTTCGACCCCGTCCGGGTTCGAACTGGCCGCCAATGGGTGGCTTCCGGTATCATGTGCAAGGTTTACACATTGTCGGACAGGCATACAACGGACGGGGTGCAAGATGTCAGCAGAGATTGGAGTGATACGGCCGGAAACGCTGCGCCATCAGGTCGAGAATGTTCTGCGGCAGGCGATCATGACGGGGCGTTTCGCACCCGGCGCGCGTCTCGTCGAACGCGAATTATGCGAATCTCTCGGCGTGAGCCGCACATCGGTGCGCGAGGCGCTGCGCAAGCTCGAAGCGGAAAAGCTCGTGCGCAGCGTGCCGCACAAGGGGCCGGTGGTCGCGGTGATGTCGAAGCAGGAAGCGGCGGAGCTGTATGCGCTGCGCGCGCTGCTCGAAGGCTTCGCCGCGCACGAATTCGCGCGGCTGGCGGACGATCGCGCGATCGCGCGCTTCGGTGAAGTGGCGAAGGAGTTGCGCGCCGAAGCGACCGCGCGCAATCAGGCCGGCGTGTTGCGGGCGAAGACCGCGCTCTACGATGTGTTGCTCGACAATTGCGGCAATTCGCTGATCAAGGAAATCCTGACGAGCCTCTATTCGCGGGTGAATCTGTTGCGCGCGACGTCGCTGATGCATCCGGAGCGGCTGCCCGCGAGCCTGCGCGAAATCGACAAACTCTACAAGGCGCTGAAGGCGCGCGACGGCGAAGCCGCGCAACAAGCCGCGAGCGCGCACGTGCAGAACGCGGAGAAGGCCGCGATGCGGATGCTCGACGAGCAGCAGACGGACGACGCATAGTCTCGCCTTTGGCATTTAGCGGGGCACAGCATCGAGACGTGCGATCCAGCCTTGCGTTTCCTTGCTGTGCGCCGGGTAGCGGCGCAGCACATCCGGATCGTGTCCGGGTATGACGTGGTGAGCCGAATCGGCGAGCTGGTGCACGACCCGGTAGCCCTCCAGCATGTCACCGACGTTGTAGACGGCAGGAAATGGCCGCTGCTGTTCCATGTTCGCGTACAGATGCGACGCGTCGGACGCGAGCACGACCCAACCGCGTTCGGTGTGCACCCGTACCACCTGTAGTCCGTTCGTATGGCCACCGACCAGGTGCACGGAAAGGCCCGGCGCGAGTTGCGACGCGCCGTCGTGAAACTGCACGCGACCCTCGAACAGGCGACCGACCATGGTCTTCACGTCGTCCGGGTTGAACGGATGCTTGAGCACGCCGTGGCACATGCAGCGGCCGGTGCAATAAGCCATCTCGCGATCCTGCACGTGGTAGCGCGCTTTCGGAAACAGCTCGCGGTTGCCCGCGTGGTCGTAGTGCATATGTGTGACGATCACGTCTTCCACTGAATCGGTGCGGATGCCGATGGCCTGCAACCCGTCCTCGACGCGATGCGTGGTCGTACGGCCGCGCCCATTGCCGACCTCCGGGTCAAAGCCGGTATCGACGATAAACGTACGGCTCCCGCCGACCACGGCCCAGACGAAATAGTCGAGCGGCATCGACACATCATGCGGATCGCCGCCGATAAAGTTATCGCGTGCCGGGCGGTCGTGGTGCGCGTATTTGATCGCGTAGATCCTGTAGTTTTCGAGTGGCGAAGTCATCGAGCGTCTCCTTTTCCCGAAGTTTCGTGGGCACTGATAGCGCTATCATAGCGCACCGATGTTCGTTTCGCACGAGCCGATCTTGACGGATACCGGTGGGATACAATTCGCCATCTTTCGGAAGGCGGGATGCAGATCAGTGAAAAAACGCGCAGTCACTGTTGCCGGCGGGAACGCACGGCCAGGCGAGAGCAGGGGCCGTAGCGGCGGCAGTGCGATACGCATGGCCGACGTCGCGAAGGCGGCGAACGTGTCGCTGATGACGGTGTCGCGCGCACTGAACGAGCCGGCCAAGCTTTCGGAAGAGACGCGCAAGCTCGTGCTCGATACGATTCGAAAGATCGGCTACGTGCCGAATTCGATCGCATCGAATCTCGCATCGAACCGTTCGAATGTCGTCGGGCAGATCGTGCCAAGCATTCAGAATTCGTTGTACTCGCCCACGATGAAAGGTGCGTCCGACGTGCTGCGCGCGGCGGGCATGCATCTGCTGATTGCCGATAGCGGCTATTCACTCGACGAAGAGGAAGCGCTGATCGGCGCGTTCGTCGCGCAACGCGTGTGCGGGCTGCTGTTGCACAACACCGTGCATACGCCGCGCGCCGCGCAGCTGGCGCGCCAGGCCGGCATTCCAGTGATCGAAACCGGTGACCTTGTGCGCCATCCACTCGATGCCGTGATCAGTTACTCGAACTTCAACGCGGCGAAAGAAATGACGCTGTATCTGGCGGCGCGCGGGTATCAGTCGATTGGCTTTGTCAGTGTACCGATGCGTAACAATTCGCGTTCGAAGGAGCGTTTGAAGGGTTACCACGCGGCACTTGCGGCGCTGGGCCGGGAACGTAATCCGTTGCTTGTGCGCGAGGCGGAACCGGGTCTAACGTCCGGCGCGCACGCGATGATCGACATGATGCAACGTGTGCCTGACGTCGATGCGATCTTCTTCGCGGGCGACGTGCTCGCGGTCGGCGCCCTATTCGAGGCGCAGCGGCGCGGCTGGAAAGTGCCCGAGCGAATCGCAATCGCGGGCTTCGACGATCTCGACATTCTCCGGCATACGGTGCCGAAGCTCACCTGCCTGAACCTGCCGCGGCTCGAGATCGGCCGGCGTAGTGCCGAATGCTTGCTGCAGCGCTTGCGCGGCGACGCGGATGCGGCGCCGACACGGCTTGATCTCGGTTTCGAAATCATTCAGCGCGAAAGTACCTGAAATCACGCGTGTTTTCTTGTGATACGCGCTGGGCCGCGTGCGCACTTGCATCGAGTCTGGCAATCAAACTAAGTTAGCGCTATCATAAAAACACGCCTTCAGACCGGAAGGCAATGCCAACTCAGGAAGCGTGTCGGATGAACGGAAAAACTGCGCTGGTGACCGGGTCATCGCATGGTTTAGGCCTTGCGATGGCCGATGCACTGGCTGCCGCGGGATGCAGGGTCGTGCTGCACGGGGTCGAACCTGCGGCCGCGGTCGAGCCTGTGCGTGCGGCTTTTGAAACACGCTATGGCGTAGCGCCCGACTATATCGAGGCGGATCTAGCGACGCTGGAAGCAGTGGAACTGCTGATCAATCGGACCGCTGAGCGTACCGGCTCGCTGGACATCCTGGTCAACAATGCGGTGGTCAGGCACTTCGCGCCGATCGACGCGTTCCCGGTCGATAAATGGGAGCAGGCGCTCGCGGTCAATCTGAGCGCGGCTTTTCACGCGGTACGGCTGAGCTTGCCGCGTATGCGCGAGCGCGGCTGGGGGCGCATCTTCAATATGACTTCAGTGTATGGAATGCGCGGCACCGTGAATCGCGTCGATTACGTGACGACCAAATCGGCGCTGCTCGGTTTGACGCGCGCGGTGGCGGCGGAAACGGTCGGCACGGGTATCACGTGCAATGCGATTTGCCCTGGCGCGGTCCATACGCCGACCAGCGAGAAGCGCATCGTTGCGCTGATGAGCGAGACAGGGCTTGCGCGCGAGCCTGCGATTCGCGAGTTTCTGCGCGGCAAACAGCCGAGCGGACAGTTCGTCGAAGCGTCGCATGTCGCGCAGCTGGTGGTGTTCTTGTGCGGTGAAGCGGCCGGCGAGATTAACGGGGCGATGCTACCTGTCGAAGGCGGGTGGCTGGCGACCTAGTGGCGACTTGACGGCGACGCAGTAGCGACCTGTGGTGGCTCAAGCGGCGCGCCTTTAATTCACATGTGAGGAGCAGGACATGCTGGAGAACAAGCTAATTGGTTTTATCGGCGTCGGCGTGATGGGCCGGCCGATGGCGCGGCGTCTGATCGAGCAGGGACACTCGCTGGTGATCTACGACAAGGACACGCACGCGCTCGACGAACTGCGGAAAATCGGCGCGCACGTGGCCGATAGCGTGCGCGAAGTCGCGGACAGCGCAGGTGTGGTGTTCACGAGCCTGCCGACGCCCGCGGTGTTTCGCGATGTCGCGATCGGCGCGCAAGGTGTCGTGCACGGCAAGGCGGTCAAGATTCTGATCGATCTGTCGACGGTGGGTTCGACCACCGAGAAAGAAGTCGCCGCCGCACTGCTCGCGAAAGGCATCGAGACGATCGATGCGCCGGTTAGCGGCGGCGCTGCGGGCGCACAGAAAGGCACGCTCGCGGTGATGATAGCCGGCAAGCCCGCGGTGGTCGCGCAGGTGCGCGAGTTATTCGATGTGTTCGGCAAGACCTTTAACGTCGGCAGTGAGCCGGGGCAGGGGCAGTTGATGAAGCTGCTGAACAATATGTTGTCGTCGACCGCGTTCGCGATTACATCGGAGGCGTTTGTCGCCGGTGTCAAAGGTGGGCTCGATCCGGAGACGATGATGGCGGTGATCAATGCGGGCAGCGGCAAGAACGGAGCGACGCAAGACAAGTTTCCAAAGCAGGTGTTGCCGCGCACATTCGATTTCGGCTTTCCGATCGGCAGCGTGTGCAAGGATATCGGCCTGGCGGTCGATGAATGTCAGGCGCTCGGCGTGCCGATGTGGGTCGGCAGTACGGTGCGGCAACTGTGGAATTTCGCGGCGCTGCAGGATGGCACGAAGCGCGATATGACGGAGCTGGTTCGTTATATCGAAGACTGGTCGGCGCAAGCGGGCGGGAAGAGATAAGACGCTGGGGGCGCTTACAGTGTTAGCGGTTTGAAGTGCGCGACGACGTTGGGGAACACGAGCTTGAACCACGGTGCGAAGGATTCCGGGGACCTATCCGTGATTTCGTGGGCGAGGCATATCATGAGCGATAAAAATCATGGATATGCCAATGAAGAAGAAACGCACGGTGGCGTCTCAGGCA
>NZ_SORE01000010.1 GCF_004366595.1 Paraburkholderia rhizosphaerae
AAATCGACGCCGAACGGGCTGGCTGCGTGGAGCCGCTATCCGTTGCAGGTGAAGGCTGCCACCGAGCCGGTAAACGGCCGCCTGCTGATCCTGCCGCGCACACAGCTGGATGGACTCGACGGCGATGTTCGTGCAATCGACGACCACGGCGTGCGCTGGTGGCGAGTGCAGGCGATACCGGCCAACGGCGAGTACCAATCGGGCTGGGTCTGTGAAAAGGATCATCCGGGCACGCAGTGGGAGAGCCCGTGGGCGTGGCCCGGTTTCGAACTGGTGGATGCGACCGGTATCCAGTTGACCGATGCGTTCCTGCGCAATCTGTCGGTGACCGATTCGGCGAACTCCGAGGAGAAGCGCAAATTCGCACCTTCGACGGAAGCGGTAAATAACAGTGTGCTGCTGCGCCGACTCGAAGAGATCGTCGCGCGTTCGCCGGTGCCGGGCGGAGGCACTCAGCCACCCGACGAGGACGGTCGCATCGCGGTGACGGCGGTGAAGCTGCAGCGGGCGACCAGCCAGCCGGGCCTTGGCAGCGAACTTGCGCATCTCGTCTTGCGCTACGAAAGCGAGTGGGGCGGCAACATGGCGCGTTGGGAAGCGATCACGCCGCTGATGCGCAATGCGCGTGAGAACTGGGAGTGCGAACTTCAGCGGATCAAAAAGCTGCAGTGGTGGGATGACGTGAAGGGCAAGGTCGATGGCTTTCCGGATAGTCCGGTGGTGCATCACATTCATCCGGTTGCGCTGGTGGCGAATTTTTCGAGAAGGCCGACCGTCACCACAACAATGCTCAGAAAGATATGGACCAACTCCGACGTGCCAGTTGAAACGCTGTCCGAGCTCGCAGGCGAGATCAATTCCAACATGTCGGGTTATCGCCTGGATACTGAATTCCGGCTTGCACACTTTTTCGCGCAGGTAAGGGAGGAAACAGGCTCTTTGTTCCGGCTAGAAGAAGTGCTGGACTATGTGCCCAATGCTTTGAAAAGCAATTTCTCTTACTTTCGCAATCATCCGTCCGAGTCAGAAATGTATGGCCGAACGTCGCTTCACGCAGCGGATCAACAAGAGATAGCAAACCGTGCTTATAACGGAATAAGTGGTGTCACCAGTCTGGGAAACGGCTCCATTGAAAGCCGAGATGGATGGCGATATAGAGGCCGTGGGTTAAAGCAAACGACTGGAAGATATAACTATACAGCATTCAATGCCGCTTATCCGGACATATGGCCGGGCGAAAATGTCGATTTTGTAAAAAACCCCGAGCTTCTCAGTCAGATGAAATACGCCGTTCGAGCGGGCGTATTTTTCTGGTTGAACGCAAAGCTTTATGAGATCGCCGACGAGACGGATATGAGCAGCTTGGATGGAAAGGTTGATGACATTACTCGGGTGATAAATAAATCGACGAGTAGTTACGCGGCGCGTCGAAGCCACTTCCGTAACATATTGAATAACATGATTTTCTCGGAATTTGCGGAATGAAGCTAGTTTTCCTTGCCTTGACGTTCCTCTGTGTTAGTCGATGTGCACTTGCTTGTGGTGAACATGCGGAAGAAATCGCAATTGCTTTGAAGGAGAATATTCAAGCCGCTAAAAACAGCGTTAATTTTGTCAGGGATTTTGGTCCGGCGTATGTTTGCAAAACATGGCCACAAAGATCGGATTTGACCATTATTGCCGTCCCGTATAGACATGCTGTTTCAGAAAAATTTGGCAATATGGAATATTTTGGACTTATGTTGGCTGTTGTTAATGAAAGGCGAAATATCGTACTCGGCAAGCTCGATGAACCCAGGCTCGAAGTGGTAGACGCAATCATACCAACCGGCGTAAAGATCGATACTGCCGACTACAAGGTCAGCCCATCTTTGATCGCGTTTGGTATCGAAGTGATGCACCAAAATTATTCTGTAGCGGCGCCGTTTTACGGTGGATTTATGAATCTGTATGTATTGGATGGAAGAAATCTGAGAAAGATCGTTAATGGAATGCGCTCGTATCAACGCAATAGTGAGGGCGATGACCATTGCTATCCCAACGAGATTGCCGCGAAGACTATTGTGTCGATCGGAAAATCAAAATCACATGGATATTTTGATTTAAATGTGAGAAATACGAGGAGTTTTTTTAGTAGAAAATGGGATCATATTTCCTGTAAAGATGTCGAAGAAAAAATAGATTCGAGGCGGTTTGTTGTGAAATATGACGGCAGAATATATAACGTCCCGGAGCCTTTGAAAGCGATTTTGGACTGAGGATTCGATTAGGACGTGCTTGATCAAATAGAGTGCGCGGAAAAATTCGCGAAAATTCTCAAGTGGTGTATATGAGGACGCTCTTGTGTGTGCTGCTCGTTACTTATGCCTTGTTGGCAAGTGCGAGCGTCTACTGCGATCTTCGAAACCGTGATTGCAATCTATATCTTGGACGCAATGGCGCGCTTCAAGATCGATTTCGAGCGGATAAGGTTGTTGTAACCAAAATCGGTGATGAAGGAACGCCGGCTAACGTATCAATCATCAAGTACCAGAACAGCTATGCAATTATTCGTGAAAGTTTCACAAATGATCGCTCGACGTTGGTCGTTCCGCTAAAGCGGAATGGCGGAGATTGGATGTATGACACATGCGTACATGTTTGCGCTTTCAGTCATGGATTCGTCGAATGCAATTGGGAAACGATGGTATGGGACGAAAATAAGACTTCCCATGTCGCGGATCGACGACAAAAGTTACGCATCACGCTCAATGGGTCGCGCCGTGGACCTTACGACAAGGAAGTCGCGGAGAGTTTGAAAATTGAGATTCTTGAATTGCATTATTTCGATCTTCATACTTGGCTTTTCGCCATCTCACGTGTTGGCGGAGTCCTCGCTTCCAAGATTTGTCGAGGAAAGGATTCCGACTGCCATTTCATCCGAAACTGGCTTCATCGTTATCAATCGCGGTCGTTCCGAGCCACAGCGAATGACAGTGAGCTTTGCTTCGTCGCATGGCGGTAGGTGCGAAATTGCCGAATTTAAGCAAGAGGGATCAGCATTGCCGGAGATTGTCAGCGTATTTGCGGCTCACTTCAGGTCGCGCGCATTTCTGTTTCTCATTGTGAAGTGGCATTATTATCTTCCTGGCGTTGAGACGGAGGGGGATTATTACGAGGTTAAAGCATACGCCACGTCGTATAGTCCAAGTGGCACACTAACATTTAAAGTCGACGGCCACTTGTCCGAAACGTTTGGCTCCGGAATCGATGGAAGGCAGGAGGGTGCACGCGTGCGTTTTAAATATAAGGATGCGATATCCATTAAAAAAAGGCTGTCTAAATTAGACCGAGCTGCAACCGGAGAAAATGGGTGGCAATGAAACGCCTATTGTTTTTGAGCTATCTCTTAGTGTCATCTGCAGTATACGCTGGCCCTACACCTTCTCCGCCGAGCATTGAGGCAGATCGTCTGCAGAGGCGTTGTTCTATCAATTTCTCTAACGAACCATATCCCCGTGAAAATGGCGCGTTGGGTTCGCCCGTGCGCGATATCAAGGTAACGTGGCAATGTATGAATGGCGAACGTGAAGTAATCGATCAATATTCTGTGGAAGGTGGCAGTCCGGAAGTCGTTACGGTTTTGTTTTGGAAAAAGCAAAGCTTTCTAGTGCTCGTCAAATGGACGACAAATAGTCACGCGTCCGATTTTCAAGGGGATTTTTATAGGCTTTATATTTATAAATTCTCAAAAACCGCACCTCATAAAAAATTCACGCCAAATGAGACTTTGATGAGCGAGTTCGGTGAGGGTTGGGACGGCGTAATGAATGGTGTCGTGAAAGAGTACCAGTTCAAGGATGCCGCTTCCATCAGACGGAAGCTTCAGGAACTGGGGCCACGTTTGTATGACGGGAAAAAATATTTTCCCAATTTTTCGGGTTAAGCAAAAATGCCTCTATGTTTCTCGAAAACTCGGGACCGTACAGAAGTAAGTCCAAATACGGTGTCTGAAAAAAGGAATTCTTGAATTTCTCCACATCGAACTGACTCTCTTCCAGAGACCAAATTGAAGCCAATATCAACCCACAACAGCAATCAACACTTCCGGTACTTTTCAGAAATCCCAGCCTACGTCCTCGCCCGCCCCTGGGAGAACGGCAGGTTGCAAATCGCCAGCAACCAAAGCGCCATCGCCTGTTACGTATCTCCAATCCACGCTTTGATCGAAACCGAATACACCGCGATGATCGGCCGGCGCTTTGACGTGGCGCACGCGGGGGTGGATCGATCCCAAAGTATTTCTAACAGCGGATGGAGGATGGCTAGCAGTTGACGTTCCTCTCGGGTGGCCGCTGCGTGATGGGAAGATTCTTTTGCGACCCGACCGTGGTCTAGGCGCATTCGGACGCCAGATGGTTCACCGCACAAATACTTCGAATCCGCCGCCGTGTTTTGAAATCGACAGGGTGCGCTCGACCTGATCGATGGGCTTTACGAACACGCGGGATTGTTCGCATGGCGCGAGGCGAACTACAACGTGACGAAATGGAGTTCTGCACGCGTGACAGACGTAGTGACGCGTGCGGTGGCGTCGATGAAGGTTACCGAAGAAGCGCCCTCGCTACCGATAGAAGTCACGCTCTTTGATCCCGAGTTCGAACAGTGGCATGTCGTGCCCGTCGCGGGCTACATGAATCGAACATCTACTGACACATAGCAACAGGAGATCAACATCCGCCACGACATCTGCAACGGCGACACCACGACGGCCGGCGGCCTCGTCATCGCCACATGCATCCACGATTTGCTTCTAGGCCGCGCAGTCGCCTATGAAGGCGATCTCGTGTGCTGCCGGAAATGCAACAGCACAGGCAAGATCGTCTGCACCGGCGCCGGTCCGCGCGAACGAGGCCCGGACGGTCGGATGTCCGCACTCTCCGGCGATTGGTGCGTATGCAAATGCGCGGAGCCACCGAGACTGATCGCGTTACAGGATCGGTCAGGCGCACGCGCTTGAGTGGCTGCAGACGCGGAGCCCGCACACAGAAATAATGACAGGGGATACGAACCCGATGAATACCCGTACAGAAAGCGAGCGCTTAAGCACTGTCCCCACAACAACGCGGTGAAGCCGGTACAGACGAACGCTTCGCCCCAGCAAAATTGTTATGCTGTTGTACTGCTTCTAGCAAAGAAGGAAACCCCCGTGCGAGTCGGCCGCCCCGTCAAAGCTGTTCCCCAACCGCATTGCGACTACTGCGGCGCGCGTGCGCAGCTCGCGCAATTCGGCGACGCGGCCTACCCGTACCGCGACGACCACGGCGCAGTGTGGACGTGCACACCATGCGGCGCGTGGATCGGTGTGCGTCCGCGCAGCAAGCACAACGTGCCGCTTGGCCGCCTTGCCAATGCACCCCTACGCGACGCGAAAAGCCGCTTGCACGATATGCTCGAACCGTTAGCGGAAGCGAAGACACGGCGCGACGGCATCAGTGTTTTCGAGGCTCGCGCCAAAGCGATCCGGTGGGTCGCGGCGGAGCTGGGTTTCGATCCGTTGCCGTCGAGTCTTCATGCGTTGACGCTTGATCAGTGTGAGCAGGCGTTGCGGTACGTGGAAGTATGGAAGGCACATCGGCACTCGGGTTAAAACAGAGTCAGCGCGCAGGAACACCACTATGACGGTCACCATCCCACCAGAACTGATCGCTGCGCTACACGTCGCAAAGAAAGTTGTCTTCCTAACAGGCGCAGGCGTTTCCGCGGAAAGCGGCATCCCCACCTTCCGCGACGCGATGACCGGCCTCTGGGAGCGCTACAGCGCAGAGCAACTGGCGACCGCCGACGCCTTTACGCGCGATCGCGAACTGGTCTGGGGCTGGTACGAATGGCGGCGCATGCAAGTGATGAAGGCCGAACCGAATGCAGCGCATCGGGCGATCGCGGCTATTGCGTCGCAAGTCGCCAGCGTCGACGTGATCACGCAAAACGTCGACGACCTGCACGAGCGCGCGGGCAGCCACAACGTGCTGCATCTTCACGGCCAATTGAATCGACCATTTTGTTTTGCATGCCGACAGCCCCATGCACTTCAGCCTGGAACACCCGACGAGCCCGAGGGCGGCCGACGCCTCGCACCGCCCCAATGCAACCGCTGCAATGGGTACATACGTCCCGGCGTCGTCTGGTTCGGCGAGATGCTGCCTGAGGCGGAATGGAATGCAGCCGTCGAAGCATGTGACGCATGTGACGTGCTGTTCAGCGTCGGCACCTCGTCGCTCGTTCAACCAGCAGCGGGTCTACCCCTTCTAGCCGCACGACGCCGCGTGACGGTGGTCCAGGTCAACCCGAATTCAACCTCCCTCGACAGTCACGCGCGGTTCAATCTTGTTGGTGCTGCCGGCGTGATCATGCCCGCGCTTTTCGATGCGGTATGGCCCGCATCGAGTTGATGCGGAGTGCCCGCCGCTAACAAGGCATACCCGTCCACATCAGCCCTTCGCGCCAGCGCAGCGCGACATCCACTACAGCCATCGCTTGACCGAAACGGCCGCGCCGCGCAATCCGACGCGTAGCGACTCTTCACCGGCATAACGCACACCACCGTCCCTGCCACGCGTAGCAGCACCGCCAACGACCCGCCTGGCAACAAACCTGGCCACCCCTGTCAAACGCCTCCTTTATCGCGCTCCAAAGCATGCGCGATGAATCACACGCCTGTCACATAGCCTTCCTAAACTCCCGTCCTCATTACGCATTACTTTCATCATTTAAACAATGAGCTTTCGGTAATCAGACGACCTTGACGCCATGTCCCTTAAGAGCCTCATCAGAACGCTTGTCGCTTCCCTGATCGCGGCCGCCACGCTCGCCGCGTGCGGTGGCAGCGATTCGCCGACGAACACGCCCGCGACGTCGGACGCCGAACAACCTGCCCCGGTCAAGCGCTGCGCGCCTTGAGCCACGACCCCGCCTGCACAGAACCGTCAATGACATCACGCCGCAATTTTCTAAAAACCGCGAGTGGCGTCGGCTTTGCCGCTGCCACGCTGGCCAGCTTCCCGCTTAGCATCCGACGCGCGCTGGCGATTCCCGCCAACAACGCCACCGGCACGATCAAAGACGTCGAGCATGTGATTATCCTGATGCAGGAGAATCGCTCGTTCGACCATTATTTCGGCACGCTCAAGGGCGTGCGCGGCTTCGGCGACCGCTTCACCATTCCAATGGCCAACGGCCGCAAGGTCTGGCAGCAGCAACGCAGCAATGGCGCGGTGCTCACCCCGTATCACCTGGACGGCACCGCGAACAATGCGCAGCGCGCATCGGGCGCCAACCACTCGTGGGTGGATAGCCAGAACGCGTGGGACAGCGGCCGGATGTCGAACTGGCCCACCTACAAGGCCGATGTCTCAATGGGCTACTTCAAAGAGAAGGAAATCCCGTTCCAGTTCGCGTTGGCCAACGCCTTCACGTTGTGCGATGCGTATCACTGTTCGATGCATACGGGTACCGACGCGAACCGCTCGTTCCACATCACCGGCACCAACGGCCCCACCGCCGCCGGCGTGGCGTTCGTCAACAACGAGTGGGATTACATGGATGGTCTTCCGGCGTCGGTCAATACCGGCTACACGTGGAAGACCTATGCAGAGCGTCTCGAAGAAGCGGGCGTAAGCTGGATCTCGTACCAGAACATGCCGGACGAGTGGGGCGACAACATGCTGGGCGCCTTCCAGCAATTCCGCCGCGCCAATCTCGCCTCGGGCTTCCCCGTGGCCAGTGGCGGATCGCCGGGCGCGCCCTATGCCAATACCGGACAGCCGCTGCCTTATCACGCGTACGATGCCGCCGCGGACAACGCCGCGAACCCGCTGTATAAGGGCATCGCGAACACGCTGCCCGGCACCACGCCGGAAACCTACCTCGATGCGTTCAAGCGCGATATTCGTGAAGGCAGGCTGCCGCAGGTCAGCTGGATCAATGCGCCGTCCATCTATTGCGAACACCCGGGTCCGTCGAGTCCGGTTCAGGGCGCGTGGTTCCTGCAGGAGGTTCTGGATGCGCTGACGGCGGTGCCCGAGGTATGGAGCAAAACCGTGCTGCTGGTGAACTTCGACGAGAACGACGGTTACTTCGACCATATGCCTTCGCCGTCGGCGCCGTCGCGCAATGCTGACCAGTCGCTGGCAGGCAAAAGCACGCTGTCCGATGACGACATGCGCTTCGAGTACCATGCGTTTCCGCCGCCGCCGGGCAGCTCCGGTCAGCCGGCGCAGGACGGCCGCGTGTACGGGCCCGGCCCGCGTGTGCCGCTGTATGCAATCTCGCCGTGGAGTCGCGGTGGCTGGGTCAATTCGCAGGTGTTCGACCACACGTCGGTGCTGCGCTTTCTTGAAGAGCGCTTTGGCGTGAAGGAGCCCAACATCAGCCCGTTCCGTCGCGCGGTGTGCGGAGACTTGACCAGCGTGTTCAACTTCAAGACACCGAACAACGAGTCGTTGCCGACGTTGAACGGTCGCAGCACACGAGCCGAGGCCGACCAGTTGCGCAAGTCGCAGCAGGCGCTGCCCGCTGTGCCGCTGCCGGTCGATATGCAGTTGCCGATCCAGGCAAGCGGTACGCGGCCCTCTCGCGCGTTGCCGTATGAGTTGCACACGAGTGCGCGCTGCGCGGCTAACGGCACGGTCGAGTTGTTGTTCTCGAATACCGGTACCCAGGCGGCGGTGTTTCATGTCTATGACCGTTACAAGCTGAATCGCGTGCCGCGTCGGTATGTGGTCGAAGCCGGGAAGACGCTGAGCGGTAGCTGGAACGCGCAGCAGGACAACCTCGGCATGTATGACCTCTGGGTGTTAGGCCCGAACGGTTATCACCGGCATTTCAAGGGCAATCTCGGTCGTCTGGCCGACAGCGGGGTTACGCCGGAAATTCGTGTCTGCTATGACATCGCTAACGGCGATGTGTATGCCGACCTGATGAATACCGGTAAGGCTCCGTGCACGTTCACGATTACGCCGCTCGCGTATCGGACGGACGGTCCGTGGCAGGTCAAACTGGCTGGCGCGGGGATGGACACGCAGCATTGGTCACTGGCGTCGTCGGGGCAGTGGTACGACTTTGCTGTGACCTGCGATAGCGATCCGGCTTTTTACCGCCGATTTGCCGGGCGGGTGGAGACCGGTAAGCACACGGTTAGCGATCCGGCGATGGGGATGAGTGGCAACGTGCCGGTTTAAACGTAGGGACGCTTGATTGGGGTCGATCGATCCAGCTGCGGTTAAACCAGCGCTCTTGGGGTGAAGGGCGCTGGTTGTAGCGTGCTAGCAGGGGTACTTGTCCCGAATATGGTCGTTGTAATAGCTGCCCTTGGACCGCGCTTCCAGCAACTCACGATAGACATGCTCGGGAACACGACAAAAGTCGTAGCTGTGCCCCTGTTGAAAAAGGATTCGCATATGCATGCGTTGGGGATCGTAACCGACCGCGCGAATCGCGCTCGACATCACCAGGACCATTTCCATACGCGCCTCCTTTTTTCAACTCACTGCACCGCCACGTAATGATCCTCCGCCACCGCATCAAACACGGGCTTCGGCGGCAAATACCCTTCCGGATAAACCGGATTTCTCCGCTCGATATCCTTAAGCAAACTTCGAAAATCCCGCTTGAAGTCGACATCGGGAATCGGCACAGCGTCGAGCAATCGACGCGTATAAGGGTGCTGCGGATGCTTCAGCACGCGATCACGCCTGCCGATCTCAACAATGCGCCCACCGTACATCACGGCAACCCGATGGCACACGCGCTCGATCACCGACATATCATGCGACACGAACACATAGCTGATCTGGTGCTCGCGTTGCAACTGCTCGAAGATCTCCAGCACTTGTGCGCGAATGGACACATCAAGCGCAGCCACCGATTCATCCGCGACAATAATCTTCGGGTTCAAGCTCAACGCACGCGCAATACAAATCCGCTGTCTCTGCCCACCTGAAAACTGATGCGGATACCGCTTCATCACATCCGCGCTCAGCCCAACCTGTTCCAACAGCGCAGCCACCCGTTCAGTCCGTTGCCCCAGCGGCATCTGCTGATGTATCAGCAGCGGCTCACCGACCAGATCAAGCACTGTCTTCCTAGGATTCAGCGACGCATACGGGTCTTGAAAAATCATCTGCACATCCCGCCGCGCCTCCTGCAACGCTGCACGGTCGCACCCGTTCAACTCGCGCCCAAACAGCTGAATACTTCCTTCATAGGGCACCATGTTGATCAGTGCCTTACCAGTCGTCGACTTCCCGCACCCACTTTCCCCGACCAGCCCGAGCGTCTCACCGCGCCGCAATTCAAAGCTGACGTCTTCTACCGCATGCAGATACTGCTGCGCGCCCCAACCTTCCTTGCGCATCGGAAAGCGCACCGCGAGGTGTTCAACGCGCAACACCACCGGCTCTTCAGCACGCGACTCCGGCGCCGGCTGCGTCCCCGGCATCGGCACAGCCGCCAGCAGCGCCTTCGTATAGTCATGCTTCGGCTCCCGAAACAACTTCCGTGCCGTTGCAATCTCCCGAAGCTCACCCTGTTGCATGATCGCAATCTCATCGGCCATTTCCGCGACGACGCCCATGTCATGGGTGATCATCACCATCGCGGTCCCGAATTCACGCTGCAACTCCCGCATCAACTCAAGAATCTGCGCTTGCACGGTGACATCAAGCGCCGTAGTCGGCTCATCAGCGATCAACACCCTTGGCTTGCACAGCATCGCCATCGCGATCATCACCCGCTGCCGCATCCCGCCAGATAGTTCATGCGGATACTGATCCAACCGCCTCGCCGCCTCCGTCATATGCACCGCCTCAAGCATCGCCAGACTCGCCGCGCGCGCCGCACGCTTATCCGCATGCTCATGCCGCCGCAGCGTCTCCGCGAGTTGCTGCCCCACCGTCATCAGCGGGTTGAGCGACGTCATCGGCTCCTGGAAGATCATCGCGATCTGCTTGCCGCGTATCGCTTCCATCTGTGACTGCTTCAGGGTCGTGAGGTCGCTGCCGCCGAAGCGGACCACGCCGGCCGCGACGCGCGCCGCGCGAGGCAGCAGCCCCATGATCGCGAGCGACGTGATCGACTTGCCGCTCCCCGATTCGCCCGCGATGCAAAGCGTCTTGCCCGCTTCGACGGCAAAGCTGATATCGCGCACGAGGTAGCGGCTCGCCGCCCCCGTGCCCACTTCGACGGTCAACCGCTCGACCTTCAACGCGGCCTCTGGCGCCACCTGTTCCACATCTGTCAGCGCGGACATCGACGCCCTCATGCAAATACAATCTTCGGGAAGTAGAACGACACCACCCAGTTCGGCGCGTCCACAATTTCGCTGATCCGCAGATCGCCGCACACCGAACACAGCATGTACGCGTCCTCCGCCGGCATCTGATGCGTCGCGCAAAGCCAGTCAACGGTACGGCTCACGGCGTCACGCGCGGCCTGCATCAGATCGTTGCCGATGCCGGTGCACACTTCGTAGCCCATTCCGTCAAGATGCCGTGTCACCGGCCCCGGCGTGCTGAAGCGCGGTGTCGCGAGCTTTTCGTTCTTGATCAGATCGAGTTTGAGCGTCACGCTCATCGCGCTTTCGATGGCGGTCCCGCACACTTCCCCATCGCCCTGCGCCGCATGCGTATCGCCAATCGAAAACAGCGCGCCTTCCACTTCCACCGGCAAATACAGCACCGTGCCCGCCGCGAGATCGCGTATGTCGAGGTTGCCGCCTACGCGCCGCGGTGGCACCACCGAATGCCGTCCCGCTTCCGCGGGCGCGACACCGATCGTCCCCGCAAACGGCTTGAGCGGCACCCTCGCGTACTCGCCGAACGCCGCCGGCGTGAGCGCGGCGCTGTCGTACTGCCACAGTTGCAGCGCGGGTTCGGTGAACTGGTCGGCTAGCAGGCCGAAGCCCGGGATGTTCGCAGTCCAGCCGAAGCCGCTCGGCTTGAAGCTGTCGATCGTCACCTTCAGCACGTCGCCCGGTTGCGCGCCCTCCACATAAACCGGGCCGCTGACCGGATTGATCTTGTCGAACGGCATCGCGCTCACATCGGCGGCTACCGAATCGTGCTTGAAATAGCCGTTGCTCGAATCGTGGCAGTCGAATTCGAGCCAGTCACCCGGTGTGGCTCGCAGCACCGGCGCGATGCTGTTGTCCCAGCCGAAATGGTGCTGCAACGCGTGAATCGTGCGGATATCGCATTGCTTGCACATCACTTCACCCAGATGTTTTCGTAGTTGACCGGATAGTGAACCGGGTCCGTGTACAGCGCGTCCGCGCCGCCCATCCGCGGCGAGCGCACCGTGATGCGCGCTTCGTTGAACACCGGTACCCACGGCGCGTCGGCCATCACCTGACGGTAGATGCCGGTCCATTTCGCGGCGCGCTCGGCCGCCTGATCGGGCTTCACGAGCGAGTCGGCCTGGGTGGCCGCGGTATCGAGTGCCTTGTTGCAATAGAGCGCCCAGTTCCAGCCGCCGGGCGTCGCGCTCGAGCAGCTCAGGATCGGGCCGTAGAAGTCGGACGGATCCGGAAAGTCGGCAAGCCACCCCATGCCGCCCGACCAGATCATCGGCGCCTTGTCGCGCGTGCCGCCCGCCGCGATGATGTTGCTCTGCTCGAGCGACTTGATCTCCACCTTGATGCCGACTTGCGCGAGGTCCTGCTGGATCGCCTGGGCGATGCGCGGCTGCGGATCAGTGTTCATCACGTACAGCTCCGTGTTGAAGCCCTTCGCGTAGCCGGCCTCGGCCAACAGTTTCTTCGCGCCGGCCGGATCGTACGAATAGCCCTTGAATGCAGGGTCGAACGCGGTCATGCCCGGCGGCAGAATCTGATTCGCGACCTTGGCGCGGCCGTTGATGATGCGAATCACGTGGTCCTTGTTGATCGCCATGTTCACCGCCTGGCGAACCTTCAGGTTGTCGAACGGCGGCAGCGTCGTCTTCAGCGTCAGGTAGCTCGTCTCCAGTTGCGAGCCGACGACCAGCAGGCCCTTGTAGCGCGGATCGGCGCGGAATTGCAGGTATTGCGCGGGCGGCACACCGTCGCCGGCAATATCCACTTCGCCGCGCTCGAGGCGCAGCAACGCGACCGACGGGTCCTGGCCAATCTGGAACGTCATCCCGTCGACGCGCGGAAGGCCCTTCTGGAAGTAGTTCGGGTTCTTCTTGAACACGATCTCGTGCCCGAGCTGCCAGCTCGCGAGGCTGAACGCGCCGCTGCCCACCGGATGATGGCCGAAGTCGCCCTTCGCCTGTTCGACCGCTTCCTTCGGCACCACCGACGCGAAGTTCAGCGCCAGCACTTGCAGGAACGTCGCGTCAGGGCGTGTCAGCGTGAGCTGCACCGTGTAGTCGTCGAGTGCTTTCACGCCGGCAAGGTTCGTCGTCTTGCCGTCCGCGACCTCCTGGTAGCCTTTGATCGACGCGAAGAAGCTCGCACCGGGGCTCTGCGTCTTCGGATTGACCGTGCGCTCCAGCGAATATTTGACGTCGCTGGCCTTCATTTCGCGGCCGTTCGTGAACTGCACGCCGTGGCGCAGCTTGAACGTATAGACCGTGCCGTCGGGCGACACCGTATAGCTCTCGGCCAGCGACGGCACGAGGTCCGTCGTGCCCGGCTTGTAATCCATCAGGCGGTCGAACACGCTCTTGATCAGCGACCAGTTTTGCCAGTCGTAGCCGATCGCGGGATCGAGCGTGCTCACGTCGTTCTGGTACGTGATCGTGATCGTGCCGCCGTTTTTAGGCGTATCGGCGGCGCACGCGAAACCGGCATGCAGTGCGACGAGCGCCGCGACGGTCTGGGACAAAAGCAGCTTTTTCATGGGACGAGCCTTCTTGTTGTCGATGGATTGGACTGCGCGTAGTGACAGTGACAGGGTTAGCGATGCGAGAGCTTGATGCGTGGATCGATATACGGAATCACGAGATCGGCGGCGAAGTTGCCGAGCAGCACCGCGATCGCGGACAGCGTCGTCATGCCGACGATGATCGGCGTGTCGACTTGCTGGATTGCCTGCCAGGTGAGCTGACCGACGCCCGGCCAGCCGAACACCGACTCGACGACGACCAGACCGCCCATGAAATAGCCGATGTCCATGCCGATCATCGGCACGATGGGGAGTACCGCGTTGGGCAGCACATGGCGCATGATCACGCGCCAGCGCGTGAGGCCCTTCGCGCGCGCGGTGCGGATGAAGTCCTGATGCAACACTTCGATCATCGACGAACGCATCATCCGCGAGTACCAGCCACTGCCGAGCACGCCGAGCGTGAGCGCGGGCAGTACAAGATGCGCTGCGCCGCCATAGCCACCGATCGGAAACCACTCGAGCCGGATCGCGAACAGATAGAGCACGAGCAGCGCGGCGATAAACTGCGGCGCCGATACGCCGACAAACGCGAACATCATCGTCGCGCGGTCGACTGAGGTGCCGCGTCTGAGCGCGGAGATCATGCCGATCGTCACGCCGAGCGCGATCTCACAGGCGATGCCCCAGAACATCAGCTGCAGCGACGGCCACAGGCGCGACAGCACAAGCGCGCTGACATCGGTGCGTTGCACATACGAGTGCCCGAGGTCGCCGTGCAGCAGCCGCACGACGTAATGCACGTATTGCAGCCAGAACGGTTCGTCGAGTCCGAGTTGATGCCGGATGCTCGCGAGCATGCCGGGTGTCGCGTTGCGGCCGGCAATCTGCTGCACCGGGTCGGCGGGCAGCAGGTAGAGCAGCGCGTAGGTGATGAACGTGATGCCCAGCAGGATCGCCAGCGCGTGCGCGAGGCGACGGATCAGAAAGCGCGCCATTTAGTGGGCCTCCTTCAGCGTGGGATCGAGCTCATCGCGCAACGCGTCGCCGAGCAGATTGAACGACAGCGACAGCAGCACGATGCCGAGGCCCGGGAACATCACAAGCCAGGGCGCGGTGCTGAAATAGGTCTGGCTTTCGAAGATGATGTTTCCCCAACTGGGCATCGGCGGTTGCACGCCGACGCCGAGATAGGACAGCGTGGCTTCGAGCAGCACCGTCGTTGAAATGCCGAGCGTCGCCCACACGAGGATCGTCGGCACCAGATGCGGCAACAGGTGCGAGAACAGAATGCGCATCGGGCCGGCACCGAGTGCACGCTCGACCACGATGAACTCGCGTGCGCTCAGCGACAGCGTTTCCGTATAGATCACGCGCGCAATCTGCACCCAGTTCACCATCGCGATCACGAGTGCGACGATCCAGATGCCGGGCCGGAACACCGCGGCTAACGTGATCGCGAGCAGCAAAGCGGGAAAGGCCATCATCAGATCGGCGAAGCGCATCAGCAGCGAGCCGAACCAGCCGCGCGCGAATCCGGAGATAAGTCCGACCAGCGTGCCGACCAGCACCGCCATGCCGTTTGCCACGACGCCGATCAGCAGCGACGTACGCGCGCCGTAAATCAGGCGCGAAAAGAGGTCGCGTCCGAGCAGATCGGTGCCCAGCCAGTACGTGTGGTCGGGCGGCAGCGGCGCGCCTTCGACGGTGAGGCCGTCGGGCAGTTGCAGCATCGGATCGAACCGCGCGATCCAAGGCGCGAAAACCGCGACTCCGACGAGCACGACGATAAACGCCAGCGAAAGACACGCGGACGGACGGCGCAGAATGCGCAGCAGAAGGTTCATGAAGAGGCTCGACGTGACGCGGCGGTTTGGCGAAGCACTTCGTCGCTAACTTCGACGAGGCTCCGGTGCGTGGCCATCGCGCGGGAACGTAGCCGCTCATAGGCTTCGTCTTCGCTGAGATCCAGTTCCACGATCAGGCGGGCAATTGCCTGCGCGACGAGCGGGTAGCTTTCGAGCTTCTTCTGTAGCGACGCGTTGCGTGCATTCAATGCGCCGATCTGGTGACTGAGCGCGAACGCCATCATTAATGCGGTATAGACGGTGCCTTGCGTGATCGGCTGATGCAGCATCGCGGTGGCGCCGAGCGCGACGCCGCGCTGGATCTGCGACAGCGTTTCCTGGCGCGTGAGCGCGCAGATCGGCATCCCGCGCGCACGCAATTGCTCGACGACGTCCGGGCTGTTGAACGTATCGAGCTCGACGATCGCGGCAAAGCAATCGTCGAGTGGCGTCATCGCGTTGTCGCGCACGACAAGCCAGCGGATGCCGAGCCGCTGAAGGCTCTTTTCGAGGCTCGCCTGATGTCGCTCGCTGCAATCGATCAGCGCGACGCGTTGATCGCGCAGGTCGGGGGCGGTAGTGGTCGGATTCACTTCACGATCCTTAGATGACGGCTGGCGGCATCACCCGTATGGTTTTGAAAAGTCCGTAGATCGGTTTGGGTCAGATACGGATCGGCCTCGACCGCACGCGGCTCGCTATGCACGATGCGAAAGCGGTCCCCTGCAAGCTCGGCAATATGACAAGGCAGCGCGCCGTGGTTGTTGTGCGAGCACAGCCGGATCGTGCCGATCGATGTAATGACAGGCGTCTGATGCAGATACGCGAGCAACTGCGCCGGGTCGTCGGTGCCGCACTCCGCGCGTGCTTGTGCGAAGAGTTCGATCGACACGTGAGCGCCGGTGTAGAAATGCGAAAGGCGCACTTGCCCGTATTCGTGGTACTGCCTGCGTGTGAACTCGGGCACGAGCTCTTCGAAGTACGGACCGGCGGTGATAAGCCGCAGTGCCTGTAGCGGTCCGATCTTGTCGAGCTCTGCTTCGGTGAGGTCGTAGCTGAGGACGGGCAGACGTTGTCCGGCGCGTGCGCTGGCTCGATCGAGCGCTTTCAGGAACGAATACGACGACTCGCCGACGAGGTTGTTGAGCACGAATGCTGGTGCAGAGGCGAGCAGTTCATCGACCAGATTGTCGATACCTTCGGTTGCGCCGAGATCAAGGTAGTGCTCGCCGAGCACTTCGCCGCCGGCAAACTGCAGCACTTCGCGCGTAATGCGGTTGCTTTCCCAGCCCCACACATAATCGGAGCCGATCAGAAAGGCGGTCTTGCCGAATGCATCGAGTGCATGACGCAACAGCGGCAGCAACGCCTGATTAGGCGTTGCGCCCAGATAGACGACGTTTTCGTCGCTCTCGAAGCCCTCATACGAGCACGAATACCACAGCAATGCGTGATGCTGCTGCAGGTCGGGCGCGATGTCTTTGCGGCTCGCCGATGTGGTCGCACCGAAGATATGCCGTGCGCCACCGCCAAGCAGCCTGGCCGCGCCGTCTCGATAGCGCTCCGCCTCGCCGTGCGGATCGTAGTGAATTGCGCGCAACTGGAATCCGTATAGGCCCAGGCGGTTGATGCGATCGATCGCATGGCTAGCCCCGGCGAGCGAACTGCGGCCGAGGCGTTCATAAGTGCCGTGGGTCGACCAGAGCAATCCAATGGGGACGTCTTCGCGCTTCAAGGTTTTTGTTCTCGCGATAAAAAAGCCTGAACCGCCACGCGTGGCGAGTTCAGGCTTCGGTGCCTTTAGCAGCAGGGCAAAGTCTTAAAGGCGAGGGCGCGCCATGCTTTGCAATTGTTTTAAATCAGCAAATTTAATGCCAAGTTGCTTCGATAGGAATTTGGGTTAATTCGTGTCCGTTTGGTGCAAGGCAAGCGCGATTGACTATTGACGATTGCACTCTTTCTGGATGCGGCGCACAGGATTTGTGCGTCATGCGTATTCGTGTTTGTGACACAGCGGCGAAATCTGGGTGGGAAGCACTATAGCAGGTCGAGCGCGTATAACAGCATGATTGCACTGCATGCATGCTGGAGCGCGATATCAGAAAGCGTCATCAAGCACCTGGCCGGTCATAAGTATCCTGGGGACGGTGCCTGTTTCCGCGTCATGGCCGGAGTCGGCTTTACCGGAACAGCACCACTATCCACAGGAGAGATCAAATGTCGACCTTCACAGGCGAAGTTTCTTCAAAGACGGTCATTGGCTGGATTCAAGGCGTGCTGGTTCATCACCAGCAAGACATCCCGACGTACTACATGACCAAAGGCGGGTGGGAGCAGATGCTCAGGAACTGGGTCGCTCAGGCATTGCGCACGCTACCGGGTGAGCCATCGGTGCAGACGGAGCAGCACATCTACACGGACACAAACAAGGCGGTCGACGTGCTGGTTACGTCGAGAAATCAGCAATACATCTGCATCGAGTTAAAAGCGGAATCGCTTTTCCGATCATCCGATCAGGGGCGGTCGACCATTGACCATAAATTCTTCGAGGAATTCGAGGAGGATATTGCCAAATTGGGTACCGTCAAGCCTCCGTTTTCTCAAGGCCTGAAATTGGCAGTTGCGGTTTGTCTCAGTATAGAAGCGGCTCAACCGCTAATCGATCGCCAGTACCAGCACGATACGTTCAATTTGTCGTTTGGTCACGACACCTGGCGTGTCTGGATTGTCTGGCATTGAGGCTCCGGCAATTGCCGTCGGACGGTTGAGTGGTTGGGCATGGGACAGCACAATCCGCCCCAGCCTCCACCACCCGCTGCGTATCTCTAAACCAGAACGGCCCGACGCGCGCGTTACGAAGTTTTATGCGCCGGGCAGATCGAACTACTCACCATACCGACTCAATCGAAGCCTTTCCCACCGCGGCGATCGCTGAACGCTCAATAGCCAGTCGAGCGCCGCGCGCCCGCGTGACGTAACGGCGAACAGGCGCAGATGTTCGCCGTCGACACTGCAGGCAGGCGGCTCACAGTCGGCCGATCGCCTGCAACCGCAATCGACGAATTCCCGCCGCATCAACTCATCGAGAACCAACGGGCGAACATTCATATCGGGTTGGCGAACGTATATCGCGCGAAGCGCTTCGAGCACGTCCGCATGGGATGGCGCATCGGACATGGCTGGCAAAGATAGGTTAGCGCGAAGCGAAGCAATCGCGGGGCACCACATGGCGCCCCGCAATTCCGCTCGCTAACAAATCCCCTTCCGCAACGGAAACCGCTCATTCATCACGCGCGATCCGATATAGAACTTCTGCATCTTCTCGCAATGCTCGACGAGGTCTTGCCTTTGCGTCATCTTTGCGACCTTCGTCAGATTCTTATAGATATCGCTAACCGGCGACTCAAACCGCAGATGCACCTTCGACAGCTTGACCAGAATATGCTCCGCATCGTCCTTATCGTTGAACGACGTCGACAGTTGCTCGAGGTAGTCATGCAAATCTTCCGGCTCAAGCTGCGTGCGCGACACCAGTGCCGGGGGAATCGCTTCATCGCGTATCGAATGGTCCTTGAAGATCAGCGAGTAATGCGGCGCCGGTATATCCGCATACTGAAAATCCAGACTCAGAATGCGCCGGTTATCGGAAGCAAAGTTCAGCGCGCCATGCGGCAGCGTCGACTCAAGGATCCAGATATCCCCTTTCCGCATCCGGAACACGCCAAACTTTTCCTCCGTGTGATACGAGTCGATGCAGGTTTCAAGCGGAATCAGAATGCGCACATATCGGTCTTTTTCTTCGGAAAGCTCGAGGAAGTCCGTATGCGGAATCACCAGTCCATTGACGAGGTTGCGCACGCGCGCCATCCGCAGATGGTCGACATCGAAGCATTCTTCGATAATCTTGCTGAGGTACGTCGTGGTGGCGCCAACCTGCGTGCGAATGGCGGGATAGTTGTAGTCGGAATACTGCGTGTCGGTCCATTCGCCGCTTCGGTTCCAAAGCGAATGATTGATCCACGTTCCTGAGCCGAACTCGTCGTACTGTTCTCTTAAAAGCGGCAGTTCGGATAACACCTTCAGGTCTTTCCGGAGCAACGTGTCATCGAACTTGATGCGTCCTACGAGGCGGGTCGCCGTCACCATGGTTATGTCCTCCCTAGTAAGGTCCAAAACAATGTTTCCGTGATTCACCAACTCGGTGTCGCAGTGGTCCGCTGTGGGCGACGTGCAAAGGCGCCCCCAGCGCTCAACAATCAGATTTACGTTCCATATTCGGCCGGCCCAATGCGACGGCGGTAGCGCCGCAACGCGCAAAGGTCATAGAGACGCGGAACTGTTCAGGTGCGCTCTTTTTCGACAACAGCCGTGGCCGTTCCCCCAGGCGCCTTGATGGGAACCGCAGCACGCTTCTTCGAAAGAACGAGCGAGAACACGACACCTGCAACGAGTCCCCACAGCGCGGACCCCAGCCCGAGAAACGACATACCGGAGACCGTCACCACAAAAGTGATCACCGACGATTCCCGATGCGTTTCATCCGAGAGCGCGGACGCGAGGCTCGACACGAGCGTGCCAAGTAGAGCGAGACCCGCAAGCGTGCTTGTCAGCCCGTCGGGCAAGCGGGCAAAGAGCGCGACCACCGATGCGCCAAACGCACCGATGCACAGATAGCCGATCCCGCAGACCACGCCCGAGATATACCGGCGTTGCGGATTTTCGTGGCACTCCGGGCTCGCACACATCGCACCGACGATAGCCGCCGGATTGATGCCGGAATTCCCGAACAGCGACAACGGAATGGACATCAACCCGCTGGCTCCGACCACCGAGCGCGGTGAAATTGCGTACCCCGCGCTGCGAAGAATATGGATCGATGTCGCGTACTGCGTGAGCGCGAGCAGAAGCAACGGCAGGCCCAGGCCAATTAACGACTCCGCGGAAAAGCCCGGCACGGTGAGCTCTGGCGTGACGATACTGAGATCGAGCCCATGTCCGCTGAGCTTGGCATCCGGAAGCGCGACGACGACGCCAGCCAGAAGCGCCAGCGCGACGGCATAACGCGGAATAACACGCCGACATACGACGTACACAACGACGACAGGCAACACGACAACCGGCGTCGATTCAAGCGATCGAAATATGCCCGCGCAGAATTCGAAAAGCACACCCGCAATCATCGCGGACAGCAGATGAGCCGGCAGATGCTGGATCATTCGCGTAAAGAGCCCCGACAACCCCAGAACCGCGACAATAATCGACACCACGAGATAGCAGCCGATCACATCGCTGAACGGATAGTGCGCAAGCCCGGTGATCAACAACGCGACGCCGGGCGTCGACCACGCGCCGATCACAGGCATTTTGTGCCGCAAGCTGAGCCACAGACCGACCGCGCCGGCGCCAATGGAGACGGCCCAGATCCAGGTGGACAGCAGATCATGCGACAGATGCCCTGCTTGCGCTGCTTGCACAACAATCAGGACGGGGCCGCTATACGTTGCAACAAGTGCGATCAGTCCCGCGATGGCGGCGGACATCGAGAAGTCTGCGCGTATCCTGGCGAACATCGTATTCCCTCCGACAGGGCGCGGCGGCGACGCCGTCAGACGATGACGGCGCCGGTTAATCCGGGCCTTGCTCATTTGTATGGATGCAAGCGATTCGATGCCGGAATCGATCAGGTCCGAAAGACCCGCGACTGGCGCCGACATCCTCAACGCGACACGGAAGCCTTGTAGGGTTCCGTATTGATAGCGACTGAGATCGCCATTCCGTCTTCGTCAGTCGTGACGAAGACCGGGGTCAAAGTTGAGGCTGCGAGGATTAGACCCGAGATGCTTTTTGACGGATATGTCGCAACCGGGTAGGTTGTTAAGAGATATCGATGTGGTAACGAACGAGACGCGGAAACGATCTATCCGAATGCGGCAAGCAGCCCGCTCGCGCGCTGCACCTTCGCCGTTACCGCTTCTTCCAGCACCGGCTTCCCTTCGGGAACAACGAGCGTTAAAAACGCACGCGCCCGTGTTACCCCGGTGTACACAAGCTCACGCGTCAAGATCGGGCTAAACGAATCCGGCAACACCAGTGCCGCATGTACAAACTCCGAGCCTTGCGACTTGTGCACCGTGAGTGCAAAGACCGTCTCGACTGCCTGCAACCGGCTCGGCAGTACCCATTTGATTCCGCCGGCCCCGTCGCCCGACGGAAAAGCAACTCGCAACGCGCCGCGCCCGTCCGCCGCGCCCGGTACTGCGAGCGTGATGCCGATATCCCCGTTCATCAGCCCGAGTTCATAGTCGTTACGCGTGACGAGCACCGGTCTGCCCGGGTACCACTCGCTGCGTGCGTCGATCAAGCCTTCTTCGTGCAGCAGCCGCGCGATCCGTTTATTGAGTCCATCGACGCCCCAAGGGCCGCGGCGTACCGCGCACAGCAACTGGAATGCGTCGTGGGCCTCGAGAACCTCCGCCGCCCACGTCGCGAATGTTGCAGCATCAGCGTCGCGCGCAGGCTCGCCTTTGTGCATCGTCTCGAGATAGTGGCGATACCCGCGCCGCGGCCGCGCGCCATGAGCGGATGCGCGAGCCGCCATAGTCGCATCCAAAGCGCTATCGCGGTCCACATTCCCATCGACAACCAGCGCCTTGAACGCCGCATCGTGACCTGCGGAGCAAGCCAGCAACGCAAGATCCGCGCGTGCCTCACCCAACACGCGCACGACGCCCGTCGCGTCCCCTTCATTCACGCGCTGCGCCAATTCGCCAATGCCGCTCGCTGACGAGAACCGGTGACTTTGACGCAGCATCGCAATCGCCTGATCAAGCGCGGTGCCGTGTTCATCCAGCATCGCGTCATCGATGCGCTCACCCGTGGCTGCCTGCAACCAGTCGCGTGTGTCCGGTGTGTAGTGCCCACGCGCCGCACGCTCACACAACTCGCCAAGCACCGCGCCTGCTTCGACGGACGCGAGCTGATCCTTATCGCCGAGCAGAATCAGACGCGCGGTCGACGGCAACGCTGCGAGTACCGCGGCCATCATCTCGAGATCGACCATCGATGCTTCGTCGATGACCAGTACGTCGATGGGCAGCGGATTGCTCGCGTCATGTCGAAAGCGCCGCGTATCCGGGCGCGTGCCTAGCACGCGATGCAGCGTGGTCACGACAGTGGGAATCGCGTCACGCACTTCCGCACCGTGTGCAAGGCCGCCGACGGGCAGGCTCGCAACCGCGCCCGCGATCGATTCGTTCAACCTTGCGGCGGCTTTTCCGGTCGGCGCAGCGAGTTTGATCCGCAACGGACGTACGTGCTGCGGGGTCGTCGTGCGTCCAGCGTCAGCGCGACTTAAGGCGACCGCCTGCAACAACGCAAGCAACCGGACGACAGTCGTCGTTTTCCCGGTCCCAGGTCCGCCGGTAATAATGCTGAACGCACTGCGCGCAGCCAGCGCGCACGCGAGCTTCTGCCAATCCGCGGGCCGCTTTTGAGCGCCCGGCTGCGACGGAAACAACACATCGAGCGTCGCGCGCACCGAATCGAGTTCGAGCACGGCCGACTGCGCCGCCGATGCCTGCAGCCGCTGTGCGATACCGGCGCTGACGTCCTGTTCGTATTGCCAATACCGCCGCAGGTACAAACGCGTACCGACGAGCACAAGCGGCGTATTTCCCGCACCCGCGCCGACCAGCGCAGCATGAGCAAGCGCCGCAAGCCATTGCGCGAGCGTCACGCCGGCAAGCAGATCAGCAGGCGCATGCGTCGGTGCATCGACGAATCGCTCGATTGCATCATCCGGTGGTAGCGACAATACAAACGCAGGATCGTCGAGCGCCGCTTGCAGGTCGAGACACGCATGTCCGCGCCCTAGCTGATGACTCGCGAGCGCTGCTGCAAGGATCAGAAGCGGCTCCGCACTCGATGCTTCGCGGGACAGAAACCGTGCAAACGCCGAATCGAGTGGTCGCAGCCAGCCGCGCTCCACCCATTCGTCGAGCACGCCAAGCATTTGCTGCGCGTTGGGAATGGCGTCGATGCGGGGCGTGGTCACCCTCACGTGCGCATCCGCATCCGCGTTGATGTTGACGTTCACGTTCGTCTCAGCGAACAGGTCACCGGTCGCGTCGTCACGGTTTCGTCGGGAGCCGGTGCCACGGGTCCTTGTCATGCGAAATCTCCTGCCAGTTCCGTCCCGCTCACACGTTTCGCAAACAGTGCATCCAGTTGTTCGATCAACTCGCGCGGCGGACGCTCGACATGCAGCCCCTGGCTTTCCGCATGACTACCGCGCAGAAACAGATACACCGCGCCGCCGACATGCCGGTCGTAGTCGTAATCCGGCAAACGCGTCTTCAACAACCGATGCAGCGCGAACAGATACAACACGTATTGCAACTCGTAGCGCGAATGCAGGATCTGCGCGCGCATCCTCGCCGGTGTGTACGCCGCGTTATCGGGTCCGAGCCAGTTCGACTTATAGTCCGCGACGTAGAACCGGCCATCGTGCTCGAACACCAGATCGATAAATCCTTTGAGCATGCCGTTCAACTGAGCCGCCTCTAAAGCAGGACGCGCCGCGCCATCGAGCGTCATATCGCACACCATCCGATCAAGCGCCTGTGCCTCGACGTTATGCGCGGCCACCCAGAATTCCATCTCAGGCACGTACGTTTTCAATGCGGACAGCGTGACGGGCGCGACCGGTTTCCCGCCGACCGTCGATAACATCGACGTCGGGATCCGCAGCGGCTCTCGCAACAACCTGAGCAACCACGAAGTCAGCGGATCGATCCATCGTTCCCAGCCGCGCACGCTGCAGCGGCGCGCAACCATGTCGCGGACGAAATCGGGCCGGTCGACGATTTCGGCAAAGCCTTCCGTTGCCGCCCACTCCATCAGTTCGTGAATGAACGTACCCGCATCAGCACCGCGCGGCAGCCCGTGTAGCGTTTGATCCGCGGCGGCAAGCGCACTGGCGCTGCCCGAAGCCTGCGCGCCTGGCCACGCCGCTTCAGACGACTCATCAGGCGTTTTCGCGCCCGCCAGTTCCTGATACACGTCCTGTCCACGCGTATCCGGCGCGGGATGCGGTTCACCGGTGCCCGCGGCAGCCAATGGGCTAATGGACTCATGAGCGGCCACGCCGCCGATGACCCCGTCGACCTTCCGCAAGCTCGAATAACTCGCGATCCACCAGTGTTCACGCACGACGCGCGACAACGTTCGCGCGGTGCCGCGCGGCGCCTGCGAGTCACGCGACGCGAACACTTCACCGCTCGGCGCAGGGGCCTCGACCACGCTGATGTCCGTATGAGCGTCGCGTAACTGCGACAGCAATTCGCCCAATGCGCCTGGCACGATCGCTTCACCACCGGACAGCAAATAGCCGAACGCACTCAACTCGATGCTAGCGATAGGCGCAATCCCCACCCACGTCGCGTATCGCGCGCGCGTCAGCGCGACATACAGCTTGCGCAAGTCTTCGCCAAGCCGTTCGCGGTCGACCTGCGGCAGAACGCTCGCGTCTTTTAGCGTGACATGCAATTGGCCTGCGTCATCGTGCCATTTGAGCGGCATGTCGTCAGGTTTGGCGGGCCGGTAGTTGCCGGCAAACGGCAGAAACACCAGCGGATACTCAAGCCCTTTCGACTTGTGAATCGTCACCACCTGCACGAGCCCTGCATCGCTTTCGAGCCGGATCTGCCGTGCATCGCCGCCCACGCCGCCGGCTTGATCCGCGAGCTCTTCGTCGACGTAGCGAATCAGCGCGTGTTCACCGTCGAGTTGCGTGCTCGCCTGCTGCAACAGTTCAGCGAGGTGCAGCAGATTCGTCAGTACGCGTTCGCCATTCACCGGCGCGCCGGCCGCGCGCCCGATCAATCGCTGCGGTACGTGGAAATCGTGCAGCAATTGACGCAGCATCGGCAGGACGCCCTTCGTGCGCCACGCATCGCGGTAGCCACGGAATTGCAGCACGCGCGTTTCCCACGCGATTTCGTCGTGTGTCAGCGCGTCGAGTTCGGCCCAGTCGAGCCCGAGCGTCGCGGTCGCTAGCGCGGCGCGCACGAGGCGTCCGTCGTCCGGCTCCGCGCATGCGGCAAGCCAATGACGCAACTCGCCCGCCTGCTCGGTCTGGAACACCGAATCGCGATCGGACAGATAAACGCTGCGTACGCCGCGCTCCGCGAGCGCCGTGCGGATCGCACGCGCCTCGTCGCCATTATTGACGAGCACCGCGATATGCGCCGGTTGCAGCGGCGTAAAGCCACGCGCGCCGGCGAAGCCTGCCTCGTCGGCCTGACCGAGGTTTAGCAGGCGCACCATCTCGGATGCGCAGCTGGCGGCCATGCCGCGCATATACACATCTTTGGATAGCGCCGCGCCGCTTTCGGCGGGCGGCATCCACCAGGCGGTCAACGCGGGCAACGCGCGACCTTCCGCTTGAAGCGCTTCTTTGCGTCCTTGCGCATCGGCGGCAACGAACGGCAGCGGGTTGTCTCCGTTACGCGCATCGCGAAACAGGAACGCGCCGGGGCTATCCGTTCGCGCTTCGGCCGCTTCAAAGCATCGATTGACCGCGCTCACCATCGCGACCGTCGACCGGAAGTTCTTCTTCAGCGTGAATAGCCGACCCGCACAGGCGCGGCGCGCCGCAAGATACGTGTAGATATCCGCGCCGCGAAACGCGTAGATCGCCTGTTTGGGGTCTCCGATCAGAATGATCGCCGTGTCCTGATCGTTCTGTTTGATCCGATAAACCGCGTCGAAAATCGCGTACTGCACCGGGTCTGTGTCCTGGAACTCGTCGATCAGTGCGACCGGGTACTGCTTGCGAATAATGTCGGCGAGACGCTCGCCGTTCGGCGAGTGCAGCGCGTCGCGAAGGCGCGTTAGCAGGTCGTCGAAGCCCATCTGCGAGCGCTTCGTTTCCTCGGCGGAAAACCGTTGCGCGACCCAGTGCGCCGCGTGACAGAGCAGGTCGTGGTAGGCGGTCGGCTGATCGTCGAGCGCTTTTTTCAACTCCGCCATTGCATCAAGTGCAGCATGCTTCGGCGGTTCACCGATCTTCCAGATTTCCGCGAGCCCGGTCGGCGTCAGACGTTCCCAGACAGCGGCCTTGTCATCGAACGCGGGTCTCGCCATCGATGGATCCGCAGCCCATGCGCGCAGCTTCTCGAACCACATCTGACAATTTGCGCGATTCAGGCGCTGCGCGTTGAACTGCCTTTTCTCGCGCGCTTCTTCGAGAATCCGTTGCAGTTCGTCGCACCACGTGCTCCAGTTTTGCTTCAGTCGAGCAAGGTGCGCGCGGCGCTTTTCGCGAGCGTTCTTCAGCGTGATTTCAGGCGGCTGCGGTTGCGGCAGCAGGTCCGCGTGACCAACCAGCCGGCCCACGGTCGATTGCAGCTGATGCGGGCCTTTGAACCATTCGCGCACTTCGCTAGCCGATGCCGCATCGAGTGGCGACAGGAACGTTCGCCAATAGTCGCGCACCACTTCCGCGTGCAGTGTGCTCTGATCGGTTTCGAGCGTCTGCGAGAACAGGCTGTCGCTATCGAAAGCGTGCTCGCTCAGCATCCGGTTACACCAGCCGTGGATCGTCGATACGGCCGCTTCGTCCATCCACTCAGCCGCCAGTTGCAGGCGTCGTGCGCATCCGGGCCAGTCTTCGGGTTCGTATTCGGCTCGCAGGTCGTGCAGCAGGTCTTCGCCAGGCGGACGCTGTGCGGCGATGACGTCGTCCGGCGCCGCGCGGAAATAGTCGGCTGCTTCGACAAGGCGCGCGCGAATCCGCTCGCGCAGTTCCTTCGTCGCCGCATCGGTAAACGTAACGACGAGGATTTCCGGTGGCGTCAACGCGCGTGCACCGTTCTCGTCGCTGCCGCTGTGCCCCAGCACGAGGCGCACATATAGCATTGCGATCGTGAAAGTCTTGCCGGTGCCCGCGCTTGCCTCGATCAGGCTGCTGCCGCGCAACGGAAACCGCAGCGGATCGAGCGGCGCCGCCGCGTCTGCGGTGGATGTCGTCAGGTCGTCGCTCATTGCGCGTCTCCGTCATCTTTGGCGCCGTTTTTTTGCCTCGTCGACGCGGGAATCGCGAGATGCAGCGGCAGCAACAATTCGACTGCGAGCCGCTCGAATTCACCACTCGCGGCAAGCGCATCGAAGTCCGCGTACACGCGACCGAGATAGGCGTTCATATCGCGCTCGCCCGCTTGCCATGACGTGCCGTCATAGGCTGCACGAGCGGCCTCGCGTGCATCCGGCTGATCGGCAGGCGCGTCGGGCGCGCGCTTGCCGAGCCACGCAAACGCGGTATTGACCGCGAGCGGCAGCGGCCGACGCATACCGTCATCCCACGCACGCAGCAACGCGAGCAAATGCGTGTGGGCGTCGTCGCCGGTCAGCGGCGCCAGTTCGACGCTGCCGATCTTGCTGACCACGACGGTCGTCATCGGTCCCACCGCGATCTGCGCAGCCAGATGCGCGACCCAGTGCGCGATCAGCTTGTCGCGCCGATACTTGTTGTCCTTGATAAGCGAACTGGCCTCGAGCACGACGCGACCCAGTTTGCCGTCCGCATGGGTTCGCACATTGCCGATCCAGTCGTCGACCGAGCGCACGCGTCCGTCGATCGTCTGTTCGATACGCAGTTCATGCTGCTGGTCGTCGAGCATCTGCGGCCACCGCGCGAGCGCGGCGCGGTAACGCTCGAACAGATCGGGCATTGGCTCCATCAGTTCGTCGCCGAGCAGCTGGCCGAATCCGCCCGTTGCGAGATCGCCGCTGCGATGCATGCGTTCTAGCCGCGCGCGCGCCGCGGGCAGCAAATCGTCGTCGCCGCGCTCGAGCGCCGCCGTCTGCGCATGGATCAGTTCGCTTTGCAGTTGCCAGGACTTGAGACCGTCGAGATCGAAGGGTTCATCGTTTTCGCTCGCTAGCACATCGGTTTCGAACGCCACGCGTAGACGCTGCCGGAAGAAACTTTTGACCGGGTCCCGCAAAAAGTCCGCGAGTTCGCGGACGGTCAGCGGTTCATCGCGTTCGAGCGCGGGCAATACCGCGTCCGCGGAATGAAGCTTTCCGGCGTCGGCATTGGCGGCAGCCGTTGCCCGCCATTCGTCAGCGAAGGTGAACAGCTTCGACGTGTCCGGATCAACCGGGAAATAATCGGCGCTGAACGGCTGTAACCGGTGGACAACGGTCAGTTCATCGATCAGCGCTTGCGGGTCCCCGCTTTCGTCACCGGCCAGACGCCAGCCGGCCGATAGATGCTCGCGCAACTGTCCCACCAGCACCGACGGTGGCCGGGGCGTGTTATCCGTGACGCTGCGCCCGACCCACGATACATGCAAATGCTCGCGCGCCGACAGCAGTGCTTCGAGGAACAGGTAGCGATCATCCTCGCGGCGCGACCGGTCGCCGGGGCGATAGTTTTGCCGCATCAGGTCGAAATCGAGCGGTGTACGCGTGCGCGGATAATCGCCGTCGTTCATGCCGAGCAGACACACGCGACGAAACGGAATCGCGCGCATCGGCATCAGCGTCGCGAACGTGACGGCTCCCGCGAAAAAGCGCTGCGACAGGCTGCCTTCCTCGAGTTGCGACAGCCAGTAGTCGGCGACGATCGACAGCGGCAGTTCACCGGTTAGCGCCGCGTCGTCGCATGCGTCGCGCCACGCTTCGAGTGCGGTGTCGAGGCGGCCGAGCGTGTATGCATCATCGCTGTCGACGGGCGCGAAGAACGTATTTTTCAGGTCGCGCAGACGGGTACACCATTCGTCGACGGTCGCCGGGGTGCGCAAGGTTTTCCATGTGTGGTCGAGCGCGTCGATCAGGTGCGTCAGCGGGCCGAGCAGCGCCGCGTCGAGTCCGCCGATTTCCGCGTACGGCTCGATCTCGCTCCACGCGTCCGACTTATCGCCGACCGCGTAGCCGAGCATCATCCGGCGCAAGCCGAATGCCCAGGTATTCGGCGCGTCGTCGTTGCCCATTTGCGGCAAGTCGAGACTTGCGCGCTGCTCGCCATGCAGCCCCCAGCGGATATTCGCACCGCCAATCCAGTTGTGCAGCTTCGGCAAATCGTCTTCGGTGATGTCGAAGCGCGCGCGCAATGCCGGCACTTCGAGCAGATCGAGCACATCGCTGACCGTCACGCGCGATTGCGGCAGCGCGAGTAGCGTCTCGACCGCACCGATTAGCGGATCGAAATCGCGTTGCCCGCGGTCGGCGACGCTGAACGGTATGTAGCGCGGATCGGCTGTATCGAGCAGGCCGAATACCGCCTGAATATGCGGCGCGTACGCTTCGATATCCGGCACCATCACGATCACGTCGCGCGGACGCAGTGTGTTGTCAGCGGCGAAAGCGGCCAGCAACTGATCGTGCAGAATCTCGACTTCGCGCTGTGTGCTGTGCGCGACGTGAAAACGGATCGATTGGTCGATCAGCGGGTCTACATCAGGCCATAGGTCGCGCGATTCCTTGATCGGCCGCAAGTCGCGGATGTCATCCTGCAACTGCTGCAGCATGGTGTCCGTGAGCTCGTTTTCGAACAGGTCGATGCGCTGGCCGATATTTGCGAAACGGGAGGCGTACGCGTCGCGCGCGGAATCGCTGTCGAACTCATCGAGCAGGCCGATAAAGTCGCGACCCTGCTTGCCCCACGCGGCGAGCAGCGGATGCGCATACAGATGCAGCTCCGCTTCGTTGACGATAGCGGGCACGCCCTCGCGACGGCGCTGACGCGAGCGCTCGGCCCGCAACAGATCCTGATCCGCGACGATATCCGCCCAATAGTGCGCGCAAGGGTTATGCACGCACATTAACACCTGCGTGAAGCGCGCGAGCGCGGCCAGCACTTCGAGGGATTGTCGCGGCAGACTCGAGATGCCGAACACGATGACCCGCTGCGGCAGGCCGTTCGGCCGCTTGCCGTCGGGCAGATCGGCCGCACGCTGGATAAACGCTTCATGTACCGCGGCGCGGCCGGCCGTCGACGCGTCGATATCGCCGTTGCCATTACCGTGCGTGCGGACATCGTCGAGCAGCGCGCGCCACAACGCCGCCTGCCAGCGATGTTCGTCGGGCATCGGAATGCGCGCGTCGCGCGCATCGATCAGTACGTCGTCGCCGGCTGCCCATTTCGCGAGCCAGTCCGCGCGATAGACCTGGTACTGGTCGAACAGGTCCGCGACGCGTTGCGCGAGCTGAAACCGTTTGCGCTGGTTGTCGTCGTGCGCCATGAAGCGCTTGAGCGGCGCGTAGTCGGGCAGATCAAGCAGTGCTGGCAGCAGGCGCGTAAGGCGCCAGACGAGGCGCGATTTGTCGAACGGCGAGACGGCCGGTACCGCGTCTGTGCCGAGCACCGCGCGATAGACCTGCCACAGAAAGCGCGCGGGCAACGAAAGGTCCAGTGCGGCGGAAATGCCGCAACCGCCGTCTTCTGTGTCGGCCGCGAATGCGAGCTTCAGCCATTGCGCGATCCCGTTGCTCTGCACGAGGATCACTTCGTTTTCCAGCGGCGCCAGCGGGTACTGCTTGATCCATTGGATCATCAGGTCGCGTAGACGCTCGGGCTGGTTGCCGTGCACCAGCATCAGCCCGGCGGGAAGCGGTTGGTTCGTCAAGCGAAGCTCCATCGATGATGCAGAACCTGGACCATCGCGAATCGGTTCGGTGAAAAGGGTTCGGTACGGTCGCGCTTGTTGGGGTGGTACGCGGGAAAAGCGGGGATTGAGCGCGTCCGATGGCTTATGGGCAATGATACAAGCGCGTCCTCAATTTCTTCCAATCCTTGCACCGGGCACTGCGTGACCATCGTGGCTTTCCCTTCCAGGCAGCCCGACCGTGAAAAACGAGATCTCCGTCTTCTGGCCGCGCAACAGAACTCATACTGTCAGTACCTTGACGCTCGACCTGGGTGCCTCGGGTGTGACTGGAGAAATGGCGAGACATATCGCCGCCATTTTAAAGCTGACGCAAGCAATGCGTGGCCTGCAGCCAATGACGGATCCTGCGCTGAGGGCTGTGTCAGATCGAATTTCCCGGCAAATAGCCGATGAGCTGGAGCATCTGGCGAAAATCATCAAGGCTGCTGACAGCGCACGTGGACTCGTCCTTCGGGCTCAGATACTACGAGGCGGCGAAAAACGGCAGCTAGCCACCGAAGTTGCGTCCTTGAACGAGCAACAACTTATCGGCTTTTGTGGTGACCTTACCACCTGGCTCGGCAAGTCCAGGCAGACTTACTTTTCTGCTTTCTTTGCGGTGCCCGACACACACCATCAGGGGATCGCGGATGAGGCGCATGCACTATTGCCCGACGCGTTTGCCAATCTCTGTGACATGGTCGATGAACGGCTCTAGCTCAGGTGGCGATGCGCGAGACAACCAACCATTTGCACATCCAATATCAACGAGCTTATCTGGGTCGATGTAGAGCGAAATGAATTCGCTGTCGCCTGCGCTTGAATCGAAGCTCGAAGACTGCATCGCTTCGGGGTTGTAGACCGTAACCATGCGCTTGGTGACCCGCAGCTTATGACCGTCGACGCAGACAGATTCACAGCCCGACAGATTCGCACTGACGACATACTCCGCATGGGTGTGCAGCGGGAACGACGCGTGACCGTTGGCGCGAATTCGTGCGAGCTCGATACCATCGAAGCGATAGAACTCGTTAACTTCAGGCGTCATCGTTCGCTCCGTTTGGTTGCCACCGGCGCGGCGCCGAAAGCGGACTCAAGAGCATACCAACGGATTTTTTTAAGACGGGAAGCTTGCTCACGCGCGACCAACGTCGGTCCAATGGCCACGTCTACCGGCTACGCCGTGCCCGCACAACGACAAAACCGCGCATTAGAAATCCCCCACCACACCACCGCCAATTGCCAATCATTTCTGTTTACACAAGTCAAATGCAATTTCAATAAAAACCATTCCGGATTGGTTCAATTTACCCAGCATATTTAAAAGAAATAAGCGTAATATTTGTAACCGATCATTGACACGCCAACGTTTGCCCTACTAATCTAGCGCATCGTAAGCTGACAGTTATCAGAAGAAAGGGCGTTTGCACCCCCCCGGCGCCCTTAGCCAGCCTACGATTCTGTTCGCGTGCGGCGGTCTGTTGCACGCTGGTTTGTCTCGTCGTTGCAATTCTTTGGTTACGCGTTTAAAGGCACAGTATCGGCAATAAGGGCCGAGGCCCGTGTGCGCCTTTTTAATTGCCTTTTATTCATTCGCTTTAGGCGCGTGAGGGAAATTATTTTCCCTTTAAACCAATAACAACGTGGGTGCTTAACCGAATATTGGGTCAAGGCTGATTTATCCGACAAGGACGAACAATGAGCACATATTCCGGGTTAAAGATGCAGTGCCTGGTGTTAGCGGGCGCGCTAGCGCTGAGCGCCTGCGGTGGAGGCGACGATGCGGGCATCGCGTCGAACAAGTCATCACAGCTAGGCGCGGCGGCACCCGCCGCCAGCGCGTCGCAGCCGGCACTGCCGGCGCCGGCCGCGCCCGTCGCCGCCGACAAAACCATCAAGAAGACGGTGAAGCCCGTCGAACTGCCCGACACCGTGCAGCCGGTCAACTACCGGTTATGGTTCCGCCCGAATGCCGACCTGTCGGCCTTCGACGGCCGTGCGGACGTCGAGATTCAGGTGAAGAAGAACGTCAACCAGATCGAAATCGCCGGGCATCGGATCAAATTCCTGAGCGGCAAGATCACGCTTCAGCCCGGCAATATCCAGCTGATCGCGACGCCGGAAGACCAGGGCGACTTCTATCAGCTGCGTCCGCCTAGCGGGAACATTCCGGCCGGTAACTACTCGCTGCACATGGAATGGACCGGCATCATCAACTTCAAGACCTACGACGACCCGGCAACCCAAACCGGTGGCAGCTGCGGCGACGATCCGTACCCCGGCTGCTCCGCGGCCGAAGGCGTGTTCCGCGTCGACCTGAAATCGACCGACGGCACGACCAGCGGCGCGATCCTCACGCAAGGCGAAAGCAACCTCGCGCGGCAATGGTTCCCCGGCTGGGATGAACCGGCATTCCGCCCGACGTACGAAGTGCAGGCGGAAGTGCCGCAGAACTGGCGCGTCGTGTCGAATGCGGCGGAACTGCCGCCTGTCAACGTCGATAGCGGCTATAAGCGCGTGTCGTTCGAAAAGACGCCGCCGATGCCGTCGTATCTGCTGTTCTTCGGCGGCGGCATGTTCGACACGCTTGAAGATGACTTCGTGAGCCCGCTGAAGGACCACAAGAACCTGCACCTGCGCATCTTCACGCCGCCTGGCATGCGCGACTGGGCCGTGCCGGCGATGCAGCAGACCAAGCAGGCGCTTGACTACTACTACCGCTATACGGGTATCTCGCTGCCGTTGACCAAGTTCGACACGGTTGCCGCGAACGACGCGTTCAAGGCGCAGAAGGACCTGAACTTCGGCGGGATGGAGAACTGGGGCGCCATTCTCGAATTCGCCGACGATATCCTTCCGGCACCGGGCACGACGATGTCCGACTACGGCGTGACCGTGCTGACGCACGAAGCCGCGCACCAGTGGTTCGGCGATCTGGTCACGCTCGACTGGTGGGACGACGTGTGGATGAACGAATCGTTCGCAACGTTCTTCGAGAACAAGACGAAGATTCTGTTCTTCCCGGATCGCTTCAACTGGGTCGACGAGGTGTCGACGAAGTACGCGGTGATGACGCGCGATTTGCGCAACACGTCGTTCCCGATTCAGCCGAACTTCAACGACTGGGCGTCGAACGACTTCGTGATTCACGCGAGCCCGTTCACGTACGACAAGGGCGGCATCGTGCTGAAGATGATCGAGACGTATCTCGGCGAAGACGTGATGCGCAAGGGCCTGCAGTCGTATCTGACCGACTACTCGTTCGGCAACACAACGCCGAAGCGTCTGTGGAAGGAGCTGTCGAAGGCGAGCGGCCAGCCGATGGAAGCGATCGGCGACAGCTACGTGCGTCAGACCGGCGTTCCGCTGATCACGCTCGATACGCAATGCGATCTGACCAGCAACCAGACCATCGTCACGTTGAAGCAGCAGCCGTATCCGAACCAGAACACGTACCCGGGCATTCAATGGACGGTTCCGCTGACGCTCGCATTCGGTGACGGCCTGAAGAAGCGCAAGACGGTCGCGATGAGCGACACGCAGATGCAGGTGCGGGTGAATGGTTGTTCAGGCGTCGTCGCGGACCCGAGCGGGCTCGACTACTACGTCGTCAACTACGGCGATAACGCGTGGAGTCAGCTGCTTGCGCAAAGCAGCGCGCTCACCGACCCGGTGCTGCTGAAGAACCTGCAAATGGAGGCGAAGATGCTCGTGAACTCGGGTCTCGCGAACCCGACGCGCGCGACGACGATCGGCTCGATCACGCCGCCGGTGACCGCGCTGGGTCTGCGTCAGATGATGAAGACGCCGACGCCGCAGACGGAGGAACGTCCGCAACTGCGCTACCAGGGCAAGCTGAAGCCGCGTACGCAGTCGGAGTAAAAGTGTAGGGAGGTTCGACCGTCCCGGTCATGCACGCAGGTGTGGATCGGGACGGTTTTTTGTTTGCATGGCCATGAGTGCGATCAACGGGCTTTTCGCGGGCGCGAATTGCGCTTTTGCTGCCGACCCGGCTCCGAACGCGTTTGAGTCTGCGCAAACACCGGCAACCGCTCCTCAATCCATCGGATCAACTCAAGTGGCCCCGCCGCGAGCGGCCGTCCGTCCTTGATGACCAGCCTTGCGTGTGTTCCCTGGAACAACGGATGGCTGATTGGCACGGTAGTCAGCTCACCGCTTGCTACTTCCCGATACGCGGCAAATTCGCCGATCAGCGTGACGAACTCGCCGCTCATGACCACGCGCTTCAACGCGGTCAGCGAATTGGTGGCCAGCGTCGGCCGAAGTTCGATGTTCTCCGCCACTTCTAGCATCTTCACCACGTGGCCAATGCCGAACGTAGACGGCATCAACGCAAGCGGCCACGCGCGCAGATCGTCGACGGTGGCCGCGCGCTTTTGCCGCGCGAGCGGATGATCGCTGCGTAACAGCAGCACCACCGGCTGCGCCGAACTGGCCCGATACGCAATCTGCGGATGCGGCGGCGGGTTGTACGCGAGCCCGATATGCGCGCGGCTCTCCGCGACTTCTTCGAGAATCGCATCGACGGCAAGCATATTCATGCCGATATCGAGCTTCGGATACCTCGCGCAGAACGGACCCAGCACTTCGTCGACCAGCGTATCGACAAACCCTTCGCTGACGACCACCTCGATGTGACCGGTCTGCAGCCCGGTCAGCGCATGAAGCTGATCTTCGAGCTTCTCCTGTTGCGCCCGATACCCGTGCCAGAACTCGAGCAGATGGGTAGCCGCCTCGGTCGGCCGCACGCCGCGCGCTTGCCGCTCAAAAAGCAGCGTGCCGAGCTCTTCCTCGAGCAGCCTGATTTGCCGCGTAATGACGGACGGCGACGTGTTCAGGTGATCCGCGGCGCCGCGAATTGTGCCGTGCGTCAGCACCTGATGGAAATACCGCAGCCGCTGCTGGTTGATCTCGCGCATCGAATGTCTCCGGACCGGTGTCGCAATAGTGCTCGGTGCTGATTTAGTGTGTTGCCCATGAAGCAACGATATGTGAACTTTGTTGCTCTTGCTAGTGCTATCTGCAACTGCGAATATGAAGTCACCGCAGCGACGACAGGCACACTCCAATGAACATCCTGATTGCCGGCTTCCAGCACGAAACCAATACGTTCGCGCCGACCCGCGCGTCGTACCCGAGCTTTATCCAGGGCGAAGGCTTCCCGCCGATGGCGCGCGGCGCCGACGTGATGAAGTTGCGCGATGTGAACGTGCCGATCGGCGGCTTTATCCAGGTTGCGCAAGCACGCGGCCATACGCTGCTGCCGGTGATCTGGGCCGGCGCCAGCGCGTCGGCGCATGTGACGACCGATGCGTTCGAACGGATCGGCGGCGAGATTATCGACGCGGTGAAGGCCGGTGGCTTCGACGCGATCTATCTGGATCTGCACGGCGCAATGGTCACCGAGCAGTTCGACGATGGCGAAGGCGAACTGCTTGAGCGCGTGCGAAAGATCGTCGGCGACACGATGCCGGTGATCGTATCGCTCGATCTGCATGCGAACGTCACCGCGCGCATGGCCAAGCACGCTAGCGCGCTGGTCGCATATCGCACGTATCCGCACGTCGATATGGCGGCAACCGGCGCGCGCGCCGCGCAGATTCTCGAACACGTCGTTGCCGAAGGCCGGCCGTTGCACTGCGCGATGCGTCGCGTGCCGTTCCTGATTCCGGTGAACGGAATGTGCACGCTGGTCGATCCTGCTCGCGATACGTATCGGTTGCTCGAACAACTTGAGGCAGATGACGTTGTGTCGATGTCGTTTGCGCCAGGCTTTCCCGCGTCCGACTTTCCGGAGTGCGGACCAACAGTCTGGGCGCACGCGTTCGACAAGCAGGCGGCCGGGCACGCGGCGGATGCGCTGCTGGCAAAACTCGTCGACGAGGAATCGCGCTGGGATGTGCCGTTCCTGTCGCCCGACGATGCGGCAACGGAAGCGATCCGCTTGAGCCGCGGTGCCGCGAAGCCCGTAGTCATCGCGGACACGCAGGACAACCCCGGCGTCGGTGGCGATTCGAACACGATGGGCATGGTGCGCGCGTTGCTGCGCCACGGCGCGCAACAGGCGGCTGTCGGCGTAATCTGGGACCCGGAGGCCGCGGCCGCCGCGCACCGGGCGGGCGCGGGCGCGCGCGTCCGGTTGCGGGTCGGCGGCAGTGCGAGCGTGCCGGGCGATGCGCCGCTCGAAGGCGAATTCGAAGTCGAGCATCTGTCGGACGGGCACTTCCGTTTCGATGGTCCGATGCTCAACGGCATGCGAGGCGAGCTCGGGCCTGTCGCGTGTTTGCGGATCGAAGGCGTGAGGATCGCGGTCAGTACGATCAAGATGCAGGTCTTCGACCGGAACCTGTTCCGCGTTGCGGGCATTGAGCCCGAGCAGATGAAGATTCTCGTCAACAAGAGTTCGGTACACTTTCGCGCGGACTTCGAACCAATCGCGCAAGCGATCCTGGTTGCGAAATCACCCGGGCCGATGGCCGCCGATCCGGCGGACCTCGCGTGGACGCGTCTCGATCTGGACATGCGTGTGCGGCCGACCGGCCCGGCGTTCAGGTCTTTCCGCGAGACGACGGTCCAGTCCGGATCGCGGCGCTTCTCTAACAACTGATAAAAGGAATGATCATGTCCGATACCGTAAATGTCCGCCGACGGCGGCTGCTTGGCACGACCCTCGCAGGGCTTAGCCTGCTGGAACTGGGTCTCGGCGATCTCGCCGATGCGGCACAGCCGGCGGATGGCGCCGCGAAGCAGAAGCACGGTGTCGCAAGCCATACGTCATTCGATTCGATCCAGCAGATCGACGCCGGCACGCTGAACGTCGGCTACGCTGAAGCGGGTCCGAAGGACGGTCCGGTGGTCATTCTGCTGCACGGCTGGCCGTACGACATTTACAGCTATGTCGACGTCGCGCCGGTGCTCGCGTCCAACGGTTATCGCGTGATCATTCCGTATCTGCGCGGTTATGGCTCGACGCGCTTCCTGTCGGCGGATACGCCGCGCAACGGGCAGCAGGCGGTCGTCGCGGTCGACATCATCGCGTTGATGGATGCGTTGAAAATCGATCAGGCGGTATTCGGCGGCTACGACTGGGGAGGACGCACCGCGAACATTATCGCGGCGCTGTGGCCGGAACGCGTGAAGGCGCTGGTGTCGGTGAGCGGGTATCTGATCGGCAGCCAGGAGGCGAATCGCAAGCCGCTTCCGCCGAGCGCCGAACTGCAGTGGTGGTACCAGTTCTACTTCACGACCGAGCGTGGCGAAGCGGGCTATGCGGCGAATACGCGGGACTTCAACAAGCTGATCTGGCAACTCGCGTCACCGAAGTGGAAGTTCAGCGATGCGACGTACGATCGATCGGCTAAGGCGTTCGATAACCCGGATCATGTGGCGGTGGTGATTCACAACTATCGCTGGCGTTTGGGGCTCGCACAGGGCGAGTCGAAATACGACGACCTTGAAAAGCGCCTCGCGACGTTCCCGACCATTTCGGTGCCGACCATCACGATGGAAGGCGATGCGAACGGTGCGCCGCATCCGCAACCGGCTGCGTACGCGAAGAAGTTCACCGGCAAGTATCAGCATCGCACGATCACCGGCGGGATCGGGCACAACCTGCCGCAGGAAGCGCCGAAGGCGTTTGCGGACGCGATTTTGCAGGTTCAGCATTTGTGAGGCGCGAATTTTTGGCGGTGGTGCTGGGCAGTGAGATGCGCTCGAGGTAGAGCAACTCCCACTGATACACCACGATTCCTTCGACCGGCTCCTGATCGCTCAAGCGATCAGCGAAGGTATTTTCCTGATGACGCACGATAACGCGATTGCGCAATATAGCGGTCCGATCAGGCAAGTGTAGCTTTCCTGAATGCACTGACGTCACGCATCATCCGCCGCCGCATTCCCTACCCTATTCACCAGATACGACGGCGGAAACCCCAGCGCATTCCTGAACATCGTCGTAAACGCCGGCGGATTCGCATAACCGACCTGCGTCGCGACCTCCGCGAGCGGCACGCCACGACCAATTAGATCGATTGCACGGGCGAGCCGCAACTGCCTGCGCCACAGTCCAAAGCTGGTCTGCAGTTCGGTTTCGAACAGCCGCGCGAGCGTGCGCGCGCTTGCCCCAACGAGCGGTGCCCAGTCGACAAGCGTTTTTTCCGAACCCGGGTCTTCCATCATCGCCACGCATAAGCCTCTGAGCCGCCGTTCGGTCGGCAAAGGCAAGCCGAGCGGCAACGAAGGCGCCGCGCGGATCTCTTCGACCAGCAGCGTCATCGCCGCATGACGCCTCTTCTCCTGACGCACCGCATGGTCCGCGAGCGTATTGACGAGTTCGCGCATCAGCGGGCTCACTTCGATGACTGTGCAGGCGTCGAGCGGCAACGATATTGCATGAGGTTCCACATACATCACGTGAAACTCGACTTCTCCGAGCATCACCACCTCATGCTCGATGCCCGGCGGAATCCACACAGCACGGTACCGTGGAACAATCCACATCATGCCCGGCACGCTCACACGGATGCTGCCTGTGCGCGGACACGCGAGCTGTCCCCAGACATGCCTGTGCCAGCGGATCACACCGTCCGCCGGGGGAACGCGTAGATGCACCCTGACTGGTTCGCGGGGCGTCGGCGTGTGCTTCGGGTACGGATCGTAGGCGGTACGCTGTCGTGGCATAAAAACGTAAGTTTTTGGCGCTGAAACGATTTGATGCCATTCTAATTCGGTCTACGATGCACGGTTCAAACATCAAAAGGAGACCTTTATGAGCGACGCGCCGAAGGCTGTGCTGGCGACGAGACGCGGGAGCGCGGAGCAGATCGGCACAGCCGCGCTACTTCTTTTGCTAGTCGCGGCGCTGGCGGCGTCGCGGCATGTATCGCCTGTTCCAGGCTTTACGCCCGCCACGTTTCGCGCCGCGATCCTCGTGGTCTTCACGGTTGTGAGCTGGGCGCTCGGCCTGTTCAAGGAACCGCTGACGACGCTGCTGTTCTTTCTGTTCGGCGTGCTATTTGCGGTCGCTCCGCCTGACACGCTTTTCAGCGGCTTTACGTCGCCTGCGTGGTGGCTGGTTTTCGGTGGCAGCATCACGGGCGTCGCGGTACGCACGACCGGCCTCGCGCAACGGCTGAGCGACAAGCTGCTGTCGATGCGCGCCGATACCTACCGGCACTACATCGCGATGGTCGTGATCGCTTCGGTGGGCCTCGCGTTCGTGATGCCATCGACCACCGGCCGCATCCTGATCCTGACGCCGATCGCGCTGGTGCTGGCCGACCGCCTCGGGTTGAGCGCTGGACGCCGCGGTCGCACCGGCGTCGTGATGGCGGTGGCTGCGGGAAGCTATATGCCGTCCACATCGGTTCTTCCCGCCAATGTGCCGAACTCGGTGCTGCTCGGCGCCGCTGAACAGCTCTATGGCGTCAAGCTTCACTACGCGCCATATCTGCTGCTTCATTTCCCGCTGCTCGGCGCGGTCAAAACCGTGTTGATCATCTTGCTGATCTGCTGGTTGTATCCGGACAAGATCGACAAGACGACACGCGCGGAACGACACGCGGAGCCGCTGTCGACGTCGGAAAAGATGCTGGTTGCGGTGCTCGCGCTGTCGCTGCTGTTCTATGCAACGGATTTCTGGCACGGGGTGTCGCCCGCGTGGGTCAGTCTGGCAGCGGGCGTTGCATGTCTGTTGCCGCAAGCTCGCATCATGTCGATCAAGGACTTCAATGAAGAGCTGCAAATTGCACCGTTGATCTACGTCGCGGGCTTTCTCGGGCTCGGCGCAGTGATTACGCAAAGCGGGTTAGGGCAGTGGGCCGCGCATTGGCTGCTCGATGCGACGCAGATGCAACCCGGCCGTCCGATCCTGAACGTCGCGCTGATCGTCGCGATCGGCATCGCGATCTCGATGCTGACCACATTGCCCGCCTTGCCTGCGGTGCTTACACCGTTGGCTGGCCAGCTCGCGCATGCGAGCGGCCTGTCGCTATACACGGTGCTAATGCTGCAAGTGCCCGCATTCTCGACGGTGATCCTGCCTTACCAATCGCCGCCGATGATGATCGCAATGCATATGGGCAACGTGTCGATCAAGGACGGCACCCGCCTGTGTCTGACACTCGCCGTTATCACTATCGTTGTGGTTCTGCCGCTCGATCTTCTGTGGTGGCGCGTGCTGGGTGCGCTGCCGTAATACACAACCTCGCGGCTTTCAGTTTGAAAGCGCATGCACGGTAGGTGCATGCACGCTTTATGCGACACGCGTTGTGCTCACGTTTTCCCGCATGAAGTACTCACTCACCCTTCTAACGTAAGCGTTCAAAGTGTAGTCTCCTCCTTAATACACGCAATTGCATTCCCACTCGATCCCAATTCGGAGGAGACACCGATGGATCTTGAAGCTCGCACCATGAAGCGCGTGATGTCCCGGCTCGTGCCGTTCCTGATCGTCTGTTATTTCGTTGCGTATCTGGATCGCGTCAATGTCGGGTTTGCAGCCCTGCAGATGAACAAGGATCTGGGTTTCTCCGCGTCGCAATTCGGCTTTGGCGCAGGTGTTTTCTTTATCGCTTACTTTTTCTTCGAAGTCCCATCGAATCTGCTGCTCGAGCGTTTCGGCGCGCGGCGATGGATTGCGCGAATCATGTTTACGTGGGGCATTGTTGCAGCCGCGATGGCCTTCATTCCGCACATCTCCCAATATACGGGCATCTCGCACACCGGCGTCTTTTACGGGCTCCGTGTTTTACTGGGGATCGCTGAAGCGGGCTTCTTCCCCGGCATTATTTTCCTGCTGACGCTGTGGTTTCCCGCAGTCTATCGAGGCCGCGTCGTCGGTTACTTTATGGCGGCCATTCCGCTTTCAACCGTGATCGGTGCGCCGATCTCCGGTGCGCTGCTGTCGCTGGATGGGCGCGCGGGTCTCGCGGGCTGGCAATGGTTGTATCTGCTTGAAGCGATGCCGGCGCTGGTGCTCGCGTTTGTCGTTTACTTCTACCTGACCGACAAGCCTGCCGACGCACACTGGCTCGCCGCGGATGAGCGGGAATGGCTGGTCGCGCGCCAGGCCGACGAACGCAGGCATCGCGAAGCGGTGCGAGCGTTCAGCGTGAAGGAGGCGTTGTTCAATCCGCGCGTGCTGGCGATCGCGCTGATTTATTTTGGTGCCAATGCAACCAACTATGGCCTGAGCTTCTTCCTGCCGCAGATCGTCAAGTCGTTCGGCCTGACTAACCTGCAGACCGGCTTCGTGACATCGCTGCCGTATATCGTCGGCGTGATCAGCATGATCGCGTGGGGGCGCCGTTCGGACCGCAAGCTCGAACGCAAGCGTCACGTAGGCTTTGCGCTGCTGGTCGCATCCGCTGGCATCGCGGCGTCTGCAGGGCTCGACAACCCAGTGCTGAAAATGATCGCGTTGTCGATCGCCGGTTTCGGCATCTTCGGCTGCCTGCCGGTGATCTGGACGCTGCCCGCAGCGTTTCTGTCCGGCGCGGCGGCTGCGGGGGGCATCGCCGCAATCAATTCATTGGGCAATCTGGCTGGGTTTTTCGGACCTTATGCAATGGGCTGGATCAAGGACAGCACCGGCGGATTCGGTGCAGGCCTGCTTTGCCTCGCGGGCGCGGGGCTGATCGGTATGGCGGCCGCGTTACTGCTGCATCACGATCGCTCGCTGGAGACCGCGTCGAGCCGCGAACTCGAGACAAACGAGGAAGCAAGCGCCGTGCGATCCTGACTCAGCGTGCTGCGGCCTCGAGCGGAACTAGCCGTTGCGCTTTCGCTCGGGCCGCAGCGTGTAATGCAGATAATCGGTGCGCACAACGGCGTTACTGCAGCGGCACATAGATCTCAGTCAGCAACTCAGCCGGCGCCGTCTGCTTTGGATCGTTCAGATATTCCTCGATCTGCATGTAGTCCCCGACGTGTTCGACCGGCAAGCTGGAACAGGCGTCGGAGCGCAATCCGTTTTTCTCGTCGTGCAACTACTACACGTATATCGCGCAGCGGGCCGATTAGCGCGCTAGCGTGGGAAGAGCCGGTACGAAGACGGTGCGTGTCGTAACATCGACGATGCGCCGTGGAAGACGTTGCTGTTGCATGCCGCGCGCGCCACTTCCCTTACGAACCGCGTTCGATCCCATGATCCCAGATACCGTCCGTTCTGCATTTGCGCCGCAAGGAAAGTTGCGCGCGTCGATCAACCTCGGCAATCCGATTCTCGCGAATCGCCATCCGCAAACCGGAGCGCCCGGCGGGGTTTCCGTCGATCTCGCTCACGCGCTCGCGCAGCGGTTGGGCGTCGGGCTCGAACTGGTCGTGTTCGAGACCGCCGGCAAGTCCGTCGAAGCCGTTGCCGACGAACGCGCCGATGTCGGCTTCTTCGCGATCGACCCGCTGCGCGGCGCGAGCATCGCGTTCACCGCGCCGTATGTGTTGATCGAAGGCTTCTATCTTGTGCGCGATGACTCGCCGGTGCGCCGCAACGAGGATGTCGATGTGTCGGCCCATCGCGTCGCGGTCGGTCTCGGCAGCGCGTACGATCTGTTTCTTACGCGCGAACTGCGTCACGCGACGATCGTGCGCGCGCCGAGTTCGCCGGCTGTCGTGCAAACTTTCGTCGATCAGGGTCTTGAGGTGGCGGCGGGTGTCAAACAACAACTTGAGGCCGATGCCGCGCGCACGTCAGGACTGCGTTTGCTCAGCGAACGATTTATGGTGATCCAGCAGGCGATGGGCGTGCCAAAGAGTCGTGGGGACGCTGCTGCCGAATTTTTGCGTGCGTTTGTCGAAGACCAGAAGCGCACCGGCTTCGTCGCACAGGCGCTTGCGCGTCACGGCATTTCCGGCGCGTCGGTCGCGCCTGCTGCGCAAACGTAGACCGCGCGCGACACCGCGCATGAAATCGCGGCCGAAAACTGCAGAATTGCCGATTTTCGATAACACCGGGATTTGTGGCTGCCTAGCATCCGCTGATGGGTGTCCGTTGGCGGTTCGCCGATCGAACCGCGGCGGGCGCCTATCTCAGGGAGCCCATGATGAACTACGAGTCGAAACCGCAGCAGGTCGGCACCGTCCCGCATCGCGAGCACCACGAACTGAAGCAGACGTTAGGCACATGGCAGTTATGGGGCATTGCAGTGGGCCTCGTTATCTCCGGTGAATACTTCGGCTGGAGCTACGGGTGGGCAAGCGCCGGCACGCTGGGCTTCGTGATTACCGCGCTCTTTATCGCGGCGATGTACACGACGTTCATCTTCAGCTTTACCGAACTCACCACATCCATTCCGCATGCGGGCGGTCCGTTTGCATATGCGCGGCAGGCATTCGGCCCCGCCGGCGGGTTTCTCGCCGGCATGGCGACGCTCGTTGAATTCGTGTTTGCACCGCCGGCCATTGCACTAGCAATCGGTGCGTATCTGCATGTCCAGTTTCCCGAACTAAATCCGAAGCATGCTGCGATGGGCGCGTATCTGGTGTTTATGGCGCTAAACATTCTCGGTGTACAAGTTGCGGCGACGTTCGAACTGTGCGTTACGCTGCTCGCGATCTTCGAATTGCTGGTGTTTATGGGCGTCGTATCGCCGGGCTTTCAGTGGTCTAACTTTATGAGGAACGGCTGGGCCGGCGCCGATCAATTCTCGCTTGGCGCATTCCACGGGATGTTCGCGGCGATACCGTTCGCGATCTGGTTTTTTCTGGCAATCGAGGGCGTGGCAATGGCCGCGGAAGAAGCGAAGAATCCGAAGCGGTCGATTCCGATTGCTTATGTAACCGGCATTCTGACGCTGGTTGCGTTAGCGGTCGGCGTGATGGTTTTTGCAGGCGCGGCCGGCGACTGGACCAAACTCGCTAATATCAACGACCCGCTGCCGCAAGCGATGAAATATATCGTCGGCGAGCATAGCGGATGGCTGCATATGCTGGTGTGGCTCGGGCTGTTCGGCCTGGTCGCGTCGTTTCACGGCATCATCATCGGCTATTCGCGGCAGATCTTCGCGCTGGCGCGCGCCGGATATCTGCCGGAATGGCTCGCGAAAGTACATCCGCGTTTCAGGACGCCGCATCGCGCGATTCTCGCGGGCGGCGTAGTCGGCATCGCGGCGATCTATAGCGATGAGCTGATCCAGTTCGGCGGTCAGACGTTGACGGCGAACATTGTGACGATGTCCGTGTTCGGCGCGATTGTGATGTACATCGTCAGCATGCTTGCGCTGTTCAAGCTGCGGCGCTCCCATCCGCAGATGGAGCGACCGTTCCGCGCTCCTCTGTTTCCGTATTTCCCGGCATTCGCGCTGATTGCCGCGGTGATCTCGCTGGCGACGATGGTGTATTTCAATGTGCTCGTCGCGGTGGTGTTCGCGGGATTCCTGTTGATTGGCTATGGATACTTTCTCATGACACGAGATCAGCGGGAGGCGGCGCTGGCGAATGGATTGCTGGAAGAGTGATTGAGACCACGAAACCGCCGCGGTAGCGCGCTGAAGTAGCCACCGCCGTCAATCATTGCGCCTGCATCCTGCGCACGCGCTGCGAGCCGTGGCAACGCCGACCACGGCAGCGTCGGATGCAGATGATGCAGGCAATGCAGATGGTGGTTCATCACGACGGTCCGCCACGCGCGCGCGAGCTTGAAATTGCGCGCGCGGCCCGGCCGATCGGGTTCCACGCCGTAGTGCGGCATGTTGTCGGCAAACGAGATCCATACGTCGCGCAAATAGCCGGTCAGCAGACACACGTCTGTCCCAGGCGGCAGGGCCGCCATTCCGGAAGATAACAAAGGAAACCCGGCGGACCGTATTCCGGTTCGTGAATGACCTCTCTCGAAGCGACGCTGCGGTCCGGGTGGCCTGGAAACGCTGACCCGGACATTTGCCGATTTTCGATAACGCCGATTTCCGATTGACCGTAGTATCTGCTTGCGTAAGCTCGATTCACGCAATCGGTAAGCCGGGTGACGGAGCTCGCGTTTGGCGCTATTGTGATCGCCTGGCCGGCACGTATAGGCCGCTTTGGGCCGCGCGGCCAGATAGGGAGTAGCCATGAGCTTTACGGAGACGATCGGCCCCCGCACATACCGCTTCGCGGATCTGAAGACGCTGCTCGCGAAAGCCAGCCCGTTGCGCTCCGGCGATCAGCTCGCCGGCGTGGCCGCGGCAAGCGAGGAAGAGCGGGTCGCCGCGAAAATGGCGCTCGCCGGCGTGCCGCTGCGTACGTTCCTGAACGAAGTGCTGGTGCCCTACGAAGACGACGAAGTCACCCGCCTGATCGTCGATTCGCATTCGCCCACAGCCTTCGGCGAGATTTCACATCTGACGGTCGGCGACTTCCGCAACTGGCTGCTCGCGACCAGCACCGATACCGCCGCACTCGAACGCGTGAGCAAGGGCTTAACGCCGGAGATGGTCGCCGCGGTATCGAAGCTGATGCGCAACCAGGATCTGATCGCCGCCGCGCGCAAGCGTCCGGTCGTCACGCGTTTTCGCAATACGATCGGCTTGCCGGGGCACATGTCGGTGCGCCTGCAACCGAACCATCCGATCGACGACGTCAAAGGCATTGCCGCTTCGATGCTCGATGGCCTGATGTACGGCTGCGGCGACGCGGTGATCGGCATCAACCCGGCGTCGGACAGTCTTGCGGCAATCACGAAGCTGCTGCAGATGATCGACGGCTTTCGCCAGCGCTATGAGGTGCCGACGCAATCGTGCGTGCTGACACATGTGACAAACACGCTCGCGGCGATCGAAAAGGGCGCGCCGGTGGACCTCGTTTTCCAGTCGATCGCAGGCACCGAAAAAGCCAATGCGAGCTTCGGCATTTCGCTCGCGCTGTTGCGCGAAGCGCGTGACGCGGCGCTGTCGCTCAAGCGCGGCACGGTCGGCGACAACGTGATGTATTTCGAAACCGGTCAAGGCAGCGCGCTATCGGCCAATGCACATCATGGTGTCGATCAGCAAACCTGCGAAGTGCGCGCGTATGCGGTCGCACGCGAATTCAAACCGCTGTTGACGAACACCGTAGTCGGCTTTATCGGCCCGGAGTATCTGTACGACGGTAAGCAGATCACACGCGCGGGTCTCGAAGATCACTTTTGCGGCAAGCTGCTTGGCGTGCCGATGGGCTGCGACATCTGCTATACGAACCACGCGGAAGCCGACCAGGACGATATGGACAACCTGCTGACGCTGCTCGGTGCCGCGGGCATCAACTTCATCATGGGCATTCCGGGCGCGGACGATGTGATGCTGAACTACCAGAGCACGTCGTTTCACGATTCGCTGTATTTGCGCGAGGTGCTGGGCCTGCGCCGCGCGCCCGAGTTTGAAGAGTGGCTCGAGTCGATGCATATCACCGACGTACGCGGCGCGTTGCTGAACAGCGCAGCGGCGCGGCAGCCGCTGCTCGAAAGCGCGCGTGAATGGGTCGGAGCGGCATCATGAGCGATTCCGTCGAAAAAAATCCGTGGGACGGGCTGCGCGCGTTCACGAATGCGCGCATCGCATTGGGCCGTGCCGGTAATAGCTTGCCGACCGCGCCGTTGCTTGCGTTCAACCTGTCGCACGCGCAGGCGCGCGACGCGGTGCATCATCCGCTGGATGCGCACGCGCTGCACGAGCAATTGCATGCGCATGGCTTTGCGATGACGCTCGATGTTCATAGTGCGGCGCCTGATCGCGAGCACTATTTGCGCCGGCCCGATCTCGGGCGCAGGTTATCGGACGAGAGCCGCAGCGTGTTGTCGAACGCGGTTTCCGGTGAACCGGATGTCGTATTCGTGGTTGCCGATGGCTTGTCCGCATTCGCAGCTTCCAGGCAGTCAATCCCGATGCTCGAAGCGATTCACGCGAAACTGCAAGACTGGAAGATCGGTCCGATCGTCGTTGCGCGTCAGTCGAGAGTGGCACTTGGCGATGAGATCGGCGAGATTCTGCGCGCGCGGATGGTCGTAATGCTGATCGGCGAGCGCCCCGGACTCAGTTCGCCGGACAGTCTCGGCATCTATCTGACCTACGCGCCGAAGGTCGGTTGCAGCGATGCGCAACGCAATTGCATCTCCAACGTGCGCGCCGAAGGCTTGAGCTTCGAAGCGGCCGCGCACAAGCTGCACTATCTGTTGACGCATGCGCGTCGCCTCGGATTAACCGGCGTGGGCCTCAAGGACGAAAGCGACGCACTGCTGGAAGCCGCGCCGGCCGCAGCCTCCGCAACACTCACTGATCGTTGATACGCCAGGCGCTCGCCGGACGAATCAGGCGTCCGCGCGTTCGACCGGATGCGCGGCAAGCCATTCGCTTTGCGCATCATCAAAAAGCCGCGAACGGGTCAGGAATCGCAAACCCGTCGGCCGTTCGAGCGAAAACATCCCGCCATTGCCGGGCACGACATCGATGATCAACTGCGTGTGCTGCCAGTACGCGAACTGCGATTCGCTCATATAGAACGGCACACCGGCAATCACACCGAGTTTCACATCCGACCCGCCGACCATAAATTCGCTCGACGGAAAACACATCGGCGCACTGCCGTCGCAGCAACCGCCCGATTGATGGAACAGAATCGAGCCATGCTCGGCAGCCAGCTTTTGAATCAGCGAAATGGCGGCATCCGTCGCGACTACGCGTTCAACGGCCATGCGTTTCACCTCTAAAAAAGGGCAGGCCGCGCCCGCGGCCCACCCTACTGGAGAACTTGCGTTTAGAAGAAGCCAAGCGGCTTATCGCTATAGCTGACCAGCAGGTTCTTGGTTTGCTGATAGTGATCGAGCATCATCTTGTGCGTCTCGCGGCCGATGCCCGATTGCTTGTAGCCGCCGAATGCCGCATGCGCCGGATACGCGTGATAACAATTCGTCCACACGCGCCCGGCCTGAATTTGCCGGCCAAAGCGATACGCGCGTGTGCCGTCGCGCGTCCACACGCCGGCGCCGAGGCCGTACAGCGTGTCGTTCGCAATCTCCAGCGCTTCATCTTCGTTCCTGAATGTCGTGACGGAGACGACCGGCCCGAAAATCTCCTCCTGGAAGATGCGCATTGTGTTGTTGCCGCGGAACACGGTCGGCTTCACGTAGTAGCCCTTCTTCAACTCGCCGTCGAGCGCGTTGCGCTCGCCGCCGATCAGGCATTGCGCGCCTTCCTGCTTGCCGAGGTCGATATACGACAGGATCTTCTCGAGCTGTTCCTGTGACGCCTGCGCGCCGATCATCGTCTTTGTGTCGAGCGGGTGCCCTTGCGCGATCGCGTCGACGCGCTTGAGCGCGCGCTCGATAAACCGGTCGTAGATCTTCTCGTCGATCAGCACACGCGACGGGCACGTGCAGACTTCGCCCTGATTCAGCGCAAACATCGTGAAGCCTTCGAGCGCTTTGTCGAAGTAGCTGTCGTCGCGATCCATCACGTCGGCGAAGAAGATATTCGGGCTCTTGCCGCCAAGCTCGAGCGTGACCGGAATGATGTTCTGGCTCGCGTACTGCATGATCAGGCGGCCTGTCGTCGTCTCGCCGGTGAACGCGATCTTCGCGATGCGCTTGTTCGACGCGAGCGGTTTGCCGGCTTCGAGTCCGAAACCGTTCACCACATTCACGACGCCGGGCGGCAGCAAGTCCTGAATCAGTTCCATCAGCACGAGTATCGACGCCGGTGTCTGTTCGGCGGGCTTCAGCACCACGCAATTGCCGGCTGCGAGCGCGGGTGCGAGCTTCCACACTGCCATCAGGATCGGGAAATTCCACGGAATGATCTGGCCGACCACACCGAGCGGCTCATGGAAGTGATACGCGACGGTGTCTTCGTCGATCTGCGAGATCGAGCCTTCCTGCGCGCGAATGCAGCTGGCGAAATAGCGGAAGTGATCGATCGCGAGCGGAATATCGGCCGCGGTCGATTCGCGTAGCGGCTTGCCGTTATCGATGGTCTCCGCGACGGCGAGGCGCGACAGATTTGCTTCCATCCGGTCGGCAATCTTGCTGAGGATGTTCGCGCGATCCGCCGCGGAAGTTTTACCCCACGCTGCTTTTGCGCGATGCGCGGCATCGAGCGCGAGTTCGATATCGGCTTCTCGTGAACGCGGAATCGATGTAAATCCTTCGCCGGTGATCGGCGAGATATTGTCAAAGTACTCGCCGCCCGCCGGCTTGACCCAGGCACCGCCAATGAAGTTCGCATACTGCTTCTTGTATGGGTAGTCGGTGCTCAGAAATTGCATCTCCGCGTGATTCATCTGGTTGCTCCTCACAGGGTTCGGTCGTTAAGGTCGACTGCGGTACCGCGTTAGCCGCGCGTCCATTACGCCAGAACCATGCCAGTCATCACGAAAGGTGCTTGATGTCGGTGCATTCGGCACTGTGTCGATGCATGTGCGGTTCGCATGGTTGATCTGTGCATCGCACGGGCGCGTCGATACTGAGCACCGTCCCGGCGGTTGTTCATGAATTGAACAGCGCGGTGCACATGCGAACTGCGATGGCCACAGCCCTTTTTTGAATCGCTAAAGTGGTGAAAGCTTTCATGCGCGACATTCTGTTTCGGGCGACCTTTCGATGACGACCGACTCCGCCTTTTTTCAAGCCGCCGATAGCGACCGCGCCGTGCCGACGTCATTGCAACGGCACGAGCGCTACCGCGTGCAGACCCGCATCGCGCATGACGCGGATGAACAGGCGCGCAATCTGTACGGCTGGCGACAGACCTACGATCAGCTGACGTCCGGTCGCTTTACCGGTGAGCTGACGGGCCTGCATGTCGACGATATGCACGTGTTCCGCGAGGCGACCAGTCAGACGTTGCGCCAGATCTGCGAGGTGCGATCGGATGCTTGCTGGTTTGGCATTCCGGTGCGCCGCGAGGGCGTGACGGGACAGATCGACGGCAATGTGATTGATGCCGACGCGTTTGCGTTGAAACCGGGCGGCGTCGAGTTCGAACTTATGACGCCTGCCGGCTACGAAATCTTCGGTGTCGTCGTGAGCGGCGATGTGTTGCGGCGTCATGCAGCATTGGACGAGCGCGCCGGCCGTGCGCTGCTCGATCACGGGCCGCCAACCGGCGTTATGCCGATCGATGCGGCAAGCAAGACGCAGCTTGGCGTACGCCTGATGCAGATCCTTGGCGAAGAGCGCGCGGCGCTTGATCATCGTGCGCGGCATCAGTTGCATGCGTCGGTGCTCGATTTGCTGCTCGATGCATGCGGCGGCGGTGCCAGTTCGCCAGGTAGCGAGCGCGTTGCGATTTCAAGGCAGCCGCGCCGTCGCGGCATCGTCAGCGACGCGCGCGACTATGTGCTTGCGAATCGCGATCGTCCGGTGAGCGTGCCCGAACTCTGCGAGCATCTGCACGTGAGCCGGCGCACGTTGCAGTATTGCTTCGAAGACGTGCTCGGCATGGCGCCCGCCAGCTATCTGCGTGTGATCCGCCTGAACGGCGCGCGACGCGATCTTTGCGATGCGTCGCGCGGCAGTAGCGCGCGTTCGGTGCAGGATGTCGCGGCTGCGTGGGGCTTCTGGCATCTGAGCCAGTTTGCGACGGACTATCGGAAGTTGTTTGGGATCCGGCCGTCGGATACGCTAAGAGCGACGCGTTCCGGGCTTTCCTGATCAGCTAAAATGGTGGCTCGTTGCGATCGCATCGCGACCCTTGGCCGACCCCGGCCCGACCCCGACCCCACCCAGAGTATCCATGTCGTTCACCTGCCGAAACCAGTCCTGCGGCGCACAGTGGGAACTATCCGACGTCGTCATCAAGAACGAAGGACAAGGCCTGCTATTCCGCTGCCCGATGTGTGGCGCGCGCAACTACGTCGAGCGATTCGAGTCGGACGACGGCACCGTCGTCTATGAGCAGCTCGAAGGCCGTCCGTTCCAGTGAACCGCGCTCGCCCAACCGACATGACTAACCCCGCCGCCGACACCTCGTTCAGCACGCTGCCGCTTTCGCCCGCCGCGCTCGCCAACCTCACCCAGCTCGGCTACGTGCAGATGACGCCGATCCAGGCCGCGAGCCTGCCGCTTGCGCTCGCCGGCCAGGATCTGATCGCGCAGGCCAAGACCGGCAGCGGCAAAACGGCGGCGTTTTCGTTGCCGCTGCTCGCGAGACTCGACCCGCGCAAATTCGACGTGCAGGCGATGGTGCTGTGCCCCACGCGCGAACTGGCCGACCAGGTCACGCAGGAAATCCGGCGCCTCGCGCGCGCCGAAGAAAACATCAAGGTGCTGACGCTATGCGGCGGCACGCCGATGCGTCCGCAAACCGCGAGCCTCGAGCATGGTGCGCATGTTGTCGTCGGCACGCCCGGGCGCATCATGGACCATCTCGAACGCGGCAGCCTCGCATTGCAGGCGCTCAATACGCTCGTGCTCGACGAAGCGGACCGCATGCTCGACATGGGCTTCTTCGACGATATCGCGACCGTCGCGCGCCAATGCCCGAAGGAGCGTCTGACGCTGCTGTTTTCCGCGACGTTCCCCGATGGCATCGCGAAGCTGAGCCAGCAGTTTCTGCGCAACCCGAAGCAGGTGACGCTCGAAGAGCGCCACGACGACAGCAAGATCCGCCAGCGCTTCTACGAAGTCACCGAAGACGAGCGGCTGCACGCGGTCGGCATGCTGCTCGATCATTACCGGCCGGTCAGCACGCTCGCGTTCTGCAACACGAAGCAGCAGTGCCGCGATCTGCTCGACGTGCTGCGCGCGCAGGGCTTTCATGCGCTCGCGTTGCATGGCGAGCTCGATCAGCGAGAACGCGATCAGGTGCTGATCCAGTTTGCAAACCGCAGCTGCTCGGTGCTCGTTGCAACCGATGTTGCCGCGCGCGGGCTCGATATCGCGCAGCTCGAGGCGGTGATCAACGTCGACGTCACCCCCGATCCGGAAGTGCACGTGCACCGGATCGGCCGCACCGGCCGTGCGGATCAGGACGGCTGGGCGCTCAGCCTCGCGAGCATGGACGAAATGGGCCGCGTCGGCGGCATCGAACAGGCGCAGGGGCGCGACGTCGAATGGCGGCCGCTCGCGGAACTCAAGCCAACCGGCGACGCGCGTCTGCTGCCGCCGATGGAAACGTTGCAGATTCTCGGCGGCCGCAAGGACAAGATTCGTCCCGGCGACGTGCTTGGCGCATTGACCGGCGATGCCGGCTTCGATGGCGCGCAGATCGGCAAGATCAACGTGACCGAGTTTTCGACGTATGTCGCGGTCGAGCGCGGCGTCGCGCGCGACGCGCTGCGCAAACTGAACGCCGGCAAGGTGAAGGGCAAGAAGGTCAAAGTCCGGTTGATGGACGAATAAGCGGGACGAATAAGCGGGACGAATAAGCGGACGCGCGCCGCGACGACAGCGCAACCGTGCGGCCGCATCACTCCCGCTCATACCCCCGGGATTTCCCGTACGTCGGTCCACCTCCGCGCTCAACGCGCTCCGTCGAACCCGGTCCGCCGCGAGCGTCAACCCCGCAAATCATCAACCGCATGACAAAAACGCATGCGCCGCATGACAAACTTTCGATTGTCGCCGCCCGCGGCTTGATGCCTAATCGCTGAATCCGGGCGGAACCGCGTGCTTTTCGTGCTCATCGCGGCCATCGCCGACCGCCCGCCGCGAACCGGAGGACCTCCATGCAGAGCGCGATGCAGACCCGCTCGAAGCTGCCCGATGTCGGCACAACCATCTTCACCGTGATCGGCCAGCTGGCCGCCCAGCACAACGCGCTGAACCTGTCGCAGGGCGCGCCGAACTTCATGCCGGACGCGACGTTGATCGAAGACGTCGCGCAGGCGATGCGCGACGGCCACAACCAGTACGCGCCGATGGCCGGTATCTGCGCATTGCGCGAAGCGCTCGCGCACAAGATCGAGACGCTCTACGGCGCGCGGTACGACGCTTCGTCGGAAGTCACCGTGATCGCGAGCGCGAGCGAAGGCCTGTACTCGACAATCAGCGCACTCGTGCATCCCGGCGATGAAGTGATCTACTTTGAACCGTCGTTCGATAGCTACGCGCCGATTGTCCGCCTGCAAGGCGCGAAACCGGTGCCGATCAAGCTGTCGCTGCCCGCGTTCCGCGTGAACTGGGACGAGGTATCCGCGGCGATCACGCCGAAGACGCGGATGATCATCGTCAACACGCCGCACAATCCGACCGCGACTGTCTTCAGCGAACACGACATCGAGCGGTTGAAGGCGGTTACCCGCAACACAGACATCGTGATCCTGTCGGACGAGGTGTATGAGCACGTCGTGTTCGACGGCGCGAAGCATCACAGCATGGCGTGCCATCAGGAACTGGCGGAGCGCAGCGTGATCGTGTCGTCGTTCGGCAAGTCGTATCACGTGACGGGCTGGCGCGTCGGCTATTGCGTCGCGCCCGCGGCGCTGATGGACGAAATCCGCAAGGTGCATCAGTTCATGGTGTTTTCCGCCGACACGCCGATGCAGGTCGCGTTTGCCGCCGCGCTTGCGCAGCCCGCCAGTTATCTCAGCCTGTCCGCGTTCTACGAGAAGAAGCGCGACCTGCTCGCGCATGCGCTACGCGAGTCACGTTTCGAGCTGCTGCCGACCGAAGGCAGCTTCTTTATGCTCGCGCGCTTTCGCGATTTCTCGGACGAAAGCGACAGCGATTTCGTGCTGCGGCTGATTCGCGATGCGCAAGTCGCGACCATTCCACTGTCCGCGTTCTACACGGATGGCACCGATTCAGGCGTGATCCGCCTGAGCTTCTCGAAGGACGACGCGACGCTGCTCGAAGGCGCGCGCCGCCTGAGCGCGATCTGACAAGGGGACCACGCGATGAGCCAGATGCAGCAACCGCTATTGGCCGCGGCCGTGCAGATGAGCAGCACGCCGGACGTCACGCAGAATCTCGCCGAGGCACGCCGCTGGGTGCTCGAAGCGGCTCGCGCGGGCGCGACGCTGATCAGTCTGCCTGAATACTTCTGCTGGATCGGCGACGACGAGAAAAAACGGGTCGCGCTGGCCGAACCGTTCGGCGATGGCCCGATCCAGCACGCGTTGGCCACCCTCGCGCGCGACACCGGCGCATGGCTGATCGGCGGCACGGTGCCGATCAGGCCGTCGCAAGGCCCGCAGGCCGGCACGCACGCGTACAACACGTCGCTGCTATTCGACCCGAACGGCCAGTGCACCGCACGTTACGACAAGATTCACTTGTTCAGCTTTAATCAGGGAGCCGAACAACATGCGGAAGGCGACACGATGGTCGGCGGCGATAGCGTCGGTACCGCACAGGGTCCGTTCGGCACGCTGCGTCTGTCGGTCTGCTACGACCTGCGTTTTCCCGAACTCTATCGCGTGGGACCGGCGGCCGATGTGATCGCCGTGCCGGCCGCGTTTACGCACACCACCGGTCTCGCGCATTGGGAACTGTTGCTACGCGCCCGCGCAGTCGAAAACCAGGCGTTTGTGCTCGCTGCCGGACAGTGCGGCACGCATTCGAATGGTTGGCGGACTTTTGGCCACAGTATGATCGTCGGGCCTTGGGGTGAAGTGCTCGCACGTCACGACGACGGTCCGGGTATCGCGATCGCGACGCTCGACCCGGCACGGCTCGACGAAGCGCGCGGCCGCTTGCCGGTGCTCGAGCACCGCCGCATCGCGACCCCGTCAACGCTCACGCCGCTGTGATCCGCGCGGTCGCCGCGACCGCGGGCCGCGCCAACGCAAACAGGTAGCACTGAGCAGGTCGCGGGACCACGGGCGATCCATCGACAGATGCCCGTTCAGACAAAGTCATACCAATAGGGAAGGAGATCGAAATGAAGCTGCTCAGGAATGGATTGATGTTCGCGTGCGCATGGGCATCGCTTGCGGCGTTCGCGCCGCTTTCCGCGCAGGCCGCCGACGCGACCACACTGCGCTACGGCCTCGAAGCGCAATATCCGCCGTTTGAATCGAAGGGCGCGAACGGCGAACTGCAGGGCTTCGATATCGACATCGGCGATGCGGTCTGCAAGGCCGCGAAACTCAAATGCAGCTATGTCGAGACGTCGTTTGACGGTCTGATTCCGGCGCTGCAGGGCCGCAAGTTCGACGCGATCAATTCGGCGATGAACGCGACCGACAAGCGCCGCGAGGCGATCGACTTCACCAGCGTGATCTACCGCGTGCCGACGCAGCTGATCGCGCGCAAGGACAGCGGCCTGCTGCCGACGCCCGAATCGCTGAAAGGCAAGCGCGTCGGCGTGCTGCAGGCGTCGATCCAGGAGACTTACGCGAAGGCGCACTGGGAAAACGCCGGTGTCACGATCGTGCCGTATCAGGATCAGAACCAGGTCTACGCGGACCTCGGTTCGGGGCGCCTCGACGGGACACTCGTGCTGGCGCCGGCCGGCCAGAGCGGTTTCCTGTCGCGGCACGAGGGCAAAGAGTTCGCGTTCGTCGGCCAGCCGGTTCGCGACGACAAGATTCTCGGCACCGGCATCGCGTTCGGTATCCGTAAAGGCGACACCGCATTGCGCGACCAGCTGAACACGGCGATCGCGAAGGTGCAGGCGGACGGTACGGTGAAGTCGCTCGCGCGGAAATACTTCGGCAATATCGACGTGTCCGCGAAGTAGGTTACGCCGCGGCGCGCGCCGGGGCAGGCGAGCCGCTCTGCCCCGGCGGATGCAACGTGCGCCATTTGCCATCTTTCGCAAATCGAAAAAACGGCACGCATGCATTGTCAGGATTGGGAATAAAGCGGGGCGCAACGCTGTTTGCGGGGGTAAGACGCACTTTTCCCCTGTAGACAAAATGGCGCACAGTGATTCCACCATCGACCCGCCGCTCACCGAAGCGGACATCCAGGCGTTTGCCGATGGGTCGCTGTCGCCCGAGCGCTCGGCCCGGGTGCAGCGCTACCTTGGCTCGATGCCGGGTGAAGCGAGCCGGATCGCATTCTATCGCCGGTTGAACGGGCAGATGCAGCGCTCGTTCATCCCCCAGGGTTCTTCCGCCCCGGGTGATTCGACACTTATCCGGCGCAGCCTGTCGCACGGCTGGCGGGCGCACGCGCAGCGGGCGTGGCACGCGCTGTCGGGGTCCGTCGCGCAGCGCATTGCGTTGCTGGTGCTCGCACTAGCCGGTTGGGCCGCTACCGCCTTCGTCTCCGATCATCAGTTCAATGCCACCGCGGTGATGAGCTACGCGCAGTGGGCCGGTGCGCCGACACAAATGGCTGCCACGCCGGTTCCCGCGAGCCGCGATCCGTTTTCGACCGAGTTCGCGCAGTTGGGCTGGAAGCTGGTGTCGGTGAAAACCCTGCGGCTGGGCCTGATCTCGGATGCACAGGAATTCGATTACCGGAATGCGGACGGCCAGCCCATCGTCCTGCTGACGACCGGCGCGCCGTTTGTCATTGAACGGCCGCACTGGATGGGCCACCGCGTCGGCGAATTGCGGCTGCTCACATGGACCGACAACGGCACGCGCTACGTACTGGCCGGGCGCGCCGACGCGCATGGCCTGATGAAAGCGGCCGACGCGGCGACCTTCCATTGAACCCACGCAGCGCGGCGCATGCCGTCGCGCTCGCGACGGTGGCAGCCCCGGCACAGCCCGCGCCCGGCGACATTTACGAAAGTTACATCGTGGCGGAATAAAATCGCGGCAGTATTGTTCGCAGTGTTAGATACCGTCGTGCGCCGGGATGGTGCGCGGCCCCGCGATACCTGACGGGTATAGAGAATGGACATCCGTGATGAACTGATGGAACACGTGCCGCGGCTGCGCCGCTACGCACGTGCGCTGGTCAACAACCGCGACTTATCGGACGACCTCGTGCAGGACACGCTCGAACGGGCGCTGTCGCGTACCGAGAAGTTCAAGGTGGGTAGCGATCTTCGTGCATGGCTCTTCACGATCATGCACAACGTGTTTATCAATCAGGTTCGCAAGGCGTCGACACGGGCGGTGCATGTGTCGGTCGACGACGAAAGCGTCTTTGAAAGCGAGTTCGCGGTGTCGGCGAACCAGATGCAATCGCTCGAAGTGCGCGACCTCGACTATGCACTGCAACGATTGCCGGCGGACCAGCGTGAAGTCGTGCTGCTGGTGGGCCTGGAGGAAATGAGTTATACGGAGGTCGCGCTTGCGCTGGACATTCCGGTCGGCACCGTGATGTCGCGTCTGTCGCGCGGTCGCGAGCGGCTCAGGGCATTGATGGCGGGTGCGCAACCCGGCGCGAAACTACAGGTGGTGCGATGAGCGAACAACAATCCCCGATCAGCGAAGAGGATCTCCACGCGTACGTGGACGGTGCGCTGTCCGAAGAGCGCCGCGAGCAGGTGGAGCGCGCGCTCGAACAGAATCCGGCGCTCGCGACGAAGGTGAGCGACTACTTCTCGCTCAACAGCATGTTCCACGATCGCTACGACCGCGTGCTCAGCGAGCCGGTGCCGGCGCGTTTGCGCCCGCGCAAGACGCGCAACTGGCGTGAAGCAATGAACTGGCCGCAGTTCGCGGGCATGGCGGCGGCGCTGGTGCTGGGCATTGGCATCGGCGTCGGCACGAATATGGGCAAGAGCGTGCCTGGCGGCACCTGGATCGGCGCGTCGTCGTCGGACACGCGGCCGGTCAGCGCGGACAGCACGGAAATGTTCGCGCGCAAGGCGGCGTTTGCGCATGTCGTGTACATGGCGGCCGTGACGCGGCCGCCGGAGCTGGGCAAAGGTCACGAAGAAGAGTTCGTTCAGTTGCTCGCCAACAAGCTCGGCACCGACGTGCATCCGCCGATGCTGACGAAGAGCGGCTTCATGCTTGACGGCGGCCGGATGCTGCCCGGCAAGGATGGGCCGATGGCGCAGTTCATGTACCGCAACGCGGAGGGCGAGCGGCTGACGCTCGTGATCTCGCATCGGAACACCAGCGCGAACACGACGGCGTTCCGTCTGTATCAGGATGGACCGGTCAATGTGTTTTACTGGGTCGACGGCAATTATGGCTATGCGGTGTCCGGTGGCATGGACCGCAATGTGATGCTGCAGCTTGCGCATGACGTATATGCGCAATTGACTGGATCGACTGCGGGTTGAATATCGATTCGCTTTAGCGCTGAAAGGCCGGATTCCGGGTGATGTTCTGGAATCCGGCCTTTTGTCTTTATCGAAGGACTTCGCAAAGTTCCGCGATGATAATGCAGCGCCGGCGCCGGCTCCGGCTCCGGCGCTCAGCGGCAACCGTGCCTTTTTGTTCCGGGCTCCGCGCTGCCGAATGCCGTTTAAAAAGAAACTGTCGGCTGAATAGAATAATGGGGCGATTCGCGAATCGGGAAAATATTATTGCCAGAAAAAGAAAATATTCTCACGGTACACTCGCTCGCGTTCCGCTTTATTCAATTAACCAGAATCCCCGAACACGCTTACGGATTGCCCATGGAAACCACTCAGTTCTCTGAACTCTCATTGCAAAATAGCCGTGTCGTCGTTGCCGGCGGCACGTCGGGCATCGGCCTCGCGGTTGCGAGCGCGGCGGCCCGCGCCGGCGCCGAAGTGACGATCGCGTCGAGCAGCCTGCAACGCGTGCAGGACGCGCTCGAGCAATTGCCGAAGGGCACGCGCGGCGAAGCCGTCGACTTCACCGACGAAGCCCGCGTGAGCGCGTTCTTCGAGCGCGTGGGCGCGTTCGATCATTTCGTCTATACCGCAGGCGAGTCGCTGTTTTTGCAGACGCTCGCCGAGCTCAGCATTGCTGAAGCGCGCAAGGCGTTCGATGTACGCTACTGGGGCGCGGTGACCGCGGTCAAACACGCTGCGCCGCACCTGCGTCCGGGCGGATCGATTACGCTGACGAGCGGCGTCGCGTCGTCGCGGCCGATGCCGACCTGGACGATTCCGTCGAGCCTGCTCGGCGCGATGGAGTCGCTGACGCGCGCGCTTGCAGTCGAACTGGCGCCGCTGCGCGTCAATGCGGTGAAGCCGGGCGTGGTGCGCACGAACCTGTGGAGCAACATGACCGAAGAGGATCGCAATGGGCTCTACGAAGTGGTCGGGAACAAGTTGCCGGTGCAACGGGTCGGTGAAGCGAGCGAGGTTGCGAACGCTTACCTGTATCTGATGCAGCAGGGATATAGCACCGGACAGGTGATTGTTGTCGATGGCGGTCATATGCTGGTGTAGTTCACGTTGGCCGATCGGCCGGTGGACGTCCTGCATCAGACCTTAAGCGACTGATTTATGTCGGATTCAGTCTTGGACGGGCTTAACTCATCGCCCTACACTGCGTGTCACTCACTGACAACACTGATTGGAGCAAGCCATGAGTATCAAGGACAAACTGCCGGCCGGCACGAAGCTGGGTTTTGGTACGGCGCCGCTGGGGAACATGTTCCGCGCGATTCCTGAAGAGGAAGCCGCGGCAACGGTCGAGGCGGCGTGGCAGCACGGTATCCGGTACTTCGATACCGCGCCGTTTTATGGCGCGGGCCTCGCCGAAATCCGGCTCGGCGATATTCTCGCGAAGCACAAGCGCAGCGAGTATGTGCTGAGCTCGAAGGTCGGCCGCGTGATTCTCGACGAAGTCGAAGACGTGAGCGCGCGCGATCTCGGCGAGAAGGGCGGCGTGTTCGCGCATGGGCGTCCGAACAAGATCGTCAACGATTACACGGCCGATGGCACGATGCGTTCGATCGAAGACAGCCTGAAGCGGCTGAAGACGGACCACATCGAGATCGTCTATGTGCACGATGTGGCGCAGGATTTTTACGGCGACGAATGGCTGTCGGTTTTCGAAATCGCGCGCAAGGGTGCGTTTCGCACGTTGTCGAAGCTGCGCGACGAAGGAGTGATCAAGGCGTGGGGCATTGGCGTGAACCGCGTCGAGGCTTGCGAGCTGGCGCTCGATCTGAGCGACCCGGATGGGTTTCTGCTGGCGGGGCGTTATACGCTGCTCGATCACGAGCGTGCGTTGCAGCGTTTGATGCCGGCAGCGGCGGCGCGCAATGTGGAAATCGTGGTTGGCGGGCCGTATAGCTCGGGCATTCTCGCGGGAGGCGCGCACTTTGAATATCAGAAGGCGTCGCCGGAGATTATCGCGAAGGTCGACCGCATCAAGGCGATCGCGCAGCGTCATGGTGTCAGCGTGAAGGCGGCTGCGGTGCAGTTTGCGCTCGCTAATCCGGTGGTCGCCGCGGTGATTCCGGGGGCGAGCAAGCCGGAGCGGCTCGCGGAAGATCAGGCGGCGGTGGCGGAAGTTGTTCCGGCGGATTTCTGGCGCGAGATGCGGCGCGAGAAGCTGGTGGCGCAGAATGCGCCGTTGCCGATTGATAAGCAGGGTTGAGGCGTTTTCAGGTCGGTGAGGCCGCCTGGGGCCGGCGCAACGTGGGCCGGCCCGAACTTCGGATTGGCGAGCGCAGTCGCTGCCGCACGCTGCTGCGGCTGCGCGCAGCCGCATTAATCTCCGCCAGGTTCCATCGGCCTGTTTATTGATGGCCGCACGTCGTATCGCCTTCGTCGCAATTCAACTGGCTACTGAGCAGTTTCGTTTGCGCTTGCGTGAGGTCGTCGAGACACGACGCCTGGGCCAACGTGTGGATGCTGCCGCCGCTTGAGCCCAACGTGTTGAAGTCGCACTGCGCGTCGCGCCATGTAATCCACGCGCGTTGAGCTTTTTGCAGTTTGTCTTTGCCCGGCTTGCTGACCTTCGCCTGCAATGCGTGGAAGGTCTGGTTGAGTTTCGCGTCCGACGCCTTCAGGCTGCTGTTCGCGCATTGAGTCATCGTGGCCTGGTCGGTTGCGTTTGCGCAGTCGGGTTGGGCGGCGAGCACCGAATGCGACGCAAACAGGGCCGTCGTCACTGCACAAGCAATTAAAGCGCGCATCGTTGGAGTCCTTTGCTGTTCATTGCGGAAATCACTGCGGATGAACGTTACCTGCTTTTACAACAGCGCAGCGTGATCTCAAACGCAATTGAAACTCCGCTGCGCGACACAGCGCAGCGTGTGCTGCTTCGACGTGGCAGCGCGTGTGCGCGTGCGTTCCATTGCAGAGCGACGCTGGCGCATTTCCACACCGTTGAGTGATTCGAGACATGCCGTCGATTCGGAAATTTCCGATATTTCGGGAATGAGACGAACGATAGCATCGCGCCCTTATCGAGCAACGGTGAGGGGACAATGGTTCGACGCGGAAAGTATCGATATGGATCACGAAGCGTTATTGGAATAAGCGTCTCAGCGCTGTCCATCGTGCTGCTTGCCGGATGTGGCGGTGGCGGTGACAGCGGCACCGCCAGTACCGGCAGCAGTGGCAGTGGCAGCGGCACTGCCGGTACCGGCGGCAGCGGCAGCAATCCGGTTCCGGAAAAACGCGCCAGCGTGTCCGGCAAGGTGACCTACGACTACGTGCCGACCGCCTTCGGCACCACGGCCGAAGGCGTGCGCTCCGCTCGTCTCGATTACGCCAAGACGGAGAAACGCGCGGTGCGCCGTGCACGAGTCGAAGTGGTTTCAGAAGATGGCAAATCGGTGATCGGCACCGGCATGACCGATGACGCGGGCGCTTATGCGATCGATCTGCCGGCCGGCGTGCGTGTCTATATTCGCGTGATGTCGCAGGTTTCCGACGGGCCGGCCGACACGCCCGATTATCTGGTCCGCGTGCGGGACAACACGGCGCCTGAATTCAAAACGTCACCGGCTTCCGCTCCGCTTTACGCAATGCGCGGCAGTGTGATCCTGACGAAGGCCGGCGGCACGCAAATCGACATGAATGCCGGTTCCGGATGGACGGGCAGCGGCTACGGGGCCGTGCGCGCGGCCGCGCCTTTCGCGATCCTCGATCAGATTGTGACCGCGTCGCAAAAGCTGCATCGAGCCGCGCCGGCGGTGAAGCTGCCGGCTCTCGATGTGTTCTGGAGCCCGAGAAACCGGCCGGCTCAAGGGGACGTTGCGGATGGATTGATCCAAACGAGCCACTACATGCCTGATGCCGCGAAAAAAGGTATCTACCTCCTGGGCGCGCAAAACGTCGACACCGACGAGTACGACGCGAGCGTGATCGTTCACGAGTACGGCCATTATCTGGAAGCGAACGTGTCGCGCTCAGACAGCGTAGGCGGTTTGCACAGCATTGGGAACGCGCTCGATATGCGTGTTGCGTTCGGCGAGGCATGGGGCAATGCATTTTCGTCGATGGTTCGTGACACGCCCGACTATGCCGACACGCAAGGGCCGCTACAGGCCGGTGCAGGGCTTGTGATGAAACTCGACGAGCTTGAGAAAGGCGCGACGCCGGGCTGGTTCGACGAATCGGCGGTGGGGCGTTTCCTGTATTCGCTCTATGTGTCGCCCGATATCGGCTTCCACGCGATTTACCAGACCATGATTGACGGCCAAAAGCGCACACCCGCGCTGACCAGCGTGTTTTCGTTTGCGACGGCCCTGCGTGCCGGACTGAGCGATGCGGGTAAGGCGAAGCTCGACGCGCTCCTTGATGACATGCGCGTGCAAGCCGGCCCCCAACTGGATGCATGGGGCACACAAACTCGCTTCTATGATCCCGCTTTGATAAACCCCGCGATCTTTCCTGTTTATGTGCCGATCAAGCCGGGCGCAAGCGCCACGTCGTGTACGACAACGCAACTGGGCGTGGGAAACAAGCTTGGCAACTATGGCCATTTGCGGATCACGGTGCCGACCGCGGGCAAGTATGAGATTGCCGTGACGCCGCCACCTGGCGTCGATATGAGCGATGTGGGAACGCGGGTCTTCGCTTATGGCAACGAATTACCTGATCTGCTGGGCGCGAAAGGCCGGCGGGTCACGGAATTTCCCGCCGCGGGCGACTACGTTGCCGATGTCGCGCTGAGCGCAAATCTCGACGAAGCGGGTACGCCCGGCGCCGCACCTCAATGTGTCGGCGTGTCGATGCAGGCCGTCAGCCAGTGATAAGGAGCATTCGATGAAACGGATTACATTTATGCTGGGCATTGTGATGATGCTTTCTGTGCAACCGGCTTCGGCTGACGCGATGTCGAGTTCCGGCAAGGGCTACGCGGGTGTCGAGGTGCGGGTGGCGCCGTCCGTGCGGGGAGCGCCAGGCGCGCCGATCGACGTGCAGGTCGACTACATTGCATCGCCTTCGAGCGGTGCCGTCGAGGTCTCTTATACGACGGAGGACAGCCTGATGCTGAAGAGCCCGGCACGCAAGCAACTGGTTCCGGACAGCAACGGCTTTGTGCACGATACGGTCGTTGTGCAGGCAAACTCGATTGGCGCTTATTTCCTGAATGTATTCGTCAAGACGAGCCGCGGCAGCGACGCGCTATCGATTCCGGTGACGATCGGGTCCCCCGCGCAAAAGCCTCGGGCAGCGAGTAGCGTGCTGACGCCGGGCGGGCAGCGGGTGATCGAAATGCCTGCGCGGGAGACGGTGCGCTAGCCAGGAAGCAAAAAGCCCGGTCACAAGGACCGGGCTTTTCGCTTGAATTCACTGGTGGGGCGTGAGTGACTCGAACACTCGACCTACGGATTAAGAGTCCGCTGCTCTACCAACTGAGCTAACGCCCCAACGAAGACCAAAATTATGCAGGATTTTTCTGCCCTTGCCTAGCCCGATTTACGCGCCGACGCAAAAAAATCGCGAATCGCACCCTCTACGCCCCCAAACCCCGCCCAAAGCGGGCTCAGCCCTTAAAAACGCGCGCCCGGAATCGTCCCGGTATCATTTGCCACTCGCGCCGCGACACACGCAATGCATATCTCGAGTGCCCGAACAAGGACGAAAGATGGACGAAAGCGCAGTTCAGGACTTGCTCAACCGCGTGCTCGCGCCATGGGTGCGTTCACTCGGCCTCTCTCCGGTAAAGGCCGATGACGAAAGCGCGACGCTGCGCTTGCCGTTCTCCGGCGAATTGCGTCACAGCGGCGGCGTGATCTGCGGACAGGTTTTCATGGCGGCCGCCGATACCGCGATGGTCGTCGCCATTTCAGCCGCGCTCGGCGGCTTCAAGCCGATGACCACCGTGTCGCTCAACATCAGCTTCATGCGCGCCGTTCGCAAAGGCGATGTGCTGGTCACCGCGCGGGTGCTCAGGCTCGGTCGCAATCTCGCGTTCGGTGAAGTCGAACTCGTCGACGAAGACGGCAAAATAGCGGTCCACGCAACGACGACCTACGCGTTGCTCGATTGAAATCACGCACTCATCACCACGCACAATCAAACCGATGTTCGATCAAGTCGTATTCGCAGGCGGCGGCAACCGCTGTTGGTGGCAAGCCGGATTCTGGGACATCGTTCAACCTGAACTGAACCTTCGTCCGCGTGTGATCGCGGGCATTTCCGCAGGCGCGGCCACCGCGTGCATGCTGTACACGCGCGACGCCGAATGGGTAATGCGCTACTACGAGCACGCGCTGCGCAACAACACGAAAAACGCGTACTGGGGGAATCTGCTGCGTGGCGAGTCGGTGTTCCCTCACTACCGCATCTATCGGCAAGCGCTGCTCGACATCTATGGCGACCGGTTCGGCACACTCGCGCAAGCGCCTGAGATTCGCGTCGGCGTATCGCATCTGCCGCGCTGGCTCGGTGCGCGCAGCGCGGTCGCAGCCGGACTCATCGCGTACAACATCGAAAAATACCTGCGCAAGACCCTCCATCCGACGCTCGGTCAAACGCTCGGGTTTCATCCGGAGTTCGTGCGCGTGCAAGACTGCGCGACAGTCGAAGATCTGGCTGACCTGATTCTGCAATCGTCGTGCACGCCGCCGTTCACGCCGGTTTTGCGGCGCAATGGCCGTCCGGTGCTCGATGGCGGAATGGTCGACAACGTGCCGGTCGGCGCGCTCGATGCCACGCCCGGCGATGTGCTCGTGATGGTCACGCGTCTGTATCCGCGGCCGCAAATGTTCGTCGTGCCGCACGGCAACCAGCGACGCCTCTATGTGCAACCGTCGCGCAAGGTGCCGATTTCAAGCTGGGATTACACGAGCCCGTCGCAGATGCAGCACGCGTACAACCTCGGACGCGCGGATGGCGAGCAGTTTCTGCGACGCATGCCCGAATTGTTCGCAGCGGCAGCACACGATTGACTTTGTGCGCGCGATACGCAACGCCGCGCAAACACACGCATGCTTGCTCGCTCGCCTATCAGCTCGCGAGCGAGAGCGGCAATTGCGCGTATAGCGCGTGCTAATTCAGGCTTCGCGCGTCACTTACTTGCGCCGCACCAGCTGCAACGCTTCCGGATTCGCGACACTCGACGTGTCGCCCTGATCGAACGCCAGAATGTTCTTGAACGCCGCGCTGAAGTACAGCTCATAGCTTTCGCGCTCAACATAGCCGATGTGCGGCGAGCAGATCACGTTCTCCATCCGCAGCAGGCTATAGCCCTGCAGAATCGGCTCGCTTTCGTAGACGTCGATCGCGACCATCCCCGGCCTGTTGTGCGCAAGCGCGCCGACCAGCGCGTTTTCTTCGAGCAGTTCCGAGCGGCTCGTATTGACGAGCAGCGACGTCGGCTTCATTCGCATCAGATCTTCCTGCTTGACGATGCCGCGCGTGTCGTCATGCAGACGCAGATGCAGCGACAGCACATCGCTCTGCTCGAATAGCGCTTCGCGGCTTTCCGCGACGTTGTAGCCATCCGCCTTCGCTGCGTCGCGCGTATGCTCGCGGCCCCACACCAGCACGTTCATGCCGAACGCCTTGCCGTAACCGGCGACCAGCCGCCCGATTTTTCCGTAGCCCCAGATGCCGAGCGTCTGGCCGCGCAGCACTTGCCCTAAGCCAAAGTTCGGCGGCATCGCCGATGTCTTCAGGCCGGATTGCTGCCATGCACCCTGCTTCAGATTCGCGACGTACTGCGGAATGCGCCGCTGCGCAGCCATGATCAGCGCCCATGTCAGTTCGGCCGGCGCGATCGGCGAACCGACGCCCTCGAGCACCGCGATGCCACGCTCGGTACACGCATCGACGTCGATATGATTCGACACCTTGCCGGTCTGGCTGATCATGCGCAGATTCGGCAGCTTGTCGAGCAGCTGCGAATTGATGCGCGTGCGCTCACGAATCAGCACGAGCGCGTCGACTTCCGCGAGACGGCTCGCGAGCTGGCCGAGGCCACGCACCGTGTTGTTGAAGACCTTCACATCGTGGTCCGCGAGCAATTGGAAACATTCGAGTTTGCGGACAGCGTCCTGGTAATCGTCGAGGATGGCAATCTTCATGGCGTGAGTGTTTTGCGGCGCACCATCGGGGTGCGGAACGTAAACCGGGGCTTGCGTGTCCCACATGTGATGTAGAGAACACGCCGGGCTTGATAGATGCTTTACCGTACTGGTGCCGCCTTCGCCGGAACACACAGGGTTCGCCCGCATTGGCGCAGCACACGACGGAAAAACACAACTGACCTCGTTTTTAACAGTTTGTTGCATGTCCGCGCAAGCCGCTTTACACACCGTTTCACAGCGGCGTAGCAAGCGGCGATCAACGGTTGATCACGCGCGATGCAACAGGCTGACGGCCCTTTGCGACCTGCGAGTCGCATGTCGCGCGCGCGGCGCTCTCCCTGCGCTGCTTACGCGCCGATATTGCGCACGTGATCGGACACGGTGAAATGCGGTGTCGCTGGGCTTGTACCGTTTTCAATTACTTTTCTTAAAACGGAGACAGCTCGATGAATCATCCCGCGTTCAAGGCAGACCCGCTCACCGATATCGACGTGCAAGCGCCCGCGTGGGTCAAGAACCGAAAACTGATTGATTGGGTGCAGCGCATCGCTGCGTTGACGAAGCCCTCGCGCGTCGTGTGGTGCGATGGCTCGCAGCAGGAATACGACCGGCTGTGCGCGCAGATGGTCAAAGCGGGCATGCTGCGCAAGCTCGATGAATCGAAGCGGCCGAACTCGTATCTCGCCTGGTCCGATCCGTCGGATGTCGCGCGTGTCGAAGATCGCACATTCATCTGTTCGAAGCGTCGCGAAGACGCGGGCCCCACCAACAACTGGATCGAGCCCGCCGACATGCGCACGACGCTCGATGGCCTGTTCGATGGCGCGATGCGCGGCCGCACGATGTACGTGGTGCCGTTTTCGATGGGACCGCTCGGTTCGCCGATTGCGCACATCGGTGTCGAGCTGAGCGATAGCCCGTATGTGGTCACCAACATGCGCATCATGACGCGCATGGGACGCGAGGTGTACGACGTGCTCGGCACGGACGGCGAGTTCGTGCCGTGCGTGCACTCGGTCGGCAAGCCGCTCGCGCAAGGCGAACAGGATGTGCGCTGGCCTTGTAACGATACGAAGTACATCGTCCACTTCCCCGAAACGCGCGAGATCTGGAGCTACGGCTCCGGTTACGGCGGCAATGCATTGCTCGGCAAGAAATGTTTTGCATTGCGCATCGCATCGACGATGGGCCGCGACGAAGGCTGGCTCGCCGAACATATGCTGATTCTCGGCGTGACCTCGCCGCAAGGACGCAAGCACTATGTCGCGGCGGCGTTCCCGTCGGCGTGCGGCAAGACTAACTTCGCGATGCTGATCCCACCGGAAGGACTCGGTGGCTGGAAGATCTCCACCATCGGCGATGACATCGCATGGATCAAACCGGGCCGCGACGGGCGCCTGTATGCAATCAATCCGGAAGCCGGCTATTTCGGCGTCGCACCGGGCACCAGCGAGAAAACCAACTTCAACGCAATGGCGACGCTCAAGGAGAACGTCATTTTCACGAACGTTGCGCTGACCGACGACGGCGACGTCTGGTGGGAAGGGATGACCGACACGCCGCCCGCGCATCTGATCGACTGGCGGGGCAACGACTGGACGCCGGCCATCGCGAAGGAAACCGGCCGCAAGGCGGCACACCCGAATGCCCGATTCACCGCGCCGGCTGCGCAGTGCCCGTCGGTCGATGCGGATTGGGAGAATCCGGCCGGTGTGCCGATCGACGCGTTTGTCTTCGGCGGCCGTCGTTCGACGACGGTGCCGCTCGTCACGGAAGCCCGGGACTGGGTCGAGGGCGTCTACATGGCCGCGACGATGGGTTCCGAGACGACGGCGGCGGCAGCCGGACAGCAAGGCGTCGTGCGGCGCGATCCGTTCGCGATGCTGCCGTTCTGCGGCTACAACATGAGCGACTACTTCGGCCACTGGCTGAAGACCGGTGCGCGCCTCGCGAAGATGAATACGCCGATGCCGAAGATTTTCTGCGTGAACTGGTTCCGCAAGGGGCCGGACGGCAAATTCGTGTGGCCGGGCTTCGGGGAAAACATGCGCGTGCTGCAGTGGATGGTCGGGCGCATCGATGGAAGTGCCGATGGAGTCGAACATGCGTTCGGCGTGTCACCGCGATACGAGGATCTGGACTGGAGCGGGCTCGATTTCACCCGCGAACAGTTCGAACAGGTGATCTCGGTCGACGCCGACGCGTGGAAGGCCGAGCTCGCGCTGCACGCCGATCTGTTTGACACACTGCAACACGGCTTGCCCGCGGCGTTGAAGGACGCCCGCTCCGCGCTCGAACGCAAGCTCGCCGCCTAGCGTGCCGGCCTTCGATCCTTTCGAGTGCATGTCAGTCAATAAAGCCGCCTGCGGGCGGCTTCTCTTTTTGCGCGTACCGGCCTCGTTTGTTTTCTTTTTGCTTCCGTGGAACAAACTGGCCGCTGCCGCTGTTCACCTGTATACAGCAGGTTTGGCTGCATCGCAGCACATTGTTTCGGTTTGTGGAACAATTGACCACCCTGCATTCCGCTTACGAATAAGATGGTGCAAATTTTCATGAAAAATGCTCGAACTTGGGCAACTTCTGCACGTTTTCCCTAGTCGTAGGAGAATTCCAAATGTGCTTCCGGCCTCACCTTCGGATGGAAGCGGCAACACAGCAGGAGAGTCGTCAATGGATCATTTGCAGTCGATGAGAGTATTCGTCAGAGTGGCGGATCTCGGCAGTTTCGCCCGCGCGGCTAGCGCGATGGATATTTCGAACGCAGTCGCCACCCGTCACGTCGCGGATCTCGAAGGCCGTCTAGGCACCCGGTTGCTGAACCGCACGACCCGCAGCCTGTCGCTGACCGAGTCCGGCCAGGTCTATCTGGAGCGTGCGCGCCAGATTCTGGATGAGCTGGAAGACGTCGAGCAGATGGTCGTTGCGCGGAATCACGAGCCGGTTGGCACGCTACGCATTGTCGCGCCGGTCGTGTTCGGTCTGCACAATCTCGCGCCGGTGCTGCAATCCTATGCGGAACGCTACCCGAAAGTCATTCCGGATGTGACACTGGTCGACCGTCAGGTCGACCTGGTCGAAGAGGGTTTCGACGTCGGTGTCGTGATTGCGCGGAATCTGCGTAGTGCGAGCATCGTGACGCGGCGCCTGACCACCGGCTGCATGACGGTTTGCGCGACGCCTGCGTACCTGGAAAAGCACGGCATTCCGACGCGTCCGGAGCAACTGCTCGAGCATCCGTGTCTATCGCTGCCGTCCGAGTACTGGGGCGATGAGCGCGTGTTCACCGGCCCGGACGGCGAGGTGCGCGTGCGGCCGACTAACGTGATCGTCGCGAACAATACCGAAATGCTGCGCCAGTTCGCGCTGCTCGGTATGGGCATCGCGATTCTGCCGAGCTATCTGATTGGCCGCGATACGACGCGCGGCAAGCTCGTGCGGCTGCTCAGCGACTATCGGTTGCCGCAGGTCGAGATCAACATCGCTTATCCGAGCCGGCGTCACCTGCCGGCGAAGGTGCGGACGTTTATTGATCATCTCGTCGAGCACTTCAGCCAGACGCCGAACAGCCTGCTCGGCGAGCAGTGGATCAAGGACGGGCTGGAGCCGGTGCCGCTATCGTCGATGCATGACGCGGGAGCGACGGTCGTCCCCCCGGAGGCATTTGACGGTGCCGAGCCGCTGTCCGCTCTGCTCGATAGTGAGCTGGCGCCGAAGAAGCAGCCGCCGGGCGTGCATCATCGCCGAGGTCCGTTGCCGTCACGGCTGGTGCGATAAGGCCTGCTCGCCGCTGCAAAGCGAGGCGGCGGTGGGTGGTGCGACATGTTGTCGCACCCGGCGGGCATGGGTTTTGTAGGGAATTCGTAGGAAACAAAAAGCGCAGCCGGATTGCCGGCTGCGCTTTTTTGCGCGAGTGCAGAAGAATGTCTGCACGGTACGCGCCGCAAACACGCTCGCGCGTTCACGTGGACCGATCGCGTCGAGGGCACCACCGGTACCCGTCCCGCGGTGACCTCTGTGGCCGCGCTGTTACGATCCCGTCTTCCGCGCGGTCGATTTCGTTGCCGGCTTGGTCGCAGTTTTCTTCGCCGGGGCCTTTTTCGCCGCCGCTGCCTTGACCGCCGTACCCTTCGACGCCGTCTTTGCCGGCGGTTTTTCCGCAGTCAGCACATCGGTGTCCGCGGCCTCGTCGTTCGCGGCTTCGGCTGCACTGCCTCGCGCGGCGGCCGCCTTGCCGCCAGCCGATTTCGCGGCAGCCTTCGCCGAGGGTTCCTTCTTCTCAAACTCGAAGCCGATCTTGCCGTCGCTCTGTTTGACGAGGAACGCCTTGAAGTTCCGGCCGGTACGCGACGACTTGAAGTTGGTCAGCAGGTCGGTGCGGCCTGCTTCGAGCAGCTTCGCCATCTGCTCGCGCGCGATTTCCTGCTGCAGGATCACCTTGCCGGAACGGAAGTCGCAGGTTTTCGGATTCGCGACCGAGTTCTCGCACACATAGCTCATCCCGTGCTCGTACACGCGTGCGTGACACTTCGGACAGGCCCCAACCGGCTCCTGAGCCGAGAAGTCCGGTGCTTCGCCGTCTTCGCCGCCCTGGTCCTGACCGAAGTCGAACTCGAGCTTGTAGTTCTTGATCTCGTCATCGAACGAAAGCTTCAGAATGGCGGAGAACGGGCGGCCCATCTTGCTGCGGAATCCCGACAGCGGCCCGATTTCCTTCTTCTGTAGTAATTCTTCGACTTCCGGAATTTCGAATTGCCGGCCGCCGGGAATCTTCGAGATCGAAAATTCGCACTTCGTACAGGCAAAGCGCCGGTAGTTCTCTTTCACCTGACCGCCGCAATTCGGGCATGGCGTTTCGAGCGTCGCGTAGTCGCCCGGAATCGTGTCGGAGTCGTATTCCTTCGCGCGCTTGACGATGGTTTGCGTCATGCGGGCAATTTCCTGCATGAACGCGTCGCGGGGCAGATTGCCGCGTTCCATCTGCGACAGCTTGTATTCCCATTCGCCGGTCAGCTCGGGCGCGGTCAGTTCCTTCACATCGAGCCCGCGCAGCAGCGTCATCAACTGGAATGCCTTCGCGGTCGGAATCAGCTCGCGGCCTTCGCGGACCAGATACTTTTCGCCGAGCAGACCTTCGATGATCGCGGCTCGCGTAGCCGGCGTGCCCAAACCCTTCGCGGCCATTGCCTCGCGCAACTCGTCATCTTCGACGAGCTTGCCCGCGCCTTCCATCGCCGACAGCAGCGTCGCTTCGTTGTAACGAGCCGGCGGCTTCGTCACGAGTTGCTGCGCGGCGATCTTGTCGGTTTTTACCTTTTCGTCCTTCTGCACCGGGACAAGGTTCGCATCTTCGCCAGTCGATTCGCGGCCGTACACCTGCAACCAGCCCGGCTCAACCAGCACCTTGCCTTCGGTCTTGAAGTGATGGCCGACCACCTCGGTGATACGCGTCGTGACCTTGTATTCGGCGGCCGGGAAGAACACCGCGAGGAAGCGCTTGACGACGAGGTCGTACAACTTCTGCTCCGGTTCCGACAGCGACTTCGGCGCTTGCAGCGTCGGGATGATTGCGAAGTGATCGCTGATCTTCGAATTGTCGAAGATGCGCTTGTTCGGCTTCACCCAGCCCTTGTCGAGCACCTGCTTTGCGAACGGCAGATAGTTGTTGCTCTCCTTGAGCATGTCGAGCGTGCTCTTGACCGTCTCCAGATAGTCTTCGGGCAGCGCGCGCGCATCGGTACGCGGGTAGGTCAGCACCTTGTGTCGTTCGTACAGCGCCTGCGCGAGCCCGAGCGTGTTCTTCGCCGAAAAGCCGAAGCGGCCGTTGGCCTCGCGCTGCAGGCTGGTCAGGTCGAACAAGGCCGGCGAAAGCTGCGTCGACGGTTTCGATTCCTCACTGACGGTGCCGATTTGTCCGCGACACGCGGCGACGATCGTTTCCGCCGCCGGCAGACTCCACAGCCGCGAATCGCGCTTTTCCGGATCGAACTCGTCGCGCTTGAACTTCGGGTCGTACCAGCGGCCTTCATAGAAACCGGACGCGCAGACGAACTCCGCCTTCACTTCCCAGTAATCGCGCGGCACGAAGCGGCGAATTTTCTCTTCGCGCTCGACGACAATCGACAACGTCGGCGTTTGCACCCGGCCGACCGTGGTCAGGAAGAAGCCGCCGCCCTTGCTGTTGAACGCGGTCATCGCGCGCGTGCCGTTGATGCCGACCAGCCAGTCGGCTTCCGAGCGGCAGCGCGCGGCGTCGGCGAGCGGCTGCATGTCGTGGTCGCTGCGCAGATGCGCAAAGCCATCGCGGATCGCGGCGGGTGTCATCGATTGCAGCCACAGGCGCTGCACCGGCTGCTTCGCTTTCGCGTACTGCGTGATCAGGCGGAAAATCAGCTCGCCTTCGCGTCCCGCGTCACATGCGTTGATCAGCTGGTCGATGTCCTTGCGCTTGAGCAGTTTCGTCAGAACTTTGAGCCGCGACTCGCTTTTTGCGATCGGGTTGAGGTCGAAATGCGGCGGAATGACTGGCAGATTAGCGAAGCTCCATTTGCCCCGCTTCACTTCGAATTCCTCGGGTGCGGCGATTTCGACCAGATGGCCGACCGCCGACGAGACGACGTAGTCGTCACTCTCGAAATACTCGTCATGCTTGGTAAAGCCGCCCAAAGCGCGCGCGATGTCGTTCGCGACGGAAGGCTTTTCGGCGATGATCAGTGCTTTGGACATGACTTTTGTGAGTGGTGATTTCGGGTGTCACCGGCGCGGATCGCGTCCTTACCTGACGCTCGTTCGCTTTCCGGTTGCGCACCTGAGTGCTGTACCTGGGTTACGTACCTATTAACGACCGCTTTATAGCACATGCCGCCGTAGCGGCAACCGACGCGGAAAAGCGGCCCATCTTAATTGCGTGCCCGTGCATTCAGCAAGCGTGGCACAACCGGCTCCGGATTATTTCGCAATTCGCATGCCGGTCAACAGTGTCGGCGAACTCGCCGACACGTTGGATAAATGTCACACCGCTGCGAGCGCCGGCCTTAGTTTCGGCGCACCGGTCACGCCCGGCAGCGCAGTCAAATCGACCAGCATGCGTTCGACAATCCCCGGTTGCGGCAGCACGGTGCCGAAGAAGCGGGTTGTCACTGCATCTTCGATCAGAATGGTCGGGAAATTCTCCACGTCAAGGTCGTCGAAGCGATCCGCGTGCGTTTCGATGTCGATCCATGCAAAACAGATTTCCGGATGCCGGTCTGCGATTGCGTCGAATGCCTGCTGGTATTCCCGACAGGTTCCGCACCACTGTGCGCACAGACACGCAACGAATAGCGTGTCGCGATCGTTGACGCGCTCTGCAATTCGGTCCGGGTCGGTGTCGAGATTCAGCGCGGGCATGGAAATTCCTTGAGACTCGTTTTTCGTAAGCGATTTGGCGCGAATGTAGCACGGCGCGTCACCGGCGGTGACCGGCGCGGACGTAGCGACCCCCGTGCAGCGCGGTCAGGTGGCCCGATAGTTCGAGCTGCAGCAGCGCGCCCTGGAGCGCCGTTGTGTCCATTTCGGTGCGTGCGGCGAGGATTTCAAGCGTCGCGGGCGCATGGCCGAGCGCGTCGAGCAGCCGTTGGGCGTCGGGCGGCAATGCGCCAGGGGCTGCGTCGTTCTGCGACAACAGCGGTAGCTGGGTGCCGGCTATGACGGTTTTATCGGACGGCGGTAACGCCGGTGCGCCCAGCTCCTCGAGGACGTCCTCTGGCGTTTCGATAAGCTTTGCGCCCTGCTTGATCATGCGGTGGCACCCGCGCGACAGCGGGGCGTGAATCGAGCCGGGCAGCGCGAAGACATCCCGCCCCATTTCATTTGCCAGCCGCGCGGTGATCAGCGAACCGGACCGCATTGCCGCCTCGACGATCAGTACGCCATTGACCAGCCCCGCGATCAGGCGATTGCGCTGCGGGAAGTGCGCGGGACGCGCGGGCGTGCCAAGCGGCCATTCGGACAGAATCGCACCGGTCGCGGCAATGTCCCGCGCCAGTCCGTGGTGCGTAGACGGATAGACGATATCGGCGCCCGTTCCGACGACGGCGATCGTCCCGGCCCGGCCAGCCAGCGCGCCGCGATGCGCGGCCGCATCGATGCCGAGCGCGAGTCCTGAAACGACGACCACGCCCGCCTCGGAAAACACGCGGGAAAATCGCTGCGCGTCTTCCGCGCCTTGCGGCGTCGCGTTGCGGCTGCCGACCACCGCGACGCTGCACGCGTGCAGTGGCGCAAGGCATCCTTTTACATATAGCAACGGCGGCGGATCGGACATCGTCAGCAGCATTGGCGGATAAGCCGGGTCGTCGAGCGTGAGCAAGGTGTTGCCCGGCGTGTCGCGCCACGCGAGCACCGCGTCAAGCTGCATCGCGAAATCCGCGCCGGGCGTGCCGAGTATCGCGCGGGCGGATGCTTCGCCCGTCACGAGCGCAAGCGATTCGAACGGTTGATCGAGTACCGCGTCGGGCAGGCCAAAGTGATTGAGCAACATGCGCAGTGCGGCGGGTTTCAGGCCGGGCGCCATCGTCAGCCGCAGCCATGCGGCGACTTCCCGATCGGTTTTCGCTATGGATTGCATTGAAACGTCAAACCTCCAGCGCGGCACCCGCGAGCGGTCGCCATGCTAAAATTTTCATGATCCGAAATGAATGTCGACCTAAAACACACGGTGACGCTGCGGGTTCGCGCATGAACCCGTCGATTCGGGCCGCAATGCGTCCCTCTCGCGTGCCTCTCGTGCCCTTCGTACGTTGAATCGAAAGGCTTCTGTCGCTATCTATCCTGTGCGCATGCCGCCAGGCTGACAAGCTGGCCGAACGGCCAATTGCGCGACTTTCGCGTCCGTGGCGGCGCGCTTCACTGAACCTGATGACCATGGCTTTACTGAACATCCTCAATTACCCGGACAAGCGCTTGCACAAGGTTGCGAAGCCGGTCGCGGCGGTCGACGACCGCATCCGCAAGCTGGTCGCCGACATGGCCGAAACGATGTATGCGGCGCCCGGCGTTGGCCTCGCGGCCACGCAGGTCGACGTGCACGAGCGCGTGATCGTGATCGACGTGTCGGATACCCACGACGAACTGCGCGTGTTCATCAACCCGGAAATCATCTGGTCGAGCAACGAGAAGAAGGTCTCCGAGGAAGGCTGCCTGTCGGTGCCGGGTATCTACGACAACGTCGAGCGTGCCGAAAAAGTGCGCGTACGCGCGCTCAACGAAAAGGGCGAGACCTACGAGGTCGACTGCGAAGATCTGCTTGCTGTTTGCATCCAGCACGAGATGGATCACCTGATGGGGCGCGTGTTCGTCGAATATCTGTCGTCGCTGAAGCAAACACGCATCAAGAGCAAGATGAAGAAGCTCGCGCACGCGATGTGACGTGCTGGATGAGCGTTGTTAGTTTTGCCGTTGCTTCATCACGGTTTTTGTCGCTTCGCACTAGACGTTTCTGCTCATGAGTCATTCGTTGCGCGTTATTTTTGCCGGCACGCCCGAGTTCGCGGCGGCCGCACTGGCCGCGATTCATCAGGCGGGGTTTGCGGTGCCGCTCGTGCTGACGCAACCCGACCGGCCTGCCGGACGCGGCATGAAACTGCAGGCGAGCCCGGTCAAGCGGTACGCGCAGGAGCATGGCCTCGCGGTTGCGCAGCCGCCGTCGCTGCGCCGTAATGGCAAGTTCCCCGCTGAAGCCGCGGCGGCGATCGATCTGCTGCGCGCGACACCGCACGACGTGATGGTGGTTGCGGCCTACGGGCTGTTGTTGCCGCAGGAAGTGCTCGACATCCCGCCGCGCGGCTGCATCAATATTCACGCTTCGCTTTTGCCGCGCTGGCGCGGCGCCGCGCCGATCCACCGCGCAATCGAAGCCGGCGATACGGAAACCGGCATCACGCTGATGCAGATGGACGCGGGCCTCGACACGGGCCCGATGATCGTCGACACGCGCACGCCGATTCGCGAGGACGACACCACCGCGACCTTGCATGACCGGCTTGCCGCGGCAGGCGCGCACCTGATTGTCGACGCGCTGGCGACGCTCGAGCGCGATGGCAGGCTGCCTTCTACGCCACAGCCGGCAGACGCCACGACCTACGCGGAAAAGATCGGCAAGCAGGAAGCGGTACTCGATTGGCGGCGTGCAGCCGTCGAACTCGCGCGCCAGGTGCGCGCGTTCGATCCGTTCCCGGGTGGCGCGGCGACACTCGACGGCACGCAGCTGAAGATCTGGTCCGCAAGTGCGGTTCCGGCATCGCGCGCCGCGCAGCCTGGCACGATCATCGACGTCAGCGCGGATGGCGTGGTCGTCGCGTGCGGCGACGGTGCGCTGCGCGTGACGCAACTGCAAAAGCCAGGCGGCAAGCGCTTACCCGCGCCCGAATTTCTGGCCGGTTCGACGCTCGCGGTCGGCCAGCGCTTTGAGCAACCAGGCAAACAGCCAAGCCCAGCGCGGTGAATCCGGGCGAACCGCCAGGCACGTAGCGCGGCAAACAATAACAGCCGGCGAACGCGATTGCCATCGTCCGTTCGGCCGACTCCCTTGGTCGCTTTGCCGCGCGTTAGAATCGTCGATGCAAATGCATCCACTTTCGAGACCTTCATGTTCGGCATTACCCACTTCGGATTTTTTCTCGTCGCCGTCTTTCTGCTGAATGTCACGCCGGGTCCCGATACCGCGTACATCGTCGGTCGCAGCGTCGCGCAAGGGCGCTCCGCGGGGCTGATGTCCGCGCTGGGTATTTCCGCCGGCTGCTGCGTGCATTCGCTTGCGTGTGCATTTGGCCTGACCGCTGTGCTCGCCGCATCGGCCACCGCATTCACGGTGATCAAGTTCGTTGGCGCGATCTATCTGATTTACCTCGGTGTGCGGCTGGTCTTTACTAAAACTGAGCGCAACGCGTCCGACACTGCCAGCGCGCAGCAGCAGCGCATGCCGGGCGCGCAGAAGTCGATGCGGCAGCTGTTTCTGCAAGGGTTCTGGACCAACGTGCTGAACCCGAAGGTCGTGCTGTTCTTCGTGTCGTTTTTCCCGCAGTTCGTGAGCACCGGCACCGACCATAAAGCGTTGGCGTTTCTCGCACTCGGCGTCGTATTCGTGTTGATGAGCACCGTGTGGAACGGCTTCGTCGCATGGGTCGCCGGTAGCGTCACACGCCGCTTTTCCGGCAAGCCCGGCGTGAAAAAGTGGCTCGACCGCGTGGTTGGCGGCGCGTTCGTCGGGCTAGGCCTAAAGCTGGCGACTGCGGCGCGCTGATTGAATTTTTCCGGTATGCCCATATCTAACAATTAGCTTACAATCACTCGCCGTTCCTGACGGCGTGACACAGGGTTTCCGGGCAAGGAGTACTGGATATGTTCAACTGGGTTAAAACCGCGATGTTGATGGCCGCGATCACGGGCCTTTTCATCGTGATCGGCGGCATGATCGGCGGGCAACGCGGGATGATGATCGCGTTGCTGCTCGCGCTCGGCATGAACTTCTTTTCCTATTGGTTCTCGGACAAGATGGTTCTGCGCATGTACAACGCGCACGAGGTGGACGAAACCAGCGCGCCGCAGTTCTACCGGATGGTGCGTGACCTCGCGACGCGAGCGAATCTGCCGATGCCGCGCGTCTACCTGATCGACGAAGATCAGCCCAACGCGTTTGCGACCGGGCGGAACCCCGAGCACGCGGCGGTCGCCGCGACCACCGGCATTCTGCGCGTGCTTTCGGAGCGGGAAATGCGCGGCGTCATGGCGCATGAACTGGCGCACGTGAAGCACCGCGACATTCTGATCTCGACCATCTCAGCGACGATGGCCGGCGCGATTTCCGCGCTGGCGAACTTCGCGATGTTCTTTGGCGGCCGTGACGAAAATGGCCGGCCTGCGAATCCGATCGCGAGTATCGCGGTCGCGCTGCTTGCGCCTATTGCGGGCGCGATGATCCAGATGGCAATATCACGCGCCCGTGAATTCGAAGCGGACCGCGGAGGCGCGCAGATTTCCGGCGACCCGCAAGCGCTGGCGGTGGCGCTCGACAAGATCCATCGCTACGCGAGCGGCATTCCGTTCCCGACGGCGGAGGCGCATCCGTCCACCGCACAGATGATGATCATGAATCCATTGTCGGGTGGCGGTATCGCTAGCCTGTTTTCGACCCATCCATCCACCGAGGAGCGTATTGCGCGCCTGATGGAAATGTCGCGGACGGGGCGATTCGACTAAGCGCAAATCCGCGTAGTGCGGCGGCGCTGCGATGCGGGCGTGAAAAACGGGCGAGTCTGAGCGGACTCGCCCGTTTTGTGTTTTTGTATGGGACGCGCGCGTTATCGTCACCGGCAAGAGGCAAGCGGAAAGCAGTGAGTCAGCAAGCGGTAAGCTAGAATTCAACCACGCGCACGACCCGAAACCACCACCGGAACCCGCCCACAGCGGTCAACCGGCACTGTTGCTGATCATGCACACGCTCAGCGCCGCAGGTCTGCCCAATATCCGCGCCACGCTACAATGTGCCGTTTAGATTGCACGCACTTCCTGTGCCCGCCCTGTCCCTTTTCATGACCCGAAAGCCGTCCCCACGCGCCGCCGCACCGTCGACGCGCGCTCGCGAATCCCGCCTTGCCACGCCGCAACTTGCTCCGGAGTCGCTCGGCTTCGCGCTCGATTGCGCGGCCCAGGCGGTCGGCTCGGTGCGCCTTGGCGCCGCGTTGCCCGCGGCGCTCGCTACGGTATTCGCATCGCTGCCCGAAGGCAGCGCAGCCGCGGCACACGGCGCGGTGCAGGACATCGCGTACCGGACAATGCGGCGTCTTGGCCTGGCCGAGTGGCTAGTCGCGAAGCTGATCCACAAGGCGCCGCCGCCGCACGTCGCGCATCTGCTTGCGTGCGCGTTCGCGCTGCTGATCGATGACGAATCCGCCGCCGCCTACACGCCGTTCACCGTCGTCGACCAGGCCGTCGACGCGGTTGGCGCGCGCCGCGAATTTGCATTCGCGAAGGGCTTGACCAACGCGGTGCTGCGCAACTTCCTGCGCGAGCGCGATGCGCTGATCGCCGAGTCGCAGCGTGACGAAGTGGCGCGCTGGAACTACCCGCGCTGGTGGATCGAAGCGGTGCGCCAGGCATGGCCCGACGCATGGCAGCGCATTCTCGAAGCGGGCAACACGCAAGGCCCATTGACGCTGCGCGTGAATATCCGCCGGTCAAGCGTCGACGACTATCTGCAAACGTTGCGCGATCATCAGATTGCCGCGACCCAGGTCGGCTCGCAGGCCGTTCGCCTCGACGCGCCGATGCCCGTCGACCGCATTCCCGGCTTCCGCGATGGCGTCGTCTCCGTGCAGGACGCCGGCGCGCAACTCGCCGCGCAATCGCTTGCCGTGCGCAACGGCATGCGCGTGCTCGATGCGTGCGCGGCGCCCGGCGGCAAGACCGGTCACCTGCTCGAACTGGCGGATCTCGATCTCGTCGCGCTGGAAAGCGACCGCTCACGTGCGCAACGCATCGGTGAAAACCTGCGGCGCCTGGGTCTCGACGCGGATGTTCGTATCGGCGACGCGGGCAATCCATCCGCGTGGCACGACCCAGCCGAACCGCTGTTCGACCGCATCCTCGCCGATGTGCCGTGTTCCGCATCGGGCATCGTGCGTCGCCATCCGGACATTCGCTGGCTGCGTCGCGCGGCCGATATCCCCGCGCTCGTCGCCGAGCAGCGGCGCATCCTTGCCGCATTGTGGCCGCTCGTGAAACCAGGCGGCGAATTGCTGTACGTCACCTGCTCGATCCTGCCCGATGAAGGCGAGATGCAGGCACTGTGGTTTGAAAGCAACCATCAGGATGCGGTACGATTGGACGCGCCGGGGCAGCTGCTGCCCGCAGTCGCTCGCGCGCCCGCCGATACATCGGCCGGTTCTCGTGCCGGAGGGACCACCGGCTCGAACCCAGACCACGACGGATTTTTCTACGCGCGCTTTCAGAAACGGTGATCACCCAACGCCTTTTTCCGCTACGGCTCGCGGTCGCGCTCTGGCTGGCGCTGGTCCTTTGCTTGACCGCGGCCGGCCCGGCGCGCGCAGATTCGATCTCGGTTCAGCGCGCGTCGCTGCAGTCGGACGGCAATGGGTGGAGCCTCGACGCGCGGTTCGAGTTCGAACTGAACAGCAACCTCGAGGAAGCAGTCAATAAAGGCATTCCGCTTTACTTCACGACCGACTTCGAGCTGAGCCGCCCGCGCTGGTACTGGTTCGACGAGCAGCCGGTCAGTGTGTCGCAGAGCATTCGCCTGTCGTTCCAGCCGCTCACGCGCGAATACCGCGTATCGACAGGTGGCCTGCAACTCGGTTTCAGTTCGCTGAACGAGGCGCTTTCCGTGATCAAGCACGTGACGTCATGGCATGTGATCGACCGCAACCAGGTTCGTGTGGGGGAGACCTACACCGCATCGGTGCGTATGCAGCTCGATATCGCACTGATGCCCAAGCCATTCCAGATCGACGCGGTCAATAACCGCGACTGGAATCTTGCTTCCGACTGGAAGCGTTTTACCTTCACGGTGAGCGATCGTGCTAAATAGAGTGCGCCGCGCCACCAGTGTCAGCAGCATCGTCGTGCGTTTGCTGGTGTCGACGGTGGCGGTCACGGCCGTCCTGTTGCTCGTGCTGCTTGCAGCGGCGAGCGCAAATACGGAGTTCTTCGACCGCTATTACCAGTGGCTCTATACGGCCAATATCGCGGTCGCGCTGATCTTCATGGTGATCGTCGCGGTGCTGGTCGTCGTGATCATCTCGCGCTTGCGAAAGGGCAAGTTCGGCACGCGGCTGCTCGCGAAGCTGGCGTTCTTCTTCGCGCTGGTCGGCGTCGTGCCGGGCGGCATTATCTACATCGTGTCGTATCAGTTCGTGTCGCGCAGTATCGAATCGTGGTTCGATGTGAACGTCGAGACGGCGCTGACGTCGGGCCTCGCGCTAGGACGCGGGATGCTCGACGCGTCGCTGTCCGATCTGCAGACGAAGGGCCGGCTGATGGCCGAGCAGCTTGCGAATGCCGATTCGGCCGGCACCACGCTTACGCTGTTGCGCTTGCGCGATCAGTTCGGCGTGCAGGACGCGACCATCGTCGAGCCGGTGCGCAGCATGTCGGGCGCGTCGCCTGAAATGCACGTGGTTGCGCAGGCAACGGGTAACTACGCCTCGCTGGTGCCCAGCGATCTGCCGACGCCGCTGATGATCGAACAGGCGCGCGGCCGCGGTTTCGCGGCGATCGAAGGCGAAGTGGATGGCGACCCGCATGCGCAGGGCAGCAAGGGCGTTTTGCGTTTGCGCATCGTGCAACGTATTCCGGATGCCAATGCATCGCAGCTGCAACCGGCCGACCGCTTCCTGCAGCTCACGCAACCGGTGTCGGCGTCGCTCGCGCGCAATGCGGATGCGGTGCAGCGCGCGTACCGGGAGTATCAGGAGAAGGCGCTTGGGCGTACCGGTTTGCGCAAGATGTACATCGGCACGCTGACGCTCGCGCTGTTCCTCGCGACCTTCATCGCGATGATGCTTGCGCTCGCGCTCGGCAACCAGCTCGCGCGGCCGCTGTTCCTGCTTGCGCAGGGCACGAAGGAAGTGACCGAAGGTGACTACACGCCCAAGCGCGAGATCAAGTCGCGCGACGAACTCGGCTTCCTGACGCAGTCGTTCAACGCGATGACGCGGCAGCTGTCCGAAGCACGCGCGGCGGTCGAAAACAACCGGATCGCGCTCGAACATTCGAAGACGTACCTCGAAAGCATTCTGGCGAACCTGACCGCCGGCGTGTTCGTGTTCGACCGGCAGTTCAGGCTGACCACCGCCAACCGCGGCGCCGAGCGTATCTTCCGCCAGCCGTTCCAGATGGTGCTCGGTTCGCCACTTGACCGGATCTCCGTGCTGAGCGAATTCGGCGCGATGATTCGCAAGGCCTTCGCCGATCGCGAGGCGGCAGGCGGCGATGACCAGCACGATGACGGCCACTGGCAGCAGCAGTTCTCGATCCAGGTGCCGGGCGAATCCGACCCGTTGACCTTGCTCGTGCGCGGCGCGCGTTTGTTATCCGCGACGACGTCGGGGGGGGAAGCCAACGATCCGCAAACGTCCGGCTACGTGGTCGTGTTCGACGATATCTCCGACGTGATCTCCGCGCAGCGTTCGATCGCGTGGGGCGAAGTCGCGCGGCGTCTCGCGCACGAGATCAAGAACCCGCTGACGCCCATTCAGCTATCCGCCGAGCGACTGCAAATGAAACTCGCCGACAAGCTCACACCGCACGACGCAGACGTGTTGAAGCGCGGCGCGACGACCATCGTGAACCAGGTTGCGGCGATGAAGCAGATGGTCGACGATTTCCGCGATTACGCGCGCACGCCGCCCGCGGTGTTGTCCAATTTGCAGCTTAATGAACTCGTAAGCGAAGTGCTGACGCTGTACGGCATCGAGGAAGGCAAGAGCGCGATTAGCGTCGAAATGGCCGACTTGCCGGTGATCCGTGGCGATGCAACGCAGCTTCGCCAGGTGATCCACAACCTGCTGCAGAATGCGCAGGACGCGGTGTCGGAAGTCGAGCATCCGCGTGTAGCGCTCGAGACGCGGACAGTAGAATATGGCGACGCCGACGCGGACGGCAAAACCCGAATCGCGGTACGACTCACGATATCGGACAATGGCCCGGGCTTCCCCGCGCGCATCCTGACGCGCGCGTTCGAACCTTATGTGACGACCAAAGCCAAAGGTACTGGGCTGGGACTGGCGATGGTCAAGAAGATCGTCGACGAACACGGCGCGCGCATCGACATCCGCAATCGTCTAAGGGCAGGCGACGTGATCGAAGGCGCGCAGATCTCGATTCTTTTTCTTCAACTCGCAGACAATGCGGCGCCTGGTGATGGACCTCATGCAGGAGCATCGACCGGGTCGCAGACGGCGCGCCACGGCGCGTCGCAGGGAACGACAAAAGCAACAGTGCAGACAAGGGCAGCGTAAATGGCAACCATCCTGGTGGTAGATGATGAAATGGGCATCCGGGAACTGCTCTCGGAGATCCTCAGCGACGAAGGGCATCTGGTCGAAGTCGCGGAAAACGCGCAGGACGCGCGCGAATTCCGGCAGCGCGCGGCGCCCGATCTGGTGCTGCTCGACATCTGGATGCCTGACACCGATGGCGTCACATTGCTGAAAGAATGGGCGGCGCAAGGGCAACTGACGATGCCGGTCATCATGATGTCGGGCCATGCGACGATCGACACCGCTGTCGAAGCGACGAAGATCGGCGCACTGAACTTCCTCGAAAAGCCGATTGCATTGCAGAAGCTGCTGAAGGCCGTCGAACAAGGGCTCGCCCGCGGCAGTTCGACACCCGCGGCGGGCGGTGCAGCGGCAAAGCCGGCGTTGCCGGCGAATGCATCGACGGTCGCATCGGCTGCCGCATTGCCGATGCTTGCGGCCGATAACGTGGGCGTGGGCACATTGCCTGCGCAGACCACGTCGATTTCATTCGACATTCCGTTGCGCGACGCGCGCGATGCGTTCGAGCGCGCGTACTTCGAATATCACCTCGCGCGTGAGGGCGGCAGCATGACGCGGGTCGCTGAAAAGACCGGGCTCGAGCGCACGCACCTGTACCGCAAGCTCAAGCAGCTGGGTGTGGATCTCGGCAAGAACAAGAGCGAATGAGCGCTGTGTCGCCGCGGTTCACACGAGCGGATGTCTCGCCGTTTCTCACGCAGCACGTTACGCCACCCTCCGCGCACCGTACGTGGTCCGACAATTTTCACGGAGGGGCTTGAGGCAGGCGGCATGCTTTGCTATACTCTCGCTTCTTCGTTGGCCCGGTAGCTCAGTTGGTAGAGCAGCGGATTGAAAATCCGCGTGTCGGTGGTTCGATTCCGCCCCAGGCCACCAGGATTCGGCCCCAGGACATCGCAAGATTCCTGGGGCTTTTTCCTATCTTGCGGCCGAGTTGCAGCGCGATCGGGTCCGCGAGCCATGCAGGCGCCATCGGCAGAGCCCGGTACCGCATGATAAAATCTCAAGAATTCAAGGGCTTGCACTGTCCGGTCGCAAGCCCTTTTGTGTTTCGGGGCCGTGATTCCAGGTCGTGTTTCCGGGCTGCTGTATTTCGGGCCGCCGGTCAGCGGCATCGGTCACGCCCGCTTGGCGTCGCGACATGCATGCCTATACTGCATGAGCCGGTCATCAGCGCCGGCGCGATCATAACCCTATGAGTGACCCTTTGAGCCTTCACGGAGTATCACGGTGACTCGCAAAGATGCGAAGCGCAGCGCGCTGGTGCTGTTTTCCGGCGGCCAGGACTCGGCCACGTGTGTCGCATGGGCGCTCGATCGGTATGAAACGGTCGAAACGCTCGGCTTCGATTACGGGCAGCGGCACCGTGTCGAACTCGAGTGTCGCGGCAGCTTTCGCAGCGCAATTGCCGGTGCGTTTCCCGAATGGGCCGCGCGACTCGGTGAAGACCATCTGATCGATCTGTCGGTGCTCGGCTCGATTAGCGACACTGCGATGACGCGCGAAATCGAAATCGAGACCGCGGCGAGCGGTCTGCCGAACACGTTCGTGCCGGGCCGCAACCTGATGTTTATGACGATCGCCGCGGCGATCGCTTATCGGCGCGGTTTGCAGGTGCTGGTCGGCGGCATGTGTGAGACGGACTTCTCCGGCTATCCCGATTGCCGCGACGATACGTTGAAGGCGCTGCAGGTTGCATTGAATCTCGGCATGGATAGCCGCTTTGTCGTCGAAACACCGTTGATGTGGCTCGACAAGGCCGATACGTGGCGTCTTGCGCATCAGCTTGGTGGCGACGCGCTGGTCGATCTGGTGCGCGTCGAGACGCACACGTGCTACGTCGGCGAGCGTGCTGAACTGCACGACTGGGGCTACGGTTGCGGCGAATGTCCTGCGTGCCGTTTGCGCAAGCGCGGCTACGAAGCGTATCTGACCGGCGAGCAGGTCAGCGAGCCGGTGTAAGACCGCGACGAGTCGCCGACTCGCGCGGCAACAGACCGGGCTAAGCGGCGCCCGCGGCAAGCAAACCGGCCGGCATGTCGGCCACTACGGTCAACCAGGCATCACGCGAAAACATCGTTCATCACAGTGCATCGGGCAGAACCAGCATGACGTACGCGGTCAAGGAAATCTTCTATACGCTGCAAGGCGAAGGCGCGAACGCCGGACGCCCGGCCGTGTTTTGCCGGTTTGCCGGCTGCAACCTGTGGTCCGGCCGTGAAGAAGACCGCGCGGACGCGGTCTGCCGTTTTTGCGACACCGACTTCGTCGGCACCGATGGCGAAAACGGCGGCAAATTCCGCAGCGCCGACGAACTCGTCGCGAAGATCGCATCGCTATGGCCACAAGGCGAAGGCGAGCGCTTCGTGGTCTGCACGGGCGGCGAACCGATGCTGCAAATCGATCCGCCGTTCGTCGATGCATTACATGCGGCGGGTTTCGAGATCGCGATCGAAACGAACGGCTCGCTGCCGGTACTCGAGACGATCGACTGGATCTGCGTGAGTCCGAAGGCCGATGCGCCGCTTGTCGTAACGAAGGGCAATGAGCTAAAAGTTGTGGTCCCGCAGGATAATCAGCGGCTGTCCGACTACGAAAAGCTCGACTTCGAATACTTCCTCGTCCAGCCGATGGACGGCCCGTCGCGCGATATCAATACGAAGCTCGCGATCGACTGGTGCAAGCGCCACCCGCGTTGGCGTCTGTCGATGCAAACCCACAAGTACCTGAACATCCCCTGATCGCCGTGCTGACCATTACCCGAAAACTCGAATTCGACGCGGGCCACCGCATTCCCGACCACCGCAGCCAGTGCCGCAATCTGCATGGGCATCGCTACGTGCTCGAGATCACGCTGCAGGGCGACCTGGTGGAAACGGAAGGTGCGCCCGATCGCGGCATGGTGATGGATTTCGCCGACGTGAAGTCGCTCGCGATGGAGCACCTCGTCAACCAGTGGGACCACGCGTTCATCGTCTATGAAGGCGACACGCAACTGTGCCGCTTTCTCGAATCGATGCCCGGCCACAAGACGGTTGTGCTCGATCGCATTCCAACCGTTGAAAATCTCGCGGCGGTTGCGTTCGGCATTCTCGCCAATGTCTATGACGCGCACTATGGCGTGAATCTGCGGCTGCAGCGTGTGCGTCTGTACGAAACGCCGAACTGCTGGGCGGATTTCGTCCGCGAATAACGCACGTTCGGTCGCCAGCCGATAGCGGCGTTATTGTCACGGTATGATCGTTCCGATAACCACCCGGAGCGAGACCATGCCGGCCATCACCCGATCCCTTGCTGGGTCCGTCGCGCCGTTCATCACGGCGCAGCAGAACGCGTGTCATATGCACGGCGCGCGCCATATCGGCGTGCCTTCCCAGCCATCTTGCGGCGCAACGTGCGATGCGGAGGCGCGGCGATGAGCACGTTCACCAATCCGCTGAAGCTGCGTCTGAAGGAACCGCCCGATCCGCTGTATGGGTTGTGGCTGTCGACGGGCAGCGCAAATGTCGCGGAAGCGCTCGCGCATGCCGGTTTCGACTGGCTGCTGATCGACATGGAGCATTCGCCGAACGATAGCGTCGACGTGACCGAGCAGCTGCGCGCGATTGCCGCCGCGCACCTGCCGAGCGAGCCGGTCGTGCGCTTGCCGGTGGCCGAGCCGTGGGTGGTGAAGCGCGTACTGGATGCGGGTGCACGCACCCTGATGTTCCCGAATATCGAATCCGCCGACGAAGCGGCGTTCGCGGTTCGCCTCACGCAATACCCGGGCGTGGAAACGCCGGATGGACTACGCGGTGTCGCCGGCGCGGTACGCGCCGCGGCGTACGGCATGCGCCGCGATTACCTGCAGAATGCGAACGCGCAGATCGCAACGATCGTACAGATCGAATCGGCGCGCGCGCTTGCGCAGGTCGAGCAGATTGCGGCGACGCCCGGCATCGATTGCCTGTTCGTCGGGCCCGCGGACCTCGCGGCAAGTCTCGGACACCTCGGTGATTCAAAGCATCCGGAGGTGCAGCAGGCGATGGCACATATTGTGCAAGTTGCAAAGGATGCGCATATCGCGTCGGGAATCTTTGCGATGGATGTCGTGAGTGCGCGGCAATATCGTGATGCGGGTTTTCGCTTCATCTCGCTCGCTGCCGACGTGATGTGGCTGTTACGTGTGACGCGGCAGTCGTTGCAGGAGGTCAGGTCATGAATAAGATTTCGCGGCAGTGGGCGCGTGTGGCCGCGCGCACTGGGGGCGTGGTTGCGCTGAGCGCATCGGTGGTGCTGATTGCCGCTAGCGTGCAGGCTGCTGACGCGCAAGCGTTCAACCCGAAGCCGGCGGACGCCGAAACGCAAACTGCCGTCGCCGATTACAACGCTGGCAATCTGACGTCGGCGCTCGCGGAATTCCGCAAGGCCGCGCAGCGCGGCAACCGTCTCGCCGAATTCAACTACGCGATGATGCTGCTGAACGGTGAGGGCGGTCCGGCGAACGTCGACGAAGGCAAGAAATGGCTGCGCAAGGCCGCGGATGCGAACATGTCGCACGCGCAGTACGTGTACGGCAAGATGTACGACGACGGCGAGTTCGTCGGCCGCGACCCGACGGAAGCGCACCAGTGGTTCCTGAAGGCCGCGAAGCAAGGGCATATTCAGGCGGAGCTCGCGCTCGCGAACCAGTTTCTCGACGGGCGCGGCACGACGCGCGACAACCAGCAAGCGTTCGTGTGGTACAAGAAGGCCGCTGAAGGCGGCGACATGACCGCGCAATATGTGACGGGCTCGTTCTATGAACGCGGCGGCGACGGCGTTCCGCAGAATCTGAACGTCGCGCGCGCGTACTATGCGGCCGCGGCGGCGCAGGGCGATCCGGCGGCGCGGCTCAAGTATCAGCAGTTGAGCGCGCAGTTGCGCGAAGCGAAGCCGCAATAGCCTTTCCGTTCGACGGCGGTGCGATCGTGCAGTCATGCCTTGCAAGCCCGCGCAGCGTGTTAACGCGCTTGCCGTGTTAAAGCAAACCCACAAAGCAAAGAGAGACGCACATGCACGCGTCTCTCTTTGCTTTTGGCCCCGCCGGACTTGCAGCTCGCCCGCTAGCTTTGCATCAACCGCTTTTGCCGCGACACGCTCATGATGAGTCCGATCGCGACACCGAGCGTCGTCAGCGCAGTGCCGCCGTAACTCATAAACGGCAGCGGCACGCCGACCACCGGCAGAATCCCGCTCACCATCCCGATGTTCACGAAGGCATAGGTGAAAAACGCCATCGTCAGCGAGCCGGCCAGCAGGCGCCCGAACAGCGTCGCGCCGTTCGCCGCGATATAGAGGCCGCGTGCGATCAGCGCCATATAAAGCGTAAGCAGCACGAGCCCGCCGGCAAGACCGAATTCCTCCGAGAACACCGCAAAGATAAAGTCGGTGTGCTTCTCCGGAATGAACTCGAGGTGCGCCTGCGTTCCCTTCAGCCAGCCTTTGCCGAGCGGTCCGCCCGAACCGATCGCAATCACCGCCTGAATGGTGTGGAAGCCTTTGCCGAGCGGGTCCGAGGTCGGGTCGAGCAGCGTACAGATCCGGTGTTTCTGATAGTCGTGCATCAGCGGCCATTGCACGTCGGGCTGGCAGATCTTGTCCTGGAACGTCGCAATCGATGCCACCGCAATCACCCCGGCAATCAGCACCGGCACGATCAGCTTGAAGCTCAAGCCCGCGAAGTAGATCACGAAGAGCCCGGCGGCAAACACCAGCACCGCGGTGCCGAGGTCAGGCTGCTTTGCGATCAGTCCAACGGGAATTGCCAGAATGACAAGCCCGACCAGGTAGTCGTACCAGCGCATCACCCCTTCACGGCGCTGGTAATACCACGCGAGCATCAGCGGTGTGGCGATCTTCAGAATCTCGGAAGGCTGGATCACGACGCCGACATTGATCCAGCGTTTCGCGCCCTTGCGTGTGAGCCCGAATAGCGCGACCGCAATCAGTAGCGCGACGCCGAATGTATAGGCGGGCACCGCGAAGCGCATCAGCGTATTCGGCGGCACGTTTGCGAGAATCCACATCAGCACGAACGTCAGCATGATGTTGCGCAACTGGTCCTCGACGCGTCCCGGCATATCGAGGCTCGCGCTGTACAGCGTGACAATGCCCACGCACAGCAGCAGAAACACGATCAGCGCGAGCGGCTTGTCGAAGCCCGCGAACATCCGCTTGATGCGGTCGAGCCAGGCGCGCTTGTCGAATTGCATGCCTCTCTCCTTATTCGTCGATGCCACCGGTCGCGGGCGTGACACGTGGCGCGGGTTGCGCGCTTTCGTCACGCTGCGGAATCGCGGCAGTGGGGGCGGCGTCGCTGGCCGGACGTCGCGGGTGCGGTGCGGACGGACGCGGTTGCGGTTTGACGGGCGCCGACGCCGGTGCCGTGGCCGCCGTGGCGCCGCTTGCCGCCTCCGCGCCCGATGCCGCTTGCGGCACAGCCGGCCGCGCGGCGCCTGGCGGCGGCGGCAACGGCGTGTAGCCGGCTGCGACCGCCACCGGCTGCACGGTCGTCGCAGCGTTCGGTGCGACCGGCGACGGCGGCGGCGCGCTACCGATCACCGGCGCAGACGCGTCCTCGGTGGCGGACGCGGCCGCGCTCACCGCGGCCTGTTCGACACCAGGCTTCAACCGGTCGATCAGGTAGTAATCGATCACGCGCCGTGCGATCGGCCCCGCGGCCTGCGCGCCCCAGCCGCCGTTTTCGACGACCAGCGCGACCGCGATCTTCGGATTGTCCGCGGGCGCGAACGCGATAAACAGCGCGTGGTCACGCAGATGCTCGGCGAGCGCATGCCCGTGGTACTTCTGGCCTTGCAGCGAAAACACCTGCGCGGTGCCGGTCTTGCCCGCGACCACGAATTGCTCGTTGCGGAACACCTGATACGCGGTGCCCGACGGGTTCGTCGTGACGTTTTCCATGCCGCGTTTGACGACGTCGATATCCGACTGCGACACATTGATGCGGCCTTCGTCGCTGGGTACGGTCAGGCGCGTCTGATGCGAGATCGGGTTCTCGATTTCCTTCACGAGGTGAGGCTTCATCAGCACGCCGTTGTTCGCGAGCGTCGCGGTTGCGTGCGCGAGCTGCAGGATCGTGAACGAGTTATAGCCCTGGCCGATACCGAGGCTGATCGTCTCGCCCTCGTACCACTTTTGCTGCTCGGGCTTGCGGTACGCCTTGCGTTTCCATTCGGTCGACGGCAGGATGCCGCGCGCCTCGCCGGCGATATCGATGCCGGTAATCTGGCCGAAGCCCCACGGCTTCATGAAGTTCGCGATCGCGTTCACGCCGAGATCGTGCGCGAGCATATAGAAATAGGTGTCGTTCGACACCATGATCGCGCGGTTCATGTCGATCCAGCCCTGACCCTGCGGCACGTCGTTGCGGAACGTGTGGCCGCCGAACGTGTACGAGCCCGGGTCCTGAAAGCCCCATTGCGGCGTGCGTTTGTGCAGCGTCAGCGCGGCCAGCGCCATAAACGGCTTGTACGTCGAACCCGGCGGATAGGTGCCGTGTAGCGGCCGGTTCAACAGCGGGTGATCCGGCGAGTTGTTGAGCTCATCCCACGTCGGCTGATCGATGCCATCGACGAACGCGTTCGGATCGAAGCTCGGTGCGGACACGAACGCGAGCACGTCGCCGGTCGACGGTTCGATCGCGACCAGTGCGCCGCGTTTGCCCGCGAATGCTTGCTCCGCGACCTGCTGCAAGCCGATATCGATCGACAGCACGAGGTTGTTGCCGGGCGTCGCCTGCGTGCGCGATAACGTGCGCACCGGCCGGCCGCCCGCCGTCACTTCGACTTCCTCGAAGCCGGTCAGGCCATGCAGCTCGGTTTCGTAGCTCTGTTCGACGCCGATCTTGCCGATGTAGTCGGTGCCTTTGTAGTTGTTCGCGTCCAGACGCGGATCGTAATGATCGGGGTCGCTATCGTTCTGGTCGCTGATATCGTCAATGCGTTCCTGATCGCGCTGCGAAATCCGGCCGATATAGCCGATCACATGCGCGGCGGTCGGACCGAGCGGGTACTGGCGGAACAGCCGCGCGCGCACTTCGACGCCGGGAAAACGGAAGCGCTGGGCGGTGAAGCGCGCGACTTCGTCGTCGGTCAGGCGCGTGCGGATCGGCAAACTCTCGAAGTTCTTCGAGTCTTCCTGAAGCTTCTTGAAGCGGCGCCGGTCGCGCGCATCGATCGTGATCACCGTCGACAGCTTGTCGATCACGTTTTCCAATGTGTCATTCAGCTTCGACGGCGTAATTTCAAGCGTGTACGCCGAGTAGTTTTTCGCGAGCACCACGCCGTTGCGATCGGTGATGATGCCGCGGTTCGGCACGATCGGTGCGACCGAGATGCGGTTCTCGTCCGCCTGGAGTGAGTACTTGCTGTAGTGCCACACCTGCAGGAACAGGAAGCGGAACGCGAGCAGCCCGAAGCACACGAACACGAACAGCCCGGCTGCGGCGACGCGCAAGCGGAACTTGTTGAGTTGCTGCTGGGTGTCTTTGAATTCGGTCATGCGGTTTCGCGTCGGCCCTGCGATCGGGTTCTGTCTGGTCCTGGGTTGGGGTCCGGGTTTGCGTAAAAGGCAGGTCCGTTAATCGACGAGGGGCCGTAACAATCAGATGGGCCGGGTGTCGTCCGGATCGGCCGGACGGCGCTGCGGCATCAGCAGCAGCACGCTCGCGAGCGGCCACAGCGCGGCTTCGACGAAGCCGTCGATCAGATAGCTCCAGCCGGGGAATGCGGCGCCGGTCAGCAACCGGATCACGAACGGCACAACCTGCGCGACGACCAGCAGCGGCATTACCGCGAAGATCTGCACGGGCAGCGTCATCCACAGCACGCGTCGGTGGATCGTGATCGCGCCGTACGACAGCAGCGTATAAGCCAGTGCATGCTCGCCGAGCAGACTCGCGTTGTGCACATCCATCAGCAGGCCGAGCATGAACGCGATCCCCATGCCGACCTTGCGCGGCTGGTGCACGTTCCAGAACAGCAGCACCAGCGCGACGAAGTCCGGCACGCCGGCCAGCCGCCCCCACGGCATCATGTTCAGCAGGAACGCGGCTGCAAGGCTAAACGCAATGAAATACGGATTGACCGGCTGCAGGATGTATTGCGGGCGGTTCACTGTTGAATCCCCTGAGCCGCCGGTCCTGGCTTTGCGGTCGGCTTTGTGGTCGGTCTTGTAGTGGATGTGGTCGCCGGCTTTGTCGTGCCTTCGGCAGCCGGTTTCTTATCGGCCGCTTTCTTTTCCGCAGCGTTCTTTTCCGCCGGGTTCTTTTCCGATGAAGCCTGCTTCGCGGCAGCCGCGTTCGCGGGCGCCGCCGGTTTGACACCGGATGCGGCCGCGGGGTTCTTGTCGTCGGCTTTCGTGTCCTTTTCCGACGCGGCTTTCTCGGTCGTCTTTGCGCCCTTCTTCTTTGCCTCTTTAGCGGCGCTTGCCGGATTGGGTTCGTCGGCGGGCCGTGGCGGCACTTCGTTCTGATAGTGCAGCACCAGCAGTTGACGCGCGCCGCGCACCTGGGCGATCGGCAGGCAGATCACACGCGCGAATGCGGTATCCGCCTGCTTGTCGACGCGCGCCACCTTCGCGACCGGCAGCCCCGGCGGATAGACACCGTCGAGCCCGCTTGTCACGAGTTCGTCGCCAGCCATCACATCGGCACTGATCGGCACAAAGCGCAAGTCCAGCGAATCGCCCTTCGGCGTACCGTAGATCACGCTGCGCAAACCGGTGCGGACGATCTGCACGGGCACCGCCTGATCCTTGTCGGTGAGCAGCGTGACTTCGGCCTGCATCGGGAATACGCGTGTGATCTGGCCGATCACGCCGTCTTCGTTGACGACCGGTGAGCCGTCCTGGATGCCCTGCTGCGAACCACGCCCGATCACAACCTTTTGCGTGAACGGATCGCGCGTGTCGTACTGGATTTCGGCCGGTATCGATTGAATCGTCGAGCGTTGCGACAGTTGCAGCAGCGCGCGCAGGTGCGCGTTCTCCGCGCCGAGCTGCGCGGATTCGTTCGCCTGCTGCGAAAGCCGCAAGTTGCGCGCGCGCAGTTGCGCGTTTTCGTTGCGCAGCGTCGCGCTCGTCACAGCGAGATCGGCGGCGCCCATAAACATATCGCGCGGCACAAGGGCCGCGCGCTGCAGCGGATAGAGCCCTGCGCCAAGCACGCCGCGAACGATTTCAAGCGTCCTGAAGCGCGCATCGGAAATCAGCAGGGCCAGCGCGAGCACGACAAAGAAGATCAGCCGTGCAAGTGCCGACGGGCCTTGCTTGAACAGGGGCGGCGGACTGTATTCCATGGTCGGCGCCGTGGGCGTGAGCGGTTAGATGAGACTTTGACGCGCGAAGGGGCGCGCGGTGCTACGGGAAAACGGGCGGCCGGCGATGCGGCGGCCGGCGGTCTGGCGGCTGGCGAAAACGTGCCTCGCGACCGCGTGGCTCGCAACCGCGTGCCTCGCAACGGCACGGATCGCAACGGCACGGATCGCAACGGCACGGATCGCAACGGCACGGATCGCGATCCGACCGTCAGGCACCGTGCTACCGGCGCCGCGATCAATCCGCCCGCAAGCCGACCCGTAACGAGCCAACGAGCAACAAGCCGAAGCACATCGATTCATGCGAGCGCAAGCCAGGCGGCGCGCCCAGCACGCAGCGGCTGGTGAGGCCAGCCGTACGATCCGCGCCGCTGACATGGAGTTGACCCGCTTACTCGTAGGAGAAGATGCTACCGAGCTTGTCCATGCGCTCGAGCGCCATACCCGACCCGCGCACGACGCAGGTGAGCGGGTCTTCGGCGACGAGCACCGGCAAGCCGGTTTCTTCCGCGAGCAGGCGATCGAGGTCGCGCAGCAGCGCGCCACCGCCTGTCAGCATCATCCCGCGTTCGGCGATGTCGGCGCCGAGTTCCGGCGGCGTCTGCTCCAGCGCGATCTTCACCGACGACACGATCTGGTTCAACGGATCGGTGAGCGCTTCGAGGATTTCATTGCTGGAGATCGTGAAGCTGCGCGGAATCCCTTCCGACAGGTTGCGGCCCTTCACTTCCATTTCCTTGACTTCGGAGCCCGGGAACGCGGAGCCGATTTCTTTCTTGATCGCTTCGGCGGTTTGCTCGCCGATCAGCATGCCGTAGTTGCGGCGGATATAGTTGACGATCGCCTCATCGAACTTGTCGCCGCCGACGCGCACCGAGCCCTTGTACACGATGCCGCCGAGCGAGATCACGCCGACTTCGGTCGTGCCGCCGCCGATATCGACGACCATCGAGCCCGTGGCTTCCGACACCGGCAAGCCGGCGCCGATTGCAGCGGCCATCGGTTCTTCGATCAGGTACACCTGCGACGCGCCCGCGCCATGCGCGGCTTCCTTGATCGCGCGGCGCTCGACCTGCGTCGAGCCGCACGGCACGCAGATGATGATGCGCGGCGACGGAGAAAACATCCGCGATTCGTGTGCAGTCTTGATGAACTGCTTGATCATCTGCTCGGTGACGGTGAAGTCGGCGATCACGCCGTCCTTCATCGGGCGGATCGCTTCGATGTTGCCCGGCACCTTGCCGAGCATCTGCTTTGCTTCGCGGCCGACGGCCTGGATGGTTTTCTTGCCGTTCGGACCGCCTTCCTGGCGGATCGAGACGACGGAGGGTTCATCGAGAACGATGCCCTTGCCACGCATGTAGATCAGCGTGTTGGCAGTGCCGAGGTCAATGGCAAGATCGTTGGAGAAATAGCTGCGCAAAAAACCAAACATTCAAAATCCTGTCTCGCTTGGGGCCGGCTTCGCGTTATGCGCAAAGCGGCAGCGGAAAAATTAACAGCTTCAGAGTCTGGGCGACACAATCGGGCTTCACGCGGGTTTCACGTTGACGCCGGCAGACTGATGCCGACGGACTCATGCCGACACACCGACGTACGGAAACCACCTGAAAACACGCGGAAAACCTGAAGCTGCTGGGGAATCTACCGGGAGACTGATCGCAAGGCCGCTCAATGGTCGCGACGTGTGCAACGGCGTTTTGCCGCGAGCGTGCCCAGAAAGGCCTTGGTAAGTCGGTCCGGGTTTGGGTCGAACGCGTAATGATACCTTATAATTTTGCTGTATTTGAAGGAAACGAGCGGCACTTTTTGCTGCCGCGCGCCCCTTTTTCGAGGGGCCGCTCCCATGACTTAACTTGCTGTCGCAGCATCGTTTTTCCTCGTTGCGGCAGTTCGCGTCCATTTCCGGTGAAACGCATGGCTTTGACCCTGACCGATGTGAAACGCATCGCCCATCTTGCACGGCTCGAATTACCCGACGCCGATGCCGAGCACACGCTCGCGCAGCTCAATGAATTTTTCGGTCTTGTCGAGCAGATGCAAGCAGTCGACACGACGGGCGTCGCCCCGCTCGCGCATCCGATCGAGCAGATCGAAGATGTCGCGTTGCGCTTGCGCGAAGACGCGGTGACGGAAACGGTACGCCGCGAAGACTTCCAGCGTCCCGCGCCGGCGGTGCAGGACGGCCTGTATCTGGTGCCGAAAGTTATCGAGTAATTGTCCGTACAGGAACACCGCAATGCATGAGAAAAGCCTGACTGAACTGCGTGCCGCACTGACCGCAAAGGAAATTTCCGCGGTCGAACTCGCGGACCTGTACCTGAAGCGGATCGCGAAGCACGAAGCGCTGAACGCGTTTGTGCACGTCGACGAAGCGCGCACGCTGAGCGAAGCGAAAGCCGCCGACGCGCGTCTCGCAAGCGGCGATGCCGGTCCGCTGACGGGCCTGCCGGTTGCGCACAAGGACGTGTTCGTCACGCGCGGCTGGCGTTCGACGGCCGGCTCGAAGATGCTCGAGAACTACACCAGTCCGTTCGATGCGACGGTGGTCGACCGTTTGTCGCGCGCGGGCATGGTGTGCGTCGGCAAGACAAATATGGACGAGTTCGCGATGGGTTCGTCCAACGAGAACTCCCATTTCGGTCCGGTGCACAACCCGTGGGATACCACGGCGGTGCCCGGCGGTTCGTCGGGCGGCTCGGCGGCGGCGATCGCCGCACGTCTTGCGCCGGCCGCGACCGGCACAGATACCGGCGGCTCGATCCGGCAGCCGGCATCGTTTTCCGGTGTCACCGGCATCAAGCCGACCTACGGCCGCGTATCGCGCTACGGGATGATCGCGTTCGCTTCTTCGCTCGACCAGGGCGGTCCGTTTGCGCAAAGCGCGGCGGATTGCGCGCTATTGCTCAATGCAATGGCCGGTTTCGACGAACGCGATTCGACGAGTCTCACGCGCGACGACGAAGACTTCACGCGTTATCTCGGGCAAACGTGGCAAGGTGACGCACCCGCTGCGGACAAGCCGCTCTCCGGTCTGCGCATCGGGTTGCCGAAGGAATACTTCGGCGCGGGTCTGGCCGCCGACGTGCGCGCGGCGATCGACGCCGCGCTCAAACAATACGAAGCACTCGGCGCGACGCTCGTCGACGTGTCGCTGCCGAAAACCGAACTGTCGATTCCGGTCTATTACGTGATCGCGCCGGCTGAAGCGTCATCGAACCTGTCGCGTTTCGACGGTGTGCGCTACGGACATCGCGCGTCGGATTACCGCGATCTGCTCGACATGTACAAGAAATCGCGCGCCGAAGGCTTCGGACCTGAAGTGAAGCGCCGCATTCTGGTCGGCACCTATGTGCTGTCGCACGGCTATTACGACGCGTACTACCTGCAGGCGCAGAAAATTCGCCGCATCATCGCGCAAGACTTCCAGGAAGCGTTCAAACAGTGCGACGTGATCATGGGGCCGGTTTCGCCGTCGGTCGCGTGGGATATCGGCGCGAAGGGCGACGATCCGGTGCAGATGTATCTGGCTGATATCTACACGTTGTCGGTGAGCCTCGCGGGCCTGCCCGGCATGAGCGTGCCGTGCGGGTTTGGCACGGACGCGAATGCGAAGCGGCCGGTCGGCTTGCAGATCGTCGGCAACTATTTCAACGAAGCACGCATGCTGCAGGTTGCGGACGCGTTTCAGCGCGTGACCGACTGGCATCGCAAGTCGCCAGCGGGAGTCTGAGTATGAGCAAAGATTGGGAAGTCGTGATCGGTCTCGAGACGCACGCACAACTGTCGACGGTCTCGAAAATCTTTTCCGGCGCTGCGACGCGGTTCGGCGCCGAACCGAACACCCAGGCCTGTCCGGTCGATCTCGCATTGCCCGGCGCGCTGCCGGTTGCGAACCGCGGCGCAGTCGAGCGTGCGATCCGCTTTGGCCTTGCGATTGGCGCGACGATCGCGCCGCGCAGCATCTTCGCGCGCAAGAACTACTTCTATCCGGATCTGCCGAAGGGCTACCAGATCAGCCAGTACGAGATTCCGGTCGTGCAGGGCGGCAAGGTGACGATTCAGGTCCCCGCCAACGAAAAGGCCGGCGGCGAGGCGTACGAAAAGACCATCAACCTGACGCGCGCGCACCTCGAAGAAGATGCCGGTAAATCGCTGCACGAAGATTTCGCGGGCATGACCGGCATCGATCTGAACCGCGCGGGCACGCCGCTGCTCGAAATCGTCACCGAACCGGAAATGCGCAGCGCCGCCGAAGCGGTTGCGTACGCGAAGACGCTGCATGGGCTGGTTGTATGGCTCGGTATCTGCGACGGCAACATGCAGGAAGGTTCGTTTCGCTGCGACGCGAACGTATCGGTGCGGCCGGTCGGGCAGAAGGAATTCGGCACGCGCGCCGAGATCAAGAACCTGAACTCGTTCCGCTTTCTCGAAGAGGCGATCCAGTACGAAGTGCGCCGCCAGATCGAACTGATCGAAGACGGCGGCACGGTCGTGCAGGAAACGCGTCTGTACGATCCGGACAAGCGCGAAACGCGCTCGATGCGCAGCAAGGAAGACGCGCATGATTACCGCTATTTCCCGGACCCGGACCTGATGCCGCTCGTCATCGAGCCGTCGTGGGTCGAGCGCGTGAAAGGCGAGATGCCGGAACTGCCGGAAGCGATGCAGCAGCGTTTCGCCGAGCAGTACGGGCTCACGCGCTACGACGCGGGCGTGGTCGCGTCGAGCAAGGCGATGGCCGTGTACTACGAAGCGGTGGTCGCGAAGGCGGGCGCCGCGCAGGCGAAGGTTGCCGCGAACTGGCTGATGGGCGAAGTATCGTCGCAATTGAACCGCGAAGACCTCGAAATCGACGCGAGCCCGGTGAGCGCCGCGCAGCTCGCGCTGATCCTGCAACGCATTGCCGATGGCACGATCTCGAACAAGATTGCCAAGGAAATCTTCCAGGCCATCTGGGATGAAAAGGCCACCGACGAAGCGGCCGCGGATCGCATCATCGAAGCGAAGGGCCTGAAGCAGATCTCGGACACCGGCGCGCTGGAAGCGATCATCGACGAAGTGCTCGCGGCCAACCAGAAATCGGTCGAAGAGTATCGCGCTGGCAAGGAGAAGGCGTTCAATGCGCTGATCGGCCAGGCGATGAAGGCGACCAAGGGCAAGGCGAATCCGCAGCAGGTCAACGAATTGCTGAAGAAGAAGCTGGCCTGAAGGGCGTGAAGTTCGTGCGCTGCATCGATGCGGCGCTGCGGTGATAATGGGCTGTTGCCGGATCGAACGAACCAGGCAACAGCCCTTTTCGTTGGTGCACGCTGCAGCGTCGGCGTCGTTCGAGCGCGATGTTTCAGGCCAGGTATACGCAGTCAATATCAAAAGGAGACGGACACGATGGCAAAGAAGCCGGAACTCGACGATTTCCGCGTACCGTTCTTCGACCAGGGCAGGAAGGGCGCGTCGTTCAAGCTATCCGATTTCGACGCGGGCGCGAAGCCTTTCTCGAGCGGCTCGAAGGAGTCGGATCGCGAGCGTCTGCTCGAACTCGGCACCAAGCTCGACGCGCAGCAGGAACGGTTGCACGCGCAACGGCTGCAACGCGTGCTGCTCGTGCTGCAAGGAATGGATACGAGCGGCAAGGACGGTACGATTCGCGCGGTGTTTCACGAGGTCGACCCGCTTGGGCTGCGCATCGTGCCGTTCAAGGCGCCGACGCCGGTCGAAGCCGCACACGATTTTCTGTGGCGCGTGCATGCGCAGGCGCCGGCTGCGGGCGAATTGACCATCTTCAACCGCAGCCACTACGAAGATGTGCTGGTGCCGGTTGTGCTCGGTCAGTTGAGCAAGGCACAACGCGAGCGTCGCTACCGGCATATCCGCGATTTCGAAGCGATGCTGGCCGACAACGGCACGACGATCATCAAATGCATGCTGCACATCTCAAACGACGAGCAGCGCGAGCGGTTGCAGGCGCGCATCGACGATCCGACGAAGCACTGGAAGTTCGATCTGTCCGATCTCGACGCGCGCAAGCTGTGGGACAAATATCAGGACGCGTACAGCGATGCGCTTGCCGCGACATCGACCGACTACGCGCCGTGGTATGTGATTCCCGCTAATTCGAAAAGCCATCGCAACGTGATGATCGCTGAGCTGCTGGTGCGCAAGATGGAATCGCTGAAACTCGAATTCCCGCCGCCGAAGGAATCGTTGCAGGGCGTGATCGTCGAGTGATCGCGCCGCTCGCCTGCGGCATTAAAAGCACATACTGATCGAATCGACAATAAAGGAACGACATGTTGCGCGTGATCACCGCCAATCTGAATGGCATCCGCTCGGCGGCAAGTAAAGGATTTTTCAACTGGTTCGGCGAGCAGAAGGCTGACGTGCTGTGCGTGCAGGAAATCAAATGCTCGCAGGACGATATGACACCGGAGTTCCTTGCGCCGCACGATTTCACCGGCTATTTCCAGCATGCGGTGAAGAAGGGCTATAGCGGCGCGGGCGTGTACACGCGGCATGAGCCTGACGACGTCGTGATCGGCTTCGGTAGCGAGGAGTTCGACGCGGAAGGGCGCTATGTCGAACTGCGCTTCGGCAAACTGTCGGTGGTGTCGGTCTATGTGCCGTCGGGTTCGAGCGGCGAAGACCGGCAGCAGGCGAAGTACCGCTTTATGGACCTGTTCATGCCGCATCTCGCCGAACTGCGCAAGAAGCGTGAAGTGATCCTGTGCGGCGACGTGAACATCGTGCACAAAGAGATCGACATCAAGAACTGGAAGAGCAATCAGAAAAACTCCGGTTGCCTGCCGGAAGAGCGCGCGTGGCTCACGAAGCTGTTCGACGAAGTCGGTTACGTCGATGTGTTTCGCACGATCGACCAGAGGCCCGAGCAATATACGTGGTGGAGCAATCGCGGGCAGGCGTATGCGAAGAACGTCGGGTGGCGGATCGATTATCAGATCGCGACGCCGGACATCGCGGGCAAGGCGAAGCGGGTCGATATCTTCCGCGATATCAAGTTCAGCGATCACGCGCCGCTGACGATCGACTACGATCACTCACTCGCGAGTTGATGGGCGGTGGGCACGCGGCCTACCGCGATAAGTCCGACGGTCAGCGCCGTCCGGTTATTCGCGCGCCGACGTGGAGCGGCGCGAGCGCCCCGCTCCCTGATACTCCGGCAACGTATCGACCGTTTTGCCGGTCGCCTTCGCGTAGAGCGGCAACATGTCGGACAGGCGTTTCATGATGTCCTGGCGGCGCGCGGTCGTGTACGGGTGCACGTAGATAAAGCCCTGATCGCGATTGCCGCGCGTCGCGACCGCGAGCTTGTCCCATAACGTGATCGCCGCGCGCGGATCGTACCCGCCGCGTGACGCGACTTCGCTGCCGATTACGTCCGCTTCGGTTTCATCGGCGGCTTCGTACTTCATATCTTCAAGTTGCGAGCCGATGCCAAGCGGCGACGCGCCGAGGTCGGCCAGGCCGAATAGCTGCGGAATCTGGCCCGAACCCAGTTGCACCGCCTGCTGCTCGCCCAGACGTTCGCGTGCATGCTCGCGCAGCGCGTGTGCGATTTCATGGCCGATCAGCATGCCGAGTTCGTTGTCGTTCAGTTTGACGCGATCGAGCATCCCGCTGTAGACGATGATCTTCCCGCCCGGTAGACAGTACATGCGGATATCCGGCGAACGAATTACCGCGACATCCCATTTCCAATGCTTCGTGCGATCGCTCCACTTCAGCGAATACGGGATCAGCTTGTCGGTAATCGTGCGAACGCGGATCACGCGCGCGTCGGTCGGCGGATACAGACGATGCGCGTGCGCCGCGCCGCGCACGATCTGATCGAACTCTTCGGCCGCCTGGCTTTCGAGCATCGACGATGGAATCAGATTGCGGAATACACCGAGGCCGCCGTAGCGCACTTGCGGGGTCGGCTGGAAAGGTGTTGAGGTCGCGCTTGCGCTGGATGGCGCGGACGCCGGGCCGGCATTAACCGCCGACGCGCTGGAAGCCGCGGCGGTTTCGGGCTTAGGCACCGCGGGTGCGCTTGCGCCGCTTGCGCCGCTTGCGCCACCCCCCGGCGCGTTCGCTGCTGCCGGAGGAGCATTCGGCGCGCTGCCAGTCACGCTGCTGGCAGCGCTGTTGGCCGCACCGGGCGCCTTCGCCGCAGGAGTGGAGGTTGCGTTTGCTGCTGGGCCAGCGGCTGCGGTCGGTGCTGCGGTCGGTGCCGCGTTTGCTGCCGGATTGGCGCCGGCACTCGCAGCCGACCCTGCGGACGCATCCGCCGCAAGCGCCCCCTGCGATGCGGCGTATGCGCCACCGCCGCAGACCAGCACCATCATCAAATGCATCAGACGAAAACGCCTTTTGCGCGCATCAGTTCGCAACCCGACGGGCAAGTACGACCCATCCAGCCCAACCAGCCTGCCTTTCGCGCATCGCCGAACACACTTCGTCACGAGCGCCTCCTCCACGGAGCAATCCGGAACAAAAGTAGCATACCGGGCACGGCGAGGAGGGTGCAGGCAATGAAGTAATGGGCCCAACCGAACTGCGCGACGACAAAGCCGCTCGCGGCCGACGCCAGCGTGCGCGGCACCGACGCGAGACTGGTGAACAGCGCGAACTGCGTCGCCGTGTAACGCGGGTCCGTCGTGCTGGCGATATACGCGGTGAACGCGGCCAGCGTGAGGCCCGTGGTGAAGGTCTCGAACCCGTAGACGATCGCGAGTGCCAGCAGCTTTGGATCGAGTTGCACCGTTTTGCCGATACCGAGCGAGGCCATCAGCTCAGTCAGGTTCTGGCCAAGCGATACGATGAAGTGATAGGCCGGTGCGAGTTCCGGCGTGCCTTGGCCGATCTGCGCGAGCCACGCAAAGCCGAGCGTCGACATCATTTGCAGGAATCCGAAGATCCACAGCCCGCGGCCGATGCCGATCTTCATCAGCCAGATGCCGCCGATAATGCCGCCCGCGAGGCTCGCGCCGAATGCGGTGGTTTTAGCGATCACGCCAATGTCGGTGCGCGAGAAGCCGATGTCCAGAAAGAACGACGTCGATAGCGTGGTGGCCATCACGTCGCCGAGTTTGTACAGGAAGATAAAGCTCAGCACCAACAGCGCACCGAGCCAGCCGTCGCGCTGGATAAACTCGCGAAACGGCTCGACCACCGCCTCACGCAGATTCTTCGGCGGTGCGCCGTGCACTTCGGGCTCGCGCACGACGAGCGTCATGATCATGCCCGGCAACATGAACGCGGCGGTGAACGCAAACACAGTCGCCCACGGCAGGTGATCGGACAGAATCAACGCGAGCGACCCCGGTATGAGCGCCGCGATCTTGTACGCGTTCACATGCACTGCGTTGCCGAGTCCTTGCTCGGTATCGCGCAGCAGTTCGCGCCGGTACGCGTCGATTACGATGTCCTGACTCGCGCCGAAGAACGCAACGAGCGCGGTGAGCGCGGCCACCGTCCAGATCGATTCGCGCGGCGAAACGATGCCAAGCGAAGCGATTGCACCGGCCACCAGAATTTGCGTGACGAGCATCCAGCCGCGCCGTCGTCCTGGTCTCCAGCCGGGCAGACGTGGAACGAAGCGGTCCATCAACGGCGCCCAGATGAATTTCCACGTATACGGGAACTGGATCAGCGCGAACAGGCCGATTTCCTTCAGATTGACGCCTTCGGAACGCAGCCACGCCTGCACGAGATAGACAAGCGTGAACAGCGGCAGGCCCGACGTAAAACCGAGAAAGACGCAGATCAGCATGCGCGCGTTCAGAAACGCGCGCCAGCCGGCATGTTCTACGTGAGCGTCAAGTGCGGGTGCCTCGTGTGGCGGGTTCGACATGGGCAGTTGGCGTTAGATTTTCTTGACGCGATAGACCGCAAGACTACCACGCCAGTTCACGCCCCAACGCACGGTCTGGCCATCGTGCAGCACGACCCGGTCGAGAATTTCGATGCCCACTTCGGGCGCGAGCGCTTCGAAATCTTTAATCGTCAGCACGCGCACGTTCGGTGTGTTGTGCCATTGATAAGGCAGCGACTTCGATACCGGCATCCGACCCTGCATCACCTTAAGCCGATGCGGCCAGTAGCCGAAGTTCGGGAATGACACGATGCATTGCTTGCCGACGCGTACCGTTTCGCGCAGGATCGCGGCGGTCTGGTGAATCGTCTGCAGCGTTTGCGACAGGATCGCGAAATCGAAGCTGCCGTCTTCGAACAGACGCAGTCCGTCTTCGAGATTCTGCTGGATCACGTTGACGCCGTTCTTCGTCGCGGCCAGCACCCCCGCGTCGTTGATCTCGATGCCGTAGCCCTGCACTTCGAGCTCTTCGGTCAGCAACGACAGCAGCGAGCCGTCGCCGCAGCCGAGGTCCAGCACCGTCGCGCGCGGCTCGACCCAGCGCGCGATCGCGCGGAAGTCCACGCGAGTCGAGAGAATGTCGAAGGCTTGCTGGTTCATGCGTTCACCTCGAGCGCGATGCGTTCATAGTAGGCGCGCATCAGGTTGTGATAGCGCGCATCGTCGAGCAGGAACGCGTCGTGGCCGTGCGGCGCGTCGATTTCACCGTACGTCACATGGCGCTTGTGATCGAGCAGCGCCTTGACAAGCTCTCGCGAGCGCGCGGGCGCGAAACGCCAGTCCGTCGTGAAGCTGGCAATCAGATACTTCGCTTTGGTGTGCGCAAGTGCTGCGGTCAGGTCGCCATCGAACGCTTTGGCCGGGTCGAAGTAGTCGAGCGCGCGGGTAATCAGCAAATACGTGTTCGCGTCGAAGTAGTCCGCGAACTTGTCGCCCTGATAACGCAGGTAGGACTCCACTTCGAATTCGACATCGAAGCTGAAGTTGTACGCGTCGAGTGCGCCTTCCGCACGACGCAGCGCACGGCCGAATTTTGCGGCCATGTCGTCATCGGACAGATACGTAATGTGGCCGATCATGCGCGCGACGCGCAGGCCCCGTTTGGGCTTCACGCCGTGCGCGTAGTAGTCGCCGCCGTGAAAGTCCGGGTCCGACAGGATCGCCGAGCGCGCGACTTCGTTGAACGCAATATTCTGCGCGGACAGTTTCGGTGTGGACGCAACCACGATGCAGTGCGCGACGCGCTCCGGGTACATCGTGCTCCACGCGAGCGCCTGCATGCCGCCGAGGCTGCCGCCCATCACCGCGGCGAAGCGCTCGATGCCGAACGCGTCCGCGACGCGCGCCTGCGCATTCACCCAGTCTTCGACGGTGACGACCGGAAAGCTCGCGCCATACGGCCGCCCGGTCGACGGGTCGATGCTCATCGGTCCGGTCGAGCCGAAGCACGAGCCGAGATTGTTCACGCCGATCACGAAGAAGCGGTTCGTATCGAGCGGCTTGCCGGGGCCGACCATGTTGTCCCACCAGCCGACATCCTTCGGATTGTCCGCGTACACGCCCGCCACATGATGCGATGCGTTCAGCGCGTGGCAGACGAGCACCGCATTGCTGCGTGCGCTGTTGAGCGTGCCGTAGGTTTCGACCATCAGGTCGTAGCCGGCGAGCGAACTGCCGTTCTGCATCTGCAGCGGCTCGGGGAAATGCATTTTCTGTGGAGCGACGATCCCGATCGATTCCATTTATTCCGCCTGTGGCAACGACTGGACGGCTAAACGGTGTCGGCGATGCGCAAAAGAGGCGATGTGTGCGCGCTGACGACCTCTTTAGCCGCATTTATGTGAACCGCGGACAGTGTTGTCCGCGAGGTTCGCGCGCCCGCAATCGAGTCAGCAAATCGGCGCGTTGTTGCAACGTTAAAGCGTCATTCGTTGCAACGATCAGACGAAGAGTATAGCGGAAAATCCGCTGCGGCTGCGTCGGCAGGCGCATCAGTGCCGCTGCGTCATTGCAGGATCAGCAGCAGTTGTGCATCCGCGTGCTCGCCCGGTGCGCGCGCGAAGCCGCTTCGCACATAGCGATGCCAGCGCCCAATAATGTAGCTAAGCAGCAGATTCGCGCGCACGGCAGGATCGTAGCCAGCCGGCAGCGGCACCGCGATGTCGTCCGTTCCTGTGCCCGGACTCGCCGTCGGCCGGTTCGGCGCGGCGTCCTGACCATCGGCTGCGTCATCATCATCGCCGACGCGTACCGCGCTCGCCGCTGGCACCGCATTGGCGAGGTTGCCGTTCTGCCCGTTCGCCTCCATGATGCCTACCCGCAGGCATTGCTTCAGCGATGTCTCGATGCGTTCCAGTATCTGGTTCACCCGCTCGGTCAGCCGCTCATGCTCGCCGACCAGCGCTTCGCAGGTCAGTACGCGGGTCATGCCGGGGTTTTTTGCCGAGAAATTCAGCAAGGTCAGCGCGATCGCGCGCGCCTGCAGTACGCCGTTCGGCTCCTTCGTCACGATCTGGTTGATCAGGCCGAACAGCGTCTGCTCGATAAACTCGATCAGCCCCTCGAACATTTGCGCCTTGCTCGCAAAGTGCCGGTACAACGCGGCTTCGGAGACGCCGAGACGCGCGGCCAACGCCGCTGTCGTGATCTTTTCGTTTTTCGGCGCTTCGAGCATTGCCGCGAGCGTTTGCAGAATATGCACCCGGCGCTCGCCCGGCTTCAGGCGCGTCGCGCGGGCGCCGTTGCCGTTCGTATCGGCGGCGCTGTGCGGTTCTCCAGGTTGGTCCGGCTGGTCTTCGGTTACGGCCTCGTCATGCTTGCGGATCGGCTGCATGTCTGTCGTCCCTTCAGTCGCGCCGAGCGGTTGCCCAGTCGTAGCGATTTTAACGAACGAATGCGCAGGTCGACATAATGCGGGCGCCCCGTGCCCGGCAACCGCGCCGGACCGCCGTCCGTGCGCGTCCGGCGCGGCAGATGACCGACGATCCACACCGTGCGCAAGCCGAGCCGCTTGTAGCTTTTCAGGTGCCCACGCGTGTCTTCGACGAGGATCGCATCTGCAAGGCGCACGTTCGCCTCGCGCATTGCTTTGCGCAGCATCGCCGGGTCGGGCTTCGCACGCCAGCCGCGGCGATCGCGCATATGCTCGACCGCGATCACGCGCTCGAACAGCCGCTCGATGCGCAATTCCGCCAGCACCGCGCGAGCGTAGGCCTGCGGGCCGTTGGTCAGCACGATCTTGCGGCCCGGCAGCGCGGCGATCAGACGCGCGAGGCCGCGTTCGCTGCGCAGCATCGTGCGCAGATCGGGGAATGTGTGCACGACTTTCAGGAAATCGTGAGGGTCGACCGGGTGATGGCGCGTCAGACCCAGCAGCGTCGCGCCGTAACGTTGCGTATAGCCGACGCGCAGTCGGTCGGCTTCCTCATGTTCGACTTGCAGCGCATCGATGATGTACTGCGTCATCGCGGTGTTGATCGCGGGGAAGATTGCGTGGGATGCGCGGTGCAGCGTGTTGTCGAGATCGAACAGCCAGACCGGGTGGCCGGCCTCGATGCGCGGGCGGCGTTTTTCGTGGGCAGGGCGCATGGTTTGAATAGGTGTACCGGGCGGTCGGCGCTGGCCCGGCGCAGCGGTATGCGATGCTTCGAGCCGCCGGTTTGCGCGGCAGGTGAACACGCGAACGACTGCGCCGTTGCGCGAAGGCATCAGTATGACGCGTATCTTGCGTGTTGCGGCGTCGGGCCGGGTGTCTGGACTTGCGCTTTGGGCTTGGGGCGACGCGGGACACGGGCGTGATGAATGCGTCGAAGGCGGCGCGGGAAGCCGCGTGGACAGCGGCCTCGCATACCAGCGGATGAGGCCGGCGCGCGGATCAGAAGGTCCGCATGCTGGCCAGGCTCGCGGCGAACTGGATACCGAAGTGCGCAAGCATGCGGCTCAATGCGAGGCTTAGTGCGCGGCCCGATGCGCAGGCCGCCATGCATACCGAATGCGCCGCTCAGTGTGAGCGGATCATCGTGCCGAACGGCTGCTCGGTCAGAATTTCGAGCAGTACCGAATGCTCGATGCGCCCGTCGATGATGTGCACCGAGCGCACGCCGCTCTTCGCCGCGTCGAGCGCCGACGAGATTTTCGGCAGCATGCCGCCCGAGATGGTGCCGTCGGCGAACAGCGCGTCGATTTCGCGCGCGGACAGATCGGTCAGCAGTGTGCCTTCCTTGTCCATCACGCCGGGGATGTTGGTCATCATCACGAGCTTCTCGGCATTCAGCACGACGGCCAGCTTGCCCGCGACGAGGTCCGCATTGATGTTGTACGACAGGCCGTCCTCACCGAAACCGATCGGCGAGATGACCGGAATGAAAGCGTCGTCCTGCAACGCCTTGACGACCGCCGGATTGATCGATTCCACTTCGCCGACCTGGCCGATATCGACGTACTGGCCCGGGTTGTCGCGATCCGGCATCATCAGCTTGCGCGCGTGGATCAGTCCGCCGTCCTTGCCGGTCAGGCCCACCGCGTGGCCGCCGAAGTGATTGATCAGCGTGACGATGTCCTGCTGCACTTCGCCGCCCAGCACCCATTCGACGACTTCCATCGTTTCTTCGTCGGTGACGCGCATGCCCTGGATGAACGTGCCCTGCTTGCCGATTTTCTTCAACGCCTGGTCGATCTGCGGGCCGCCGCCGTGCACGATCACCGGGTTGATGCCGACCAGCTTCAGCAGAATCACGTCGCGCGCGAAGCCCTGCTTCAGACGTTCTTCAGTCATCGCGTTGCCGCCGTATTTGATGACCACGGTCTTGCCGTGGTACTGGCGGATATACGGCAATGCTTCGGCCAGAATTTCGGCCTTCAGCGTGGGCGCGATCTGGGACAGGTCGGAAAGCTCGGACATGGCGGCGGCTCGGCGGGGACAAGTGAAAACAAGGGCGAATTGTACAGGACTGGCGCGCTGCAACAGCGATTTTGGCGTGCCCGGTCGCGGCGCGCGCAGCGCCGATTGCGCAGTGCGCAATCGCGGTTTTTCGACATGCGGCTGACGGTTGCGCCCGTTCTGTCCGGCGCGCGGACGTGGCATCATTTTGTCTTCCCCCGACCGGTTTCATCGTGCCTACATGAATCCGACTGCTACCCGATCGGCCGCCACGTCCGAGGGACCCCAATCGCCACAATCGCGCGAGCCGAAAAGCGGGCGGTGTCCGCGTTGCGGCCGCTCGTTCGACTGCGGGAAAGACGCGCACGCCACCGACTGCTGGTGTCGCGCGATGCCGCCGCTGCCCGCCGACCGGCTGAAGCCGGGCAGCCGCTGCCTGTGCCCGGAGTGCCTCGCGGAGGAAATCGCGCGTGCACAGGATGATCCGGCGGCGGCCGCTGCGACCGGCGATTGACGTTTCGGCATGACGCGCGCGGTGGACTGGCTTCATCTGTTGCGTCAGTGACACAATGACGCGGCGCATTTTCAGGGGCCCGAACCGGCCCTTTCAGCGGTTAAACTGACACGATGCAACGCATCACGGTCACCGGCCGGGTCAATCTCGGACATCTTTTCTGGCTGCGCAGCCTCGCCATCATCGGCCAGCTGCTGACCATCGCGTTCGTCCAGATTTTCGTCGGCGTGACCTTACCGCTGCCCGCGATGCTGCTCGTAATCGGCCTCGAGGTGGTTTTCAACGGCTTTACATGGATTCGCGTCGCGCAGCAGCGGCCCGAGTCGAACCTCGAACTGTTCGGGCAGATCTGGGTCGATCTGGGCGCGCTGTCGGCGCTGCTGTTTCTGTCCGGTGGCACCACCAACCCATTCGTCTCGCTGTACCTGCCATCGCTCGCGATCGCCGCGGCCGTGCTGCCGTGGCACCTGATGATCTGGCTCGCCGCGTTCGCGGTCGCATGCTACGCAGTGCTCGGTTTCGAGTCCGTGCCGCTGAATCTGGACAATCCCGCGAACCTGTTCGACTACTACCGCGCCGGCATGTGGGTGAACTTTACGGTCAGCGTAGGGTTGATCGCGTGGTTCGTCGCGCGTATGTCGCAAGCGCTGCGTCAGCGCGACGCGGCGCTCGGCGATGCGCAACAGCGGCTGCTGCGCGACGAGCGCGCGGTCGCGCTCGGCGTGCAGGCGGCGACGGTCGCGCACGAAATCGGCACACCGCTTTCGACGATTGCGATGCTCACCGAAGAGTTGCGCGACGCGGCGCGTACCGACGCGGCACTGAAACCCTATGCAGCCGATTTCGATCTGCTCGAACAGCAAATGTCGATGTGCACGTCCGCGCTCGCACGGCTGCGCAGCCGCGCATCGACGCCGGGCAGCCGCCAGACGGTCGGCGAGTGGCTCGATTCGTTTATCCAGCAATGGCGGCTGCGCCATCCGCATGTCGAGCTCGACACGCTCGCCGCGGCGCCAGCCGGCGCGGTACTCGACGACACGGTCGCGGTCGGCCAGATCCTGACCATTCTGCTCGACAACGCCGCGCGTGCAAGCCGCGATCACGTCACATTGAAAGCGTCGCTGGTGCAGCCCGAAGGCGTGATCGAATTCGAAGTGTGTGATGCCGGGCCCGGCATCCCTTCATCGCTGCGCGGTTCGCTCGGCTCCGCGCCGGTGGATAGCACACAGGGTGGGCACGGCGTGGGCCTCTATCTCGCGTTTTCAGCGGCGGCGCGGCTAGGCGGCCTGATCGAACTAACTGACGTGCAGGAAAAGCGGCCGCGCGGCACCCGCGCGGTGCTGCGGCTGCCAGTGGCGGCATTCGATTTATCCGGCGCGGGCGCCGCGCCGTCCAACAAGGAGAAGCAGGCATGAGCGACATGAATTTCCTCGTGGTCGACGATGACGAGGTGTTCTCCGGCATTCTCGCGCGCGGTCTCACGCGGCGCGGCTATACGGTGGCTGAGGCGCACAACGCCGACGACGCGATTCGCCTTGCGAACCAGCAGAAGTTCGGCCAGATCACGGTGGACCTGCATCTGGGCAAGGATTCCGGGCTCAATCTGGTGGCGCCGCTGCGCGAATTGCAGCCGAATGCGCGGATGCTGGTGCTGACCGGCTACGCGAGTATCGCGACCGCGGTGCAGGCGGTGAAGGACGGTGCGGATAACTATCTGGCCAAGCCCGCTAATGTCGAGACGATTCTCGCGGCGCTGCAGAGCGAAGCGAGCGCGGTGCAAGCGGAGGAAGCGATCGAGCATCCGACACCGCTGTCGGTCGCGCGGCTTGAATGGGAGCATATCCAGCGGGTGCTAGCGGAGAACGGCGGCAATATCTCGGCGACCGCCCGCGCGTTGAACATGCATCGGCGCACGTTGCAGCGCAAGCTCGCCAAGCGACCGGTCAAGCAGTAGGAAAGCGGGGAGGAAGCGGTCGAAGCCGCTGAAGCGGATGAAGCAGCGGCGGGAGCCGAAGCACCACACCGCAACGAAAAACGGGCGGCTTCTTATGAAGCCGCCCGTCGTGTTCTCAACCAGCGCTCGTTCATGACGGTACTCATGATCGAGCGCACGCCCGGCGCAATCCGCCGGAGCGTGCGAATTACAGCACGTAGCGCGAAAGATCTTCGTCGTCGGCGACTTCGTTCAGCGCGCGATCGACATATGCGGCATCGATCCGCACGCTCTTGCCCGCATGATTGCCCGCCGAGAACGACACTTCCTCGAGCAGCTTTTCGATCACCGTATAAAGCCGCCGCGCACCGATATTCTCAGTCTTCTCATTGACCGAGAACGCGATTTCAGCGAGGCGCCGGATGCCGTCATCGGCGAAATCGAGGTGCACGTCCTCGGTTTCGAGCAATGCCTGGTATTGCTTGACGAGGCTGGCATCGGTGGCGACCAGAATCGCTTCGAAGTCCTTCACCGACAGCGAGTCGAGTTCGACGCGAATTGGGAAGCGCCCTTGCAGTTCCGGAATCAGATCGCTCGGCTTGGCCAGATGGAACGCGCCGCTCGCGATAAACAGGATGTGATCGGTCTTCACCATCCCGTACTTCGTGTTGATCGTCGTGCCTTCGACAAGCGGCAACAGGTCGCGCTGCACACCCTGCCGCGATACCTCGCCGCCGCCGGCTTCGTTGCGCGATGCAATCTTGTCGATTTCGTCGAGGAATACGATACCGTTCTGCTCGACGTTCTGCACCGAGCGCGTTTTGACTTCCTCGTCGTTCAGCATCTTCGACGCTTCTTCGTCGGTCAGCACCTTCAGCGCTTCTTTCACCTTCAGCTTGCGTCGTGTCTTCTTGCCGCCGCCCAGATTCGCGAACATCGAGCGAATCTGTTCAGTCATGTCTTCCATGCCAGGCGGGCCCATGATGTCCATGCCGGAGGCAGGCGTCTCGACGTCCAGTTCGATTTCCTTATCGTCGAGCTGACCTTCGCGCAGACGCTTGCGGAACGTCTGACGCGTTGAACTCGGCTCGTCGTGGTGCTCGGTCGAGCCCGACCCGAAGCCGACCGGACGCGCGCCCGGCAGCAAGATATCGAGGATGCGGTCTTCGGCCTGATCCTGCGCCTTCGAGCGCACCTTGCGCATTTCGGTCTCGCGCGTCTGCTTGACCGAAATCTCCATCAGGTCGCGCACGATGCTGTCGACATCGCGACCCACGTAACCCACTTCGGTGAACTTGGTCGCTTCGATCTTGATAAACGGCGCATCGGCGAGCTTCGCCAGACGGCGTGCGATTTCGGTTTTACCGACGCCGGTCGGTCCGATCATCAGAATATTCTTGGGCGTAATTTCCTGCCGCAGCGGCTCGGCAACTTGCTGACGCCGCCAGCGATTGCGCAGCGCGACCGCGACGGCTTTTTTTGCGCGGTCCTGGCCGATGATGTGCTTGTCGAGTTCCGAGACGATCTCGGCGGGAGTCATGGTGCTCATCGTGGGTCCTTACTCGATCGTCTCGATGACGCGGTTGTGGTTCGTGTAGATGCACATGTCGCCGGCAATTTCCAGCGACTTTTCGACAATTTCGCGCGGCGACAACGGCGTGTTGTCCACCAGCGCCTTCGCCGCGGCCTGCGCGTACGCGCCGCCGGAGCCGATCGCGCAGATGCCGCCTTCCGGGTCGAGCACATCGCCGTTGCCGGTGATCACAAGCGTCGATTGCGCGTCGGCTGCGATCAACATCGCCTCGAGCCGGCGCAGCATGCGGTCGGTGCGCCAGTCTTTCGCGAGTTCGACAGCGGCACGGGTGAGGTTGCCCTGGTGTTTTTCCAGCTTTGCTTCGAAGCGATCGAGCAGTGAAAAGGCGTCGGCCGTGCCGCCCGCGAAACCCACCAGCACCTTGCCGTTATAGATGCGCCGGACCTTGCGCGCGCCGCCCTTCATAACGATGTTGCCGAGCGTCACCTGGCCGTCGCCGCCTAGCGCGACCTGGTCGCCGCGGCGCACTGAGACGATCGTCGTGCCGTGAAATTGCTCCATATGCGTTCCTTTTGCAAACAGGTAAGACGCGATGCCGACATGGCGTCACCGCGAAAATCCGTGACAGCGGACGGCGCGCGACCGTTCTACGACGCGCGCGCGTACAGCGCATTCGGTTTATTTTAGGGCTTGCGAGCCCATATCAAGGGCTGCTTCGACAGGCGCTCAGGAAACTCTGTGCGCAATATCCGAGAATTTCGACAGAAGAAACGGGATTGCCCGGTAATTCATGCGTCATATCGCTAACGGGCACCGGTGAAGCTTACCGTTTGTCGCACGCTCACGCTTCGCTGCGAACACGGCCACCCAGGGACTCAACTGAGGACCATTGCAGGACCACCAAACAAAAGAGGCGCACGAACCCGTGCGCCTCTCAAAAGAAGCAGTGAGAAGGACGCGGACCCCGTGGCCGCGCCTTGCAGATGTTTAGTCGCCGAACAGCTTCTGGCGCAGCTCGCGGCGCTCCTGCGCTTCGAGCGACAGCGTCGCGGTCGGCCGCGCAATCAGGCGCGGGATACCAATCGGCTCGCCGGTTTCTTCGCACCAGCCGTATTCACCGGACTCGATTCGCGCAAGCGATTGCTGCACTTTCTTCAGCAGCTTGCGCTCGCGGTCGCGCGTGCGCAGTTCGAGCGCATGCTCTTCCTCGATCGTTGCGCGGTCGGCCGGGTCCGGCACGATCACGGTTTCGCGCAGATTTTCGGTGGTTTGGCCGGCATTGCGGAGAATCTCCGCCTGCAGCTGCTCGAGCCGGTTCTTGAAGAAAGCGAGCTGATCGTCGTTCATGTAATCCTTGTCGCTCATCTTCAGGATTTCGGCTTCAGTCAAGAGTCGTTTCGTCGTCATCTGGCTTGCTTCTTCAATGTGAGGCAAACGGTGAGATTTGCCCGCACTTTCGTGTTGCCCGCAAAGGCGCTTCAAAGACACTTCGAAGACGCTCAATTCTCGCGCCGGCGAACACGGACGATGGGCTGTCGTGACGCCGAAGCGCCGATGCGGGGCCGAACTCCTCTGGAAACCGATCTACAGATACAGATACTCCCGAGGCGATGCTCCGTTGCAGCGCGCGTTATGAGCCAGCGTGCCTGCCGGCATATCGGCGTGTTACCCGGATAAGATCTTCCGGCGCCGTCGCTGCCCGGCACGTTTGCGCGCTGACCGGGCGATTCATTCTGTTTCTCCAGCGGGGCTGTATTGTAACTGAATCACAACGCAGCCCCGCAATCCGTGGCAATCACTGTCACGACCCCGGATATCGTCAAAATATAACGCGGCAATCGTTAAAAAGCGATGGTCCTGCGTACGTTAGACCGCAGGATCTTCACGTGATTCAGGGCGCCGCTTCCCTATCTACTCCATACTCCGCGCCTCAGGTCCGGGGCGCCGCGCGAACGCGTGTTACCGCACACAAGCGGCACACGAGCTCAGGCAACGTCAGGCAAGGCACGCGTCCAGCCCATCGGTGATCAGATCCTGCGGCAGCTCGATACCGATGAAGACCATCTTGTTGGTCTTCTTCTCGGCCGGTTGCCACTTTGATGCAAGATCGCTGCCCATCATCTGATGCACGCCCTGGAACACGACCTTGCGATCGACGCCCTTCATATACAGCACGCCCTTGTAGCGCAGCAGCCGCTCGCCGTAGATTTGCAGAATACCGCCAAGGAAGTCTTCCAGCTTGTTCGGATCGAACGGCCGATCGCTGCGATACACGAACGATTTGATCTTGTCGTCGTGATGCGCGTGGTGATGGTTATGGTGAGCATGGCTGTGATCGTGGCCTTCGTGATCGCAATGGCCGTGCTCATGGTCGCAGTTTGCGTGGTCATGATCATGTTCGTGCGCATGATCGTGCGCATGATCGTGATCGTGTTCGTCTTCGGCGAGGAAGTCCGGGTCGATCTCGAGCTTCGCGTTCAGGTTGAAGCCGCGCAGGTCGAAAATTTCCTTGATATCGGCGTCGCCAAAGTTCACAACCTTGATCGCGGCCTTCGGATTCATATGCAGCACGCGGTGCCGCAGGTCGTCGAGCGTTGCTTCATCGACCAGATCGGACTTCGTGATGAAGAGCCGGTCAGCGAAGCCGACCTGGCGTTGCACGACCTCGTGCTCGTTGAGCTGATGATTCGCATGCTTCGCGTCGACCAGCGTGATGATCGCGTCGAGCAGGAATTCGTCGGCGATGCTGTCGTCCATGAAAAACGTCTGCGCGACCGGACCCGGATTCGCGAGGCCGGTGGTCTCGATCACGACGCGCTCGAAATCGAGCTTGCCGGCCTGCTTTTGCGCGGCGAGGTCCGCGAGCACGCGTGCGAGGTCGCCGCGGATCGTGCAGCAGATGCAGCCATTGCTCATCTGGATGATCTGCTCATTGGACTCCTGCACGAGAATCTCGTTATCGATGTTCTCTTCGCCGAACTCGTTTTCGATTACGGCGATCTTCATGCCGTGCTGCTCGTTCAGGATGCGCTTGAGCAGCGTCGTTTTACCGCTGCCGAGAAAGCCGGTGAGGATTGTGACGGGGATCATGTTGGTCGCCATATCGTGTCGCCTGTGCTGTTTGTGCGTGGTTCCATCTGATTGAATGAGGCCCACACGTGAATCGGGGGCGGGAACCCGCCGGCCGCGGCGGGGCGGTATCGAGCCGAATATTGAAGCATATCTGCGAGGATGCTGCCGCGCGCCGGTCTGAAACGGAATGCTGGACAACGCGGGTGCCGGCCTGAGTTCGCCAGGAACTACCCCGGCCCGACCCGGCCCGGCGCCCCTGACCGGGGCCGCCGTCACTCGCCTGCCGAAAACACCCAGAACTATGGGCGATCACGCAATTTGCAACAATAGGCCTTTCAGGTATTCACCTTCCGGGAAGGCCGTCAGCAACGGATGGTCGACGCCGGCGCCCAGCCGCTTGAGAATCCGGGCGTCGACACGCGCATCGGCTGCCGCGCCGGCGACGATCTTCTGGAACAGATCAGCATCGATCGCGCCTGAGCACGAATACGTGAACAGCAGCCCGCCCGGGCGCAGCAGCCGGAAGCCGCTCAGGTTGATGTCCTTGTACGCGCGCGCCGCACGGTCGACGTGTTCGCGCGACGGCGCGAACTTCGGCGGGTCGAGCACGATCAGGTCGAAACGTTCGCCGTCGTCGGCCAGGCGCCGCAGCGTCTTGAACGCATCGGCGTCGAGCCAGGCCGCCCGCTGCGCGTCGAAGCCGTTCGCGACGACGTTCTGCTGCGCGAGCGCCAGTGCTTCCCCGGACGAATCGATTGACACGACCCGCTTTGCGCCGCCCTTGAGCGCCGCGAGCGAAAACCCGCCGGTGTAGCAGAAGCAGTTCAGCACGTCGCGCTCATGCGCGAACTGCTGGACAAGCGCGCGGTTGTCACGTTGATCGACATAGAAGCCTGTTTTGTGCCCGTTGTGCACGTCGACGTGGTAGCGCACGCCGTTTTCGTTCGCGATCAGCGTATCCGGCGGCGCGTCGCCAGCGAGCACACCGGTTACCGGCTCGAGGCCTTCCTTGTCGCGAATCGACACGTCGGAGCGCTCATAGATGTTCGGGCAGCCGGTTGCACTGGTCAGCGCGGCGACGATCGCATCCTTCCACGCCTCGACGCCCGCCGCCATAAACTGGCAGACCAGCTGGCCGCGCGCGTCATGATCGTCGGCGATGTAGTAGTCGACGATCAAGCCAGGCAAGCCGTCCGCTTCGCCGAAAATCAGCCGTACCGCGCCGGTATCGCGCACCATCGCCTGCCGGTGCGCGAGCGCGCGCTGCACGCGGCGCTTGAAGAATGCATGGTCGATCGGTTCGGCTTCGTCGAAGCTCCACACACGGGCGCGAATCTGCGAATGCGGGCTCCACGCCGCGCGTGCGAGGAAGCGCCCGTCGTGTGAGCGCACCAGCACCGTGGCGCCAATGCCCGGCTTGCCGTCGACGCGGTCGATCGCGTTCGCGTAGACCCACGGGTGGCGGCGCAACAGCGATTTTTCCTTCGACGGTTTAAGCGTGACGGTATTCATGAGGTTGAGTATTCAGCAGAACAATGTACCTGCGAAGCGCGTGCGAATCGCTCAGGAGTGGTCAGACTGGTGGACACGTTGCGCGCGTGATCCGCTTGCGATGCAGGCTATTGCACGCGCCCGTTGCCGAAGTGCGCCATGTTTTTTGACGTTGGCGTCACCGCGCTATTCCCGCTTTTTCGCACGCGGGTGCGTCTGATCGTAAACCTGCGCGAGATGCTGGAAATCGAGCGCCGTATAGATTTGCGTCGCCGTGATGCTGGCATGGCCGAGCAGTTCCTGCACCGCGCGCAAATCGCCGCTCGATTGCAGCACGTGGGTGGCAAACGAGTGGCGCAGCACGTGCGGATGCACGTTCGCCGGAATGCCTGCAATAAGCGCCGCGCGCTTCACGCGCTCGCGCACGACATTGGGCGACATCCGCTTGCCTCGCGCGGACAGGAACAGCGGGTGCGGATCGAGCTTGACGAACTCGCCGCGCACCGCGAGCCATGCGCGCAACGCATCGAGCGCCTTGCTGCCGACTGGCACGATGCGCCTGCGATTGCCCTTGCCGAGCACTTCGACTTCCGCCGCATCGAGCTTGAGCCATCCCGCGGAACGATAGCCATCGGCCTCGGCGAAATGAACGTCGAGGCCGACCAGTTCCGCAAGGCGCAAGCCCGACGAATAGAACAGTTCGAGCATCGCGTGATCGCGCAGGCCTTCGGTGTTCGCCTCGGCCGGTGTTTCCATCAGCTTGTGCGTATCGTCGACCGACAGCGCCTTCGGCAGCGTTTTCGCCTGCTTCGGCGCACGCACGGTCGCGACCGGGTTCGCCGGCAATTCGACGTGTCCCGCGAGCCAGCGATAGAACGCGCGCCATGCCGATAAGCGGTGCGCAATCGAGCGCGCGGTCAGCCCGCCCGCATGCGCGCGCGCGACCGCGCCGCGAATATCGATTGCGGTCAGGCTTTCGAGCGGACGGCCGTTCGCGAGCTTGTTCAACTCATCGAGTTCATGCGTGTAGCCGCGCAGCGAATGCGCGGACAGCCGCCGCTCATGTTCGAGGCTCGATAGGTACGCGGCGATCGGATCGGCGAGCGTCACGATACGAACCTTCGCTCAGCGCGCGGGCGGCGAGTCATCGGCGCGGATGAACGCACGGCCGGCGCGCGATCAGCGCGGCAGCAGCCGGCTTAACGCCGCGCTGGCGAGCGTGCCGATCTGCATGAGGAAGTCGGTCGCCATGCCGTCGTGAAAGCGCCGCGGGTCGGTTGAGCCCATCACGAGCAGGCCGAATACATTGCCGGTTTCGTCCCGTTCAGGGTCGCGCAGTGCGATCAGCGAGATCGATTCGATCGTGTCGCTGCCGGCGCCATTCGTGCTGTTTGCGCCGCTTGTGCTGCTCGTGCCGTTATGCGCTTCGACCGCGTCCGACGCTTCACCCGGCGCCGCCGTTACCACAGGCCCGAGCCACTGCGCGGCCTCGAAGCCCGTATTTGCGCCGCAATACGGCGTCGCAAGGCTGCCAGCGAAGAGTCGCACTTCCTCGCCGACCTGGCGCGTAAAGTCCGCTTGCTGATACTGCTCCGCGACATCCCATACGCGCAGCGCGGTCTGCGGCACGTCGAATACGTCGCGCAAGCCGTGCGAGATCGCGCGCGGCAGCGCGTACGGATCGCGCTCGGCCATCACGCGCGCAGTCCAGCGGTTGAACTTTGCCGAGATGCTGTCGTTTTCGTGGCCGTAGCGAAGCAGTTCGGCGAGGCGCCGCTCGAGCAGTTTGTTCTTGTCGCGCAGCATTTCCATCTGCCGCTCCTGCAACGACACCGCGGCCTTGCCGTGCGGGTTCGCCAGACGGATGGTGGCGAGCAGTTCCGCGTGATCCGCAAAGAATTCGGGGTTGGCGAGCAGGTAGTCGGCGACTTCGCGATCGTTCATGGTTTTTGCCAAAAAGCCGCGCAACGCTCGTCGCCGCGCGGCGGTCAAGGTAATCAGTCGGCGAGCTCGATCTCGCCTTCAAACACAGTCGTGGCCGGGCCGGACATCAGCAGCGGCTCGTTGCCGCCTCGCCACGTGATGGTCAGCATGCCGCCGTGAGTGTGCACGCGGACCGTTGAATCGAGCAAGCCGCGCCGGATGCCCGCGGCCACCGCCGCGCATGCGCCGGTGCCGCACGCGAGCGTCTCGCCGGCGCCGCGCTCGTAGACGCGCAGTTTGATTTCGTTGCGCGATACGACTTGCATGAAGCCCGCGTTCACGCGCTCCGGAAAGCGCGGATGCGTTTCGACGACCGGGCCGTCCGCTGCGACCGGAAATGATTCGACATCGTCGACCACCTGCACCGCATGCGGATTGCCCATCGATACCACCGACACCCAGCGCGTCGCGCCGTTGACGTCGATCGGCCACAGCGTATCGGCGCCGTCGCGGCGGCCTTCGAGTTCGCCGTCAGGGCCGTTCGTATCGAACGGCACGCGGGCCGGCTCGAACACCGGCGCGCCCATGTCGACGACCACTTCGCCGTTTTCCTGCATCGTCAACGTGATGACGCCCTTTTGCACCTGCACGCGCACGCTGCGCTGGTCGGTAAGGCCGGTATCGCGTACGAATTTGACGAAGCAGCGTGCGCCGTTGCCGCAGTGCTCGACCTCACCGCCATCGCAATTGAAGATGCGATAGCGGAAATCGACACCGTCGACGGTCGGTTTTTCGACCAGCAGCAGTTGGTCCGCGCCGACGCCGAAATGCCGGTTCGCGAGCGCGCGTACCTGCGCAGGGTTCAGCGTAAGGGGATGCGTATAGCCGTCGAGCACGACGAAGTCGTTGCCCGCGCCATGCATCTTGGTGAATTTGAGTTTCATGCCGCTATTGTAAGTGACTGCGAAAGCGCCGCCGTATGCCGTGCAGCGCAGTGACCACGGCGCGCCGCCGGGCGGGCAGCTGCGTTTGCGGTTCAGTATGCGTTCTGGCAGCGTCGTCGCCTGTCGCGATCGCCGCCGCCGGACGACACCCGAACCTCCTGCTCAGTAAAAGCCGGGTTCGCCGGGCGGGCGCGTCTTGAAGCGCTTGTGCACCCAGTAATACTGCTCGGGAATGTGCGGAATCTGCTCTTCGAGAAACGCATTCATACGGCGCGCGTCGACTTCATCGTCGCCGGTCGGGTAGTTGTCCCACGGCTTGAAGACTCTGAGCCGGTAGCCTTTGTAATTCGGCAACACTTCACCGATAAACGGCACCACCTGCGCTCGCCCGACCTTCGCCAGACGTCCCACAGCGGTAAGCGTACAGGTCGGCACGCCGAAAAACGGCACGAACGTCGAATTGCGCATGCCGTAGTCCATGTCGGCGCCGAGCATCACCGGCTTGCGCTCGCGCAGCCACCGCAGCACGATGCGCGCGCTGTCCGCGCGGCTTGCCATTTCCGCGTCGAAACGGCCGCGCGCCGCTTTTGCGACCGCTTCGAGCTCCGGATTCGACATCGGCTGATACAGCGACCCGCACGGCCGCCGCAGCGAATAGTTGAGGAAGATCGAGCCCGCCTCGATGCCGACAAAATGGAAGCCGAGAAAGAGCGTGGGCGGGAGATTCGGGTCGGTCAGGTCGATTTCGCTATCGAGCTGCACCAGTTTTTCGAGTTTTTTCGCGGAGCCGAACCACTGGACGCTGCGCTCGAGATAGCTGCGAATCGCGTGCCGGAAGTGCTTTTGCGCGACGTCTTCGCGAACCTCGTCGCTCCAGTCCGGAAAACACAGCTTCAGGTTGACATGGACGATGCGGCGGCGCCGGCTTGGGATCTGGTAAAGCAGCCAGCCGAGGCCGTCGCCGAGCCGCGCGACGAGCCCGTATGGCAAAAGCGCGAAGAACTTCAGCAGCCCGATGGCCAGTTTCGGCCCGAGGCGGCTCAGCATGCATTTCCTCGACGCGAACCTGCAACGGGGCGCGCGCGGCGCGACCGGGCGAATGACGGGGCCAACAGCGGATAGGAATGCAGCACGCGTGGTTACTCTGTGACGATTGGAAGAAGTCGCTATAATAAGGGCTTCGCCGAGTTAATAGACAACTTGCGGGGCGAAGCCGGAGCGTTTTGTTTCACAGCGCGACCGGTAAGGAAATCCGCTAAAGCGTCGCCGCTTCAGGCTCTGGAAGTTGGCTACGTGAAACTCAAACCGTAACCACATAACAAGGAGTCTGCAACGTGGCAAACGACTATTTCTTCACCTCCGAATCCGTTTCCGAAGGCCATCCGGACAAGGTCGCGGACCAGATCTCGGACGCAATTCTCGACGCGATCTTCGCGCAGGACAAATACTCGCGCGTAGCGGCGGAAACGCTGTGCAACACCGGCCTCGTCGTGCTGGCAGGTGAAATCACGACGACCGCCAACGTCGACTACATCCAGGTTGCGCGCGAAACCATCAAGCGCATCGGCTACGACAACACCGACTACGGTATCGACTACAAAGGCTGCGCGGTGCTCGTCGCATACGACAAGCAGTCGCCGGATATCGCGCAAGGTGTCGATCGCGCGCACGACAACAACCTCGATCAGGGCGCGGGCGACCAGGGCCTGATGTTCGGCTATGCGTGCGACGAAACGCCCGAACTGATGCCGCTGCCGATCCACCTGTCGCACCGTCTCGTCGAACGTCAGGCGAATCTGCGCCGCGATGGCCGTTTGCCCTGGCTGCGTCCGGATGCGAAGTCACAGGTCACGATCCGCTACGTCGACGGCAAGCCGCATTCGATCGACACCGTTGTGCTGTCCACGCAGCACGCGCCGGAAATCGAACTGTCGACGCTGCGCGAAGCGGTGATTGAAGAAATCATCAAGCCGACGCTGCCGGCCGATCTGATCAAAGGCGATATCAAGTTCCTCGTGAACCCGACCGGCCGCTTCGTGATCGGTGGTCCGCAGGGCGATTGCGGTCTGACGGGCCGCAAGATCATCGTCGATACGTACGGCGGCGCGGCACCGCACGGCGGCGGCGCGTTCTCGGGCAAGGATCCGTCGAAGGTCGACCGCTCGGCCGCGTATGCGGGTCGTTATGTCGCGAAGAACATCGTTGCCGCGGGCCTCGCGTCGCGTGCGCTGATTCAGGTTTCCTACGCGATCGGCGTTGCGCAGCCGACTTCGGTGATGGTCAATACGTTCGGTACGGGCCGTGTGTCGGACGCGACGATCCAGCGTCTCGTGCTCGAGCACTTCGATCTGCGTCCGAAGGGCATCGTGCAGATGCTCGACCTGTTGCGCCCGATCTACGAGAAGACGGCCGCTTATGGTCACTTCGGCCGCGAAGAGCCGGAATTTACGTGGGAAGCGACCGACAAGGCACTCGCGCTGGCCGAAGCCGCTGGTACGGAGCCGGTTGTCGCGATCGCCTGACGAAGAACCGGCGGCTTCAGCGTTTCGCATAGCGCTGCGGCGTGACGCGAAGCGAGCAATCGCTGTTCAAGGGTTCACCCAACGTTCACGCTTTTTTTGCACCCTGCAGGCGCGCCGCGTTTGCAGGGTGTTTTCGTTTACGGCGCAACGGTGCGAACCGCGCGCCGGACGAACCGAATCGAATCGATTCGAAATGAAGTGAACGACTGTGAACGTGTGGAGCTAGCGTGCGAATGCAAACCAGCCGGTACTGGTCGTCGACGTGCGCCGCGGCTTACGGCTCATGCCGCGTGCGACGTTCAGAGCGCGCACGGGGTTCAACGCGCCTGCCGTACCTGCGACGCGCAATGGCATCGGACGACGCAGCAATAGCGTACGCAACGAAAAGCGGCGCGATGCGCGTTGCATTTTCAATGATGAGAAAAAAGTACGAAACCACGCGCGGACGCCGTCGACGGGACGCGCGTCGCGCCATTGTTCGGTGAGCGCGCGCGTGCGCGCCGTGTGGTGGCGCAGTGCGCGCACGACACGGCCACGTGCCGGACGTGAGGCAGTCAATGCTGCGCGAGTGAGTCGAGTGCTCAGGAATGTGTGCATGGCGTGTGTTTTTTCAGGCGGTGTGATGCGCGCACGGTTAGTGCAGCAATCGTGCCAGCGTTCTGATGCAATGGCGGGCTCGTGTGCCCCGGTCGCAATAGCCTGACGAATGACGGAAGACCACGCAGACGGCGATGTCAAGCCGCGCGCGCAACTGATAAGCGATGATTGCAATCGACATCCATGCAGGCTACACGCGATCGATGACGCCCGGAAGTCGGGTTTTTACCCTTGCGATCAAAGTCGTTGACCCATATTTCGCCGTGCTTTCGTATGTTTCGCCTCGCGCATGGATCGCGCCCTTTGCGATTGTCAGGACCGAAGTTGTGCATGATTGCATCCGCATCGTGCGGCATGCGCTGATCCGATACTGCCGGCATGATCAGGTGCGTTTTACAATCGAACTTCGGCAGTCGAACGCAATCGGAAATATTCATGTCCGTCCAATCGAAGAAAGAACAGGTGGAAGTCCTGCGCGAACAGGGCTTCGTTATCGTGCCCGGCGTTTTGTCGCCCGAGCGCTGCGGCGAACTGAAGCAGATCGCGCAACGGCAGTTGCAGGAAGCGTCCGCGCCGATCGAATTCGAGGCGGATTTGCGCTACCCAGGTGCGCCCGATTCAAAGTACGCACCCGGCGGTCACACGGTGCGCCGCTTACTCGATGCGTATGCGCGCGATGCGCACTTTCGCGAATGGGCGACGTCGCCGGATATTCGCAGCTGGATGGAGTTGTACTTCGGCGAAGAGCCGCGTCTTTCGCGCGCGCATCACAACTGCATGATGACCAAGCACCCCGCGTACGGCAGCCTCACCGGCTGGCATCGCGACGTGCGTTACTGGTCGTTCGAGCGCGACGATCTGGTGTCGGTGTGGTTCGCACTGGGTCAGGAGACTGTCGATAACGGCGCGCTGTGGTTTGTGCCGGGTTCTCATACCGCCGCGCTCACATCCGAACGTTTCGACGACGCGAAATTTTTCCGCTCCGATCTGCCCGAAAACCAGGCATTGATCCAGACTGCGGTGTCGCCGGAATTGAATGCCGGAGATGTCGTGTTCTTCCACTGCAACACGCTGCATTCGGCGGGTAAGAATCTGACCAATGACGTGAAATTTTCGCTCGTGTTCACGTACCACGGTGCGAGCAATGTGCCATTGCCCGGCTCGCGCTCGGCGTCGAAACCCGAAGTAGCATTCTGAGCTGCGACGGCGCGTGCGCTGTTTGCCATCGCATGCCAGCCGCGCCGGCGGCCGATCGAGCGCACGTGCGACGCGACGGACAACCGGCAACCTCAAAACCGCGACAAACGACGGCAAACCACCGCAAACGACCAACCATTCCGCTAGCGCCGGCCCGACATCGTGAGGCCGACCAGCCCGGCAATGGTCGCAACCACACCGCCCGCCAGCAGAAAGATCGTCTTATTGGTTGGCGCGCCGGTGAACACCCGCGATACGTCGTTGCTAAACGAGTGAAACGACTGTCCGCCAAAATACAGCAGCACGACGCCGCCGACGAGCAACGCGACTGATATCGCTCTGGTCATTGCAAAGTCCTCCCGGTTGTTAATTTGCCGCCGCAGTGTAGGGGAGCGACGCGAACGCGTCCATTCCCCGCGATCCCGCAGTGTGGGCTGCCGCCGGACTCGTGTGCAGCGCTCACGCCGATTCGCTACCATAACGAACCTGGCGCATTCGTCGTACGAACTTTCGTACGAATAGGTGCAATGCGCGTGTAGCGCGCCGCAAAAGCAATGCCGCGCTCACTTCCCGCAGTTCCCCCCGCGGTTTCCACCGAGTATCAAGGATTCGAGCCATGGCTTACGAAGCAGCTTCAGCACGCTATTCCGACATGCAGTACCGCGTTTGCGGCAAGTCCGGCCTCAAGCTGCCGGCGTTGTCGCTCGGTCTGTGGCACAACTTCGGCGACACTACGCCGCTTTCGACGCAACGCGAAATTCTGCGTACCGCGTTTGACCTCGGCATCACGCACTTCGACCTCGCGAACAACTACGGGCCGCCGTATGGCAGCGCTGAAATTAACTTCGGCCGCCTGCTCAAGGAAGATTTCAAGCCTTACCGCGATGAACTGCTGATCTCGTCGAAGGCCGGCTGGGATATGTGGCCGGGCCCATACGGCCAGGGCGGCGGCTCACGCAAGTACGTGCTCGCGAGTCTCGATCAGAGCCTGCAGAGGATGGGCCTCGACTACGTCGATATCTTCTACTCGCATCGCTTCGACGCGGATACGCCGCTCGAAGAAACCGCTGGCGCGCTCGCCAGCGCGGTGCAGCAGGGCAAGGCGCTGTATATCGGCATCTCTTCGTATTCAGCGGCCAAGACGCGCGAGATGGTCAATCTGTTGCGCGAGTACAAGGTGCCGCTGCTGATCCATCAGCCGGCGTACAACATGCTGAACCGCTGGATCGAGCACGAACTGCTCGATACGCTCGAAGCAGCCGGCGCCGGCACGATCGCGTTCACGCCGCTCGCGCAAGGTTTGCTGACCGGCAAGTATCTGACCGGTGTGCCGGCGGACGCGCGCATCAACAAGGCGGGCGGTAGCTCGTTCAGTCAGCAGCATCTGAGCGCGCAAAACACCGAGCATGTGCGCAAGCTGAACGAGATTGCGCAGCGTCGCGGCCAGAGCCTCGCGCAAATGGCGCTTGCCTGGGCGTTGCGCGATCCGCGCGTGACATCCGTGCTGATCGGCGCGAGCAAACCCGAGCAGGTGCGCGAGAACGTCGGCGCGCTCGCCAAGCTGTCGTTCACGAAAGATGAACTGGCGGAAATCGATCGGCACGCGATCGAGGGTGGAGTCAATCTGTGGGAGAAACCGTCGACCGATCAGCGAGTCTGAGCGCGACACGCTCAGATCGTCCGATCATCGGAGCCGCCGGAAGGCGGCTTTTTGCCTTCTGAAGAGCGCTTGCGCCGCTATACCAGCGCAGGCAGACCTTCGACCAGCACCACCGCGAATACGACGCCTAGCAGCGCGCCCAAGACGCGTAGCGAGTTGTGCTTGAGCGCCGAGTTGCAGGGCAAAGCGCCAAGAAAAAGCGCGCCGGCTAGCGCCATCGGGATGACCAGGATGAAATCACTGATCGTGAAATAGGTCATGTTCGTCTCCTTCTCTATTACTTGTCGAGCGGTCGCGAGGTCGTTCCTGTTCTTATCATGCGACCGCAACGCTCGAATTGAGTATAGGTGAGGATGCGGATGCCAAAAGCGCGTGCAGGTGCGGGAAACACCTGTTGATGTTGACGGGAGAGTCAGGCTGCGCGGGGCTGAGCGGGGTTTCGGAGGGGTCTTCGCAAGGTCGCGAAAAGCGTAACGCCTGCTTGCAACCAGCTTTCGGATATGCGCGTTGACGCGCGTTCGACGCGCGTTCGACGCGCGTTCGACGCGCGTTCGACGCGCGTTCGACGCGCGTTCGACGCGCGCGGCGCGATCGGTCGGCACTCGCTTACGCCGCGCCGACAGCATCTTGCGATGCAGGCCAGCTACACAGGTCTGCCGTTACCCGCGCGGTGCTTCCGCTGAGCTGGCGGCCGGTTTATCGTCCGCATCGGGCGGATGGACAATCTGCTCGTCGGTCGGCAACTGCGATACATCCCAGCCGCCGCCGAGCGCCTTGATCAGCGCGACGCTCGCGGCCATCCGGCGGCGCGCGATGGTGACCGCCTGCACTTCGTTCGTCAGCGCCGTGGTTTGCGCGACGACCACGTCGAGATAGGTGATCGCGCCGTTCTTGTAGCGGTCGTTGAGGATCGCGAGCGAGCGTTGTGCGGCCGCGACCGCTTCATCCTGCGCCGTCGCTTCCTGCTCGAGTACGCGCAACGCGGCAAGGTTGTCTTCGACCTGGCCGAACGCGTCCAGCACCGTTTGCCGATACTGCGCGACGCTCTGGTCGTAATTCGCTTGCGCCTGCGCTTTCTGCGCCGAACGCGCGCCGAAGTCGAGCAACGTGCCCGCGATCGTCGGCCCAAGCGACCAGAAGCGGCTCGGTGCCAGCAGCCACTGACTGTAGTCGGTGGCTTCGAGACCGCCGGTCACCGAAAGCAGCAGGTTCGGGAAAAAGGCTGCGGTCGCGACACCGATCTGCGCGTTGGTGTCGACCATTTGCCGTTCCGCCGACGCGATATCCGGGCGTCGCTCGAGTAGCGTCGACGGCACGCCCGCCGGCGCGACCACCGGCACCGCAACGAGCGGGGCGATCGGCAGCGAGAACGTCGCGGGTGGCTGGCCCGACAGAATGGCGATCGCGTGCTCGAGTTGTGCCCGCTGCACGCCAAGGTCGATGCGCTGTGCCTGCGTGGTGCGCAATTGCGTTTGCGCCTGCGCGACGTCCGCGTCGGTCGCGATACCGCCGTTCAGCCGGTTCTGCGTGAGTTCGACCGCGTCCTTGTACGCCTGGATCGTATCGTCGAGCAGTTGCTGTTCGCGGTCGATCCCGCGCAGTTCGAAATAGTCGGTCGCGAGTTCGGCCTGCATCGACAGCAGGATGCTCTGCACGTCGGCGGCGCTCGCCTGCGCATTGGCCTTCGCGCCTTCGACACTGCGCGACACGCGGCCCCAAAGGTCGGGCTCCCACGTCGCGTCGGCGCTGACCAGATAGTCGCTTAGCGTGCGCCCCGCGTTCGATTTGAACTTGATGTTCGACGACGATTTTGCACGCGAATAGTCGCCGGAGTACGTGACAACGGGGAAGAATTGCGAGCGGAATCCCGCGACGGCCGCGCGCGCCGAACGGAAGCTGGCTTCCGCTGCCTTCACGTTCTGGTTGGCCTTGGCGACCTGCTCTTCGAGCGCATTCAGTGCGGGGTCCTGATAAACCTCCCACCATGCGCCGCGTAAATGCGTATCGGCAGGCTCGGCGGGCTTCCAGCCGGTGCCCTCGAGTTCCTTGTAAGTGGCGGGCGTCGGCGCGCTCGGGCGCACGTAGTCGGGCCCGACTGCGCATGCATTCAACAGCATGGCGGCCGCGATTGCCGCGGCGGCGCTCGTCGGCCGTGCACGCAGGACCGAACCGATGAACGAGCCCGCGCCTTCGCTGGTACGAACGGCTGCAGTGGCAAGCGTAGCGAATGCGCGCGGGCACGAACGAACAGGACGCATGCGCACTACCCCGCCGCCGGTGCTTGTGCGTTGGCAGCGCCACTTGCGGCACCACCCGCCGCACCGCTCGCTGGCTTCGCGCCACCGGCCTTCGTTTGCACGATGCGCACCGGCGCACCGTCGACGATCGAGTCCTGCGGATTCAGAATGACCTGCTCGTTGCCCGCGAGACCGGACGCGATCGCGACCCGCGTGCCGTAGTCGGTGCCAAGCGACACCTTCACGAGCCTCACGCGCTGCTGTTCGTCGACGATCGCGACTTTCACGCCGTCCGGGCGGAACAGCAGCGCGTTGCCGGGCAGCGTGAACGGCGTCGCCTGCGCACTCAGTGCGAAGTGGACCTGCGCATACGCGCCGGGCAACAGTTCACCGTTACGGTTATCGACCGCGACTTCTACCAGCATCGTTCGCTGCGTCGGATCCACCGCGCCCGACGTGCGCGCGACGGTGCCCGGGTAATGCTTGCCAGGTGTTTCGGTGAGTGTCAGATAAGCGGCTTCGTTCGGATGGATCTGCTGCGAATACGCTTGCGGCACATTCACGTACACGCGCAGCCGGTCCGCCTGCGCGACATGAAACAGTTCCTTCGCCGGGCCACCCGCGCTGCCCGCATCGATCAGCGCGCCCACATCGACGTTGCGCGCGGTCACAATGCCATCGAATGGCGCATAGACCTTCTGGAACGATTGTGTTTTTTCGAGCCGCGCGACGTTAAAGCGCGCCGCATCGAGCGTGCCCTTCTTCGCCAGCATGTCGCCGACTTTCTCATCGGTCTCCTGCTTCGACACCGACTTGTTCTTCAGCATGTCGGTCCAACGGTCCGCCGTTGTTTTCGCGAGCTCGTAGTTCGCCTGCGCATTGGTGACGTCCGCGCGCGCGGCACGCAATTGATCGTCGACTTCCGGTGTATCGATCTCGGCGAGCAGTTGCCCTGCCTTCACGTGGGTGCCGATGTCGGCGTACCACTTCTTCAGGTAGCCATTCGTGCGTGCGTAGATCGGCGTGTCGAGATAGGCCTGCACGTTGCCCGGCAGCACGAGGTCGAGTGTCGCATTCGATTTTTGCGGATGCACGACCTCGACGGTCAACTTCGCCGCATGCTCGGCGTCGCGCTCGAGCGTCGCATGCGCATCGTGGCGCGACCAGATGCCTTGCACCGCCAGCGCCAGCACGACGATGACCGCGAGCACGGCGATCCAGCGCCCGCGTTTCGTTGCCGCCGCGGGCGTGGCGCCGCGGGTGACCGCGGATTCATCAACAGGCTTTCCTTCCATCAATGCTCCATCATCAACGGTCAGGCGCTGGCGCGCATCACGGTTTAGGAACGACATGCCCGGCGGCGCGATGCCGCCGGTCGGCAAGCCGCCGGTAAATCATCGAAAACACGACGGGTACGAACACCAGCGTCGCGAGCGTGCCGATCGTGAGACCGCCGATCACCGCGCGACCGAGCGGCGCATTCTGCTCGCCGCCTTCGCCCAGACCGATCGCCATCGGCACCATGCCGATCACCATCGCCAGCGCGGTCATCAGCACCGGACGAAAGCGCGTGAAGCCGGCCTCGATGGCGGCCCGCACCGCATCGCCATGCAGCAGCAGTTGCTCGCGCGCGAAGCTGACCACCAGAATCGAGTTGGCGGTCGCGATGCCGATACACATGATCGCGCCGGTCAGCGCTGGAATAGACAGCGTTGTATGCGTGAGGAACAGTATCCAGACGATGCCCGCCAGTGCGCCGGGCAGCGCGGTAATGATGATGAACGGATCGAGCCACGACTGGAAGTTCACGACAATCAGCAGATAGACGAGCACGATCGCGAAGACGAGCCCGGCGAACAGGCCGCTAAACGAGTCGTTCATCGTCTGCACCTGGCCGCGCACGCGGATTGACGACGCATGAGGTAGATCGGCTTTGGACGCTTCGATAATTTTGTTGATGTCGTCGGACACCGCGCCGAGGTCGCGGCCGTCGGCGGTGCCGTAAATATCGATCGTGGTCTGCGCGTTGTAGTGCGTGAGCACCGCGTTGCCGGCTTCGCGCCGCATCGTCGACAGCGCGCCAAGAATGTTCGTGTGGCCGTTCGCGTTGAGCGGAATATTGGCGAGCGACTGCAGCGAGTCCATCGTGTACTGCGGCGCTTCGGTAATCACGTTGTAGCTGACGCCATTGCGCGGATTGAGCCAGAACGTCGGGGTAGTCTGCTGGCTGCCGGACAGCGTGATCAGCAGATTGCGCGCGACGTCGCTTTGCGTGAAGCCGGCCTGTTGTGCGCGCGTGCGGTCGACGTCGATAAAGATGCGCGGCAGGTCCGCCGGCTGCTGGATGCGCGCATCGGCGAGACCGGGCACGTTGCGCAGCTTGTTCAGCAAATTGGCCGCAAACACCCGATTGGCTTGCACATCGCGCCCGACAATCTGGATATCGATCGGCGACGGGCTGCCGAAGTTCAGCGTCTGGCTGACGATATCAGCCGGCAGGAACGAGAACTGGACGCCTGGAAACTCGTCGGTCAGCGTGCGACGCAATGTGCGCACGTAGTCGGCGGTCGGACGATGGTCTTCGTTCAGCGTGATCAGCACATCCGAGTCCGACGTGCCGATCGTGCCGGTGTTGCTGTACGACAGGTTGATGCCCGACACCGGCAAGCCGATATTGTCGATGATCGAGTGCAACTCGTTGGCCGGAATGAGCTGGCGAATTCGCGCATCGACGCGATCGGTGACGACCGCGGTTTCCTCGACGCGCATACCGGTTTTCGCGCGCAGATGCAGCGCGATCGTGCCCGCGTCGACCGATGGGAAAAAGTCGCGGCCAAGGAACGGGATCAACAGCAACGACAGCAAACAGCAAATGAGAAACCCGGCGACAAACACGCCGGGTTTTGCAACGCGTGCAACCAGGAACCGCCGGTAGCGCTCACGCAAGTTCGCAAAGCCGCGCTCGAATGCGAGATGCACACGCATGAACGGATTGCGCGTCGGTGTGCGCGTGTGATGCAGGTCGGCCGGCCGATGGTGAGAGCGCAGCAAGTACTTCGCCAGCGTCGGCACCAGCGTGCGCGAGAAGAAATACGACGCGAGCATCGCGAACACGACCGCTTCGGCAAGCGGGATGAACAGATAATGCGCGACGCCCGACAGCAGGAACATCGGCACGAACACGATGCAGATCGACAGCGTCGATACCAGTGTCGGCACCGCGATCTGCTGTGCGCCGTCCAGAATGGCCTGTTCGAGATTCTTGCCCTGCTCGAGCTGGTGGCTGATGTTTTCGATCGCCACTGTCGCATCGTCGACCAATATCCCGACCGCAAGTGCGAGCCCGCCGAGCGTCATGATGTTGATCGTCTCGCCGAGCGCCGATAGTGCAATGATCGACGTGATCATCGACAGCGGAATCGAGATCGCGATGATCAGCGTCGCACGCCAGTTGCCGAGAAACAGCAGGATCATCAAACCGGTCAGGCACGCGGCAATCAGCGCTTCGCGCAACACGCCCTGCACCGATGCGCGGACGAACAGCGACTGATCGGCGACCGGATCGATTTTCAGCGACGCGGGCACGAGGTTGCGCAGATCCGGCATCATGTTCTTGATGTCGTTGACAATCTCCAGCGTCGACGTATTGCCGCTTTTGTTGATGGTCAACAGCGATGCGCGCTGGCCGTTCACGCGCACGATATTGGTTTGCGGCTGGAAACCGTCGCGTACATGCGCGACGTCGCGAATATAGATGGTGCCGTTCGCGGTCGTTTTGATCGGAATGTTGTTCAGGCCCGCCAGTGAATCGGGGCTCGCGTTCAGCTGCACTGAATATTCCGTCGAGCCGATTTTCGCGGTACCGGTCGGCACGATCAGGTTCTGCGCGGTGATCGAGTTCACCACGTCTATCGGCGACAGATTGCGTTCCTGCAGCTTGCGCGAATCGATGTCGATCATGATCTGACGCTGCTTGCCGCCGTACGGCAGCGGCACCGACGCGCCCGGCACGGTCGCAAGTTCGGTCTTCAGGAAGTTATTACCGAAGTCGTACAGTTCCTGCTCGGTGAGCGAAGGAGACGACAACGCGAGCCGCAGAATCGGCACGGTCGACGCGTTGTAGCGCAGGATGTTCGGCGGCGTGATGCCCGGCGGTAGTGAACGCAGTTGCGATTGCGAGAGCGCGGTGACTTGCGCGAGCGCTTCCTGAATGTTTGCGTGCGGCTGGAAAAAGATCTTTACGACGGCCACGCCATATAGCGAAGTCGATTCGATGTGCTCGATATCGTTGACCGTCGTCGACAAGCCGCGCTCGTAGTTGAGCACGATGCGCTTTTCCATCTCGTCGGCGGGCAGCCCCTGGAACGTCCAGATCACCGACAGCACCGGGATGTCGATGTTCGGGAAGATGTCCGTGGGCGTACGCAGGATGGTCAGCGGCCCGACGATAAGCAGCAGCAGCGCGAGAACGACAAACGTATACGGGCGCCGCAGCGCGAGGCGAACAATCCACATGTACGGTGCGGTCCGTTTGGGCCGAAAAGGACGACGCCGCCGACGGCGGCGGGCGTGTGCGCAATTGTGGCTGCAGACCACCGCGCGCGACAGGAATATAACGCGTATCGTAGTCTACATGTCCAATTCTGAGAGTTACCCTGCGAACGGTTTATGATGGGCTGTTTACTGCACGTTACAGTTAGCGTTTCGTAAGTCGATTCGATCGAAACAGCGGTACATATGCCTCTTTCTTCGGCTTTTGACAGTGCGGGCAAAATGGTAACAATGCGTTTGCCGCGTGATGAAGATCGGGTGCGTGCACAACTTTTCGACCGAGGCGGCGTTTTTTTATTGTCACATTGACCGGCGCAGTGCTCCCAAGCCGGCAGACGCAGAACGGGGAAATATCATGCAAGTCGGTTCTATTGTCCGATCCGTGCATATCGCTGTGCCTGCGGGCGCACGCGGGATCGTCATGCGCATTCTCGGCGACATGGCGATGGTGGCGTGGTATGCCGGTGAGCCCGGCACGTCGCCGCAACTGAACACGGAACCTTTTTTCCTTGAAGATCTGATCGACACGGGAGAACTGGTGCGCCCGGCGGGCGCGCCGCTGCATTGAGCGCGACTTGGCGGCTTCGGTCGCCCTTTGCGCGTCGCGCGCGTCCTCACCTCTGCTTTCAGGTTCGTGTTCCGCATCGGCGCTACGAACGCTCGTGTTTGACGGCGGCGCGGCGCACAATGCGGGCATGAACGAAGACACTCAAGACCTCGCGGACGGCGCCGCCGTCCCGTTCGCCCGGCTGACGCCGGAATGCATGCTCGACGCGATCGACAGCGTGCTGGCTAGCGCCGGCGCGCGTACCGACGGCCGCATGCTGCCGCTCAACAGCTACGAGAACCGCGTCTATCAGGTCGGCATCGAAGATGCCGCGCCGCTCGTCGCGAAGTTCTATCGGCCGCAACGCTGGTCAGACGCCGCGATCCTCGAAGAACATGCATTCGTCGCGGAGCTTGCCGCGCGCGAAATTCCCGCCGTGCCGGCGCGCGTGTACGAAGGCCGCACGCTGCACTCATTCGAAGGTTTTCGCTTTGCGCTGTTCGAGCGGCGCGGCGGCCGCGCGCCTGAACTCGAGCAACGCGACACACTCGAGTGGCTCGGGCGCTTTATCGGCCGGATTCACGCGGTCGGTCGAACCCAACGCTACGCGGAGCGGCCCACGCTCGACATCGCGACATTCGGCTACGAGTCGCGCGACTTTTTGCTGACGCAACGCTTTGTGCCGGAAGACCTGCGCGAAGCGTGGCTCACCGTGGTGAACCTCGCGCTCGAGGGCGTCGAGCGGGCGTTCGAGCGTGCGGGAGAGATCGCGCCGCTGCGCATGCACGGCGATTGCCATCCGAGCAACGTGCTGTGGACCGATGCAGGCCCGCATTTCGTCGATTTCGATGACAGCCGGATGGGGCCCGCCGTGCAGGATTTATGGCTGTTGTTGCCGGGTGAGCGCGGCGACGCATCGCGTGCGTTGACTGATCTGTTGGCCGGCTACGAGGATTTCTGCGAATTCGAGCCGCGCGAGTTGCATCTGATTGAGGCGCTTCGTACGCTGCGGCTGATTCACTACTCGGCGTGGCTCGCGCGGCGTTGGAACGACCCGGCGTTTCCGGTTGCGTTTCCGTGGTTCAACACGCAGCGTTACTGGGAAGACCGCATTCTCGAACTGCGCGAGCAGATCGGCGCGATGCAGGAAGGGCCCCTGTGGCCGGTTTGATCTGTGTCGCGCGACCCGCTCCGCGGCGCGTTCGACTCACGGCGCCTCGGCGATGACCTTCTTCGCGCTCCGGGACGCGGCGCCACGCGCACCACTTCCGGTGGCGCTCGAAGCACTTGCAGCACCCGAGGCGCTCGCGGCGCCTGCCGCACCTGCGCGCGCGACGCCCGGCAGCGTCGATTTGACGATGACCTCCGCGCGCACGTCGCGGCCGATCGTCTCGATGCCTGCGCGCATCTGCGCAAACTCGTCCGGTGAGCACACTTCGCTAGTAAAGCGCGTACTGCCGTCGCGCGTCATGGTGACGACATTGGCGTCGGGATCGTAGTGATAGGTCGAGCGGAAATCGACGAAGCGGTCTTCGGTGTGCGCGGCCTCCGGCATGTCGAGCACGCGGAAATTGGCGGGCAGTACGATGCGCGCGCGCTCGTGGAGCTCGACGTTACGGCAGACGAAGGGCTGCGTGCGCTGCCGCTCGCCGAGCCAGTACCGGGCATCGGACTGAAAGCCGCCGACGAAGCTCGTCAACGCGGGAATCGATGCGGCCGCGCCGGGCATCACGAAGTCGTCGAGCGAGCCTTTCATCGTGATGATCAGAGGGCCGCTGGCGGCGTTGAGTGCGTTAGTCGACAACGTCGCGTTACCGGTCAGGTTGGCCGCGCGCAACTCGCCCTGAATCGCTTCTTCACGCTGCGCGGGTGTTTGCAGGCGCAGCATCGTGCGCCCTTGCTCGGCGGCCCAGCCGGTCGCTTGCAGACGGTAGACGAAATTCGCCGAGCCGTCGGCCGCGATGGTGATCGACAGGTCGGTGTTGCGCACCATCGACGCGGTTGCTGGCGTGCGGCCGAGTACGCCCTGATCGACGAGGACCGTGGGCCGGTCCATATCGGTCGACGGCAGATAGCCGAATTCGACGTTCGGCGCGGTCGAGTCCGCATAGAGCTGCAGGTCCGGCAGCCACGTGATGACGTGATTCACCACGCCGAAACCGGGCACCGACGGCAGCGTATAAACGGTGCCGCTGTTGATCAGCGCCGGCTCGTTGTGTATGCCGACCGCACTGAGCAGCGCGCCGTATAGCGCGACATGGTCCTTGCAGTCGCCATAGCGCAGCGCGAGGATATCGACCGCGCGATGCGGCACGACCGCGCCACGTCCGACGTTGACGGCCACGTAGCGGATGTTCTTGCGGACCCAGTCGTACAGCGTTTTCGCTTTGGCTTGCGGCGTGCTGTCCTTGTCGGTCAGCGTGCGCGCGAGACCGACGATGGCCGGGTCCGATGCGCTCGGGTCGACCGCCGACGACTTATACGTGGCCGCAAAGGCCGCGTAATCGCGGAAGGTCGACACCATCAGCCGGTCGCCATAGCTGACGTATGAAATCGAGCCGTATTCGAGTCGTCCGAAGCGCGCCTTGTCGTAGCGGAACTCATAGCGTGTGCGTCCGTCGCGGGTGCGGGGCGGCTCTTTGACGAAGCCGCGGGCGTCCGCGTAGAGCGGCATGTCGGCGGGCAAATCGTAGATCAGGCGGAAGTTGTGGGTTGGCGCGAGATCGGGCGGCGTGAAATCGCTGAACGAGCCGGGCACGATCGGCACCTGCTGCGTCTTCCGGTACTTCAGGTGAATGCGGGCGCCGGGTTCCACCGCAGGAAACACGATGACCTTTTCGAGGATGTCCTGAAACATCGGTGCGTCGAACGAGCGCGCCTCCTGCACGTCGTGAATCTGCCCGGGCTGCACGTCGTGGCGCACGCCGTCGGCGCCGATTGTGTATGCGTCGATCACGTCGACGCTCGCCATGTTGCGGTTGAACCAGATGTAATGTTGCGCGACGCGCGCGACGCCGGCCTCGGTGTTCACGCGCAGCGTCAGTTCGTCGAGCTTCACATACGAGCCGTCGGCGTTGACGGTGAACGTTTGGGTCTCCTGCTCGTTCGTGTACGGTTCGACGGGATTGGTCGGGCCGACCGCGGAACGCGACACCGGCTCGTTCGCGATGCGTTCGGTTACGCCACGGGCGCCGGCATCGGCGCGGGGACCGTCAGCGTCGCCGCTGGCGCCAGTGGCCCAGCTACCCGCGGCGCCGGCGCCGGCGGTCCAGAGGCTGGCCGCGATAAAGACGAGCACGAGAGGACGCATGGGATCGTACGCGAGCGCGCTGACGGATTGCGGGTTGAGCGGACTTCACACTTAAAAGGCCCACAAATCGGTTGTCAAGCGGGGAACGTACGTAGCCATCACATAGACTGATGCGATGCTTAATGCATGCCGACTGCCTGCGACCGGCAGTCTTCGCTATGACCTGGCGCTCAGCACGCCGAAGTTGCTGATCTTCACTTCCCCTTCAGGAAAACGCGCGACGAGTTCCAGCTCACCGCCGAGACCACGAATGTGGTCGCGCAGCGTCGAGATGTACATATCAGTGCGCTGCTCGACCTTCGCAATGCTCGGCTGCTTCACGTGCAGCACGACTGCCAGCTCTTCCTGCGACATGCCTCGAGCCCGGCGCAGCTCGTTCAATGCCATTTCGGCCATCAGACGGTTCGCCTTGTCATTGGAGCGGGCTTGAGACTCGGGCGACATCCTCGCCCGCAGTTCAGCAAATTTCCTGGCCATGTTCGACTTCCTCCAAGTTCGATTGCGCGAGATGCTCGCGATACAGCGCGTCGGCGCCGGGGACATTCCGCTCGTACCAGCGAGCGTCGCCGGTCTTGTCGCCGCCCATCAGCAAAATGGCGGTGCGGGTGGGGTCGAACGCATACAGCACGCGCAACGGCCTGCCGTCATGCTGGACGCGCAACTCACGCATATTTCCGTAACTCGAGCCCTTGACCTGACTCGAATGCGGATGCCGCAAGTACGGACCGTGCGCCTCGAGCAGCCGTACGGATGCCGCGACTGACTCCTGTTCCGATTCACTCAAATCAGCCCACCAGTCACCGAACGTGTCGGTGTATTCGACGTCCCAGTTCATAAAAATATAGCCCCTGAAGAATATTCCGTCAATGGAATGATTGACCGGAATACTCACGCGCAACGGTCCCGTTGCAGAGAGGCTCATGCTAGGGACGTTGCGATCAAAGAGGCAGTCAGCCGAATGGCTAACGTTGAGCGGAAGCGGAAGGGAAAACGGAAAAGAAGATGACCGGCCGCGGCATCTCGCGCGGCCGGATCGAATCGCGCGTTACGCGTCGCGTGTGCTGAATTCGGCAGGCATGCCGCACACCTCACCGCCGTTTGCGGCGATTTCACGTGCGGCCTTCGCGCCTTCGACTTGCAGCAGCGTTGGCAGTGATACGCCATTCTTCGCCGCCGTGACTTCGGCGAGAATCGACACCGCGATTTCAGGTGGCGTGCGGCTGCCGATATAGATACCGACCGGACCATGCAAGCGCGCGAGTTCGGTATCCGTCAGATCGAATTCCTTCAGCCGTTCGCGGCGCGCCGCATTGTTGCGCCGCGAGCCGAGCGCACCGACGTAAAACGCCGGCGTCTTCAGTGCTTCCATCAGCGCGAGGTCGTCGAGCTTCGGATCGTGCGTCAGCGCGATCACGGCGCAGCGTTCGTCGAGCTTCATCTCGAGCACGGTGTCGTCGGGCATCGTGCGCACGATTTTCGTACCCGCCACGTTCCACTCGTCCGTGTATTCTTCGCGCGGGTCGCAAACCGTGACCTGATAGTCGAGCCCGACCGCGATATTGCACAGGTAGCGCGAAAGTTGCCCGGCGCCGATTACCAGCATCCGGTAACGCGGCCCATGAATGGTCAGCAGGCGCAGGTCGTTGAAGTCGACACCGTCGGTGGCTTGCGCGGCGCCGTAGTGAACCGCGCCGGTCGTCATGTCGAGCGTGCGCGCGACAAGCCGCCCGTCCTCGACCGCGTGGCACAGCTCGGCGATGCCGCTTTGCTTGCTGAGCGGCTCGAGCACCAGCTGGATCGTGCCGCCGCACGGCAAACCGAAACGGTGCGCTTCTTCGGCGGAGATGCCGTACTTCACGGCTTCAGGATGCGTCTGCTCGATGCCGTGACGGCGAACCCGATCGATCAGATCGTCTTCGATGCAGCCGCCTGATACCGAGCCTACCACCAGCCCATCGTCGCGCACGGCGAGCATCGCGCCTTCCGGCCGCGGCGATGAGCCCCACGTCTTGACGACCGTGACCAGCAACGCACGGTGACCTTCGTCGAGCCAGCGCGCACTGGATTTCAGGACTTCGAGATCCACGCTGTCCATGATTTCTTCCTCTTCGGTTCGGCGCCTTCGGATGAGGCTTCCGTTGCGCCGGTCTGTTCGTCTGCCTGCTTGTCGGATGTCGACGAGGCATCGCTTTCAGCGGCCGCGGCGCCTTCGCCGCCCCCCATCACCTGCGCGCTGAAGCGCTTGAAAAATTCGCCGGCGAGCTTGCGTGCCGCGCCGTCGACGAGCCGCGAGCCGATCTGCGCGAGCTTACCGCCCACTTGCGCGCTCGCCGTGTAGGTAAGCATGGTCGCGTCGTCGCCATCCGGCTCGAGCTTTACATGCGTGTTGCCTTTGCCGAAGCCCGCTGCGCCCCCCTGGCCTTCAAACACAATCGTATACGTATGGGGCGCGGCGATGTCGGTCAGCAGCATACGCCCTTTGAAGCGCGCCTTCACGGGACCGACCGAAGCTGTCAGCGACACCGTGTACGCGTTTTCGCCGTCCGCATCGATGCTGTCGCAACCAGGAATCGACAAGCGCAATATTTCGGTGTCGTTCAACGCTTCCCATGCACGCTGTTGCGAGATGGGCAGCTTATAACTTTCTGTCAGTTCCATTGCGTGCCTCCTGCGGGGATCGTTGTAGGTGATGCGCGGCGAGGAGCCGGCGCTGTCGTGTCGCCGTCATGTCGCCGACATGCGCGCGAGCTGCGCCAGATCGCGTCCAAATGCGCTCAGACTGTCGAGATTATGAACCGGCCGGTGCGCGTCCACATGCGGCAGGATCGCCTGTACGCCGCGCGCTTTCGGCGCGAACTCGCTATAGCGTAGCAGCGGATTGAGCCAGACGATGCGGTGTGCGAAGCGCCGCAGACGGGCCATTTCAGCGGCTAGAAGGTCGATCGCTTCGTGATCGAGGCCGTCGGTGACGAGCAGCACCGTTGCCCTGCCGGTCAGCACGCGGCGTGCCCAGCGCCGGTTGAATTCGGCGAGCGCCGCGCCGATCCGCGTGCCGCCGGACCAGTCGACCACCTGGTCCGCAAGCGCTGCGATCGCCACATCCGGGTCGCGCTCACGCAATGCGCGCGTCGCATTCGTCAGACGGGTGCCGAATAAAAACACTTGCAGCCGTTCGCGCGATTGCAGCAACGCGTGGCAGAAGTACAGCACGGCGCGTGAGTAGCTGCTCATCGAGCCGGAAATGTCGAGCAGCAACACGAGCGGCGGTTTGCGCTCCACCGCGGCGCGATATTTCCATACCGTCCAGTCGCCGCCTGCTCGCACCGCGTGGCGCGCGCTCGCGCGCAGGTCGGCGTGCGTGCCGCGCGATGCGGCTTTCAGCCGGCGTGTGCGTTCCATCGCGAGCGGCAGCCGGTGACTGCGAATGATATGGCGCAGCGTGCGCCATTCGTCGGCCGTCAGCGTATCGAAGTCGCGGTGACGCAGCCGTTCTTCGGCGCTGAACGTCACGTGTGCGTGCAGCTCGTGCTGTTCCATCGGCGGTGCGTGGCGCTCGCGATGCTGTGCGGGTGGACGTGCGGCGAGCGCGTCGGCGAGGCGGTTGTTGCGTTTGGGCGGCGGCATCGTAGTGCCCACTTTCGGCAGCAGTAGCGCGCGCATCTTGCCTGACCAGTCGGGGTCGCGCCAGAACAGGTCGAAGGCGGCGTCGAACAGATCCCGTTCGTCAGGTGCGCGCACGAGCAGTGCAGCGAGCGCAGCGTGCACGTCGTCGCGGCGGGCGACGCCGATGCAGTGCAGCGCTTCGAGCGCATCGACCGCCTGCGCGGGGGACATCGGCAGACCTGCGGCGCGCAAGAGGCGCACGAAGTGCACGACGTTGCGAGCGAGCATCGGGAACGCTTCGATGCGGGACAGGCTCGTGGTCCCGACCGCGGCGTTCACGAACCGCGCCGGGTCTTGCATGCCGCCGCTCGTGGCGCGCCCGGTGGTCGCGGCGGCATCCTTGTCCGGCGTCGTGTCCATCGGCGTCACTCCGCTGCGGCGAGGCATTGCGCGATCTGTTGCGGGTCCATTCGCGCAAGATCGTCCTGATACTTCAGCAGCACCCCCAACGTATCCTGCACTGACTGCGGATCGAGTTCGACAACGCTCAGCGCGGCCAGCGCGCGACACCAGTCGATCGTTTCGGCGATGCCCGGCGCCTTGAACAGGTCCATGCCGCGCAACTGATGCACGAAGCCCACCGCGTGCCGCTGCAGCGCGTCACTGGTTTGCGGTGCGCGCGCGGCGACGATCGCGAGTTCGCGCTCGCGTTCCGGGTAGCCAATCCACTGGTACAGGCAGCGGCGCTTCAGCGCATCGTGCACTTCGCGCGTGCGGTTCGACGTCATCACGACGAGCGGCCGCTGCTGCGCGCGCACGGTGCCGTACTCCGGAATCGACACCTGAAAGTCGGACAGCAGCTCGAGCAGGAACGCTTCGAACGGTTCGTCCGCGCGGTCGATTTCATCGATCAGCAGCACGCGACGCGCGCCGGGGTGATGCTCGTCAGGCATCAGCGCTTGCAGCAGAGGGCGCTTCAGCAGGAATTCGCTACGGTATAGCGTGTCATTGCCGGGCTTTTCGCCGGCGGCTTCGGCGACACGCAGCGCCATGATCTGTCGCGGGTAGTCCCATTCGTATAGCGCGCTCGCGGTATCGAGGCCCTCGTAACACTGCAACCTCAGTAGCGACGTGCCGAGCATGCCGGCCGCGGCTTTCGCGAGTTCGGTCTTGCCGACGCCGGGCTCGCCTTCGACGAACAGCGGGCGCTCCATCCGCAGCGCGAGAAACAGTGCGGTCGCGAGCTCCCGGCTCGCAAAGTAGTCCTGGTCGGTGAGTTGCGCGAGTGTGTCGTCGATCGAAGCGGGTTGCATGGTTTTTTCGGGCTCGCGTGCGCTCGGTGCGGAAACGGAACGGCCCGGACGCGCCGAGCCATGCATCGGCAGACGGTCGGGCGCGAGCTTGCAGCCCGCGCCTCGCCCGCGTCTAACCCTTCGCCCGTTCCACCGCCCGCGCGGCCAGGATCGGAATCAGATGTGCACGATATTCTGCGCTCGCGTGCAGATCCGTGTTGAGGCCGTCCGCCGACACTGTCACCGCGCGGGCCGCCGCCGGTGAGAAGTCGGTCGATAGTGCCTGCTCGAGTTCAGTCACACGAAACACCGACGGCGCCGCGCCGGTCACCGCGACCCGCACGCCGCTCGCCTGCTTCGCGACGAACACGCCGACGAGCGCGAAGTGCGACGCCGGGTTCCTGAACTTTTCATAGGCCGCGCGTTCCGCAAGCGGAAACTCGACCGAGACGATCAGCTCGTCGGGCGCGAGCGCCGTCTCATACATGCCGACGAAAAAGTCTTCGGCGGCAATCCGGCGTCGATCGGTGACGACGGTGGCGCCGAGGCCGAGCACCGCGGCGGGATAGCACGCGGCCGGATCGTCATTTGCGAGCGAGCCGCCGATCGTGCCAAGCGCGCGCACCTGGCGATCGCCGATATGCGCGGCAAGGTCGGCGAGCGCAGGCAGCGCGCGGCGCACGTCGGCATGGCTTGCGACGTCCGCATGACAGACCGCGGCGCCGATCGATAGCGTGTTGCCGTCCGCGCGGATTTCCTTTAACGCCGGAATGCGCGTGACGTCGATCAGCTTCGAAGGCTGTGCGAGGCGCAAGCGCATCGTCGGCAGCAGGCTCTGGCCGCCGGCCAGGAATTTCGCTTCGCTGTCCGCGGCGAGTGCCGACACCGCGGTTTTCGGATCGGCCGCGCGTTGATAGTCGAACGTGTACATGTGGGCTCCTCCGCTCAGGCGCGTTGTGAAGGTTGTGCGGCTTCTATCGCGGACCAGATCCGATGCGGCGTCGCCGGCATCTGCAGGTCGGTCACGCCAAGCGGCGCTAGTGCATCGATGATGGCGTTGATCACCGCCGGCGGCGAGCCGATCGCGCCCGCTTCGCCGCAGCCTTTCACGCCAAGCGGATTGTGTGTGCAGGGCGTGCCCTTCGCGGTCTCCACGGTGAAGTCCGGCAGATCGGACGCATGCGGCATCGCATAGTCCATATACGAGCCCGACAGTAGCTGACCGGTTTCGTTGTCGTACACGCAGCGCTCGAGCATCGCCTGGCCGATCCCTTGCCCGAGCCCGCCATGCACCTGCCCTTCGACGATCATCGGATTGATCACGTTGCCGAAATCGTCGACCGCGGTGAAGCGTTCGATCCGCGTCTCCCCTGTGTCGACGTCGACCTCGACTTCGCAGATATACGCACCGGCCGGATACGTGAAGTTGGTCGGATCGTAGAACGCGCTTTCGTCGAGTCCGGGTTCGAGCTTGTCGAGCGGATAGTTGTGCGGCACATAAGCGGCGAGCGACACGTCGGTGAAGGTCTTCGTGCGATCGGTGCCGGCCACGCGGAACGTGCCGTCCTTGAACTCGATATCGTCAGGCGACGCTTCGAGCAGATGCGCGGCGATCTTCTTCGCTTTCGCTTCGATCTTGTCGAGCGCTTTCATGATGGCCGAGCCGCCGACCGCGATCGAGCGCGACCCGTAGGTGCCCATGCCGAACGGAATCCGGCCGGTGTCGCCGTGCACGACTTCGACGTTGTCGATCGATATGCCGAGCCGGTCCGCGACCACCTGCGCGAAGGTCGTCTCATGGCCCTGGCCATGGCTGTGCGAGCCGGTGAACACGGTGACCGAGCCGGTCGGATGCACGCGGATCTCACCGGCTTCGAACAGGCCCGCGCGCGCACCGAGCGCGCCGGCGACGTTCGACGGCGCGAGTCCGCATGCTTCGATGTAGCACGAGAAGCCGAGGCCGCGCCGCTTGCCTTTCTGTTCCGATGCTTGCCTGCGCGCGGCGAACCCTTCGACGTCCGCAAGCTGGATCGCGCGCGCGAGAAGCGTTTCGTAGTCGCCGGTGTCGTACGTGAGGCCGACCGGCGTCGCATACGGGAACGAACGGATAAAGTTGCGGCGGCGCAGTTCGGCCGGATTCACATTCAGTTCGCGCGCGGCCGTCTCGACCAGACGTTCGACCACATAGGTCGCTTCGGGGCGGCCTGCGCCGCGATACGCGTCGACCGGCACGGTATTCGTGAACACGGCTTTCACTTCAGCGTAGATCGCGGGCGTCGCGTATTGGCCCGCGAGCAGCGTCGCGTATAGCACCGTCGGCACGCTCGACGCAAACGTCGACAGATACGCGCCCATATTCGCGATCGTATGAACGCGCATTGCGAGGAACTTGCCGTCCTTGTCCATCGCGAGTTCGGCCTTCGTCACGTGGTCGCGGCCGTGTGCGTCGGACAGGAACGCCTCGGAGCGCTCCGCAGTCCATTTGACCGGGCGCCGGACCTTCTTTGACGCCCATGTCACCGCGACGTCCTCCGCATACAGGAAGATCTTCGAACCGAAGCCGCCGCCGACGTCCGGCGCGATCACACGCACCTTCGACTCCGGCAGCGCGAGCACGAACGCTGCCATCAGCAGCCGCTCGACGTGCGGATTCTGGTTGGCAACGTACACGGTATAGCTGTCGTCGTGCGGCGACCACGCGGCGTTCACCGCGCGCGGCTCGATCGCATTCGGCACGAGCCGGTTGTTGACGATGTCGAGGGTTGTCACGTGCGCGGCTTTCGCAAAGGCCGCGTCGGTCGCCGCCTTGTCGCCATGGCCCCACGTGAAGCAGGTGTTGTCCGGTACTTCTTCGTGCACAGCCGGCTGGCCGGCATCCGCGGCATGCGCGGTGTCGACGTTTGCCGGCAGTTCGTCGTAGTCGACTTCGATCAGTTCGAGCGCGTCCTTCGCCGCGTTGATCGAGTCGGCGATTACCAGCGCCACCTGGTCGCCGACATGGCGCACCTTCGTATGCGCGATCACCGGATGCGGCGGTTCGTTCATCGGCTTGCCGTCGACGCTGTGGATCAGCCAGCCGCACGGCAGACCGCCGACCTTGTCCGCCGCGAGGTCCGCGCCGGTGAAGATCGCGACGACGCCGGGCGACTGCTTCGCCGCGGTCGTATCGATGCTTTTGATGCGCGCATGCGCGTGAGGCGAGCGCAGGAACACCGCATACGACTGCTGCGGCAATGTCACATCGTCGGTGTATTGGCCGTTGCCGGTCAGAAAACGCGCGTCTTCCTTGCGTTTGACGGAGGCGCCAATCATGCGATGGGTTTCGGGTGCGTTCATTGTCGGGCTCCTCAGGCAGTGGCCTTGGCGGCGTTTTGCGTGGAACCCGCGCCGGCCTGCATCGCGGCCGCGCCCTCTACGATCGCTTTGACGATGTTGTGATAGCCCGTGCAGCGGCACAGATTGCCGTCGAGTTGCGCGCGCACGTCGGCTTCGCTCAGTTGCGGGTGCGTCGCGACCAGTGCGGTCGCGCTCATCACCATGCCAGGCGTGCAGAACCCGCATTGCAGCCCGTGACAATCCTTGAACGCGGCCTGCATCGGATGCAGTTCGCCGTTCTTCGACAGTCCTTCGATGGTCGTGATGTCCGCGCTATCGGCCTGCGCCGCGAGCATGTTGCACGATTTGATCGCGCGGCCGTTCAGGTGGATCGTGCACGCGCCGCACTGCGCGGTATCGCAGCCGATGTGCGTGCCGGTCAGCCGCAGCTGATCGCGCAAAAATTGAACAAGTAGTGTATTAGGCTCGACGTTCGCGGTAACGGGCGCGCCGTTCACCGTCAGACTGATGCTGATCGCCATGAACTGTCTCCTTTGCGACCGGAGTTAGCGCTTTAGCGCTCACTCCGGTCCCACGCCGTATTGCTCCCGGTTGGCGCTTTGGCGCTTACCAGGACTTATGCGGCGGTCGACCGGAGTTAGCGCTTCACCGCTTACTCCGCTGCCATGCGGGTGGGGATTGAGACCGGCACGAGCCCACATTCACTACCTACCGCCTGCCTGCTGAGGGTCCGGCTCGGTTGGTGCTATTAGTGATTTGCGACGCGAAAAGTAAAGCACAAATCTCCCGGGGCGGCTATCGGGGGAAATCGTCGCGGTCCTGAAGAAGGCGCGGTTCGAGCGCTCGAACGGGTGACGGGCGCAGCATGAGAACGGCGCGCCGCTTCACGCTGCGCGCCGTTCTCACGGGTATGAAATGGATTGAAAAGGAGCGTCTGCGCGCGTTGTCCGCTTTAGTGCGGATGCACACCATGCGCGAGTTTCGAGCGGCGGCGTGAGTAACCGAAATAGATCGCGAGGCCAATCGCGATCCAGACCACGAACGCGGCCCACGTGACGCCTTCGAGGTTCACCATCAGGAACAGACATGACGCGACGGCGAGCGCCGGCACGACCGGCACGCCAGGGCAGCGGAACGCGCGCGGCAACTCCGGGTGCGTGCGGCGCAGGATCAGCACCGCGATCGATACCATCGAAAACGCCGACAGCGTGCCGATGTTGATCAGCTCGGCGAGCACATCGAGCGGCACCAGCGCACCGATCGTGCCGAAGAAGAGCCCGCAGATCCAGGTTGTCAGGAATGGCGTGGCGAAGCGCGGATGCACGCGCGACAGCGCGGCGGGCAGCAAGCCGTCGCGCGACATCGCGAAGATGATGCGGGTCTGGCCGTATGCCATCACGAGAATCACGGTCAGCATGCCGAGCACGGCGCCGAGGTCGATCAGGCCCGCGACCCAGTTCTGTCCGGCCTCCTGCAATGCAAAGGACACCGGATGCGAGATATGCGCAAACCTGGCGGACGGCACGATGCCGGTGACGACCGCGGCAACCGCGACGTACAGCACCGCGCACACGCCCAGTGACGCGATGATGCCGATCGGCAGATCGCGTTTCGGATTCTTGACTTCCTCCGCCGCCGACGATACCGAATCGAAGCCGATAAACGCAAAGAACATCACCGCGGCCGCGCCGAACACGCCCGGCCAGCCATTGGGCATGAACGGGTGCCAGTTCGCCGGTGTGACGTGGAACACGCCGACTGCGATCACCAGCAGCACGACGATCACCTTGATCGCAACCATCAGATTATTCACGCGCGTCGACTCGCGCACGCCGATCGACAGCAGCGTGGTGATGGCCATCATCACGAGGAACGCGGGCAGGTTGAACAGTGTGACGTGGCCGGGCAGCGCGCCCGGCGCCGCGGTTAGCGCGACCGGCAGCGAAATGCCGAAGCCCGCGAGCAGCGACTGCAGATAGCCGGACCAGCCGACTGATACCGCTGACGTAGCCAGTCCGTATTCGAGCATCAGGTCCCAGCCGATGATCCACGCGGCGAGCTCGCCCAACGTCGCATAAGAGTACGTATAGATCGAGCCGGCGACGGGAATCGTCGAGGCGAACTCCGCGTACGCGAGCGCCGCGAAGCCGCACGCGATCGCGGCGATCAGGAACGAGATCATCAGCGCCGGGCCGGCCTGAACCGCGCCGGTGCCGGTCAGCACGAAGATGCCGGTGCCGATAATGGCGCCGACACCGAGGAATGTGAGATCAAGCGCACCGAGCGCTTTCTTGAGGCCGGCGCTTTGCGCGCCGGCGATCATATGCTCGACGCTTTTCTTGCGGAATACAGACATTAACGAAGGGTCTCCAGTGCAGCGAGTCGACCCGAGCGGGCGCGTCAGCACGCGCTCCGGTCCGACGCCAGGCAAGTGCGCGCGGCGCGCGCAGACTGCCGGGGAACCTTCGATTTTAGCTGATGCGCAATAGGTGATTTCGCGATGACTTCCGAGCGCTCAGCAGAACCTTCGGAATGCAGACCGGGACCGATGCGAGGCTTCGCGCGGGAGCGGGACGTCGCGCAAGGCCTCAGGCGGTCATCGCGGGATTCAGATCGACGAGCCGGTTCGTCATCACGTAGAAGGTGAGCTCCGCGTTGTTGCGCAGCTTCATTTTTTCAAGCAGCCGCGTGCGATACACGCTAACCGTCTTCACCGACAGTGACAGCGCAACTGCGATATCGGTGAGCCGCTTGCCGGACGCGAGCATGCACAGCGTCTGATATTCGCGGTCGGACAGCTTTTCGTGCGGCATCTGCTCGCCGTCGAACGACACGTAGTTCGCGAGCGCTTCGGCCATCGCCGGGCTCACGTACTTGCGGCCCGCGGCGACCTGCTGGATCGCGGCTATCATCTGCGCGGCGTCGATCGTCTTCGACAGATAGCCGGCGGCGCCCGCCTTCAGCGCGCGAACCGCGTACTGGTCTTCGCGATACATCGAAAACATCAGCACCGGCACGCGCGGCACCTTGCGCTTCAGGCGTTTGAGCACCTCGACGCCATTCAGGTCGGGCAACGAGATGTCCAGCAGGACCACGTCGTACGGGTGCCGGCTGGCCTGCATCAGCGCTTCCGCGCCAGTCTGGGCCTCCGCGACTTCATGTGCGACACCGCGGTCAAGCAGCAACTGGCGCACGCCCTGGCGAACCACGGCGTGATCTTCGGCGAGGAGGATGCGCAGGTTCATCGTCGCGTCGTGATCATTCATCAGCGTGCGGCGCGGCGCCGCACGTTGGGTTGGGGGGTGGACAGCAGCGCGCGCCATGCGAATCGCGCGTGAATCGCGGTGCCCGGTCGTGCGTTTCGCGCGTTCGGTGTGGGCTGCTGCGGCCGGCACGCATTCGCGACGCTGAGCTCGCCATCGAATGCTTCGCAGCGTGCGCGCATGCCGGACAGACCGAAGCGTTGTTCACGCTGACGGGATGTGCGCTTCAGGCCAATCCCGTCGTCGGCGACGACCAGAATCAGATGTTCGGCGTCGGTCTCGAGCCGCACGTCCGCGCCCGATGCGCGGGCATGCTTTGCGACATTGTTCAAGGCTTCCTGCGCGACGCGGAAAACCGCCAGTGCGGCATCGCCTGGCAGGCGCGTCAAACGTGCGTCGGCGGCGCACACGAAGCTCGTGCGCAGGCCGGTGCGCGCCGCGAAGCTGCCGGTCCATTGCGACAGCGTGTGCACGATCCCGCTGTCGAGCGCCGGCGGATGAAGCTCGTCGATCACCTCGCGCGTCGCGCTGGCGACCGCATCGAGCGAGCGCCTGGCGACTGCGAGCGACGCCGCGCATTGCGGCGGCGCACCGGCGGGCAGCCAGGTATCGATATTGGCAAGTGCAAAGCGCGCTGCGGTGAGTTCGGCGCCGGCGTTGTCGTGCAGTTCCTGCGCGAGATGGCAGCGCGCCGCTTCGTGCGCATGGGCGACCTCAGTCGCCAGTTCGCGCACGCGGGCGCGCAGCCGCTCAATTTCGGCGAGTTCGGCTGACAGCGGGGCGAGGTCAACCGCGCGGCGCAGGGCAGCATCCGCGCCGGCCGGTCGCGTGCCGGCAAGGTGTCGCGATGCGGCGCGCGCATCGTCGGCATCGCCTGCGATCGAGTCAGGCGTGTGTGCGCCGATCAGTACCACGGTCGACGTATCCATGCTTTCCCTGTCAGAAAATTGCCTGGCCGGCGAACCGGCTGTGTGTCGACAATGCAAATACAGAAAAACGCATGCGAACCCTTGGCCTCCCAGACGTGTCCGGCTCCGGCTTTGCCTTGACGGACAATCGCTACGCGGGGGCGTAACGAAATTTACATTCGGTAACAACTCGACGACATCCCGATCGTAGGTGCCGTGTAGGGGTACTGCGCCGCGATCATATCCTAAAAAAAGAAAAATATGCAGGCACAGCAAGGCCTGGCGCGTAAATTCCACCCTTCAAATCCCATTTCCCAGGGCGAGATTTGTAGGAAAAATGCTTACAGGTCATAGACGTTCCGGTGTGTCAATTTGTAACGTTTGCCCGTGCGGCATGACACAGCAGCACATCATGCGTTTTGGTTTATCCAAATTGCATGATGCATAAAGCAAATAGAAGGGAAAAGGCGTGGACGTAAAAAAAGACCGGGAATGTCCCGGTCTTGTTGTTTTTACGTCGAGTGCGGCGCGGTAGCTGCAGGCGCGGGCTTGACGAATATCAGCCGACGAACGCCTTTTCGACCACGTAGTGGCCCGGCGCATTGTTGCTGCCTTCTTCGAAGCCCAGGTTGTCGAGCAGCTCGCGCGTGTCGCGCAGCATATGCGGGCTGCCGCACAGCATCACGCGGTCATTGTCCTTCGAGAAGTGCGGCAGATCGAGGTCCGCGAACAGCTTCTGCGTTTCGATCAGCTCGGTAATCCGGCCGCGGTTCTCGAACGCTTCGCGCGTGACCGTCGGGTAGTACACGAGCTTGTCGCGGATCAGCTCGCCAATGTGCTCGTGCGCCGGCAGATGGTCGGTGATGTATTCCTTGTACGCGAGTTCGTCGACGAAGCGGCACGTATGCGTGAGCACGACCTTGTCGTAGCGGTCATAGACGTCCGGGTCCTTGATGATCGACATAAACGGCGCGAGGCCCGTGCCGGTCGACAGCAGCCACAGCGTTTTGCCCGGCAGCAGATTGTCGGCCATCAGCGTGCCGGTCGGCTTCTTGCCGATCAGCACCGGGTCGCCAACCTTAAGATGCTGTAGACGCGATGTGAGCGGGCCGTCCTGCACCTTGATGCTGAGGAACTCGAGATTCTCTTCGTAGTTCGCGCTTGCCATGCTGTAAGCGCGGATCAACGGCTTGCCGTCCACCTCGAGGCCTACCATCGTGAACTGGCCGTTTTCGAAGCGGAACGACGCATCGCGCGTGCAGGTAAAGCTGAAAAGCGTATCGGTCCAGTGGTGGACGCTCAGGACGGTTTGTGTATTCAGGTTGCTCATGGCTTCTTGGATGAGGCAGAAACTGCGACGGCCTGATCGAAACTGAACGGCCGACACGGCGGCGCGCGACCCCCTGATCGTTATAACGGGGACATGCCGCGCAGGAAAATAATGCGTAATCCGCTATTTTACCGCGATACCGATTCGCAGGCCGGCGGATGGTCACGGTGCTACCGCGACCGGTGCGCGGCGGCGACGGCCACAACACTTACGGTGCGGTCGCACGGACCTGGTGCGGGGATCGCGGCGACGCGCTGACGCATGAAGCGCACCGCCCGGTATGCGCGATGACAGCCGCGAACGCGTGCTTGCCGGACAGGCGGCGCGCGCAACGCTACGCGCTGCTGCCGCGCGGATTCGAACGGCGGACCGCGTTCGGCGCTGCGGCGCTGACCGCATGCGCACCGACTCGGCCAACGGGTCACGCGATGATACCGAAACCGGCCGCGCGCCGGTGTATTGACCCTGCTCGCGGAACTGGAACCAGGAGCGGCAGCCCCGGACCGAAACCACTCTCGCGACTGGGGAAAGATGACCGCGCGTGCGCGAGTCGATCGCCGTTGCGTCGCCCGGCTTTCGTTTCGCCTAGCGGTCAGCCGCGAGTTTCGCGCCGAGACCGATCAGCGCCGCGCCGCAGAGCGCGTCGAACGGCCTGCGCAGTTTCCGGTATCCGCGCTGCGTGCGCTCGGTGCCGAACATCAACGCGACGCTGCCGTACCACCCGGCCGACAGCAACGAGATCATCGCGATCACGATCGCGCAGAACCAGACTGGCGCGTGTGCCGGCATCATCGTCGCGAACACGCTGGTCCAGAATGCGCAGGACTTCGGATTGGTCAGGCAGGTGACGAGCCCGGCGCGCCATGCGCGAAAGTGAGCGCCGGCATCGTCCGCTAAACGCATCGACGGCGTTGCCGATGTTGCGGGCGTGATGCTGTCACCGCTGCGCGCGAAGCTCGAACGCAGCAGCCTGAAGCCGAACCAGACGAGATACAGCGCGCCGGCGATGCGAATGCCGTTGTACACCCAATCGATTCTTTGCAGCACTGTCGCGAATCCGAGCATCGCCAGTGTTGCCCAGATGGTCGACGCGGTTCCGACACCGAGCGCGGACGCCGCGCCAAGCCGGCGCCGCCCGGCCAGCGATAGTTGCGTGATCATGAAAAAATTGGGACCCGGGCTCATCGCCGCGAGCATATAGACGACCGCAATCTGCAGCAGGACGGGAAGATAGGGATGGCTATGCATTCTGAACAAGGGTGCGCCAGAAAGATCGGCAAATGTGCGATCTTACCTGTCCCGCGCGCCGTTCAGTCCGCCTTCTAGTCCGTGGTTTGGGCCGCCGGTGAGTCCGCGGTTTAGTCCGCGGTTTAGTCGATACGCAGTCGTGCCATATAAGGCAAGTGATCGGAAAGCCACGCGGTTTCCTGCGCCGGCTGGATCCACTCGACCGGTTTCATTCCGCGTACGAACATTTTGTCCAATGCCAGTGCCGGTGAAAACGCCGGAAAGGTGCGGCCCGATTCGCCGAGTAACGTCGCAACCTCATGCAGGCCGAGTTCGGCGAACAGCGGCACCGAATCGTTACGCCAGTCGTTGAAGTCGCCGGCGAGCACGAGCGGTCCGTCGGGCGCTTCCTTTACGATCCAGTGCGCGATCCATTGCATCTGCCGCAGACGCGCCTGCCGTGTCAGCGCGAGGTGCGCGCATAGCAATGTGACCGAGTGTCCGGCGAACGTCGCGCGCGCGACGAGCAGGCCGCGCCGCTCGAACCGGTGCGCGGAAATATCCCAGCGCCCGCCGAGGTCCAGCGGATGCGGCGACAGGATCGCATTGCCATGCCGCCACGACGGTTTGAACACGTTCGGGCCGAGTGCAATCTGCATCTCGAGCGCGCGCGCGATTTCGGTCGCCTGGCAATGCCAGATGTCGTCGGTGGGTTCGCCGAGCGGCGCGCCGAAGTTGCTTGCCAGCACCGGCGCCGGCATCCGGCGCGCCATCGCTTCCTGCAGGAAATACGCGTCGGCGTGCGTCGACTGCACCCAGCGCTGCATCGCTTGCCACGCCTGAAATCCGAGCGGCGAGCGGCCTTTGTGCAGATTCCAGCTCACCGCGATGAAGTCGCGGTCAGGCAGCGCGATGGTGGGCCCGGGCTCACCCTGCTTGTCCTGCTGTTTCGCGTCGATCTGTTCGGAATCGCCTCGCCGCGCAGTTTCGCGTATCAATTCTTCGGGGTTTCGCATGCCGCGTTGTCCACGTTGTTCATTGCTGTGCCGGGGTGTTGGCGACGCTCGCGCTTACGCGATAGACGAGTTGCGGATCCTTGTCGATGATCTGCCAGGATGCCCAATCGCCGGGCGGCGCCCGGAGGCCCGGATGGCTCGCACTGACCTGGCGGGGTTGCGGCGGCAGCTTGCAGCCGCTTGGCGACGTGCGCTGCGGGCCGGCGTCCTCGAGCGTTTCCTGCGCATCGACCGCGAGCGTGACGCCGCTCGCGTCCGCCACGATCGGCGTGACCGTCACGGTGCGCTGCAGATCGATGCTGCCCGCCGGCTGATCCTTGCAGCCGACGTCGTGCTGGACGACATGATGATGCGTGTCCGTGCGCGCCTGGCCGACGGTCGTGGTGCCGTCGAATGCGTCGATCTGCTCGCCGTTCTGCATCACCTGCAACTTCCATTGCACGACCGGCGCGGTCGTGCCGGACTGCTGCGCGAACGCGAACAGCGGCGTCAATAGCAGTGCGGCGGGCACTACGGCGGCGATGCGGGCTTTCCACATGAACGAAGTCTCCGGAATCATTGCGGCCGCGCTTGTCCGACAGCCAATCATCTTACGCCTGATGTCAAGAACTTCTCTGACCCCGGATCCACACCCGGGTTCAGCAACAATATCTGACAGATTGTGACGCAGTCACGCGCAATCAAGCGGTATTAGCAGCAACCCCTTAGCGCTGCTGGCTTGCAAGCCTGTTGTGCATCGTTACACTGAAATCGGACCGGCGCAGTCGGGCGCCGTGCGCAACAACGAGCAATACGAGCATGACGGGGTGAGCGATGACAACGGCGATGGTCAAACAGGAGATCGCGGTAGCGTCTTTCAGCAAGGTGTACGACCTTGAGCAGGTCGAAACCGCGCTCAACGATCTCAGCGACGGCGCGAACGAAGCGCTGCGCGCGACGTACGAAAAGATGCTGAAGGTCGGCAACCTGCGCTTTTGCGTGAAGCCAAACCGGATGCCGTCGATCGACGATCTGATCGATACCTTGCCGAACTTCGCGGAGCCGCTCGATGACGTGCGCAAGCAGGTTGCGCTGTGCATCGAAACGGACGACCGGCTCGAGCTGATGCCGATTCTCCTGCTCGGCGACCCCGGCATCGGCAAGACGCATTTTGCGAAGCAACTGGCGCGCTTGCTCGGCACGTCTTATCACTACGTTGCAATGGGCGCGCTCACGGCGGGATGGATTCTGTCGGGCGCGTCATCGCAGTGGAAAAACGCGAAGCCGGGCAAGGTGTTCGACGCGCTGGTGCACGGCAGCTATGCCAACCCGGTGATCGCGGTCGACGAAATCGACAAGGCAAGCGGCGATTCGCAATACGACCCGCTCGGTGCACTGTACGCATTGCTCGAACACGATACCGCGCAGACATTTATCGACGAATTCGCGGAGATTCCGATCAACGCCGGCCACGTCATCTGGATCGCGACCGCGAATGACGCGCGCGCGATTCCCGAGCCGATCCTGAACCGGATGAACATCTACGAAATTCCTGCGCCGGACCGGGACGGCGCGCGCCGCATCGCGCAGTCGATCTACGACGAGATTCGCGGCGCGCACGGCTGGGGCCTGCGTTTTCCCGCATGCCTGTCCGAGCCGGCGCTCGACCAGCTGCAGCGCGCATCACCCCGCGAGATGCGGCGCGCGATTCTGAATGGATTCGGCGCGGCGCGCATCGACGGTCGCGACGCAATCGACGCGGGCGATATCCGGCTCGATTACCAGACGCGGCGCAAGCCGATCGGGTTCTGAACAGTCACGAAGCGTCGACCGGAAAAGCGAATGAAAGACGGGATAGAGGCTTGATCTGCAACGGTAAATTCCCTTTATTGGCGTGAGAGGGCGATAGCGAAGCGTTTGCACGCAAGCATGGGTGCGCAAACGATTGCCGTTGGCGGTGACGCTGCTGATTCAAATCTTCGCGCGCGATAAATTATCCAATTAGTCGGCTTTCCCACACATCGACGGCATCGACGGCGTACACTCCATCGACGCGGTACGCGTTGAAGATCGCCATGCCCGCAGCCTTTCCGGCTTCGGGCATTTGCGTCTCTGGAGCCGTCGTACAATTTTGCAGTGTGTGCATGAGGCGTGCGACGGCGCAGGGAATCGGCAGGTATCGGCAGTACCCGGTCGACCGTACGAAATCTTCATCTTCACCGGGTGGACGAGACAGAACGCGGTGCATCGCAGGCCGCGTCAATGGACATGGATCAAATCGAATGTGTGGTGGTCGGCGCGGGCGTGATCGGTCTCGCTATCGCGCGCGCGTTGGCAGCGCGCGGGCGCGAAGTGATCGTGCTCGAAGCGGCCGAGGCGATCGGCGTCGGAACGAGCTCGCGCAATAGCGAGGTCATTCATGCAGGCATCTACTATCCGCGCGGCTCGCAAAAGGCCGCGCTGTGCGTGCGCGGCCGCGAACTGCTGTATGAATACTGCGCGGCGCGCGGGGTGCCGCATCAGCGTTGCGGAAAGCTGCTCGTCGCGACCGCGCGCAACCAGATTCCGCAACTCGAAAGCATCCTCGCGCGCGGCCGCGAAAATGGCGTGCTCGACCTGATGCGGATCAGCGGCGCGGAAGCACAGGAACTCGAGCCCGCGCTTCAATGTGTCGACGCGGTGTTTTCACCGCAAACGGGCATCGTCGATAGCCATCAGTTGATGCTCGCGCTGCAAGGCGATGCCGAACGCGACGGCGCCGTGATCGCGTTTCATGCGCCGGTCGAATCGATCGAGGCGTCGAATGGGCGCTTTACCGTGAAGGTCGGTGGCGCTGCGCCGACCACGATCGGCACAGCGTGCGTGATCAACAGCGCGGGGCTTCACGCGAATGCACTTGCGCGCAAGATTCGCGGCCTGAATCCTCGTTACGTGCCGCCGCTTTATCTCGCGCGCGGCAATTACTTCAGCATGTCGGGCCGCGCGCCGTTCAGTCGGCTCATTTATCCGATGCCGAACGAGGCGGGTCTTGGCGTGCATCTGACGATTGACCTCGGCGGCCAGCCGCGCTTCGGCCCTGACGTCGAATGGGTGGATGCGATCAACTATGACGTCGATCCGCGCCGCGCCGACTCGTTCTACGCGGCCATTCGCGCGTACTGGCCGGCGCTGCCCGATCACGCGCTGCAGCCCGCGTACGCCGGCATCCGGCCGAAGCTGTCGGGTCCCGGCGAGCCAGCCGCCGATTTCCTGATCCAGGGCGCGGCGGCGCACGGCGTGCGCGGGCTCGTGAACCTGTTCGGGATCGAGTCACCTGGGCTGACCGCGTCGCTTGCGATCGCGCAGCGCGTGTGCGAGCTCGCGGGGCGCGCGTAACGGGCGACTGCGTCCAAGTGTCGCAGGCTGCGCGGTAACGGGAAACCGCGCGGGAGCACTGCGTGCAGAACCGCACCGCGAGGCGCGCGGAGCACGGCGCGGGAAACTGCGCGGAAAAACTGTGTGGAAAATTGCGGCGCAACTTCGGATGCAACGTCGACGCAACCACGGCGCACGTGCGCATCCGACCTTGCGGATTCGCTTATGACCGGCATCGAAGACGCACGCCGGCCAGCTTCGTTGCTATGCTTGGGCACCGCTGTCGATAGAACGGCGGACCCGTCAAGACAAAACGGAGCGAGTCCCCATGAAATCTTCCCCATCCCGTCGTACGTTTCTGATCACGAGTATCGGTGCTGTCTCGGCACTGGCGTTATCGCGCGAGGCGCTGGCCGACGCACCGAAGGTCGCCGAAAGCGACCCGACCGCGCAAGCGCTGGGCTACAAGCTGGATGCAACGCAGGTCGATAAGGCCAAGTTCGCCAGGTACGCAGCCGGTCAAGACTGCGGCAACTGCAGTTTCTACCAGGGCAAGGCCACCGACGCATTCGCGCCCTGCCCGATGTTTGCCGGCAAGCAGGTGGCGGCGAAGGGCTGGTGCAGCGCGTATAACAAGAAAGCGTAAGAGACAGGAAAGCGTAAGAGACAGGAAAGCGTAAGAGACAGGAAAGCGTAAAGGGGCGGCGTTGCCCGGTGGGTATCCATCGATAGTCGGCCGGTTACGCGCTGACTGACCGATGCATCGAGAAGAGTCCGCCGCGTGGCGTGCGGCGGACTTTCTTTATCTGAAAGCGCCGGGGATGATCGAAAGCGTTCACCGTCTCGCGAACATGCGAGTACGCGCCCGGGCGCACCATCGCGTGCTACTCGCGAGCGTGCATCAGCGGCGGCCGCCGGTTGAACCAGGGTCGCGCCGCTTCGAGTTGCGCGGCAAGCCGCAATAACGTCGCTTCGCCGCCATTGCGCGTCGCGAATTGCACGCCGATCGGCAATCCGCGCGTGTTCCAGTAGAGCGGCACCGACATCGCCGGCTGTCCGGTCAGATTGAACAGTTCCGTGCAGCCGGCCCAGGCAAATGCCTTGTCGGCCGTTTCGTTCAACAGTTTTTTCATCAATGCTTCGATGCGAAGCGTGCTGACCACGCGCATTTGCAACGTTTCGAATGCGCTCGGCTGCATCTCGCCGATCTTGATCGGCGCGGAGGCCAGCGTCGCGCACAGCAACACGTCGTAGCGGTTCAGCAGATCGGTGAGTTTCGCGGTCAGCTTGCGCTGCTCGTCGAGCGCATCCGGTAGCGCGCGTTCGCCGAATTTGCGGCCGATGTGCGCCATCGTCCAGGTCGTGACTTCGAACTCGTCGCGTGTCGGCTTGCGTCCGGTGATGCGCTCGGCGTTGAACACGGCCGACTCCGCGACCACCGCGCCGATCATCAGATACGCGTTGCGCACCGTGGAGAAGTCGATGCCGAGCGATACCGGTTCGATCCGGTGTCCAAGCGACGTCGCGAGGTTCGCCGCGTCTTCGAGTGCGGCGCGCACATCCGCGGATAAGCTCGGCGCGAGCATCGGATCTGTCACATACGCAATGTGCAGCGGTTTGCCATGCAGTGCGGCGAGCGCGCCGAGAAAGGTGCCCGGCGCGCCGGGCGGCCGGTCCGCATTGCCCGCGGTCAGATCGAGCAGCAGCGCGCTGTCGCGCACGCTGCGCGATACCGCAAGGGCGCTGCTCAGTTCGCCCGGCATCGGTTCGCCGAACGGCGGCTGCCGGCCGCGCGAAGGCTTGAGCCCGAACAGGCCGCAACACGACGCGGGAATCCGGATCGAGCCGCCGCCGTCCGATGCATGCGCGAGCGGCACGATACCGGCCGCGACCGCCGCCGCGGCGCCGCCGCTCGAGCCGCCTGGCGTGTGGTCGAGACTCCACGGATTGCGGCACGGGCCAAACAGTTCGGGTTCCGTATAAGGCATCAGGCCGATCTCGGGCGTGTTCGTCTTGCCGAAGATATTCAGGCCGGCCGCACGCGTCAGTGCAATGAGCGGCGCGTCCTCTTTTGCGACGAAATGGCGATAGTGGCGGCTGCCCATCGACATCCGCAAACCGGCCACCGGCGTGGACAGATCCTTGATCAGATAAGGCACACCCGCGAGCGGTCCAGCGCCCAGTTGCTCAGGGCTGCCGCCATTGGCGAACTCGCGTGCCGCGCGACGGCGCGCGGCATCGTAATCTTTCACGACGATCGCGTTGATCGCGGGATTAGCCGCTTCGGCGCGTGCGATCGCGACGTCGAGTAACTCGCGCGCGCTGACCTCGCGTTTTTTCACCAGTTCGGCAAGGCCGATGGCGTCGTGGGCAAGATAGTCGGAGTGCACCGCTTGAACGCCTCCCGAGCGAACGGCCGACAACAGGGACGGGTAAAACGGACCTGCTGCGCAGCGCGCGAAGAAACGCGCCGCGCCGTCAAGCTTAACCGAACGCGTCGCTTACAGACGTTCGCCGAGGAACGTTAGTGTGCGGCCGTGTGCCAGCGCGGCCGAATGCTGGTGATAGCTCGCGCGGTCGGTGCAGTTGAAGCCGTGATCCGCGTTCGGGTAGATATGAAAGTCGACATTGTCGCGTCCGGCAAAGCGCTCCTTCACCTGGCCGACCGCCGACATCGGGATGCCCGAATCGAGCTCACCATAATGGAACTGCATCGGCACGTTGATCTTCGGCGCGACATCGAGCTGGTTCTGGATGCCGCCGCCGTAGTACGACACCGCTGCATCCACGGTGCCTTGCGCGGCGGTCAGATACGCGAGCCGGCCGCCGAAGCAGAAACCGATCGCCGCCACCTTGCCGGTCACTTCGGGCATCGCGCGCAGCGTGGCCGCGGTCGCGCCGATATCGGCGACGGCCAGATCGACGTTGGTCTTCTGCAGCAGTTCGATACCTTTGTCGCGGTCGGCGCCGGCGTAGGTCAGCTCGACGCGCGGCTGCGTGCGCCAGAAAATATCCGGCGCGATCGCGACGTAGCCGTCCTGCGCATATTGCTCGGCGACCGCGCGAATATGGCTGTTCACGCCGAAGATTTCCTGAATGATGATAACGGCAGGACCTTTGCCGCTTTTCGGCAGCGCCAGATAGGCGCCAAAGCTATCGGAACCGGCGGGGATGTCGATCCAACGGGAAGTCACGCTCACGGTCATTCTCCTCTGCTAATCGGTCGGCCAAAGGTGGCCGAAAAACGGCGCCCAGTTTGCCACCAAAAGCAGCGTACTGCAGTGACGCCGGAGCAGCGCGGCGGGCGCTCCGCTCCAGCGTCACGGCGCATTTCCCGTAAGCCGATCAGAGCAGGCCCCGCGATTCGATTTGTGACTGACCGCAAAATAGACCTGAAAATGAGAAAGGCCATGCGTCACGCGCCGTGCCGGAACGATTCATTAATGAAACGTCTTTGAGAAACGCGGTGCGCGGCGGCTGCGGCATCGGTCGCGCATTCGCCGGTTCCGGCCAAACCGCCCGTTGCGGGCGAAACTGATCTTCTTGATGGTTGACTAGCGGGTTAATCGCCGGTGGCGCCCAACTGGTATCGGCGTATTAACGGCCTTTTGGCGAGCGCCTTTAGAGAAAAGGTCATCCATCACCTGCTGTTGGACTGAAGCGTCGCTCTAAACACGCGGCTAAACGCCGCTCCGAACAAGCGCCCGTCGGAGGTTTCGCGTTGTCGCCACAGATGTTTCAGCGAGCATGTGGGATAAACACTATTGGTAGTGATCCCACTTACTCAAAAAAACCCCACAAATTAATTTGATGGCCTACACTTGCGCGCTGGTACGAAAGGCCGCCTGTCACAAACGGGTTGGACCGCGTGCTTGCCAAGTGCATAACGATGCATCCGGCGGAGTCGTCCACGGGATTTGAGCGACACGTGAAGGAAGCGGGGCACAAGGGCGATTACGTTGTTTTGACCGAAACTGGAGACTTACATGAACATCAAGATTCAAAAGCTGTTGCCGATCAGCGCCGCCGCGGTGCTGTTCGCGACGATGGCAACGGGAGCGGCCGCGGACCAGACCGTCAAGATCGGTCACGTGGCACCGCTCACGGGCGGCATTGCACACCTGGGCAAAGACAACGAAAACGGCGCACGCCTCGCGGTTGAGGAAATCAACGCGAAGGGGCTCACGATCGGTGGCCAGAAAGTCACGCTGCAACTCGACCCGCAGGACGACGCGGCTGACCCGCGTACGGCCACGCAGGTTGCGCAGAAGCTCGTCGACGACAAGGTCGTCGCAGTGGTGGGCCACCTGAACTCCGGTACGTCGATCCCGGCTTCGAAGATCTACAGCGATGCGGGCATCGTGCAGATCTCGCCGTCGGCAACCAACCCGGCCTACACGCAGCAAGGCTTCAAGACCACGTACCGCGTGGTTGCGACCGACGCGCAGCAAGGTCCGGCACTCGCGAACTACGCAGCCAAGGGCCTGAAAGTGAAGAGCGTCGCGATCGTCGACGATTCGACCGCTTATGGCCAGGGCCTCGCGAACGAATTCGAAAAGACCGCGAAGGCACTGGGTCTGAACGTGATGTCGCACGATGCGACGAACGACAAGGCCGTCGACTTCCGCGCGATTCTGACGAAGATCAAGGGTGAGAACCCGGACGCGATCATGTACGGCGGCATGGACGCCACCGGTGGCCCGTTCGCGAAGCAGGCGAAGCAGCTCGGCCTGCGCGCGAAGGTGCTGGCAGGCGACGGCGTGTGTACCGACAAGCTGTCGGACCTCGCTGGCGACGCTACCGACAACATCGTGTGCTCGGAAGCCGGTATGGCGCTCGAGAAGATGGATGGCGGCAAGGCATTCGAAGCGAAGTACGAAAAGCGTTTCGGCCAGCCGATCCAGATCTACGCACCGTTCACGTATGACGCTGTGTACATCATCGTCGATGCGATGAAGCGCGCGAACTCGACCGACCCGGCGAAGATCCTCGCCGTGATGCCGAACACCGACTACAAGGGTGTGATCGGTGAAACCACGTTCGACTCGAAGGGCGACCTCAAGCACGGCGTGATCTCGCTGTACAACTACAAGTCTGGTAAGAAGACGCTGCTCGACGTCGTCAAGATGTAAGAGCGGTATTGGCGGATGGCGGGCTTGCCCGCCGTTTGCCCTTTTCGTCGGCGCGATAGCGCAACGAAGGCACGCGGCTTAAAGGCTCGCGTGCCTTTTTTATTGGGCGAGACCGCGAGTGGCGGGGAACGTAAGCCGCGTCCGTGAGCGCGGATGCAGGCGCGCCACGCGTGGCTGACTACCCTATCGTTCGACCTGCGTAACGTCAGATATTCAGACGCCGCAGCACTTTCGGTCCCGCGATCGCAATCAGCGCCGCGCACACGGCGACCACTGAAAGACCGATCGGCAGCGTGGTCACCTGCGCAACGCCGCCGATGATCACCGGCCCGAGCAGCAGACCAAAGTATGCGAGCCCGGCAACGTGCGCGAGTCCTTCGGCTGCGTGAATGCCTTTGACTCGAGCCGCTGCCGCGAACAGCACCGGCATCATGTTCGCGAGGCCCAGGCCCATCAGCGTGAAGCCGGTCATCGCGGTGATCGCGTGCGGCAGCAACAGCGCGCCGATCATCCCGGCGCATGCGAGCGACGCGCTTGCCATCACCAGTTGCGGCGCGCCGAATCGGGCGCGCACCGCGTCGCCGGCAAAACGCGCGGCTGCCATCCCGCCGGAAAACGCCGCATACGCCGCGCTTGCCACCGCGGGCGTCGTGATCACCACGTCGCGCATATAAACCGTTGCCCAGTCGTACATTGCGCCTTCCGCGATCAGCGCGATCAGCGCGACGAGACCGAGCGCCCATAGCGCCGGCGAGCGCCAGCGGTTCGCGCGCGGCGTGTGCGCGTCCGGATGTTCTGCATGCGGCACGTGCGGCAGCACGGACGGACACGCGACAAGCAGCACGACCGCGCTTACCGCGGCGGCCAGCAGCATGTGCACGACCGAGGTCATACCGTGCGCGAGCAGCGCACCCCCGGCTGCCGCGCCGGCCATGCCGCCGACGCTGAACATGCCGTGCAGCGCCGACATGATCGGCCGGCCGAGCGCCTGTTCGACCGCGCTGGCTTCGGCGTTCATCGCGACATCGAGCGTCGCCATGCCGGCGCCGAAGATCGCGAGCACGACCAGCAGCATCCAGTAAGTGGGCACCAGCAGCATCAGCGCCGCGCAAACCGACATCGTCAAACCGCCCGCGAGGCAAGCGCGGCGCGTGCCGACCCGGGCGATCCATGGACCGTTCGCGGTCATCGCGGCGATCGAGCCGCCCGCCACCGCGAACAGCGCGAGAGACAGCAGCGCCGGATTCAGCTCAAAGCGGTCCCGGACGGTCGGCACATGGATCCCCCACGTGCCGTACATCATGCCGGCGATAAAGAACAAGGCCATCGTCGCGTAGCGCGCGCGGTTGCGCGCGGCCACGGGCAAATCGCGATGGGCGGCGGGAAGCATGGCGACGTCGGGCGGTCGGTCGGACACGGGCGATCTCGGCGGAGAGGGAGGGAAAGCGGGGCGAAAGCAAACTCCCGATTCTAGCGAAGCAGGCGGCGCCGCGCTGACACGCGGCTGCACTAATATCGATGTCGGCTGTGCGCAGCCGATGACGTGCGTGCCGCGTTCGCGCGTCGATCGCATCGGGTGCCGTCGCATGGCCAGATCGTCCACATCGTCGGCGCCGGCCGGTACGATGCACCTGACGTACATCCCCGAGGCCGCCTTGAAGATTCCCGCTCACGCCCCGCTCGATCTGCTGCACCGCGTTGCCGCAGGCACGCTCGCGACGCACTCGCGGCAGCCGCAAGGCTTCCCGTATCCGTCGATCCTGCCGTTCGCTCCAGACGAGCGACATCAGCCGACCATTCTGATTAGCCGGCTTGCCGAGCACACGCGCAACCTCGAGGCTGACCCGCGCGCCGGATTTCTGGTCGCGGACGCGCCGGACGGCGACGTACTCAACGCACAACGCGTCACGTTGCTCGGCACCTTCGAGCGAATCGAACCGGCGCCGGCGGCGGTGCGCCGTTACCTGCGCTATCAGCCGGACGCGGAACGCTATCTCGCGCTCGGCGACTTTTCGTTCTGGACGTTGTCGCTCGAGCGGATCCGCTATATAGGCGGTTTCGGCACGATGGGCTGGCTCGACGGCCGCGACCTCGACTTGCTCGACCCGCTGCCATGCGATGAAGAAACGGCTTTGCTGGAACGCTTCGCCACTCACCCGCGGCGCCGAACCGAGATTGAACTGATCGGTGTCGACCGTTATGGCGCCGATTTCCGGGTTACCGGCGCACGTATGCGCTACACGTTCAAAGGCTCGCCCGCAGCTGATTCTGTCGCGTTACACACGGAATTCGAGGCCTTCCTCGGTAGTGTCCTGGTCGGCTGAGCCGATTACTCCACAATGCTTAAAAATCTGAGATTGCAGCGGGAAAGTTTTCATCCAATGAAATGATTTCCCGCTGTCGCGCAGAATACGTTTCATCATCCGAGAGTAGATTCAGAATCCATTCATTGATGCTGCTACTTTTCTGACAAAATGGGAATCCGACTCGGTCGTCGTGAAGACGTGCTTTCGACAGTTCGGTGAAAATTTAAGAAACAGCAATTAATTAATTTGGGCTTGCACCTATTCCGTGCTTTATATTCTGTGTTAATCTCGCCTGCAAATTCCGAGGCATGATCACCTTCAAAGGACTAAATCGGCTTAGACCGGACGTCCATTTATCCAAATGACAAGGGAACCTATGTCTTCCTACAAGGAACTGCTCGCGCAGCGCGAGAAGCTTGAAAAGCAGATCGAAGAGGCGAAGGCACGTGAATATGCCGAAGTGCTGAACGAAATCAAGCAAAAGATGTCCGACTATGGCATTACCCTCGCGGAACTCGGCGGTGGTCGGGCAAAGCACGCGAAGCCAGGTCGTGCGCGTACTGGAGTTGCGCCGAAGTATCGCGATCCGGATAGCGGGAACACCTGGTCCGGCCGTGGCAAACCGCCGCGCTGGATTGCCGGTCAAGATCGTGAAAAGTTTCTGATTCAGAAATAATCAGAATCACCGGCATCCGTTGCCGGTCATCAAAACCGCGCCTGCTGGAATTGGGGCGCGGTTTTTGTTTGCCTGCGTAATCACGTGAGTCGTATCGCGGAATCGCCGCACATTCGAAGCAACCCGCGGCTGATCGCGTCGCGAAAAAACGGATGCGAATGCTTCGTGTTCAGATAACCACATGATTCAAAAGAAATTTCCGTCTTCTTAACTGACGCAAAACGAACCGGCGGGTAGAATGAAAGCATTGCGCAGCTCCCCATTCCTATGCCGTCCAGCACGACTGTCCACTCCGCGGAAAAACATCACGTAGCACGTAAAAGCACGTTCGTGAGCATCGTGCTCAATATCGTATTGATGTCCGCGCAAATCGCGATCGGTGTGTTCGCGCATTCGCAGGCGTTGATCGCTGACGGCATCCATTCGCTTGCCGATCTGGTTTCTGATTTTGTCGTGCTGCTCGCGAACCGCCATAGCGGCGCCGAGCCCGACGCCGATCACAATTACGGACACAGCCGGTACGAAACAGTCGCGTCGCTGTTTCTCGGCGCACTGCTCATTTCAGTCGGCGTCGGCATGCTGTGGCGCGCCGGTACACGGCTCGCCGATCTGCAAGATATTCCGCCGGTGCACGTCAGCGCGCTGGTGGTCGCGCTGGTCGTGCTGGTTTCGAAAGAAGGGCTGTTTCGCTACATGCTGCGTGAAGCGCAGCGCGTTCGTTCGGCGATGCTGATTGCGAACGCATGGCACGCGCGCTCGGATGCGGCGTCGTCGCTGGTGGTGGCGCTTGGCATCGTCGGCAGTCTGTTCGGTATGCGTCTGCTCGATCCGATCGCGGCGGCGATCGTCGGCTTCATGGTCGCGCGGATGGGCTGGGTGTTCGGCTGGGACGCGCTGCAGGATCTGTCCGATCGCGCGCTCGATGAACCGGCTACCGCCGACGTGCGAGCGCTGTTGTTGTCGACCCCCGGTGTGCGCGACGTGCATCAGCTGCGTACGCGCAAGATGGGCGACCTCGCGCTGGTCGACGCGCATATTCTCGTCGATCCGTTCATTTCAGTATCCGAGGGGCACTACATCGCGGAGTCGGCGCGCACACGCATCCTGACCGACCACCGCGTGCTCGATGCGCTCATCCATGTCGACCCGGAAAACGATGCGATCGCGCAACCGCCGGCGGGGCTTGCGCCGCGCGAGCGCATCGTGGCGGAAGTCGAAAAGGCGTTCGCCGAACATGGCCTGACGCCCGCGGCGGTGAACCTTCACTATTTGAGTACGGGGCTCGACGTCGAAGTGACATTGCCGGCCACATCGCGCGACGCTTCTGACGACGACGCGCGACGCCTTGCGCATGTGGATCTTCCAGAATTGCAGCGCCGCCTGGGCGCGCGCAAGCTCGATGTGCAGCGCGCGATCGACATGCAGGCGCCGGCGGCCGTCGCCGAACGGCGCGCGAGCGAACTATAAATCGACGGACTGGAAGAGCGTGCTGCTGCCGGTTCGCCGGCACGCGGGACGCTAAGCCCGACCGCACCGCGTGTGCGTCAATCCTGCGTCAAAGCGGCAGTTGCGTATCGAATTTGATTTCGCGCAGCACCACACTGGTGCGGACCTGCGCGACGGCCGGAATCTTGAAAATCCGTTCATGCAGGAACGTGTCGTACGCCTTGATGTCCGGCGCGACGATTTTCAGGATGTAATCGGATTCGCCGGTCGTGCTGTAGCACTCAGTCACTTCCGGACAAGTGGCGATTTCCTTCTCGAATTGCTCGACGCCGCCTTCCGTGTGCCGCGTCAAATGAATATGCGCGAGTGCGCAGACATGCAGCCCGAGTTTTTCGCGATCGAGCAGCGCGGTATAGCGCTGGATGATGCCCGATTGCTCCATATCCTTGATGCGACGCCAGCAAGGCGTGCTGGACAGGCCGACCTGATCGGATATCTCCTGCACCGAACGGCGGGCGTCCAGTTGCAAGAGGCGCAGGATCTTCTGAGAGAACGTATCGAGTGTCAACTGCGGCCTCCGTTGGCGTCGCCGTATTCCGTAATGGTAGAGGCGACGAAAACGAAACGCAATCGAAACACCAGTTTATGAGGCGTATCGCCTAATTTGCGGGTTAGTCAGCGGCATTTCGTCCTGAGCCGTCCCCATCACCCGCATCAAGCGCAACGCCAGTCTGCGCCGCACGCAGTTCCGTCAGCATGTTGCAGAAGAGCGCGCCCTGTTCGATCGCGTCGTCGAGCGCGACATGCGTGTGCGGCAAGTCGTCGAACCAGTGCTTCGGCAGGCGCGGCTTGATGCACTTGCGATACGGCAAGCCGGTCATCGCGAACGCGAGCGTCTTAATGTCGAGCGCGGACCATGAGAACGGGCAGCGCCCGGTGAAACGCATCATGTACCAGAACATGAAGGTGAAATCGAAGCCGGCAGGCATCGCGACGAATACCGGTTTGCCGGGTAACGCTTCGACCCATTCGACATACGCGACCAGTGCTTCGGCGGGCGCGCGCAGATCCTTGCGGCACGCGGCCCACGCGTCAGGCTGCGTTTTCCACCACGCCTCCTGAACCGGATGCGGCGCGGCGCCGTCGAGCAGAACGAGGTTCGCCGAGAAGGTGCCGATCAACTGCTTGTCGGCCGTGTATGCAGCCGACGCGAAGCTCAACATCGAATGCGGACCTGGAATCGGACCATCTGCCTCGACGTCCGTGCTCACATAGATTTCGCCGTTCATACGCGGACTCCGTCGGCCACGTACGGATTGGTGCGGCGCTCGTCGCCGAAGGTCGACGTCGGACCATGTCCTGGCACGAACGTGACGTCGTCGCCTAGCGGCCAGAGCTTGTTGCGGATCGAGCCGACGAGGTCGCCCTGATTGCCGCGCGGAAAATCCGTGCGGCCGATCGAACCGGCGAATAGCACGTCACCGACCAGCGCGACGCGATGCGCGCGGCTAAAGAACACGACGTGGCCCGGTGTATGTCCGGGGCAGTGATAGACCTCAAGCGTCTCATTACCGAACTGCGCGCTGTCGCCGTCGTGCAGCCAGCGGTCGGGCTCAAACGCTTCGGCCGCCGGAAAGCCGAAGCGCACGCTCTGCTCGGGCAGCTTGTCGAGCCAGAAACGTTCGTCCGGATGCGGGCCTTCGATCGGCACGCCGTAATGCCCGGCCAGTGCCTTCGCGCCGGCGCAATGGTCGACGTGGCCGTGAGTCAGCAGGATCTTGTCGACGCTGACGTTCTGACGCGCGATCTCGCGCTGGATGATGTCGAGATCGCCGCCCGGATCGACGACCGCGGCGCGGCCCGTCGCCTCACAAACGAGCAGCGAACTGTTCTGCTGAAATGGCGTGACGGGGATCAACGTGACTTTCATGAGACGGCATGCGGCGGCAAAAGACCGATTGTACCGGCGCGCGCTTTTCGCCGCGTAGCGGTCCCGCGGCGTGCGGTTTGAAGCGGCCGCGAGCGGACATTCTTACAGCCTAAGTAAAGATTATGTAAAAACTGGTGCGGTTTGGCTACCCAAGATTCTGTTTTGGGTATAATGCGCCCATCGTGTGCGGGAGACCGCACTTTCACCGGTTGACCCATCCCGGTTCGACGTCGGCAATCTGGTCGTCGGAAACGGGAATGGAGGTTGCCTTCAAGTAAGTGCCGTCGTTGTCTGACGGCAAATCCGAGCATCGAGAGCTTCGATGCACACGTCTTGTCCAGCCAGGCGCCGCGCGCCTGCAACGGCCTTGCTGCCGTGACGCTGGATGGGGCCTACGCCGCCGTTCCTACGTACCGCTGTCCGGGTGCAAGAACGAGTAGCCGTGTTCGACGGCGGCGTGTGGGGTCTGGCCAAAACCTGCGGGGACAGGTTGCGTCAGACGTGAAAACTAACCGTGCGGTAGCGGCCGAACTGGCCGTGTACGGGCTTGATCGCTCTGCGCCTTGAGCGCGGCGCGTGACCGTGCCTGCCGCCCGGGTCGCATGCAACACGCAGCCATTCGCGTGATGCGGCTCGAATTTGTAACATCGTTCGTCTTATGAAAACTCGGTTAACCCGACGTATTGGGGGCCTTTTTGCCTTTTCGATTCTGGCTGGCTGCGCGGTGCCGCCCGGACAGTCGGATCAGGTGGGCAGCGCGCCGCTGAGCACCAAGGCGGCGCACAGCACGACCGCGACGGCGCCGCTAGCCTATGGCGCCGCCAGCGATCTGCCGGCCTCCGCCGCCAACGAGAAGGGCAAGTTCGCCGACGCTGACGCGCTGACGGATGACGGTCCTAACGTGGCCAACTTTCACCAGACCGGCCGTGCATCGTGGTACGGCAAGCTGTTCCATGGCCGCCGCACCGCGAACGGCGAGCGCTTCAATATGAATGCGCTGACGGCTGCGCACCGCACGCTGCCACTTGGCTCATACGTGCGCGTGACGAATCCGGCGACCAACGATTCGGTCGTCGTACGGATCAACGACCGCGGACCGTACGCGCGCGGCCGCGTCATCGACCTGTCGTATGCGGCGGCGCGGGTGCTTCATCTGCAGCACGCCGGGACCGCGCGTGTGCAGATCGCCGGTCTCACGCCGCGCGAGGCGAAGGCTGAACAGGCGGAAATGCTCGCCGCAAACGGCGAATCGGGTGACGAGAAGTAACGTCATGCGACGATTGCGCGCGCGGCTTGCAGGTCGCGTCAGCGCATTCGAACCGATGTCGGGCCGCTTCGGCGGCCCTCAGTCTTTTTTGAGCTCAAGCGCGCGCGAATACAGTGCGTTGCGCGGCGCACCGGTAATCGCCGCGGCCACCTTTGCCGCCGTACTCACCGGCAGCTCGTCGAGCAGAATGCCGAGCAGCCGGTCGTGATCGTGCTCGCCCGCGGCTTGCGGCGCCGCGCCCTCCACCACCAGCACGAATTCACCGCGCTGCCGGTTCGGATCTTCCATGAGCCACGCTGGCCCTTCGGCCAGGGTGCACCCGTGCAACGTCTCGTGTAACTTCGTCAACTCGCGTGCAATCAGCAAGCGCCGCGTACCGTCGAATGCCGCGGCGAGCGCGTCGACCGTTTCGACGATCCGATGCGGTGCTTCGTAAAACACCATCGCGTGCGGGTGCTCGGCCAACTGTTGAAGCTGCGCGGCGCGTTGCTTTGATCTGGTCGGCAGGAAGCCGAGGAACGAGAACGTCGCGACCCAGTCGCCGGCCGCGCTGAGTGCAGTTGCCAGTGCACTGGCGCCGGGCAGCGGCACGACCGGCAGGCCGGCTTCGCGTACTGCATCCACCAGCTTTGCTCCTGGGTCGGAGATGCCGGGCGTGCCTGCGTCCGATACATACGCGACCCGCTCGCCCGCTTGCAGATGCTCGACGATGCGCAGCCCGGCGGTGCGCTCGTTGTGCTGATGCACGGCGACGAGCGGCTTCGAGATACCGTAGCGCGCGAGCAACTGGCCGGTGTTGCGCGTGTCTTCCGCGGCGATCCGGTCCGCGAGCCCGAGCACATGCAGCGCGCGCAGCGTGATGTCGGCGCTGTTGCCGATCGGCGTCGCGACGACGTAGAGCGCGCCGTGCGGGTAGTGCTGCTGTTGCGCAAGTTCGGAGAGAGGAGTCATGACACTGAAGACGCAGACTGACGGAACAAGCCCGACATTGTGCCACCGCACTGGGACAGGCAAGACGGTGCGTGCGAATGCGGTCGCGCGCGCACGCGATGGTGCCGGCGGCGCTCAACGCGGCGCGCGTAACCGTGGCGATATCAACCGGGGCGACGTTGACCGTGACGGCACTTGCCGCAGCACGGTTTGCCCGCTTGACGTCAAGCGTGCCCACTTCAGCCGTGGCCGCATGAGTCGCGGCGACATCGACCTGGTCGAGATCGACCGCGGCACGGACCGCGGCGATACCGATCGCGCCGACATTGACCGCACCGGCGCCGACGATAACAACACGATCCAGCAAGACAACTTTCCGCGCAGCGCGCGGTCGACAACCCGCAAGGCCGGGCTGCGATCGAAGCACGGCACCGTCAGCGTCGGCGCAAAGTTCGAAGCGCACGCGCTCGGCTTCCTGCAGCGGCAGCGCTTGCGCCTCGTCGCTCGCAATGTGGTGTGTCGCGGCGGTGAAATCGATCTGGTGATGCGCGATCCATCCGGAGCACTCGTGTTCGTCGAAGTGCGGGCACGCTCGCAGACGCGCTACGGCGGCGCACGCGCAAGCGTCGGTTGGCACAAGCGGCAGCGCATCGTGCGCGCCGCGCAGTATTATCTCGCCGCTCATCCGCACGAGACCGCCGCGTGCCGCTTCGACGTGATCGCGTTCGAAGCCGGGCGGCTCGTCTGGCTGCGCGATGCGTTTCGCGCGGACGACGTCTGAAGTACGAGATATCTGCTGGCGCGCGCACGCGAGTACGCTAAACTTGCGAACGCGCATCGGGTATCGAACGCCGTGCCGCGCGAAAACGATCCGACGTGCAAAGCGTTCACGCGAGTCGCCGGCACCGGGCGGCGCACGTGCCGTAGCAGCCGGTTGCAACCAGTGACACGCGTTGCGAAAGGCCCGACGCGCTCGGACGCGCGGCATCAAACGCGCAGCACAAGATAGAGAGTCGATGTCAGTCGAACGTATTCAACAGCACTTCCGCGATAGCGCGGCGGTGAAACTCGCTGCAGTGGAAACCCTCGCGCTGCCGATTGCCGCCGCAATCGACACGATGTTCGGCGCGCTCGCGAACGGCAACCGCATTCTCGCGTGCGGCAACGGTGGCTCGGCGGCAGACGCGCAACACTTCGCGGCTGAACTGATCGGCCGTTTCGAACGCGAGCGGCCGGGCCTGCCCGCGGTTGCATTGACAACCGATACATCCGTGCTGACCGCGCTCGCCAACGACTACGCGTACGACCAGATCTTCGCGCGGCAGATTCGCGCGCTCGGCCAGCCCGGCGACGTGTTGCTGGCCATCACCACGTCCGGCAACTCGGCGAACGTGCTCGCGGCGATCGACGCGGCGCGCGAACGAGAAATGATTGTGGTCGCGCTGACAGGTAACGGCGGCGGCAATGTGAGCAGCGCGCTGACCGATATCGATATCCATATCTGCGTGCCGTCCGGGCGGACCGCGCGCATTCAGGAAGTGCATCTGCTGACCATCCACTGTCTGTGCGACGGCATCGATGCAATGTTGCTGGGCGAGGAATGACTTCGAAGGAGAGGGAGTTGATGAGCGCATACCGCGTGAAAAGTACGCTTGTGAGGACCACGCTCGTGGTGGGATTGGCCGCTGGCCTGGCGGCGACGCTGCAAGGCTGCGTGCTGGCGGTGGGTGCCGCGGCGGGTGGCGGCGCGCTCGTGGCGACCGATCGTCGCACGCTCGGCGCGCAAACCGAAGATCGCGAAATCCAGGTAAAGGCGATTTCGCAGATCAACGATGGCCTGCTCGGCCAGGGCCACGTGAACGTGACGGTGTTCAACCGGCGTGTGCTGCTGACTGGCGAAGTGCCCGACGATGGGTCGAAACAGAGAGCGGAGGCGATCGTGCGCGGGATCAATAACGTGCACGCCGTCGTCAACGAGTTGACCGTCGCGCAGACGACGGATTTCTCGTCGCGCACCAACGATACGTATCTGGAAGGCCGCGTGAAAACCGCGCTGATCGCGGAAAAGAATCTGTCCGCAAATAATTTCAAGGTGGTGGCGGAGAATGGCGCGATTTATCTGATGGGCCTCGTCACGCCGGACGAAGGCGCGCAGGGGGCGAACGTCGCGAGCCGTGTGCCGGGCGTGACCAAGGTCGTCAAGGTGTTCCAGTACATCGAGCCGTCGGAGGCGGTCGCGGCGGCGGCTGCGGCCGCCGCGGCGCCGAGCGCGTCGTCGCCGTCGGCGGCAGCAGCGCCTGAAGGCGTGACGACCGGTGCGGTGCCGGATGCGTCGGTGTCGTCCAAGCCGCTGGATCAGCAGCCGCCGGCGCCGGTGTCGAACTCGAATGTGCAACCGGGCAGCCCCCAGGTCGTTAAGTGAGGCATCGAATCACCCGCAGCGCGCATCGCGCGATCCGTGCCGGCGCGATGCTCGCGCTCTCAGCGGTGGCGATCGCGGCGGCGCCAGCAGCACGAGCCGCCGATATGCAGCACGGTCTGAGCATCGCGCAGCGCAACGCGTGCCTCGGTTGCCATGCAATCGACCGCAAACTGGTTGGACCGTCGTTTCAGCAGGTGGCGAGCCGCTACAAAGGCAACGCGCAGGCCGAAGCCATGCTCGAGCGCAAAGTGAAAGACGGCGGTTCCGGTGTGTGGGGCATGATTCCGATGCCTGCGCATCCGGCGATGAGCGATGCCGATATCCGCACGGTCGTCGAATGGGTGCTGGCTGGCGCGCCTTCGAAATGACGGCATCCCACTTGTCAAATCCAAAAACGCCTGTGCTAGAATTGCCGGATTCGTTGGGGCGGTAGCTCAGCTGGGAGAGCGTCGCGTTCGCAATGCGAAGGTCGGGAGTTCGATCCTCCTCCGCTCCACCAACAAACATTGGCAAGATCCGACAACCCCGTAAGCTCACCGCTTACGGGGTTTTTTTTCTTACGGATTTTGTGTTCTTACGGGTTCTGTCTTTATAGGCCTGTCGTTCGTGGGTCGCGCGGGGGGCGCGAACCGCAGCAGCCTTTCGAACTCCGCTTGTCAAAGATCGATCGTCTTCCGTGCGCCGTTCCGGTCAATCAGTATCCGCAGTTTTCCCTGTGGAATGCTGTCAAGCCGCTCGCGCAGTTCCTCGATATCAGCAGGGGACGGCTTTTGCCCGTTGACCTCCAGTAACACGTCGCCACGTTTCAATCCGTACTCGGGGAAATCCTTCGGCGTGTCGTCGCCGATTTCGATACGGCCGTTGACGTACATCAGCGGGATACCTCGCAGCCGCTCACCATCATCGCGGGTAAAGTTCTTCGCGTTGTAGCAGAACACCATTTCGGCCGGAATCAACACGTAGTTGTCAAAGCGCGAGAAAAACCCCATACCGAGATTGTTGAGTCCGCCCGCGCTTTCCTGAAAGCGTAGTCGCCCGACTGCCTGGCCGCCGAGTGACAGACCATCCACCAGGTATCCGGCTGAATCGCGTCCGCCGTTTGCGGTCACGATTCGTGAGCCGCCAATCGGCCTGATGTCGTTGCCATCCTTGTGCAATGCTTCGAGCAGGTCGAGTGGCGCGAATGAGTCGAGCGCACCGGTGTCGATTCTGAACGGTACCCAGTTGCCGCTCTGCAGATCGAGCTGGATTTCGGGCGGTTGTCCGTAGGCGCTCTGATACGGAACGCAATGCTGATACCGGTTCGTCGAAGGGACGTCGGATAGAACCGTCAGAGTCCGGTTCATGTTGTCCACTTGCCAGGTCAGTTGGCGGAACACGTCAGCGCCAATCAGCCCATCGATTTGCACGCCGGTGGCTTTTGTCATCAGAGACAGATCGAGCCCAATCCACGGCGTAGCGCTTCGGATCATATGGTTGCCGATTCCGAGCGGCAGCGATTGCCAGAACGTCACATCCTGTTTTCCGAGTGTGCCGCTGATGGTGCTCACACCTTCGGCAAAGCCTTGATGGAGCCTTTCGGGCACTTCGTTATCGTCTGCGCGCCGGGTGATCGTCGACGCAACGTGAGGGTCGATGATCGTATAGCCGGCTCCCGTGTCCAGCATGAATCGATAAGTCTTGCCCGCGATCGACACCGGAACGATCAGCGAATAGCGGGAAATCGGCGTGGTCAGCGCCGGTTGCGGAAAGGCCGGTGACGCGGGCGTCGTGTCCCCGTGGTTCGTGCACCCCGCGATCGCTACAGCTATGGCAATCGTCATCGTGGCTTTCCCAATTCGTGTCGTCATCGTGGATCGTTAGTAAGCAAGACCGGCGCGATTGTCGTTGCGCGCGCGAATCGCGGACATCGGACAAGTCCGAACCGCGACCCGATACGGCAGGCCCCAAACATCCGCATTGGTGCAACCTCGCGTACCCGCTACGTGCGGTCGCATTCATTGCACTGTCCAACTCCTCTAGAAAATGCGAATCCAATCGCCTACGCTGTAACGAGCCAGCTTTCCGGTGAGAGAGCCAGCCACGGTCTCCCATCCGTTGCACTGCAAAACAGTCGAATAGAGCAAGCAATGGTTTGAAACCGGACGCGTCCGCGTCCGGGCGGGTTACGCCATCGGGTATCCGGCATCGCTTAAGCGGAGCGGCGCCGGGCATTGATTCGCATGACGAAACCCGTGGGTGATAACAACCAAGGAGACACTCATGCATTCATCCCGCAATGCAGTAGCCGTGGTGTCCGTATCGCTTACGCTGGCCTTCGCGTCGAACTCCGCGTTCTGCGCGGATGAAGTGCAAGGTGGCGCGACGACGACCACCGCGCCGATGCCCACTGTGCAACCCGTCACGCAACAGCAACTCGATGCCGCGGCCGGCAATACGTCCGACTGGCTGCACCCGAACGGCTCATATACGCAGACCCGCTATTTTCCCGGCAAGCAGATCAATCGCACGAACGTGTCGAAGTTGAAGCCGGTGTTTATCTTCCAGACGGCGGTCAACGAGTCGATGGAAACCGCGCCGATCGTGTCGCACGGCGTGATGTTCATCACGACGTCGTTCAATCACGTCTATGCGGTCGACGCGGTGACCGGCAAGGAGTTCTGGCATTACAAGCACAAGATGGGACCGGTCACGACATTCTGTTGCGGGCCGAACAATCGCGGCGTCGCGATTTCAGGCGACCGGGTCTTTATGGGCACGCTCGATTCGAAGCTGGTCGCGCTCGATGCGAAGACCGGCAAGCTGTTATGGGAAACGCAGATCGCCGACCCCGAGCAGGGCTATTCGGAGACGATGGCGCCCACGGTTGTCGAAGACAAGGTGCTGATCGGCACGAACGGCGGCGAGTACGGTATTCGCGGCTTCGTGAAGGCGTTCGACGCGAAGGATGGTCATCTGCTGTGGACCTTCTACACGATTCCGGAGACCGGCCAGGAAGGCGTGTGGGCGACCGCTGACGCGACCGGCCGCGATATGAAGCGCGACATCGCGAAGGAAAAGCAGCAACTCGCGTCAAAAGGCGGCGACTTCTACAAGACGCTCGGCGGCGGCGTCTGGATGACACCCGCGGTCGACCGCAAAACGCGCACGGTGTACTTCGTGGTCGGCAACCCGTCACCGGACCTGTATGGCGCGATCCGGCCGGGAGACAACCTCTATACCGATTCGCTGGTCGCGGTCGATCTCGACTCCGGCGCGTACCGGTGGCACTCGCAATACGTTGCGCACGATGTGTGGGACCTCGATGCGGCAAGCCCGCCGATTCTCGTCGACGCGCGTGACAAGAACGGCCAGATGGTGCCGGCCGTGATCCACGGCGGCAAGACCGGGCACGTCTACGTAAACGACCGCGCAACCGGCAAGCTGATCCGCTTCTCGCAAGCCATGATTCCGCAGGAAGACATGTGGACGCTGCCGACCGAAGCCGGCGCGCGGATGCTGCCCGGCGCGAACGGTGGCGTGGAATGGTCGCCGATGGCGTTCGATCCGCAGACGCGTCTCGCATACGCGGCCAACCTGCACCAGCCGATGACCTACCAGGTCGCCGAAGTCGCGTACCCGGGCGGCAGCAAGCTGTGGCTCGGCGGCGCGTTCAAGACGATTCCATCCGAGCAGCAATGGGGCAAGCTGTCGGCGGTCAACGTCGACACCGGCAAGGTAGCGTGGGACGTCAAGACCGACCAGCCGCTGATCGGCGGCGTGCTTGCGACCGCGGGCGGCCTCGTATTCAACGGCGAGGGCAACGGCTACTTCCGTGCGTACGATGCATCGACGGGCAAGAAGCTGTGGGAGTTCCAGTGCGGTGCGGGCGTAAATGCGCCGGCGGTGTCGTATTCGGTAAATGGCAAGCAGTATGTCGCGGTCGCGGCGGGCGGCAATACGCAGCTCGACTTCAAACGCGGCAATACGGTCCTCGTATTTGCATTGCCGTGATGGTGCCGATGAAGGGCGGACCGGCTATCGCGGACGCGGTCGGGCGCTTGCCGTGGCGGCGCCGCGCCGGTGCCGCGTTGGTGCGGCTGGCACGGCTGACGTTCGCGTTTTGCGCGGTTGCGGCGCTGCCGACGCTCGCGCGTGCCGACGCCGAAACAGGCAAGGGCAAAGCGCAGGTCTGCGTCACTTGCCACGGACCGCTCGGCAATTCGACGAACCCGGGCTATCCAGTCCTTGCGGGTCAGACGCAGCGCTACCTGTACCTGCAACTGAAGGACTTCAAGGAAAACCGGCGCAGCGACCCGCAGATGTCGCCATTTGCCGCGACGCTGTCACGCGAAGACATGCAGGATCTGGCCGATTACTTTTCGCAACAGCGACCCGCGCCGGTCAAGGTCGACGCGGACGCGGCGAGTATCGACGCAGGCAAGCGCAAGGCGGCGGAGGTGTTGTGCACGATGTGTCATCTGGGCGGTTTTAGCGGCCAGAACGAAATACCACGCGTGGCGGGGCAATATCCTCAATACATTGCGAAGCAGTTGCGGGATTTCCGTTCGCACACGCGCACAAACGATGCCGGAAACATGACGAGCGTGACTCGCAATCTGTCGGATGACGATATTCGCAACCTGGCTGCTTACGTCGCGAGTCTGCAATAGCGATCGGACAGGTGAAGATCGACAGATCGACGGTCAGCCGAAGAGAGGGGACGCATCAGATGAGATTCTCGCGATGGACGATGTGCGCGGCCGCGTTGCTCGGCATCGGCGGCGTGCTGTCGATGCCTGCGCGCGCTGCCGACGACAGCGTGAACCAGCAATTGCTGAACGCGGCGCGCAGTGGCGACACGGGCGCGGTCGAAGCCGCGTTGAACCAGGGCGCGGTGATCGACTCGCGCAACCGGATCGGTGACACGCCATTGATTACCGCGTGCAAGAAGGGCTCGACCGCGCTGGCGCGCACGCTGATCGACCACGGTGCGAACGTGCGTCAGGCGGATGTGGCTGGCATCACGCCGCTGATGGCCGCGGCGTACGGTGGCGATACGGAAACGGTCGGTCTGCTGTTGTCGCACGGCGCGGATACCGGTGCGCAAGACCGGGTCGGCAAGACTGCGATGGAATATGCGGCGGGGCAAGGCAACACGGCTTCGGTCAAGCTGCTGCTGGACGCGGGTATGGATGTCAACCGCCGCTACAAGAACGATCTGACCGCACTGATGTGGGCTGCGGGTTACGACCGCGCGGAGACCGTCAAACTGTTGCTTGCGCGCGGCGCAGATCCATCGTTGCGCGACAACCGCGGCATGACGGCGATGGACATTGCCGCGCAAACTCACTCAGGTCAGGTGAGCGCGCTGTTGTCGCCGCATTAGCGGACGTGAGTGGCGAATGATCGGTCCACTGCGAGAACCGGGGGCGAGGCGCGAGCAACCGTGAGTCACAACCGCGAACCCGGCGCAAAGCCACCGCGGCCGCGCATCAACCGTTCGCGCCAACCGTAAACACCGCCACCGATCCACTCAACCGTGTCGCCTGCTCATCGAGCGAGCCGGACGCGGCCGCGGCCTGTTCGACAAGCGACGCGTTCTGCTGCGTCACTTCGTCGATCTGGCTGACCGCCTGATTCACCTGTTCGATGCCGCGCCCCTGTTCGTCCGAAGCGGTCGCGATTTCACCGATGATCGACGCGACCTGCCGGATCGCCTGTTGCACCTGAGCCGTCGTGCGCCCCACCTCCTCGGCCTGGCTCGACCCGGAACGAATCGTCGCGACCGAGCGTTCGATCAGCTCCTTGATTTCCCGCGCCGCGGTCGACGAACGTTGCGCGAGACTACGCACCTCCGACGCGACGACTGCAAAGCCCCGCCCCTGTTCGCCCGCTCGTGCCGCCTCGACCGCCGCGTTCAGCGCGAGGATATTGGTCTGGAACGCAATGCCTTCGATCAGCGACGTGATTTCCGCGATCTTCGCGGAGCTCGCCGCGATTTCGCTCATCGTGCCGACCATCCGCTCGACCGACTGATTGCCTTCATCGGAGATATGCGATGTGCTCAGCGCAAGCGAACTGGCCTGTTTCGCGTTATCCGCGTTCTGCTGCACGGTGGCCGTCAGTTGCGCGAGGCTCGCCGCGGTCTGCTGCAGTGACACGGCTTGCTCTTCGGTGCGCGTCGACAGATCGAGATTACCCGCGGCGATCTGCCTGGACGCGATGCCAACCGCGTCGCTCGAGCGCCGCACCTCGGCAACGACCTCCGCCATCCGCTCCAGCAACCGGTTCAGCGCGGCGGCCGTCCGCCCGATTTCGTCGATCCGCTCGACGCGCGCGTGCCGCGACAGATCGAGCGATTCGCTGACCTTTTGTAGCGTGTCCTGCAGACTGTTGAGCCCGTTGCCGATCAGCCGGTACAGGTGAGCGCCGAATGCGCCGGTCGCGATGATCGCGGCCGCGACGATCGCGATCATCCAGCCAAATACCGTCCTGAACTGCGCGGCGTTTTCATCGCGGATCGAACGGCTGAGCGCGATGTCGTAGTCGAGATGATCGTGCAGACCTTTATCGAGCGCGAGCGCGGCGGTGTGCACCGCGCCGCCGTCGTGCAGCATCGACAGCGCGCCGTCCCGGTCGCCGGCACGCAGTTTGTCGAAGTACTGGTTGCGCGCACTGCGGTACGCGTCCATATGCGCGCGATCCGCCGCGAGCATACGTGCGGCGGTTTCGTCGGCTGCTGCGTAGGACGTCAGGTCCGCATCGAAACGCTTGTCCGCATCCGCGATCAGCGCGGCGATATTGGCACGGCTAGCGTCGTCGATGCCGTCGACCACGTAACGGTACGCGTTCAGGCGCATGTCGGTGACATCGCCGACGGCGGTCGAAATCGATCGGAGGCCCGGAATCGTGCGCGTTTCAAGGCCGTCGATGCGCTGATTCGATGCATACAACTGTGCGAGTCCGTAACCGCCGACGAACACCAGCGCGACAAGCGCAACGGCGAGCGTGATCACAAGTCGTCGAACGATGGTCATGGCGTGCTGTCGAATCGAATCGCGGGTGCAAAGCGGGCTGTCGAAGACGCCGCACCCGATAGCCGCCCCGACGCCCTCGTTTACGGGCCGGCGGCAGCCAGCTTGAGCGCGTTTTGCGAAAAAGGCGCTGCCCGGCCCGTCGGACTTCGCACTGCAAGCGCCGGCTTCGCGCATCCGCCACGTCGGTATCTTTCAGATCACCTGGCGTTGCCCATCATTTCGCGCGCGCGACCCTCGCGCAGATTTCATTCTGTCAGCCGGAAGTGCTCTCACAAGCAACCATTGTCGGATGGGGCTAGGCTGCTCGAACGCTTGCGCGATTTTTCCTGCAACCAGCGGCACTCTCCCGAGACTTCCCATGCCCCCCCGCCGAGGACGCTCGATCGAAGTGGACTTTTTCCGCGGTGTCGTATTGATCGTCATCGCTCTGGATCACATTCCTGGCAGCGTGTTGTCGCATTTGATGCTGCACACATATGCGCTATGCGATTCGGCTGAAGTGTTCGTATGCCTCGGCGGCTACGCGTCCGCCGCCGCGTACGACGCGGTATTGGCCAAACGCGGCACACAGGCCGCGCGAAGTCGCTTTTTCAGGCGCAGCGTCGAGATTTACCGCGCGTATCTGCTGACGGCCGTGCTGACGCTGCTGTCCGGCGCGGTGCTCGCGCTGTTCCACCTGAACCGGCCAATGGTCGAGCTGACCGGCTGGCCTTCGTTTTCGGCGACTCCGCTGCGCGAGACGTTCGATATTGCCGTGCTGCGCCGGCAGCCGTATCTGTCGAGCGTGTTGCCGATGTATGTGCTATTTCCGCTGGCCGTGCCATTTATTGTGCCGCTCGCGCGGCGCTCGGCGAGCCTGGCACTTGCTTTGAGCATGGTGGTCTGGCTCGCGGCGCGGCCGCTCGCGGCACTGCTGCGGATCGACGACGTCGGCGATTGGGCTTTCAATCCGTTTGCATGGCAGTTGATGTTCGTGCTCGGTATTCTGTGCCGGGTGAGGCCGGTCGATGACGGCTTCCTTGCGACGAATACCGGGCGGTGGCTGACGCGCATCGCGCTCGCGGCCGCGCTCGGCTTTGCGACGGTCAAGCTGTTTATCCTCACGCAACCACTGCCCGGTCATCTGAAACAGAACCTGTCGACTGAACGTGTGATCAATTTCATTGCGATTGCCTGGCTCGCGGTCGTGCTGGTTCGGAGCGGCTTTATCGCGCGCCTCGCGCAACGTTTGCCCGGCATCGTGACGGTCGGACAAATGGGGCTTGTCTGTTTCGTCGGCGGCACGGTGATTTCGCTGGTCGTCGATACGGCGACTCCACGGGCGCTGCATGGCGTTGCGCACGATCTCGCTGCGTTCGCCGGCGACCTCGTCGCGATTATCGCGGTGCTGACGCTGGCGCGCGTATGGCGCGACTGGACGCGCAACGCAAGGCGCCCCGCGGTGCAAGGAGCCGACGTGTGACACGCGCGCGCGCGATGCCGCTTCACACCGCGCGCGCGTTCGCGCGCGCGGGCGTGCTGCTGCTCATCGTGGTAACCGGAATCGAAGGCTGCGCCGCGCAGACGGATAATGCGGCGCGGCAGACCGCACAGCAGACCGCTCAGCCCACCACCACACAACCAATCACACAGCCAATCACACAGCCAATCACACAGCCAACCGCACAAGCGGCGTCTGACACGACGTCGTTGCGCTGCGCCGAACTGACCGGCGTGCTCCTGCCGCCGAAAACCATCGCGTTGCCGACCAATGGCGTGCGTATCGATTCCGCGGCGTTGATTCCGGCGAGCGCCGCCGGTAACGAAGCAGGCGACTATTGCCGGATCACCGGCAGCATCAAGGGGCTGAAGGCCGGCACGTCCGACATCCGCTTCGATCTGAATCTCCCGCGGAACTGGAATGGCCGCGCGCTGCAACTCGGCGGCGGCGGATACAACGGCGTGGTGGTGAGTGGCCTCGGCACGATGCCGTTCTCGCCGGAGCATGCGCCGCTCGCGGAAGGCTATGCGACCTTCGGCGACGATTCGGGGCACGTCGGCAATTCATCGATGGCGGCGTTCGGACTGAACGACGAAGCGGTGATCAACTTCGGCTACGCGCATCTGAAGAAAACCCGGGATGCCGCGGTCGAACTGATCACGCGCGCGTATGGCCGCAAGCCCGACAAGGTCTACTTTGCCGGCGGCTCGACCGGCGGCCGCGAGGGCTACACGGTGATGCAGCGCTTTGCGGACGACTACGATGGCGTGATCGCCGATTCGCCAGCGCTTAACTTCACCGGCGTGCGGCTGATTGGCGTGAAGATCGGCGAAGCCGAATACCGGACGCCAGGCGGCTACGTACCGCCGATGCTGCTCGAACGCGTGTATCAGCGCTCGCTTGCGGTATGCGACAAGCTCGATGGCGCAGCGGACGGCATCGTCAGCGATGTGCGCGCATGCCGCAAACGCGAAGCCGAAGTGATCGACGCGTTACGCTGCCCGCCGCGCGCGCAGCCGAACCGTCACGCGAACCTGCATACCTCGCGCGATAACGCAGACGGCAGCGCACCAGGCAACTCACCGCGCGCCGCACACGACGCACACGACGCACACGACGCACACGACGCACACGACGCACACGACGCACACGACGACTCATGCCTCACCAATACGCAACTCGCGACCCTCTTCGTGTTACGCGACGGCTTGACGCTCCCGTACGAGCTCGCATGGAACGTCGGCGGCTACCATGGCTATAACGTATTCGAAGGCACGCGTCTGACTGGCGGGCTCGGACTCGGGCACGAGCCCGAGCGCGGGCCGGCGCCGACCTTCGCGACCAACGGTTACCTGTTCACGCAAGGCGACGGCTATCTGCGTTACTTCATCGCGCAGGACGCGTCGTTCGATTCGCTCGGCTTCGACGTGCAGCATCCGGGCCGCTACGAATCGCAACTCGTCGAACTGTCGGAGACGATCGGCGCGATGAATCCGGACCTGACGCGCTATATCGGGCGCGGCGGCAAGCTGATCACGTTGCAAGGACTCGCCGACGAAGTGATCAGCCCGAACCAGACAATCGCATACCGCGATGCGCTCGTCGCGCGTTACGGACAGGCGCGTGTCGACTCGTTCATGCGGCTCTACATGGTGCCAGGCTATCAGCATGGCAGCGGCGTCTTCGTGCCGTCGGTCGATCTGCTCACCGCGCTCGACAACTGGGTCACGCATGGCGTGTCACCGGAAACGCTGATGGCCACCGATATCGCCGCGGCCACCAATGGCCGCACGCGGCCGCTGTGCCGGTACCCGTTGTACCCACGCTATCTCGGCAAGGGCGACATGAATCGCGCGAGCAGCTTCGTCTGCGCGCAGCCCTGATTCCGCCGCCTTCAATTTGCCCGCGATTCGCGGCTCACCTGTACTATTGGTTGCTCACACAATCGGTTCATCGAAACGCCGCCACCGTTGCGCGGACTCGGTAACGATTGCCCATAGGGTGCGCGCAAACGATTTGCGCGAAAGTAAATCAAGCAATACTTACTTGTTGTCCTTCCCGGAGAGTCCATGAACAAACCGAAAGGCGGCGCTCTAGTCGAGGTGCTGACGCAGCAACGCGATACCTTATTGAGCGACTGGCTGAATCAGCATTTGTCGATTGCACTGCGCCGAGGCTTGACGACCGAAGCAGAAATGTCGGATCAGTTCCGCAATTTCCTGAACGTGTTTGTCGACACGTTGACGAACGCGGAGACGTTCGACGCGAGCCGCCCCGAGTGGGAGCCAGTGCGTACGTTTCTCGCGGACATGTCCGGGCTTCGCGCGCGGCAAGGCTTTACGCCGGTGGAAACCGCGACCTTCGTGTTTTCGCTGAAGGCGCCGCTTTACGCGCGGCTGCGCCACGCGTTGAACGACAATCCCGCGGCGCTCGCCGAAACCAGCTGGGCCGTGAATCTGCTGCTCGACGCGCTCGGCCTCTACACGACCGAAGTGTTCCAGCGCAGCCGCGAGTCGATCATCCTGCGCCAGAGAGAAGAACTGCTCGAACTGTCGACGCCGGTCGTGCAACTGTGGGAAGACATTCTTGCGCTGCCGCTGATCGGCACGCTCGATTCCGCGCGCACGCAGGTAGTGATGGAAAGCCTGCTGCAGAAAATCGTCGACACGGGCGCGTCGATTGCGATTATCGATATCACCGGCGTGCCGACGGTCGACACGCTCGTCGCGCAGCATCTGCTCAAGACGGTGGCTGCCGCGCGGCTGATGGGCGCCGATTGCATCATTAGCGGAATTCGCCCGCAGATTGCGCAGACCATCGTGCATCTGGGTGTCGATCTCACCAACGTGACGACCAAAGCGACGCTCGCCGATGCGTTTGTCGTTGCACTGCAACGTACCGGTTCGAGCGTCGCGGCAGTGCGCGGCGCGAACTGAGCCGAGGGGCGCTGCCATGGACCGCATTCCGATTTTGCGGATGGGCGACTGCCTGATCGTGTCGATTCAGGTGGATATGCACGATCGCCTCGCGCTTGCGCTGCAAGACGACCTGACCGCGCGCATTGTCAAAGATTCAGCGAAGGGCGTGCTGATCGACATCTCCGCGCTCGATATCGTCGATTCATTTATCGGCCGGATGATCAGTAACACAGCGGCGATGGCGACCGTGCTCGATGCGGAAACGGTCGTGGTCGGCATGCAGCCGTCGGTGGCGATCACGCTGGTCGAACTCGGCCTGACGCTGACCGGCGTACGCACCGCGCTCAATGTCGAGCGCGGCATGGCGCTGCTGCGGCAGCGCCGCCGTTGATCTCGGATCGACCCGCTTATGGATCCAACCGGCATCACGGTGACGTCGACGATGGAGATCGGTGTGCGCTCGGACCAGGAAATTGTCCGGCTGCGGCAGATCGTTCGCGATCAGGCGATCGCGCAAGGCTTCTCGCTCGTCGATCAGACGAAGTTCGTCACGGCCGCAAGCGAGCTGGCACGCAATACGCTGTTGTATGGCGGCGGCGGGGACGCGCATCTGAATGTGATCGTCAACGGCACGCGCAAAGGACTGAGGCTGACCTTTGTCGATCGCGGCGCTGGCATCGCGGATATCGAGCGCGCATTGCAGGACGGTTTTACAAGCGGTTCGGGGCTCGGCCTCGGACTCGGCGGCGCGCGCCGTCTGTCCGACGAGTTCGAGATTCAGTCTGAACCGGGTAAGGGCACCACGGTCACGATCACGAAATGGAAATATCGTTGAACGGTTTGCGAGGCATGCATGCGTCGTTCGAGATTGCCGACGCGAGCAGTGTCGCGTTTGCGCGCCGCGGCGCGAGCGATGCGGCGCAAAGGTGCGCGTTGAGCGAAACCGACATGGGTCGGCTGGCGCTGATCGTCACCGAGGCGGCCACCAATATCCTGAAGCATGCGCAGCACGGTGAGCTGCTGGTTCGGGAGCTGCCGCCATTGCCGGCGTCGCGCGATGGCGCCGCACCGCCAGGCGGCACTTGCGGTGTCGAAGTGCTGGCAATCGATCGCGGGCCCGGCATTGCAGATGTACACGCTGCATTCGACGACGGCCGTTCAACGGCCGGTACGCCCGGCACCGGTCTCGGTGCGATCCGGCGGCTGTCGGAGCAGATGTCGATCTATTCGCAGCCGCAGTTGGGCACGATTGTGCGCGCGACCGTGCGCGGCCACGCGCCGGGTGGGGCCGACACGCGCAGCGCGCCGCCGTCGGCGTCGGGCACCGATATCGGCGGAGTCTGCGTGCCGTATCCGGGCGAAATGGTGTGCGGCGACGCGTGGGGTGTCGAAGCCGATCAGCATGGGTTGACGGTAACAGTCGCCGATGGCCTCGGTCACGGACCGGACGCGCATGTGGCCGCCGCGGGCGCGGTGCACGCGGTGCATCGCCGCGCGGGCCGCTCGCCCGCGGCGCTGATGCAGTACGCACACGACGCGCTGCGCCCGACGCGCGGCGCCGCAGTCGCGATTGCGCGCGTCGATCTCGCGCGCTCGCAGCTGTCGTTTGCGGGCACCGGCAATATTGCCGCATCGGTGTCGGGCGCGGGCCGCCCGGCGCTTGTCTCCGGCGCACGAGCGGGCACGATGCCACTCGTCGCCGCGCCGTCCCACAGCGAGCGCAGCCACTGGCAACTGACATCGCGCAACGGCATCGTCGGCCACACGATGCGCGATGCGCAGGAATTCGAAGTGCCGTGGACGCGCAATGCAATGCTGATCCTGCATTCCGATGGCATCGGCACGCGCTGGGACCTGGCTGCTTATCCCGGCCTGCATCTACAGCCCGCGGTGATGATCGCGGCGGTGCTATATCGTGACTTCGCGCGCCACCGCGACGATGCAACCGTGGTGGTGGTGAAAGCAGACCAGGGAGTACATTTCACGCATGGCAACGCAGATACTACGAATCCGCCTCGAGACTGAAGAGGACGTGGTGGCGGCGCGCCGCCGGGCGCGCGGCATCGCGGCCGGCTTCGGCTTTTCGCCGCTCGATCAGACGCGCATTGCGAGCGCGGTGTCCGAGATTGCGCGCAATGCGTTCGAGTATGCAAATGCAGGCGAAGTGATCTTCGCGATAGACGCGCATGCGAAGCCGCAGGTATTTCTGATCGATGTACGCGACCGCGGACCCGGCATTCGCGATCTGGAATCGGTGCTCGACGGCACCTACCGGTCGCCGACCGGTATGGGCCGCGGCATTGCTGGCAGCCGGCGGCTGATGGATCGTTGCACGATCGAGTCTTCAGAGGCCGGTACGACGGTATCGATGGCGCGCGTGTTGCCGACGGAGCGCGACGAGATCGCGCCAGTCGGCATCGACGCGATCGTCAACGCATTGATGCAGGAGCCGGCGCGGCCGCGCGCGGCGGCGGCGCCATCCGACGCGGCGATGCGCGATTCGCTCGACGAAATGCAGGAGCAAAACCGCGAACTGCTGTCCACACTGAACGAGCTGCGCGACCGCCAGGACGAGCTGACGCGGCTCACGCAGGAGCTCGAAGCGACCAACCGCGGCGTCGTTGCGCTCTACGCGGAACTCGACGAACGCGCCGACGAGCTGCGCCGCGCCGACACGCTGAAAACCCGCTTCCTGTCGAATATGAGCCATGAGTTGCGCACGCCGCTCAGTTCGATCCGCGCGCTGACGAATCTGCTGCTCAACCGGCTCGACGGCGAGCTCAGTGGTGAACAGGAACGCCAGGTGCTACTGATTCGCAAGTCCGCGGAAGATCTCACCGAAATCGTCAACGACCTGCTCGATCTGGCAAAGATCGAAGCCGGCAGAACCGACGTGTTGCCGACGTCGTTCAAGCCGTCCGGGCTCTTTGCGGCACTGCGCACGATGCTGACGCCGCTGCTGGCCGATCCGGCGGTACGGCTGATTTTCGAGGAGACAGAAGGACTACCGGCGATCTTCACCGACGAAGCAAAGCTCACACAGATACTGCGTAATTTTGTCTCGAACGCGCTGAAATTTACCGAGCGCGGCGAGATCCGCGTCGGCGCGCGGCTCGAGCCGGACGGCGAGCACATCACGTTTACGGTCGCGGATACCGGCATCGGCATCGCGGAGGAGCACCAGCAAGTGATATTCGAAGAATTCGGGCAAGTGCAAAGTCATTTGCAACAGCGGGTGAAAGGCACCGGGCTCGGCTTGCCGCTGTGCCGCAAGCTCGCCGCGCTGCTCGGCGGGTACGTCGGCGTCGACAGCCGCTTCGGCGTCGGCTCGACCTTTTATGCGACGCTGCCGGTGCAACTCGTGCCGGTGGCCGACGCCGGCGAACTCGCTGGCGAGGACGCCGGGTTGCGCGTTGCAGAAGGGGCGCAAGTCGCGGCTCGCGGGGACCGCGCATGAGTGCCGCTGCCCCCCTTGTTCTGAACGTCGACGACAACGACGGCGCCCGCTACGCGAAAACGCGCGTGCTGGTGCATGCGGGCTTCGACGTGATCGAAGCGGCGACCGGCCAGGGCGCGCTCGACCAGGTGCGCGCGCGCCGGCCCGCGCTCGTGCTGCTCGATGTGAAACTGCCCGATATCAACGGCATCGAGGTGTGCTCGCGCATCAAGCATGACCCGCTGACGCGCTCGACGCTCGTGCTGCAAACATCGGCCGCCGCGGTGCAATCGCTCGACAAGGTTCGCGCACTCGACGGCGGCGCCGATAGTTACCTGACTGAACCGATCGAGCCCGCCGAACTGGTGGCGAACGTGCGCGCGCTGTTGCGCCTGCATCGCGCGGAAGAGGCGCTGCGCGATGCGGACCGCCGCAAGGACCAGTTCCTCGCGACGCTCGCGCACGAACTGCGCAATCCGCTCGCGCCGATCCGCAACGCGGTCGAACTGATGGACCCGAAATACAACGCGGCCGACGCGATCGTGCGCGACGCGCGGATGATTGCGCGCCGCCAGGTCGAGCATCTGAGCCGGCTCGTCGACGACCTGCTCGATGTGTCGCGTATCACGCACGGCAAGATCGCGCTGCGGATGGAAACCGTCGATATCGCGTCGGCGGTTGCGACCGCGGTCGAAACGAATCAGCCGTCGATCGAGCGCAAACATCACACGCTGCGGGTGAATGTGCCGGCTACGCCGTGCGCGATTCGCGGCGACCCGATCCGCGTCGCGCAGGTGATCGGCAATCTGCTGTCGAATGCGGCGAAGTACACGCCGGACGGTGGCGCGATCGGGCTCGACGTGCGCGTGGTCGATGGGTCGGTGGCGATTCGCATCACCGACAACGGCATCGGCATTCCGCCCGCGGAACTGGGCGACGTGTTCAATCTGTTCATGCAGTCGGCCGATTCGCTGTCGCACTCCGAGGGCGGCCTCGGCATCGGGCTGTCGCTGGCGCGTACGCTCACCGAATTGCACGGCGGCTCGATCGAAGCGCGTTCCGAAGGCATCGGCCGCGGCTGCGAGTTCGTCGTGCGGCTGCCGCTCGCGGTGACGCCGCAGTACCCGGCCGCGGCCGAGAACGAGTCGGCGGCCGCTGCGCCGCAGTCGGCGAGGCGCGTGATGATCGTTGACGATAGCGTCGACGGCGCGGAATCGATGTCGGTGCTGCTCGACATGCTCGGCCATCAAGTGTGTGTGATGTACGACGGCGCGTCGGCGCTGGCGGCGGCGCCTGAATTCAAACCGGAAGTCGTGATCCTCGACATCGGCCTGCCCGACCTCGACGGCTACCAGGTTGCCCGCGCGCTGCGCGCGCAACCGGCCACCGCTGGCGCGCTGCTGATCGCGCTGACCGGTTACGGCCAGGAAAGCGACCGGCAGCGCACGCGCGCGGCGGGCTTCGATCACCATCTGGTGAAGCCAGCGTCGCTCGAAGACATCGAGCGTGTGATTGCGGCGGATGGCGCGAACGGGCAGCCACGCAACCCCGGTTTCGAACTGCGTACTGATCCGGCCAGTTGAGTTGGCGGATGAACCGAACGGCGAGCCGACGGCTGAGCGGCCGGACGCGTCGCTGAAAAGAAAGGAGCTCCGCACGCGCGGTCTGTGACGCGCGCTGCCGGAAGCACGCGGAGGCCGCACGCGGCACGCGGCACACGCAGCGCGCACAGCGCACGCGGGCGATCGCGCGCAGGGCACGTCAGGAGAAGGCGTTGATGAAACCAGACAACTCGATGGCGGCGGGCGCGCAACTGGCCGGCGCGACCGCGGCCTTTTTGCGCGGCGGCGGCGAGATGGGCGCGCTGATCGCCGCCTACGACTGGTCGGCCACGACGCTCGGTCCGCCCGATGGCTGGCCGCAAAGCCTGAAGATCGCGATCCGCATCATGCTGACATCGCGCCAGCCGATCTGGGTCGGCTGGGGACCCGACCTGCTGTTCTTCTACAACGACCCGTACAAGTCGATTATCGGCGGCAAGCATCCGGCCGCGCTCGGGCAGCCGACGTCGACGGTGTGGCGCGAGATCTGGCACGAGATCGGGCCGCTGCTCGACACCGCGCTGGCCGGCACCGAAGGCACGTACACCGAGCAGAAGCTGTTGATCATGGAGCGCAACGGCTACCCGGAGGAAACCTACTACACGTTTTCGTACAGCCCGGTTCCGGACGATCACGGCGGCACTGGCGGCATCATCTGCGCGAACAACGACGACACCGCACGCGTGATCGGCGAGCGGCAACTGGCGTTGCTGCGCGAGATCGGCGCGTCGACGACCAACGCGCGCACGTGGCGCGACGCGTGCGAGTCCAGCATGCGCGCGCTGGCGACCGACCCGCAAGACATTGCGTTCGCGATGTTCTATTCAGGCGAACCCGGCAGCGCGAGCGTGTCGCTCACCTGCGCGTGCGGCATTGCCGCCGGTCATGCGGCCGCGCCCGAGTCGATGCATGCGGACCGGCATCCGGTGTGGCCGTTCGCCGAGGTGCAGCGCCGCCAGATCATCAAGCTGGTCACGGGTCTCGCCGAACGCTTCGGTGATTCGATGCCGCCGCTGCCAAGCGGTCCGTGGACGCAGCCGCCGAGCCAGGCGGCGGTGCTGCCCGTGCAGCCGAGCGGCCAGCGCGGGCCGGGCGGCGTGCTGATCGTCGGGCTCAACCCGTTCCGGCTGTTCGACGATAGCTATCGCGCGTTTTTGAACCTCGTCGCGCGGCAGATCGGCGGCGCGGTCGGCTATGCGCACGCGTACGACGAAGAGCGCAGGCGCGCCGAGGCGCTTTCCGAGATCGACCTTGCGAAGACCGCGTTCTTTTCGAATATCAGCCACGAGTTCCGCACGCCGCTTACGCTGATGCTTGGGCCGCTCGAAGAACTGCGCGCGAACGGCGAACTGGCCGCGAACGAACGCCGCGATCTGATCGAAGTCACCCATCGCAACAGCTTGCGGCTGTTGAAGCTCGTCAACGCGCTGCTCGATTTTTCGCGTCTCGAGGCGGGCCGTATCCAGATTCATCGCGAGCCGACTGATCTCGCCGCGTTCACCGCGGAACTCGCTTCGCTGTTCCGCTCGGCGGTCGAGTCGGCGGGCATGACGCTGGTCGTCGACTGCTCACCGTTGCCTTGTCCAGTCGAGATCGACCGCGACATGTGGGAAAAGATCGTGCTGAATCTGCTGTCGAACGCGTTCAAGTTCACGCTGTCGGGCACGATCACCGTCAGCGTGAAGCCGGTTGCGGACGATAAGGTCGAAGTGTGCGTGTCGGATACCGGTATCGGCATTCCCGAACACGAATTGCCGCGGCTGTTCGAGCGCTTTCATCGCGTCGAAGGCGCGGCCGGCCGCTCGGTCGAAGGCAGCGGCATTGGGCTTGCGCTCGTGCAGGAACTGGTGCGCTTGCATGATGGTGCGATTCGCGTCGACAGCAAGCTCGGCATCGGCAGCTGCTTCACGGTTGCGGTGCCTGCCTGCAGCGAGCAGGCGATGGCGCTAGCGGGCGCGTCGGGTGGCGCGGCTCGCGCGGCTCGCGCGACGTCCGTGGCCACCAGCAAGCACGCGCAATCGTATGTCGAAGCGGCGCTGCGCTGGCTGCCCGATAGCGCGAGCATCGCCGATCCCGACGTCGAAGCGGACGACGCCTGGCGCGCGGCCGCCGAGGCGCTCGATGGCACGACGCCTGTCGAAGGCCGCGCGGCGCGCGTGCTGGTGGTCGACGACAACGCGGACTTGCGCGACTACATGTGCCGCATTCTGAGCGCGGCGGGGCACGACGTGCGGGTCGCCGACGATGGCGTCGCCGCACTCGACGCGATCCGCGCAGCAGTGCCGGACCTCGTCGTATCGGACGTGATGATGCCGCGGCTGGACGGTTTCGGCCTCGTGCGCGAACTGCGCGCGGACCCGCAATGGCGCGAGACGCCGGTGCTGCTGCTCTCCGCGCGAGCGGGCGAGGAGGCGAAGGTCGGCGGCCTGGAGTCGGGCGCCGACGACTACCTGACCAAGCCGTTTTCCGCCCGTGAGCTGCTTGCGCGGGTGGCCGGCAATCTGCAGCTTGCGCGGCTGCGCCGCGAATCGCGGCAGCGTCTTGCCGACGAAACCCGCACGCTCGAAATCCTGAACCGGATCGGCACCGCGGTCGCGGCGGAACTCGATCTGAACCGCGCGGTGCAGACCGTCACCGATGCGGCGACCGAACTGACCGGCGCCGCGTTCGGCTCGTTTTTCTACAACGTGCAGGACGAAGACGGCGGCCGCTATACGCTGTACACGCTGTCGGGCGTGCCGAAAGACGCGTTTTCGAAGTTTCCGATGCCGCGCAATACCGCAGTGTTCGCACCGACCTTCAACGGCGAAGGCATCGTGCGTTCCGACGACATCACGAAGGACCCGCGTTATGGCGAAAACGATCCGTACTACGGAATGCCGGCTGGCCATCTGAAAGTGGTCAGTTATCTCGCCGCGCCGGTGGTGTCGCGCACCGGCGAAGTGCTAGGCGGTCTGTTCTTCGGCCACCCGCAGCCGGGCGTGTTCACCGCGCGCGCCGAACGGTTTCTCGCGGGCATTGCCGCGCAGGCGGCGAGCGCGATCGACAATGCGCGGCTTTATCGGGCCGCGCAGAACGAGATCGCTGCACGCTCGAAAGCGCAGGCCGCGCTGCATAACCTGAACGAAACACTTGAAGTTCGCGTCGCCGAGGCGGTCGCGGATCGCGATCGTTTGTGGGAGCTCAGCGAAGATCTGCTGGTCGTGGCCGGCCTCGACGGCGCGCTGCAGCGCGTGAGTCCGTCGTGGACCCGCGTGCTCGGGCATCCGACGTGGTCCCTCACGACACAATCGTATTTCGATCTGGTTCATCCGGACGATCTCGAACTCGCGAACGCACGGATTCACGACTTGCACATGACGGGTGCGCCGGTCCGCTACGAAAACCGGTTGCGGCGCAGCGACGGCACGTGGTGCTGGATCGCATGGACGCTCGCGCTCGATCCGGACACCGAGCGGATTCACGGCGTGGGCCGCGACGTCACCACGGATCGCGAAACCCAGGAAGCGCTGCGGCACGCGGAAGAGGCGCTGCGTTTCGCGCAAAAGATGGAAGCGATCGGCAAACTGACCGGCGGTGTCGCGCATGACTTCAACAATCTGTTGCAGGTGGTGGGCGGCAATCTGCAGCTGCTCTCGCAGGATGTCGCGGGTTCCGGGCGGCCTGCGCAGCGGGTGCGCAATGCACTGGCCGGTGTCGCGCGCGGCGCGAAGCTCGCGTCGCAATTACTCGCGTTCGGCCGGCGCCAGCCGCTCGCGCCGAAAGTCGTGAACCTCGGGCGCTTCGTGCGCGGCCTCGACGATATGCTGCGGCGCGCACTTGGAGATGGCATCGAGATTGAGACGATCGTCTCCGGCGGGCTGTGGAACACGCTCGTCGATCCGTTCCAGGTCGAAAACGCGTTGCTCAATCTGGCGATCAACGCGCGCGACGCGATGGATGGCCAGGGCAAGCTGACCATCGAAGCGGGCAATGCAGCGCTCGACGACGCATACGCGAAGCGCAATGCCGATGTGCTGCCGGGGCAATACGTAATGGTCGCCGTTACGGATACCGGCACCGGTATGACGCCCGAAGTGCAGGAGCACGTGTTCGAGCCGTTCTTCACGACCAAGCGCGAAGGCCAGGGGACCGGCCTCGGCTTGAGCATGGTGTATGGCTTCGTCAAGCAGTCGGGCGGGCATGTGAAGATTTATAGCGAGCCCGGCCATGGCACGACGATCCGCCTTTATCTGCCGCGCGTGCGCCAGCAGGAAGATCTCGAGACCGACATCGATGCCGGACCGGTGAAGGGCGGCGCCGAAACCATTCTCGTTGTCGAGGACGATGAGGACGTGCGCACGACAGTCGTCGAAATGCTGTCGAGCCTCGGCTATCACGTGCTGCGCGCGAAGGATGCGCAAAGCGCGCTTGCGATCGTCGAAAGCGGTGTGCCGATCCATCTGTTGTTCACCGACGTGGTGATGCCCGGACCATTGCGCAGCACCGAGCTTGCGCGCAAGGCGCGCGAGCGGCAGCCGGCGTTAGCGGTGCTGTTTACGTCGGGCTATACGGACAACGCGATCGTGCACGCGGGACGCCTCGATGAAGGCGTCGAACTGTTGAGCAAGCCGTACACGCATGAAGCGCTCGCGCGCAGAATTCGCAATGCGCTGCGGGCGCCGGGCGTGAAGCATGCCGGCACGCCGACGCTGCAGGCGGCCGATTCGCAAACCGTCACGCTGGTCGACCGCCACAGCAACGACACCTTCGATGCGGTGCGCGGGCTGCGCATCCTGTTTGTCGAAGATGACGAGATGGTGCGCGCGAGTACCGCCGAAGTGCTGCGCACATTCGGACTCGACATCTTCGAAGCGGCCGGCAGCGACGCCGCACAGCGTGTGATCGCTGCGCAACCAGTCGATGTGCTGCTCACCGATATTGGTCTGGCCGGTAGCTCGGGCGTCGATCTCGCGCTCGAAGCGAAGCGGCGTCAGCCGCAATTGCGCGTGATCTTCGTCAGCGGCCATCCGGTCGAACTCACGCCGGATCAGCAAGCGGTGCTGGGCGACGCGCTGCAATTGCGCAAGCCGTACGATCCGCTCGATCTGATCACCGCGTTGCGCGCATGCGTGTCGAGGGACTCGCCAGATTTACCCGGGTAATATTGCAATCCGATTTATACCCGGGTAAAATATGGACGGCTCAATCCGGGAGACGTTCGATGGCTACGCCTACCGCAACCTGCACCGCATTCGAAGGCGTCCGGCGCATCGCGTCCGGGTCGTTGAAGGACGTCGCGATCGCGGTCAAGCGTTCGCATGACCGGGCGGGCGGCGAGCCGATCCTCGTCTTCGACGATGCGACGAGCCGGCCAGTCGAGTTCGATCTGCGCGGCAGCGTCGACGATGTGCTGGCGCGGCTGGCGGGCGCAGACACGGATCGCAAGGCCGATGCCGGCGCCGATGCCGGGGAGCACGCCGCCGACGCGGCCGTTTCCCCGGTTGAAACCACACGCGGACGCGGCCGGCCGAAACTGGGCGTGATCGCCCGTGAAGTGACGCTGCTGCCGCGTCACTGGGAATGGTTGAATGGCCAACCCGGCGGCGCGTCGGTTGCGATGCGCAAGCTGGTCGACGCCGCGCGCGCGGCGGGCTCGGACAGGGAGCGCGTGCGTCACGCGCAGGAAGTGACGTATCGCTTTATGACGGCGATTGCCGGCAACCTGCCGGACTACGAGGAAGCCACGCGCGCGCTGTATGCAAACGACCGCGCGCGCTTCGAGCGAATGACCGACGGCTGGCCCGCCGATCTCCGCGCGCATGCGAGAAAGCTGGCGGCCGCTGCGTTCTGAACTGGTCAAGTAATGCGGACAGTTTGATCTGCTGCAAGTTGATTCGCCGACAGCCTGGAATGCAAACGCACTGCCCGTTTTAACTTATGGTTCTAAATTCTTCCAATTTTATCGAATATGCCTATTATAAAAATGCGGCTGATAAAACAGGATGATCAGGCAATACGTTGATTTAATTGGGTGGAAACAAAAAGAAATGTGGTGAGTGGGCATGCCGCTGCGATTTCGTTTGCTTTCCTGAAAGTCTGCCGCGAGCAATCAATGACATAAAGTGCACGTGGCCTCGCGGCCAGCTGGCTGCGCCGGCAGGTCACTTATCCTTGGTGATTCGAAGTCGCCAAATGATCAACCAGATACACGGAACCTTCGCCCCGCCCCCCCGTTTAAACGGAGGTGAGTGCTGCATTGGTATCACATTGAACAGGTGAGCCGAAATGACGCCGCATATTTTGAAAGCGATTTTTGCCCCGCTGCTGCTGATTATTTCGGTTTCTATTGAAGCCACCACGGTGGACATGCCGCCGCCAACGAAAAACTTCAACCTCCGCACGTTACAGAACAACCAGACCTATCGGGGCATCCTGATTAACTATAGGGTTGGGAGTTCCATGCGTGGCCACGCTTCCAGCGTCGAAGCAAATGTCGATGCCGCGGCGGGGCATGCGTCTCTTTCAGCGGCGATAGCCTTGCATGCGCATTACGTGCGCCAGCTTGCGACAGGCGCGGAACTAGTGCATATGAATCGCGATTTGTCGGCGTCTGAAACGGAGGCACTCATCAGGCAGATTGCCGCTGATCCTGCCGTGAAGTATGTGGAACCCGAGTATTTGATGAAACTGGATGACATCAGCTTGCCTGTCGATCTTGATCTTGGTTTTCCTCGCTATCAGTGGGATTATCTTCAGGCCAATGGGGCCGGTTTTCTGGATGATTCACTACGAACTTCTGTTCCAGACTGGGGTGGTGCCGAGATCCAGCACGCGTGGCAATTGTCCAATGGTGCGGGCATTACGATCGCTAGCCTCGATACGGGTGTGACCGTGCACCCCGATCTCGATCTAAGTCTCGCCAATGCCGGGTATGACTTCATCAGCAGTGCGGACATATCGGGCCGTCCTGCCGATGGCCGGATTCCGGGCGGCTGGGATACGGGCGACTGGGAGACCGCCGGTGAATGCGGCGAGGGTGCGGCCGCAAAGAACAGTTCCTGGCATGGCACGCATGTGTTTGGCACGGTCGGCGGTGAACTTACCAACAATATTCTCGGGCTGTCAGGCACCGCGTATGGCGCGCAGGTGGTGCCGATACGCGTGGTGGGGCATTGCGGTGGCAGCAATGCCGATATCGCTGATGCCATCGTGTGGGCATCGGGGGGCAGCGTGCCAGGGGTGCCGGCCAATCGACACCCGGCTCAGGTGCTGAGCCTGAGCCTGGGTGGACAAGGTACCTGCGATCCGGACGGTGCGTTGGGCCAAGCTATCAGCGCGGCGCTTGGCCGGGGAGCCGTTGTCGTTGTTGCTGCGGGAAACGCTAATGTCGATGTGTCCACCGTCGAACCAGCAAACTGCTCCGGTGTGGTGTCAGTCGCTGCCGTAGGTATCAGCAGTCAGCGCGCATTTTATTCCGACTATGGGGCTGTTACGCTAGCCGCGCCGGGCGGTGACCGAACTTCACCCACGTCAGGTTTTATATGGTCGGCCTTTAACAGTGGGACTACCGTACCGGGCACGCCAAGCTATCACGGCAGTGTGGGAACCTCACAAGCAACGCCTCATGTTGCGGGTATTGTTGCCATGATGCAGAGCTATCGTCTCATCCTTCGAAAGCAGCTACTCACGCCTGCGAAAGTGATTGCGTTGTTGCAATCGACAGCCACGCCGCCCAATGTCACGCCGGATAAGCCTATCGGGGCAGGTATCGTCAATGGCTATCGGGCCGTGCAGGCCGCCGGGAGTCAACCGTGAAGAAATTCAGGTCATGCGGGTAACAATTCCGCGAAAGCGGCGTCGAGGCAAAAAAAACCGCTCGCACCGGGGAGTGCGAGCGGAAAGTCGGAGAGTTACAACATCGCATACGCCACTCATGTATGGGGTCGCGCAGCCAAGGCAGTGTAGTGGCGGACCCCGCTGCCGATAATCAGACTAGTCCCAATCCGGGACGCAAGTGCTTAAGCACAAACCGAAGTTACCTGCCTTGTCAGTGCAATTACCTCTCCGTACACTCGCGCGTAGCTCAGCCGTCCTATGCGGCCGATCGATGCTTAAGTGACGCGGCTTCAGCGACGCGGCGCAAGCGATAACCAGACCAACATTCACGCCGTATAGAGAGGAGAACCCCGCATGGCCGATTCCTACTTCCCCCGCTGGCGCCTTCAGCAACGCAGCGACGGTCGCGTGATCGCAACCGACGAGCGCTTGCCGCTGCCGCAGATGTTCGCGATGGGTGTTCAGCATGTGGTCGCGATGTTCGGCTCGACTGTGCTTGCGCCGCTGCTGATGGGCTTCGATCCCAATCTGTGTATTTTCATGTCGGGCATCGGCACGCTGTGGTTCTTCGTGGTCACCGGAGGGCGCGTGCCGAGCTACCTTGGGTCGAGCTTCGCTTTTATCGCGCTGGTGATCGCGGTGACGGGTTACGCCGGACACGGGCCGAACCCGAATATTCCGATCGCGCTGGGCGGGATCATCGCGTGCGGCGTGGTCTACATGATCATCGGCGCGATCGTTGCGGCGTTGGGCACCGCGTGGATCGAAACGCTGATGCCGCCGGTCGTGACCGGCTCGATCGTCGCGGTGATCGGCCTGAATCTCGCACCGATCGCGGTGAGAAGCGTCAGCGCGACCGCGTTCGATGCATGGATGGCGCTGGTCACCGTGGTCTGCGTTGGCGCGGTAGCGGTGTTCGCGCATGGCATGGTGCAGCGGCTGCTGATTCTCGTCGGCCTGCTGATCGCCTATGTGATCTACGCGATCGTCGCGAACGGATTGGGCATGGGCACGCCGATCGACTTTTCGATCGTCGCGCATGCGCCGTGGTGGGGGATGCCGCACTTCATGGCGCCGGTGTTCGTTCCGCACGCGATGGCGCTGCTCGCGCCGGTCGCGGTCATTCTGGTCGCGGAGAACCTCGGCCATATCAAGGCGGTGGCCGCGATGACCGGGCAAAACCTCGATCGCTATATCGGCCGCGCATTTATCGGCGATGGCTTCGCGACCGTGCTCTCCGGGTTCGCGGGCGGCACCGGCGTGACCACGTATGCGGAAAACATCGGCGTGATGGCGGTCACCAGGATCTACTCGACGCTCGTGTTCGTAATGGCCGCGGTGATCGCGCTTGTTCTTGGCTTCTCTCCTAAATTTGGCGCTGTGATTCAGACGATTCCTGGGCCTGTGCTGGGCGGTGTATCGATCGTCGTGTTCGGTCTGATCGCGGTGACCGGCGCGCGGATCTGGGTCGTCAATAAGGTCGACTTCTCGGACAACCGTAATCTGATCGTCGCCGCGGTGACGCTCGTGCTCGGCGCCGGCGACTTCTCGCTGAAGATCGGTGCGTTTGGGCTCGGCGGAATCGGCACCGCGACCTTCGGCGCGATCATTCTCTATGCGTTGCTCCGCCGCAGGCCCGCGCAGGAGCCGGTAGTCTGACGTTCGCGGTCGTGCGATTGGCTTTGCTTCCGCCTCGTCCTGGCGGGGCGCGCTTGATCCTGCAACGGTCCTGCTTGTTGCCGTTATTTGCGCTTGTCCGGTTTCCGGCTTGCCCGGCTTGTTCGCGGTGTTCGCGCCGGTTCGCGCTGGTTCATTTATGTTGCCGCATCGCCGAGCCTGCCGCGATCCCTGGTTGCCGCCAGCGGCAGCCTGCCTAATCTGTAGAAGTGCACATCTCGCACACCGGCGGCAAGTCGCGCCTATTCATCACGCAAGCGCGACGCACCGCCGCAGTGCGTCGCGCCCCATGCTCGACACGCTAACCTTACGGCCGGTGCAAGCGTCATCGCGAACCATGCACGATAGTGCGCTACCGTGCGCATGGAGCTTGCTTAACATGAGATGACATTGCACATTCGATAACGGGCCGCCGGAACGCGTCCGTGGCGGATACAGCTTCGCTTCGCGTGAGAGGAATGGATGATCACAGCGCAACAGGAAAGAACGGCCGCGGCGCCGCATGGTTTCGAATTGAGTGTGGCTTCGGGGCTGCAGCGCTACTCGGTGCAGCACAGCGGGCTCACGTTGACGAGCGTGTTTCAGCCGATCTTCAGCCTGTCGCATATGCGCGCGGTCGGCTACGAAGGTTTGCTGCGCGCGCACGACGCGTTCGATCGCGCGGTTTCGCCAGTCGATGTATTCGGCGAAGCGGCTCGGGTCGGCGATGTGCTGCATGTCGACCGGCTCGCGCAAGCGCTGCATATGGAAAACTTCCGGCTGCTCGGCGCCGAGCGCGAATGGCTGTTTCTGAACGTGCATCCGGGCGCACTGACGGACCCTTATCATTCGGCGTCGCTGCTTGCCAACCTCGCGCGGCTCGATCTGTCGCCGCGGCGTGTCGTGCTCGAGGTGCTCGAGCAGGGCACCGACGATGTCGAACGTCTTGCCGAAGCGGTACGCCAGTTCCGCGAGCGCGGCTTCCTGATCGCGCTAGACGACTTCGGCGCCGGGCACTCGAATATCGAGCGCATCTGGCAGTTGAATCCAGATATCGTCAAGCTCGATCGCATCATGTTGTCGCAGGCCGCGCATCGCGCGGATGTCGCCGCGATTCTGCCGGGCCTCGTCGCGCTACTGCACGAGGCGGGCAAGCTGGTGCTGATCGAAGGCGTGGAGACCGAGCATGAAGCGCATCTGGCGCTGTCATGCGACGTCGATTTCGTGCAGGGGTTTTACTTTGGCCGGCCGGCGCCGGGGCCTGCGGATAGCGCACACGCCGCGCAGTGTATTGGCGAACTCAGCGAGCGCCACCAGTCGCTTACCGAAGCCCGCGAGCGGCATATGACGAACCGGCTCGCGCCGTACCTTCGCGCGTTCGAGCGCGCGGCGGAGCGGCTTGCGGCCGGCGAGCCGCTCGATGAAGTGTGCTGGAACTTCCTCGCGCTCGACGATGCGGCGCGCTGCTATCTGCTCGATGCGCGAGGACGGCAAGCCGGCCGCAACGTGGTGCTGCGCGCGGACCGCGCAGCGCACGAGACACGCTATTTACCGCTGACCGACGCGCAAGGCGCGAACTGGCTCAGGCGCCCGTACTTCCGCAGCGCGATTGCGGATCCGGGGCGCGTGCACGTGACGCGGCCGTATCTGTCGATCAACGAAGCGGTGCCATGCGTGACGTTGTCGGTCGCGGCGCATGTTGGCGACCGCCTGTGCGTGTTGTGCGGCGACATCGACTGGTTCGACGACGAGCGGTTCTGACATCATGTCGTTTTCGATAACGACGTGTGCGTGCGATGCCTGAATCTTCTGCGAAAGCCCGCGCTGAAAAGCGCATTCTGCTCGAAGTCATCGCAACGACGCTCGCCGATGCGCAAGCCGCCGAGCAAGCCGGCGCGGACCGGCTCGAACTGATCACCGCATTCGGCGAAGGCGGTCTCACGCCGAGCATCGGGATGGTCGAAGCGGTCATCCAGGCGGTGCGCATTCCGGTGAATGTGATTGTGCGGCCGCATAGCCGCTCATTCGTGTTCGACACGCATGACTACGCGGTGATGCTGCGCGATGTGCGCGCGATTGCGGCGGCACGCGCGCACGGCATCGTGATCGGGATGCTGACGCCAGCGGGCGATATCGATCGCGATGGGCTCGCGCGCGCGGTGGATGCGGCGGATGGTCTGCCGATTACGTTTCACCGCGCATTCGATGAGGCGCGCGATTTGCCGCGCGCGTTCGACGTGCTGCTCGGGTTCGACACGGTGACGAATGTGCTGACTTCGGGCGGCGCGCGGTCGGTATTGCTCGCGGAGCAGACGGTCCGCGCGTTGGTCGCACAGGCTCGACAAACGCATTGCACGGTGCTGGCCGGCGCGGGGCTGACGGTCGATGCGCTGGCGGGTTTCGTCGCCGCGACTGGCGTGCGCGCGGTGCATTTCGGCAGCGGCGTGCGAGTGGGCGGCGATAGCGCGGCTCCGATCGATCCGTGTAAGGTCGCGCAGGCGAGAGCGTTACTCGATGGGGCAGCTGATGCGGCTACATGAGCGCATGATCACATGGGCATCCCGTATCAGCGCCCGCACTCACCTCGCGACGACAACCGGAATCCCCTTTAGTACACCCGCGCCCTTCGCCTGATCGAGCGCGTGCTGCACGGCCGCGCCGGTCGCGACATCGAGCTTCAGCCGTGCCGCCAGTTCCCGTTCGCTACGCTTCACCGCCGCGAGATTCGCGAGTTTTACGTGACCATAGCCGCGCACCCGCGCATGCAAGTCCGCGAGCTTCGCGATGTCCTCCGCGGTATCAATGGTGAGGATCGTCAGTGCGCGTTCGATCGTCGTCTGATAATCGTCGGCGAGTTGCCGCTCCATGCGGCGCTCGGCGGTACGTCCGAACGGATCGAGCGGGGTGCCGCGCAGCCGCCGGCATGCCGCCAGCACTCGCAGCACCGGCCACATCCATTGACCAAACGTCCGCTTGCGCGGCTGCGCGTTCGCACCGCCGCGGCCTGGCGCACGCGACAGTGCCGGCGGCGCCATATTGAACTTCACGCGAAAGTCCTTGCCCGCGACGCCTTCGAATTGCGCTTCGAGCGCCGCGCGGAACGCCGGGTCCGCATAGAGTCGCGCGACTTCGTATTCGTCCTTCACCGCGAGCAGGCGATAGAACGTCGTCGCGACGGCGCGGGTCACGCGCTCGCCCGTCAAGTCGGGCTGGCCGCACGCGCGGCGCTCGGCACGCCGCGCCGCGTCGACGAGCGTGCGGTAACGCGTGACGGTGCGAGCACCGCCGTACGCGGCGAGACGCGCCTCGCGATCGGCGATCAACGCGTCGAGCGTGCCTGTGCTATCCATGGCCACGCCCTGCGGCGTCGAGCCCGCGTGCCGTTGCTGCCACAACGTTTCGAGCGATGCCGGATCGGCGGCGACGAGCCGTCCGATCGAAAACGCGAGCTGGTTCATCTGCACCGCGACGTTGTTCAATTCGATCGCGCGCATCATCGCCGCGAACGACACGGGCACGAGTCCGAGTTGCCACGCGTAGCCGAGCATCAGAATGTTCGCGCCGATCGTATCGCCGAGAAAACGTGTCGCCCACGCCTGCGCGTCGCATGACGACAGCCGTTCGTCACCCGCGGCATTGCGCATCTTGTCGAGCAGCGCGCTCGCGTGCAGGTTCGCATCCGGATCGCGTACGAACGTCGCATTCGGAATCGCGTGCGTATTCACGACGATGCGCGTGCGTCCGTGACGCACCGTCTGCAACGCTTCCGCGCTCGCGCCGACCACCATATCGCACGCGAGCAGCACGTCCGCCTGCTGTGTGTCGATGCGCACCTGGTTCAGCCATTCGTCGCGTGCGGCAAAACGCACGTACGACAGCACCGAGCCGCCCTTCTGCGCAAACCCCATGAAATCGAGCACCGACGCGCTCTTGCCTTCCAGATGCGCGGCCATGCTGATCAATGCGCCGACCGTCACCACACCGGTGCCGCCGACACCGGTCACGAGGATGTCGTACGGCGCCGCATCGAGATGCGTGGCGGGCTGCGGCAGCGCATCGACGCGCGCCGCCAGCGCTGCCGCGTCGAACGCGACGCCCGCGGCCTTCTTCAGCGCCGCGCCTTCGATCGTGACGAAGCTCGGGCAAAAGCCGTTCACGCACGAATAGTCCTTGTTGCATGAAGACTGATCGATGCGGCGCTTGCGGCCCAGCGGCGTTTCGACCGGCTCGACCGACAGGCAGTTCGACTGCACGCCGCAATCGCCGCAGCCTTCGCATACCGCTTCGTTGATAAAGAGCCGCTTGTCCGGATCGGGGAATTCGCCTTTCTTGCGGCGACGGCGCTTTTCGGCCGCGCAAGTCTGGTCGTAGATCAGCACCGTGACGCCGTCGATATCGCGCAATTGCCGCTGCACGGTGTCGAGTTCGCTGCGGTGATGAAACGTCGTGCCCTTCGGAAAGAGCCCGTGGTGGCCGTCGTACTTTTCCGGTTCGTCGCTGACCACGACGAAGTGCGACACGCCCTCCGCTTCCACCTGCCGCGCGATTTGCGGCACCGAGATGCTGCCGTCGACCGGCTGTCCGCCGGTCATCGCGACTGCGTCGTTGTAGAGGATCTTGTAGGTGATCGTCGCTTTTGCCGCGACTGCCTGGCGGATCGCCAGAATGCCCGAATGAAAGTAAGTGCCGTCGCCGAGGTTCTGGAATACGTGGCGCGTCCGCGTGAACATCGAATGCGCGGCCCAGTCGACGCCTTCGCCGCCCATCTGGATCAGCCCGGTCGTATCGCGCTCCATCCACGACGCCATGAAGTGGCAGCCGATGCCGGCCTGCGCGATCGAGCCTTCCGGCACTTTCGTCGATGTGTTGTGCGGGCAGCCGGAGCAGAAGTAGGGTGTGCGTCGCACCGCATCGGCTTCGTTCGACAGGATCTGCGGCGCGACCAGATCGACGACGCGCTCGCGCCGGTCCAGTGCCGGCTTGTGGCGCGCGAGCCAGCTCGCGAACACCGGCAGAATACGCGACGGCCGCAATTCGCCGAGCGCGGACAGTAGCGGCGTGCCGTCCGCCGCGTGCTTGCCGACCACAATCGGCCGCGCGCCGCTTTGCCGGTTGTACAGGTATTCCTTGATCTGCTGCTCGACCACCGGGCCTTTCTCTTCAATCACCAGGACTTCCGACAGACCCCCGACGAACGCATCGATGCGCGTCATTTCGAGCGGAAACGACAGGCCGACCTTGTAGATCCGCACACCGGCCGCGTCGAGATCCGCGACGCTCAGGTCGAGGCGGCGCAGTGCTTCCATCAGATCGGGATGCGCCTTGCCGCACGTGACGATGCCGACGTTCGCATGCGGACTGGGCGCAATCCACTTGTCGATGCTGTTGATGCGCGCGAAGTGCCGTACCGCGTCGAGCTTCGCGGCGAGGCGCGCTTCGATGGCGAGGCTCGGCAGATCGGGCCAGCGATTGTGCAGGCCGTCCTGCGGCGTCGCGAAGCCGGTGCAGACGGCCCAGTCGGTGCGCAGCGCATCGAGGTCGACGCTCGAGCCGGACTCGACCGTCTCCGAGATCGCCTTGAAGCCGACCCATGCACCCGAAAAACGCGACAACGCCCAGCCGTACAGTCCGAACTCGAGCATATCGGCGATGTTCGACGGATTCACGATCGGCATTTGCCACGCGATCATCGCGAAGTCGCTTTGATGCGGCATCGACGACGACACGCAGCCGTGATCGTCGCCCGCGACCACCAGCACGCCGCCGTGCGGCGACGAGCCGTACGCGTTGCCGTGCTTCAGCGCATCGCCCGCGCGATCGACGCCGGGGCCTTTGCCGTACCACATCGCGAACACGCCATCGACGGTGCGCTGCGGGTCGGCTTCGACGCGCTGCGTGCCGAGCACCGCGGTGCCGCCCAGTTCTTCGTTGATCGCCGGCAGAAAGCGGATGTCGTTGGCGGCGAGCAGCTTGCCCGCTTTCCACAATTGCTGATCGACCATGCCGAGCGGCGAGCCGCGATAGCCGCTGACAAAGCCGGCGGTATGCAGCCCTTGCGCGTGATCGAGCGCGCGCTGCATCAGCACGAGACGCACCAGTGCCTGAGTGCCGGTCAGGAAAATACGGCCACGCGTCGCGGTGAGATTGTCGGACAGCCGATAGTCGGCGAGCGCGGGCGTGCCGTGGGCGAGATCGGCAGGCAGGCGGGCGGTCATGGAGTCTCCTTGTTACACGCGTGGCCGATTTTGCGTGATGTTCTGCGTAATCGGCCCAACATTTGCACGACGAAAGAGACTCTATTTTTCCGCCTGAAACAGAAAAAATTTTTACTAAGTTTGCGCGATCACGGCACGGCGGCGCGATGACCGAGGCGAATTCCGCTATTTTTGAGATAAATCTGCCGGGACGCGGGCGGCGCGTTGGGCGGCATCAGCGGGTGGCACCAGCGGGCGGCATTGGCTCGAACGGCAGCACATGGTCGAACTCGGTGTAGTCGACGTGACTGACGTTGCCCTCTTCGCGAATGATGTCGACATAACGGTGCTGCCAGCGGATATCGCTCGCGCGCCACGAATATCGCGCCTGCATCGTCTGCGCGGTGTTTTCGTCGGAGCCTTCGATGGTCAGCAGCAGTTCCGCGTCCTGCTTTGCGAGCGACTCGGTGTTCGCGCCGAATAGCGGGCTCTGCTCATCGATCACATGCATCAGGTTCCAGCCGAACACAAACAGCGGATGCTGATCGCGCACGAGCGGAAGATCGAGAATTCGCCGGATCCGGTAGCCTTCCTGCGTTGTCTCGACGCGCATCAGGCGCAGTCTTGCGCGCGCTTCGGCGATCACGTTCTGGCGCGCATTGGCCGCGCGCACCATCAGCGTCGGGCGGCCCTCGACCGGATGCACGACCGCGAGGCGCGCGAAGATGATCAACGCGCGCGGCCGCGAGAAACGCGCGAAGACCAGCCCGGTGGCGAGCGCAATGCCCGACATGCCGACGAAAATTTCGAGCGTCGCGACCAGATGCGCGTAGATGGTCTGCGGATGCATGTCGCCATAGCCGACCGTCGCGAGGGTTTCGACGCTAAAGAAAAATGCGCCGATAAAACCGTGTGGATTCTGATTCGCGATCGAATCATGGCCGAGCATGTAAAGCGATGCAAACGCGGTGTTGAGCACGAGGAACAGCGCGGCGAGCGAAGCGAAGAAGGTGGGCCACTTCATCGTCAGCGCGCGGTGATAGAGGTCGTGCCAGACGCGCATCGGCAGCCCGTGCGTGACGATGGTGTGCGCGCGCACGCGCAACGTGCGGTCGATCCGGACGCTTTCGGAGCGCCGGCCGCTGCGTTGACGGGGAGAGTTCGGCTCGTCTGGCCGATCGGACGTGCCGCGCGCCATCGCATCCTCGGGGATATGAAAACGCGCAAAGCGTAGCACGCGACGCATAGGCGTCAGATGGATTTGTGTGATCGCTCGGCGGCGATTACAGCGGGGGTAGCGACGACAACGGCGGACGGGCGACCACAGCGGTGGGGCGGCAGCCACGGACAACGGCGGGGCGCGGCCACCACGCGAGCGGGCGCAGTGCCAACCATCACGCGTACAGCGGCAACGACGGCGTGCGCGGCGACATGCGGCAATCAGCTGGCGCCGCGCGCTCTATGTTCAGCCGGTTCGCACGGCCATGCGCACTTCACGGAAACGCACGCGGCTTCGGAATGCCCGCGCCGTGGTCGATATCCGCCACCGCATGCTGATGCGCGGATTCGACCGCTTCGGCTTCGGTCGCATAGCCGGTGTCGCCGCCGACCGTCGTCCAGCGCTGCACCGCGTGATCGCGATGCCGGATTTCGTACTCGGCGTCCCAGCGGGCGCCCTGCAGCGCGAGTGGCCGCACGTGAATCGAGTACACGCCGTAGAGGAAAAGCGGTTCAGTCATGTTCGCCTCCGCCTGTTGAGCACGACAAGTCGCGTGCAGACGAATCGATGTCAGGTCGCTCGAAGTTCGATGCGAGTGCACACATCGTCGCTGCGGCAAATCACGCGAATCAGGCGGGACAGGACGCGGCACGCCGCGAACGCACGCCGCGTTCGCCCGCTAGAGTTCGATTTCGCCGAGAATCCGATGGGCAAGCGCTTTCGCTTCTTCGAGCGCTTCTTCGGAGCTGGCCGATACGCTGTCGACTTCGTAGACCGTGTTCTCGGTCTCGTCGCCTTCGTCGCGTTCGAGCGCGACGACGCCCTGATAGCGTCCACCGTCTACCGGGCGCACGCTTGCGGTGGCCGTATAGAGTCCCTTGGTGTAGGTGACGTCCTCCATGATGCCTCTCCTGCAGGAAGGAGATTCCATCGTAGCACGCCGTTTGATCGCTTTCAGACCGGCGCGCGCGACTCAGTCGTTGAGCAGCGAGACCACTTCGTCGAGGGTCGGCGAATGCGCGCCCGCATGCCGGCAAGCGGCCGCGCCGGCGGCCAGCGCGAACGCGAGATGCTCGTTCCACTTGCGTTGCGGCGCGCTCATCAGGCTGAACAGCAGGCCACCGATCGACGCATCGCCGGCGCCGACCGTGTCCGCCACTTCGACGCGCGGCGGCGCCGCTTCGACGATCAGCCCGCCGTCGATCAGCGTCGCCTTGTCCGCGCCGCGTGTCACCAGCACGACCGCGTCCGGATTCATCGAACGCAACTGGTCGAGCGCATTCGCTTCGCTGGTCTTGAACAGCAGACGCAGGTCTTCGTCGGAGACCTTGATCAGATCCGCGAGCGCGGCCATCTTGCGCAGCGTCGGCTCGTAGCCGTGCTCCATCAGATTGCGGTAATTCGGGTCGAAGCTGATCTTCACGCCACGCGCGCGCAGTTCAGCCGCGAGGTTTGCGAGGGTCGTGCCGAGCGGCTGCCGCACGAGGCTGATGCAGCCGAAGTGCGCCCACTTGACCTGGGACATCCAGCCGTCCGGCAGCCGTCGCGGATCGAACGCGAGATCCGCGCCGTTCTCGCCCATAAAGAAGTACGCGGGCGGATGCGTTTGATGAACGATCGCGAGCAGCGGCGGATGGTCGACGCGCTGCATGAAGCGCATGTCGAGGCCGGCGGCGACGCTCGCTTCCCACAGTTCGTCGGAGAAGCAATCGGTGCCGAGCGAGCCGGCGCAGGCGGTCGGCAAGCCGAGCCGCGCGACCGCGCGCGCGACGTTCCAGCCCGCGCCGCCCGGGCGCGACAGCCAGTGCGAGTCGCCGGTGCGTACGAGGTCGGTCAGAATGTCGCCGGCCGAGACGAAAACGGGTAATTCAGTGCTGGCGGTCATGGTGCTCACCGTGCGGTTCGATTCAGAGGGTTGGCGTCCGGCGCGCTCGCGTCCGCGGCTTCCAGTGCGGCCTCGCGCTCGGGCAGCGCGTGCATCAGCACTTCATAGCAGGCGCCCATCGTGTGATAGTCGGTCTTGCCCGCAGGGCTTTTCTCGTCGCTGTACTTGCGGTTGTCGCAAGTCAGGATGCGATACCACGCGCCGTAGCGGTGATCGACGAAATGCGCCCAGCTATAGCGCCACAACTCGTCGTACCAGTCCCAGAAGCGTTCGTTGCCAGTGCGCTTGCCGAGCAGCGCCGCGGTCGCGAAGGTCTCGGCCTGGACCCAGAAATACTTGTCGTGATCGCAGATCGTGTAGTCCGGTCCGAAGCCGTAATAGAGGCCACCGTGATCGTTGTCCCACGCGAACGTCATCGCTGCGTCGAACAGTTCGATCGCGCGCGGCAGCAGCCACGGCAGCGGACGGTGCCGCTCGAGAATGAGCAGCAGCTTCGCCCATTCGGTCTGGTGACCCGGCTGGAAGCCCCATGGGCGGAAGATGTTCGAACTGTCTTCTTCGTTGTAGTGCCAGTCGACCGACCAGTCGGCGTGAAAGTGCTCCCATACGAGGCTTTGCGACAGCTTCGCCTGACGGATCGTGATGTTGGTCGCGACACGTTCCGCGCGGTCCAGATAGACAAGGTGGCCGGTCGCTTCATAGGCGGCGAGCAGCGCTTCGGTCGTATGCATGTTCGCGTTCTGGCCGCGGTAGCTGCTGACGTGCCAGTCGGGTGTTGCCTCATCGGCATAGAGACCCGCGGCCGGATCCCAGAACCGGTGCTCCATCAGATCGAAGGTCGCGGCGATCATCGGCTTCGCTTCTTCGATGCCGGCCATGTACGCGTGCGCGTACGCAAGCAGCACGAATGCGAGACCGTAGCAGTGGCGCGTGCCGTCGAGCGTGCGCTTGTGACCGTCGCGCCACTCGAGCTCCCAGTCGTAGCCTTCGTTGTGCGAGTCCCAATGCGCATCGCGCAAGAACCTGAGACCGTGCCGCGCGTATTCGAGATGCTGCGCGTCGCCAAACTGGCGATACGCCATCGCGTAGTTGAACACGTAGCGGCAACTGCTGACCAGGTGTCGCGTCGTGCGGTTGTAGATCGTGCCGTCGTCGCGCAGAAAATGGTGAAAGCCGCCGCTCGGATCGAACACGTTCGGCGCATAAAAACGCAGTGTGTGCCCGATATGCGCGAGCAGGAAGTCGCGCTCGCGGAAGCTTGCGACCGGCGGCGTGTTGGCCGCGGACGTCGACGGGTCGGAAAGTAGCGTGTCGGATTGGGTCATGACGGATTCACCGAGGTACTGGCGCGGACAACGAGGTGGACGGGCAGGCGTACTTCGAGTTCGGCAGGCGAGTCTTCGAGCAGCAGCTCGACGCCGCTGCGGCCGAGTGCTTCTTTATCCACCGCGATGGTCGACAACGGGGGCGTCGCGTGCGCCGCGGCAGGTATGTCGTCGAAACCGATGATCGCGATGTCGTCGGGGACCCGCAGGCCGCGTGCAACGCAGGTGCGCAATGCAGCGAGTGCGGCGGCGTCGTTATACGCGAACACCGCGTCGGGCCGCGGACCGGGCGCGTCGAGCAGGCGCTGCATGGCCAGCGCGCCGCCGGTCGCAGGGTCGAGACCCGCATCGATGGTCACTTCGAGCGACGGATCGAATAGCAGTCCGGCTTCGAAAAACGCTTTGCGGTAGCCGAGCGCGCGCTGCGCGATGCTGTAGTGCGCAAGCGACCCGCCGATAAACGCCACGCGCGTGCGCTTCTGCTCGAACAGATGCCGCATTGCGAGTGTCGCGCCGGCCGCGTTATCCAGATTCACCGAGCGCAGGCCGGGCGCCCATAGGTCGATCAACACGAGCGGGCGTTGCATCGCGGCGAGCGTCGCGAGCGTCTCCGGCTCGACGAAGCCGGCCACCGCGATCGCGTCCGGTGCATGCAGCCGCATTTGCTGGACCACATCTTCGGTCGGTCCGGCGGTCAGCACCGACGGCACGATGCCGCGCTCGCGACACGCATCTTCGACGCCGTGCAGCACATGAGAAAAAAACGGGCTCGCCGCGAAGTTGTTGTGCTGACGATGCAGCAGGAACGTGAGCCGGCGGATGCGCGGGCGCAGTTGAGCGGCGTCGTAACCGAGCCGGCGCGCCGCTTCGACGACGCGTACGCGCGTCGCGTCGGACAGGCCCGGCTGGTTTTTGAGCGCACGCGAGACCGTGCCGATCGACACGCTGGCCTCGCGAGCGACGTCGCGAATGGTGGTTGCCATCGAAGTGATGACGCCGGACGTGAAAGCGACACGGCAGCGTTTGTTCAAGTTCGGGCGATTGTATAGTAAAACTCGCCGAAAAAGCCCGTTGAAATGCGCTCGAAGCACGCGTGAATACCCGTATATGAACGATTTCAGCCGATATTTGCGTGTTTAGTAAAAATGCTAAACAGATGGCTGCAAATAGCGGGTAAAACGCGTTGCGGATGCGCGGCGCTCGGGCGCGCGCGACCGCAACGCGTGCTTCGGTTCGCCAGTACGCGGCGGCAAATGCAATCTGGGGCTGCGCAGAGGTGCGGCCGGCTATCAGACGATCGCGAATGATCAAGCGAAACGCGCGGTCCGGTGCGCGTGCTGCGCGCCTAGTCCAGCGTCGCGTGCGACGCTTCGGTGCGGCCGTGCATCAACGCCTCGCGCGCGTGCGCATCGATCAGCACCAAACCGGATGACTCATGTTTCGCGCGGCGTTTCGCGAGCGCCGCAATCGATGCGATGTCTTCGCTGGTGCGCGGTGTGCGTTCGCTATTGGGCTGCACATGCACGCAGCCAATCGCCATTGTGACGAAGCCGAAAAAGGTCGGATTGCCGCGCCGGTCCTCGCCATGAATTCCGCCCGCGACACGATCGTCGGGCGCGTAGAAGCGCTGCGCGCCTTCGTTGAACGCGAAGATCGCGCGCTGCGCGCGGTCGATGCAATCGTCGCTCTGAAACAGGATCAGAAAATCGTCGCCGCCAACATGGCCGAGGAAGTCGCGCGTCGGCTCGCAGACGTCCGCCAGCACCGCGGCCGCGAACTTCAACACCTCATCGCCCTGCCAGTACCCGTACTGATCGTTGAAAGGCTTGAAGTGATTCAGGTCCACATAGCACGCGTAGAAACCGGCGCCGTTGGTGAGCAGCCGCGCAATGTGCGAACTGATCGGGATGTTGCCCGGCAGAAAAGTGAGCGGGTTTGCGTAACGTGCCGCTTCGATCCGTACCTCGGTGACGGCGCGCACGAGGTTCTCGCCGGTGCCGAGACCCGCGTATTTGCCGTTGTCGGTGATCACGAAGCCGTCGGCCAGATAACGCTGGTCGTCGCTGGCAAGCAGCTTCGCCATCTGTTCGACTGTCATCGATTTCTCGATGATCACCGGCGATTCATTTGCAAACAGCATGCATGGCCGCTTGCCGAACAGCTCACGGTGATACGGCAGCGCGTAGCGGTCCATAAACGCGCGCCGGTTGATCAACGCAACCGGCACGTCACGTTCGACGACCGCCACCGCGTGCAGATCCGGTAGCCGGTTGAACAGCTCGAGCACATCGTTATTGGTCGCATGGCGCGGCAACGCGGGCGCTTGCACCATCATCTTTTCCGACGCCATGCCGCCCGACGGCGACGCGGTCAGCGTGCGCGTCGCCTCCGGGAACACCGCGATATGGCCGGCGCGGATCGCTTGCCGCGCATCGTTGGCGACTTTGCGCGGCGGCCGCGCATGCGGTTTGCCGAAGAAAAAGCCCTGTCCGCAGCCAATGCCCATATCGCGCACGACGATCAGATCGGCTTCGTTTTCGATCCCTTCCGCCACGAGCGTCGCGCCGCTCGCATTCGCGAAGTACTGCATCGCCTTCACCGCTTCGAACTTGAGCGGGTCGCTCGCGATGTCGTGGATGAAGAAACGGTCGATCTTTACGACGTCGGGCCGCAGCCGCACCCACAGATTCATGCTGGCGTTCGCCGTGCCATAGTCGTCGAGCGCGAATTGCGCGCCCGCGGTGCGTAGTGTCGCGATCGCTGGCAGCACGTTACTGACGTCGGGAATCGCACTTTGCTCGGTGAGTTCGACCACGATGCGGCTCGCATCGACACCGGAGCGGCGCAGCAGCGCGAAAGTTTCATCACGCGCGTCGGCGAGCTCCCGGATCGCGCCGGCGCTGAAGTTCAGGAACAGCTTGCCGTCGTATTCGAGCCGCGCGAACGCTTCGATGCAGGCGTGCGCGGCGGCGCGCTCGAGCGGCACCACCGCGTCTTCGGCGAGCGCCTGAGCGAACAGCGCAAACGGCGCTTCAAGATCGGACCCCACCGGTCCGCGTATCAATCCTTCATAACCGATGATCGCGCCGCCGTCGAACTTGACGATCGGTTGAAAGACGGCGGACAAACTGCGCTTTGCGATCAGATCTGCGACACGGGAAGTATGGGACCGGACGGGCGGGCGAAGTGACATGGCGGATAGCCAGACAAACTAGGGACTCTCGGCATATCGGCGGCGCCGCTAAAGACTTGAATGAAATTTTCATGAAATCCGCATAAACGCCGCGCAAACGGAATGGTGCTTTTGCCTATGCCATCTGGCCAGGCTGACGGCAAACGTGTGCGCGCGGTCAAATAACGCCCGCAACACAACATACGACGCAACGACGACGGCAGGCGAAAAGAAAGCCGCATCAAGCGGCTTTCAGGGAAACAAATTCAGGGAGAGAGCTATGAAGGTGTTATCAGGGTCGAGGGCCAACCCGGCCGCCGCTTACGCGAGCCGCTGCGTTCTGCTGAGCGGTGCGCTTCTGGGCGTTCGTTTCGCGCGCACCCCAGCGTTGCGCGAGAGCGGCGCAGGTCATCAGCTGGATCTGGTGGAACAACATCAACGGCAGCACGGCGGCGCCGACCGCATGCGTCGCGAAGATCACCTTCGCCATCGGCACACCGGCGGCGAGACTCTTCTTCGAACCGCAGAAGATGATTGTGATCTGGTCGGCGCGGTTAAAGCCGAGGCGCTTGCCGATAAACATCGTGAGCGTCAGCGCGAGCGCGAGCAGCACCGCACACGCGAGCAGCAGCCCGCCAAGCGCAGAAAGCGGAATGTGATGCCACAGGCCTTCGGTGACCGCTTCGCTGAACGCCGCGTAGACGACGAGCAGGATCGACCCTTGGTCGACGTACTTGAGCACGTTGCGGTTGCGGTCAATCCAGCTGCCGATCATCGGGCGCAGCAACTGGCCCGCGACGAACGGCACGAGCAGCTGCAGCACGATGTTCCACACCGTATGCCACGGCGACACACCACCGGCTGCCTGACTGGTGACGATGACGCTGACCAGCGCGGGCGTCACGAAGATGCCGAGCAGGCTGGAGGCGGACGCGCTGCACACGGCGGCTGGGACATTGCCCTTGGCTATCGACGTGAAGGCGATCGACGACTGAACCGTCGACGGCAGCGTGCAAAGGAAGAGGATGCCGACATAGAGCGTTGGCGTGACGATCGGCGCAAGAAGCGGCTTGAGCGCGAGACCGAGCAGCGGAAATACCGCGAACGTGCTTAGCAGCACGACCGCGTGCAGTCGCCAGTGTGTCGCGCCGGCCAGGATCGCCTCGCGCGACAGCTTCGCGCCGTGCAGGAAGAACAGCAGGCCGATCGCAATGTCCGTCACCCAGTTGAATGCCACCGCTGCCTGCCCATGGACGGGCAGCAGGCTGGCGAGAATCACCGTGCCGACGAGGCACAGCGTGAAGTTATCCGGAAGCAGTTTCGGGCGAGCCATCTTGAAATCTCGATGCGAGGAAAACGCGCTGCATTAGGGAAAACCAGTATTTTCCATGCATTTGGATTAAATATGCAAATTCATTTACCGAATTGATTGATGCGCGACGCGAATGAAAGCACGTGTGAAAGCTTCCGGCTTCCCCGCCGGCAATTGCGGGTCGCGTCCATGTCATACGTTCCGGGTCAGCAAACGTGCTTGGATCGGACGTGTCGCGGACGGTGTAAAACACGTGTGTCGCCGGCCCGCCGTGCGTTTGAGACAAGGTCCCTGGCGAGAAAAGGACCCGGTAACATGGTGTTACAACCCTGCTCACGGCATAACATTTTTTGCCTCGACAGTACCAGGTGCCACCCATAAATTACTGCTGAACAGGGCGATTGGGATGACTGATGAGCGCCTGTTTTGCCGATCGACCGGCGCTACAGGTGTTCAAGGTATTCGCGGCGGTTTTGCCGTATCCGACGGGTAATTCGCGCGGCCGCAACGGTCTTCCGGGCAGAAGCTTCAAGTCTGTCTTTCAGCAGGTGAATAAACGTGAGCGCTGGGTATTCTCGAACGAAGGTTTGGCTTGCGGGCGCGATTTTCGCGGCCGCGGCTTCGTTCGCCCAGGCAAACCCGATGGCGGTCCCACGGCATGCCGTTTTGCACAGCGCGGATGTGTCGTACCGCGAGTATGACGCGACGCTGGTTACCTCGCCGCGCACGACGGCGTTCGACGGCGCCGATCGCACCGAATCGCGCCCGGGGATGCAAGTCGCCGGCGTCCAATATGCGGGCGCCATCACGCAGGTCAGTACCGAGACGCGCAGCGCGGCGCGCCCACCGTCCAATACGCAGACCATGCACACGGGCTCGATCCGTGACGACGTCGCGCGTTACAACGAAGAGCGTGTGTCCCGGCAGATTGCGCGTCCGCCTGTTGATGGCGGCCGGCCGCAAGGATCGTCTCCTTACCGGAACTAGCAGTCGGCGGCAGCGCGACGGATATCGCGATGTCGCGTACCACGCCGCACCCTTCGACCTCGCGCTTTACCCCCCGCGCTCTCACCCGTCTATTTCCCACGTTAGTGCGTGAATGGATGCGCGCGCCGCATCGGCCGTCGGCATCGGTTTTTCGATCGCATCGCACCGACCGCGCGAACGATTTTCCCGCCGCATCGCCATCCCTCAGTCAACCAAACTAGTCAGCCCGCTATACCCGCAATAACACCTCCTGTTTTTGTCCAGAAAAATGGCCGGCAAAGATGGTCCAGCCCAGATTGGCTCGACCTCCGCACCCGTCAACTACGCCGGATCGGCGAGCGCCCCGCCGCACAGCCCTATTCCCATTGACAAAGACAGGAGAACCCATGAGAACAGCGATCAGTCGCTCGTTCGGCCGCGCGTTACGCACGCTGCTGAAGACGAGCGTAGTCGTGACGCTGGCGGCAGGTGCGGGTTTGGTACAAGCGCAGTCGAGTGTGCAGCTTGATGGGCAGGTGGACGAATGGGTCGGCGCCCAGAAATTTCCGGGTGGCGAGCGCGCGTGGCAAGTGTCGGGCGGCGGGATGTCGACGTCATATTGGGGAATGAAGGGCGCCGAAGATCTCGGCAACGGCTACAAGGCGATCTTCACGCTCGAAAGCTTCTTCCGCGCGCAGAACGGCCAGTCCGGCCGCTTCGACGGCGACACCTTCTTCGCTCGCAACGCGTATGTCGGCATCGAGTCGCCGTACGGCACGGTGAGCGCCGGCCGTCTGACCACGCAGTTGTTTATCTCGACGATTCTCTTCAATCCGTTTAGCGATTCGTACGTGTTCTCGCCGATGGTGTACCACGTGTTCCTTGGCCTCGGCACGTTCCCGACCTATACGACTGACCAGGGCATCGTTGGCGACTCGGGCTGGAACAACGCGATTCAGTATTCGTCGCCGGGCATCAACGGACTATCCGGCAGTGCGATGTACGCATTCGGCAATACGGCTGGACAGAATGGCGCGAAAAAGTACAGCGTGCAGTTTCTCTATTTCAACGGACCATTTGCGGCGACCGGCGTCTATCAGTACGTGAACTTCAACAGCGATCCGGCCGACCTCGATACGCTCGTGTCCGGTATGAAAAGCCAGGGCGTCGGCCAGTTCGGCGCGACCTACGACCTCAAGTTCGTGAAGTTCTACGGCCAGTACATGTACACGAGGAACGACCAGCAGATGGGCAGCTGGCACGTCAATACCGCGCAAGGCGGCATGACTGTGCCAGCCGGACCGGGCATCGTGATGGCGTCGTATGCGTGGTCGCGCGACAGCGGCGGCCTCGATCAGACGCGCCAGACGTGGGCAGTCGGCTATGACTACCCGGTGTCGAAACGCACCGATCTGTACGCCGCGTATCTGTACGACCACTTCTCCGGCCAATCGACCGGCGACACGTTCGGTGTCGGCGTGCGCACGAAGTTCTGAGCGGCGTCGCGGCGAACGCCCGCCGGTTGCACTTTGCCGACCGCTCTTTGATAAAGTCGACAGGAACCGATCGATTGATTCCTGTTGAGAGCGAGTTGCCATGGATACGCTGGTCAGCATGAAGGTGTTTCGCCATGTCGTCGAAGTCGGCAGCTTTGTCGGTGCCGCGGAACGGATGGACATGTCGGCGGCGATGGCGAGCAAGCACGTGATGCACCTCGAGCAGCAGCTGGGCGCGCGCCTTCTGAACCGCACCACGCGCCGCGTCGCGACGACCGAAGCCGGCCGTGAATACTACGAGCGGCTGAGCTTTGCGCTTGCCGAGCTCGACGAGGCCGAGCAGGCGGTCGGCGCGGCCAGCGTGGTGCCGCAAGGGCGGTTGCGCGTGTCGTCGCTGTCGGCCTTCGGCCTGCGTCATGTGATGACGGCAACGGCCGACTACGCGACCCTTCATCCGCAAGTCACGGTCGACATCACGCTGTCGGACCGCGTGGTCGAGATGATCGACGAGGGCTTCGATGTCGCGATCCGCGCGTCGCCAGCCGGATTGAAGTCGTCGTCGCTGATCGCGCGGCAGGTGGCGACCGCGCATATCGTGCTGTGTGCGTCGCCCGACTATCTGAAGCGCAATGGCGTGCCACAGACGCTCGCGGACCTCGCGCGACACAACTTCATCGAATATTCGGGCATGTCCGCACAGGAACTCGTCACGGCGGCGAACGGCGGCAGCGCGCCGCTGCGGCTCAACGGCAACATGGTCGTCAATCACCTCGAGGCGCTGCGCGTAGTCGTGCTGCAAGGTGCGGCGATCGCGCTGCTCGGCACCGAAGTGGTCGGCGACGATCTGGCCGCGGGGCGTCTCGTGCCACTGCTGGTCGACCAGTTGCCGCCACGCGAGCTGCCGATTCACGTGATCTACGCGAGCAGGCGGCATGTGTCGGCCAAGGTGCGCTCGTTCGTCGACTTTCTGGCGGAGCGCTTCGCAAATGAGTCGCTGTGGCCGACGCTCGAGCAAGTGCGCGCGCTCGCGGCGAGTTGACGTCGCACATTTGCGCTGAACCGTTTCGATATACTGCAACCAGCACCCGTCAGGCGTGAAATGCGGCGAGCGCGGCTGCAACGTGCGCTCGCCGGTCACGCCGATATCGAATCCGGGGGAGACATGACTGATCTTTCCACGCCGCAATGTGCCGGCGGCGCCACGCTATCCGTGCATGCGACCGCGAGCCCGTCACCGCAGCGGGCCGTGCGGCCCGCGCGTCTGCGGTTCGTCACGGCAGCCGCGCTATTCGATGGCCACGACGCATCGATCAACATCATGCGGCGCATCTTGCAGGCGAGCGGTGTCGAGGTGATCCATCTTGGACACAACCGCTCAGTCGATGAAGTCGCGACCGCCGCGTTGCAGGAAGACGCCGATGGCATCGCGGTATCGAGCTACCAGGGCGGGCATATCGAATACTTTCGCTATCTCGTCGATTTGCTGCGCGCACGCGGCGGCGAGCGGATCAAGGTGTTCGGCGGCGGAGGCGGCGTGATCGTGCCCGAAGAGATTGCCGAGCTCGAGCGCCATGGTGTGGAGCGGATCTATTCGCCGCACGACGGCCAGCGTCTGGGCCTGCAAGGGATGATCGACGATATGATCGCGCGCTGCGCGTCCGCGGCGCACGTCGATAGTGAAGACGTCGGCCGCCGGGGCGCCGCGCAACTGGCCAGCGATATCGCGCTCGCGCTTCGCGCCGGCGGCATCGCGCACGACCAGCAACGCGAGCGGGACGCACGAGACGAACACGATGCAGCCGGACCCGCTGCCGACCACAACGGCCTCGTGTTTCGCAAACTCGCACAACTGATCTCCCGCCTCGAAACCGGCGGTGAGCCTGAAGCGGTGCGTGCCGCGCTCGCCGGCCATGCGCAGATATCGCACGCACCGGTGCTCGGCATTACCGGCACTGGCGGCGCGGGCAAATCTTCACTGACCGACGAACTGATCCGCCGTTTTCGCCTCGACTACGACGACGCGCTGACGATTGCCGTGCTCGCGATCGATCCGTCGCGCCGCAAGTCCGGCGGCGCATTGCTCGGCGACCGCATCCGGATGAACGCGATCGGCAACTGGGGCGCCGGCTCGCGCGTGTTCATGCGTTCGATGGCGACACGCGATGCGGCGAGCGAGATTGCCGACGCGTTGCCCGACGCCATCGCTGCATGCAAGGCGGCGGGCTTCGATCTGATCATCGTCGAGACGTCGGGTATCGGCCAGGGCGACGCGGCGATCGTGCCGCACGTCGACGAATCGCTGTACGTGATGACGCCGGAGTTCGGCGCGGCGAGTCAGCTCGAAAAGATCGATATGCTCGACTTTGCCGACTTCGTCGCGATCAACAAATTCGACCGCAAAGGCGCGGCCGATGCGCTGCGCGATGTCGCGAAGCAGGTGCAGCGCAACCGCGGCGAGTTTTCGACGGCGCTCGCCGGCATGCCGGTGTTCGGCACGATCGCGTCGCGCTTTAACGATGACGGTGTCACCGCGCTGTATCAGCAAGTCGCGCGTGCATTGCGCGAACGCGGACTGCGTGCGGGCGATGCGCGGCTGCCATTGGTCGAAGGCTTGCGCCATTCGAGCGGGCGTCATGCGATCGTGCCGCCCGAGCGCGTGCGTTACCTGTCGGACGTCGCGCAGACCGTGCGCGATTATCGCGCGCGCGCCGAAGCGCAGGCGCGCGCCGCGCGCGAGCACTGGCAGTTGACGGAAACGCGCCGCATGCTGGCCGAACACGAACGCACGTCGTCGCCGAACAAGTCAGACGCGACTGCCGTCACGTCCGACGATGGTCACGCACAACGGCTCGACGCGCTGATCAAGGCGCGCGCCGCGCAACTCGGCGAACGCGAAAAAGCGCTGCTCGACGCGTGGCCGGAAACGGTCGCCACGTACTCAGGCGACGAACACGTCGTGACGATTCGCGATCGTGAAATCCGCACCGCGCTGACGGTCGAGACGCTATCGGGCACCATGGTCCGCAAGGTGTCGCTGCCGAAGTTCAGCGACCCGGGCGAGATTCTGCGCTGGCTGATGCTCGAGAACCTGCCCGGCTATTTTCCGTTTACGGCGGGCGTGTTCCCGTTCAAGCGCGCGAACGAAGACCCGACGCGCATGTTCGCAGGCGAGGGCGATCCGTTTCGCACCAATCGACGCTTCAAGCTGTTATCCGCAGGCATGCCGGCCAAGCGGCTTTCGACCGCGTTCGATTCGGTCACGCTGTACGGCGAAGAACCGCACGAGCGCCCCGATATCTATGGCAAGGTCGGCAATTCGGGCGTGTCGGTCGCGACGCTCGACGATATGAAGGCGCTCTATGACGGCTTCGATCTGTGCGCACCGGACACGTCGGTGTCGATGACGATCAACGGCCCCGCGCCGGCGATCCTCGCGATGTTCTTCAATGTCGCGATCGACCAGCAGATCGAGCGCGCGCGTGCACGTGCGCAACAGGAGGGCCGCGAGCCAGGCGTCGACGAACTTGCCACTGCGCGGCGGTTCGCGCTCGAAAATGCGCGCGGCACCGTGCAGGCCGACATACTGAAAGAAGACCAGGGGCAAAACACCTGCATCTTCTCGACCGAATTCAGCCTGAAAGTGATGGGCGATATCCAGGCGTACTTTGTCGAGCACGGAGTGCGCAATTTCTATTCGGTGTCGATCTCCGGCTACCACATCGCAGAGGCGGGGGCGAATCCGATTTCCCAGCTTGCGTATACGCTCGCGAACGGCTTCACGTATGTAGAGGCGTATCTCGCGCGCGGCATGTCGATCGACGACTTCGCGCCGAATCTGTCGTTCTTCTTCTCAAACGGGATGGACCCGGAATATACAGTGCTCGGCCGCGTGGCACGGCGTATCTGGGCGGTCGCGCTGCGCGAGCGCTACCGCGCGAACGAACGCAGTCAGAAGCTGAAATACCACGTGCAGACGTCAGGCCGCAGCCTTCACGCTCAGGAAATCGACTTCAACGATATCCGCACCACGCTGCAAGCGCTGATTGCGATCTACGACAACTGCAACTCGCTGCATACGAATGCATTTGACGAAGCGATTACCACGCCGACTGAAGAGTCAGTGCGTCGCGCAGTCGCGATCCAGCTGATCATCAACCGCGAATGGGGCCTCGCGAAGAGCCAGAATCCGAACCAGGGCAGCTTTGTGATCGACGAACTGACCGACCTCGTCGAAGCCGCGGTGCTGGCGGAGTTCGATCGCTTGACCGAGCGTGGCGGCGTGCTCGGCGCGATGGAAACCGGATATCAGCGTGGCCGCATTCAGGATGAATCGATGCTGTACGAGCATCGCAAACATGACGGGTCGTATCCGATTGTTGGCGTCAATACGTTTCTCGGCGCGCATCCGCATGAAGCGCCGGTACCGGTCGCGCTCGCGCGATCGACCGAAGAAGAAAAGCAAGGTCAGCTCACGCGGCTACGTGCATTTCAGACACGGCACCGCGAGGCCGCGCCTGCCGCGCTCGAACGCTTGCAACAGGCGGTGATCGACGATCAGAACGTGTTTGCGGTGCTGATGGATGCGGTGCGCGTCTGCTCGCTCGGGCAGATCACGCATGCGCTGTTTGAAGTGGGTGGGCAGTATCGACGCAGTATGTAGCGCGAAAAAAATATTGGGCTATCCTGGTCTCACTAACGAAATGCGAAATGATGGTGGCTCAATCACGCGCCTTCCCTGAACAAGCTGCGAAAAGGGAGCGCTACGAGGAGACCGCCAGGATGAGAGTAGGCCTACCCAGTCAGCAGCAATGGCCGGATCAGGATGAAGCGAACGGCACGCGCGGTCAGCAGGAAGGCGTCAAACGTACAGGCAGTCGAGTGTCGCCCAGCTTCCGGAAAAAGGATTCGGGCTCCGGAACAGCTCGGCGCGCCGCGCCAGCCTCGAACGTCGCAACAGCGCCGGCTCCGGCAACAGCGCCGGCCGCCGCAACTGCCGGCATCCCTGCAGACAACTCGACTCATGACGAGAACAACCGCCTAGCGACGCAACTCGTCGTATCGAACGAGCTTCTGTCAGCGTCCCGGTCGTTTGCGAACTCGACCGATGCGATCGATAGAGATCTCGCGCAAAACAACGATACGACCGATCACGCGATAAAGGCGGCCGGCGCGCTGTCCGATATGCACGCTCTCCTTTCGATGGAGAAGCCGCCGCCCGACATGCAGCAGAAAATCGATCGCGTCGCGCTCGCATTAGACGGCTCAACGAAGGACGATTCGCCGCGGACAATCGGCGAACGAGCGAAGGTCGATCTATCGGCGCTTGGCCAGCAATCTGACCTGAGCCGGTACGGTACCTATGGAAAGAACGCAAGCGCATACGCGCGCAATGTGATCTTCGGATTGTCGCGCTTCAGCAATTCCGAATTGCTGGCCAGCAAGGGCTGGTTCAAGGACTGGCGCGCCGGTGCGAAAAGCTTTCAGGCATGGATTGGAGACGAGAGGCGTCTCGGCGCACTGCTCGCGACACGTGCGGACGCAGCCGGGAGCACGTTTGTGAAAGGAAGCCTGTCTTTCATTAACGGGTTGAACAAGCTCAGCAAGGGTGAGGATCCGGCAAAAGACTTTGCCACAGCGGGCGCGACGATCGCCCAGGGTGTTAACGAGACGGTCGTCGGCGCGGGAACCGATCTGGGCAACTACCTTGCAAAGACACGGGCGGCGGCCGCCTCATCGGGAGAGTCCGGCCCAGCCGAAGGCGCCGGGCAGACCGGCAGCACCGGGTCCACAACCGAGTTGAAAGATTTCGATTCGCCGGATCCGCTGGATGCGCAAATCGACGAACAAAGCACCGGCGGGCATGGTCATGTTGACGAACAGGTTGCCGCGCAGCAAAGCAGTCTGCAGGACGACGTGATCAGGCGAGTCGAGGGCAAGCACCCGGACGTGAAGCAACTGGAGCTGCAGGACGCGGTTGCCGACATCGCTCCGGAGCACATCGAGCTTGAAGAGCTGGGCAAGTCGGTTAAGCGTTCGATAGCCGATGCCGCGCGAGACGCGCACGAAAACATCAAATCGATCGATGAAAAAGCAGGCGACGTCGTATCCGGACTCAAGGCTCAGGGATTCGATTCCGTTGAAGCGGCCCGGCGTTCGGATAGCGAAGCTGCGCGGCAGCTTTGCAGGCAACTGGACGATTACGCGCGCCTGAAGCGTGAAGCGTACGACCACTTCAACCTCGCGGTGGCCGAGCGCGAGGAGGCGTTGGGTATTGCGAAACCGGCCTTTGCCGAGCTGGGCGAGGTATTGAAGACGACACCGGCAAGCGAGCGTGGCGGGAAAGTTCAGGCTTGGGCGGACAAATATGGAAAGTTCTTTGCCGAGAAGCAGGACGCGTTTCTCGCGAAGACCAATACGTGGCCGGACTGGATGAAAATTTCCAAGCCGTTGCGCATGCAACTGATTCCCACCGGGATCAACACGGCGCTTGGCGCGGTTCCATTCGGCTTTGCACTCGACGACTACCTGAGGAAACAGCAGGCAGGCAAAGTCACGACGAAAGATCAATTGGCGTTAGGCGCTGCGACGTTGAATCTCGCGGCAGGTCCGCTCGGATTCGTGCCGGTGGCCGGGCCATTTCTGTCATTTGCGCTGGCGACGGCTGGCGCGATCTGCGGCGGACTTTCGGATCAGTACGATCAATGGAAGTACCAGGAGTATGTCGGCCGCCTTCAGGCGAAGTGTCGCGACGCGTACAACGCAAAACACCCGGATCAGGAGGTGGCGGAGCCGTTCGACGGTGGTTGATTGGCGCGGCGCGCCGGACGCTCGGATTGTCTGCGTCGGGGCCGCGCGTACTGGCGCGTTTAGCGCGCGATGCCGAGGCGCGCCTTCGCGTCGTCGTATTCGTGCTTGAGCCGCGCGACCAGTTCGGCGACGCTCGGTACGTCGTCCATCAGACCGACGCCCTGCCCCGCACCCCAGATGTCGCGCCATGCCTTCGACTTATCGCCGGCGAAGTTCATCTTCGATTTGTCCGACTCGGGTAGCGCATCCGGATCGAGCCCCGCGGCGACGATGCTCTCGCGGATGTAATTGCCATGCACGCCGGTGAAGAGATTCGTGTAAATGATGTCGGCGGCGTTCGCATTGACGATTGCGTGCTTGTAGCCGTCGACTGCGTGCGCTTCCTGCGTCGCGATAAAGCGCGTGCCCATATACGCGAGGTCCGCGCCCATCGCTTGCGCGGCCAGAATCGAGCCGCCGTTCGCGATCGCACCCGACAGCACGATCGGCCCGTCGAAGATGCGCCGCACCTCGCCGACAAGCGCGAACGGCGACGTGGTGCCCGCGTGGCCGCCTGCGCCGGCAGCGACGAGGATCAGCCCGTCGACGCCCGCTTCGAGCGCTTTTTGCGCATGACGCAGATTGACCACGTCGTGCAGCACGATGCCGCCGTAGTTGTGCACGGCATCGACAATTTCCTTTGCCGGCGCGCGCAGACTCGTGATGAAAATCGGCACCTTGTGCTCGACGCACACGCGCACGTCGTGTTCGAGTCTTTCGTTCGAATGGTGGACGATCTGATTGACCGCAATCGGCCCGATCACCGCATCCGGGTGCGCAGCTTTGTGTTCGGCAAGCGCGGATTGAATTTGTGTGAGCCATTCGCCGAGCCGTTCCGCGGGACGTGCGTTGAGCGCCGGAAAAGCCCCGACGATGCCGGCTTTGCACTGCGCGAGCACGAGTTCCGGATAGCTGACGATAAACATCGGCGATGCGACGACCGGTAGCGTAAGGTTTTGCAGAACGGCTGGCAGTGCCATGGCGAAAGTCTCCTGAGCGTCGGGCGGGCGAGTCTGCGGGAATGAATCGGTTAGATACGGCTGCGCGGCAGGCCGGCATGTTCGATGAGTGTAACGGGCCGCAACCGGTCGACTAAAACGACTTAAGTACGATCGTTCGATTATAGGCACGTAGTGTGACGAGAGTGTGGGGTCGAAGGTTGGAAGGAGAGTTCGGTTTCTATGCCTGCGTGGGCTATCCCACCTCATGCAGACACGTTGGCCTTCTACAATGCGCAGACTCACAACGACAACGAGGCTGCACCGATGTTCTTCGAGAACTTCAGACCGTTTCACGTCGCGGCGGATGGCGTCGATATCCACGGCGTCAAGGGCGGATCGGGGCCGCCTCTGCTGCTAATGCATGGGCATCCACAAAGCCATCTGATCTGGCATCGGTGTGCGGCACGTCTGGCCGAACATTTCACCGTGATCGCGACCGACCTGCGCGGCTACGGTGCGTCGGACAAGCCACCGACCGACGCGTCGCATAAGCCGTATTCGAAACGCGCGATGGCTGCCGATCAGGTCGCGGTAATGCGTCATTTCGGCTTCACGCGCTTTCTCGTCTGCGCGCACGACCGCGGCGCGCGCGTCGCGCACCGGATGGCGCTCGACCATCCGGACGCAGTCGAGCGTCTGATGCTGCTCGATATCGCGCCGACCCTCGCGATGTACGAGAACACCGATCGCGCGTTCGCGACGCTGTACTTCCACTGGTTTTTCCTGATTCAACCGGCGCCGTTTCCGGAGACGCTGATCGAAGCCAATCCGGCCGCTTACGTCGACCGGGTGATGACGACGCAGACCGGACTCGCGCCGTTCGCACCGGAAGCACTGGATGCGTATCGCCACGCACTGCGGCAGCCCGCCGCGGTACACGCAATGTGCGAGGACTACCGCGCGGCCGCGACGATCGATCTCGAGCATGACCGCGCCGATATCGAACGCGGCAATCGCATCGGCTGCCCGTTGCGCGTGTTGTGGGGCGCGCAAGGCGTGATCGAGCAATGCTTCGAGCCGCTCACCGAGTGGCGCAAGGTGGCGCGGGATATCAGCGGCCGCGCGCTGCCGTGCGGCCACTACATTCCTGAAGAAGCGCCGGACGAATTGCTTGCCGAGATGCTGTCGTTTTTCGAGGCTATCGATTCGTAGCAGCCGCAGCACGCGCGGCCAGCGGTGGCAGGCGGCGTGGCACCGGCGTCGATTTGATGATCGCGGTGCTGGTTTCCGCGCGCTCGGTGACTTTCGACAGAATCTCGTCGAGCTGCTCGATCGAGCGCAGATAAAGCCGGCAAATAAAGCAATCGTCGCCGGTTACCTTGTCACATTCGACAAACTCCGGAATACGCCGGATCACCTCTTCGACCAGATGCAACTGGCCGGGCAGCGGCTTGACCCGGACAATCGCCTGCAACGTATAGCCGAGCGCGCGCGGGTCGATGTGCACGGTGAACTGTTCGATCACGCCCGATGCTTCGAGGCGGCGCACGCGGTCCGCAGTGGCCGGCGCCGACAGGCCGACGCTACGCGCAAGTTCGCTGACCGGCTGCCGGGCGTCCTCGGCGAGCGCGGACAGCAGCGCGCGGTCGGTATCGTCGAGCGGCGCGGCGGACTGCACCTGTGCGGTCGATGCGGTAGAGCTGAGGCGTTTTGTCATTTGAGCCTTCGATTGACAGGTCGGCATGCATGTTGACCTAAGTTTAGCCATGTATTCCGGGCGGCGCATTCATTACACTGCGTTCATTGGTGCGAAAATGTCCGCAAGGGTTCAGGAGGAAATCATGGCGTCGAATAACGACATCCGGCGCGGCGCGCTCGAGATGACCCTCGCAATGCTGATGTCAGGCACGATCGGCTGGCTGGTCGTGTCATCGCAGCAGTCGTCGCAGAATGTCGTGTTCTTTCGCTGCCTGTTCGGCGGCGCGACGCTGTCGCTCGTTTGCGCGGCGCTCGGTCTGTTCCGGCGCAAGCTGTTCACGTGGCGTATCGTTGCGCTCGCAACACTTGGCGGCGTGGCGATCGTGGTCAACTGGGTGCTGCTGTTTGCCGCTTATTCGCGCGCGTCGATTTCGATGGCGACCACGGTCTACAGCACGCAACCGTTCATGCTGGTCGCGCTCGGCGCGTTCGTGTTTCGCGAGCGCGTGACGGCGTCGGCAGTCGCATGGCTCGCGGTCGCGTTCGCCGGGCTCGTGCTGGTCGTGAAAGTCGAACCGGCGGTGCTTGCGGTGCCGGGGCAATATCTGCAAGGGGTTGCGCTTGCGGCGGGCGCCGCGTTTTTGTGGGCCGTGTCGTCGATTGTCACGAAGTATCTGAAGTCGACGCCGCCGCATCTGATTGCGTTGATCACGACCGCAACGGGCGCCGTGCTGCTCGCGCCGTTCGTCCGCTTCGATGCGTTGCCGGACAGCGGCGTGCACTGGCTGCAGCTTGCGACGCTCGGCGTCGTCAACACCGGCGCGATGTATGTGCTGATGTACGGCGCGATCCAGAAGCTGCCGACCGCCATGACCGGCGCGCTGTCGTTTATCTACCCGGTGGTGGCGATCGTCGTCGATCGGGTCGCGTTCGGGCAAAAGCTCGCGTGGATTCAGGTGCTAGGCGCCATGCTGATTTTGCTGGCTGCCGCAGGCGTCAATCTGGGGTGGCGAGTCGTGCCGGCGCGCCGGTTGTCATCGACCTGATCCTCGTCCACTTGACGTGTCCGGATGATACGGATTGCAGAACATAGCAAGCGATTCTTTTGTTCCGCACGGCTGTAAAGCGGGTGCAAACGGGTGCGCGACCGCGCCGGGCCGACGTCCGTAGGGAAACCCCCGATGCGAAGATATGCGTTATGGAAGTATCATTTGCATCGACGCTGATCACGTCACACACAAGTCACATAAGTGTTACGCCGCTCGCCAAACTTGCCGAGCGGCTTTTCTTTTTGGGCTTTTCTTTTTGCACCTTCTCTTTTTAGCCCGTTGAAGTTCAGGCCACGCGTGCGCTCACGCGCTCGCCGTCGATACGCAGTGGTCCCGCTTCGCCGGCGAGATCTTCGATAATTTGCCGCACCAGCTTCGGCCATGTATTGCGCGGTGCCAGCATCGATGCGGCAGCGCGCATTGCGCTTGCGTTTTCGAGCATGTCGGTCAGCGCGTCGAAGTGCGTCGCGCGCACATCGAGCAGCCTGAACACGAGCAGCACCTTGAGCGCATTCTTCGCGTTGCGCGCCGGGTCCGCGCGCAGCCACGCGACACGTGAGAACGCGCGTTCAAGTGCCTGTTTCACGTGAACAAACGGTGCACCGTGCCCGGGAATCACCGTTGCGACATCGAGGCTCGCGATCAGTTCGAGCACCGCGTGCTGTTCGGCAAACCCGCTATCGCCATCCAGTTCCGGGAAAATCACGCCAAATCCGTTTTCCCACAGTGCGTCCGCACTGATCAGCACGCGTTCTTCCGCACAGTAGAGCATCAGCGAATCCGGATCATGGCCCGGTGCACCGAGCACTTGCCAATCGAGTGCGCCCAGTTCGATGTGTATCCCGGGCGTGAGCGTGCCGGTGGCGGAAAAAGGCTCGCAAAACTGGCCCGTTGCGCGGAAGGTCAGACGCGATTCATCCCATCGACGCACCGTGTCCGCTTCCGCTACGGGAATCAGTGTTTCGCACCGCCATGTTTGCTGCAGCAGCGCGTTGCCGCCGCAATGATCCGAATGCAGATGCGTGTTGACGATGTAGTCGAGCGCGCGTGCGCCGAGTGCGTGCTGCACGAGCGCGACGGTTTGCGGCGCGTGCGTCGCGTACCCTGTGTCGACCAGCGCGGTGCGACGGTCATCGACGAGCAGTACATTGTTCGACGATAGCCAGCCCCGTTCGAACACGCGTATCGATGCGGGCAGGTCGATCATCGCGCGCTGCCTTCGTCGGCGTGCTGCGCGGCAGGTTCCGCTTTCGGCATGACCAGGACCGTTGCGTTCGCAAGCATCACCGTTTCGTTGCGCTGGTTCATCGCGTTGCCGTCGAGTTGAACGAGATCGCCGTTCAGGCTTGGTTTCCACCATGCACTGCGCACTTGCCAGGTGAAAGTCAGCGTGTCGACGCTGCGTACGGCCTGCTTCAGCTTGATGTCGAACTCGAGGCCAAGCGGCTGCGCGTATTGCGAAAAGTGCGTCGCGACCAATGCCATCAGATACGCGCTCGGCTGCGTACCCGATGCGATCAGGCCGCCGAAGCGGCTTTGCGCCGCGTATGCATCGTCGTGATGTAACGGGTTCTGGTCGTTGACCAGCGTGGCGAACGATTTCACGGAATCCGCGGTCAGCACTAGCGTCGAGCTGAACCTTGCGCCGACGGTAACGACGCGCGGCGGCGCATTCATCGCAATGTCCCGCGTTGCGCGATCAGATGCCTATGCCGTGTTTCGAGCGCGTCCCAGACCGCGCGTTTGGTCGCTTCGTCAAATAACGACCAGTTCGCGATCTCGTCGATCGTGCGCAAACACCCGTCGCACCAGCCGGTCGCTTCGTCCATCCGGCAGATGTTGATGCACGGCGATGGCACCGCCACCGGCGGATCGTCCGTGCGGGACGCGTCGGTCGTCATACCGGCTCGCGCAAGGCGACGTCCGCGACCGGCGCGCCGGTCAGCGCGACCAGTTCCCGCGGCGACAGGTTGAACACCGCGTGCGGATGCCCCGCGGCGGCCCACAGACTCTCGAGCACGAGCAGATCGGCGTCGATCAGCGTGATCGGCGGCGTAGCGTGACCGATCGGACACACGCCGCCGATCGCGTAGCCGGTTTTTTCGCGGACGAACTTCGCGTCCGCGCGGCCGACTGCGCCGACGTGCGCGGCAACCTTGTGTTCATCGACCCGGTTTGCGCCGCTCGCCACGACCAGCACAGGCGCATCGTCGTCGCGGCGGCGAAACAGGATCGACTTCGCGATCTGCGCGACTGAGCAGCCAAGGCCAGCGGCCGCTTCGGCGGAGGTCTTGCCGGTCTCCGGCAGCATCACGATCTGGCCGGCGTGGCCGCGCTCGCGCAACAACAGCGCGACGCGGCGCGCGGCATCTGGCAGCGCGTCGAGATTGCCGGCGGCGGTGGAGTTCGGAAACGAAGCGTGGTCTGTCATTGTTTGCACTACCGGTTCTGGAATGGATTCAAGCGCAGCGTGGCTGGTCGCTGCGCGCCTTCGCGAGCAGAGCCTTGCCCGCGCGCGATACGTTCGGCCGTCCGATCGACGTCGAGATGAAGTCGCCGATCCCGACCACCTGCGCGAGATCGACGCCGGTTTCGATGCCAAGCCCGTCCATCAGATAGAGCACGTCTTCGGTCGCGACATTGCCGGTTGCGCCTTTCGCGTACGGGCAGCCTCCCAGCCCCGCGACCGACGCGTGAAAGATCGCGATGCCATCCTGCAGCGCCGCGTAGATATTCGCCAGCGCTTGACCATAGGTGTCGTGGAAGTGGCCGGACAGCCGCTCGCGCGGAAACACCTGCGTGACCGCGGCAAACACCTCTTTCGTGCGTTTGGGCGTGCCGACGCCGATCGTGTCGGCAATGTCGATCTCGTCGCAGCCGAGCGCCGCGAACCGTTCGACGACGTCGACCACTGACGCAACCGGCACTTCGCCCTGATACGGGCAGCCGAGCGAACACGAGACGCTGCCGCGCAGCCGCAGTCCATTTTCCTTCGCCGCGTGCGCGACGGGCGCGAAACGCTCGATGCTCTCCGCGATGCTGCAGTTGATGTTCTTCTGCGAGAACGCTTCGCTGGCCGCACCGAAGATCACGATTTCGTCGGCGGCTGCGGCGAGCGCCGCCTCGAAGCCGCGCAGGTTCGGCGTCAGCACCGAGTAGATCGTGTTCGCGCGACGCTCGATGCCGGCCATCACGTCAGCGGCATCCGCCATTTGCGGCACCCATTTCGGCGACACGAACGACGTGGTTTCGACGTTCGGAAAGCCGGCCGCCGAAAGCCTGTTGACGAGCTCGATCTTGAGGGCGGTCGGCACCTGCTCTTTTTCGTTCTGCAGCCCATCGCGCGGACCGACTTCGACGATCTTGACCTTTTGCGGGATTGCCATGTCGTTTCTCCGTGTGACTCTGTTCGGTGGCCGCGTCGGTCGCCGCGTCGGTCGCGTCAGTAACCGCGCGCGATGTCGACGATGCCGGTGACGGGTTCATTGCGCGTCAACGCGCCGATCTTCTGCGCAATCTGCGCGACGCTTTCGGCGCGCAGCGTAAGCGCCGAACTGTGCGGCGTGATCGTAATGCGCGGCTCGCTCCAGAATGGATGGCCGGCGGGCAGCGGTTCTTCGCGGAACACATCGAGCGTGGCAGCGGCAATCCGGCCGGTGTGAAGCGCATCCAGCAGATCGCGTTCGACCAGATGTGCGCCGCGCGCGACGTTGATCAGATACGCGTGATCCGCGAGCTTTGCGAATGTTCCCGCATTGAGTACGTCGTGAGTTTCCGGCGTATGCGGCAGCAGATTGACAAGCACCTTGACGCCGTCGAGGAATGCATCGAGCTGTGCCGGACCCGCATACGTCGCAATACCGTCGATGTGCCGGGCGCTGCGGCTGTAGCCACGCACCGGCAAGCCAAACGACGCGATAACTCGCGCAACGTGCGTGCCGAGTACGCCGAGCCCTAGCACGCCGACCGTAAACGATTCGCGCGGGTGCGGATCGAGTACATGCCAGCGGTGTTCGGCTTGCAGCAGTGCGTATTCGTCGAAGCGCCGCATGTAGCGCAGTACCGCGTGCACGACATACTCGGCCATTTGCTCAGCCATGCCGGTGTCTTCAAGCCGCACCAGCGGCACATTGGATGGCAACGTGCCGGGCTGCTCACGTTCGAGCGCGAGAATCGCGTCGACTCCGGCGCCCAGATTGAACACCGCGCGCAGGTCGCTTCGACCCGCGAGCATGTCGTGCGGCGGGCGCCAGACAATCGCGAAATCGGCCGGCGCGCGGTCGCCCGGTTGCCATTCGCGTACGTCGGCTTCCGGCAACGCACATCGCAGATCGGCGAGCCAGGCGGTGGCATCCGATTGCGGCGTGTAGAACAGAATCTTCATGCGAGCGACTCGTTGGTAAATCGACCGGGCGTCGGGGGCGCGCACGTTTGCCGCGACGCTGACCGTGGAGTGAGTCCAACGGGCGTCGCGGTTGAGGTATCCGCTTCGGCTCGTGTCTCCTGGAAAGCAAACGGTGGCATGCGCCGGTATCGAGACCGATCTTTTATTGGATAGCCCTCATTTTACTTTTTTCACGTACATGTGCGTTTGCCGGCATCTTAAGCGAGGGAAGCGGAAGGGCGTAGCGGACGAGTGTGGCGTTCGCTCGATATGTAAAGCATGAAAAATTGGTTCGACTGCACGCGCTCGCGCGCCACAATGATTTCTCCGACTCCGGCAGCGAGGAAAGAATCATGCTTTCATGCAAAACGTCGTTGTGGCCGCCCCGGCTCGTGACTGTGCCGGGCTTGCATGGCAGCGAGGATGCGCACTGGCAGACATGGCTCGAGCGGCAATTTGCACGTTCGTTGCGCGTCGAGCAGGCAGACTGGGATGCACCGAATCTTGACCGCTGGGCTCATTCGGTGGTCGAGTCGCTTGCTCAGTTGCGCGGCCCGTTTGTGCTGGCAGCGCATAGTTTTGGTTGCCTCGCAGCCGCTCACGCGCTGCAGCAGCGCGCACGACGTGCGAACTCCGCCGATGTGGTGGGCGTGCTGTTCGTCGCACCGGCAAGTCTGCGGAAGTTCGCGTTTGCCGGCTCGTTTGACGCGATGCGTGTTGGTGTGCCATCGATTCTGGTCGGCAGCGAAACAGACCCATGGATGCCGCTGGCGGGGGCACGCGAACTCGCGCGACGCTTCGGCAGCGCGTTCGTGAACCTGGGTGATGCGGGACATATCAACACGGCCGCGGGCTTTGGCCCGTGGCCGCGTGCAAAGTACTTCGTGGATACGTTGGCGCACTGCGCGGCGCCATTGCGATTTCGTGACGAAGTGAAGCCGTTCGAGCAAGCTTCACGGGCCGTAGTGTGACCGTGATGCGATCAGAACCAGTGGAACCCTTTCGCAATCAGCGTGCAGACACCGACCATGCCCGCCCATGTGATGTGGAAATCGGATCGTTGAGAACGACGGATTTCCTTGACGTCATTGCGCAACGATTTGATGTCTTCGTGAACATGCTCGAGCGAGGTCTCGACGCGCGTGGTACGTGTTTCCATGGCTTTCTCTCCAAATTGACGCAACCTGCCAGACGGCTTTTCGTTTGCACAGTGATTCATTGATTTCGAAAACATAGCCTACCCCTTTCTTCTCCTAAGCTGTGCTGTTTGTAGTGAGAAAAACAGCAGAACAGCAAGCCGTAAATACGGAAGCGAAACCGGCTCCGTGCTCCTTCGCGACTCGCGATAGAAAATATCGTACGGGATACTGATCGATACCGGAACTCAGCCGAATGGCATAGGCGAACATCAGGCAGAAATCAGAATGACAAAGGCCGCCTTCACAGGCGGCCTCGTCGTCTTCGCGCGGCATCACGCGAGTGTGCAGCCGCATGCGTGAGCATGCGGTTCAGCATCGGTCAGCCTGGCATTGCGTGGCCTTCGCAGCCGTGCTCGCAGCCGTGTTCCGCGCGCGGCATCTGCTGGGCCGTTTCCGCGCGCATACCAAGACGTGCAAGCAGTTTGCGGTCGGCTTCCGCTTGCGGATTGCTGGTCGTGAGCAACTGATCGCCATAGAAAATCGAATTCGCACCCGCGAAGAAGCACATCGCCTGCAACGCGTCGTCCATCTGCTCGCGGCCAGCCGACAGTCGTACCATCGCGCGCGGCATGGTGATCCGCGCAATCGCGATCGTGCGGACAAACTCGAACGGATCGATCGCTTCAGTGCCGGTGAGCGGGGTGCCTTCGACCTGCACCAGATTGTTGATCGGCACCGATTCCGGATACGGTTCCATGTTCGCGAGTTGCGTGATCAGACCGGCACGCTCACGTCGCGATTCACCGAGGCCGACAATGCCGCCGCAGCAAACGTTGATACCGGCGTCGCGTACCCGCTCGAGCGTATCGAGACGGTCCTGATACGTGCGTGTCGAGATAATCTGGCCGTAAAACTCCGGTGACGTGTCGAGGTTATGGTTGTAGTAGTCAAGGCCCGCTGCGGCGAGGTCTTGCGCCTGATGCGTTTCCAGCATGCCGAGCGTCACGCAGGTTTCGAGCCCCATCGCCTTTACGCCGCGAATCATTTCCTTGATCGGCTCGAGGTGGCGGTCCTTCGGATTGCGCCACGCGGCGCCCATGCAAAAACGCGTCGCGCCATTCTCTTTCGCGGTGCGAGCGGCCGTGAGCACCTCGTCGACCGGCATCAGTTTGTCGGCCTGCACGCCGGTGTCGTAGTGGACCGACTGCGGGCAGTACGCGCAATCTTCCTCGCAGCCGCCGGTCTTGATCGACAGCAGCGTGGACAGCTGTACTGCGTTCGGGTCGAAGTTTTCGCGGTGCGCTTGCTGCGCGCGAAACAGCAGATCGTTGAGCGGCAGTTCGTATAGCGCGACGACGTCGGCGACGCGCCAGCGTGCGCTTGGCGCGGCAGCAGCCTGGCCGGCGCCTTGCGACGCCGCCACCGCGGCATTGGCTTGAGACATTGCCTGGGTTGTCGGCTCGGTTGTCGATTGAGTCATGGGTTCAATCCTCATGGATGGATTCGAAAAAGATTCATCGCTGCGTCGCGCGCAGCGTTTGCAAAAGGCCCGCAATGTCGAGATGGCCAGCCGCCACATCTGGCGATGCAGGTTGCAGATGCGGCACGATGCCGACGAGCGGCGCTTCGTACTGGCGCGCCAGGCGCTCGCGTATCGCGTCGATATTTTCGTCGGCGAAACGCATTGCCGGGTCGACGCGGTTTGCTACCCAGCCGGCGATGCGCAGCCCGCGCGCGGCGATGGCTTCGGCCGTCAGCAGCGCATGGCTGATGCACCCGAGGCGCATGCCGACCACGAGCAGCACCGGCAGGTTCAGCTCGAGTGCGAGATCCGCGGTATCGTGCGCGTCGTCGAGCGGCACGCGAAACCCGCCGACGCCCTCGACGACCACGACATCCGCGGCGCGCAACGCCTGTGCGTGGCAGTCGACAATGCGCGCGATATCGAGCGCGACCTGTTCCTGTGCCGCGACGATATGCGGTGCCGCAGGTTCCTTCAGCAAATAGGGCGTGCGTATTTCAGGCGGAAGCGGCGCATTCGCGGCGGCGTCGAGCTGGTCCGCGTCTTCGTTGTGCCAGACGCCGTCCTGCTCGAACGCGCCGGCGGCAATCGGTTTCATCGCGGCCGCGCGCAAGCCTTCCCGCGCGAAGCCGCGCAGCAGCGCCGCGGACACGAGCGTCTTGCCGATCTCGGTGTCGGTGCCGGTGACGAACAGTGACAAGGCGGATGAACGCGCGCCGCTCATGACTGTGCTCCCGGCAGCACGGAAAACGCGGCCTCCAGCCGGTCGAGATCTCCGTGCGAGTGCGCGGCCGATAGCGAAATGCGCAACCGCGACGTGCCCTCGGGCACGGTCGGTGGCCGGATCGCGGGCACCCAAAGCCCGGCGCGATCGAGCGCGGCCGCGATGTCGAGTGTCGCTTCGTTTGCGCCGATGACGAGCGGCTGCACGGCGGTATTCGAATCGACCGGCAGCCACGGCGTCGCCTTCAGCAGCGTGCGCGTGCGTTCGATCAGCGTGCGCAGATGGGCGCGCCGCGCGTCGCCTTCGTCGCCGGCGATGATGCGCAGACTCGCCGAAACCGCGTGCGCGGCCGCGGGGACCGACGCGGTCGTGAAAATGTACGGGCGCGCGCGCTGCACGAGCCATTCGACAACCGTCTCGTGCCCGACGACGAACGCGCCGGAGACGCCCGCCGCCTTGCCGAGCGTGCCGATCGCGATCAGGTTCGGCGAGCGCAGCCCGGCCTGCGCGAGCGCGCCGCGGCCTTGCGGGCCGAGCACGCCGAAGCCGTGCGCATCGTCGACGACTAGCCACGCGCCGTGCTTTTCCGCCAGTTCGACGAGGCGTGCGAGCGGCGCGAGATCGCCGTCCATGCTGAACACGCTATCGGTGACGATCAGCTTCGTCGGCGCGTCCGACGCGTCGAGCATCGCAGCAAGCGCGTCGGCATCCGCATGCGGATAGATCTGCACGTCCGCGCGCGACAGACGCGCACCGTCGATCAGCGACGCGTGATTCAACGCATCCGAGAAGAGCATCGTGCCGCGGCCCGCGAGCGCGGTCAGTGTCGCGAGGTTGGCCATATAACCGGTGCTGAAATACAGCGCACGCGGCGCGTCGCAAAAGCCGCCGGCAAACTCGGCGAGTTCGTCCTCCAGTTGCGCATGCGCACGCGAATGGCCGCCCAGCAGATGTGAACCGCCGCTCCCCGCGCCGTAGCGCCGCGCGCCTTCGACGAGCGCCGCCACCAGCAGCGGGTGTGCGGCAAGACCGAGGTAATCGTTGCTCGCGAAGCCGATCACGTCGCGGCCGTCGACCGTCATATGCGCGGAGCACGGGCTATCCGAAATGCGCCGGCGCCGCCGCAGCCCTTGTGCGTCGAGCTCCGCGAGTCCGCGTTCGAGCCGCTCGAGTATCGACAACGACTGCGGCATCAGCAACCCTCCGCGACCGTTTCGTCGAAGATCTGCAGCGTGCGCGATGCGAGCCATTCGAGTTCGGCGGAATCCAGCACGTACGGCGGCATCAGGTAGACGGTCGTGCCGATCGGGCGCAGCAGTACTTCGCGTTGCAGCGCGTGCTCGAAAAAGCGCCTCGAGAAGGTCTTCGCGACACGCGGGTCGTCGATTGCGGCATCGAAGGCAACGATCGTCCCGCATTGGCGCAGGTTGCGCGCATGCGGATGCGTCGTCAGCGGTTCGAGCGCGGCGCGCAACTGCGCCGACTTTGCGGCATTGGCGGCGAGCACGTTGTCGCTCGCAAACAGGTCGAGTGTGGCAAGCGCCGCGCGGCACGCGAGTGGGTTGCCGGTATACGAGTGCGAATGCAGAAAGCCGCGCGTGGTGTCGTCGTCATAGAACGACTCGAAGATTTCGTCGCGCGACAATACGATCGACAACGGCAGATAGCCGCCGCTGATCCCCTTCGACAGACACAGAAAATCGGGCCACACGCCAGCCTGTTCGCACGCGAAGAAAGTGCCGGTGCGGCCGCAGCCGACTGCGATTTCATCGGCGATCAGATGCACACCATAGCGGTCGCATAGCGCGCGCAAGCCGGCGATGTACGACGCGTCATGCATCGCCATGCCGGCCGCGCACTGCACGAGCGGCTCGACGATCAGCGCCGCGATATTCGTGCCGCGTGCCTCGAACAGCATGCGCACGTTGTCGAGCGCACGGCGCGCGACATCCGCGGCCGTTTCGCCGTCGCTCGCGTGGCGCGCATCCGGCGACTCGACGACATGCGCGTGACGGATCAGCGGATCGTACGCGTCCCTGAAGAGCGCGACATCGGTCACGCCGAGCGCGCCGATTGTTTCGCCGTGGTATCCGTTCGCGACGCAGACAAACTCGCGCTTGAAGTCGTAGCCGCGATTGCGCCACGCGTGAAAACTCATCTTCAGCGCGATCTCGACTGCCGACGCGCCATCGGATGCGAAGAACGCATGACCGAGCGTGTGCCGGGTGAGCGCGGCGAGCCGCTCGGCCAGTTCGACCGCGGGTTCGTGCGTGCAGCCGGCGAGCATCGCGTGCTCGAGCGTGTCGAGCTGCGCCTTCAACGCCGCGTTGATGCGCGGATTCGCGTGGCCGAACAGATTGACCCACCACGAGCTGATTGCGTCGAGGTAGCGCCGGCCAGAACGGTCGTAGAGCCAGGGCCCGTCGCCGCGCGCGATCGGCAAAAGCGGCAGCCGCTCGTGATGTTTCATCTGCGTGCACGGATGCCAGACGGCGCGAAGACTGCGCGCGACCCAGTCGTCAGCGTTGGTGTCGCTGATCGTTGCGTGGGCTGTTCCGCGGGTTGTACCGCGGTTTCCGTTGGTTGCTTGCGTTTCCAAAACCACTCCGGGGCAAAACGCGTACAGGCTGCGCGGGTGCGGGAGCCGTGCACGGGTCATACGAATGCAAAAGGGCAAATCGGAGCGCTGACGCGCCCCGACTAACGCGGCGAGCGCGGGGGAGGCAGTGAGATTAACGCGTAATCGGGCGCAATGCACCATGTGGAAATTGTCGCGCGGCGCCCGTGCGGTGCTTGATTCGTAACGGTTTTTCGACGATCGATGCAGCTTCGCGCGGATCGCTTGCGAAAGACGCAAATCGATGCAGTTGACGACGTCAGAGTGAGCGGAACCGTCAGGAAGACATGTGGCGCGGATGGCACTGCGTCGGGCTGAGCGAAGCCACATCCCGCCTATCAAGATGAAGATATGAAAAAGGCGCAATCAGGTTGCGCCTTTGGTGGACTGCCGCGGGATGCCGCACTGAAGATCGTTCAGATCAATAGATCAATTGCTGGCGAGTGCCGGCTTGCTGTCGGACTTCGAATTGTTGTTGTCGTTGCCGTTTTCGGCCGTCTGCGTATCGGACGAGCTCTGCTTCCAGACCACTGTATCGTTCACCGCATACAGCCGGCACGGATCGCTGCTTTGCTTCTGGCAATTGGTCACGGCCATTGCCATCGGATCGTCGCCGCCCTCGGCCCACGACCAGGCGCCCGATGCCGACACCGCGAACGCGCGGCTCGGATACTGGTGCAGGAAGTTGCGATAGCCATTGCGGCCGGCATCGTCGATAAAGGGCACGGAGCCGACGGAATCGATCGATGCGAAGTCGGTCGGTTTCGGCTGCGAGGGCTCGGACACCTGGTACTGAACGCGCGTCGGCATGCCGATGCGCGCGAGGAAGCGTTCAACCGACGGCCACCAGATATGCACGCCGTCACGATCGCCGACGAGGCGATGCGCGTCGTTCTTGTACATGCCGAAGTCGACCATCTTCGAATTCGCGGCATGCGCGTCGTATGCGGCGTACATTTGCGACACGAGTTCCGGCGACCAGATCGAGTCGTTATCGCCGTACAGCCAGAGCGAGGGCACGCGTGCCTGTTCGCCATAGGTGCCGAACGCGCGCGTCAGGTTGCCTTGCCAGTCGGTGCACGCATCCTGACGCAGGCCGCCCGAGAAATTGATCAGTCCACGCACGCCCGATGCGGCGTCGGCGCCGTAAGCGATCGTCGCGAGACCGCCGTGCGAGGTGCCGGCGATCACGATGTGCTGGGCGTCGACATACGATTGCTTAGCCATGAAGTCGACCGTCGACGCGACGTCGGCCGCCTGGCTCAAGCCGTTGCGTTCGACGTTGCAGCCGTCCTGCACATACGTGCCACCCGACTGCGCGAAACCTTGCCGGTTTGGCGCAACCACCACATAACCGCGCCGCACGAACTCGCGCGCAAACGACACAGGGTCGCTGCGAGCCTGCGAGCGCGGGTCGCCGTGAATCTTGCCGTGGTTGAAGACGACGAGCGGGAACGGGCCCGGGCCATCGGGCTTGTAGATCGTCGTTTGCAGGGTGATCGACCCGTCCGGGCCGCCCGGAATGCCGATAACCTGTTCATTCAGATGAACGGTCGGCAGATAGTGGTCGTCATCGAACGCAATACGCGGCACGGTGGCGTTCGAAAGCGGGCCGCCATCGGTGGTCGTGCCCGCCTGCGCAGCGACCGTCGCGGCCAGTGCTGCACACGCCGCCACCATCGCACACCCCGTTCGGATTTTCCTGAACATCATCCGGTTACCCGCTTCCAATAACGCCTGAATATTGCCTGCCCGGTGTGAAGGTTTGGCCTGCTACAAGCAGACAAAACAGTTCACTTGCGTGTGGAACATGCGTTCACACGCCGATCGAATCGCACCGAATGAATGCCACTAAAGTCGGCGCCACCCCACGCACCGAAGAAGAACGTCACGCGATGTCGTCAAGGCACGCGTCGCATCAAAAAAGAACCCTGCTACGCTGGCCTGGACATCATGCGGGGGCGGTGTCTCCGCGCCTCCACAACGGACGTTCAAGACTATGGCTCGATCCTGGCACGACAATTTCCCTTTGTGCAATTCAGTACAAACCCCTGCCGCGCGAATTATGTTTGGAGAAACGCGTATGTCGCCACGCGAAGCCGCGCCGCTGCTGGTTGCGCGTAAAAATTGCGGCCTGAAAATGTCGTGGACAACCAACGAATCGGGCTGCGTCACAAACACAATTTAAAGGGAGCGGTCCCGAATATTTGTGTTCTTTCCGTGACGTGAAATAAATCTGTAATAAAAAAGATGAAGTCAGCGATCGCTTACGTCGCCGTCGACATAGCGCCATCGTCCGTCGTCGCCGCGTACGAACCGGCTCGATTCATGGAGCCGGTGCGCGCGTCCGCCAACCTTGTAACGGGCGACAAATTCGACTTCGGCATGCGTGTCATCGACGGCGGAGAAGCGTTTGATTTGCAGACCAAGCCAGCGTGGCGCGTCGCTCGCCGATGGATCCACGTCGAGGTCCGCGGGGCATGTATGCGGCGCCCAGGTTGCGCGCAGGTAGTCGGTATCGCCGAGCACGTATGCGCTATACCGCGAGCGCATCAGTTCGAGCGCGGTGGGCGCGGGCATGCCACCGTCGAGAAAGCGGCCGCAGCAGTCGGCAAAGCGCGGCCCGTGGCCCGCTGGTAACGACCGGCTGCGCTGTCCCTGCGCCGGCTCGGGCGTTGCGCCGCCGCATGGGCAGAGCGAAGGCCGTGCTGTCCTTGCCGCAACGTTCGGGTTTGCGCTGGATGTCATTGTGTCAATTCAGGCCGCGGGCAATCAGGATCTTCTGGATGTCGCTCGTGCCCTCGTAGATCTGGCAGACACGGACGTCACGATAGATGCGTTCGACCGGAAAGTCGCTTAGATAGCCGTAGCCGCCGTGTATCTGCAGTGCGGCCGAGCAGATCCGCTCGGCCGCTTCCGACGCGAACAGTTTCGCCATCGCGGCTTCCGTGAGGCACGGCTGCCCGGCGTCCTTCAGCGATGCGGCGTGCCAGATCAACTGTCGCGCCGCTTCGAGTTGCGTGGCCATCTCGGCGAGCCGGAACTGCACCGCCTGGTGTTCGAAAATCGGCTGGCCGAAGCTTTCGCGCTGTTTCGCGTAAGCGATTGCCGCTTCGAGCGCCGCGCGCGCCATCCCGACGCTTTGCGCGGCGATGCCGATGCGGCCGCCCTCAAGCCCCGACAACGCAATGCGATATCCGTCGCCTTCGTTGCCGATCAAATTCCCGGCCGGCACACGGCACTGCTCGAACACGATCTGCGCCGTATCGGAAGAATGCTGGCCAAGCTTGTCTTCGACGCGAGCGACGATATAACCCGGCGTATCCGTCGGCACGATAAACGCACTGATGCCGCGCTTACCGGCGTCGCGGTCGGTGACCGCCATCACGATCGCGAGGTCACCGTTCTTGCCGCTCGTAATGAACTGCTTGACGCCGTTCAGCACATACGCGCTGCCGTTGTCGATGCGCTGTGCGGTGGTGCGCAGCGCGGACGCGTCGGAGCCGGCTTGCGGTTCGGTCAGACAGAACGCGCCGAGCATGTCGCCACGGGCGAGCGGCGTCAGCCAGTCGCGCTTCTGCGCATCATTGCCATAAGTGAGAAGAATGCTGCACACCGGGCAATTGTTGACGGAGATCGCGGTCGATGTGCCGCCGTCGCCCGCTGCGATTTCCTCGAGAATCAGCGCGAGCGCCAGCGCGTCGAGACCGGCCCCACCCCAGTTGTCCGGCACCAGCACGCCGTACGCGCCGAGTTCGGCGAGGCCCTTGTGCACGTCGGCGGGGAATGTGCGGTCGCGGTCCCATTGCGCGGCATGCGGCGTGATTTCGGCGCGCACAAACGCACGTACCGCATCGCGGATCATCAAGTGATCCTGATCGAGCACCATCGGCGCGTCTCCTGTTCGTTGCCGATCGCGGAGGTCCGCGGTCCGCGATCGTTGAAGCTTTACCAGTCGAGCGGCGTGCCGTCGTATTTCCGCGCCGTTATCACAGCAGTTCGATGCCCATCGCGGTCGCTTCTCCGCCGCCGATGCACAGGCTCGCGACGCCACGCTTGAGCCCGCGATGCTTCAACGCGCCGAGCAGCGTCACCAGAATGCGCGCGCCGGACGCGCCGATCGGGTGACCGAGCGCGCACGCGCCGCCGTGCACATTGACTTTCGCATGCGGCAAACCGTGCTCTTTCATTGCTGCCATCGTCACCACCGCAAACGCTTCGTTGATCTCGTACAGATCGACGTCGTCCTCGCGCCAGCCGTTTTTGTCGAACAGTTTGCGCAGCGCGCCGACCGGTGCGGTCGTGAATTTCGCCGGTTCCTGAGCGAACGTCGTATGGCCGACCACGCGCGCGAGCGGCGTGACGCCAAGCCGCTGCGCGGTCGACGCGCGCATCATCACGAGCGCCGCGGCGCCGTCCGAAATGGACGACGAGTTCGCTGCGGTGACCGTACCTGTTTTGCTGAAAGCGGGCTTGAGCGACGCAATCTTGTCGAGATTCGCCTTGAACGGCTGTTCGTCACGCTCGACGAGCACGTCGCCTTTGCGGCTTGTCACGGTAACCGGTGCGATTTCCCACGCGAACGAACCGTCTTCGTTCGCGCGTTTGGCGCGCGTCAGCGATTCGATCGCGAACGCGTCCTGTGCTTCGCGTGTGAAGTCGAACGACGCTGCGCATTCCTCGGCGAACGTGCCCATCAGCCGGCCCTTGTCATACGCGTCCTCGAGGCCGTCGAGAAACATATGGTCGAGCACCTGGCCGTGGCCCATCCGCATGCCGCCGCGCGCCTTCGGCAGCAGGTACGGCGCGTTCGTCATGCTCTCCATGCCGCCCGCCACGATCACGTCGGCTGAACCCGCGGCCAGCATGTCGTGCGCGAACATCGCCGCGCGCATGCCGGAGCCGCACATCTTGTTGACCGTCGTGCAGCCGGTCGCGAGCGGCAGGCCCGCGCCGAGCGCCGCCTGGCGCGCCGGCGCCTGGCCCTGGCCGGCGGGCAGCACGCAGCCGATCACCGCTTCGTCGATCTGCCCGGGTTTGAGCCCCGCGCGCGCTACCGCCGCACCGATCGCGGCCGCGCCGAGCTGCGGCGCGGTGAGCGCGGTGAAATCGCCCTGGAACGCCGCGATCGGCGTGCGCGCGGCGGCAACGATGACAATCGGATCGTTTGTCTCACTCATGTTTCAGCTCCTTGATCACGCCGTGGACGACCTCGGACACGTCGCCGAGCTTCGCGGCATCGGCGGCCACGACATCGTTTTCAGCTTCATGCGCATGGCTGGCCGACACCGCTGCGACGCAGTGCGCATACTTCGCTTCGAGTTGCCCCGGATCGTCGATTGTCATGCCGAGGTCGCGCACGCGGCCGTCGTGCACACCGTACGCCCAGCCATGAATGGTCAGATCCTGGCCGCGCGCCCACGCATCGGTGACGCTCGTCGTACGGCACACGTTGACGACCTGCTCGATCGCATTGAGCTCGACAAGACGCCGGTGCCGCGCGTCACCGATCGGCCATTGATCGAGCAGTTCGGCGTGTTTCGCGCGCACGTCCTGCACGTGATGCAGCCAGTTGTCCGCGAGGCCGACGCGCCGGCCGAGTAGTGCGGCGCCGACGCCCGAGCAGCCGTAGTGGCCGACCACGAGAATGTGCTTGACCTTCAGCAGATCGACGGCGAACTGGATCACCGACAGACAGTTCAGATCGCTGTGCACAACGACGTTCGCGATATTCCTGTGCACGAACACTTCGCCCGGCGGCAAGCCGATGATCTGATTCGCCGGCACGCGCGAGTCCGAGCAGCCGATCCACAGATACTCAGGCGTCTGCTGATGCGCGAGACGCGAGAAGTAGTCGGGGTCTTCGGACAGCTTGCGGTTGACCCACGCCTCGTTGTTGTCGAACAGGTGCGCGAGCGGGTGAGGAGTAGGAGTAGCGTTGGTAGTCATGATCGGTCGAAGCCGTGAGTGGCGTGATAAGGACCGGCATGCCGGTCCGTTGAAAGGTGCGATGCCGGCGCGCCGCGCGAGTCGCTCGGGTGCAGTCGTTCATGCGTGCGCCGTATCGGATGCTTCATGCGATATCTCATGCGGCGCGCGCGGCCGGCGCCGTCGCAGGCGCGAAGCGCTCCGGGTAGCGGTTGCGAAATCGCAGGCCGCGGTCATACGGATAAAAGTCGGGCAGTTCGCCTTTGAGAATGTGGTCCTTGTGTCGCTGCCACAGCGCGGGATCGAAAAAATCCGCGTGATGCCGGATAAAAGACTTGCGCACGCGCGGGTCGCCCAGCAAAAACGTACCGTAAGTCTCGGGAAAGATGTCGTGCTGGCCGACCGTGTACCACGGTTCGCCGGACATCTCGTCTTCTTCGTTGCGCGGCGGCGGCACCGCGCGCACATTGCAATCGGTCAGGTATTCGATCTCGTCGTAATCGTAGAACACCACGCGGCCGTGCCGCGTGACACCGAAGTTCTTGTACAGCATGTCGCCCGGAAAGATATTCGCCTGCATCAATTCCTTGACCGCGTCGCCGTATTCCTTGATTGCGTGGTCGATGTCGTCGTCGGTGCCGCTTTGCAGGAACAGGTTAAGCGGCACCATGCGCCGCTCGATATACAGATGCTCGATCACGAGGTTGTCGCCTTCATATTCGAGCAGCGACGGCGCTTCTTTCTGCAACTCGCGCAACAGCGCATCGTCGATGCGCGACAGCGGCAGCGCGACGCTCGAATATTCGAGCGTGTCGGCCATCCGGCCAAGCCGGTCGTGACGCTTGACGAGCTGATACTTCTCCTCGATTTGCGCGCGCGTCGTGTCCTTCGGTGGCGGGAATTGATCCTTGATCAACTTGAACACGTACGGGAACGAAGGCAGCGTGAACACAAGCATCACCAGGCCCTTGATGCCGGGCGCAACGGTGAACAGATCGCTCGAGTGCGACAGATGATGCAACAGGTCGCGATAAAACAGATTCTTGCCCTGCTTCTGCAAGCCGACCGATGTGTAAATTTCCGCTTTCGGTTTGCCCGGCATCACCGTGCCGAGAAACTCGACAAACGCGGATGGCACTTCCATGTCGACCAGAAAATACGAGTGCGAAAAGCTGAAGATGATCAGCAACTGCTCTCGTTTGAGCAGTACCGTGTCGAGCGCGAGCAGGCCTGGCCGCACATGATGAACCGGTATTGCAAACGGCACCAGCAGATCGCCGTTGATTACGCGCCCGACTATATACGCAGCCTTGTTGCGGAAGAATAGCGACGACAGCACGTGAATCTGGAAGTTGGGTGCCTCGACGAACTGGCCGAACGTGTCGTGAATCGACTGCAGTACGCAACTCACGTCGCGCTTCAGATCTTCGAACGGCGGGTCGAGCTGGAAATTCGTGACGATGCGCTCGAGCGTTTCAGCAAAGCCGTCCTTGCCCGGGTAATAGGCGCGATACGTCGGCTTCGCCGCGGGCTCGTCGTTCTCGATGTACTCGGTCGAAATCGCCGGGCGCACGAATATGAAGTCGTTGTTGAAATAGGAGCGGTGCAGGATTTTGCAGCAAACGGAATTGAAGAACGTCTCCGCGCATTCAGGCTGACGGTGCGCAGTGAGCAGGCCGATATAGTGCAACTTGATCTGCTGCCAGACTTCGTTGTCGATATTTTCCGCGTCGTAGTCGTCTTCGAGTCGTTCGACACATTCCCGCACGCGCTCGTCGTACGACGTGATGCGTTCGCGCGCGAGGCGCGCAATGCCGTGCCAGTCCGCTGCTTCGAACAGATCTTTCGCGTCGATCGCCGCATCGCGGAAGATCCGGTAGTGCCGGTCGAAGCCTTCGAGCATCGCTTGCGCGACGTCGAAGCCGATTTGCGACGACAGCAGTTTAGGAAAATGATTCATGTCGACCGTGCATTCAACAATGTCGTGAGGACACCCGTTATTGTAGCGTTCGCGCAAGCCGCGTCTGCGGTATGTGCGTCAGTTCCGTTCCGGCTGAGCGCTGGTATGGGGGCGAGGAGCTTCCTGTTCCTGCGGTTGCTTGTCCCGCGGCGTTTGCCGGTGCGTGCGCGGTTGTGCCTGCTTTCCGCCGCGCTCGAGCAGCGCGCGCGCCTGTGCTTCGTATTGCGCGAGATCTTCGAGCGTCGCGTTCAGATCCTCGCGCTGCCGCTCGAGTACTTCGCGATGACGAACGACGGTCGCAAGGAATGCATGCAGTTGCGGCACCGTGTCGGTTGGCGATTCATACAGGTCCAGCAGATCGCGAATTTCCGAAAGCGTGAAGCCGAGGCGCTTGCCGCGCAGCGTCAGCTTCAACCGCGTGCGATCGCGGCCGGAATACACACGACGCAAGCCGCTTGAACCTTCGCGGCTCGGCGAGAGTAAACCCTGGTCTTCGTAGAAGCGGATTGCACGCGGCGTGACGTCGAATTCGCGTGCGAGCTCGGTGATCGTGTATTGCACCGTCATGGTTCGGCTTTCCGATGGGGCAGCCCGGCCGCCTGCCGGGCATGATCCCGAATTGGGCGATAGAATGGACGTTTACGTTATCGTCAACTTGCGCAAAGTGCAACGGCGCCTGGCGTGACCACACCGGGCGCGCGGCATCGCATTGACGCGGCCGCGCGGCCCGTTTGCAGCGAGCAGGTTTTTTCCGATGAATGCACTCGAACATCAACTCGACTACCCCTTTGGCGATTCGCTACCCGAGCCGGGCACCGCGCACGAAGTCGCGCCCGGCGTGCACTGGCTGCGCATGCCGCTGCCGTTTGCGCTCGACCACATCAACCTGTGGCTGCTGCGCGATGAAATCGACGGGCAGTCTGGCTGGACAGTAATCGATTGCGGCATCGCATCGGATACGATCAAGGCCAACTGGGAGCGCGTGTTCGATACCGGACTCGACGGCTTGCCAGTGCTGCGTGTGATCGTTACGCACTGTCACCCGGATCATCTCGGTCTTGCGCACTGGGTCTGTGAAGGGGGCGACCGGCACCGCTGGCAAGTGCGCTTGTGGATGTCGCTCGGCGAGTATGTGCTGGGCCGCGTGATGGCTACCGGCGCGGGTTCGAACGCGGGCGGGGAAGGCGCCGCGCGGCATTTCGCGCAGCACGGACTCGCAGACCCCGAGTTGCTTGATCGACTGCGCAATCGCAACAGTTATTACCCCAGCCTCGTGCCTGCGATTCCGGGCCAGTACTGGCGCATGCGCGAAGGCGATGGAGTTGAAATTGGCGGTCGCACATGGCGTATGGTCACCGGATTCGGTCACTCGCCCGAACACTGCGCGCTGCATTGCGAAGACGCGCGCGTGCTGATTTCCGGCGATATGGTGTTGCCGCGCATCTCGACGAATGTGTCGGTGTTCGACATCGAGCCGGAAGGCAACCCGCTCGAGCTTTATCTGCAGTCGCTCGGGCGCTACGAACCGATGGCGGCCGACACGCTTGTGCTGCCCTCGCATGGCAAGCCGTTTCGCGGTTTGCACACACGTATTGCGCAGTTGCGCGACCATCACGCGGCGCGGCTTGACGACGTACGTGCGGCCTGCGCGGAAGAGCCGCGCAGCGCCGCCGATATCGTGCCGCTGATGTTCCGTCGCAAGCTCGACCTGCATCAACTGACATTTGCGATGGGCGAGGCGCTCGCCCATCTGCATTTGCTATGGCATGCAGGGGAACTGAAGCGCGTTAAAGATGCGGACGGTGTGACGCGCTTTCACCCGTGACGGGAGGCCCGCCAAGCGGCGCGTTCACGGCTCGTGACGCAAATAGCCGACCTTCGATGGGTCGCGCATCCTGAGCGACACAACCAGACCGATCGCGCACATCGCGGATACGTACCAGTAGAAGTTCGTCTCACTGCCTGCTTGCTTGAGCCACAGCGCGACATATTCGGCCGAGCCACCGAAGATCGCATTGGCCACCGCGTACGACAGCCCGACGCCGAGCGCGCGCACTTCAGGCGGGAACATCTCCGCCTT
>NZ_SORE01000011.1 GCF_004366595.1 Paraburkholderia rhizosphaerae
TCTCATAACCTCAACTTCCCGAACCGCCCGGTGCGGACCCGCACGCCGGGTGGTGTGGCAGGGGTACGGCCTTATGGCTGTCCCCTATGCCGATTTTCCGCTTCATCCATTCACTTTTTCTTTTGTGGAGTTCTCCATGAACATTACCGATATCCAGTCCAAAGTCATGCTCTGTTCGGTTACGAAATCCATCTGGGTTGCGCGACGCTACGATGGCAAGGTCACCGAGGAGGTCGAGACGAAGCATCAGACGCGCGGCATTGGCCGTTTCAACAAGCGCCTGTTGCCCGAGCACGCACCGAGCTTTGCCGAGGTTGCATCCATCGGCAACCGCATCAGCAGCTACTACTACGCCCACACGTTGCATTACGGACAGCTGGGTGTGCGGCTGCTGCCGACCATGATCTACATGGAATTCGCGGAGAAGATGCGCGCGATGAAGGACGAGTTCGACCTCGCCGTTCGCGTGTTCCTCACGGACTACCTGGACCTGAAGGAAAAGGCACGTGCGGAACTGAACGGCCTTTTCAACGAGGCCGACTACCCGACGCTGGCCGAACTGTCGGGCAAGTTCGGCGTGCGCATGGCGGTCCTGCCGTTCCCGGACGCGAGCCAGTTCGGCGTGGATCTGCCGGACGACGTGCTCACGTCGCTTCGTTCGGAAATCGACCAGCACGTGATGAAGTCGATTGCCGACGCGAACAACGACCTGGTGGGCCGGCTGTACGAAGCGGTGTCGAATCTGGCCTCGCGTCTGTATGCCTCTGGCAATGTGCGGCTCGACGTCGCCAACCAGGTGCGCGAACTGTGTGCACTGCTGCCGAAGCTGAACTTCTCCAACGATCCGAAGCTCACGCACATCCTCGAGCAGGCCCGCACGCACCTTGCGGTGTACAGCGGCGCGGACCTCAAGGAATCGAATGTGCTGCGCTCGCAGGTCGCGGCGAAGGCGCACGAGATCGAAGGCCTGATGGCGGCGTTCATGGGCGGTGCACCGTCGGCGCCGATGCCGGCCGTAACGGCAGAGCCGCAGAAGCTGCAGTTGCGGCTTGTCGCGTGAGGTGGCCATGGACCCTCGTATCTCGAAGCAGCGTACGGCGCTGGTGCTGGACCAGCCGTTTTTCGGCGCGCTGGCGCTGCGTCTGAAAGCGATCGAGGATCCGTCCTGCGAGACGTTCTGGACCGACGGGGTGTCGCTGGGTTACAACCCGGCGTATCTCGCCTCCATCAACGATCTCGAAGTGCGGGGCGTCCTCGGGCACGAAGTGCTGCACGCAGCCAATGGTCACTGCTGGCGGGCTGGCGATCGCGACCCGGATCTCTGGAACGATGCCTGCGACTACGCGATCAATCCGATCGTGCTGGATGCGGGGATGCTGCTTCCCGGCAAACCGCTCGTTGATCCCCGGTTCAGGGGCATGTCAGCCGAGGAGATCTACGCCGTGCTCGCCCAGGAACGCCGGGAGGCGCAAAAGGACGGGCAGGGCGGGGCCGGCCAGCAGGGTGGCAACTCTGATGCAGGCAATCAGCCGAACCCTTTGCAGGGGCAGGGCGACCCGCAATCCGCGAACGGCGCGAACACACCGCAAGGTGGCCAGTCGCCGGGCGGATCTCCTTCCTGTGGCGAGGTCCGGCAGTATCACGGCGAGGACAAGCCGTTGCAGGAAGCGGAATGGAAGGTCGCCGTGCACCAGGCCGCGAAAGCGGCCCAGATGCGCGGCGATCTGCCCGGTGACCTGCAGGCGATGATCCAGCAGGCGGTCGAGCCGGTAGTCGACTGGCGGGCGGTGCTGCATCGCTTCGCGCAGCAGGCCTCGCCGACCGATTACAGCTTCGCGATGCCGAATCGCCGTTACGTGCACATGGGCCTGTATCTGCCCGCACTGCACGAGCCGGCGGTTGGGGACGCGGTGTTTGTGCGCGACTCGAGCGGTTCGGTGTTCGACGGGACGCAGGCCCAGTTTGCCGCCGAGATCATGGCGATGAACGAAAGCCTGCGGCCGCGGCGCCTGATCGTGCTGGATTGCGATACGCGCGTCACGCAGATGCAGGTGTTCGAGCGTGGCGAGCCGGTGGAGCTGCTGCCGGTTCGTGGCGGCGGGGGAACAGCGTTCACGGACCCGTTTCTGCGGCTCGCGCGCGAGGACATCAACCCCGTGTTCGTTGTCTACCTCACAGACACGTTCGGCCGCTATCCGGACGCAGAACCGCCGTATCCGGTGCTGTGGGCGTCAACCGTGCCACTGCGCAGCGCGAATCTCGCGCCGTTCGGCGAGATGGTGGAAGTGATCTGTTAAGCGCCGCGAATGGCCCATTTTTCTGAAACACACCCGGCTCATGCAGCCGGGTTTTTTTTCGTCCGCGAAATTTGTCGATGCGTTATGCAAATAGGCAGAAATCGACCTCGAGCAGGCGCTCAGCAAGACGACTATCCAGTGGCCCGATCCGCGCGCGAAGCATGCGACAATTCCAAAGCCACGCTATAGCCCAACTCAGTCCACGTACCGATATCGCGACGCAACGGAGCCTGGACGACTAACAACAGCTCATTAAAAGAATCAAAGGATCTACCATGACAACCATGGCCGGTGCTATTCGGCATTTTGTTGAATCCTCGCCGGGAGTGACCTCTCGAGAGATCAGAGACCATATCAACAGCGCCTATCCAAAGAAGTGGACGCCCGGCACCCTGAATGCTCACCTTTACGGCTGCGCTGTTAACCAGCCCAAGGCATATCAGCATCAAAAGTCGGCGGAAAAATTCCTGTACAGATCTGAAGATGGACGGTTTCACATCTACGATGAGAATAAGCACGGGCCAAACGTCTGGGCACCAGCCGTGGATGATCCGACAACCACAGGCGAGCTGGACAACGAAGACACCATCGAGCAATTGATCGAGACGTCGATCAGTCTCGAACGAGACGTGGAAGAGCATCTGATTCGCAATCTGGACGCGCTTGAGAAGGGACTGCGTTTCGTCGAACGTCAGGTGGTCATCGATATCGGTCGTGTTGACATACTTGCCCAAGACGCAACCGGGCGCCGTGTGGTTATTGAGTTGAAGGTTGGGGAGGCAAAAGATGCTGCGGTTGGCCAGATCGCCCGGTACCTTGGTTGGTACGCTCGACAGGATGGTAAGCCACCACGAGGAATGTTGATCGCCAGCGACTTCCCCGAACCCGTCCGCTATGCAGCGGAAGCCGTAACAGCGCTCTCGCTGGTTCGCTATCGCGTTCAGTTCGCGTTCGATTCAGTCGCAATTGATGACTGACGTCGCAATATTGGATCGGTGGCGAAGGTCTATTGACTGGTGTGCGGACTCAGACGAGCTGAGCGTCGAGGGCGTCGCAGTCATCCTGAGTGTCGATGTACTTTCCACGCGCCCACGTAACGCAGCGCCTGCTCGCACTGATCGAGGCTGAAAGCGTGCAGGCCGGGCGGCACCGGCTCGAATCCGAGTTCGGTCGCCACCCATCGAACTGCCCGGGCGCGCGCCTCGAAGATCGTCACGCGGTCCCTGCGTGCCTTCGCTTCGGCGAGTGGCTCAAGCGCGTCATGCAGGCCGCTCTTCGCGTCGCGCAGCGCAGCGTTGGCGAGCCGGCCGAGCGGCGTGTTGTGTTTGCTGCGCGGATGCACGCCAATCCACGCCTGGCATGATGTGCAGATCCATAGCGGGCCGTGGTCCTCCCGGTAGGGATACGGCACGTCGCCAAACCGCGCGAGCTGGGCGCGCGCACCGCAGTAATCGCACAGAGGCTGTGGAAGTGCCTTCACGGGACGGGCAACGCGCACGGGGATCCTCAAAAAGGGTTGCGACTACCACAGAATAGCAGCCCACATTAACCCAAAAGCTCGACATTTTCTGGAGCTTTCCGGGTTAAGGCCGTCAACTGGTTGACGGCACTCCCCCGGACGTCGCCGGATCATCGTCGCGCAGGCAGCCGCAGAGTAACCGGCGAAAGCGTGCGCATTTGGCTGTTCTTTCGGTCCGTCGCGCCGTCGGGCAGCCCGAAGAATAGCAGTCATGTCCGAAGCCGCCGAAACCTCCCTGCTCAAACTGCGCCCGCTCGAAGCGAGCGCGGTGAAGATGTTTTTCGAGTCCCTCAAGCCGCTGAAGGAGCAGTTTGAGGCACCCGATATCGCCGAAATCATGATCAACGATTTCAGCAACGTCTGGATCGAACACCGCGGCAGGATGCACCGGCTGCCCATCGAACTGAATCAGGCAACGCTGAACGGCGCGGTACTGTCACTCGCCGCGTCCGTCGAGAAGTCGGCGAAGCCGGGCACCTCGCAGGGCATCATCAATGCCGGTCATCAGAACCTGCGTATCGCCGCGGTGATGCGGCCGACCGCGATCGACGGCCACGCGCTGTCGATCCGCAAGCACCGCGACACGCACCTGTCCCTGAGCGACTACGTCGCGATGGGTGCCTTCTCGAAGGCGCTGGCGCTTGACGAACACGTGCGCGACATTGAATTTGCGCCCGGCATCGAAAACGACAGCCTGATGGCCGCTGTGCGCGAGCTCGTCCTGCAACGCCAGAACGTGCTCGTCGCCGGCGGCACGTCCACCGGCAAAACCACGTTTCTCAATGCGCTCATCGCGGAGATTCCGGAGGACCAGCGCGTCATCTCCGTCGAAGACACGATGGAACTGAAGCTGCGCGTGCCGAACCGGGTGCGGCTGCTTTCCAACGAAGAGAAGGGCGTCACGCCCCGCGTGCTCATCGCGCTATGCCTGCGCTTTCGCCCTGACCGGATCATCGTTGGCGAAGTCCGCGCCGGTGAAGCGTATGACCTCCTGCAGGCATTGAACACCGGCCACGACGGCGGCCTGGCGTCGATCCACGCCAATACCGCCCGCTCCGCGCTCACGCGTCTGGAGAGTCTCGCCATGCTCGGCATCCCGGCCGGCTCGCGCTGGGAACTCGACGACATGCGCAAGAACATCGCGAGCTGCATCAATTACGTCGTTCACCTGCGTCGCACCGGTGAGCTGCGCCACATATCCGAGATCGTGAAGGTCGAGGGTTTCAGCAACGGGGACTACGTCCTCAAACGCGTCTTTTAACCACGGAGTGACCATCCAGATGAAGCAAACCCTACCCATGTTGCTGGTTCTTGTGCGCACGCAGCTGGGGCTGCTGGCGCGGCAGCTCTTCAGCCGGCGCGAGATCCGCACCACCCTGATTGCCGCAGGCCTCGCGAGTTTTGCGCCGCTCGCACTCGCGGCGGACCTCTCGGACCTGAGCGGCGCGACCGACGTCATCTGCCTGATCGAAGGCTACATCAGCGGCCCGTGGCTGTTCGGCATCGGCGTCGTGCTGATCATCCTTGGCGCGGTCGCCATCGCGAACTCCGAAGGCACGATCGGCAAGCTGCTGTCGACCGGCCTTGTCGGCCTGGGTCTTGCCTCCGCCGCAGTCCCGATCGCGCAGAACCATCTGCATCTGGTCAATTCCTGTGCGTAAGCCGGTCAAGGTCAGCCGCTCGCTGTCCCTGCCGCGCCAGATGGGCGGGGCGGATCGCGGACTTGCGATTTTCAACGGCACGATCACGCTGCTGCTCTGTTACGCCAGCACGACCCCGGCGTTCCTGCCGATTGGCATCGGCGTGCACTGGCTGCTGCGCTGGAAGACGCAACGCGACCCGTGGTGGCGGCAGATCATGGTTGTCTACAACCGGTATCCCGATGTGTACGAGCCGGGTCCGTCGGCGAAGTTCGCGGCGCGGTTCAAACGGCCCTATGGTTTCGATCAGGACCTGCCATGCTGAAACGTTTCGTCAAGCGCCCGATTCAGGAGATCGCACCCTGGGCGACGATGGTCACGCCAGAGCTGATCCTCGACAAGGATGGGTCCCTGCTGACCGTCTACACGTTTGAAGGCGTTGACGCGGACAGCCCGAATGCGTCCGATATCGCGGCCGCGCGCGACAACCTCGACCAGGCGTGCCGCAACTTCGATCACCGCGTTACCGCATGGTGGCGACTGTCGCACCGGCGCGTACGCCAGGAGATTCCGGGCGAGTTCGGCGCGTCGATGGACGCGCGCGTGGACAGCATCAACCAGGCGAGCGCGACGAGCGGCAAGTTCTTTCGCAACACGCATTCGCTTGCGCTCGCGTATACGCCGGAAACCGGTATCAACAAGGTTTTCGAGAAGGTCGCCTATCACATGACGGTGGGCGGCAAGTCGATCCCTCTCGCCATCTTCGAAACGGCGAAGGATCTGATTCTCTCGCGCAGCGCGTTCGCGTTCGACATCGAACGGCTGACGTCCGATATCCGTCGCTTCGAGTCGGTCCTCGATGCGTTCAGGGGTGGCATCACACGACTGAAGGCCAAACGCCTGCAACTGCAGAATGCACTGGCCTACCTGCATCAGACGGCAAACGTGACGGTGCCGCCGCGGCGCGTGCGCTATCCGGTGACGATGCTGGACACGCACCTGACGGAAAGTTACGTGACGCCGGGCGCCGAGCACCTGCTGTTCGAGTCGGCCTATGGCAAGCGCTACGCCAAGGTCATCGCCGTCAAGGAATGGCTCGGATTCCAGGAGGCGGCGCTCGACGTACTGTGCGACGTGGATGCCGAACTGGACATCTGCGTGATGTTCCGGTTTCTCGACAAGACGAAAGCCTCGGCGTACATCGAGAAGATCCGCAAGTTCTACAAGGTGGCCGCATTCAACCCCTGGGCGATCATCAAGGGGTATCTCGCCAAGGAAGAGCAGAAGAACGACGAAGGCCGCGAAATACTCGCCGACGAGGCGGAGAAGGCGCTGGCGAAGCTTGTCTCCGATGGGCAGCAGTACGGGTTCGCCAACATCTCGGTGATCGTCTATGGCGATACGGTGCAGGAATGTGACGATGCGGCGCGTGACGTCGTCGGGCGCATCGGCAATGCGGGCTTTGGCCTCATCGTGGAGACGGAAAACCTCGGCGCCTGCTGGGCGACGAGCCTGCCCGGCCGGTGGGACCAGCAGAAGCGCCTGCAGTTCGTTGAGACGCCGGCGGTGTCCGACATTGCACCGATCAGAAGCGTGCCGGAAGGGCCGACCGTCAATGACTGGCTCACGCAGCAGTCGGGCGAACAGACGGGGCCGCTCACGATCCTGCCGACGCGACACCGCACGCTGCAGAGGGTGAGCCTCCATCATCCGGGCGGCAAATCGCACCTGCTGGTGCTTGGCCCGATCGGCGCCGGTAAATCCATCTTCCTGAATTTCCTGATGTCGCAGACCGGGCGGCACAAGGCGCGCCGCATCCGCTTCGACAAGGATCGTTCAACGCGTATCCCGACGCTGCTCGCTGGCGGCAGGTTCGTTGACGCAACAGGCCGCTTCGAGGCAGCAACGTACGTCAATCCGTTGTCGCTTCTGCATGATGCGAAGCACTTTCCGTACGTCGCCGAGTGGGTGCAAATGGCCATCGAGGACGATGACTTCCGGTGTAGCAAGACACACGAACGGATCATCTTCGATGCGGTGACGACGCTTGGCGAAGGCTATGGTCGCGAATTCTGGACGCTGTCGTTCCTGAACACCTTGCTGCCCGACGAGTTGCGCGAGCGGCTTGCGGTCTGGACGCAGGGCGAGAAGAACGGGCGCTTTTTTGATCACGTCGACGACGCATTCGCGCTTTCCGACGATCTTTCGATCGAGATGGGCGATCTGTTCCAGAACTTTCCGGCCGCTGCGGCGTTGTTCATGGACTACGCGTTCTACCGCATCGCCCAGTGGCTCGATGGCAAGCGCTATACGGTCATTGAGGTCGAGGAAGCCGGATTCTTCTTCATGAATGAGCGCTTCTACAAGCGCCTTGAGGTATGGGCGGTCACGATCCGCAAACTCAACGCGACGCTCGCGCTGGCGACCCAGTCGCTCGCGCAGGTGGCACGGATCGCGGACTTCGAAATTCTCAAGGAGAACATTCCGAACATCGTCTATCTGCCGAACCGGGATGCCAGAAGCAGCCTTCATCTGTATCGCGACAGGTTCGGGCTGACCGAACACCAGATCGACATGATCGCCAACGCGGTGCCCAACCGCGATTACCTGCTGGTCACGCCTGACCAGACGCGGATGCTCCAGGCGAGCTTCCCGAAGGAAATCCTTGCAATGCTGCGCTCGGACGGCCGCGCGCAGGCGGTGCTGGACCGTCACCACGCGTCAGGTGCGCCGAACTGGCGCGAGGCGTATGTGGCGGAAATGTTGACGCTTGACTGAGGATACAACCATGAAAAAATTTGCGGTACGGCTGGCGCTGCTCGCCGGCATGACGTTTGGTGTTGCGCAGGGCGCGTTCGCACAGTTGACGGTATTCGACCCGAGCAACTTTCTGGAGAACATGCTTAGCGCGATGAAGGCGGTGCAGGGTGAGATCTACCAGAACACCAACATCGGCTATCAGTATCAGATGATGCAGAACCAGCTGCTGCAGGCGAAGAACCTCGATCCGACGTCCATGAAGTCGCAGTATGACCAGATCACCTCGGATATGAGCAAGACCCGGGCGCTCACGAACACGTTGACCAGTCTGTACGGCAATCTGCAGCAGGGCGGAGCATGGCTGGGTCACGTGCAGACGCTGATCTCGACGTCGGGCAAGTCGCCGACGCAATGGTTTCAGGATATGTCCTCGCTGAACGACCAGAACAACAAGGCGGCGACTGACCTGTTCCAGATGGGCAACGACGTGTTCACCCACACGCAGCAGCTCGCGCAACGCCGGCAGGAGTTGCAGTCACAGCTTTCGCAGACGCCTACCCAGCAGGCGACGGCGGAACTGACAACGCATTACCTCGACATCGTCACCAGCCAGAACGCCGACATGATGCAGATGATGGCGGCGAAGCAGCAGCGCGATGCACAGCAGTCTGCCGTCGCGACCGCCCAGAACCAGGCCGCCGCGGCGGCCGCACAGAGCTTCATGAACCAGCAGAACGCCGAACGGGCGGCCCTGGGCTACACCGGACAACAATAATGGGACGCTATCTCCGATGCGGCCAGCGCGCCATCCTGATTGCGCTCATTGCCTGTGTCACGGGCCTGGTCGGCGTACCGGTCGCGCGTGCTGACGACGCGGGACAGCTGCCGGCCGGCACCCCCGCGCCAACAAATTCGGCCACAGGACCGACAGTCCAGCCGACAGAGGTCAGTCAGGGCAGCACCCTGGCCGTCCAGAAACTGACCGAGGTCGTTGCGCGTGTCGTCGACGCCGCCGTTGAGGCAAGCCAGTCAATCCGCCCCGAAGCAGACAGGTTTGCTTTCGGTCTCGCAGTGATCACGATCGTGCTTGCCGCCGTCAAGTTTTCGGCCGCGCACCACCCGGTAACAGCGTGGGTAGCGCTGTTTGAGGAACTCGCGGTTCTCGGCATATTTGCGGGATTTTATGCCGGGTACGCAGGCTGGGCGCCCAATTTCTACAGGTGGTTCTTCAGCCTCTCGCAGACCATCAGCGGAGGCGCGAACATGACCAATGCCGGGAGCATTATTTTCACGGTCGCGGGCGGGCTTTTCGATGGCTTCATTTCGGCGTTCAAATCATCGACGTGGTGGCAGTGGTTTGCGATCGCCACGTCAGTTGTCCCGCTGTTCTTCGCCTGGATCGTCCTGACCATTACTTCGATCGTCTTCGTGTTTTTCGTCAGCATCGGGCAGGTGCAGATGGCCGTCGGATTCGTCGTCGGGCAGATTGCGCTCGCCCTTGGATTTTCGTCCTTCACCCGCGGCTGGTTCAGGTCGTGGCTCGACTACATGATAAGCGCCGGCATGTACGTCGTCGTCGCGGCGATTCTGACCCGGCTGGTGACGAACTCGGTGGCGGGTGCAATCCAGGACTCGCTGAGAAACGGACTCTCGCTTACAACGCCATACGCTGCGTCCTATGTGCTGGACCTGTCGCTGTTCGTTTTTCTCCTGTCATTCGAGATTCCAAAAATGGCGGCGATGTTTGGCGGCGGCGCAAGTGCGAGCGGTTCGGCGATCGGCAAGGTAGGACGCGCGGCGGCGGCGGCTGTCTGATCATGTCAATCCCGCTCCATGCACCGGCATCGGCAGAAGATCTGCTGGCATTGCACGGCAAACGAATTGATCTCATCCGCCAATGTGCCAATGAGGCGAACGGCAATGACTTTGAGCGAAAGTGGCTGTCAGTCCTGCGGCGCTGCGCCGGGTGGTTTTCCTCGATGCCGCTGTCGTCGGATCTCTACCGGGAGCCGGGCGGCGCATTCCGTTGTGCCGTGGAAACGGCGTTCTACGCGATGCGCCTCGCCGGCGGGCAGAAGTTCGGCACCAATTTGCCGTCCGAGAAGCGCCGCCGCATCGAGCCGCAGTACAACTATGGGGTGTTTCTCGCGGCCGTCTGCTCGAGACTGGATGAGCCGTACCGTCATTTCGTCATCGAACGGCATGGCGACGGGGCGCACTGGAATCCCTCCGTGCAGGGCGCAGCCGGGCCGTGGCTTTCGGATAAGCCATACCGGGTGGAGCGGCGCGCGGCGGTGTTGCCGGTCGAACGCATGCGCACCGGAATGCTCGCGCAGATGCTGATTGGCAGCGACCTGCTCGCTGGTCTCGATGCCGAGGTGCTCGCCGAAGTATTCGGTGCGATCAACCCGAACGCGAAACCGCTGGAAGCGGAAACGCTCACGCACAAGGTGGTCCGCCAGGCGATCGACGCCGCGGTCGATTTCGAGCGCAAGGCGCAGCGCACTGTAGTCGCGCCTGTTGCCGCGGCGGTGCCGCCGGCTGAGCAACTGGCGGCCGCTGCCAGTCCCGCGCCGCCGGCGGGTTCCGCGTCGAGTGCTGCACCACAATCCTGCGGTGCGCAAGCGAGTCCGAAAACGGGCGCGGGTGCTCCCACGGCGCAAGGCGAGGCTCCGGCACACGAAGCGAATACCGCGAAGGCACCAGCCAGCCCGCCATCGACGTCGTCCGACGATGGTCGGGCTGCCGCACCGCGTTCACTGCTCGAGGCGATCGGGATCGTCGATGCGCCGGCAACGGCCATTGAGCCAGCCGCAAAGCGCGCGAGCGCTGCCGACCAGCTGGGGCTCCCATTCGCGCCAGGCGAATCCGGGGCCGCGGCAATCAATCCAGCCGACATGCGCGCACCGCAAACAGGCGTCAGCCCGGATACGTCTACTGCATTTGATGACGTACTGAAGGGTGCGCCGAACATGATTCTCGATCTGTTCCGCGCGTTGCGCGAGGACGTCGCCGGCGGCAAGGCGAAGGTGCAGTGGACGGACAAGGGGCTCGTCATCCAGAAGCGCCTGATCGGTAACTACGGTATCGCGAGCGACACGCTTGTCGATCACCTGCGCAAACGCAGCCTGCTGCTGTCCAACGGGCAGGGCGAGATCACACTCGCACCGCGCGCCGGTGACCTCATTCTTCCGCGTACGGAGACGACATGAACGGTTACATCAGCCACTTCAGGCCGATCTATGAAAATCGCGCCGCGCTGTTCTGGCTCGCTGCGGTCGTGCTGCTGCCGATGTCCGGCATGCCATACGGCTGGGCGTTCGCGCTGTTCGCCTTCGTCGTGCTCACGGTCCGTTCGTTGCAGGTCTGGAAAGCACTCAAATTCCGCATGGCCATATCGACCAAATGGCTCACGACGCTTCGAATAGAGAAGCTGCTTGCGACCCAGCTTCGCATGCGCGAGGAAGCAAACTCGATGTATCTCGGCATCGGCTACGAATGGACGCAGAAGCATTGCCAGATTGCCCATGACATCCTGCGCATGCCGACGACCGACATCCCCGGCCTGCCGCGGTGGCTGTCGAAGACGCGGCAGGGCAGGGAGATCGAGTCCGCGATCGAGAATATTTTCGCGCCAAAGGACAGCATCCGCGATCGCCTGCCTCAGGGCGTATCGTGGATTCATGGCATGGAGGCAAAGAAAGGGCTTGTGCCCTTCCACTACAAGGCCATGGCCGGGCACACGCTCGTTGGTGGCACGACCGGCGCCGGCAAGACGCGCACCTATGAAGTCATCTCGACGCAGGTGATTCACGGTGGCGACGTTCTGATCATCATCGACCCGAAGAACGATGCCGAGTGGAAGCAACGGGTTGAACGGGAGTGTCAGCGGGCACGGCGGAAGTTTCTGTATTTCAGCCAGGCCAAGCCCTCCGAATCGATCCGGCTCAATCCGATTGAAAACTGGTCGCAGCCATCGGAAATCCCGAGCCGCATCGCCCAACTGATGGAAGAAGGGCCGTTCCGGGATTTCGCGTTCCTCTTCATCGATCGCGCCGTCAAGGGCGAACTGTACATCGGCGACAAGCCGACCCTGCGCTCGATCCTGAAGTACGCCCAGTCGGGGATCACGACACTGCTTGAAAAGAGTCTGAAGCGCTTCTTCCGTGAACATGGCCTGCATGACTGGGAGGCACTCGTTGCCGCGGATGCCGTGAAGCTCGGCAACAAGCCGGGTGCTGGAGTCGTGGACGGCATGGTGGCGCTTTACAACGCGCGATTCGCTGCGCTCGATCGCGGCCACGAAGCAATCGACGGCCTGATCGCCACGCACGTTCACGATCGCGAACACTACATGCGCATCATCGCCTCGGCGCTGCCGCTGCTGCAGATGCTCGCCACGGGCGAAACAGGTTTGATGCTAGCCCCGAAGGCCGATGACTTCGAGGACGAACGCGAGATCTGGGACATCGACAAGGTCATCCGGCAGAAGGCGGTGCTCTATATGGGCTTCGATTCGCTGTCGAACGCGATCGTGCAGAAAGCGATCGCGTCGATGATTCTTGCCGACGTCGCGGCGGTGTGCGGTTCGATCTACAACTTCTACGAATCGCCGCCCGAGGTGGTGCTGGTCATCGACGAGATCGCGGAAGCGATCAACGAGCAGGTGATCCAGATCCTGAACAAGGGGCGCGGCGCCGGCTTCAAGACGTTCGTCGCGTTCCAGGCGCGTGCGGACCTCGAAGCGAAGCTTGGCAATGCCGCCAAAATGCTGCAGGTTTTGGGCAACCTCAACAACCAGATCGTCTTACGCTTGGAAGACAGCGATACCGCGAAGTGGTTCTCCGACAAGGTCGGCGAGACAGCAATCCGCAATCTGGTGATGAGTGGCAGCACGAGCACCGGCAGCGAAGCGCACCTCGGTGAATTCTCGGGGTCCGTGTCGCGTTCGCTGCAACTTGAAAAGGTGCCTTTGATTCCCGTTGACCTGATACACAAGCTGCCGAACCTGCAGTACTTCATGCGGATTTCTGGCGGCGCCGTGTACCAGGGTCGTATTCCCATCCTCCAAGGATAAAAACAAACAATGTCTGCTGTCTTCAGGAAGATCATCCGCGACCACAAGCTCTCGGCGCGCCTCATCCCGGTCTTTACGCTCGCCCCCGAGTTGGAGTTGTGCTGCTCGCGCGTTGCGGATTTCATCGGCGAGCGCTACATGGGCGAGACGGAGCCACTGGTCAAGGAGATGCTCGACAGCGCGCTCGCGAGTTTCAAGAAGACGCGCAAGTCCGGCGAGTCGCACGTCGCATTCATGCGCGGGCTATTTGCGCCCGCCTGGCTGCTCTATGCCCGACGCTATGTCGCAAGCGACGGCGAGAAATATCACGTCTGGTCGCCCATGCTCGAGCCTGTTACTGCGTTCGAGGCGCGGCACAGCAATCTGACGGTCGGGATGTCGGATGAGCGGTGCCCCGAGAGAATCACGCAGCGTTCCGTAGCTTTCCAGTTGGCCGCGCGCGCGCTCACGGGCGAGAACTTCCGCCTTTACTTCGAGGACTACGATGTCGCTCACGATCTGGCTGATAGCGAAGCTGTCGCGGGTTGATACCGGTCTCGCGCGTCGCGCGCTGTCGACGGCGCGCGCACAGGACGAGATCGACGCGCCCGCGCCGACTGACCTCAAGCATGGTGCCGGTGCGATGGCCTACGGCCTCGCGCTGTTTGTCAGTCGACGCCCCGTGCATTTCTATGCAGGTCTCGCAGGACTGATGGCGTTCTTTGGCTACATGTTCGCCCGTATCGCGGTCTGGGCATACGACTTCGGAATGCATCACTATGGCCAGTAGTAGCCGTTTCGTTGCGCACGTCCGCCTGTGGTTTTTCTTCGTGCCGTTGCTGGCAGTGTTCGTGATGCCGGCGATTCCGGACCGTTCGCTCTTTGAGATACCGGAAGCAGAGTCGGATTCGGTCGTGGCCGCTCTCGGTGCCGACCGTGCGGGGGAAGCGGCCGAGCGCACGAATTCGCTGTTCCGCCGGGCGTTTGTCGACTCCGGTGTGATGCGTGCCACCGTCGAGGCCACGCGATCAAATGGACTCAACGATGGCGGCGTGTCCACCTTTGCGCATACGTGGGTGCGCAATTTCTGGCTGCTGGTTTACCGTGTGGTCTACCGCGCGACGGTCATGAAGATCTGGCTGTTCGGCACGGCCGTCTTCTGTGTCGCGGCGTTCGTTGACGGTTCAATGCGCCGCAAGATCAAGGCGTCCGCGGCGGGTTTTGCAAGCCCGCTGTCCTTTCACCTTGCCGGGCATGGCATCCTGCTCGTGTTCGGCGTGGCATTTGCGGTGCTCGTCGCGCCGGTCCCGGTACTCGCGCAGTACTGGATTGTGGTCACCGCAGTGCTCGGCGTGCTGATCTGGAAAGCGTCGTCGTCCTACCAGTAGGGCGAGCGCACGGCGAGAAAGCTCCACAAAAACCACTCTCTTTCCGGGTTAAGGCCGTCAACTGGTTGACGGCACGACAATCGATCTTTGACGCGGCTGCGCAGCGACCGCTATGATCGAGCCGTTGTCGCAACCATGGAAAAGCACTTGTGAACATGCCAATCGCACAAGCGAAAGCGATATTTGAATCGGTCAGCAAGGCCGCCGAAGCGTCGGTCGTTGCGAAATTCGGTGAATACAACGATTTGGACCCCGTCCAGAATGCCGCCTACGACCAGGCTCTGTTCCCGTTGCTTGCGGAATATTTTGGCGATGCGCCACTGGCGGAGCTTCTTTCGATCGTTTAGCAACGGTATCCTCCCCCCCCACACCCGGATCACATTGCCGCGTCTGTAACCAAGGACGGCGCCTGTTTCGCGGAGCCAACATTCGATCGAAAGGCTCCGCAAATAACCCCTCTTTCAGTTCAATGCTCGTTCGCTTCCTCGCAACAATAGGTTGACTCGCGCGTCCCGCGCATCACCACAGAGGAACGACAAATGAGCACCGCAACCAACGAAGAAACGAACGTGGCTGGCCACGCTGCGCCAGAACTCGACAGCAACGCGGAGGATGTGACCGGCGCAGCAGGCACGGGCCTGGCGACCGTACCAATGGTGACCGACGGAGCCGATGACGGGGAGATCGAGCGCGAACTCTCCGAGATGGAAGCCGACGCCGCGACCCTGCAACGCGAAGGGATGATTTCCGAGCAGGAAGCGGCTGAGAAGCGCGAACAGGTTGCACGCACCCGCAAGTTCTTCCGCGATCTGCCGCCGGCGGAACGCGCGGCGATCGTCCAGCGTCGCCGCGAAATCGGCCGTCAGCTGATGGAGCGTCAGCTTTCGGGTGCCGCCGTCGTGAAGGCCGCGGTGCGCCTGAACCATACGCGCCTGAAGCCGCTGTTTGAACAGTGGTGGCCGTACCTAAATCGCATGAGCATCAACATGCAGCGCTTCGGCCGCTCGACGTTCGGCGCGCAGGACCAGGGCATGGTAACCGGCTGGTTTGAAAAGCAGGTCGCGGATCTGGAGGCGTACGTCGACGAGCAGCTCGAGGTTGCGAGCGGATTCCGCCAGCGTACGCAGGCCGAGATGACCGGGCGCGGCGATGTCGTCTTCGTGCCGACGGTCACCCTGCCATCGCTCGATATCGAGGTCGAAGCCTATTCGCGTTTCTCGATGCGGCTGCTGTCGCTGCTGCTCAAATTCGATCGGGTAATGGACAACTTCGATTTCCTCGTCTGGAACGGCATCCGCGACCAGTCGGACATGGACGAGGAAACCTCGCGCTTCCTGCGCAAGTTCCATCCGGTCGGCGTCCGTGGCTACATGACACACCTGCGCCTGATGACCACTGTGCGCGGCCGGTAGGTCGGCCGCTGTCTGATCGGGGAGGGAATTATGCTCAGCCACAACGAAACTGGAGCTATTGCAGGTTGCTTCGTCATATTCGTGGCGCTTGCGGGAAAAGCTGTTGAAGCCTGCGCTCACTGGTTCGGTCTGACTCTGCCATGGTGGGAAGCGCCCCTGATTTTGCTGACTATCGTGGTTCTGAGTGGGATTCTGCTTGCCCATCGCGAAAGGACGGCCGAAAAGCGCCGGAACATCCGGGAAATCGCTCCGCACGACCTTGACGTTTCTGCGTGATGCTCGACGGACTGAACCCGCAGCAGCGCGAGGTCGTTGAGTCGCGCCGGCCCTGCCTGGCCATCGCCTGCCCGGGCGCAGGCAAGACGAAGACGATTGCCGCCAAGGCCGCCTGGCTGCTGTCGCAGCCGAAAGCCATCGTTGGCGCAGTCACCTTCAGCAAGGATGCTGCCGCCGAGCTGCGCGATCGCATCCTCGCGCTTGCCGGCGCCGATGCGAAGCGCAGGCTGCTCGCCGGCACCTTCCACTCCCTTGCGTTCCGGCAACTGGGCGGCGGTACCGGCCGCAAGCGCGACATCGCGTCCGATGGCGATCGCGCGGGCCTCATCGCGCGTGTGCTCGCCGAGCGTGGCCTGACATGGAAGGTCGAGGAGGTGATTCCCCTCATCGAGCGGGTCAAGACCAACTTCGGCCGGGTCGACGCGGGCACGACAGAAGCGGAGATCTATCACGCGTATCAGGAGGCGCTCGCGCGCAACGGCAAGATCGATTTTCAGGACATGCTGCGGCTTTCCGTCGAGGGCATGGAGGCGGGCGACATCGAGCCCTACGCCGTCACCGATCTGCTCGTTGACGAGTTCCAGGACACCGATCCGCTGCAGTACCGCTGGGTCGAACTGCATGCGCGCGCGGGCGCGACCGTCACGGTGGTAGGCGACGACGACCAGAGCATTTACGGATTCCGCTCTGCGCTCGGCGTGCGCGGCATGGAAAGTTTCGCCTCGACCTTCGAGGCGCAGCGCATCGTGCTGGGCAGCAATTACCGGTGCCGCGACGAGATACTGTCCGCAGCCGACCGCGTCATCCGGAACAATGTCGACCGGATATCCAAGCTGCTGCATGCGGAGCGCGGCGGGGGCGGTGCGGTCTCGGGTCTTCGGTTCGAGGACGAGTATGCCGACGCGGTGGCGGCAATCGAGGCCATGCAGCCACGGCTTGCGGCCGGCCAGTCATGCGCGATTCTCGCGCGCACCAACCGCATTCTGGACCCACTCGAAGCGGTGTGCCAGTCGCACGGCGTGTCGTATTTCCGCGCGTCCGGGTACTCGGTCCTGAACCGGCCGCAGGGCGCGCTATTGTGCAACCTGCTCGAAATCGTGCAGGGCGCGAAAGACAACGGGCTGGATGCGGTGCTCGCTCACATGGGCATGGGTTCGGACGGTCGGGGCAGCCTGCACCGCGCGATGGGGCCGACGCTTGTCCAGAAGCAGAAGAAGGATCTCGTCGCGCTCGGGCTGACTGACGAGACTGCGACCGCGTACCGGAACTTCATGAAGCGTCTCGCCGAATGGCAGGAACTGTGCGGCCGCCAGTTCTACTCGCTTGCACTCGAAGGTGTGCGTGAGTGGATGCTGTCGTATGCAAAGGCCGAGGCGGCGATCCGTGCGATCCAGGCCACCTATGACGTGATATCCCGGCTTAACGGCCCTTTTACCGAGCGCATCGAATTTCTCAGACGCGATAACAACAAGCCGGTGCCCGGCGCGCTGATTCTCACCACCATGCACAGCTCAAAAGGGCTGGAGTGGGACCACGTATGGATATCGCGGGCGGAGGAAGGGGTCGTGCCCGACGACAAGAGCCCCGAGTCCGAAGAGCGACGGCTTTTCTATGTGGCGATGACCCGCGCGCGAGAAAGCCTCGTCATGACCAGCATCAGGAAGCACGCAGTGTCGCGCTTCGTCGTCGAATCGGAGGCCCGCTGACAACCCGCGGGCTCCAGGCTTCAGAGAACCCGCAAATTCGAGAGCATGACGTCGCGCATGTTTTGTGACGTCGTCCCGGCCGTTGCGTGAGAGTCAACCGGCGGCGCGAACGCGGCGAGGCAGACCAGCAGCTCCTTCGTTACACCAATGCCGATACCGAACCCGGCGGCCTCGCTATCCAGAAGCGGGCCGCGCATCAGGACACCGGCCAGGTCGCGAATGCTGCTCACAAGCGCGCGATCCGCAGCCGTCCACTGTTCTTCCGGCAGCGCGAGCAGTTCCGCTACGCGCTGCGGCATGGCGCGCCGTGTGACCCGGGTCGGGGCGCCACTCGTGGTAGCGGGCTCGATGGTCACGGTGCCGACAAGCATGTTCCAGAGGTGCTCGGGTTTCATTTTTCAGGATCCTTGCCAGGCGTGTCAGTTGTTCGCCGCAGAGAGCGGCAGATGCTGGACGTTTGAAGGCGGAACGTCGGCGGGCGCGGCCTTCTCCTTACCGTGAACGGGCGACTGCAGCTTCGCGTCGCCGTCGGCAGCCGGCGCGTCGATCGTTAGTTCGCGCGACACGCGCTTGAGCTGGCCGTCGATCGCCGCACGTGGACCGAGCCGTATCGTGCCGCAATAGAAGATGTTGCCCTTCACGCGGCCGTTGATCTCGAGCGTCGCGCGTGCGCGGATGTCGCCTTCAACGGAGCCGTCGATCCGCACGTGTTCCCCCTGCACGGTGCCCTTGACCATGCCGCCGAGGCCGACATGCAGCAGTCCGGCATTCGATATCAGGTTGCCGTCAACGATCCCGAAGCTGCTGAGTCCATGATCGAGGATGAGGTCGCCGTGGATGGTTGCACCGGCGGCGAGCAACGTCACATTGAGCGTCTGGGTTTTCATGAGTGAGAGTTAGAAGAGTTGGACGTCGCCGGACTTGCCGACAGGGTTCGCGGGCTTTGTGCCGGTTCCCGCGGGCAGGGCCGTGCTCTCGCTGGACGCATCCGGTGGCTCGACCGTACGGTGGTGCACAGGGTGATGGATAGGTTTCTGGATGGGCTTTGTTGCCGGGATCGAGGGGACTGCGGAAGCTGCCACTTCAGGCGCGTTGCGAGTGACCATCGGTTGAGTCACGGTCGCCGCCGTTGCGGGTGTCGCGATGCCTTCTGCGGCGGGCGCGACGGCCGCGACCGCAGTGCGGGGTGCGTGAATTGGCGACGCCGCGGCGGTGGCCAGCTCTGCTTGCGATGTCGCGGCCGCGCGCTGTTCAGTTGCGCGAGGCGCGGGTGCGGCCGATAGCGCTCGCACGTCGACGCTGGACATGGCCGACGGTGGCGCATTCGATGCGCCGATGAAGTCACGATCAGTCAGCGGCCGCGCCGGCGCCACATTGACCGGCATGTCCTGCAGGCCTGCTGGTCTGTGGGGCGCTGGGTCCGTATGGAGACTAGCGTGTACCGGCGCGGAAGTATGAATCACCTGAAAGAGGTGAAGACCACCCAGGGCCGCACCCACAGCAAGCGCCCCGACTCCCAGGCCGATTAGAACGGGCCGCGCAATGCGGCGCGTTATGCCAGATGTGGCGCGCCGGTCGCCACGATCGGCGGGCGCGGGAAGGGCTGGCATCGCCGCAACCTGCCCGGCAATGTCGATCGTGACAGGCTGCGACGCGTACTGCGCGTGCAGCGACTGGATTTCACGTAAATCCATCGTTCCATCTCCAATGGTGTGGTTGACCGGGGCAGGCGCGTTTACCGGTCGCGGCGCGAGCCGTCGGCGTCGTACTGGTCGTTGTCGGGCAGGCAGACGAAGACGATGTGCCTTATACGCTTCTCTGCGTTGGCGAGAATGTTCTCGCGGTCCTCTGGCTGGATTTTCTGCGAGAGCAGTGCCTCGATCGTGCGCACGAAGAGGCGGTCGTATTGCGTCAGGCAGCGCACGAGCCGGCCCGCGAGCGGATGCGTGATCTTCAGTTCGATCACTTCATGCGGTAGCACCAACGGGCGGGCGTTGTGCTTTTCGATCCAGGCGATGGCCTTGGTCAGCCATTCGTCCGTTTCGCGGAATGCCCTGTCCAGCGCCCTGACTTTCCCGCTTCGTGCGACCGTCACCTTCGCGGCGCAGAAGTTGTAGTCCGAGCGGATGAAGGTGCGCGCGAACTGCGAGCTGTACTCGAGCAGCGTGCTGGCGTCGGAATTCGGGATGATCCGCTCAAGACGCGTGTCGCTGATCATCCGGTCGATGGGCTTCAGCCCGGTCGCCGTCGGGTACGGGGATGCAGCGGCGGGCGGCGGGGTATCGCTCGCTTCGGGCGCAGAGGCGGCTAGCGTGAGTGCGGGACGCGACTCGCCGGGCGGCGACTCACGCTCCGGATCGGACGGGAGTTCAAGAACGGCGGACATGGTTTTTTTCGGGTGTGGTCTCTCTCCCGATCATTGTGTGTGAAGTACCGCACACAGGTTGACCCGAAAGCTACGCTGAATTCGACAGCTTTCCGGGATTCACCACGGCGTTTTTCGGCAATACTGAATCCATTCCCGGCGTCACTGACGCATCGACCTCGACTCTGTAGCCCGGAGTCCATCTTCTGTACAAGCCGTGCCCTTGAGCATGCTCCGACCAGCCGGCAACTGGTGTGGAATCTTCTGCTGATGAGCGCCTCGCCCGCGCTCCCCATCTTTCAGTCATGAAACTCGCTGCTGGCCGCTCTCATGAGCGCCGTGGCATCGTTTGAGCCCGGATATTCGGGTGTCTCTCTCCAGACCCATCCGGGTAAAACGATCGTAGTGGACTGATCCGTGATCCTGCGGCGGAATGAATTTTCCGAAAATGGGCTGTTGCGCAGCGTGACCATGCTGCGCGAGGGCGATCTCCCGCCCTCGTATCTGAGCCTTGCGGCTCCCTGAGCGCCACGTCCCCGGAAGGGACGTGGCGCCCGGGTCATTTCAACCGAATCCAGAAAGCGCGTTCCTCAACCGGGACGCGCTTTTTTTTCGTCCGTTGTCTTTTCTCAACCGGAGGTATCCGTGCTTCCTGATCGTCTTGATGAGCGTATTGCCGAAACGATCCGCAACCGTCTCGAGCGCGAGCGCGCGCGGGTCGACACCGCATCGCCCGCATGGCGTGAGCGGTGCGAGGTCGCAACGGTTGCCATGCTCGGTGACCCCGAGCGGCGCGTCTTTCTTTCACACGTTGCCACGAACCGCGGAGACGCGGCCGCAAACGGTCTGCAGCAGTCCGCAGATCAGATGCGCACGGCAGCCATTTTTATCCTGCGAGGTAACCTGCAATGACAGCTGTAATGACGTTGCCCGATGCTGCTCCCCGCAGCATCGTTGAAGAGCGGGCGATGCGCCCACCGACCATCGGCCGCATCCGGCCTGGCATCAAGGTGCTGAAGTCCAGCGCCCGTGAAAACGCGAAAGCCGCAAACCTGTACCAGACGATGGTCGCTGGCGGATCTTCGTTTGACGACATCGCGAAAGCGATCGAGTCACAGTGCAGGATCAGGGATGCACTGGTGCCGAAGAACGTGCCGTACTTCACGTGCCGCCGCTCCGACTTCACCAGTCCGGACGTCGCCGACGAGATTCTGCGGCTGTATGGCGAGGATCGTGGCGACGGGATAAAACTCTATCGCTTCCCGGTGCTGTTCGCGTTCAACGACTGGATGAGCAATCTGCCCAACCAGATGGCCGCATGGGGTGCGACGGGCCGCAAGTACTTCTCGGAATATGGCCCGGACGGCACGCGCTACTGCAAGACATACGCGAAGATCGAACGCGATCCGCGTGCGCAGCGCGCAAAGCGCCACTTCGGCGGCCGCACCGTGATCTTCCGGCAGGACGATTCGATTCCCGATGGCGTGTGCGATCCCGAGCAGTGTCCGCAGTATCAGTCGCGCCAGTGCAACCTGTCCGCGAGCTTCATCTTCGCGGTACCGGACATCAAGGGCCTGGGCCTGATCGAACTGCCGACCAACTCGATCTACGTGCTGCAGAAGGCGTATGCCGCGATGCAGACCGTGCTGCTTGCACGCGGCAAGCTGACCGGTACGCGCTTCATGCTGTCCAAGCGCGAGTTCGATATCACCCGCATCAACGAAGGCGGCGAGGCAGTGCGGCAGAAGCAGATGCTCACGGTGCTGGACGCCGAGATTGATATCGGCGCGCTGCTCGACGGTGCCGAAGATCCGGCACCGGCGCTTGAATCGGCGAATGCTGCTGTTGCGATGATCGAAACGGGCGGCAACGTCCATGCGCTGCATGCCGACGACGCACAACCGCAAGTCGATCAGCATGCTGGCGGCTCTGCGGAGAGCGGCGCAGATGGCTCACCCGACCCGGACGCCCCGCAATCGCACGGCCTGGCTGGTCCGCTGATGGAGAGGGTGATGGCGGATCTGGCCGACGGCGGCACACGACCGGAGTCGCTCGACGAGAAACGGCACCGCATGTCGGATCTGCTGCAACGGCTTGGGCTGAACGCCGAAGATCGCCAGCAGGGCTTTCGCGTCTATGCACATTCGACGTATGGCCGCGGTTGGGCTGAGCGTGCGAAGGACGTGGACAGCATGAACGAGCGGCTCAAACAGGCTCTGACCGATCCAGCGAAACTCGACGGTGAAATCAATGCGGCGACGCAGGCCGTGCTCTTCAGCGACTAGCGATTGACGCCTGAACCCAGCCCCCCGGGGCTGGCGTTCCTTTTCCCGCGAGAACATTTCAGCAAGGCCGCTTGCTCAAGTGTTTTCGACAGCGCCACTGCGCATCGAATCCAGCCCGCTTCAGCGGCCATTTCTTTTCTTATGGAGTCGTCCGATGCGAAAGGTCGGCAATGTCACCGCGTTTTTCGGCGCGGACGATGTACTCAGCAACTGGCATCCGTGCCGGTTCGTCTACCACGGTGTCGCCTTTACGAGTGTCGAACAGTTCATGATGTTTGCTAAGGCGAAGCTCTTCAACAATGACGTATCGGCGAAAAAGATCCTCGATGCGCGCGATCCGATGACCCAGAAGGCTATCGGCCGCCAGGTCGCCGGATTCGATCTGACGTTGTGGGAAGCACGCCGCGAATTGATCGTCTACGTTGGCTGTCGCGAGAAGTTCGCGCAGAACCCTGGCATGCGCTCAATGCTGCTCGCCACTGCGCCGACGCAACTGGTCGAAGCAAGTCCCTACGACCTGATCTGGGGCGTGGGGATCGGCGTGCATGATTCGCGCATTGGCGACGCGCGCCACTGGCGCGGCATGAACCTGCTCGGCAAGACGCTGATGCGGGTGCGTGACGCGCTATCGCATACCTGATTTTTTAAGCCGCCCGACAAGGGCGTCCAACCCTGACTGGCTGCCTGCGGGCGGCCTTTTGCTTTTATGGAGGCGAATCTTGAAGATCGCACATTTCTCTGACCTGCATTACTCGCCGGAACGCCTCGCCGAAGCAGACCGTTGCTTCGCTTTCGCTGTTGACGACGCCGTGCAACGCGAGGCGCGCGTCGCGGTGATTTCGGGCGACTCGACCGATCACCGGCTCGATGCCCATTCGCCTGCGCTCAACGCGCTCGCGCGGCGCGTCCATCGTCTCGCGGAAGACATGCCCGTACTGATGCTGCAGGGCACGTTCTCGCACGAACCGCCCGGCACGCTCAGCAATTTCGCGCTGATGGGCGATACGTACCCGGTGTTCATCGCCGATCGCGTGCAACAGGTCGCGCTCGTCGATGACCAGTTCTTCGCCTCGGAAGGCCCTCTGTTTTCGCCGCTCGAGCTCGACCAGGTGGTGCGAGACATGCGCCCGGGCGTCGTGTTCACGTGCCTGCCGACCGTCAACAAGGGCAACCTTGCGGCGAGCGTCGGCGCGGTTGCGGCTGGAACCGAACTCGGTGACGTGCTCGCGTCGTATCTCGCCGCCGCTGGCCGCGTGAACCTCCAGTTCCGCGCTGCCGGGATTGCAACGGTGGGCGTCTCGCACGGCACGGTGAACGGCTGCTCGACCGAGCACGGCGTGATCATGGCCGGCTTCGATCATGAGTTCTCGCTCGGTGCGCTGTTCGATGCGCAGTGCAGCGCGTTCATGCTCGGTCATATCCACAAAAGCCAGTACTGGGAGCGCGAGGGCAGGCGTGTCGCGTACCCAGGCTCGATTGGCCGGTTTCACTACGGCGAAGAGGGCGACAAGGGCTATCTGATGTGGGACGTGCAGACGGACGCCGCTGATTCGGAACTGGTTCCGACGCCTTCGCGGCAGATGGTCAGCATCGAGTTCGACGGCCCGCCCGACATGAACAAGCTCGCCGCGCTCGCCGCGGACACGCATGACAAGTTCGTGCGCGTGCGCTGGCAGGTCGACGAGGAGCATCGCCAGCTGGTCGACCGCGATGCGATCGCAACGCTGTTCGCCGGCTCGGAAGGCCTGAAGCTCGAAGGCCGCGTGCTGCCGGTGGTGCGCAGTCGCGCCCAGGGCATCAGTCTGGAAAGCACGGTGGAAGGCAAGGTCGCGCGCTGGTGCGAACTGGCGAGTGTCGAGGCGGAACCCGTCGTTGAGCGCCTGCAGCTGCTCGACTCGGGAGACGCGGAAGCGATCGCGGCCGCCGTGCTGTCGCGCATCGATCTGATGCCTGACGCTCGATCGCTGGCAGTCGCGATTACCGACGGTGTGCCTGTCGTCCAGCCTGCGGCGCCCGAACCTGTCGCGCCGATGTCTGCTGATGTGCCGTCGGTTCCACCGCCGCTCGCGTGGCTGACGGACGATCTTTTTGCGGCTACCTGAAGCCGCCTTCGGGGGAGTGGCCAGCAATGGCGCTCCCGCGCGGAACACAGTCGTGTTCCGATAGCGCGCTAAGTGCGTTATCGGAACAAGATTCACCCGCGTCATTGACGCATCGATAGCAGTTCGCAGCATCCATTGTTTTATTTAACCCTGGCGGGGAGAGATCCCTCCCGGGGACGCACTCCGCCCTTTTTCACGGAGTGTGATCATGTTTGGCCTTTACCCCGCGGGTCCCAGCTGGATCCGCCATTTCAATGGATCAACGCAGGCGCGCGAGCTGCAGCAACTGCTCGTGAAGCACGCGGGCTTCACCGCCGGTATCTTCCATCAACCGTTCGGCCCCGACCGTGGTGCTGTCGTCGCGCAGAAGGGCAGCTTTCTGGTTCTCGGCTCGGACATTGACGCCGGCAACCCGGAACTGGCCGTCGTGCCGGACGTGCAGACGCAGAACCTGCTGTGGTCCTTCAACACCGGTTATGCGAACCAGTGGTCTGATCGCGAGCTACGTGCTCTGACCGGCTGTACCGGCTGGGATGCGTTGCTCAGGCAGGTGACGGCAGAGTTCGGTGCAATCTGTACGTTCGTTGAACGGGCTCTGGACGGATCGCTGGTGCCGCCGGCACCGCAACCTGACCCGCTGCTCAGCAGGATGCTTGCTGACGATGACGACGCCCCCTGGCTGCCGTCGGATTATCTGTTTGACTCGCCGATGCCGGAGGCACCGTCATGCGTCCGCTGAAACTGACCCTCGAAGGCTTTTATGGCGTTCGTGACGGGATGAAGCGCGACAGCGTGACGCTCGATCTCGAATCGCTGCCAGGCGGCCTGATTGCGCTGACCGGCCCGAACGGCGCCGGCAAGTCGACAGTCATGGACAACATGCATCCGTACCGGATCATGCCGTCGCGTGCGGCGAAGCTCTCGGTCGACGCCTTCTCGTACTGGGACCACATCTGTGGCGTCCAGGCGATGAAGGAGCTCGAGTGGGAGCACGGCGGTACACGCTACCGCTCGTCCTTCGCGTTCCGCAAGCCCGGCAAGACAGGGAAGGCGGAATACTTTCTTCTGTATCGCACGGCGGACGGCACGTGGCAGCCGGTTGTGCTGCCTGACGGCACGGTGGCCGACGGCAAGGCTGAGACTTACGACCATTGCATCGAGACGATCTGCGGCACGCTCGAGACGTTTTTTACCAGCGTGTTTTCCGCGCAGAACCGGCGTCCGCTCGCGTCCTACGGTGCGAGCGAGATCAAGGGCCTGCTCGCGGAACTGCTCAAGATCGATCACCTGCGTTCGCTGTCGGTGAAAGCGGGCGACGTTGCAAAGGTGCTAAGTCGCGCGCTCGACGCCGTGCATCAGCAGCTGGTTGCATTCGGCGGCAAGCGCGAGCGTCTATCGCAAACCGTGCGGGCGATCGCCGCAGATGACGAAGCGCTTGCCGCGACCCGCAAGGATCGCGACGCGCGGCAGTCGGATGCAGCAAATCTGATGCAGCAGCGTGCGACGCTCGCCGCGAAGCAGGCGGATAACGCCAGTACCCTCGCGCGTGTGCGGGACCTCACGGGCCGGCGCAACGAGCTCAACGCGGCGCTGCAGGCGAACGCCAGCGATGCGAAGTCGTTTGACCAGCGTGTTGCACAGCGGCGCAGAACGTTGAACGAGACCGTCTCGAAGCATGAGGCGACGCTCGGTCAGCGTGACGCGATTCTGGGTGCCGCGGCCGCGCGCGACGATGCGCAGATGCGTATTGGTAGCGCAGAGGCGAAAGTCGAACCGTTGCAGGCCGCGATCGCCGATCTGGAGCAGAAGCGGTTGACGCTTACCTCGTTGACCTCGGGCCTGAAAGGGCTCGAATCAGACGGGATCTCGAAGGTCACGCTGTTGCGAACGCTGGATGCGCAGGCGGCTGTGATCGGACAGGTTCCCTGTTCCGGTCATGAGATGCATGCCACCTGTCCACTGCTGGCGCAGGCACGGGAAGCGGGGGCGAAAGCCACCGAACACCGTGTGTCGCTGCAGTCGTTGCGGGAGAGTTTTCGCACACAGCGCGCGCAGGCCGACCAGCTGGAGCCGCAGGTATCGCAGCTTGCTGCGAAGCGGGTCGAACTGAAAGCGGTGAATGACACGCTCGCGAGAGCCCGTCAGGATCTGCAGAAAGCTCTCGACCTGGCCGCCCGCAAGCCGCTGCTCGATGCGGCCGCCGAAGGACTGGCCGTCGCCCGTAGCGATCTGCAGACACTCGATGCGGAAGAGCACGATGCACGTCAACGCCGGGAGGCGGAGACCGCACGTCTCACGTTGCAGCTTCAGGAAGTCGATGCCGAACTGGCGCGTCTTGCCGCGGTCGACGTGACCGCGGCGATCGCGGATGTTGACCGTCGACTGACAGCGGCACGCGAGGCGGTGACGGCAGCCGACGCGCGGATCGAAGCAGTGATCCGCGCCCAGGCAACGCGACAGGCCGAACGCGATGCGCTCGAAAAGGAGTTATCCGGTTTCGACGCGACCCAGTCGCGCGCGGACCACATCTCCGATGAGATCGCACGCTGGAAGCTGCTTGCGAAGGGCCTGGGCAACGAAGGCGTCATCGCCCTGACGATCGACGACGCGGGCCCGGCGCTCACGCAGACGGTGAACGACCTGCTGCTCGCGTGTTACGGCACGCGCTTCACGGTCGAGATCCGCACGCAACGGGCACTGGCTACCGGCGAAATGCGCGAGGGGTTTGAAATTCTCGTGCACGACGCCGACAACGACAGCACCAAGGCCGTAACGGTGATGTCGGGTGGCCAGAAAGTCTGGATCAACGAGTGCCTCACGCGCGGTATTGCGCTGTATCTGGCCGGTAACGCGGGCCAGCCGTACCAGACGCTTTTCAGCGATGAATCCGACGGCCCGCTCGACCCCGAGCGCAAGCTGCAGTTCATGCGGATGAAGCGCGAGGTCCTGAAGCAGGGCGGCTACGAGCGGGAATTCTTTATCTCGCAGACGCCCGATCTCGTCGCCGAAGCTGACGCCGTGATCGATGTCGAAGCGCTCGCGGTCTGAGCGTTCTTAACTTCCAACCCTGTGGGGAATGCCCCCACAGGGGCGTTCCCCGTTTAACCGTTGAGGAATGCCATGGAGAATTTTCTGATGTTGCTGATTGCGGCCGGCGCCAGTTCGTCGCTGTGCGCGTGCTCGAACCAGCCGCAGGCGCACACGGAACACGCCAGGCCGTCGATCGTGGTTGTCCAGCCGAAAGGCGAGCCGGGGAACTTTGTCCTCTGCCCGGATGGCCGCGTGCTGACGTTTGCCGTGGGTCACCCGAAAGCCTGCAACTGACCCGACCACTGGTCGGCCTTTGAAGCCCCATTCCTCGCGAGAGGTCTGGGGCATTTTTTTTGTGGAGGTGACTGTGAACAGAAGGATCAAGGTCGCAACCGTCATCGGCGCGCTACTGGCCGCGACGCTGCTGCTCATCGAGCGCGGTCCCGCTGATGCCAGTGGCAATGCGGGTGTTCAGGCGCGTTCCGCGTGCGTGATCCCATCGCCATTTGACCGGCGTATGCGCTATAGCCGCATCTAGTCAGCAGGCGATATCCGGACCGCACCGATCGCGCCTGCCCAATCTTCTTTTAATCCCTACGGGAGCACTCCCGTGGGGAGGGTTTCCTGCACAAGGAGCATCAATGTTGAACGACGGATTCCGAAAAATGCCGCAAAGCGCGGCAGACGACGCGGTTAGCAAGGTCGCATATGAGGACGGGACCAGTCACAGAGCGGCGATATCGACAACGTGCCGATTCGATGGCGTCCGATTTCGCGGCACGCATAAAGGCGCGAGATCAGGGCATTCCGAACAGCATGCGACATCGCTGCAACGAGATGTCGCGCTGGATGTCGACAGCCTCAGAGCGGGTCCAGCCGCGAGCGGGCGATCAGTTCCGACTGCAGCTTGCCGCCTGAACCAGATGTTTGCTGCACCCGCCCGCGCGTTCTCCGGAACCGTGGGCTTTTTTTTCAGGACACTGACGCTTCGTCGATGACCCGGCCGCAGAACACTCTCACGATCGGGCTCACCCGAGAAGATCAGGCTGTTTGATTGACGATTTGCGCGGCGGCAGAGGATATGGTTCAGCGCGCATACCTTCTTCCGGATACAGACTGAGGAACGAACATGCCTCGTCTGTGTTTTTGGACAATAGCCAGTCCTCATATCCGGCGCGCGGCACGACAACCACTGACCGTTTTTCATCGCCTGGCCGGTGAAACCGCTTCATGAGCGGATGCTCGTTTGAATTGACTGTGAGCATCGTGAACGATAGCGCTTTGCCTTCCGGTTCGTCCCACTCGCGCCATAGCCCCGCGATCGCGAACGGCGACCCGTCGGCCATCCCGATCCTCCAACGCACCGCCTTACCTGTCTCGTAGTTCGGCTCGAAGAATGATTTGCATGGGATCAGGCACAGTTGCAGGCGTTTCCATGCGCCGCTGAAGCTTCGCTTCTCGCCGGTCGATTCCGAGCGCGCGTTCATCGTGTCGAAGACCTTCACTCCTGGTGGAATGTGCTTGCGCGGCACGATGCCGAACGTCGCAGGGTCTGTGCTATAGCCTTCCGGGCCACGACGGAAAATCGGCGCGGCGTAGTCCTTGTATATCTCGGACTTGTAGTCGAAATCTGCGAGCGGAAACAGGTCGAAGTAATCGGCTTCGTCGCGCGGGTTCGGTTCGTAGCTCGTACACATGGGGACGCCTCCTTTCCTGCCCATGATAAACGAGCACAGGTGGCATTCCGGCTGTGTGGACGGAACAGCAAACCCCAAAAGGAGACACACATGGCTGACCAGTACAAGCCCGGCGAGATCGTCAAGACTTCGGGGATTTATTCGGTCGTGCCCGACGGCACTGACGGCTCATTCGAGGTCACCTGTGTGGAAGGGGAACACTTCCCGCCGATGCGCAGCGGTAAGGGCGCGCATTATGAGCTGAAGCGCGCTGCCACTCATGCGCACAAGCACGGCGAGCTCAAGGGCACCGAAGCGCTAGCGCATGCCAACGGCACGGCGCATGGCGGTTGTGATTCCCTGCCTCGTGCGCCAGTAGTTTGCCCACGGGTCGCCACGTCGTGCCTGCTCGCGAGAAGCGGCAGCCGCCATCGAGAACTGGTCACCGCGTTTGATGTCGGCGAGTTCGACCCACGACACGGGCATCGACACCGCGAGGCCCGGCCGCGCACGCACGGAGAACGGTGCGACCGTGCTCGCTCCGCGCCCGTTGCGCAGGTAGTCGATGAAAATCTTGCCCACACGGTTTTTCGGTCCGAGCACGGCGGAGAAGCGGTCCGGTACGACGCGCGCCATGTGCTGCGCGACAGCTTGTGAGAACTGCTTCGCTTCGTCCCACGAATGGCGTCGTGTCAGCGGTACGACGACGTGAAATCCTTTGCCGCCACTGGTCTTGGGAAACGAGCGCAGGCCGAGCTCGTCAAGCACGACTCTCAGTAGCGCCGCCGCTTCGAGCATTGCCGACCATGGGAGTGCTGGGTCCGGGTCAAGATCGAAGATGATCCGGTCCGGGTGCTCGAGGTCGGGCGCACTCGCATTCCACGTGTGCAGTTCGATCACGCCCATTTGCGCGAGGCCGACGAGCGCTTCGACGGTGTTTGAGACGAGCAGTGGCGGATGCCGCGGATTCAGTTCCGGCGGCAACTGCTGGATTCCCGGTATGCGCGCGCGCTCGGAATGCTTCTGAAAGAACAGCTCGCCGCCGATGCCTTCTGGCGCGCGCACGAGCGCGAGCGGCCGGGCACGCAAGTGGGGCAATGCCCATTCGGCGATCGCATCGTAGTAGCGCACGACGTCCAGCTTCGTAAGTCCGGTCGACGGGTCCATGACGCGGTCGGGGTTGGAGATCTTTACGCCGCTCAAAACCGGGGCGCCACGCTTGCGTTTCGCCGGATCGCTGGTTGAATCCGATTGGATGCTGTCAGCGACCTGCACCGCCTCCCGGGTGACTGCGCGAGCCGGCTTGTCCTCCCGGATGGCGTGAAACACAGGGTGTCTGATTTCGCCGCCTTTGGTCCATTCGAGGAACGCGACTTCCGCGACGATCTCTGGCGCAAGCCAGATGAATTCGCGGTCGCTTTCAGGCTGCGGCGGGTTTCGAAACGGTGCCTTGTGTTGGGAAATATCGGCAGCGCGGGCAGCAAATGCGTTCGTACGTGTCGTTGACAGGGTGGGCCGGACACTTCCGGCGTAACGCAGCGTACCGTCGTCTTCGAACACACCGAGCAGTAGCGCATGGAGGCCGGATCGAGCGCCTTTCGCGCGTGAATAGCCGCCCACTACGAATTCCTGCCGCAGATTGCACTTGAGCTTGATCCAGTCATTCGAGCGACCGGAGCGGTAGGGCGAATCTGCGCGCTTTCCGATGATGCCTTCGAGTTTCATCTTGCACGCGGACGCAAGAAGCGAGCGCGGTTCCTGATCGAAATCCTGAGAGAACCGCACGAGCGGGCTATCCACTGATTCGAGCAACCGGGACAGCAGTCGACGCCTCTCGCGCAATGGCTGCTCCCTGAGATCGGAATCGCCGATCCACAGGAGGTCGAATACAAACAGGATGATGTTTGCTGTGCTGCGCCGGTCGAACGCATTCTGCAGCGCATTGAAGTCGGGCTGACCGTTAAGGCCCAGCACGACGGCCTCGCCGTCCATCCATGCGTCGCCCGGCAAAGCTTGCAAGGAGTCGCGCAAACGCGGCAAGCGGTCGGTCCAGTCATGGCCGTTGCGCGTCAGGAGCTGCACGACGTCGCCGGATTTACGCACCATTACGCGATAGCCGTCGAATTTGATCTCGTATAACCATTCGCCATGCGCTGGCGGCTGGCCGACAAGTGTGGCCAGTTCCGGCTCGATTGCAGACGGCATTGAGCCCGGTACATCCACCGCGGCCGGATGGCGGCTGCGCGAAGTTGAATGCCAGCGGGTTGCCATCGGTCTCCTCCGTGCATAGCCCAATCCACGGAATGTACCCGATGGCGCCGCCTGGGAGATCAGGTACGCGCAGTGCGCTGTTGCAACGGCCCATCTACGCGCCGATCACATTCGGCAGAGACCGGCCACAACCTGCCGTTCAGCTAGCGGGGATAGCCGCCGTTTGAACGGCCGCAGTACTCCGGGACCTGACGGACGAGCCACACGCACAATTCGGCCGAAGCTGCCGCCGGCGCGAGCATTGGTCAACGGCCGCAACGATCAGCTTTGCCGACGTTGGGTGCACGACCCATTCGAACGACAGTCTTGCTAGCGTGCGGAGGACAGCCGGTGGCCCGGTGCTGAGGTTCCATCGGTTTTTCGCCTTCCAGAGGCCCTGAGTTATGCAGCCGTATGCTTTGTCCGCTGAGCCGCAAGCCAGACTTGCATAAACTGAGTTGGCGACATGAAGCCAAGCGATGAATGACGACGACTGCGGTTATAAAACACTTCGATGTATTCAAACAAGTCCGCGACGGCTTCGCGATGCGTGCGATACCTCGTGCCGTGCACCCGCTCGTTCTTCAGGCTATTGAAGAAGCTTTCCGTCGGCGCGTTATCCCAGCAACTGCCTTTGCGGCTCATCGAGCAGCGCATGCCGTACGAGCTCAGCTTGCGCTGGAATTCGTGGCTCGCGTTGACTGCCTCTGTCCGAGTGATGCAGCACACCGGGCGCGGGCCGGCGACGGAACCATGCCATCGTCAGCGCGTCGGTTACGAGGTCCGCCGTCATGCGCGGCTTGACGGACCAGCCCACGACCTCCCGGTTAAACAGGTCCAGCATGACCGCCAGATACAGCCAGCCTTCGTCGGTCCAGATGTACGTGATGTCCGAGGTGAACACCTGATTGGGCTCGGCAGGCGTGAAGTTGCGGTTCAACACGTTCGGCGCCACCGGCAGCTTGTGCCGGGAATCGGTTGTCACGCGATAACGGCGTTTGTGGCGGGCCCGGATACCGTTGTCGCTCATCAGCCGCTCCACACGTGCTTTGCTGGCCGGAAAGCCGCGAGAGCGAACCTCTTCGGTCATGCGCGGCGAGCCGTAGGCGCCTTTGACCTCGGCGTGAACCGTCCGAATCAACGTGAGCAACTGCGCATCGGTCAGCCGCTGACGCTCGGGCGTGCCGCCGCGCTTCCAGGCGCGATAGCCATTGACGCTTACACAAAGGACCTCGCACAGCGCCGACAGCGGATAGTGCCGGCACTGCGTGTCAATCCAGGCGAACTGCACAAGGATGGTCCGCCCCTCCCGCAGTCGCATAATCGAGGCTGACACGTACAGCTCCCGAGGAGGTGTGTCATGAGTCAGTGCGCTACACCCGCCATGGCCCGTATGGGCATCGATATCGGCAAATCGGCATTCCATGTTGTCGGGCTTGATGCCGGCGGCAGGCCTGTCTTCAGAGGTCGATTCACCCGCGAGCGCCTCATCGAATTTCTGGCGCGTGCGTCGCCCACGATCGTCGGAATGGAATCCTGTCCTGGCAGCAACTGGCTGGCGAGGAAAGTGACGGATGCGGGACATAGCACCCGAATCGTTCCCGCGCAGTTCGTCAAACCATTCGTCAAGTCCAACAAGACCGACATCGTCGATGCAGAGGCAATTGCCGAAGCGATTTCGCGTCCTACCATGCGGTTTGTGCAGCCAAAGACAGAAGCTCAGCTTGATCTGCAGGCGTTGCACCGTGTCCGGCAGCGACTCGTGTCCAGCAAGACGGCTGTCATCAACCAGGCACGAGCCTTTCTGCTCGAATATGGCCTCACCATTGGTGTTGGCGCTGCGTACTTTGTTCGCGACATGCCGTCGATTCTCTCAGATGACGAGAACGGGCTTACGCCATCAATGCGCCGTCTGCTCGACGAGCTATGGCAAGAATATCGATGTGTCGAAGCGCGCCTGCTGCAACTCCGGCGTCAGATAGAGTCAATTGCGACTGCCGACGACACAGCCACCCGGCTGACGTCAGTGCCGGGCATCGGCCAACTGACCGCGACCGCCATCACCGCATTTGCCGGCAACGGAACGCAGTTCAAATCCGGCCGACACCTGGCCGCATGGCTCGGACTCGTTCCACGCGAGTTTTCCACTGGCGGCAAACAACATCTTCTCGGCATAACTAAGCGTGGCAATCCGTATCTACGCAAGCTGCTTGTGCATGGCGCCCGCTCCTGCGTCCTTCACCTGGACCGGACCAAAGATCATCTCGGTGTCTGGATAGGTCGAATGGAATCAAGAGGAATACATCGCAACAAGGTTATCGTCGCGCTGGCCAACAAACTCGCGCGAATCGCCTGGGTCGTGCTGACCAGACAGGGTGCGTTCTATCTCCGGCAGCCGCGCCAGCAACAGCAATAGGAGGCCTCTGATTACCCTTCCAGGTTTGCAGGCTGTACCTGATGACGACACTGCGCAACGGCGTTCGGTAAACCCGGGTCAAAAAAACGGCCTTCAAGGCCGCGCCACTTATTGGGAACCGAGCGCGCATATCCCATCATGGCCTTGCCGTCAAAAGCGGCTGACTCGCGAGAGGCCGGATACATTTACGCAAACTGCTTCGTCGCACAGGGACTCCCTTGCAAAGCCGGGGCGGACCATACATTTTTTGCGATTTCCAGCTCCCTGCAAGCGCTTGTTCTCCGCTCGAAGACGCGAGAGTTCCATCTGTTCCGCCGTGACCACCTTCGCCCCGGGGCCATTCAGCTTGCCGGCCTCAGAAGCCTTCAGCCAGTTGCGCAGCGTCTGCGTCGACATACCCAACTCGCGGGCCACGGCGCTCACGCCTTGCCCGTCCTTGACTCGTTGCACGGCTGCTTCCTTGAACTCCGCCGTGTACACCTGGTGCGGTACCTTGACCATTCATTCTTTCCTTCCTTTGGGTCGAGTTTACACACGACCTACTGGAAGGCAAAATTTCAGGGGAAGCTCACGATCCGGTCTTGCCCAACCGCGCCGTTTGTCAGCAAGAGCGCGGCGGCGCAGGCTCGCCAACGCATCGGCGAGGCACCAATGACGTGGTGACTTGAGCAGACAGCACGGGCGATGGACGGCACCACGCTGCCCCCGACCGTGAGCACTTTGGCGCGCAGGGCTTACCAACGCTCTTGTTCCAGACGTTCCGTAGTTGATCGATGCCTTGGCGCTCTTGATCAGCTATTTGTGGACGTATTGGCCGTCTGACAAACCCGGTCGACTGTCAGCGCCTTCGCATGGCACTAATGCCGAGTCTGATAGATACATGAGATTCCGGCAATATCGCGAATATGGCCAGAGATGAGCATTGAATGGCCAAAAACGATCACAACAAAACCGCCAGGGAAAACCCGCGAAGCCTAAACTGTTCCTATCAGCGGTCAGGAGACTGCTGATCCTGGCGGGTACAGGGACCTGGTGGCAAGAGTCACGGGGTCTTGCACAAGTTGAGGCGTAATGGATGCATAGAACCTTGCCTCCTTTCGCATGTGGATCTTTGTCTTCGTGTACCTGTGAAAGCCATTGGCCTGGCCATGGTGGAAACGGGCGTTGCCCTGGGTTAATTCGTGGCACATGTCGGGCATCGCCCGACTGAGGACAGAGTCATCATGATGTTGCGCAACCGGAGTACCTCCTTCCTTTTTGGAGGCAATGCTCCCTATGTCGAGGAACAATACGAGGCGTATCTGGCAGACCCGAACACGGTGTCGCAAGAGTGGCGCGCCTATTTCGACGCATTGCAGGGCGCGCCGGCCGTCGATGGATCCGACGCTGTCGACGTCGCACACGCTCCCGTCGTGTCGCGTTTTGTGGAGTTGGCGAGGCGGCCTCGAACGGAAGGACGAACAGAGAACGAAGTATTGAGGTTTGCCCAGAAGCAGGTCGCCGTGCAGGCCTTGATTTCGGCCTATCGCATGGTCGGTACCCGCAACGCGCATCTCGATCCGCTGCGCTGGACCGCGCCAGTGCCGTTGGCTGAATTAAACCCGAGCTACTACGATCTGTCCCATGCGGACATGAACACGACGTTCAGCATGTCGGGCGCCTACTTCTCGGACGAAGATGCAACCCTCGGCGATCTGGTGCAGGCACTTGGAGAGACATATTGCGGGACGTTGGGCGCTGAGTTCATGCATCTGGCTGATCCCGATCAGCGTAACTGGTGGCCAATGCGTCTCGAATCTTCGCGTTCACAAGCTACCCTGGATGCCGGTGACAAGCTGCACATCCTCGAACGGCTGACGGCTGCCGAGGGGCTTGAAAAATACCTGCATGCGCGCTATGTCGGACAGAAGCGGTTCTCGCTCGAAGGCGGCGAGTCGCTCATCGTCCTGCTCGACGAACTCGTTGCGTACGGCGCCACGAAGGGAGTCAAGAGCTCGATTCTCGGCATGGCGCATCGTGGACGATTGAACGTTCTTGTCAATATCGTGGGAAAGCCGCCGGCTGCGCTGTTCGACGAGTTCGAGGGGAAGACCGCGAATCTGCTTCCGGCGGGTGACGTCAAGTATCACAAGGGTTTTACCGGTCTGCTTCCGACGGCGACCGGACTGGCAGAAGTGACGCTCGCGTTTAACCCGTCGCATCTGGAAATCGTCAACCCGGTTGTCCAGGGTATCGCTCGCGCGCGAGCCGAAGTATTGGGGCAAGGTCCGGGCGCGGTCCTGCCGGTGGAGATCCACGGGGACGCCGCGATTTCGGGGCAAGGCATCGTTATGGAGACGATGAACCTGTCGAATACCAGAGGCTACGGCACGGGCGGCACGATACATGTGGTCGTAAATAACCAGGTTGGCTTCACCACTTCCGACCCTAGAGATGTGCGTTCGTCGTTCTATTGCACCGACATTGCAAAGATGATCGAGGCGCCGATTCTGCACGTGAACGGCGACGACCCTGAAGCGGTTATTGCCGCAACGCGCCTTGCGATCGATTTTCGTGCGACATTCGGGAAGAGCGTCGTTATCGAGCTGGTTTGCTTCCGCCGCCACGGCCACCAGGAACAGGACACGCCCGACATCACCCAACCGTTGATGTATCGTTCCATTGCGGGCCACCCTGGCGTTCGTACCCTCTATGCAAGGAAGCTTGTGGACGAGCGGGTTGTGACCGCGGAAGACGTGGAGAAGTATCTCCATGACTACCGCGACCGTTTTGACGCTGCGCAAACCGCTGAAGAGAAGAAGCCGGTCGATCAAAAGAACGAGGAAGTGAGCTGGCCGCAACTGCTCGATGGAAACGTTGGTCGAATTTACTATGCGGCTCCGTTGCCAGACCTCGTCCAGAAACTCGCTCTCAAGATCACCAGTATTCCAGAGCAATACTCGCTGCATCCGCTTGTTGGGCGTGTGATGTCTGCGCGTCGCGAGATGGCGGAAGGCAAGCGTCCGCTCGACTGGGGCATGGCCGAGCATTTGGCCTTTGCCTCTCTGCTCTCGGCTGGCATTGACGTGCGCCTGAGCGGGCAGGACAGTGAACGCGGTACGTTTAGCCATCGTCACGCGGTGCTTCACGACCAGAAGCGGTCGATACGGGCAGAGGGCACGTACGTCCCGCTGCACCATGTGTCAGAAGACCAGGGGCGCTTTTCGGTGAGCAACTCGGTGCTGTCGGAGGCCGCAGTTCTAGGTTTCGAGTACGGATACTCGATCGTTCGGCAGAACGCGCTCGTATTGTGGGAAGCACAGTTTGGCGACTTCGCAAACGGGGCGCAGGTTGTGATCGACAACTTTCTCTCAGCTGGCGCCGCAAAGTGGGGGCAACACAGTAGTGTGACGATGCTGCTCCCGCACGGTCAGGAAGGGGAAGGTCCGGAACATGCGTCCGCGCGCCTCGAGCGTTACCTGCAACTATGTGCACAGGACAATATGCGAGTCTGTCAGCCCACAACACCGGCTCAGATGTTCCACCTGCTGCGGATGCAGGCCGTGCTGCACGATCGCGTTCCGCTCATTGTGATGACGCCGAAGTCGCTTCTGCGCCACCCGGAGGCTGTCAGCAGACTGGACGATCTCGCGAGGGGCCGATTCAACGAGATTCTTGCCGAATCGCCTTCGAAGGATGCCGCCTCCAAAGTCGACCGGGTCATCCTGTGTTCGGGGAAGGTCTACTTCGAACTTCTGGAACGTCGTCGTAAGGCCCAAAAGGACAATATCGCCTTGATTCGCGTTGAACAGTTGTATCCGTTCCCCGCGAAACAGATCAGTTCGGAACTGGAGCGCTACCCGAATCTGAAGAGCGTCGTCTGGTGTCAGGAAGAGTCGAAGAACCAGGGTTCATGGAATTTCGTCATGGAACCGCTGCTGGAAATCGTAAACGGGCGTGCAGCGCTGCGCTATATCGGGCCTGAAGCAACCGCATCGACCGCACCGGGGTACAAGTCGATGCACGTCGCACGTCAGGAAAAGTACCTGCACGCGGCAATTGATGTGTAACGAGGCGGCGAGGGCGAGTCGGCGGCGACGTCACCGATTCACCTGTAGTGCCACTTCCCAAGTCGCTTGATGCACAGTTCGAACCGTTCGCCGAAAAGCCCAGGCTACGAGCAAGCAGTGCTGGCGCTGAACGTCGCAGGGCCGATGGATGTTTTCACCGAGGCGAACAATTTCCTTCCCCCGGACCAACAATATGAAATCACCCTTGTTGGCATGCGCTCCGGGAGCGTTCGATGCTCCAACGGTATGGGACTGAACGTCGGAATCGACTACCTGCATTACCAGGAACAACCTGACCTGCTTCTCGTAGCAGGTGGCCCAAAGCTTCCGGAGTTACACCCTCCGCCCAGCTTTCTTCGGTGGCTCAGCGCGAAAGTAGAGGGTTGCCGGCGCTTCGGCTCGGTTTGCAATGGCGCTTTCCTCCTGGGCCATGCCGGATTGTTGGATGGCAAGGAAGTGACCGCCCATTGGGATTACATTGATCGCCTCGCCTCTCAATTTCCAGAGGCTGATGTCCGGCCGGACAAGATTTTCGTCCGCGACGGTAGTCTGTTCACCTGTGCGGGCGTCACAGCTGGAGTCGACCTCAGTCTTGCCTTAGTGACAGAGGATTGGGGGCACGAGATGGCGCTACGCATTGCGAAGCGTCTGATCGTGTACATCCGCCGTGAGGGTGGTCGGTCGCAAGACAGCCCCTATCTCGCGGCTGGTCCGAAGGAAGAGACCGTCGTGGCGAAGGTGCTGCGCTATATCACTGAGCACATTAGCGAGCCACTGTCCATCGAGCAGTTGGCTGATGCCGTCGCGGTCAGTCGGCGGACTTTTTTCCGTGTCTTCGCAAAAAACGCCAATATGACGCCTTCGGCTTTCGTGGAGCAAATGCCGTTTATTTTTCCCGAAAGTTGCTCGAGGAGACCGACTTGCCGCTGAAAACGGTGGCGTTTCGAAGCGGGTTCCGTAGTGGTTCTCACATGAGGGCTATCTTTACGAGGCGGCTTGATATAACTCCGCGGGAATACCGTCAGCGCTTTCGTCGTCAAGATTTAGAGGAGCAACGAGACGAGTCCTATGATTTATCGATGTCCGCTCGTGTGCGCGAAGCATACTCACCACACTTGTGTCTTATGGAGATGGATGGCAATAGTGTCTGACGCTATGTGGATTCAGCAAGAGCGTTGAAGTCCGCGATTCGCCGTTTTCCGTTGCCAAACGACTGCTCTATGGCACTGAGCGTACATGTCGGTGTCGATACATGAACGTAGGCTAAGGCCGACGACATGTCGGCGAGGACCATGAGCGACTGGCCGTTGCACATCATCAAGAGACGCTCGGCGTACCGAGGGCCGAACGGCCGAGGTGGGTCGAGAGTTGCCTTCCGAGCCGTTGTGAAGTTTAGCTAACGCTCGTTGGGACCCGCACATTCGAACACCTTGAGCAGGTCGTTGTGAAGTTCAGAGACGTCGAGCATTCGGCGGGCACGCGTCAGCGCGACATACAGGAGCCGTTTCTCGTCCTCCGCCATCGTTGTGCGGCCGTCATCCTCCGTTTTGAAGCGAAAATCGCCAGTAACCCTCACCCGGTCCCATTCGAGTCCTTTTGCCCGATGAACGGTCGATATCACATAGTCGGCTTCACTTTCGGGCGAGATCCGGGAGAGAAGCGCGCGCAGGAAATCCGTTCCTTCGCGATCGATGATCTGGACGATCGGCAACAGGTCGCGGCCTGCGTAACTGCGGGCATATTCCTGAACATCGCTCCACGATTCGAACAGCGCGAGCGAGGTCGGCCGGTACGCACGCTCGCCACGCTTCAACCGGTCAGCGCCATCCGCAAACGCGAGTATGTCCTCGACGTTGGCCCGAACCGCGACCTTGTGGCCATCTCGCAGGCCGTTAGCCAGCGCACCGACCACCGTGACGTTTTTCCGGCACAGGATGGCGTCGACGGGTGGTGTTTCGCCGCCTTCAACGAGCCGGGACTGGATTGCGGACTGGCCACGCAGCGGCGTGCGCTCGCCAAGCAGCCGCAGGATTCGCGAGGCAAGCGCTGCAAAGGTGTGGCCGAACCGGAACGATTCGGTCAGCGCGCACTGCGGCGCGTCGATGTACTGCATTGCGTTGACGGCGCCGCGCCATTCGTAAATCTGTTGGTACGGGTCGCCTACGTAGATGATCTGTGCGCTCTGACGGCGGAGGACTGACAGCATCAGTCCGTCGCTGTCCTGCGCTTCGTCGAACAGGATGAAGTCCGCATTGATTGCTGGCCTCGCCTGTTCCCAGACCTTCAGATAAACATCGGGTGTGATCGCCGTCTTTCCGGTCGGGCTGATGCTTTCCTCCCAGTGACGTACAACGTGTGGCAGGAGCATCGCCCGCAGATCAGCCGCCGCGGTCTCTTCGATCTTCTCGTCGACGGGAATATGCCATTCTTCAGGCGCAGACTGAGCCGAGCGGCAGAAGCGCGCCGCGCCGTCGGCCACCATGCGCCCGACGTGAAACGCCGACAGCTCGAGCGTCTTGCCGATGATGGTGGGAACGCGCATGAGTCCGAGACCGTAGCGGCTCGCCAGATGGTGCGGTGGCTCCTTCGGCAGATTGAGCCGCGCGGTCAGCGCACGATCGACGGACGAGAAGGCGACGGAATGCACCGTCCGGCAGCTGACGTTCGAAGGAAACTTGCGTTTCCCGTCGTTGGCGATATCGCGGTTGAACGCGAGGTAGTAGCCGCGCCTGTCGGGGCGGGCACGGGCAACCAGATCCAGCGTCGCCGTCTTGCCTGCACCGGCGTATGCCTTCACCTTGAGATTGCCACCAGCCGAAACGGCGTCGAGTACGGCGTTCTGTTCTTCCGTCGGTGTGATTGTCCGCATGTTAGTGTGGTGAATGCCCTCGTTGCCGATCATAAGAGTGTCGCGCAGCGGCGGCCGCGCAACGCCGCGAAAGCCGCCCGAATCGGGTGAGCTTTCCGCTGCGCGAATTGCGACGGCATCAACCGATGGCGTCGGCCAGTTCTTCAGATAGCGGCTTCGGGACGGCGTGCGTCGTCTGCACGCGCGTGCGGCCGGCAATGATCGTGTCCGAGCTTATATAGATGGTCTCCCTTACGCGCGTGCCGGTCACGGCAGCGTGGCTCGCGTGGTAGGGATTGCCGCGACGCACATAGTCTTCAAGGTCGACCTCGATGTCGTAGGCGCTGCTTCCCACATTGCCGCTCACGACAAGCCGGATCGCGTTAAGCGGCAGACCACGCAGGTCCAGGTCGAGAATCCGGTTGAGAATCTGGTCACGCACGTTGGACGACGAGGACGGCGTTTGAAATGCGACTGCGGAGTCGAACATCTGCACGACGACGAGCCGCTTCGTGCCGTTCGTGAAGACAATCCTGTATTCGAGCACGCAGGGATCGGCCGACTCGTCCGGATAGATGATGTGCTTGAACGGGCCCTGATATTCCATTGGAAGCTCCTTTGCTGGAATTGCCGGTTCGGTTGAACCGGTGATCCCAGCCTACGGAGCGACCAGCGAAGTCAAGTCAGCTCTACTGATTGAAGAATGGATTCACGTTGCTCAATAGTGGCGCGCAGACGCACCACGGTGCGCTGGCTCGTCAGCCCGAGCAGCCGGCTCACATCGAAGTTGCTGCGACCGTCGAGCAGCTGCCGGCGAGCAAAGGTGTTGCGCAGTACCCGTGGACTCATGTCCGGCGCGCGGAATCCGATCGCTTCGAGCGCCTCGCGCACCACCGCACCCAGCAGTACGTCATTGACCATCCCGCCGCGCCCGGGCGCCGGAAAGAGCAGCGCGTCGCCGGCGTCCGGCTCGCGCGTCTGCCGCCACCTGGACAGACTGTCGATCGCAAACGGCGGCAACGGAATTCGCCGCGACTCGCGCGGGCCGCGCTTGGGTACCTCCAGATGCGGGCGGATGCCGTCGACGCTCAAATGGTCGCATTGCGCCTGGCGAAGCTCCGTCGCTGAGATGCCGGTCGCGAGAAAGAGGGCGACGATCGCGCGATTGCGCAATGCGCGTGCGTCGTCACCGGCTGCAGGCTCGACCCACTCCTGAAGCCGCGCGTCCGAGTCGACATCGAGGAAGAGGGGAACCGGCTCGTCCTCTGGCCATCGCTCGAAGGCGGCCATGGCGGTGACCGGATTCTCTGTCCGGATGCCTTCCTCAACGAGGTGACGACACAGCCTGTCGAGCATCTTGCCGTAGCGCAGGCGCGTCGTGGTGCCCGGCGCGCAGCGCGTCTCGACGTCTGCGAAGAACGATTCGACATGCGCTGCGCCGAAGGTGGCCAGCGTCACGCTCTTTGTTGTGAGGTGCCGAAGAAAGCGCTCGAACATCGCCGCATGCTGGATGCGTGAGCGTGCGGAAAAGGGACGGCGATCCGCACCGACTGCGTCAGTTTCCTGCCAGAGCCGGTACGCATCCGCTGGGGCTGTCATCCATTGCGAGTCTCGATCCATGGTCTTCGGCTTATATACTGAGTTTGGCTCTTTGCCACCCTATGGCGAATCTTCGATTCGCCAGTCAGTCTTTAGAGAGAAGGGGTTGTACGTCACACCGTCAGGATGCCTGAAGCTGCTTGTTTCGGGCGCGGAATCAGGCTTCAACTGCTGCCTCGACCGACACCGTGATCGGCGCGGGAACGCGCGCGCGCCGGCGCCGTGAATGAAGTACCGGTTGCTGCACGCTGATCGCCAGCGGCGTTGCGGCCACCGGGCCTCGCCGCTTGAGGATGTCGATCGCCAGACCATCTTCTGCTGGCCGCAGGCCAAGCCTTAATGTGGCCGGTGACGCTTGCGTCGCGGCCCATTCCGGGCGGACGACGATGAACAGGGTCTCCGACGACTGTGCCGCCAGATGCAGCCGTCTCAGCGATGCCTGTGGCACCTGCTGAAGCCAGAGGAGCAAGGCTCCGAAACTACCCGTCCTGAGAATCTGTTCCGCTGCCCAGAGCTTGTCAGCCATCCTGGGTGCCTTGATTTGCACGATCGCGTCGAGCGGCAAGCCGATCGACCCGAGTCCGGGTCCATACAGTGGATGGGGTGGCTCAATCAGTCCGACCGGTCGCTTTCCCAACGATGCAAGGGCAGGTTGCAGGAGTCTCAATTCGCCGATGCCGGAATGCTGCGGCAATAGCTCGATCAGCGCGCCGACCGGCCAGCCGCCACCGGGCAACTCTGCAGAGAGGGATGCGTAACCGGTCTCAACGGAACGACCGTTTCCGCGCGCGAGCTGCGACGCCCGCCATAGCGACGGGTGAATTTCATCAGGGTCGTTACGGTCTACGGCCGAAAACATTAATCAGGATTCCGATCAGATGACGAAGCGGAATCGAATTCATGCACGAGCGCGCGCATGATCGCATAGACCGCCGGCAGCGGGTCATCGTCACGCTGCCAGTCCACGGGCGAGTCAAGATCAGGGCCAGCGAGACGACTGTCGACAAGGCGAGCAAAGCCGTTGCGGACTGCCTCTGCGTGTCGCCCCTGAAAACCCAGATCCGCAAACGCCTCCTCCTCGATATCGACAAGCAGGCGCCATGTAGGCGCCGGTACCCAATGTCCCAGCTTTTTCTGATGCAGCAAGCGAAGATAAGGCTGGGCTATCAGTGCGACGACGCGCTGCAGATCCATCGCGGCTCGTTGAGCCGCCCTTTCGAGCGCGACAGGATCGACCTCCGCGCTGTCCTCGCCTTCCATCAGCGGGAATTCCAGTTCACCGGACATGCTCGGCTCCTGGTTCAGGTCGCCCGGCGGGCCGCCGGCGAGCGATGTGACAGCAGCTGACGGATCCGGGCGAGATGCTGGTCCGCCACCCTGTGGTCCGCATCCGCGCGCGTCGACCGACGCGGCGCCGGCGGCCAAACACCGAGATAGCGACAGACGGCCGACAGGTACGGTTTCGCCCTGACGCCAGCGAACTGTTCCCGGTTTGCAGCCAGCTGGCGCGAGGCATCGGCCACACGGGCGTCGCCGACGTGGGTGCGCAGCCAGGCAAGCGTCTGCCGATCGCCGTCGTTGAGGATCCGGACAAGGTGCTCCATATTCACCCCCTGTTTATCCATACAGGTGTAAATATATACAGCCTTCCGGTAAAGGACAAGCAGGACGCGCCAGGGTACGCGTCCCAAGCTCGCCCGGGTGATTCCGCCCGGATATATCGTATGATTTAATCCCCGCTAAACTGAGAGAAACCGTGTACGCCCCGAGATTCGCCGCCTGCGTATTCATCCTGGCCACTGCCGCCGCATGCTCAAGCAAGCAGGACGCCAACACCTCCAACTTCGAGGAGGCAGTCACCGCCGGTCTGGCCAGGGGGCCTAGCATGTGCAGAACGATCTCGTTCAACTGGCCGAATGTTGCCCAGGATTCCGAGCCAGATACGCCACTGATGACCGCGTTGAGCAAGGCTGGCGTGTTAAAAGCTGAGCCAGTGTCAGTCACAGGCTGGTTGGGCCGACGTTATCCGGGACACCAGTACACGCCGACTGACGAGGGCAAGAAATACATAACGCCTGACGGCACCATCTGCTACGGCAAGGCCAAACTCGTGAAGATACTGAGCTGGGATCCGGTCGTAAAAGTCGCGGGCACTTCGTTTACCAAAGTGTATTTCACGTATCGCATCGACGGTTTGCCCGAATGGGCGTTGCGACCGGACGTCCAGGCCACCTTTCCCAATCTTGCATCAGCGGTACAAGGTCAGGAGCACGCACGGATGGCGATGCCGATGGCGCTAGCGGACGGGCACTGGCAGGGGGAGTGATTCCGGCTACAAGTGTCAGGTGCGCTTGTGGAGTAACCGCAAAAGTTCCTCGCGGAGCTCCGAGATGTCGAGTACGTGCTGTGCGCGCGTGATCGCGACATAAAGCAGGCGCATTTCTTCGTCGTCCACGCTCAGGCGACCGTCGACCACTCCGAACCGGAAATCATTCACCACCTTCACGCGTTTCCATTCCAGTCCTTTGGCGCGATGCACGGTGGAGATAACGTAGTCTGCAACCGGCTCTGGTGTCGCGCGGCGAGCGAGCGCCCGAACGTAACCGGTACCGCATTCCTCGACGATCCGGACGATTGGCAGAAGATCGCGCCCGACCGCACTCCGGGCGAACGACTGTACCTCACCCCAGTTTTCGAAAAGTGAAAAAGCGGCAGGACGATAGGCACGCCTTCCCGCGATTAGCTGGTCGGCACCATCCGCGAACGCTTCGATTTCGGCCGCGCTCATGCGGATCGCCGGCTTATGGCCCATCTCCAGCCCTGCAGCCAGGTGCCAGATGGCGGTCGCATTCTTCCTGCACAGGATGGCGTCAACCGGCGGTGCGATCGACGGGTCCTCAACCATAATTGAGCCAATCGTATTCTGGCCTCGAATCGGTGTACGCTCGCCAAGCAGGCCAAGCAGACGGCTTGCGAGCGCTGCGAAAGTAGGACCGAAGCGGAAGGATTCCGACAATGCGAGTTCGGGCGCCTCGATGGACGCCATTGCATTGATCGCGCCTCGCCATTCGTATATCTGCTGGTAGGGGTCGCCGACGTAGATGATCTGTGCATGACGCTGTCGCCCAAGCACCGACAGCATGACACCGTCACTGTCCTGCGCTTCGTCGAAAAGAATGAAGTCGGCATCCAGACGCGGATTGGACAATGCCCAGACCTTCAGGACGACGTCTGGTCCGATCGCCTGATGTGTCCGGGGAGCAATGCTTTCCTCCCACAGACGGGCGACATAGGGCAGTAGCGCCTCACGCAGCCATTGCGCGGCCGCCTCGTCGATTTTTTCGTCCACGGGGACGTGCAACGCTTCAGGCGAGAGCTGCGCCGAGCGGCAGAAGCGACCAAGGCCATCGACGATCATCCGGCCGATGTCGAATGGAGTAATCTCGAGCGCCTTGCCCGTGATGCCGGGCAATTCCAGCGCACCCAGCTGATAGCGCGCAGCCAGTTCGTGCGGCAGTTCGGCGGGAAGATCCAGGCGCGAACGCAGCGCTGCGCCGACCGATGCATAGGCGACCGAGTGCATCGTACGCGAGACGACGTTCGGCGGGAAACCGCGGCGCGCATGTTCTGCGATCTCCCGGTTAAAGGCAAGATAGCTGCCTCGTTTGTCTGCGAGGCGGCTGGCAACGAGCCGCAGTGTCGACGTCTTTCCTGCTCCGGCAAATGCCTTGATTTTCAGGTTGCGGCCGTGAATAACTGCATCCACGATCGCGTCCTGTTCAGCAGTGGGAGTGAATGAACGTGACATGCGAGAGCCGCCAGGAAATCCGTAGTGTGCCCGAAACTCGCTCGCGAGCAGCACTCCATCCGCGGCGGCGGCGCAAAAGGGACTGCTGCGCAGCTTACCGACGTAAAATGCTTTCGACTCTTACACAACGACAACTAACAATGGACTCAAAAACCTATAGCTGGTTTATGCGGGCGTGTGAAAAACTGGATGAAATCCAGCGTGAGTGCGTAAAATGGGCTGATGCGCCCTCAAATGTGTTCCAAGGTTCTCGTCGTTTTGCTTGGTCACTCGGGTACCAAGACGTATCGAAACTGTTCGACGATTTTCTAGACATCTGGCATGAGCGGATGCGACCGTATAAATGGTCAAAAGAGACCATGCGACTCGTCAGATTCGAACATCAACGTGACTACCATTCATTCATCTTTGTCGAAATTGCAAAGCTGCGAGAAGCAGCGAGATTGGAATTGGACACCCATTCCGACGGACGAAGCGATCCCAACATCCCACTTTTCGACCTACTTCACCCAATCATCGCAAATCGCGCGTGGGACTTGTATACGGCGGCGCATTACAGGGCGGCTGTTGAGACTTCGATAACGGCTGTTTTTGACTACATCAGGGTACGGGCCGATCTGCAACTCGATGGCCAACAATTGGTCACGGAGGCATTTAAATTAGAGGGTGGCAGGCTAGTCGTCAGCACACTCGAGACAGAGTCTGGACGGAACGAGCAGAAAGGTTTTATAAACATCTTGACCGGTGCTTATCAGGCCATCCGAAATCCGCTCGCGCACTCGACAATTCATCGGCTATGGCAAAAAGAAGCTGCGGAACATTTAGTTTTCGCAAGTCTTCTCGCACGCACCGTTGACCATGCTACTGGAGTCGATCAACTTCCATCAGAAGTGTAAGCTCGCTTCGGCCAAAGCCGTCCAGGCGACCTGTCCTTAAATCGTAGAGCGACGAAATGAAATTGCCCACGAGAGCGATTTGCAACCGCGTGCCGGAGACCGTATTAATTTCGTCACCGTTGCGACAATGAAATTGTCAATCGGCGTAGACCGGATTCGATATCACACTGGTGCCGACGTGGGCGGCAATCGACGAGCTACGATTGGTTGCCAACACGGTGAAGCACGCCGACGGCGACTCTGCGGACTTGCTGAAGGCAGCGCGGCCCGAGTTCTTCGAACCGGAGCATGCGACGGGCGAAATCACGACGATGCCCTTTCGTTACGAGCCTCGTGTCTATCGACCCATGTCCGGAGAAGACCTGTACCTCACGGTGGCCGATCTGCGAGCGTAAGGCCGCGCGATGATCGAATTCTGGGATGAATTTGCGGATGCTCTGGAACATGCGTAGCAGTGCATTCAGGCAGTGGACATCAATATCAACGAGGGGAAAATGTCAGACGTCAATCGGGAACACATCGAGCAGCTGGTCAAGCAACCGGGCGAAAGTCTGGTCGTTGAGATCAAGACGTGGATCTCAACGGACGATCCGGCAGGACGAGCCAAAATCATCAAGGGAGCGATTGCTCTCCGAAACCGGGGCGGCGGTTATCTTGTGATCGGATTCGACGACAAGACAATGACGCCAGACAAAGACAGTGCACCAAAAGATGTGCGCTCGACCTTCCATGTCGACGTGATCCAAGGGCTGGTCACGAAGTATGCGTCTCAGGCGTTCGAGATCGCGGTCGAGTTTGTTGAACACGATGACGTCATTCATCCCGTTATTGTCGTGCCGCCAGGAGTTCGTACGCCCGTTTTCGCAAAACAGCAGCTGACGGGCGACGGTGGAAAGATGCTCGTTGAGCGCGATGTCGCCTATGTCCGCACACTGAACAGCAACAACACACCGAGTACGGCAAAGGCGCAGTATAGGGATTGGGACGAACTTTGCGAGATCTGCTTCAACAATCGTGAGGCCGACATCGGGCGGTTTCTTCGCCGACACCTTGCAGCTGCTGACCCTAGCGCGCTTCGCGAATTCGCTTTGACATTGGCCGGAAATGGGCCAGTTAAGGAATCTGTCCGTGAACGCCTCGACAAAATCATGGCGGAAGGGCTGGGGCGCTTCCTGGCTGTGACGAAGGAGCAGGGCAGCCTGCCAAAGCACGGGTCTTGGGAAGTCGCGTTGATCATCGATGGCCAGTTCCCGCCGCAGACTGGCCTCGATGAATTCGCGAATCTATTGAGCGCAAGCAATCCGTCGCTGAGCGGCTGGCCCGTGTGGCTGAACAGTCGTACGTTCCAGGACGCAGATAAGCGCCCCTATGTATTTGACAGTGCGTGGGAGACGTTGATCGTCGCACTCGACCCGAACACCTTCACGCACGTCGACTTCATGCGCGTGCATCCGAATGGCAGCTTCTATAGCTATCGAGCGCTTGACGACGATATCTCATCGGGCACCCGCGCTCCGACGCCGGGCACCGCACTTGACATCGTCCTGCCCATCACGCGCGTAGGCGAAACCATCGCTGTCGGACTGTCGTTCGCGAGGGCGCTCCAGGCGGACGAACAGACTAACCTGCAATTCCTGTTCCGTTGGACCGGCCTGAAAGATCGCGTGCTCATGTCATGGGTTGAACCTGGACGTCATGTCAACCCGCGCACATCGCGCCAAGACGTCGTGACATCCACGCTAACTGTCCCCCTCGACACCGCACCGAGCACGATCGTCGAGTACGTCAAAGCGGCGATCCAGCCACTCTATCAGGTGTTCGACGGCTTCACGATGCCGGACTCAGTCGTCGAAGGCCTGATCCAGAGGATGCTTGCACGGCGCTTTTAACCTGCACAAAGCAGCGGATACAGAACGCAAGTTCAAGTTTACGACTTGGGAGCCAACATGGTCGCGGCAACACGAACGCTCAATCCGCTCCACTTCGAAGACCTCGAACCCAAGCGGTTCGAAGACTTGATACGGCAGCTGGTCTACGACTTCAAGCCATGGCGCCGCCTCGAGGCAACTGGTCGAGCTGGATCCGATGACGGCTTCGATGCGCGTGGATACGAGATTGTCGAAACGGAGCCGCCGTCGGCGTCAGAGACCGATGACGAAGAGGTCACGGTGGTCGGTAGTGGTGACCGGCTGTGGCTCGTTCAATGCAAGCGCGAGCGTGCAATCGGGCCAACGAAACTTCTGCAGTACCTGAACGAGATCCGACTGGCCCATGGCGAGGTACTGCACGGCATCATCTTTGCTGCGGCGTGCGATTTCTCGAAGACCGCGCGGGATCGATTCCGCCACCAATGTGCTGCGATGGGCTTGCAGGAATGGCACCTCTGGGGGAAAGCGGAGATCGAGGATCGACTGTATCGGCCGGAGAATGACGGGCTGCTGTTCGCGTACTTCGGCGTGTCACTGACCATTCGCCGGCGTTCACAGCGTACAGAGCTGCGTGCCAAACTGGCGATGAAACGCAAGGCGATCCGACTGCTCGAGTCTGCCGAGAACAGCACGGTGCTGCTTCGTTCGCCCGACGCGACCACGTATCCCGACCACGAAGAGATACTGAACTTCGACAAGCAGCCGCAATGGTTCGTTCGGAAGTATCTGGGCCTTTGCCACGATGGTCTCGAGTTCTTGACGCGCCGTCATTTCGCCTACCTCGCCGATGATGAGGAAATCTGGGACGCGATGTTCTGCTGCAACGAAGCCATTAACCTGGGCGGCGAGACGCCGTGGCCGGTTCCTCAGATTGACAGCGCGATACGCGCCGAAGCTCTGCGAGTGTGGAAGCAGCTCCCGGCTGAAAATCGCGTTTGGCTCGACGTCGTCGCTGTCATCCCGTTCGAAAGCATCCTGGACATTGACGATATCGGTGATGAGTTCGTCAGCGATCCGCATATCTATGTCCCGTTCAATGGAGAGAGTGGGCCATTCGCGCATGCGTGCGGGCGCATCGCGAGATTCACTGATTGGAGTGGCCCTCATCATTGGATTCAAGACGAAGAAATACACCGCGTCGATAAGTTCCCTGCGCATCTTCGCCATCGACCCGTCTCTCAATCCTGATGAACAACTAGTGCGCGCATAAGCGACGCAAGCGTACGCCAGGTGTCCGGTAAGGGGTGCCTTCAGGATTTGGAATTTAAAGCACGATAGCCGCACTGCAGCCTCAAGAAAATCAAGAAGTTACTGCTGATGGCGAGGCCCTGTTTGCGTGAGCAAACGCACTAACTGCGCCAAGCCTTATGTGGCAAGGACTTTCGGGCAGCTAGCGTACATAAAAGTCCGAATCCTGAAGGCACCCCATCAGGCACGGCAACATGCGCTGCCAGTTTTCAATCCAGACTCGCGCGGCGGCCAGTTCGGCCGGCGCAACCCGCCGGATCGTACATGTGTCTACGTCGAGAACTCGATCTGGCTTCGTTGCATCGACTTCGCAAGACCGATCATCAAGGATAACTAATTCATTCCGATCAACATAACGAACCCAGAAGTCCGCGAGTCGCTTGTGCCTGTCAATCTGTATGTACCCCGGCCGCTCACAGAAGGCGACTACTAACGGATCGGCTTCGAGCAACACCCACTGCTCAACCAGGGCGCGGCGATAGAACGTCATCCGGCGTGCGAGCTTGGGGCTGAACGCTTCGAACCGATGTGCTCCGCGCGGACGGGCGAGCGCGACCGGCTCTGCGGTGTGCAGAGAATGTTCCATAAGATCAACCGCTTACGGGCGGGATTCGAAGTGTAGGAGGCGAATTGACGAATTTAATACGGACATACGCGAATTGACGCTTTTATTACGATTCAACGGGACATAAAAGTGTCAACCAGCGCGCGCCATGCCGCGTCATTGCTAGACCGGGCGTTGACGCTTTTATTACGGTCTACGTGTACCGACCTCGCGCTCTACAGAGTATCCCCTCTCTGCGCTACGGGCCCCAAGAGACGGTGTTTGTACAAAGCCGAATTAGTCCTCGCGATGGTCGGGTAGCCTAGACCGCGCGAGAGCAATCGATTGATGCAGCTTTGCCTCGAGCGTCGCGCGCGGTGGTAGCACAGTCAGATATTCTGCGACGTGAATGCCGCTCTTTCCTAACTCAAGTAGCTCGATCTGTTCCTGCTTTTTGCCAGCGCACAGGATGATGCCGATCGGTGGTTGCTCATCCGGCTCCTGCTCATACTTTGCGAGCCAACGCAGATAGAGTTCCATCTGGCTCTTGTGCTCCGCCTTGAACGCGCCAAGCTTCAGCTCGATCGCGACGAGTCGCTTCAGCTTACGGTTGTAGAAGAGCAGATCGAGATAGAAATCATCGTCGTCGATCTGCAGACGCTTCTGCCGCGCCACAAAGGTGAATCCGGCACCAAGTTCTAATAAAAACTGCTCCATCTCACGAAGAATTGCGTCTTCCAAATCCCGCTCGAGGTAGCGATCATTCAGCCCCAAAAAATCCAGCACGTACGGATCCTTCAACACCAAGTCGGCGGTTACCTGGTGAGCATCTCTTAAGCTGGAAAGTTCGTGGCGGATGACTTCCTCCGGTTTCCGCGAGAGGGCGCTGCGCTCATACAGCATTGACTCGATCCGCGCATGCAACTGGCGGGATGACCAGCGCTCCAGGCGGCACAGCTCAATGTAAAAGTCGCGTTTGAGCGGATCTTCGACGTAGATCAGCGTCTTCAGGTGCGTCCAGCTCAATTCTCTCCGCACTGCGGAGACAATCGCTTCATCGGCAAATACCTCCGCAAGGCGCACGCAATGGCGCAACTGCTTGTCGCTCCAACCGCGACCATATTCCGCAGTAAGCTGGCGCGCCAATGACCTGATTACCTCCTGCCCGTATTCCGCGCGAGCGCCGCGCAACACCTCCACCTGAATACGATGCCCGACCTGCCAGTACAACAGTGTCAGCTCCGCATTAACTGCAGCCGCGGCCCGCTCGCGCGCCGAATTGATGAGCCGTCGCACTTCGTCAAACAGAGGAGAAAGTGTAAGGTCGCTCATATTTCTTTGCTCAGGTATTTGGTCACCGCATTAATGACCGCTCGAGGTCTGGTCTTCGAATCCGTCACGGCACAGATGCTCCGCGGGCGCTCGGAATTGTCTCCGCACCGCGGAGACAATTGTGGACACCCCGCTCTACGTCGGCGGCATGACATTCGCTGCGCGCCTCACGCCAATCACCGGTGCGACATTTTCCATGTCGCCATGTATGCCTGGAAAAGGTCTGCGTTCGTGGCGGAGTGTCACCAAGTTCGGGACGGCTCCAGTCGTCGAGCCGGTCAAGCGTGACAATGTGCGACCTACGACTATAGTGCAACAGGGTGTCGAACAAATTTGGGCCAGGCCTGCGCAAGCGCACATGTACTTCGGATTGCGCGGGCGAGAAGCCGCTCATGTCCAGAAAGGCGGCTTTAAGGCCACGCGCGAGCCGGGCGAAGACGCGTGCGCCTGCGACCCCTGTCGCTGCGCCCGTTCGAGCACATCGCGGCACGCACGCTCCATCCACCACGTGACGCCTTCGCCTCATAGAAGTGACGTTCCTCGCGCGATCGCGTGCGTCGCATCAGCCGGACCTTGTGAGTCCAGGAGAGGGAAGCCCGTTGTGCCAGTTGCTCAAGCGAGAAATCCCGGACTGCGATTCGGAATTTGATACTGGGACCGGCGCACCGGATTTCCGAATCGCCGCTTCGGAAATCTCGCTGTCGCCGTAGCTCTGGCAGAACAGGCGCATCAGCTCGAGGTTATCCGCTCCGAAGCCACGGCCGAACTGCGCGGTCAGGTCGGCAGACAGACGCTGCAGCAGCGCCTGTCCATATGCTGCCCGGTCTGCACCGCCCTGCTCAAACTCGACGATCCGGCGGCCGATCTGCCAGTAGGTGCAGTCATCAGCGCATTAGGCGTTCACCGCGTCCTTGAACCCCTTACCGGCGGTGAATTTCACCGTCTTCGCGGCAGGAATCTGGATCGCCTCGCCCGTCGAAGGATTGCGTCCCGCCCGTGCCGCGCGCTGACCGGTGGCAAATGACCCGAAGCCAATAAGCTGCACGGTGTCGCCCGTCGTCAGGGCCTGCGTAATGGTCTCGAGCACGGCATCGATGGCTTCCCCCGTGGCCGCCTTGCTCTCGCCCGTGCTGGCGGCCACCGCGTCAATCAGTTCCTGCTTGTTCATTCAAAGTCCTTTAGTGAGTTCAAGCCTGCACCGTACCTCATCGGAGCATCCGCAGGCAAACCCACGCCCGGCCTCGCGATTGTCTCCGCGCTGCGGAGACAATTCCAGCCGCCTGCGTATGGCCGGCGTTCACCAGGGCTCAACAAGGTACGCGTAAATTCCTATCATAAGCTTTTTGGTTATGAAAACGCGTCCGAACATTTCGATCTGACGCAGTAACGTCTGATTTTTCTTGCGCTAATCTGACTGGCCCTCTGCGATCTGGACGACTCGCAATGGCCACCGTCGAACGCACCGCATACCCGCGCTTTCCCAAAGTCCTGGCTACCCGGGATCTGCAGGCCTGCTACACGCCTCTGCCCGATGAATTGGAATGGGCACGTCGGTCGTCACGGGGTGAGCGACCCCGGTTGGGCCTGCTAGTCCTTCTAAAAATCTTCCAGCAGATGCATCATTTCCCGGCGCTGGACGTTATTCCGGCGGCCATCGTCGAACACGTGCGCGCAGCGGCGAACATCGGCCCAGGCGTGTGCTTCGGCTACGACACGCAGGTATCACCGACGCTGTTCCGACATTACGCCGCGGTACGCGAGTACCTCGGCGTCAAGCCGTACTACGGCACCGACGCTGGCACGATTGCCACGCGTGCCGCGCATACGGCAGCCTTGTCCATGGACCAGCCGGTCGACATCATCAACGCCACAATCGACGAGCTGATCGCGCAGAACGTCGAGCTGCCGGCGTTCTCAACGTTGGATCGGATTACCGAACAGATTCACGCGAAGACCCAGGCGCGGCTTTTCAAACGGGTCGCGCGACGCCTGACCGATGAACAGAAGCGCGGTCTCGACCGTCTTCTGGCTCGGGACCTCTCGAGCCGACAGACCGCCTACAACCGCATCAAGCGGCACGCCAAGCGGCCGTCCCGGCAGCACCTGGACTTGCTGATTGACCAGATCACCTGGCTCGACGAGATCGGCGACTTCACGATTGCACTCGCCGGCGTTCCGGCATCAAAACTGCGCTCGCTGGCGATGCAGGCGATGTCGCTTGACGCGTCCGCCCTCAAGAAAGACACGCTCCCCGAGAAACGCTACACGTTGATCGTCGCGCTGCTGAGCCGGATGCGCGTGCGCGCCCGCGATGATCTCGCCGACATGTTCGTGCGGCGCATGGCCGCGATTCACAAGCGTGCAAGCGACGAACTGGAGATCGTCCAGCGTAGGCAGCGAGACAAGGTCGAAGATCTCGTGGTCCTGCTCGGCGGCGTTGTCGACATTCTTTCCGACGAACCCGACGAGATGACGATCGCGCAGTCGATACGGAAATGGCTGGCACCGAAGGGCGACCTCGAACCGCTGCGCGAGAGCTGTGCGGAGATCCGAGCCTTCAGCGGCCGCAATTACCTGCCACTGCTCTGGAAGCATTTCCGTGCGCACCGCTCGGTCCTTATGCGTCTTGTCCATACGCTTGAATGGGATTCCACAAGCCAAGTTCGCTCGCTGCTCGATGCGCTCGACGTGGTGTTGGAGAATGAGACGCTACACCGTGAATGGATCGATGCCGACGTGGACCTGAGTTTTGCTGCGGCGCGCTGGCGCAAGCTCGTGCGCCGCTCCCACGGGGAGGGAGCGCCGACCAACCGACGCTTTCTTGAACTCTGCGTGTTTTCGTACATGGCCGAAGAGCTGCGGGTGGGTGACCTGTGCGTGACTGGTTCCGACGCCTATGCGGACTACCGCGATCACCTGCTGCCGTGGCGGCAGTGCGAGGAGCAAATGCCTGACTACTGCGCGAAGGTCGGCCTGCCGGAGACCGGCAGCGAGTTCGTTGACCAATTGCGCCAATGGCTGACCGACGGCGCACGAAAGCTTGATGAGGAGTTTTCGCACAAGCGCGAACACGTCACGATCGACCAGCGAGGCGAACCGACCCTGCGCAAGACCATTGCAAAAGAGATCCCTGCGAGCGCGATCGCGCTGCAGGAGCGGATCAATGCGCGGCTGCCGACGCGCAACGTGCTCGACATCCTCGCCAACATCGAACATTGGACCCATTTTACGCGGCACTTCGGACCGCTCTCCGGGATCGACCCGCAGATCCGCAAGGCGGCCGAGCGCTACCTGCTGACGATCTTCGCAATGGGCTGCAATCTCGGACCAACCCAGGCGGCCCGCCATCTCGATACCGACCTGACTGCGCACATGCTTTCGTTCGTCAATCGCCGACACATGAGCCTGGAGAAACTCGAGACCGCACAGCGCGAGTTGACCGAGCTGTACCTGCGCCTCGATCTGCCCAAGCACTGGGGCGACGGCAAGACGGTGGCCGCCGACGGCACGCAGTATGACTTCTACGACAACAACCTGCTGGCCGGCTATCACTTCCGGTACCGGAAGATGGGCGCCGTCGCCTACCGGCACGTCGCCGACAACTATATCGCGGTGTTCCGGCATTTCATTCCGCCGGGAGTGTGGGAAGCCATCTACGTGATCGAGGGCCTACTCAAGGCGGGCCTGTCCGTCAAGGCGGACACCGTGCATGCCGATACGCAGGGGCAATCGGCCGCCGTGTTCGCCTTCACCCATCTGCTCGGTATCAAGCTGATGCCCAGAATCCGCAACTGGAAAGACCTTGTGATGTACCGGCCGAACAACGAGGCGAAATACAAACACATCGACAAACTGTTCACTGCGACGATCGACTGGGTGCTGATCGAGCGGCACTGGCAGGAACTGATGCAGGTGGCACTCTCGATGCAGGCGGGCACGATTTCCTCGCCGTTGCTGCTGCGGCGGCTCGGCTCGGAGAGCCGCAAGAACCGGCTTTACCTGGCCGCGCGCGAGCTCGGCAACGTCGTGCGGACCGTGTTCCTTCTCGAATGGATCGGCAGCCGCGAGCTTCGCCAGGAGGTCACGGCCAACACCAACAAGATCGAGTCGTACAACGGTTTCGCGAAGTGGCTATCGTTCGGAGGCGACGTGATTGCCGAGAATGAGCCCGAAGAGCAGCAGAAGCGGCTCCGCTACAATGACCTGATCGCCTCGGCGGTGATCCTGCAGAATACGGCCGACATGATGCGGGCGTTGCGCGACATGGTGGCCGAGGGCGAGAAAGTCCGCCCCGAGGATATCGAATTCCTAAGTCCGTATCCGACACACAACATCCGGCGGTTCGGGCGTTACAAACTGCATCTGGACCGCGCACCGGAGAGTTGGATCAATGATGCGCTGTTTGGCCAAGCGGCCCGCCCCGACAACGCAATGAGGTAACGATTCCATGAGTGCAAGAGCTGCGGTCACCGCGACGCCGTATGGCGACGTTGACACGGCTGGACTAGATGCCCTCCAGTCTAGCTACGACACGACGCGCATGCTCGACGCCGTAGGTACGCTGGATGAGGTACGTGCGAGCCTTTACGACCCGGAGCATCTGCGGAACGATCTGCTGCATCTGCACAGCATGGCGCACACGATCGTGAATGGGGCGAGCCTGATGGCAATGTCCGATGACACACCGTTTGTCGATCAACTGACGGACGTGCTCGACCGGATCGATCATTACGTGGCTGAACTGATATCTATCCGCGAAGTGTTACAGCCGCTCGAGGCGCTTCGCTCTGATGATATGGGCGACCCGAATGGGCGGTGAACGTACGAAGCGAAAAGGCCTCGGCTTTTCCGAATGTCGCTGAACGAACCGTTTCGGGCGATCAAACATCGCGCAAGTGGTCGTTCGTTGGCTGGCAGGTAAACTGGGACAGCACGACCTCGCGCAACAAGACCCGCAGTGGCGACCATCGAACAGCAGCCCGCTTGGTCTGCGGGGAACGGCAAAATTACGACCATTGACGCGTGTTTGCAGTCGCATGTTCTCCATTCAGGCGATGGCCCGTACGCTCCATGATTTGCCTCACCGCGTTTGCCGCGGCGAGCGTCAAACAGGTGGCAATCGCGACCGCAAGACGACGGTACGCCGAATCACCTTGGTGGTCGGTGCCGAAGCATTGCGGCCCTGATGATGCAGGGGCGGTGTGGCTAGCCACGCATGACAAACGCGAGGTCCTCAAGCGACGGTGGTTTAACGAGGCAGCAGTCGAATTCGCGCATAGCAGCGGAGTCTTTTGCTCCGGTAGAGCCAGTCAATGCGACAAGTCGCGTCGACGCGCATTGCGTCCGCTGCCGAAGCAGGCGGGCAAGTTCGTGGCCATCCATACCTGGCATGTGGATGTCGATCAGCGCGACGTCTGGCGTGAAGGATTCGACGAGCACGAGCGCCTCCAGTCCGTTCTGAGCGCGTTTCACCTCGTGACCGTCCAGTGTCAGCAGCAGCGCAAGCGCCTCGGTCGCATCCGCGTTATCGTCAACGAGCAGGATCCGGGCAGGCGGTATCCCGTGGGTCGTGGATGCCGAATGTTCAACGCTGCTATGACGGACGATGGGCAACCGCAAGACAACCTGGGTTCCCTTGCCTTCGCCCTCACTGAAGACGGACACTTCGCCCTGGTGTGCATTGACGAGATACTTCACGACCGACAGGCCCAGGCCAAGACCGCCTTCAGCGCCCATTCTCGCGGACCGGGACTGCGAAAAGCGGTCGAAGATGCGCGGCAGAAGGTCGGGGGGGACGCCTATGCCGGTATCGCGTACCGTGATGACCACTTCCCGCGGCGCCGAGTCATGTTCGGGAATCGCAGCAGGGTCAGGCGCGTCTACGTCCAACGTGATTTCTCCTCCGGGCGGTGTGTATTTGACTGCGTCTCCCAATACGTTGGAGATAACCTGCACCAGACGGGCGGCGTCGGCACTTACCGTCACCGGATAGGGCGGCAGTGTGGCATGAAGCTGATGCCGACGTCGCTCGGCTTGCTCGCTCACGGCAGCGATCGCGTCCTTGATGATGTCGCCGAGCAACGCGTGGGCGGGTCGCACGGACAGCTTGCCATGTCGGATTCGCGATGCATCGAGCAGGTCACTCACGAGGCGTTTTAGCTGTTGCACCTGCCGGTTGGCAACGGCCAGCGCCGACAACACTGCGGGACAGTCGGCCGCAAGCCTTTGCGCCGCTGCCATCGCACTGTCGATCGGAGCAAGCGGATTGCGCAGCTCGTGTCCCAGAGTGGCAATGAAATCGTCCTTGTGAGCTTCGGCTGCCGCGACTGCGCGCCTTGCCTCCTCGGCTTCCCTGGCTCGCGCTTCGGCATCTGCCTTCGCCTGGGCTATTGTGAGCGCAGCACAGGTGAACGCCGCCAGGCTCTTGAGGATGCGACGATGCTCGCTATCGAAATGATGGTCATCGTGAGACATCACCCATAGTGCGCCCCAGGGCTTCGGCGTGCCGGGAACCGGCACAACCAGTTCTTCAGTCACTTCTGGAACGACGTGCGCCAGGCAGCGAAAGTGCCGTTTCGGAAAAACAAACAACTGCGGCGAACCCAATGCAATTGCGACGCCCCCCGGGCTGTCGTCGGTCGGAATGAGATGGCCCGCCAGATCCGCACAACGTCCTGCCACGGCGGCCCACCGGAAGGCGGAATACTGACCATCCTTGGGTTCGTGCAGGCTGATGCCGGCACTGCCCGCTGCGCATAATGTCAGCGCTGTGTCGACCAGCTTCTGGAGCATCGCCGTGTCCGATTCCGTCAACGCCTGGGCCATTGCATGCAGGGCCTCGCTTTCCGCAGCGTAGTCTGGTGAACGATGCGAGCGTGCATCCAGTTCTGCGGTGACAAGGGCGCCCGCTTGCTGGATGCGGCTTACCAGGGGCGACGCAGTCGGCACGGTCATGATTGGCGCTCCAGAAACTGTTTGCAACACCATCGCGAAGGGCTGCTGATATTTGGCCTTGGACACGAGAGTGCAAGTGGCCATGGAGCAGGCAACTGCCAGCTCCATGGACTTGCGGACCCCGGGCCGACCAGGCCTCAGCCCACGCTGACGGCAATGCGACGCGGCTTGGCCTCTTCGCGGCGAGGGATGGTCAACTTCAGCACGCCGTCTTTCAAGGCGGCTTCGATCTTCGACAGGTCGAAGTCTTCGCTGACCGTGAAGCGTCGCGAGAAGAGAGGCGCCCGCACCTCGGCATGGGATAGCTGCAGGTTCGGCGGCACGGGTACCACCGATTCGGCATCGATTGTCAGGTTCCCGCTATGCACTTTGATGTCCAGTTTATCCTTAGGCACGCCCGGCAGGTCGGCGTAAAGCGTGACGGCGTGGGTGTCTTCGAAGATGTCGACCGCCGGTGTCAGCGTGACGCGAGAGCGTGCTTCGTCCGACGCTGCGCGTGCCACCGCGCCCTGGTTGCGTTCAGCGATTTGCGTGTTGTCGCTCATGATGTCACCTCGCTATTGAACAGTAATGGCGCGCGGTTTGGAGGCTTCGCGCTTTCCGACTGAAATCAGCAGACAGCCATCGACGTAGCGCGCCTGCACCTTGTCCGGGTCAGCCTGCTGAGGCAGTTCGATGACGCGCCTGAATGAGCCGTTGAAGCGCTCCTGCGCATACTGCCGCGTGCCCTCGGCTGCTTCCTGGATTGTCCGCTCGCCGGAAATGGAGAGCAGCCCCTTCTCGATGGAGATATCGAGTTTCGCGGGCTCGACACCGGGCGCGAACGCGACGATTTCAATCGTGTCGTCGGTCGTGCCGATGTTGATATGAGGAAATGTGCCGAATTGGCTTGAACGAAGGCTGGATGGGAAGCCGCCGAACATACTGGACATCTGACGCTGGAGCCGGTCCAGTTCGCTGAAGAGGCTGGTTCCGAAGTAAACGTCACTCATGGTCGCTTTCTCCTCTGCGGCGAGAAGACGAACCGGCGACGCGTTTCAGTCCGGTTGTCCCGTGCCGCGACAATCCAGGTTGAAACACGCAGCGCCCGCGAACCAGATTCGCGAACGACTGCCTGAGCGATACCGAAGATGGGTCGCGAAACGAGGTTTTCAAGGGCTCGCAAGTGAAAATTTTGTCTTGAACTGTTTCAGAAACGGTATCCAGGCTGCGTGCCCCTTTGGCCTAAGCGCCCCACAAGAGCGGGCCGGCGTCAACCTGGCCTTCTTGGGAAATGCACCCCATGAGGTCAGTTTGCATGCGCACAATCGGACCGAAGGCCTGCCGGGACACTGAGGGCTTTCGGATCCGGCCTGCCCCCGGAATAACCGGGTCCCGCGCCAGCGCTGCGGCGCTGGCTTTTTTGCGTGCGAGCGGCAGGGCGCGTTCATTGCAAGGTCACCGTCTTCAGTTGAACGAGATGAACCACTTTGCCGCGATAGAAGGGTGCCGAGCACGCGGCGAGCCGAGAGCAGGCGTCGACTGTGCCTTACCAGACCGGAAACACCACATCAGGGCGCGGCGAAAACTGAATGCCCGAGTTGGGGCAGATAACCCGCCCCCGGACGGGGACCCGCCGGTTCAGGTATGGCAGCAGCAGTGTCGGGGATGGCGTGCCTCCCTCGCCAAGCAGGATGTCGGTCACCACCTTGTCGTTGCATGGCGACGCCGACGGACGATCGAGCAGGATCGTCGTATAGTCGCCCGGCGCGTACTTTCCGCTGCCGCGCTGGATTGTCCCGGTAATCCAGATGTCGCCCTGCAGGGGCAATGTGTGCAGCGGCGAGCTGGCTGACAACGCATCCTCTGACCACGAACTTGCGATCAATACTGCCGCCGCAAGTAGTACATGTCGTCTCTTCATGGCGAAGGCCCCTTACCCTTGAGTGGTCCTCGAGCACGGCCCGGCAGCACAACGCACCGCGGCCCGGGATCCATTCGGTAACGCTCGCCGGGTTCTTCCCGAGCGTCCGCCCGTCAACGCCGAATCTCGGCTCAACTGCTCACCGCTTCGTGTTCACTTCCTTGAACTCGGCATCGATCACATCGTCATCTTGGCCCGACTCCCTGGATTCCTGCGGTCGGGTCGGGCCATCGGAGCTGCTTCCTTGCGATTGCACCTCCGCGTACAATTTTTCACCGAACTGCTGCGAGGCTGTTGCCAAGGCGCTCATTCGGGCGTTGATATCGTCCCTGTCTGATCCCTTCAGGGCGGCTTCGAGTTCTCCGATCGCAGCCTCGATCTTCGCCTTTTCTGAGGCGCCCAGCTTTTCGCCGTATTCACCCAATGCCTTGCGCGTGCTGTGAATGAGAGCGTCGCCATGATTGCGCGCTTCGGCCAGCTCGCGCAGCCGGTGGTCCTCCGCGGCGTGCGCTTGTGCGTCCTGCACCATCTCGTCGATTTCCGTTTCGGACAGACCGGAATTGGCCTTGATGGTGATCCGGTTTTCCTTGCCGGTCGCCTTGTCCCTGGCCGACACGTGCAGGATGCCATTCGCATCGATATCGAATGTCACGTCGATCTGCGGCACGCCACGCGGTGCAGGCGCGATACCTTCCAGCCTGAACTCGCCGAGCAGCTTGTTGCCGCTGGCTATCTCGCGCTCGCCCTGAAAGACCTTGATGCCGACGGCCGGCTGGTTGTCGTCCGCGGTCGAGAAGACCTCCGAGAATTTTGTCGGAATGGTGGTGTTCTTTTCGATCATCTTCGTCATCACGCCACCGAGTGTCTCGACGCCAAGCGAGAGCGGCGTCACGTCCAGCAGCAGCACATCCTTGCGGTCGCCCGAAAGCACGGCCGCCTGGATCGCCGCTCCCACTGCGACCGCTTCATCGGGGTTGACGTCCTTGCGCGGCTCGCGCCCGAAAAACGTCCTGACCGTCTGCTGCACCTTTGGCATACGCGTCATGCCACCCACCAGGATCACGTCGTCGATCCTGTCGGTGGACAAGCCAGCATCCTTGAGCGCGATGCGGCATGGCTCCATCGTCCGCTCGATCAGGTCCTCCACGAGCGATTCGAGTTTCGCGCGCGTGAGCTTCTGGCTCAGGTGCTTCGGCCCCGATGCGTCCGCCGTGATGTACGGCAGATTGATTTCGGTCTGCTGGCTCGACGACAACTCGATCTTGGCCTTCTCGGCCGCTTCCTTCAGGCGTTGCAGCGCGAGCACGTCCTTCGAGAGATCGACTCCCTGTTCCTTCCTGAACTCGCCGACGAGGTGGTCGATGATGCGCTGGTCGAAGTCTTCACCGCCGAGGAACGTATCGCCGTTCGTCGACAGCACTTCGAACTGCTTTTCGCCGTGGACGTCAGCGATTTCAATCAGGGAGATGTCGAAGGTGCCGCCGCCGAGGTCGAATACGGCGATCTTGCGGTCGCGGTTTTCTTGCCTGTCCAGACCGAACGCGAGCGCTGCCGCCGTCGGCTCGTTGATGATCCGCTTCACTTCGAGACCGGCGATGCGGCCTGCGTCCTTGGTGGCCTGGCGCTGGCTGTCGTTGAAGTACGCGGGAACCGTGATCACGGCTTCGGTGACCGGCTCGCCGAGGTAGTCTTCAGCGGTCGTCTTCATCTTGCGCAGGACTTCCGCCGAAACCTGCGATGGCGCGAGCTTCGTGCCGTGGGCTTCGACCCAGGCGTCGCCGTTGTCGTGCTCGACGATCCTATAGGGCATCAGGCCGATGTCCTTTTGCACTTCCTTCTCTTTGAAGCGGCGGCCGATCAGGCGCTTCACCGCGAACAGCGTGTTCTTCGGGTTGGTGACCGACTGGCGTTTCGCGGGCGCGCCGACCAGTGTTTCATCGTCGTTAAGATATGCGACAACCGATGGCGTCGTACGAGCGCCTTCCGAATTTTCGATCACCTTAACCTGCGTGCCTTCCATCAGTGCCACACAGGAATTCGTGGTACCGAGATCGATGCCGATGATCTTGCCCATGATGTCTTCACCCATGCTCAAGCAATTCACCCTGCGCCACGCCCATCCCAATACGCGACCCGAGTTCAATAGTCCATCGCCGGCGGCGGCACCGGAGTTTTTGCTTCGTCCTTCGGCAAATCGGCGACCACCGCGTCGGTGGTGAGGATGAGTCCCGCCACCGAGGCCGCGTTCTGCAGCGCCGTGCGCACGACCTTGGTCGGGTCGACCACGCCCATCTCCATGAGATCGCCGTATGTGTTCGACGCAGCGTTCCATCCGAAATTGCCTGTCTGCGCGAGAACCTTGTTGAGAATGACTGAGGGCTCGTCTCCCGCGTTGGCGGCGATCTGACGCAGCGGCTCTTCAAGCGCCCGCAACACAATTCGGATGCCGGCGTCCTGGTCGGGATTGGCGCCTCGTATTTCGCCGAGGGCAGCGCGGGCTCGCAGCAGCGCGACGCCGCCACCCGGCACGATGCCTTCTTCGACCGCCGCGCGGGTCGCGTGCAGCGCATCCTCGACCCTCGCTTTGCGCTCCTTCATCTCCACTTCGGTGGCGGCCCCCACCTTGATGACCGCGACGCCGCCGGACAGCTTCGCGATGCGCTCCTGCAACTTCTCCTTATCAAAGTCGCTGGTCGTCTCTTCGATCTGGCGTCGGATCGCCTGGACGCGTCCGTCGACCGTCTTGCGGTCGCCGGCGCCGTCGATGATCGTGGTCGCGTCCTTCTCAATTTCCACGCGCTTCGCTCGTCCGAGATCTTCGAGTTTGACGTTCTCCAGCTTGCCACCAGTTTCCTCCGAGATCACCAGCCCGCCGGTCAGCGTCGCAATGTCTTCCAGCATGGCCTTGCGGCGATCCCCGAAACCCGGTGCCTTCACGGCGACTGCCTTCAGGATGCCGCGCAGGGAGTTGACGACCAGCGTGGTCAAGGCTTCGCCCTCGACGTCCTCGGCAATGATGAGAAGCGGCTTGCTCTCCTTGGCCACGGCCTCGAGCACGGGCAGTAAATCACGGATCGACGAGATCTTCTTGTCGTGCACGAGGATGTACGGTTCCTCGAGAACAGCGGATTGCTTCTCGGGATCGGTGATGAAATACGCGGACAGCCACCCGCGATCGAACTGCATGCCCTCGACGACCTCGAGTTCGCTTTGCAACGACTTGCCCTCTTCGAGGGTAACGGCGCCGTCCTTGCCGACTTTGTCCATCGCGTCCGCAATAATCCTGCCGATCTCCTCGTCCGCATTGGCGGAGATCGTACCGACCTGCGTGATCTCGCGGCCGGTCGTGATCGCCCGGGAAAGGTTCCTGAGTTCCTCGACGATCGCGGCCGTCGCCTGGTCGATGCCACGCTTGAGGTCCATCGGATTCAGTCCCGAGGCGACGTACTTCATGCCTTCCCGCACGATGGCTTGGGCGAGCACGGTCGCGGTAGTCGTTCCGTCACCGGCGACGTCCGAGGTCTTGGCCGCAACCTGCCTGACCATCTGCGCACCCATGTTCTCGAACTTGTCGGGCAACTCGATTTCCTTGGCGACCGACACGCCGTCTTTCGTGACCGTCGGGGCCCCGTAGCTCCGCTCGAGGACGACATTGCGCCCCCTGGGGCCGAGCGTGACCTTGACCGCATCGGCCAGGATGTTGACGCCCGTGAGGATATGTTGGCGTGCGAACTCATGAAACTTGACATCTTTTGCGGACATTTTCCGGTACCTCCTGACCAGTCAAACGAAGCGCCTCCCCGTCGCGTGGCCTACTGCGCAGACCCCGATGTGATCACGCCAAGCAGGTCGGCTTCGCGCAGCACCAGCAGCTCCTCGCCTTCCACCTTCACTGCGCTGCCGGCGTATTTGCCGAACAGCACGTGGTCTGCAAACTTCACGTCCGGGGCGCAACGCTGCCCGTCCTCGAGCCGCCTGCCGGGGCCGACGGCGACGACTTCGCCCTGATCGGGTTTCTCGCCGGCAGTATCAGGGATCACAATGCCTGCCGCGGTCTTGCGCTCCTGTTCCGTACGCCTGACCACGACCCGGTCATGCAAAGGCGTGAGTTTCATGATCTGGCTCCCGATGTGATCGGATCACGTTATGGCTTCCCTAACGGCGCGGGCGGTCAACCCCGCTACGCGGCGAGGGGCTAGCCCGACCCAGCGTGCGCAGGGCCCTTGTTCCTGGACCGCCGGCGCGCCGGTTTGGCCGGTGGGACAAGTGCATTCGTCGCCTGTGGGGCCTGTCGAAGCCTATCCGGTGGCGCTGCAGGTCGGATTGAAGGCGCGTGCGTGCACGCGACGGGATCGCTCGCGGGAAACGTTTCCTGCAGCGCATCGTCAAGCATGTTCTCCATGGCATCGATGCGGTCTCGCGTTGATCGTCTGGTGGGGCTCATCGCTTCCCTCCGTTGAGGTACATTCCGGCGTTCAACCGTGGTCTTGCTGCGCCCCCTAACTAGGGAACATCGCGCCGCGTCGCCTCGTCAAATTCCCGGGAAAGCCCGGGCGCCAAGGGCAGCGTGCCCGGCACGATGTAACCCGCAGGCTCGACCGACGGCTCGGGTGTCAGCCGCAAGTCACCGAGTCTGGCCTTGAGAAACGCGTCAGCATGGGCAAGCCAATCCTCGAGTTCCCGCTCCGTTATCGCCAGAACCCGTGCGGCGGCAGCTGCCGGCTGCCCTTCGAGGCGGCAAAGCGTAACGGCTCGTCGCCACGGTTCCGGCAGCTCCGCGAGAAGCGTTGCCACGAGTTCGCGAAGCTCCCTGTTGATCACGGCCTCCTCGGGTGTACTGTCCGTTGCCGGCACCACGTCCTCGACGCGCAGGACTTCGTCGGGCTGCCAGTACTCGAACAGGAGCTCATCGTCGTCTTCATGCGGTTCGCGCAACTGCACGGGCAACCTGCCCTCGAGTGAAATGCATCGGCCTTCCTCGATCTGACGATGCGTCACTTCCTCAGCAAGCAGCTCCAGGACGATCTGGTAGAGCCATTGCAGCGGTTCGAGCCGGCGCGGGCGCTCCGCCATGCGCTCGCAGGCACGAGCCAAGGCCTCGTCGACGATGTCGTCGACCGACGGGTCACCTGCAGCGAGATCGCCCCGTGCCCGGAGATACGCGAGTTCCCGCTGCACAAAGCGCTTGAACGACGCGAGCAGAGGACGCACGATCTCGCCGAACAACGCGGACCCGCCATCCGTTTGTTCCGCCAATGCGGCTTTGAGCTGCCGCAACCCGGCGCGCCGTTCCTTGCGGCGCCAGGCATCCTCGTGGCGCAGATGCGCGACGTGGCGTTCCAGTTGCCGCTCCAGCTCCGTCACTGACAGCTCGATCGCCTTCTCTGGCTCCGGGGAATCATTCCCGCACGCGAGCATTGCCGCCGGCAATACCAGTTGGAGTCGAACCCGGTAGAGACCGCGATGTCGGCTTTTTTCCAGATTTGCACGTAGCCGGGCCACCTCGGCCGGAAAGCGCGACAGATGTGGCTTCAGGCGCCGTTCCGTGAGCCGGCCGATCAGGTCTTCCAGCTCCGGACGAGCAAGCTTCTCAATGTTGCGGTAACTGATCGCCGTTTTCATGTCAAACCTACGCATGTAGCTAGATAGCGGTACCAATCCACGATGGGATCTGAAGCGACGCCACCAAGGGCCGCCGTGCGCAGCACGCCGGGTCCTGCAATGCACCCTGCGCAACATTCCTTCTTCCCATTCGTGTCAGCTGATTGGTATGACTGCGTTTCCTCAACCCGTACGTTCGGTTCCACCGGCGTATGACGGCTTTTTTTCCAGACTCAGATAGGTGTCAGCCGCCGCCAGGCCGAATACGATGTGGTTAAGGAAACTCACCCAGCCTCTGGCATCGGCAAACCAAGGGAACAGCTGTGTCATGCCATGGAGGTTGACCACGTACAGGAGGACGCCGAATACGGCACCCACCAGCGACGCCATACCGGCACTGGAATCCAGGCTGAATGGCGCCATGATCACCGCCAGAACGGCCGCGAAGAGGATCGACAGCGCGAAGTGGACTACCAGCGCTACCAGCACGACGCCCGCCGCGAACGTAGCGGGTTGTGTGAGCACCTCGCGCCCCATCACGATGGCCGCGGTCATTCGTACAAGTGCCCATACGCTTTGTCCCATCACCCGCATGGCAAAGAGTTCGATCACCAAAAAAACCGCACCCGCCACGCAGCCGCCGATGACTGTCGCGGGCCACTCGGGCATGCGGCGAACGAAATGGTGCGAATGCATGTGAAGTTGCATCGTGATCTCCTTGAGTACTGCGTACCTCTGCTCGCGAGCGCCAATCCGCATCAGGCCGCCTCCGGAACATCCGACGGCGGTCCCTCAAACGGACGACGCTCCACAAGCCTGATTGCATAGTCGAGCGCTTCCGCTTCCGCCTGCTCGCGACTGGGCCAGCGGTGGCCGAGCCGGGGCAGATGCCAGTTCACAAAAACCTCGCCATCTCTCGCGATCTGTACGAACGCAACATATCCGCGTGCCGCCGTTGCCCCGGTACACGCCGCTCTGGGTCCGTGCCGTATCGTGACGGTTCGCAGACGGATCTCGTACCCGTTGCGCGTCTCGACTCTCACCGATTTCATCGGATCACCTTAACCTCCCGCGCGAACACGGGTGCTGCAACGTTCGCGCGGCGCCTCGGTGCAAATCACGCCGATTACATTGCGATCGCTTCACGGAAGCGCGGGGCGGCGTACAGCATGATCGACGGCGTGCCGCCGTCGCGAGCGACGCTTCCGGGCGAATCGCGCCGCTAACGTCGGCGGATGTGCGACGCGTGCTGGCGAAACGTCTGCCGCATGGCGACGACCCGGTCCGACAGCGTACGACAGGCACGCTGCGCGATAGGCGTAAACGCGCCGGATAGGACGCTGATCTTGCGATGGAGGCGCTCGAACATGGCGGTCGAAGCCGAGCGCAGATGAAGATTGCTCATCGTCTTCTCCTTCGACGCAGCAAGGAAGAGAACGGGCTTGCGCGCTCCAGTTCGCCTGCCGTGCTGCGGGGCAAACAAATCGAAACACGCAGTGTGCGGCCGATCCGTCAAGGCACACTGCCTGAGCTGCATATAACTTAGTTTCACTGATGAAAAATTTCAAGGTCCCGCGATGGGTGCGGAGACATTGATCTGGCAAGCCATTGCTGGTTACCGGTGGGCGGAAAACCGGGCGTTGCGCGCTTCGAGCGGAGCGCGTCAAGACTTCCGGCCTGCCTCAGGGCGGACACAACCTTTTCACAGTGTCGAGCAGCAGGTCGGTCGGGACTGGCTTGATGAGGCAGTCGTCCCAGTCCGCCGGCCCCGGCGACGACGGGAGCGTGGCCGTGACAACAAGGATCGGCAGGTGCGCCAGCGTCGGTCGCGCCCGGATGTGACGGCACAGTTCACTGCCCCCCATCAGGGGCATCATCCAGTCCGTGATGATCAAATCGGGCGGCCGGCGCAGGGCGTGCTCGAGCGCCTCGGCGCCGTTGCGTGCACAGCAAACGGCATACCCTTCGGCGGTGAGGATGAGACTCCACGCCTCGAGTAGCTCGGGTTGGTCGTCGACGAGCAGGACGAAAGCCATTTTGCTAGCCGTTAGTCTTGATTCCGGCAGGGGCAAATAGCGTTCCAGACCGCGAACGCAGCCGCACGCGGTGAGGGCCCAGGGTCAGCCAGTTGGTGTCGAATTCCATTGTGTCCTCCACGCGGTGCACTGTTGCGCCGCGATAAGAGCCGGTCCACAATTTTCAAGCGCAAATGGCTGTTTTCTGCTCTTGAAATTTTCGTGGCAGTTCCTATCTTAGGTTTCGCTCAGGCAGACGCGCGGGTCGCCATGTCCCGTGCGCTGCGTGTTTCGATTTGTTTTGCCAAACGCTGGCAGGCGAACTGGAGCGCGTAGGCCCGTTCGCCTCCATGCATCACTTGGGGAGAACAGCATCATGAGCGATTTCTACTTTGGAACTGACCTCTTCAGCGAGTTCGACCGACTGCAACGGCAGATGGCGAACCTCTTCGGTACTTTCCCGTCGAGTCTTCGGGCGAGCCGCTTCGGCGCGTTCCCGCCCGTCAACATTGGCGCCACCGACGACTCAATCGAGATCGTCGCGTTTGCACCCGGAATCAATGCGGCGGAACTCGACGTATCGATCGACAAGGGGCTGCTGACCATCAGCGGTGAGCGCAAGCCAGTGCAGCCGGATACCAGCGAGGACACGCGTGTCTATGCGCAGGAGCGCTTCACTGGCGCGTTCCGGCGGGTCATCGAGCTGCCGGAAAACGCAGACCCCGACAAGGGTCAGGCGCGCTACGAGAATGGCTGCCTGTCGATCGCTATCGGCAAGCGCGAATCCTCGAAGCCTCGCGCGATCACCGTCCAATAGTTCGAGGAGCCGAAAATGAGCGATACCACCGAACTGAGCAAGCGCGCCCCGTCGGCCGTCACGCGCAGCGAGAGCGAGGCGTCCATGCGCCGGATGACGATTTCTCCCGCCGTCGATATCTACGAGGACACTCAGGGCGTCACGCTGTGGGCGGACCTGCCCGGAGTCACCAAGGACAAGCTCGACGTGCGGGTCCATGACGGCAATCTCGCCATCGAGGCTGAGGCGGTCGTGCCGACACCGGCGAATCTGCGGCTGCAGCATGCCGAGGTCCGTGAGCCGCGCTTTGCGCGCACGTTCACACTCTCCCCGGACTTCGATACGTCGAAGATCGAGGCGAGCCTGCAGGACGGCATACTGAAGCTCACGATCCCGCGCCGCGACGAGGCGCGCCCGCGGCGGATCGAAGTGCGTACGGACTGAAGTTGGCCGTCGGGCAGCAACGACAGGGAAAACACCGGGTGGCGGCTGGCTCGTGCGAACCTCCGCATTCGGAGGTTCGCACGAGCCAGCCGTTCCCGGTAGCTATGTCGCGCTGGCCAGGATTGAGTGCGATGGCCGACTGGCCCTGCGCCGATATGCACAGCGCTCGCTGACCGCTGCAGAAATGCAGCGCGACGCGCTGTCTTGCGCCCTCAGGCTGATTGGAAGGGGGACTTTCGCGACTGCGGAGTGCAGGGCGGCTGCGGCAGCCGCTCCCGAGACTCAGTCTGAAAACGTCGACGGCAGAAAAGCGGCGGCGCCGGCGCCGTGACCGGAATACGGTTCTCCTACCAGATACCAGAGGAGGAAACGATGAACCCCGATCCGAAAAAGTGGAATCCCTTCAAGTTCCTTCGCGGGGCTGTGCGCAAGTCCGATGCGGACAGCCCGGAGAGCCCGCTGGCGAGCGAAAACGAACAATGGCGCGCCTCCCTGCCCGACATTGCGCGACTGTTCTCACGAGAACCATGGCGCGCAGTGGAGGAGTTTTTTCACGACCCGTTTGCAGGCCGTGGCGCGCTCGAACGATGGTTCGGCGACTTCAGTTCATCGCGCTTCCAGCCGCGCATCGACGTCGTCGATGAGGGACCGGTGCTACGCGTGACCGCAGAACTGCCCGGGATGGAGCGCGAAGACGTGAAGGTGAGCGTCGAGGACGGTGCGATCGTGCTGCGCGGTGAGAAAAAGCAGGATGTGCGCAGTGAGGAAAACGGCTGCTACCGGCTGGAGCGTGCCCACGGACGCTTCGTGCGCACGATCCCGATGCCTGAATACGCCGATCCCGGTCGCGCCCTGGCAAAGTTCGATAACGGCGTACTCACGTTGACCGTGCCGAAAACGGAGCCGACGCCGTCCACGAGTCGCACGATCGATATCGGTTAGGGCAAGCACGCAAAGCGCTATGACGGCGCGTGAAAACGAGGACTGGGCCGTTAGCTCAGTTGGTAGAGCAGCGGACTTTTAATCCGTTGGTCACTGGTTCGAATCCAGTACGGCCCACATGAAGCGCTGAATCCGACGCCATTTGACGCACGTTTGCCTCCGGGATCCGCAACCCGTGCCTGTCTCGCGTAAGGTGACGACGACATTCATCCGGAGCGCACGACTTCACCATGCCAGAGAATTCGTTGCCCAGCTCTGTTCGACATCAAACGATCAATATGATGAAGCGCGACCATTTCGCCTGTAGTCCGGCTTGGCCGGGTTCTGTTTCCGCATTGACAACTGGAGAGGAATGCTTTGGGAATCGGCGTGCAGATAGATACGTCGGGCTTCCCGGCACGGCGTCGCTGGAGAGTGAAGCCGCGTTGCAGCTCATGCGCCTTCAAAAGTAGGCTGCTCATGTTGCCGATTGCTGGTGATCGATTGCGCGTCATTGCATGTCATCAGCAAACGCCGAGTACGAGGAAACACCGGGCGATCCGATTCTTCGAAAATACAGACGTGTGGAGCGGCGTGCGCAAGGTGGCTCCCAGGCAATCCGGGACACCCGTCTTTTGAGGTTCGCTAAGCCCATGCTGGGAGATCCGTAACCGCAAGCTGTTGTTCATCCTTCGTCAAGGCGAGCGGTGGCTCAGGGGGCGAGCCGCAACATACGAAACGCCAAGCCCGGACGCTTGATGTACGAAAAAGTCCAAATCTTGAAGGCACCCCGAGACACGCGACGCATGGCGCACTGAGTCGTCCTTTGAGCCTGGTTCAATCTCGCACCAGAATTCCTGATGACGGACACCGAGACGACGTGCCGCCTCATGGCGGTGAAAGTGACTCGCGAGCCAGAACCGGCAGCCATCAAAGAAGACCTTCATTGCCGGCCGCACCGCGCGCATCGAGCCACAGCGGATCGCGGTCATCGCTTGCTCCAGCGCCTGGCCGTCGATGAACTGGTCAGCGGAAAGCTCATCAGCAATCGAGAGCTGAAAAAACTTGAGGTAGTCCCCCCCGAGCACGCCGGCAGGAAGCCTGACCGATGAGCCGACAGGCGAACGAGGATCGCTGGGCATCGAGATGTCCGATTCTGCGGGACAGCATGACGGTCGTGACACGGGCGTGTGTCGCCACAACCCCGACCTGTTGGTCAGGGCGGTTCATTCGTTCATTCTTCAGCCATGAGATGGCGGATAACCAGCGCCGGATCGGCGATGTCCAAGATCAGCCGGCGAAGGATGCGCCTGCGCATGTGCTCCTCGTCGAGCGTCCAGGGCGCGCCCTTGTCGCTGAGATAGCGCGCGAGGGCGTCCTGGTGGTCCTCACCGGCGGGAAGGTCAAGGCGGACAGCAAGCAGTCCCGCCACGACGTCGTCGATATCGACGTCCAGCGGCTTCGAATCAATGTTGAGCTTCAGTTTCATGACCGCTCCAGCACAAAAAGCGGCGCCGCGTGGCGGAGACAGCGTGCGGCGCCGAACGGGTTGCACGGGCCGCGACTGTTGGCCGGCGCATGCAGGAAACGCTGCCGGATCAGTAGTCAAACTCCGGTGCGGGGGTCTGCGCCGGTTTTTCGTCTTTCGGCGCTTCGGCAACCGTTGCATCCGTCGTCAGGATCAGCCCGGCAATCGATGCGGCATTCTGTAGTGCCGTGCGCGCAACCTTGGTAGGATCGACCACGCCCGCCTCGACAAGGTCGCCATACTCGCCAGTGGCCGCGTTGTAGCCGAAGTTGCCGCTGCCTTCGAGCACCTTCGCGATGACCACAGAAGGCTCATCCCCCGCGTTGGAAGCGATCACTCGCAGCGGCGCCTCGAGCGCTCGCAACACGATCTGGACGCCCGCGTCCTGATCACTGTTGGCGCCTTTCAGGTTCATCACCGCCGAACGCGCGCGCAGCAGCGCCACACCACCACCCGGCACGATGCCTTCCTCGACCGCCGCGCGGGTGGCGTGCAGCGCGTCGTCCACGCGGTCCTTCTTCTCCTTCATCTCAACCTCGGTCGCCGCTCCGACCTTGATGACGGCCACACCGCCCGCAAGCTTTGCCACGCGCTCCTGCAGCTTCTCGCGGTCATAGTCGCTCGTCGCCTCGACTACCTGCGCCCGGATGGACTTCACGCGTGCCTCGATGCGCTTTTCGTCGCCGGCGCCGTCGATGATGATCGTGTCGTCCTTGCGCACTTCGACGCGCTTCGCGCTGCCGAGATCGTCAAGCGTTGCCTTCTGCAACTGCTTGCCGGTTTCCTCGGAGATGACGGTTGCACCCGTGAGGACGGCGATGTCTTCAAGCATCGCCTTGCGGCGGTCGCCGAAACCGGGCGCCTTGACGCCCGCGACCTTCAGGATGCCGCGCATCGCGTTGACCACGAGCGTGGCGAGTGCCTCGCCGTCGATGTCTTCCGCGACGATCAGCAGGGGCTTGCCCGCCTTGGAGGTCGCTTCGAGGACCGGCAGCAGATCCCGGATGTTCGATATCTTCTTGTCGTGCAGCAGGATCAGGGCGTCGTCCAGATACGCCGCCTGCTTCTCCGGATCGTTGATGAAGTAGGGGCTCACGTAGCCGCGGTCGAACTGCATCCCTTCAACTACGTCCAGCTCGTTCTCGAGCGACTTGCCGTCTTCGACGGTGATCACCCCCTCCTTGCCGACCTTCTCCATCGCGTCGGCGATGATTTTGCCGATTGCCTCGTCGGAATTTGCCGAAATCGAGCCCACCTGGGCGATTTCGCGATTGGTGGAAATGGGCTTCGAGAGCGCACGTAGTTCGTCGAGCACGGCGCCCACGGCCTTGTCGATGCCCCGTTTGAGGTCCATCGGGTTCATGCCCGCTGCGACGTGCTTCATGCCTTCCTGCACGATCGCCTGCGCCAGCACGGTGGCCGTGGTGGTGCCGTCTCCGGCGACATCGGCCGTTTTCGAGGCAACTTGTTTCACCACCTGGGCCCCCATGTTCTCGAAGCGGTCCTTCAGCTCGATTTCCCTCGCGACCGACACACCGTCCTTGGTGATGGTCGGCGCGCCGAAGCTGCGCTCGATCAGCACATTGCGGCCTTTCGGACCGAGCGTGACCTTCACGGCATCGGCGAGAACGTTCACGCCCTTAACGATACGGGCGCGCGCGCTGTCATGAAATTTGACGTCTTTTGCACTCATGTTGTTGCTCCGGGAAGTAGTCGTTGACTCAAGGCGTCGCGAACGACCGGTCCGGTGTCCGCGACCGTAATGAGGTTTCAGGCCGCCTTGCAGGCGGCGCCCGCGTCGGCCTCGAGCACGCCCATGACGTCTTCCTCGCGCATGACGAGCAGTTCCTCGCCGTCGACCTTGACGGTCTGGCCTGCGTACTTGCCGAAGAGGACCTGGTCACCGACTTTGAGTTGGAGCCCGCGCAGCGTTCCATCCTGCAACAGCCGGCCGCTGCCGACTGCGACGACTTCGCCTTGTTCTGGTTTTTCTGCCGCTGAATCGGGAATCACGATGCCCGAAGCTGTCGTCCGCTGCGTCTCGATTCGCTTGACGATAACCCGGTCGTAGAGGGGACGAATCTGCATTCAGATCTCCTGAGCGATTAAAGGATCACCAATAAGGGAATCCGGCTGCAGGTGCCGGGGCGCGTGGAGCGCCGCGCTGCAGCCGAGCCAATGTCTGGCGGAGAGCGAAATAGAGGCGCCCACCGCGCGCTTCAAGGGGGCTGGAAATGGCTCTTTGTAACAAATTGTTTCAGCGTGGCAGCAGGATGCGATGGACCGTGCCGAGGCGATAAACCGTGCGGCCGCGCCCGTCGGGTCGGCGGGGTAGAGGCGACACAGGACAGGGCGGCTGGCGTCCGCCATCGACGTCAAGGGTGTCGTCCGGCACATTGAGCGTGTGCCACAGGCCGCCCTTGACGGGGCGGAATAGCCAGCGCACGTAGCCCCTGCGCGCGGCAAGCTGCATCAGCTCGTCGCGATCGGTCTCGTCATCGAGAAGTTGCGGGTCGCGGGCCATGTCCTCTCCATAGTCGCCGAACGCTCGCCGGCAGGCTAGCGTCTCGGCAGCGCTGGCGCCGATCACGTTGCAGCCGCGCCGCTCGACGCGCTCGACATCCCACGCACCGGATTGCCAGGCGGCATCAAGCAGCATGGCGTCCACGGTCTCGAAGCTGTGCCACGGTGCATCGAGCTGGACGGCCGATCCCGGAACCGGGCGTGGCGGGATCTCAATGCCGGGCAGCACAAGCGGCGTCGCGCGCCGGAATCCGTGCCAGTGGAGTATTGCGATGAGCGGCGTATTCACCTGCGCCGCCGCCGTGACGGTGACGGCAAAGAGCGGCAGGCGCACGGCGTCGATCTGTTCCTGAAGCCTGTCGAAAAGGTCCATGAAGCCTCCCGGTTGACATGTTGCAGGGCCTCTTGAAATTTCCGTTCCTTGCGCTATTTTATGCATCGCTCAGGCAATCGCGATTAAGCGCTGCGTGTTTCGATTTGTTTGTCGGCGGGGTTTCCCACGGACAGGCGGACTGGAGCGCGTGGTTCCGTTCGTCTTTCGTGGCGGCCCCGGTTTCAAGGAGCCAGTCATGAGCGATGTTTTCTTCAGCACCGATCTGCTGGGCGAATTCGACCGCCTGCACCGGCAGATGGCCGGCGTCTTCGCGGGCTTTCCCGCCAGCCTGCGCGCCATGCGCAGCGACACCTTTCCTCCCGTCAACATCGGCAGCACCGACGACAGCGTCGAGATCGTCGCGTTCGCGCCAGGGCTCGACCCGGCAGCGATCGATGTCTCGATCGACAAGGGGTTGCTGACGATCAGCGGCGATCGCAAGCCGCCAGAACCGGGGATGCGGGAGGAAACGCGTGTCTACGCGCAGGAGCGCTTCCAGGGCGCGTTCGAGCGTGTGATCGAGCTGCCGCAGCACGCCGATCACGACAAGGTCAATGCGCGTTACGTGAACGGTTGCCTGACCATCAGCGTCGGGCGTTCCGAGGCATTGAAGCCTCGTGCCATCACCGTCCAGTAAGTCCCTCGACCCGTCATGAGCGTTACGGAGGACATCATGTACGACAGCACTGAACTGGCTAAACGTCCGTCGGGCACCCAAGTCGCCGCCCGTGAGGGTGCGGAAACCGCGAAGCAGCTCACCCGCATTGCACCTGCGGTCGACGTGTTCGAGGACAGCCGCGGCATCACGCTGTATGCCGACCTGCCGGGCGTGCCGCGCGAGAAGCTCGACGTGCGTGTGCAGGACGGCAGTCTGAACATTGAAGCTGAGGCAGTGATTCCCACGCCATCCGGGCTGCGACTGCAGCACGGTGAAGTGCGTCACCCGCACTTCTGGCGCGCGTTCACGCTGAGCCCGGACTTCGACGTCTCGCGCATCGACGCGCAGTTGCGCGATGGGGTGCTCAAGCTGACCATCCCGCGCCGCGAGGAGGCGAAGCCGCGACGCATCCAGGTGGGTGTTGGTTAGGCGTATGCACAGGGGCGAGTCTGGACGTACGGCGTGGCGCGCAGGGCCCGCGCCGTGTCATCCGACACGCGGAGCAATTTATGGACAACGTCCGCAGCCAAAGCTGGAAAAGCTTCACGATCGACACCAGCGCGTTTCCGGTACGGCACTGTGCGCTGCCTCCCGCCGGACCGGAGACGTACGTGGCCATCGTGCGCATCCGGCATGCGGAGCGGACCGTCGCGGATTGGCACTTGCCACGCTATGCCCAGCACTGGGCAAGCGCGGACGAGGCGCACCGGGAAACGGTCGAGTACGCGATACGCGCCATCAACGCGGGTTATCTCGACGATACCGGTTCGCCGGCGCGCTTCCTCACATGACGGTGCCGCGCTGCCACGCAGCGCGGCACCTGAACGGCCTGCACTGCATGTCGTTTTTCTGCAGGGGGCCTCTGCTTTCGGGAACCTGTTTTACGGGAGAAGAAAATGCTCAGTCCACACGAATTTGCGACCCTGATGCTGGTCCGTCAGGCGCCGGACCAGCTCGATATGAATCGCGCCGAGCTCGACGCGCTGCTTGAGCGCCAGATGGTCATGCTGGAACATTGCGCCGAGGGCGCTCGCCGCGCGTACCTGACCGGGAAGGGCAGAACGTTCCTCGACGCGCTCCACCCGGGCGACGCACCGCGTCGAAGCCGGAAGACCGCCGGCAACGACGGTGGGACAAGCCCGGAAACGCCCTCCGTGCCAGGTGGCATCACGACGGATATTGTGGTGCCGGGACGCGCAGGCTGAATGGCTGCGCGATCGCAACGACAGGCCTGTCGTCCTTCGTGACGAGCGGGCGCGAGGTTACCGGGGACCTCCCGGTAACCTCGCGGCGGGGACAGGTGTCATGGTAGCGTGTCCTCGCGCTTTGCCGACGCCCCGGGCCTGCGGTGCCATGCGGGATCCCGTCTATGCTGGGTCGAATTGCAAATCCCGCATCGCCGGGCTCGCTTCGGGAACAACGCTCTGCCTGAGGTGGGATATGCAAACGGACAACGTCATGGAGTATCACGGCTGCGAGGTACGGCCGGTGGTCACCGCCACGGGAAAGGGCCGCTACGCAGCGGCGGCCATCGTCACAGACCGGGCTGGCGAAACACGCACGCTCGGCGTCGATGGGGACTTCGCCAACGTCCAGGAGGCACGCGATGAAGCACTAGAGCTTGCCGTCGCATGGATCCAGCAACGCTCCGTCGTTTCGGACCGGTATGTCACACGGACCTAGTCAGGGCCCAGGCAGCAACTGCCGTAGACCGCATTAAATGTGTCAACGTTGCGGCATTAAACGTGTCAACTCGCCCGCTGGCTCCCATCGGTGACACATTTAATGCGGTCTACGACAGCCTCATTAAAGCTTGCAAATTCCTAACAACCAGCTTTAATGAGGCTGTCTGCATCCTGGGTTGCTCATCGAGCTGCCCGCTTGAGGCCATAGCCGTGCGTTTCGTCCCGAATCCTCCTGTCCTTGCGTGTTTCCATTTTCGGTGCCCGGTCGAAAAGGACACCTGTGGGCTTCGAAACCTGGGGACTGCGAAACGCACACGGAGCCGCGTTATTCCCGCGGACAAGTCAGCACTTCCCTTTGCCCGGTTCTTCGCATAACAGCGAAGAGCCGGGCCTCCTACCAGACCTGACGGCCCACGACGACATGCTGTCGCGCCTCTCCTGACGACGGGCGAGGCAAACGTCGCGCACGAGTGCGCGCGCTCGTGTGTCGGGTCCAACAGTCCAACAGGATCCCCGTTGCGCGGCTGATGCGCGGCACCTGCCGCGCTTAAAAAGCGGCGGGGCTGACTACGTGATAGCGAAACGGGAAAGCGACGCTGCAGATCGCCGGCAAAGCGCCAGTGAGTCGTTGCTCGACGGCCGTCGAGCACACCCGATTCGGCCAGAACAAATGCCCCTGTGCAGGGCGCCGCGACGCGCCGCGACGTCTTGAGCGCGTGTTTGACAAAGGCCGTGAGTGCGGGCGAGCGCAGGTCAGTTTCGACGCCTGAAGCGAACATGACCGTATCGAACACGGCATCGCCGAACGGCTCGCTGTCGATACGAATTCCCGACGATGCCGATATCAGCCCGCCCGTTTCGGAAACGACGGTCACCTCGTACGCCGTCTCTTCGAGCACGAGATTGGCCAGCTCGAATGCGGTGACCGCCGCGAAACCCATCATATAAAACCTGGGGAAGACGACGAAGCCGATGCTGTGCATGATGCGTCCTGTGGAACAAATGTTACTGGCATTGCTTGCATTTTATATCGATGGATATAAAATCAGGCAACGAAAACCTCATCGGGAGGTTTGAAAAGCAGGCCAGGAAATGTACTCATGGGACGACCTCGCGAGTTCGACGAAGAACAGGTACTTGACGCGGTGACTGATGCCTTCTGGGCAAAGGGTTATGAAGGCACGTCGACGCGTGACCTCGTGGCAGCCACGGGACTAACTCAGCCGAGTCTCTACAATGCATTCGGCGACAAGCGCGTGCTGTTTCGTCGTGCACTCGATCATTACCTCGATCGGACGCTAAGGCACAAAATCGCGCGAATGGAGGCTGAACTACCTCCAGCGGCGGCCATCACGGCATTCTTTGAGGAAATTATCGGTCGCTCGCTTTCGGACGACAAGCAAAGGGGTTGCCTGCTTGTCAATTCGACGCTGGAAGCAACCTGCGACGATGTCGAACTCCGACAGGCAGTGGCGTCCGAACTGCGCCAGTTGCGATCATTTTTCATGCGCTGCATCACGGCAGCCCAGAGAAATTCGGAGATAAAAGCGACAGTGTCACCCGACGATGCGGCTTCCAACCTGCTGGCCGTTGCTCTTGGCCTGCGCATACTTGCTCGAGTTGATCCGAAACCTGAGCTTTTTACGGGCGCGGTGGCACAAGCGATGGCGATGCTCGGTCTCTCAGCGCCGACTGCGCTAAAAATTAGACGGCATCGCTCTCAGAACCGGCCTATGCCCTCTTGTTCGCAGACTGGCTGAGCATCGTAAGAATCCAGTCTTTCCCTCTCTAAAACTAAGGATACCGATATGTCAAAACGTACCTTTCTCGTCACCGGTGCTACCAAGGGAATTGGCCGCGCGTTGTCGGACAGGCTTGCCGGCGCGGGTCACCATGTGGTCGGACTTGCCCGCCGTACCAACGATGTTCCGTTTCCCGGCACTCTGGTGTCAGTCGACCTCGGCGATCGTGTCGCAACTGACGCATGCCTGAAGACGCTCGCCGAGCGCTTCTCATTCGACGGTGTCGTCAATAACATGGGCTTCGTCCGGCTCGCAGGCATAGGAGAAATCAATCCCGACGAGTTCGAGGAGAGTTTCAGGATCAACCTCACCCCCGCGGTCCAGATTGTCCAGGCAGTCCTGCCCAACATGCGCGCGCAGGGTTGGGGGCGCGTGGTTAATCTGTCTAGCCTTACTATTCTGGGAATGCCTCGGCGCTCCGCATACGCAGCCGCGAAGGCAGCGATGGTGACCATGACACGCACATGGGCGCTGGAACTGGCAGACGCCGGCATCACTGTAAACGCAGTCGCGCCAGGACCGGTGGAAACTGAAATGTTTCGCGAGAACTCCCCCGTCGGAAGCGAAGCAGAACGGCGCTTTCTTTCCTTGATCCCGATGAAGCGACTCGGCAAGCCGCATGAACTGGCTGCTGCGATTGAATTTCTGCTGTCTGAGGATGCAGGTTTCATCACCGGTCAAACCTTGTTTGTCGACGGGGGAGGCTCGATTGGGAAGGCGTCGCTGTGAAGTACCTGGCCCGTCAATGTAATTGATTGTGTCATGCATTTAATTACCTTAACGCACAGCCGCAGCGGACGCGGACCATAAGGCAGCGCCTGTACTTCGTTCCTGATGTATTTGAGAACCGTCTTGCGAGCGATACGCTGTCGAGTGCGACCGCCGAAATACTCAACCCCTGCCGATGCAGTTCCAGAACTGTCACCACCACACCGAGGACCCGCAGATGTGCCTACGGCACGAGCCATGTCAGGGCGGCCCTCGTCTGACATGCAAGCGGGCCTTCGAATTTCAGGCATCCTATCCATGAACGGCGCTTCCCGCCGTGAACGTGGCTCGCGGAATTAACGAACTGCTACAGCTGGGATCCGCAGCCGGAGCACGCACATCCGGCAGACCTCAGCGCGTTCGGCGCCGAACGCATGTTTGGCAATGGATGCGAATGGACGTAGTCGCCCATCAATTTCAGCCGCGTAAAAGAGGATCTCGATCCGCTGAAGGCAATTGACGGATATCAATCGCTACTGATAACCGGAGACTACGATTTGCACCACCTGTTTTCGATCAACGGAAGAGCACCGGTTTCTCAGGGAAGTGGGGAGGAAGCCGCAGCATTAAAAGCGATAAATAGCGCGGTCGGCACTGCCGATTTGGCGCGGCCCGCCGGTGCCGTGAAAACGAACGTCGTGAGACACGGTGCACAGGCAAGCTACCTCGCATTCAAGCTGTTCCAGGAACATGGCGATCCAATAAATCCAGAGGCGGCACAGGCAAGCCTTCCCTGCGCGCTGTACGCGAATAAGAAATGGAACATCATCGAGAATGAGGAAGGTCTCGTTAAAGCATACAAGAGTTTCGGCATGCGCCTCAAGGAGTCCTGGGCATCACCGCGCACTAGCGTCAGCCAGCATGATTCGCCGCGGTCGCGACGCTCGTCCGTGGACGCAAGCGGCAATGGCGGGTCGCGGCGCCCTTCCATTGCTTCGTCGTCTCCCCGGGTGCCGCCTCCATACCCGGAATCGGCGCTGTTTTCACGAGGTGCGAGCAACCCGCAGTCGTTGTCGCGACGCCCATCGGTGGACACAACGAGCGTTAGCGGAAAATCACCGCGACTGCCCATATCCCGGGGGCCATCATCGGCGGCGTCGACGTCGCAATCACCTGTTTCGGTTCAGGGTGCCAGCCTGCCGCCCTCGCCACTGGCGCGGCGCGCACCGACGGATGTAGGACTCGCCGATAGATCTCGCAGGCAGACTTTCGGGCCGGCAATTCCCGTTTCACCTCAAAACTCATTCTTATCGGTGCCGACGCAGTCCGACGCTCCGGTCGGCTCACCTATGCGCAGTTGGACCCTGCCGTTAGAGCCAACACTGGAGGTCACATCGCCAACGTCTCCCGACGCGCCCGCACAGTGACCTGTTCACCCGGGTCAGCGCTTCAGGCGAAAAGCGATAGCCGGCACGAAAGCCGACTATCGCTTTAGCACCCGCCTACAAGCGCCCGATCAAGACTGAATCGCAAAGAACGGCTGCGTGCCCGTCGAGAAATCGTCGCCACCCGGCATGCCGAAGGTGATGCGTTTGCCGTACATGAACCGCAGACCCAGATCCAGTACGCCCGTTCCAAACAGCCCCATATTCTGACCGATGCCCGCGTGCGCCGCGTTCGACCCGTTGCCCAATTCGGACTGCGCTAGCTGTGGACGGCATACCGGATCGGGATCGCTGGTAACTGGGACCGCCAGGCAGGAGCGGTTTCATCGGCGAGCGCGGATCGCCGTCGGGCAACAGTCGGGCATGAACGACCCGTCGTCGCGGTGCCCGCATACCGGGCCGTTGCGCTTTGACAGCAATCATTTTTACGCCGACGGCGAACCGTTTGTCGACGATCGTCTGCCGGGAGATTAAGGGCTTTTTGCGCGTTGCAGGATTTCCGTTGCATACGTTATGCGCAGCTTCAGCGCGAAGCAGGCTCTTCTCACGTCCGTCGAATGTCTTCATGGCCCACGGCCATGCTGAGCCTGTCCTTGCGGTCCAGCAAGATAGGCAGCCAGTGGGTCAGGCCGAGGAAGCAGATCTCCCGCATGCGTTTCTCGTGTCCGGTTTGTCCGGGCAGCAGCGGTGTCGCGTCGATCGCGTGGGTGTAGAAATCGGCCACGTACTCGGACAGGCAGAGCTCTTTCTTAACGCTCTCCGACCACATTGACGGCACGCTGTCACGGCCCCTCAGCCATGGAAACGTGGCCGCGTTGACCGCTTCGGGAGAGTGGAACCAGCGATAGCCGCCGAACACCTCGGCGGCCGCCTCGCCGGAGAGCGCGACCGTCGAGGTCTTGCGGACTTCGGCGAACAGAAGATAGAGCGACGGATACATGTCGCTACGAGTCCCTCGCGGCACGCGAGGAAGCTGCTTAGGCTCGCTAATCTGCAGGCGCCGTACCGCGCGTCATTCACCGGTTTTCTTCAACCTGAAGGTCAACATCATGCCTCGTCTCCATACCATCGAAATGTCCGAAGCCACCGGTCACGCAGCCGGAATTTTCAGAGGCGTTAAAGCCGCGGTCGGCAGAGTTCCGAATTCCTATATCGGCATCGGCGGTAATAGTCCCGTCGCACTCGAGGCCGTGTTGAATCTCGAGGCATCGCTCAAAAAGAGCAGCTTGAGCGCGCGGGATATCGAAGTCGTGAAACTGGTCGTAAGCCATACGACCGGCTGCAGCTATTGCCTCGCCGCCCACACTGTGCTGAGCAAAAAGATCGGCATTGACCGTGAAGCCATTCTGGCCTTGCGCCAGGCTAAGCCGTCGGGCGATGCGCACGATGATGCGTTAGCCAAATTCGTGTTGCAGTTCTTCCGGGTTCGGCCACAAGCGGTCGTATAGTTCCTCCGCTTTTAGATCATGCGAGTGCCTCTTCGAGACTCGTAAGCGGCCATCCGATCATATTCATGTTGCAGATGACGGTCTCATCGCTAAATCCATTTGGGCACATCGATACGTGGCTGGCGACGTAACGACTCAATCAACTCGTTTGGGTCGCTATGGATAGCTATGGATTCACGATGTTCGAAGGGTAAAAATCTCTGCTCGACCATGTGATCGATGAAACCCATGAAGGGCATGAAGAAGTTCGCAGTGTTCAACAAGCCTAACGGCTTGTCGATTTCCTGCAACTGATTCATCGTCCAGGATTCCATCACTTCTTCAATCGTTCCGATTCCTCCGGGAAGTGCAATGAATGCGTCGGCAAGCTCGACCATCCGCTCCTTGCGCTTTCTTAGCGTGGATGCGATCTCGCAATGAGTTAGCGCCGAATGCGAATGGCCGCGCCGATGCAGGCTTTCTGTGATGACGCCGTGCACCTGGCCTCCTGCCGATATTGCCGCATCGGCTACGGCACCCATCAATCCTTTGGTCGTCCCGCCATACACTACCTTTATGCACGCACCTGCCAAGGCCAGGCCAAGCTTGCGTGCGTCCTGTGCGTATTGTTCAGAAGCACCGAAGTTCGAGCCGCAGAAAACGGCGATGGAGTTGATTGTGCGCGACGGCGCTTCAGTCGAACTCATTTCTCACGCGCTTTTCAACGCGGGCGATCAGGTGTGGTACGAAAATCCGGGATACCCGCCGACCCGGCAGTTGATGCGTATGCTGAATCTGAACGGTGTTCCCATTCCGGTGGACGAAGAAGGGATAGATGTAGCCTGCGGCATCGAACTCGCACCCCGCGCACGGGCGGCGATCGTGACTCCCGCCCACCAAAGCCCTTTATGCGTAACACTTTCGTTGCCCCGCCGGCTAGCCCTGCTGGAATGGGCTGCGCAAAGCAAAGGATGGATCATCGAAGATGACTACGATGGCGAATATCGCTATATCAGCCGGCCCTTGCCAGCGCTGAAAAGTCTGGATGGAAACGGAAGAGTTCTTTATGCAGGCACTTTCAGCAAGATGCTGATGCCGAGCCTTCGATTGGCGTATCTGGTCGTCCCCGACGCGCTCGTCGAACGCTTCGAGCAGGTCGTTCGAACGCTTGGCACAGGCACGTCCCACCTCGTTCAGGCAATGGTGACATCGTTCATGAGAGAGGGGCACTTTGCACGGCATATTCAGCGAATGCGCAGGCTATATGCCGAACGACGCGAGGCAACAGTCGCGGGTCTGGAAAGCGCTCTCGGCCATTACGTGGACATCGATGCACAACCTGGCGGCATGCATCTGATCTTGCGCTTACGCGGCCGCCGGTCAGACCGCCGGCTCGTTGCGAGTATGGGTGAAAACGGCCTGTACGCCGAAGCACTTTCGGATTGGGGCGAAGGACGGCAAGTCGGATCGGCGCTGCTCGTCGGGTTCACGAACGTTGACAGTCAGGCAACCGCAGCGCAACTCGGCAAGCGAATCCTGTCGCTGATGTGACCGGAACAACGCATACGCTAAAAATCATGGCATAGCACGGATGCAGGTTCATGGTCCTTTTGAACTGGACCAAGGTGAGACAAGATGAAGCCTCTTAAACGATCAATCAGAGAGGTTCTTCATGACACAACGCATCAACTACAGCAAGGCGTCGCCGGACGCGTATCGGGCGTTCGGTGACGTACATTCCATAATTCAGACATGCGGCCTTGCGAAGGATCTAATCAACCTCGTGTACCTGCGCGCCTCGCAGATGAATGGCTGTGCTTTCTGTATCGATATGCACACGCGAGACCTGAAGAAGCTCGGGGTATCGGAGGAAAAACTCACCCTTCTACAGGTCTGGCACGACGCCGGCACGCTATTCAGCGCGCGCGAGAAAGCAGCGATCGCCTGGGCGGAAGTGGTCACGGATGTGGCGGCAACGCACGCCCCCGATGACGCTTATCAAGCGGCGGCGGCCGAATTCAATGACAAGGAACTCGCCGACCTCACCTATGCGATCAGCCTGATGAACGCTTTCAATCGTCTTGGCATCGCCTTCCGCACCGTTCCAGCCGCAGCTTACGCTAAAGCCTGACATTGCACACCTTGTACGGAGTTTTCACTGATGGCATGGCTACTACTTAGCCTGGCAGGCGTGCTTGAGATCGCTTTCGCCTTTGCGATGAAGGCCTCAGACGGCTTCACGCGACTGACGCCCGGGCTGCTTACGGTCGCGACCGGACTGTCGAGCGTGATTCTGCTCTCCGTGGCGCTTCGTACAGTGCCGGTCGGCACCGGCTACGCCGTGTGGACTGGAGTCGGGGCGGCGGGTACGGCAATTCTTGGTATCGCTTTGCTCGGAGATTCGGCCGCACCATTGCGGGTGTTTTTCATCCTGCTGATTCTCGGTGGCGTGATCGGACTCAAGTTCGCATAAACGCTCGATATTCCGGTGAGGGCCGATCCGACGACGATCTGACCAATTTCTTTGACACAGGTGTTCTCATGACACGTGTAAAAAAGGCAGCAGCCGTACAGATCGCCTGCTAATTCTATTTGCAGCAAGTGCCGGCGTCGCCTCTGGCCGGTTCGGCTCGCAGTTCAACAGCGGATATTTCGATGACCAGCTACGACCCCAAGATCACAGCAGTTCTTTGCGTGGATCTGTACAACGACTTTCTGAGTGACGGAGGAAGCTATTTCCTTGGATCAAGGACATCGCTGCAGAGAACAACATGATGGAGAACCTTCGGACGATCGTAGACCGTATTAATTTCGTCACCGTTGCGACAATGAAATTGTCAATCGATGGCCATGCAGCGGGTCAGCGCCCACAGAGTCTTGCCGCATGAGGGTTCGGGGGAGCGAGATAAATTTGTCAACGGTCGGCACGGACGCGGTGCCGCGTCCCGCTCAGTACGTGGCTATCCCGACAGCACAGGCGACGATTCAGCGCATCCGCCGCTGAACCAACGGGCGATGTTCTTCCGGGTTCGGCCATGTTCAGCCGTTCGCCCGCTCATGCGGCCGGACATTGAAACGACTCTTATGCGGAAAGCTGTCGCTCGCTTTGCTCGGTGGCCGGAAGGGGACTTGCCGTTGAACCTCCGACTATGGGTGTGTGCGCTTCCATCCACAACGGTTAGCTGCTTGATGGTTGCAACTGCCGGGCTACCGCCTTCCGAGCAAGGCGGTAGCCCACGGCGTCACTGAGCCAGGTGGCGACTCTCCGGCTGCAGCAGTATCGCTTTGATCACGTAACGGATCTGCGCGCCGCTTGGTGGTCTGCACACCACGGTCTGACCACATCGCGCACCCAAAAGTGAAATGCCGGCAGGCGACAGGACGGACAGACGCCCCATCAGGTAGTCCGACCTATCGGGATATACCAGCGTCCAATGATAAGTGTTAGCGCTGCCGACAACCGTGCACTCAATGGTCGTGTTCATCGTGACAACGTCAGGCGGGATCTGCTCGGCGTCGACGAGTACAGCGGTCGTTTCGAGAGAGTTTCCACCATCGCTCGCTGCTGCGGCGTTACCGTCGCCAAATGAACACACGCCTTCAGTTGAGCCAAGTCGCTTTCGGACACGATGCGCTCGGTTTCCGCATGTGTCTTTCCATCCATGGAAGATTGAATTTGGTAGAGCAGCATGATTGCCTCCGGCGAGAATACAGATTCCCGAAGTGGCGGTCGACGAAGATCAGATTTTCGTCGTCGATGGTTCGATCTGGACATCGGCGGGCATGACGGCCACGATTGACATGGCGCTTGCCATGATTGAAAAAGATCACGGCAAGGAAGTATCACGTGCGGTCGCGCGCAAGCTCGTCGTGTATCACCGGCGTGCCGGCGGTCAGTCGCAATTTTCTGCGCTGCTCGAACTCGAGCCTAAATCCGACCGGATCCAGAAAGCGATCGACTATGCAGTTGCGCACCTGCGCAATGCGCTGTCCGTCGAGGAACTGGCCGAGGTGGCAAGTCTTAGCCCGCGACAGTTCAGCCGGGCATTTACTGCGGAAACGGGCGAGTCACCCGCGAAGGCCGTGGAACGGCTGCGTGTGGAAGCCGCCCGATTGATGCTCGAGCAGGGGCGCCTTTCGATGGATGTCATTGCCAACGAGGTGGGCTTTTTTGACCGCGTGCGTATGAGGCGCGCGTTCGTCCGGACCCTGGGCCAGCCGCCGCAATCGGTCCGGCGCAAGGGAAGAGAGGGCCGTGCGGCCGCGGAACTCGAAGCGGAAGACGATAGCGGCGTTCCGGTGTCCCGGCAACCCTGAGCGACGCTTAACCCGGCTGGTCAGCGGCCGTACATTGGACGTGCGTCCGAAATCGACCGTATATCTGACATTTGAACCGCGCCTGGCTGATCTTATCCTTCCTGACGGTAGAGGGTCGCCAGATACGACATGACCGCCTGTTGCTCACACGGTCACTGACGTTTTGCATTTAGCGCAACAAACGCTCAGGCGCGGCGCGCGTGTTTGTCGTGCGGTTCAGGAGAGCACGGGTTATGCAGGCAAGGATGACATGCAACGACGCCGATACACAGGGTTTCGGTGCGGATGAGCGTGTGCAGACAGCAATGGCATCTGCGCCCGAGGTCCGCGGCAAGCATATGCTTTTCCGGCGGGCCATCTCGGACTACCTCGACGCGCTGTCGCTTGACGCTTGCGCGGCTGTTCTCGATCTTGGATGCGGCACGGGAATTGTCGCCCGTACCGTTGCCAGACGAGGCGACGTGAAAGCGCGCATTACGGCGATCGATTCCAGTCCCACGCTTATCGCAGCCGCAAAGCGCCTCGCCCGTGAGGAGCAGGTAACGGAGCGCATCCGCTTTCTGACCGGGGACCCGCATTGGATCATCGGACCACAGGGGCAATTCGACGTCGTGATCCTGCATATGGTGCTGCACCGCGTAGGCGATCCTGGAATGGTTCTTAAGGAAGCGCGGCGTGTGCTTCGACCGGCTGGCCGCGTAGTCGTGTTCGACCGTAACTATTCGCTTGCGCAGGAGCCCGATCCACGCAGCGGCGACGAAGGTACTGGTTGTGCCGATTTCCTGTGGGCAACGACCCGGCCCATTCAGGACAGAGTCATGCGCGCGATGCCGAAGCTCCTCACGGAGAACGGCTTTCGAATTGAAACGGCACGGGCCTACGCGGCTGCCGATAAGCGTTGCAGGTTCTATACAAATATCGCGAGGAGGTGCGAATAGCGCGCTTTGCATGTCCTGAATGCATCGCAATTATGGCGTTCCGGGATGGTCCGGCGAAAGATATGCTTTGAACATTTCCGACATTGTGATCCTTCAATGAACGTCAACATAGCTCACGTCGTGGTGGAAGTGGCCGCTGCCTACGCCGCATACGAAAAAGCTCTAGCGGACAACGATGTCTTACTGCTTTACGCATTGACATGGGAAAGTCCACATACGGTTCATTACGGCTTCGACGATATGCAATACGGCAGCGCCGAAATCCGGAAACTGAACGCGCTCCGCCACCCGTTTAACAACGGAGTCGTGGCTGCATCCACGACAATCACTACGTTCGGGCATGACAATGCCACCGTAAGCACGGAATTTGGATGTGAAGATTCGGAGCTTTATGGCAGGCGGACTCTGGTATGGGCGCGTGTCGGTCCCGATTCGCAGCCTGAGGCTGGATTGCATGGCGGATGGCGGATTGTCGCCTCGCATGAAAGCGTCGTTTCCCGGCGTGCGTGCATCTAGTCGTAGTTATCCGCGCAGATGTACTAATCATGAAGTGTAACGATGTTGGAGAAAGCCGATAGCACGATTCAGGTGTAGGGCGTTTATTCGGCTGATGAAATACAAGAGCGCTTCCATTGATATTCGAACGGCAACCCAACCAAATGAATCTGTGCGGATGCACCATCAAGTCGAAGCCTTCTTGCTGCAAAGGCGGCTTTCTGGAAAGGGGTGATGACGAGCGCCTGTATGCGCGTCCCCGGCCAGAGCGGTTTGCGAGTTCACACAGGGCGCACGTCGGCTCTCGATCGCAGGTGCCTCCTGCCTGTGCGGAAAAAGTTAACAGAATCATGGGTGCGGATATAGAGGGCACGGATTTCCCACTACGCGTCAATTCCGATGCACAGCGGCTTGTATTCAATCGAACGATGGAGCGCTAAAGTGATAGCGAGAAAAGATTGGAGCCTATGGATTCCCGACAGTCAATTGGCTCGCGAGATAACAGATTTTGTTCGCGATACCGAAAATGAGATCCTGTTTCATCATTCTGTTCGCGTCTACTTGTGGGGCGCCATGAAAGGCGAGGCTAACAGTCTCAGTTTCGATCCCGAACTTCTTTATGCTGCGGCGATGTTTCACGATATCGGGCTCACCGAAGCCTATCGCCAGAGCCAGCTACGGTTTGAAGTGGATGGAGCGAATGCGGTGCGCGAATTTTTGCTTCGCCGCGGCATCTCCGTGCAGGATGTCTCGATCGTCTGGTCAGCGGTCGCGTTGCACACCACCCCTGGCATCCCCGAACATATGCACGCCGAGATCGCGTTGACGCAGGCGGGAGCGGCGATGGATCTCATCGGGTTGGGCGCGGATGAACTGACCGAAGAACAGCGTGTCTCCGTGCTAACAGGTCATCCGCGCGCGGAAACGTTCAGGCACGACATGGTCGACGCCTTTTACGAGGGTATGAAGCATCGGCCGCAAAGCACACTCGGCACGTTCAACGACGACTTCCTCGCTTATAAGGATCCGGGATTTCAGAGGGCAAACGTGTGCTCAATGATTCTTGGCTTGTAGTTTCGGCGAGAGGAGAGTCCGAATGAGGAACTGGGACTTTCAGGCGTGGTCTATCGATGCCAGGATACCGCGACCCGTGGACTTTACGGGAAAATCGCCCGTTCCTGACCGACGAAGGACTTGACGCATCGCTCGCCTGTCGGCAGGGCGATAAGCTGCAGGCATTGCCTCCCTTGGCTTCCATAAGGCGCGAGAAGGCGGTGCACTTGTTTGATGAGACGTTTCCCCCGGTGTGGCTGCCAGACATAGCGCTGGGATCGCGTTCGCTATACGGAGGCTGAGCGCTGGTCGCGATTGGGCGACAGACTGGCTACTCCGGAAGAACGCTCGCCGAAGCGAAATACCCGGCAAGCGCTCTTCATCCGAACCGGGCGGGATATGTTTTGGGTCGCCATCGCTATTATCTGCAGGTTCTGGGCGGTGCCGCGATGGAAATCGGGGCGGCCTCCGCTTGGGGCGGTATGCAAATCCGAGAGCTTCGGTTTCGTGTCATTCGATACCGCTGATCACATGTCATTAGACATCCTGATTAATCGGTGCCTCCTCCGCCGCCCGATGTGCATTTGCGTCTCTCTGATCGAGCCGATCGAGCCAGGGAGCTGACTCAACCTGAACGGTTTATTCCGAATGGCGAATTTCCGTCGCTTGCGTTCTTCATCCGGCACGCCGGCGCGCTTATCGAGCGTAACGCCGAGCGTTGTTTGCCCGCGATTCCTGCTCTGATAGACGGCACGGCCGCCAACTACGAACCGCAAGTAGAAACGACGGGAGCGCGTGATCCCGGATACATAGACGTTTCTGCACAGCAGCTTCAAGCGAATGTCTGGTCAGGCGGCGGGAATCACGTTATGGTTGAGCCGGAACATGTTGGCCGGGTCGTAGGTCTTTTTGACGGACGCGAGGCGCGCGTAGCGCTCCGGGCCGTAGATCGCAATGGCGTCGCCAGCTTCTTCCGGCGCGACGTTGTTTACGTACCGCCGGTCACCCTGCCAGGGTTTCATGCCGTCGAGCAATTCGGCGACTGACCTCTTGAGGTGCTGTTCCTGCGATAGTGGACCCGCCGCGACGCCCAGCAGGCTGTACGGCAAGCCTCTGGTCGCTACGGCGTTCGGTACTGCCGGCTCCCGGTCCCACGCACCGCCCAGGGCGCGCAGCTCTGCGATCACCAGCGCGGTATCCGCCTGTGGCCCGACGAGTTCGATCAGCTTGTCCTGCGCCTGCGCGGGGAACGCTCGCAGCGTGAGGCCGCGTTCGTAATAGGGCACGGGGTCGGTCGGCTCGTCGTGAATCGACGCGACCTCGGTGTACGGCATGTCCCGAACTGTATCGAAGACTGCAGGCGCGACCGCCCGCAGCGGCGCTACCATCCGCTCGCCGTCCGCAGTCGTGCCGCTGTAGGCGATGCGCACCGCCGCCAGAAATTTGCCGCGCAGGGGCTCGGTCACCTCAGGAATCGGCGGCATCCGCATCACGGCGATGGACGTAACCATGGACTCCGGCGTGCCCGGATGCCACTCGGTCCAGGCGCGCAGCACATCGGCCGTGCGTTCACCCGGGAAATATATTGCGCCGCCGTAGAGCCGAGCCACCGGAAACAGGCTGAATTCCAGGGCGGTGACCACCCCGAAGTTGCCTTTGCCCCCGCGTAGCGCCCAGAACAGGTCGGGCTCGCATTGCGCATCGACGTGTCGCACTTCGCCGTCGGCAGTCACCACATCGAGCGATCGCACATGGTCGGCGGCATAGCCGAACGAGCGGCCGAGGGTAGGGCTGAGCCCACCACCCAAGGTGTAACCGGTAACTCCCACGGTCAGGTTCGACCCGTTCAGCGGAGCCAGTCCGGCTCTGGCCGCTTTTTCAACGACCTCCGACCAGACAGCGCCGGCACCGACCCGGGCCGTGCGGCCAACTACGTCGATGGTGACATCGTTCATCTGTCGGGTTGCGATCACGACGGCGCCGTGCGCCTGGCCGACTATCTGGTGGCCGGTGGCTTTCACGAGGACCGGCCGATGCTGCTCTGCTGCGAAACGAATGGAGGCCTGGACGTCGGCCGCGCTCTGCGGCACTACGATTATCGCGGGCCTCAGCTCGTGATTCAGGTTCCAGACCGCGCGTTCGTCATCGAAGCCGGCGTCGCCCGGCAGCAGAACCGAGCCCGTGACCATGACCGCGAGGGACGCGGCATCCGCTGGAGATACTGGAGGCAGTGACAAATCGTTCAAAGACATACATGCATACCCTGTAATTAGAGGCCGAAATCCGTATAGCGAAGGCGCTCCGCGTGCATTTTGTTCAGCGGACGATTACGCAGAATTCAGACATTGAGACAGTAGTGCGAAGATATTCGCGGCTACATTTTGCGATTGCGTTTATATGTTGTAGAACACTCGCATGGCGGGGAGTATTCCAAGGCTCATGCCTCAATCGGGCGGGGAATGCCGGCACAAATCCGGTCGTAGGACCGCTGTCGCGAAGGGACGAAGCCTTGATCGTTTCTTATCGTGCCATGGCAGAAACAACTAAATCCTGTCAAGTGGACTTCCCGTGCGACCATGGTCACTACGTATCGAGCCCCGGGGAATATAAGGTACCGGGGATCGAGTGATTTGATAAGGTATGCGAGCTATTGTCTGTATTGGCGATGTGTTAAACTGACTGAGGAAGTTATCGTGTCCGAAAAGCCTATACCTTCAAGCCGCCCAATACGATCGAAACGGACCGCCAGCGCTTTGCCATGCACCAACAATCTGTTTGCCGCATTATGGGCGCTGTTCACCGAGTTCAACTTGCCATCGGTACATGGTAACGATCGGTATCAACGGGAGCCGATGGCTGCGACGATCCTGAGGATTTCAGATCGTGTATCGATCGCGGCAAATTGTTCCGCCATTAGCGACGCGCGTCCGCGGTACCGGGGGTTTTCGAGCACAGTCCGGATTGCTTCGCGCAGTGCCTCGGGCGACGGCTGGTTTGTCTCCAGATCGATCCCTACACCCGACCATGCGACGCGCGCGTTCACAGCGGCTTTGTCTTCGGTCAGGCCTGCAGTGACGAGAGGGATGCTGTAGCTCATCGCCTGGTTGACACTGCCATATCCCCCGTTGGTGACGAACACATCGGTTTTCGGCAAGATCCATTCGAACGGCAAGTAGCTCGCGAGGCGCGCGTTGGCAGGAATGGGGCCAGGTATCGCGTCGATTGACCGGCCCCCTGCTGTGGCTACTACGAGCAGATCGCGTTCGTTGGCGAGGGCCGCCAGCGTTGGGGCAACCAGTAGACCAAAATCACGATTGGCCACCGTGCCCTGCGTAACCAGAACGACCTTGCGCGAACCGTCCAGTTCATGAGCCCAGGCAGGAAGCGGGGCTTGGTCTGGGACGATCGGCAGGGCGCCGACGAAATTTACCGTAGCCGGCATGGCACGCGGAAACTCGAAACCCGGAACGGAAAGCTGCATATCAACGTCTGCGAGTTCCACAACGGATTCCAGAAGAGGGGTATATACGGGCCCGAGGTCCAGGCCGGCGAGTACCTGATTTAACCGGAATGCTAATGGCTGGTTGACAATGCGGTCATAGTCCTGCGCAATGATTGCGTACTTATCGAACTGAGCCTTGGTGGTTGCAGGCGGAAGTCCGGAAAATACTGGCGCTCCGTCTTCGCGGCGCCAGTGCAGAACGGAGGTCCCGCAAACAATAACGGGAGGCCGGTCCGAACGCCGCCCAAGAAGCATCGGCAGCACGCCAAAAAACATGTCGTCAGCCACGATAACGTCCGCTGGAAAGTCCCGAAGTGCCTGCTGTATTCCGTCGTGCTGGCCGCGGATGCTATCGACAAACACTCGCTCCAGAGAAACTCGCAGCCACTGCGGCCCAGGAGGGATGTCTTTCAGTTCAGGAGCCACCGCGTGGATATTTCCCGGATCGAGATCGACCTGCGCAGGAAGGGGATGGAACTTTGCACCAATGCCTTCGACGCGCTGGCGAAACGCGCTACACGTCAAGCAAGCGACTTCGTGACCAGCGGAGAGCAAGATACGCCCGATAGCAAGCAGCGGGTTGAACAGGCCCGGAGCGGGCGTAGAAACGATGAGAACTTTCATGCTTCCCTTGAAATGTAATTTCGGCAATCACCGCAAACAGCGAGCGCAATCGCTGCAAGGTTCTTACGGCGAGTCACCGGAAGATGTTCGCCTGGATGGCGGGCATCCACCCGGGTATTTCTCAGCGGCACGTTCGCACTGGCTCAGCGGCAATGCACTGCGCAATGAAGATCTGCTTGTACACAGTCCGTCCCGTTCGGGTCGGAAAGACGCCGATCTGCAGATCATAAGGGCCAAGCGCGCTAGGAAGACGACACATTTGCGTCAGTTTCGGGACATGAGCGTTCCAGTTGAGATAATGGCCGTCCGCAGGACGCGCATACTGAACCGGCGACTTGTCCCAGCACTTTATGACTGGCAGTCTGCGACGTAGAGCAACCTCGTTCGATAGGCGGGCTCTTCACGTCGAAGTTCGTTTACACGCGGATATGTTCCTGAAGCGACGGTGACAACGTCGACTTTCCACCCTCGGCTGAGCCGGGACAGCAAGGCTGCGTTCCTCGGGAAATCGCACCCACCCGCTACGCGACGACCATGAAAAAGCGGCGTACTAGCCTCGCCCGGATCTACGAGCTGGCGGTGGCAACAAATGAACGCCGCCACTCAGAGAGTTCGAGGCTCTCTCGCAAGTCCGTTCTAATCGTCATCGTCAACAACAGTGTGACGGAATGTCTCCTTACACGGAATTGATCACACAACAGGTTCGTATAAGCTTCGCCTGTTGTCCGCTGGCCGCGCTCCGGTCGGGCGCATCTCTCGGGATGTACGGTTTGCAGGGCGCCTTCGTGCTTTTGCTGTTCGGTCAGCGTCTTCTCAAATTTTCCTGTCAAGACTTGGGGAACCCAAATGGCAAAGATTCTGGTCCTGTATTACTCGTCCTATGGTCATATCGAGACGATGGCGGACGCCGTCGCCCAGGGCGCGAGATCGGCAGCCGGTGCGACTGTGACGCTTAAGCGAGTGCCGGAGACGATCCCGGTCGAGCAGGCGAAGGCCGCCGGCATCAAGCTTGATCAGGCCGCTCCGATTGCGACTGTTGAAGAACTTGGGGAGTACGACGCCATCATCTTCGGAACTCCAACGCGCTTTGGAAACATGGCTGCCCAGATGCGCAACTTTCTGGACCAGACGGGAGGTCTGTGGATGAAAGGTGCGCTGGTCGGAAAGATTGGCAGTGTGTTTGCGTCTACCGGCACTCAGCATGGCGGGCAGGAGACGACCATAGCGTCGTTCCATTCGACTCTCCTGCACCACGGCATGGTGATTGTTGGAGTGCCGTATGCATGCCCGGGTCTTGTGAAGATGGACGAAATTACCGGCGGTACGCCTTACGGCGCAACGACCCTTGCAGGCGCTGACGGCGGCCGCCGCCCCAGCGAGAACGAACTGGAAATCGCGCGTTATCAGGGCAAGCACGTCGCAGAGCTTGCTGCGAAGATCGCATCCTAACGCCTACATCGAAGCAGCAAGCTGTGCGGATTCACGGCGCACCAACTCGTCAATTCACTGGGGCTGGTACGAGGTGCCAGCTGCACAGCTTCTAAAACCTCCGGAGAGAAGGTAAAGCCGGCTGCCAGCCCCAAACCTGAAGGCGTAGAGTGAACGGCATCGACCGCTGAAGCTCAGGGAGCAAAGATGCGTCAACAGGCGTCGCTTTCGTAAATCCTCGAATGTAAGTGCCGAATTGTTAGTTTCATCCTGAGCCGCGCCTCCAATTCAAGCGTGGCGACGAAGATGTCGAGTCGATCAGGATCGGTTTCACTTCCGTCTCAGCCGCGATCACGAGCACGACGCGTTGCCAGTCACCGTACAGGGCCATCGCGAAGATGGCATTTACGCGCAACGCCAGCTACCAGATTCCGCCGACGGATCGCGCCACCGGTGCGATACGGGGTATTCACGGCATCTCCTGGAGGAGCCGGCGAGGGTCCATAGCCGTTCGACCACAATCGGCTTTTCTGTCCAGAAAATATCAATATTGCCTTTTCGCGCCTCGCGTTGAATCATCCACTCCCTCTTCACAAGAGACGCGCGCTCAGCAAATATCAACAGCATTTGAATCCGAGCGCCGCACTTTGGATGTATATTTGACAGGTCAGAAGTAAGGTAAACTTGATAAAACAGGATGCCCTGGCGAGCCGGAGCTGCAGTGATTGACTCCGGTCGTTGCAATCGCAACGCATGGGTTTCAGCTTCAGCACAATCTTTCACGATGTCGGAAGCTCATGGCAGACAGGACAGGTGGATTCAACATCGCTGCGTTCTCATTCTTGAGATCTGGCCGATCAAGTCAACATGCAGAAGTGTGTGCAGGTTCAACAGATCTTTGTAGCGAAGGCCTGTTCGACATGCTTCTTCCGAAGAAGGATCGGAAAACGCAGTTGTCCCTGGGCGACTACGCGAAAGAGATCGCGGGGATCGGCCACCGTGATGGCGGCCGCGCGGCGTGGGAAGCGGGGTGGGGCAACGTCGCGGTTTGGCTCGCGCACAAATATTTTCCGGATGAGATAGGCAGTGCACATGCGGACGAATTCCATCGCCCGTTCGTCTCAATGGCCCTTTTGCCATATGATGCTAGCGCCGAACGCGCCACGGGCGGCATCCTGATAAAGAATGGGACTTGGAAGCCAGTCGTCTGGAACTGGCGCGCTCGATGGAACATCCTGGTGATACCGAACCCACGAAAGAGAAAAAAACACGAAGAAGTGGCGATTGTGCTCATTCCCATTTCTGACATTATGCTGCGTGGCGGCCGGGAAACATTCGGATTCGATGCCGGCGCGAATCCCGAAATTCTTATCCGGTCTGTATTCGTACCCAAACACCGCACCGTATCTTTGAAAGCACTGATGCGAGGCGATGGGAACGCTCAGGCCGGTTATTGGCAATATCGGCTATCCGCTGCAGCCTTGTTGACCATTCACGCAGTCTTGCCTCTTTATGGCGTGGCTGCCGCTGCGAGAGCGCCCGCTTCAGGGCGTCAGGTATTACGGAGGGATACTCGTGTGACTCTCGAAGCTTTACGCAACATCGACGCGGCCACACACATGCTTTCAGGGCTGCTCCAAAGGATGCAGGTACGTGCAATCTGCAATGTGCCACTGGTAACGGATGAATGCAGGGGTATCCGTCGCACCGCCGTTCTAGCTGGCCACCTGATTCTGACGGCGGTCGATTCGCTGGCTAGCATCTGCCATGGCAAGACGGACGACGACCAGATTGAGATGCAGTCGAGATGGCGAGACGCACGCACGCTTGGCCTATGCGCGGAAGTTGCGATCAGGAGTTTCGCCACGCTCTTTGAGGGTCCGTGAGTGCCTCGTATTGTCTGCCGGGATTCGCATCTGAACAACGGCATCGCGTCGCGCCGGAAAGTCGCCAATCCGTCCGGGCGGTGACTGGTCTTGTCCCACATGCGAAGGGTCAGGCGAGCCACACGCGGTGACGAGGCTACCCCTGACTGCCTGAATAGGAATCGGAGAATTTTTCGAGTCGCGCATAGCTGCTGCGAATGGGTGCCGCCAGGCGGACGCAGTCTATCCATTACATGGTACGAGGAGCCAAAGATGTCGTTTTACACGGCAGAGAATTTCCATCACATTGGCAGCGTCGGGTTTCTGCTCAACAAGGCACGTAACCAGATCGTCGCGGACATGGATGCCGCGTTGGCGGAGCTGAACGTGAAAGCCCAGTACATTGGAATTCTGATGTCGCTAATGCGCGAGCCGACTGCTACGCCGGCAGGCTTGTCGCGACAGCTGGGCGTGGATTCGGGCCTCATGACTCGCATGCTGGACAGGCTGGATGCACTCGGTTTGCTTGATCGTTCGCGCGATACAATGGACCGCAGGGTAGTCAATCTGCAGCTTACCGCCGCAGGACGTGCTGCCTCCCGGCGAATTGCGGAACTCGCGCCGAACGTCCTCAATGCGCGGCTGCGGAATTTTTCCCCTGCCGAGCACGACGAATTGCGCCGCTTGCTATACAAACTACTGCTTGACTGAGTTCTCTGAACCGATCATAAGATCTGGTGCGCGCGCGAATGGTACGCTTCGACGTGATGCTTTCGACCGATGAGTCCCGCAAGTATCACCGTCGTGCCAAGCCATGGCGAGGAGATGGTCCGCAGCACTAACCCATTCGCCCGGGCCATAGTCGCGCAGATCACCTTAACAGCGTTATTCTCGCGAGGATGCAGCATATTCGATTGAAGGCGAGGCTCGCCTACCACGACGATCGTGGATCGCGGCGAGTCGCTACAAGAAACGGAGCTCGCGTCGCTCTCGAAGCATCATCTGCGCATCCGGACCTCGACGCTCAGCATCTCCGATGCGCGATGTCCTGAAAATATATCAAAAACGTCATTTCCTGCCACGATCAACGTCCCTATTGTTTAGGTATTTCCAAGGCCGGCACTCAATTGCTGAATGCGCCAAGTAGGGTCTGTCATAGGAGGAAACAACGTGACTTACGTTCGATGGATGCTTATGGTGCTGTCCGCGACGATCACTGTCGCTGCCGCGGTGCCTGCAGCGGTTGAGCAACAGCACGAGACAGTGACGCTCGCCTTTTCGCACGCAGTGCCCAATATGCCGGGCAAGTCTGTTACGGCTGTGTTCGTGGACTATCCGCCCGGCGCCGCATCTTTGCCTCATCGCCATGCGCCGACTGCGTTCGTCTACGCGTACGTGCTGTCGGGCACGATTGAAAGCCAGGTCGACGATGGGCCTGTGCGCGTTTTGCATGCCGGCGAAAGCTTCTACGAGGCACCGGGGTCGCGCCATCCGGTAAGTCGCAATGCAAGCTCCAGCGAGCCCGCCAGGATGCTGGCCGTGTTTCTTGTCGACACCGTCGACAAGAAATTGACTGTACCTTTGAAATGAGAGGATAGCGAAATGTCACAGCGACTTGACTACAACAAGGTTTCCCCTGCCGGCGCCAAATCCCTGGCAGGCGTTTACGGATATGTGTCAAGCACCACGCTCTCGCCAATTCTGGTTGACCTCGTCTACTTACGGGTGTCGCAGATTAATGGATGCGCATACTGCCTCGACATGCATACGCGTGACCTTCTGGAGCGCGGAGAAAAAACCGAGCGGCTTGCTTTGTTGCAGGCATGGCGCGAAGCCGGGGAACTGTTCGACCTGCGGGAGCGCACGGCGCTTGCGTGGGCTGAATCGGTAACGCTCGTGGCCGATACCGGTGTTCCGGACGACGAGTACGACGCCGCAAGGAAGGTGTTCAGCGAACAGGAAATCGTTGACCTTACGATCGCTATTAGCCTCATGAACGTGTACAACCGCATGGCGATAAGCTTCCGCAACACACCACGTGCAGTGCTCGAGATGTGAGCTGATGCGGGACTGAATTTCTTTCAGAAAGGTCAGGATCGTGCGCTGTGACTGAGCGAGCGAGTACGTCTGAGAGACAGATCACAGATCAACGGTGTGACAGACATCCTGCGGCGCAATGCACTTGCGAGGTGCAAACCGCAGGAGCCTGCGGGCTACCGGCTTGCGCCCCGCCGCTGTGGATACCCGCTCCGACGGTCGGAGAGATGCAACACGACCGGAATGGAATTCTCATGGCGCGACCTTGGGTCAAGGCAGAGCGTCTGGGTCGCAGGCCATATGCCGGGCGGAAAGGCATCATGGTTGCGTGCTCATGTAGCGCACTGGCCGACGGTATGGGGGATAGCTGCCCCGGTTTGCAACCGGATTATCTTCCATTGCAGTGTCCACCTACACTTCGGCGCTAGTCGGGACATTTCCTGAATGACGCATGTGATCGCATGGCGGCGCTGACATCCCGTTTGTCGGTGTGCCTCCGTCGCTAAGTCTGGTGAGGCGCCGGACGCTGGCGTATTAGCTGACAATCCGGCCAGCGTGTTCGGAAGACGAAGGTCGATAAATAAAAGCTGCTTTTCTGGGCCCAGGTGTTTCGTGCCAAAGGTGGCATGAATTGCATGTTTACTTGGCGTTGATGTAGCGATGAGCATTCCTACTTTAATGACGTCGCTGTCGAGAACGACGCTTTCTTCGTCATGTATTCATTAGGAGCATAAACATGCAAATCCGACCCACAATCATCGCCGGGCTTGTCATCATCGCGGCCGCCTTTGCCAGCACCGTTCAAGCATCCGCAAGCGCGGCGCCTCTACCTTCAGCCGCCAATTCGATTCATCGTGATGCAGAGGATGCTCTTGCCGGCATAACTGTTCCTGATAGTCAGCTCGCGCGCGATGCAACGCAGCTCGTTCGGGAGTCTGAGGGCGAGTTCCTGTTTGACCATTCCCTGCGCGTCTACTATTGGGCCGCGATGGCAGGGAAACGCAAGGGCTTCGCAATCGATCCGGAACTTCTCTATGTCGCGTCGATGTTTCATGATTTTGGCCTGACTCAGCGATATCAGGAAAGCCATTTGCGATATGAAGTCGACGGAGCAAATGCAGCTCGTGATTTCCTGCGCAGTCACGCCATTCCCGAAGCCGATAGCCAGACGGTCTGGCTTGCCATTGCTTTGCATACGACGAACGGGATCTCGGCAAATCTGTTCCCGCTCGCTGCGCTTGTGGCGGATGGTGCAAACATGGACCTGGTGGGCACCGGATATGACGACTTCACGAGCGCACAGAGAAGCGCGGTCGAGGCCGCTTACCCACATCCTCCCGGATTTGCAGAGGAATTTATGCAATCGCTCTACGACAGCCTCAAGCATCGTCCTGAAACTACACAGGGAACGGGTCTGGCCGATGTGATGGCCTATAAGGATCCACGGTTCGTTCGCCGGGACTTCAGCGCTCTGATGCGTCGCTCGCCTTGGGCCAAAGGAAAATAACTATTGTTGAGGAACGCCGCGGCGGCGGTGTAAAGGACCTCGACTTTGTGACGTCTAGCCTGTCCTTCCGACCGGCGCCTCGTCGCGATCACAGCAGGTTCATCTACCAGTCCATGCGATGTTTCTCCTCGGTTTGCTGATGCCGCTGGTCGTCGTCGGCATGCAGGTAGAGGCTCGTCGTGGTCAGCGACGCGTGACCAAGGTTGTCGCGGATGAGTCGCAGATCGATGTCGCCGTCGGCCATGTGGGAGCCTGCGCTGTGGCGCAGCCAGTGCGCGGACGCCCGCTCGAGCTGCGCGGCGCGGACGACATATTCGTCACCGCGCAGACGGAGTTTTCCGGCGGCGCCGGCGAAAATGTCCTTGACGATCGTGTGTAACGCCGAGCGCGTGAGTGGCTTCGTGGATTTTCCGAGGGGCAGCACAAGCGGCGTGTCCTCATGCGGGGTGGGCAGCACGGACAGGCCGCGTTCGCGCCGGTAGCGGCCCAGCTCGACCATCATTTCGGCGGAGGCGGGCACGAGCCGCTCCACGTCGCCTTTGCCGAGTACCTGGAGCCACCAGCGCTCGTGCCCGTCGGCGTCGCGCCGGCAGAAGAAGTGTCCCATCGAATTGCCGCTGACTTCCGAAATGCGCAGGCCGCCCAGGTAGAGCAGGGTGAAGAGCCACCGCGCACGCCAGTAACGCTCGCGCTCCCGGTCCGTCTCGCGGGGCAGCGAGTCGATGTACGCCTTCACCTCCTGCCACAGGTCGCGCCCGAGGAAGCGCGTGACACGCGGCGCCGCCCGCCGCGCGCGCTGGCGCGAGAGCGACAGCGGGTTGCCGGCGAGATAGCCCGCACCGACGAGCCACGAAAAGAGTGCGTTGATGATCACCATCGCCTGACGCTGGCTGGTCGCGGCGAGCGGCCCGTGGAACGGTCGCCAGCGCGGATCGTCGCGGGCAAACTTGCGCCCGGTGGCGACCCAGCGTGCACGCGGCTGCGGATCGGCGAGAAAGCGCTGGTAGACGAGCAGATCCTCGTGTGTGAGCGATGACAGCGGCTTGCCGAGCTGGACGATCGACCATAACAGCAGCCGTTCGGCTTCCTTGCGGTAGTTCTCGAACGTGGTGCGGGTATCGGCAACACGGGCCAGCCATGCGCGCACGGCCGCGAGATCGTCATCGGCGGTGATCTGGCGGCGGCCGGTGGCGCGGTTCACGCCGGTGCGGCCGTCGAGATCATCGGGCAGGTCGAGTACGTCCAGCGGGCGCGGTGCGATCAGGGTCGTTTGCATGGATTTGGGCCGCTACGAGGATGTGGCGCGGTGATTTTCGCACCTCGCCCCGTTTATTTCAACATTACAGGATTAATGTCAAAATTCCGGCGAAAAAGAGTAGGGAATTCATGAGTTATACAGTAATATTATCGATCTTCTACCCTGCATGCCCATGTCCGACGCCATTCCTGACGAAGCCGGCCTGCGGGCCGAGATCGAGCAGCTCAAGGCCGAATTCCCGGGGACCCGCGACCTGTATCGGGAAGTCTGTGCGTTGCTGTTCTTCCGCTATGGCGTCACGCCGACGGCGAACCGCCTCTACCAGCTGGTCCGGCGGGGCAGCATGAGCACGCCCGTCGCGGTATTGGCCGGATTCTGGGCCGACCTGCGCGAGAAAAGCCGCGTGCGCATCGAGCACGCCGATCTCCCCGAGGAACTGCGCGAAGCCGCTGGCGAGCTGGTGGCCATGCTGTGGAAACGCGCTGCCGGCGCGGCGCGGGATGCGCTAACGACCCTGCGGGACGAAGTGGAAGCTGTCAGGCTCGCGGCCGAGGCCTCGGTCGCGACCCTGCAGGCGGATCTGGCGCGTACCGAGTCGGCGCTGGGTCAGCATACGGATGCGCTGCTCGCCGCGCAGGTTCGCATTCAGGAACTCGAGCAGGCGCAGGCGGCGGCTGCGGCCACACGTGACGCGCTTGAGGGCGAGCTGGCGCGCGTACAGCAGGTATTGCGTGAGCGGGACATGGCCCTGGCGCAGGCCCGCACCGATTTCGCGGCCGAACTCGAGAAGCAGCGTGCCAGCACGGATCTGGCCGAGACACGTCTGCAGGCGGCGGAAAGGCGCGCCCTACTAGAGATCGAGCGGGAACGCAGCGCGAATACGCGTCTGCAACGCGCCATGGAAAGCGCGCAGCAACGCGCGGCCCGCGACGTCGAGCGGGCGCAGGCCGAGATCCAGTCGCTGCAGACCCAGGTGGGCGATCTGCGTCATCAGGCGGGCGTGCTGGAAGGTCGGCTTGAAGCGATGCGCGCAAGCCATGCGGCCCAGGCGCAGGAAGTTAGATCCGTGCGACAGAAAGCGTCCAGTGCGGACGGTGCTGCACGACGTGCCCCGCGGCGCATGGCCCGGCAGTCCTCCAGCCCGGCGAAAGCTGCTGCTCGAAAACGCGGCGCGAAGACATGAGCGGCACAGGACGCGGGCGACGGAAGGCGGTCTGCCCGAAAATCGGGGCGCTCATGCGTTACGAAGAGCGCGTGGTGGAGTGCACTCAAGATTCGGACTTTTTCGTACGTTAAGCGCCTGGGCGGCGATTCCGAATGTCGCTGAACGACCCCACAACTGCCTGTCGACCCGATGTGGGAGCTCTGGCCGGTAGCAAGCTGGAACCTGTTTGCCGCGTGCGACGAGCTCGCGATAGCGTAGGCATAGGCGCGCCTGCGCATCCCAGGCGTGGTCAACGACGGGCGTGGGCTCCCTTCGTGGCGTCGCTGAATGTCAGGACTTACGCGGGCTGGGTGCTGGTAGCTCCAGGCTGCTTCGACGAGCAGCCTTCTGGCATAGCTGTTGCCGCTTCTCGCCTGAGAAGTGTTCGGACCGGCGTGGCGCCTGGCCAGGTCATCAACTGGTGGGGGTGCGAAGCGTGAAGATCGCCCAGCTCCGCGAACATCCCCACCGCGGTGGTAAACTGCACGCCCCGCATGGTCTGCAGGCCCATGCACCGCCGGATAGAAGCGCCAGTTGAGAACGGCCTCGTGTAACGCGGCTTCGTCGGCAGTCGAAGAGATCACCAACAGATACGGCCGGTACATGTGGAGACACGTTTAATACGTTATGCGCGTTACCTGTTTTGAAGACAGGTGCCGGCTTGTCAACAATCCACGGGTTCGAAGAATTGGAGTTACGGCCCCTGATCCGGTTTTCTGATCGCGGATGACCCTGCCTGACCTGCGGCTGTATCGGTGGCCGTCTCAGCCGTCGCGCTCGACACGATGTGCAATTCTCGCGTGCGCAACGGCAGCGAACATTGCGCGTCGGTCAGTGTCTGACGCACCTGGCGCGCGAGCTCCCATCGCATGGTCCAGAACATGTCCGTTTTCGACCAGACGCGGATATTCAGCACCGCCGTGCTGTCGTCGAAGCGGATGACCATCACCTGCGGTGCGGGATCGCGGAGCGCACGCGGGTCGGCCGCGGCGAGGGTGCGCAGCACCTCAAGCGCGCGATCCACATCGTCACCGATCGAAATCTCCACTTCGAGATCGAGCCGGCGCATCGGATTGCGGCTGAAGTTGCGGATCGAATTGCTCCACAACGCGCTGTTCGGCACGTATTCGCAGATGCCGTCGGGTTTGGTGAGGCGCGTCGTGAACAGATTGACTTCGAAGACCGTACCCGCGACACTGCCGGCTCCGCCCTCGATATAGTCGCCGACCTTGAACGGGCGCAACACCAGCAGCATGATGCCGGCCGCGATGTTCTGCATCGTGCCTTGCAGCGCGAGACCAATCGCAAGACCGGCGGCGCCAAGCACGGCAATGATGCTAGCCGTCTGGATGCCTAACTGCGACAGCGCACCGACGATCGCGACAATGCGAATGCCCCACAGACCAATGTCGCAGACGATCGGTCGCAGCGTGGCGTCCATGCGTGATTGACGCGCGAGCAGCCGGCTCAGCGACACCGAAGCGCGGCGCGCGATCCACCATCCGATCACCAGTATCGCCGCAGCGGCGCACAGACGAATAGAAAACACGGTGAGCGCATCCAGCAGGAAGGCCCATCTGTCCGGACTGATTTCGACGAGAAGATTCTCCATGTGTCTTGACGATCCCTTTATTGGACAGCGGGTGGATTGCCGCGCGCGAGCATCGACTATAGATGTGGGCGACCTCGATTGGCTTCCGGAAACTTAACCAGAAAACTTCCATTTTGGGTGTTTTCGGCGTCCCACATGAGCCCTCACATCCTGCGAATACCAACCTTTGCCTGCCCGCTTCATCATCGCGGATGCACGACTGCAATGCCGTCCGGCCGCATTCGAGTCTGGCCCATCTGACACCCAACGCGTTCAAGCAGCGGTATTGTTCAGGTGAAGCAATCGACGCCGTACTCCAGGATTGAAACCGTCCGAAGAAATCAGGCGGGTCACTGCGGGCGTCCAAGCAGGTATTTGAACATGTGGGTCAATCTTCGATGCAAATTTTTCAGAGGGAGCTATTTTTCGCATCTTAGCTTTGTCGTACAAGCCCAAGCCATATCTACGGTGACATATTCAATACGGACTACGCCTGCGGCTTTGGTGCGTTTTCCAGTAACGCCCTGCACCGATGTGTGAAAATACAGGACTTCGGCTTGCACTCCATCAGCAGGCTCTGGCGGGATACGCCGCACGCACGCGATGTCCACCGATGCACGCTGGCCCCTAACGGAGGTTCCGCTGATGCTGCGACGTATCCTGGCCCCGAGCCGCTACATCATGATCATTCCCGTCGTCGGGATGTTGTTGTGTTCCGTGGCGCTGACTTTATATGAGGTAATCGTTTTAGTCCTGGGCACGGTAAATACAATCCGGAAATTGGTAAGGACCTCCCCCATCGCCAGAGCGGCATCTATCGGTGTCATCATGGCTGTTGCTACGCAACCTTCAGTGAAGGGGGAAGTCATGGAACGGATTACTCGCGTTGGTGTAGATCTGGCGAAGAATGTCATGCAGGTCCACGCAGTTGACGGTGCCGAACGTGTAGTTGCACGCAAGGCGATTTCTCGCGAACGGTTTGTGAACTGGTTTGCCAATCTTGAGCCTTGCCTGGTCGCGATGGAAGCGTGCGGCGGTGCCCATTATTGGGCCCGCAAGCTACGCGCGCTCGGACACGATGTCCGGCTCATTCCACCACAATTCGCTGCCCCCTATCGCAAAGGAGGTCCACACGTGAAGAATGATGCACAGGATGCCGAAGCGATCTGCGAGGCGGCAAGCCGCCCACAGATGCGCTTCGTGCCGATCAAGTCACCTGCCCAGCAAAGTGTGCTTGTACTTCACCGCATGCGGACCGGGTTCGTCGAGGAGCGTACCGCACTGGTGAATCGGTTGCGCGGGCTTCTTGCCGAGTTCGGCGTGTTTCTGCCGCAAGGCATCGGTTCGTTACACAAGCACTTCGTCGACCGTCTCGAGGACGGTAGCAACGAACTTGCAGGTCCTGCGCGCCAAGCGCTGATGCGGGGCTGGGTGCAGTGCCAGGTGCTCGATCAGGAAATCGCCTGGCTCGACAAACAGATCGCTGAACACGCCGTCCACGACGAACAGGCGCAACGCTGCATGGAGGTGTGTGGCGTAGGCCCTCTGACCGCATCTGCCGCTGTCGCAACCGTTGTCAACGCACGGCAATTCAAAAATGGTCGGCAGATGGCAGCCTGGATCGGTACCGTACCCAGGCAGAATAGCAGCGGCGGCAAACAACGGCTCGGGCGCATCACCAGACAAGGTAACGACTATCTGCGAACGTTGCTATATCAAGGCGCGCGTTCGGCCATTCTTACTGCACCGCGACGCGTCGATAGGCTCTCGCGTTGGATCGTTCAACTGCAGGCCCGCATCGGCTATTACAAGACCTTGGTCGCCGTCGCCAACAAGCATGCGCGCATTCTCTGGGCCGTGCTCGCGAAGGGCGAAAAATTCGATCCATCGCATGTAAACGGTGTTCCGCGTGTGGTGAATCGCGCAACAGACATGTGAACCAGGAGCCGACAAGAAGTTACTTCCCACTCGAAGACGCATAGGTAAAGGATAGCGAACAGGTCAGACCGGCAGCGGGCGAACTCGATGAACCGTCAGGCGCCACAGCGCATCGAATCGCCGACCCGGGGATGGAGTCCCGCTGCGCGGTTACTATCAGGGCCCGGGCGAAGCAGATCTCATCACGCCCAGAAAGGCCGTTTATAGGCATGCAGTCTGTCTCTTCGCCATCCATGCCACTCACGCCTCGAGTGATATCGGTGCTTGACCAATGAATCATCAAAACCTGCTTGCAGAAATGGGGAGGTCCTTATAGGCGGTTCATTCTCCGCCAAGTCGGCAAAAAATCTGGCGGTCGGAATCGTTGAGGCCGTTGATGTGTTTCTGATCGCAATCGCTGTCTACATCATCAGTATTGGGCTCTATACGCTGTTCGTCGATGACAAGTTTGCGTTGCCGAACTGGCTGGAGATCAACGACCTTGATGACCTGAAGGGACATCTGGTCAGCGTCGTTATTGCGGTTCTCGCCGTACTGTTCTTGCGTGAGGCCGTAGCCTGGGATGGTACCCGTGACCTTGCTGCCTTTGGTGGCGCATTGGCGCTCGTGATTGCCGCCCTTACGTTCTTTCTCAAGAAAAATATCGGCCGGAGGCGATGAGTCTCATGTGAGGGAGGTGGCACCGCAGGTATGGACGTGGTGGACAAGGAAGATATATTTCGTTGAAGCTTTTCGCTTCGGGTTGCGATTCGGCATCTCCCCGCGCCCTTGCTGGACGAAGGCTCGGCGATCAATGCGACACGAAGCGGATGCGTTCTCGGTCCGCGTTACAAAGTAGAGGTGGAGACCAATGTAATTGTCCGCATGCGTATCCAGAGCTGACGCGAAGTCAGCACTGGACTCCGGTGCGAACCCACCGGATATCCAGGCGCTGTACAACATCAATTGGCGGCATTCAGCGCTTCCTGCGCGCGGGCACGGGAGTCCTGTACGGACTGATTGCGCTCAGCTCTTGATTCGCTGACTTCTCCCCTGAAGGTCTGTCTCGCTTCGGCCCGATTTGCGCGATGCTCCCGGTTAGCCTCGCGAACCTCCATCCGCTTTTGAACGATTGGATCGTTATGAGTGATTGTCGCGGTTGAGTGCTCAGACACGACGGCCGATTGCTGGGCCATTGCAGGCACGGCTGTGAGCATGCCAACAACCATAAGGACTGCGCCGAATTTTTTGACAGTGTTTTTCATAACGTTTCCTCAATTAAATAGGTTTACTAACTTCATAGAGCTCACCATAAAGTTGACAGGGCAAAACCAGACATGCCGAAAGGTGAGTTCGTTGCGTTGCCTGTCTTTATTACGTTTTGCTGTCAGTAATTTTACTAATCGTACCCATAGCAATCAACCGCCAGGCATGCTGATGTTGCGTGGCAAATTGTCATCCGGAAATATTTGCGTCAAACACGCCACCTTCCTCGCCCCCGGTGCTCCAACCTTACCTGCGCCTCACGTGACATGCCGCGCTGATTCCACGAAAAAGCGTCAGCAGGCATGCACCGACGATGAGGACGCCCGCTTTTCGCCGTGTATCGATTGCACGCCGAGGTGAATTCCGATGTCATCGTTTCCACCAAGTGTTTGGCCGCACAACACCGCATCGGTCGTAAGCGCCCGGTGAAGGCACGGGAGCGAGCTGGCTAGCTGCAATCGGGCAACGCGGGAGCCCAGCAGTGAAGAAGCAACTGTTCGATGTCTGAAGCGCGATGTGTTGGCAGGCGCGTGAGCACGTCCTTCAGATAGGCGAGCGGATCGTGCCCGTGCAATTGTGCCGAGCGGATCAGGCTCATGATGGCAGCGGCACGTTCGCCGGCGCGAAGCGAGCCCGCGAACAACCAGTTCTTCCTCCCCGTCGCCCAAGGACGGATCTGGTTCTCAATCCAGTTGTTATCAATGGGCACGTGCCCATCGTCGAGATAGCGCGTGAGCGCCGCCCAGCGATTGAGGTTGTAGTCCAGGGCTTTCGCAATTCCTGAGGCCTCTGGAACCAGGCACCGCTGCGCGCTCATCCACGCATGCAAAGCATCCATCACCGGCCTCGAACGGCTCTGGCGCAACGCACGCCGTGCATCGGGATCAAGCACCGCGGCTTCCCGTTCGATTTCGTATAGCGTGCCGAAGTATTTCAATGCCTGCCCGGCGATCTCGCTCTGATGGTTTGCATGCAGCTCGAAGAACTTGCGTCGCGCATGTGCAGCACAGCCGATCTCCGTGATGCCCCGGGTAAAGCTGTTCTTGTAGCCGCTATAGTCGTCGCACACCAGCTTGCCCTGCCAGTCGCCCAGGAAGGCGCGCGCATGCTCGCCAGCGCGGCTGTCGGCGAAGTCATACACGACCGCCTTAAGCGACGCGTATTGGGTCGTGGCATACGCCCACAGATACGCACGATGTGTCTTGCCTTTGCCCGGACTGAGCATCTGCACAGGCGTTTCATCCGCATGCAGTACATCCTGACGCAGGATCTGTTCGCGCAGTGCATCGACCAGCGGCTGCAGTCGCACGCCGCACACGCCCACCCAGTCGCCCAGTGTCGACTGAGGAATCGCCAGCCCTGCGCGGGCGCAGATGCGTTCAAGCCGGTACAGCGGCAGATGATCTGCGAACTTCGATACCAGCACCCAGGCCAACAGCGCGGCCGTCGGGATGCCCTTGTCGATGATGTGCGCGGGCACGGGTTCCTGTGTCAGCGTCTCGCATTGACGGCACACCCACTTGCCGCGGATATGTCGCTCGACTGTGAACACGCCTGGCGTGTAGTCAAGCTTCTCGCTGATGTCTTCGCCAATGCGCTCGAGCTCGCAGCCGCAGTGACATGTCGTGGTATCCGGGTCGTGATGAATGTCGGTGCGCGGCAGATGCGCCGGCAATGGTGCGCGTCGCGCACGTTGCTGTCGTGATTTGCGTTCGGGCGTATCTGGCTGAAGCTGCTCGAGCTCGGCCTCGATCGCGGCCAGATCCGTATCGACCGTTTCGTCGAGCAGGCTCATCTGTTCCGTATTGAGCTGCTCGCTGCGCTTGCCGAACTGTTGCCGTTTGATGACCGAGAGTTCATGCGTGAGCTGGTCGATACGGGTTTGCCGATATTGCAGCTCCCGTTCCTTCTCACCGACTTCGCGCTCCCTGTCTGCAAGCTGGACGGCCAGCTGTGCGGCCAGTGCGCGAAGCTGGTCAGGGCTGAGCGTGGTGAGATCGACGGGCAGGTCCATGACATCGAGTCTGCCAGACACACCACGCATCAGGAAGCGAAACTGTTTACGTGCGCGTCGCCTTCACACCACGGTAATGGCGTGATCGCTGGCCAGCGTGCGCCACGGCAGTCCCGTGACCAGTGCCCGTAACTGTTCCTGGTTCAGCGGCAGTGCAACGGCCTGCTCGCCGTTGCTCCATATAAACCGCCCGCGATTCAGGCGCCGCGTGGCCAGCCAGATCCCCAGGCCGTCGTAGACCAGTACCTTCATTCGCGTCGAATGCCGGTTGGCAAACAGGTAAGCATGGTGCGGGCGCGCCGCGCCGAATACCTTGACCACGCGTGCGAGCAGCGTATCGGCGCCCGCACGCATGTCCACGGGCTCAGTTGCCAGCCAGATCGCGTCGATGTGGATCATCGCAACCACCCCTGTAGCCAGGCCGCGCAATCATCGGCCGCCGACACCGGCCAGTAAAGCGTAATCGTGGCAGCTCCGCGGCGAACCTCGATGCGGATCTCGCCCCGATCAGTTGCAGCAACTGGCGCTTGCAGTTGTAGTGGCACGAATGCCGTCGTCGGTGGCGGCTGCGCTTCGTCCGGCGCCGGATGGGCACCCACATGCTGTCGCGCTGCCACCACCCATCGGCGCAGCAGGTTTGCGTTCAGGCGGTAATGCAGCGCCACCGCCGCAATCGACACGTGCGGTTGCATCGCCGCGCGCACCACCATCTCCTTGAATTCCCGGCTGTGTTTGCGACGCTCTATTGCCCGCACCACTCCATCATCAATCCGATCATCGTCAGCCATCGTGTACACGTCTCCATCACGTTTCATGATGGACACAATGCTCCTTCCGATGGGACGCACACCTCAACGTGCCTTTACCGGGCCCTTACGATGAAATCGAATGCTCGCACTGTCAGCAGTTCTGTAGTCGCGACACCCTCACCCGTCTTGCGACATGCGCTCACTACGGGTCTCGTCGCTGGAACGGCGGCCGCTGCTGTCGCGGGATGGCGAGCATCAGCGGAAGGCTCGACCGTATTCGCACCGCTCAATGCCGTTACCCACTGCCTGTGGCCACGGCGCGCGCTTCGTGAGACGCGGTTTAGTGCCCGCTTTACCCTCACAGGACTTGCGATCCATCAGGCCTCAGCGATCTTCTGGGCGGTTCTCTGTGAGGCTCTCAACGCTCGACTATCGCGCGATGCCGAGGTTGTTAGCCCGGTAGCGATAGTAACTGCGGCGACGGCGACTGCGGCGGCCGCCTACGTCGTTGACTACCATGTCGTTCCGGAGAGGATTACACCGGGCTTCGACATACACCTGTCGAAACGCTCGCTTGCCGGAGTGTACGTGGCGCTTGCCGCCGGTCTCGCTGGTGCCGCACTTTTGCGCGCCGCGCGCGCGCCGCGTTGAACCTCATCCGTATCAACACGCTCGCAACGACGCTCATCTGGCTGTCTGTTAGCAATGAATGACCAACCAGTCGAAGCGGGTGAGGATTCGAAGCCATTCCGAACTCTTGCGGGGATCCGCCCTGAATCGACGCCTATCCGGATGCAGGGGCGCTTCGTCCGCATCTTTCGACTTGCGCTTCCAATCGCTGCAACGGAAGTCCCGGTGGTCGCAACGATTGCCATCGATACCGTGCTACTCGGACAACTCGGCGCGAGCGCCGTCGCGGCCAGCGCACTCGGTGCCGCCGTCTTCCTGTTCGTGGCGTCAATCTGCGTGAGCATCGTTTCCTCGGTTGGACACGAGGCTGCATTCAGGTGCGGACGCAGGCAGACGCGGGCGCCTAACAGCGGGTTTGCGAGCGCCGCTGCACTCGCCTGCGTCCTGGGCGTGGTCGCCGCGGTGGTCTGCATATCTGGTGGAAAATTACTTCCCTTGCTGGGTCAGGATACAGCCACGGCTGCAGGCGCCCTATGGTTCCTGTACGGTATCGCACCTGGCATGCTACCGCTGCTGATGGCGATCGGTCTGCGCGGGCTTATCGCAGCCCGGCTCCCGGCTTCGCGGCTCTTTCCTGTCGCCGCGGGCTGTGTGGCCCTCAAGACCATGCTTGCGGTCGCGACGTGGGTCCTTTTCATCCCCGCACGGAGCCCGGCGAATTCGTTTCGTGTACTTCTCGCGTGCGGTGTGACGAGTTCGCTGACATTTGCCAGCATGGCCCTACTAGCGTGGCGCGCGTATCGCCGCGCGGCGCCCGCCGAAGCTCTGAAGTTTGAGCCGCCGTCGGTTGTCGACGGCGCGTCCCGTCTGCTTCGACGAGGGGTGACCATCGGTGCCACTGCGCTACAGACCGGGTTCTTCACCGTGATCGCGATTCTGTTGTTTTGAGATCCGAAATATATGACGCGGCGTTTTCCGCGTTCTGCCATAGCGAGCGCAACCGCTGTACCCGACCGACGGAGCCAATCTACCGGAGGGCAGTATCGGCCAGGAGCTTTACGTTAAGGGCCACGATCACCCCTGTCACAAGCCACGCGAGCGTCTTGACCCAGGTGCTAATGACAAATACGCCCATCTGCCGTTTGTCGGAGACGAACCGTAGCAGTGGGATTACTGCAAACGGCAACTGCATTGAAAGGATCACCTGGCTTAGTAGAAGCAGGTGCGAGGTGCCCTTGTCGCCGTAGATCGCCGTCACCACGACTACCGGTACGATCGCGATGCCACGGGTGAGGAGGCGCCTTGACCAGGCCGGAATGCGCAACTTCAGAAAGCCTTCCATGACGATTTGACCGGCAAGCGTTGCCGTGACCGTGGAATTCAATCCGGAGGCGAGCAGCGCAAGCGCGAACAACGTCGATGCAACGCCAAGACCGAGCAGCGGCGATAGCAGTCGAAACGCTTCGCCAATTTCGGTCACGTCGGTGTGGCCGGCCTTGTGAAAGGTCGACGCGGCAACGATCAGGATCGCCGCGTTAATAAAGAGCGCGAGCATCAACGCGATCGTGCTGTCGACGGTCGCCCAGCGTATCGCGTTGCGGCGCCCCGCTTCGGTTTCCGGGTAGGCTCTGGTCTGCACGATCGACGAGTGCAGATACAGATTGTGCGGCATGACAGTCGCACCGATGATGCCGATGGCCAGGTAAAGCATTTCGGGGTTCGTGACGATTTCAGGCGACGGCACGAAGCCGCGCAGCACGGCAGCAACCGGAGGCGCAGCAGCTACGATCTGGAATGCGAAGCACAGGGCAATGACAAGCAGCAGTGTGATGACGAATGCTTCAAGAAAGCGAAAGCCCCGATTCATGAGGAGCAGCAACAGAAAGGCGTCGAGCGCGGTAATGATCGCACCCGCTATCAACGGAATGCCGAACAGTAGCTGCAGCGCGATCGCCGTGCCGATGACCTCCGCCAGATCGCACGCAATGATTGCTGCCTCGCACGCGATCCATAATCCTAGATTGACGGGTTTCGAATAGTTCTCCCTGCAGGCTTGCGCGAGATCGCGCCCAGTTGCAACGCCGAGCCGTACCGACAGCGCCTGCAGCAAGATCGCCATCAGGTTCGATAACAGTATGACCGCAAGCAGCGTATAGCCGAACCGGGAACCGCCGGCGATATCTGTCGCCCAGTTGCCGGGATCCATGTAGCCGACGGAAATCAGGTAACCCGGGCCCGCGAACGCAAGAAAGCGCCCAACCCACCGACCTCGCCCGGGCACCCCGATAGACCGGTGTACCTCCGGCAAACTGCGGTCCATTGTCCCGTTGCCCGAACCCGGCGGAGCTGGACCCGGGCGCCCCGATCTCATCCTGCCGGCCCCTGATGTTTAGCCTTGCACGCACTGAAGCCGACGTTCCAGCCCAGGACATATTGTGCGTCGTAGTTGAAACGTGTCGCGTCCCTCACCAGTTTGAACTTCGGATCGCCCGCAGCGAAGTATCCGCTTTGGCAGCCATCCTTGTACCCCTCGACGTACGCGGATGACCGGCCTTCTTTCCGTAGCTGTGCAGTCGTCGCGTCTGGGTCTGTCTGACAGCCCATCAACGCCGTTGACATCACGACTCCAGATAAACCAGCTGTCGCTGTTTCATGATGGCCCTCGTCTGTCCCGGACAATGATCGACTGAGGCCATCACGAGCCCTCAGCCGGCCGTTGCTCACGTCCACCCGCTGATGGAAAGCATGAGGGCACCCGCCCACACCAGCACCTGATAAGCAAGCATCCATTCTTTTTTCATGATGCGTTCCTGAAAACGCGCGCACTATCCGGTCCCGGTGATGCGCGCCCGCACCGGTGCAGCTCACTTACCTAGCGCTTCGGCTGCAGCCTCCTCCTCAGCGAGGAGAGACAGCTTCTCGTCGGTGGCTTTTTCTTCCTTCAACGTCTGCAGCAGCAGAGTGACTGCATGCGTTTCTCCGAGCTGTTTCGCAAGCACGATGATTGCACCATAGGCGGCAATCTCGTAATGCTCCACCTTTTGTGCAGCGCCAATCAGTCCCGCATCGAGGACCGGCCCACGCTCGACGCTATCGATGAGCTCCTGACCTTCCTCAACCAGCCCTTCCATCGCGACGCATTTGACCCGCTTGAGCCGGATCTCGCAAGATTCAACAACCTGGTCCAGCCGCTCGATCTGGCCTCGCGTCTCTTCCAGGTGAGTCAGAAAGGCAGCGCTCAGATCGGGATTTGTCGCCGCGCGGGCAAGCTTCGGTAGTGACTTCGTCATCTGCTTCTCCGCGCTGTATATGTCGGATAGCGAATGGATGAACAGATCGCTGATAGTCTGGATGGTCATGGTTTGCTCCGTGAACAGAAAAAATCGATGTGTGGTGCAATACTGGCCCGATTTGTCGCCGACCCTGGGCCGGTCGACAATCGCTCAGTATCGAAAACAGCTTTGCGTCCCGTCACTTCAGGTCATTGGAAACGGCCTCCGCACTTCCGAGTTCCGCGCCGGTCATCGGGTCACTGTCTGGATCTGACCGAAGACGCGCCGCCATGGCCGAGAGTGACGTTTTCTCGGCAGGATCGAGATTGACCCCGGCATTGCCGTCCCCGCCGTCCACGGCCGGCCCGCCATCCGTCATCGTGAGCCCGGTACCGCTGTTCCAGGGCGCTCCGAACACCGTCCCGCCATGCGACATCTTGAAGTAGGTGCTCGCGAATTCGGGCATTGGTGCCAGCTTGCCCGAGGGGAAATTGGGCGATATCGCATACAGCGCTTTTTCGAATGATTTCTGGTGTGCGACTTCACGAGTCATCAAAAAGCCCAACGCATCGCGAATACCTGGGTCGTCTGTGACGTTGATGAGCCGCTCGTAGAGAATCTTCGCCCGGGCCTCCGCCGCGATGTTCGAACGCAGGTCCGCCGTCGGCTCGCCGATTGTGTCAATGTACGCGGCCGTCCACGGGACGCCTCCTGAATTGGTCAACGCGGGACCACCGCCATGCAGGAGCTGGGTAACGTGGCTGTCGTTTCCCGCAGCGTTGAGTTTGCGGTACAGCTCGGCCTGCTCGTCCACAGCCTCCGCGAGCTCGCCTTTCGCGCCGCGGTTGAGCATCGCCACGATCGAACCGATGATCTCGAGGTGGCTAAGTTCCTCTGTCGCGATGTCGTACAGCATGTCCTTGCGACCCGGATCTTCCTCGGCGACTGCCTGGGTGAAGTAGCGCATCGCAGCGGCAAGCTCGCCTTGCGGACCGCCGAACTGCTCCAGCATCAGATTCGCCAGACCGGGATTGGTCCCGCCGACGCGCACCGTGTATTGCAGCAGCCTGTTGTGCATGAACATGAGAGTCTCCGATTCAGTGAATGCCAGCAACACAGCGCATGGGGTATGCCCGCGAGGACGCGGTCTACCATTGAGTCAGGCATGCCATGCACATTGAGCGTGCGTCACAAGATGCGCACGGTCATGTTCTCGTAGCAACAGCAAGACAGTCATGGATTGAGACGATTCGGGCGAACCGGGGAAGCATGGCCATCAGAGCAAACGCCAATGGAGTTATTTTTTTGGAAGCTGGCCTGCGTGACAGCGACACATGGCGTGACGCTTCGGAATTGAAAATATTATCGGCGTACTCTGCATAACTGATGAACACAAAGTTTCAATGTCGGTTTCGCGATGAGCCGAGTGCGCCTGCCGCATTTGCATCGGGAATGCTTCGTGAGGGCGCGATCAACGGCGCGTTCGGCGCTTACGTGGTTTCGGCGATGTCAACGCTGCAGTCCAGAAATTGACTGCCTCCCGTTTCGCAGCCGATGCGAGTCGCCCTCGTGCAGCTCCGATCGCGGCATGCGCACCGCTGAGCCACATGCTCAGGAAAGGATTTTTCTTCGTCCATGGATTTTTCATGACAAGGTAGCCCTTGGAACCAAAGCTCATTGAAGTGATTGAATGCCGTACGCACCGTACGCTTGACGAAGCGAGCCAACGCTTTTTGTAGCGCAACACGTGTTCCCGCGGATACAGAAATGCGTGCAGGCATGTCGACCGGATGCGAGCACCCTCCTGAACGGCGTTGACAAAAGCTCGCGCCTGGTTGGCGCAGGAATAGTTGACTTCCGAATCATTGCTTGTACACTAAGCCATGTTGCAACGCAGCAATCGCCCCCTCTCCGCGGCGCGTCGTTTGGTGTTTCGATGCAGAGTGTCTGGATGGTCAGGTCGCGTGCGGAAGCAACGAAGTGGCGCTCTCGGCTGAATTGGCTGCCGAGATGCCCGGCCTCGTATGGCCTCTTGAAACTTCCCGTTCACCCGACGGCACGTCCCGGTCGCACGAGCCGTATGCGCCTCCGACTTTACTGGTGCTCGATTTCCTAGAGTTCGTCTGGGCAAATGTTGGCAAGCCAGTGAAAGTGGAGTATCACAGCTATCAACGGCACCACCATTTGCGGTTCGACATTGAAGAAGGACAGGCAGATTTTTGCGAGGACGTGAACCGGCTTTTCAGTCGCAACGGCGTCGCTTATGAGCTGACAGCAGCGGGGCAGATCCGGCGTATCTTGCCTGAAGCATTGGGCGACATTATCGCGCGGTCCCGATTCGAAACCGGCGATTCACTTCTGGACGGCCTGCTCGAAGAAAGCCGAGCCAAGTTCTCTGATCCAGATCCGCTCATCCGACGCGAAGGTTTGGAGAGGCTGTGGGACGGATGGGAAAGGCTGAAGACGTTAGCGGACAGCGACAAGAAGACGTCAATTACGACGATTCTTGATGGCGCTGCCAGAGGGGAGCCGGACATCAGGCAACTGCTGGAAGATGAGGCGAAGACTCTCACTACGGTCGACAACACGAAGCTGATCCGGCATTATGAGATAACGCAGAAACCGGTGTTCGATACGGACCACGTCGACTACCTCTTCTTTCGGCTCTTCGCACTGGTGACGCTGTTGATCAGAAAAAACGCGCCTCAAACATAGCAACGACACAAAAAAGGGCCTTACGGCCCTTTTTATTTGGTTGACGACGTTTTCCACTCTGGCAACTCGGGGTACGTCCGTCGATCTGACCTCCGCGCCGCAGACTGCAATTTGGCCTTGGCGTCCTTGGTCAGCACCGGAATTGAGGCGAGCGACATCCGTGCGCTCTTCGGGCCCGACTGCGGCTTCGATTTCAGTGCGTGGCTCATACCAACTCCTTTTCACGCAAATAGTCTAACAGCTTTTCCCAGCTGGGACTTCCCTCGCCCAAATCGAACTCCATCAGTCGCTGACTGCCGTTCCTTTCCCACCAGGCTGGATCGCGCGCAAGGACGTCCTGCACGGTTCGGCAATCGGCGAGGTGAGCCGCGCCAGCTGTTTCGCCTTCTAGCAAGACCGCGTCAAACCCAACCTTCGGCCAGTAACGATACCCGATCATGTCTGGAATAAAGCCGCGCCCGCCGCCGGCAATGAGCGAAATCGATACGAAGCCCAAGCTGTGCGCTGTCATCGCACACAGCGCGAACGAGATGGTCCCCAAATAGCTCGGAGCATCGTCCGCAAGATAGTGGTGGTCAGGGGTGCCATACACTGCATCTGTTGCCGCAACATGGCGACATCGTCCGCCGTCAGCGCCTCGCGCCAGCTTACGGCCGGCGTTCCACCCGCATCGACGTCTGCATGTTCGGTGACCAGCACGCGGTACGATCGAAGGATCGCCGGTGCCGGCTGACGCAGCCCCCTGCCCGGGACGTGCAACGAGCCCATCAACAGATTGTGCTGGCCGTTGGGCGCTCTGACGTCCAGCGCCCACACGTAAGCACCGGCGCCTGATGCGATTTGAGCCTCCGCGATCGATGACAGGGTGACGTAGAACGTATTCGTCCTGCGCGGTAAAAGCTACAATAACGATATGCTGGGTCTGCCTGTGGCGCCGCAACTGCCGTGCGACCTCGAATCCATCCATGCCGGGCATGTTGATGTCCAGTATCGCGATGTCCGGCGTCCAGCCGTTGATGGCGTGGATAACCGCCATCCCGCTCAGGACAAATTGAGCTTCATATCCTGACAGGTAAAGTGACGCAGTGATTGCTTCGGCGCCGGGCCGGTAGTCGTCGACGACGAGTAGTCGGCGCCGACAGTCTGCCTGCCGCTGGGATAGCACGCGTGGCGTCCAGCGTGCAGTTTGGAATGGTCTCATGTGTAATACAGCTTTCAGTGCGCTGAACTCCGCAGAGGCTTGACGCATCCGCTGTTCCCGGAACGTGGACGGCAGCGCGGCGGCCTAAAACTTGCGATGTCCCATGGCACCGCACGCGACCGGGGGGATTATGAGTCTGTCGGACTTTATCGAAGCAAACCTTCCTGAGCTGGTCGACGAGTGGGCGGAATATGCCCGCACAATCAGCCTGAAGGACAGCCATCTCACCGACACCCAATTGCGGAACTCGGCCCGTGACATCCTGATCCGGATCGCGGCGCATATGCGCCAACCGCAGACCGCTGAGCAGCAGCAGGCCAAGTCGCGCGGCAACGAACACGATCCGGCATCCGGTTTCGACAGGGTCGCCCACGAGCACGCAGACGACCGCCTTGCACAGGGCTACGGGATCAACGAGGTGGTGGCGGAATATCGCGCCCTGCGCGCCAGTGTGCTGCGGCAATGGCAGCAGAGGTCGCCGGACGCCGCAGCGGCTTCTGAGGAGATGGTCCGGTTCAATGAGGCAATCGACCATATGCTCGCGGAATCGGTCCGGCACTACGCGCAACGCACGGAGCGCATCCGGGATCTGTTTGCTGGCGTGCTGGCGCACGACCTGCGTTCCCCCCTTGGCGCAATATTGAATTCGGCGCAGGTCGTTCTGCATGACGACGGCCTGTCATCATCCAGCGTGAAAGCGGTCGCGATCGCGCAACGCAGCGCCGTGCGCATGAAGCATATGATTGACGATCTTCTCGTCTTCACGCGTACCCGCCTGGGTGACATGCTGCCAGTCGACTTCACGCCGCAGGATATCGGGCGAATCTGCAACGACGCGGCAGATGAGGTACGCGCTTCATATCCGGACGCATGCATCAAAGTGTGCGTCACGGGAGAGCTTGCCGGCAGGTGGGACGGCACCCGGATCGGCCAGCTGCTGGTTAACCTGCTGGTGAACGCAGTCCAGCACGGCTCAGGGAATATAAGCGTGGATGCTCTTGGTCACGGTGAGCAGCTAACACTCATCGTGTCGAACGAAGGCGCTCCGATACCGGCGACCGCCCTGCCCACGCTCTTTGATCCATTGACGCGGGCAAGCCGTTCGGCCAGGCGAAGCGGACCGCCCTCGAGCATGGGCCTGGGTCTTTACATCTGCCGGTGCATCGCACGTGCGCATAACGGCACCATAGAGGCCGAATCGGCAGAAGGTGGGACGAGTTTCACGGTGCAGATCCCCCGTTTTCCGTCGACGGAACGTTGACCTGCGCGGTCTTCTATCGCGGTTCGCAGCGAAAGTTTGTTGCGCCTCATCGTACCAGTCATCAGATCGGTCGCCGACCGGGCCCGTGGTCGAATGGCCGCTGCACTCATAAAGCTGACTCTCGCGTGCACGCAGTCGAACGTCGGCTGAGGGTGTTGTCGGCGGTGCGAATCCGGCATTAGATGGCGGCGCAAGGTTGAGTGAATTCATCAACAATGAAGGGGCCACACGGCCCCCTTGTTGACGATCCGGCGACGTCGATCAGAATGGCGGGTCGCGCTTGCTGGATCGCGGCTCGTGTGTCTGTCGCTCTTCGCGCAGCAGACGTTGCATCTCCGGCAGATACCGGGCGCAGATGACTTCTCGCAGGTCGTCGAGCAGTTCGAACACGGCAAGGGCCTGCTCAGGTGTCCAGTTCTCGGGCACGACGAACGGCAGACCGCGCCGGCGCCCCGATGGCAGCAACGGTGCGCGGCTCATGATGCTGGCCCCTTCTTCGCCGCAGGCGTTCGGGTCTTGCGTTGCCGGGCACGCGCCTCGGTTCGCTCGCGCGCTTCCTTGAGACGGTACGATTCGCCCTCGATCGAGATCACCTCCGAGCGATGCACGAGGCGATCGACCAGCGACACAACGCACGCCGCGTTCGGGAACACCTCCGACCAGTCCTTGAATGCCTTGTTGGTTGTAACAATGGTCGAACGCGCTTCATACCGGCGGCTGATGAGTTCGAACAGCAGGTCGGCATGGCGGTTTGTGTACGAGAGGTAGCCGACCTCGTCGATCACCAGGATGTCGGGCGCCGCATAGTGATGCAGGCGTCGCCGCAGCGCCGAATCGCTGTCGAGCGCAGCCAGTTCCCCCAGCATCTCGCTTGCCGATCTGAACAGCACGGAGTGGCCCGCGACGAGCGCCTGGTTCGCCAGGTTGCGCGCAAGCGTTGACTTGCCCACGCCGTTCGGGCCGATGAACACGACATTGGTCGCGTCAGCGACGAATCCGAGCGACATCAGCTCCTCGACTGCGCCCCGGTCGATGCGTTTGGGCCATTCCCATTCGAAGTCTGCGAGCGTCTTGAAGTGGCCAAGCTTCGCGTCACGGATGCGACGCTGCAGCGAACGGTGTGCGCGCTCATCCTCTTCCCATTGCAGCAACGGCGCGACCCATTCTGCACCCTCGACTTCCGGCCAGTGTTCGAGCAGGCCGTTCAGATGCAGGGCCTTCGCGCGGGCGCGCTGGATCTCAGTGTTGTTCGGGCTGGGCATCGTCATGGTCATCGGCAGTCAGTTGATCGTAGGTGTCGAGCTTGTGCGGTTGCACGGGCGTATCCTTGCGGCGCACGTGTTCGGGCAGGTTCACGGCAACGGGCGGTGGCGTGCCGCGCTCGGCGCGTTGGCGCTCCAGCGCGGCGCGCACGCTGTTCGCGTGCGCAGAACCCTTGCGCAGGGCCTCCTCGACGGCGAGCTGCAGTTCGGCGGCGCCATAGCGCTCAAGCAGGCGCAGCAGCGCCGTGGTGAGTCCTCCGATGTTCGCGCCACGCTCCGCTGCGCGCTCAAGCAACTTCCGGCAGGCCGGTACGGCCTTCGTGAGGCTGTTGACGCCGCGATGCTGACGGGCCTGGTGCTTGAACTGCTCGAGCGTCTTCAGGTGCTGGGGGTTCTCGAGCTGCGCGCCACGGTCGAAGCTGCGACGATGGCTGGCGATCATCTCTGCGCCGTCGAACACCCGGACCTGCTCGAGGTCGGCACGCACGCTCAACGTGCGACGCACATGCGTGCGCGGGATCGTGTAGTCGTTCATCTGTCGCCGCTGCGATCGTGGCAACCGCTATTGCGATAGCGAGTGCGCACGGGCGGCCCGCCGCGAGAACCTGCGTGCTGCCGGGCGCCGCTATCAGAGCACCCGCCGCGGGCGCTTTGCACACGCGGCCCGAACCCGGCGCCACCGGGCCCGATGCAAATTCGTGACGCATCACGGTTCACCCGCCCCCTCCCCGAATGATGTACTGCAACCGGACCTTGACGCCGCCGTTGCAGTGGCCAACGCCGCCGGCAATGCGGCGGCGCCGCGCTGTCATTGCTGTGGCTGCGCGTTGCCGCCGTTTGTGCGAACCGGCTTTGTGCGTCGTCGAGGCTCCCATCGTGTCCATCGACCCAATCGCGGAGATCCTGAATGACCATCGGAGCCGAACTCGAAGCGAAGATCCTTCGCTATTACCATGTCGAGAAGTGGCGCTGCGGCACCATTGCGAAGCAGTTGCACGTGCATCGCGAGACGGTGCAGCGTGTGCTTGCCCATGCAGGGCTGCCCCGGCACGGGCCGCCGCCGCGCCCCTCGATGATCGAACCTTACCTGCCGTTCATCCAGCAGACCCTGGAGAAGTTCCCCACGCTCACTGCGAGCCGGCTGTATGCCATGGTGCGCGAGCGCGGCTATGAGGGCGCGCGCGATCACTTCCGGCATCGGGTCGCGCTGCATCGGCCCCGTCCCGTTGCGGAGGCGTTCCTGCGATTGCGGACCCTCCAGGGCGAACAGGCGCAGGTCGACTGGGGACACTTCGGTCACCTCGAGATCGGCCGCGCCCGCCGGCCGCTGATGGCCTTCGTGATGGTGCTCTCGTACTCACGCGACATTTACCTGCGCTTCTTCCTTGACGCGCGCATGGAGAACTTCCTGCGTGGCCACATCGGCGCGTTCAACACCTGGTGCGGCCTGCCAAGGGTTCTGCTCTACGATAACCTCAAGTCGGCCGTGCTCGAGCGTCAGGGTGATGCGATCCGCTTCCATCCAACGCTGCTTGCCTTCGCTGGCCACTACCGTTTCGAGCCGAGGCCCGTGGCCGTCGCGCGTGGCAACGAGAAGGGGCGTGTGGAGCGCGCCATCCGCCATATCCGCGAAGCGTTCTTCGCCGCGCGCAAGTTCACCGATCTCGCCGATCTGAATGCGCAGGCCGAGCACTGGTGCCGCACGCAGGCGGCCGACCGGCCGTGTCCCGAAGACCGGGACATCACCGTGCGTGAGGCGCTCGCACAGGAGCGAGCGCAACTGCTGCCGTTACCGGAGAACCCGTATCCGGTGGAGGAGCAACTCGCCGTGAAGGTTGGCAAGACGCCGTACGTGCGCTTCGATCTGAATACCTGCGCCCGGCAACGGGCGCACAGAAACAAGCGGCCCGTGGCCTGCATCGGCGATCCTCGAGGAACGCCGAAGAAGATGGGTAAAGGAAGATCGACGCGACGCCCAGCGGATGCGATACTGCGGCCTCACGCGTTCCGTCTTCTGGCCTGCGCGGCCCGTCATGCGGTGTTCGTGGAGGCGTGGTTCCGGTTTGGACTTGGCGGTTCGAGGCCGGTGCCACGCCTGTTGTTTCTTCGGCGAACCGCGTTTCTATCACACGCGCGGGCGCTCGCGTGACCCGACCCGGTTACGCATTTGATTTCCATCCAGCCCGTCTTTACTCCCTTCGCAACTCTCCCTGCTACAGCCGCACGGTTTTTACTGTTTCTTGCTCACGCCGCCAGATTTACGCGGATTCAGACCGCCATCGACATCTGGACACTGTCGCCGGCGGCCGATTTTCCAGACACCGTCTGGAAAATCTCCGACTCTGGCCAAGCGAGATAAAACCCTCGCATGCTGGCCAGATTAGCCTTGCCGAAGCCGCGTCCAAAGCGGCGTGCAGGTCCTCGGCGAGGCGCGCGATGAGTGCCTGACCATAACCGGCGCGCGCCTCGCCACCCTGCTCGCTTTCGACGATCCGACGCCCGATCTCCCAGTAGGCGGCCGTCATTACTGCGTTGATGTTGCGCGCCGCTGTCCGTCGCGCGGACTCGACTACGCTGACCAGATCATCGTGAAGCCCGACGTAGTCGCCAGGTGCTATTTCCGTCATGACGCGTTCACGGCCTCCTTGAAAGCCTTGCCGGCGGTGAACTTCACAGTCTTTGCAGCAGCGATCTGTATTTCTTCGCCAGTCGAAGGATTGCGTCCCGCTCGTGCCGCGCGCTGCCCGGTTGCAAATGACCCGAAGCCAATCAACTGAACTGTGCCGCCCGTGACCAGGGCATTCGTGATCGTCTCGAGCACGGCATCAATGGCTTCGCCTGTGGCCGCCTTGCTGCTGCCCGTGCCTGCGGCGACCGCGTCGATCAGTTCTTGCTTGTTCATGAATTCCGTCCATTAGGTAAAAGTGAAACCGCACCCTACCGCATCGTCCCGCGCCAGGCAAACCGGCGATGGACGATTTCCGGCATACGGCTATGCGAGCGGTCGTCGTTCAAGCGTGACACGGGCCTAGCACCCGGTGAAACGCCCTCCTCCACCCCAATCACAAACGAAGGCCCGGATAGCCCCAACTATTCGGACCTTCACTTTGGGTCGTCGAAATGGCCAAGTTTCTCTCTGTACTTTGCCACGCAAGGACGAAATCCCAACGCCGCGGCTCTAACGAGTCGCGCGCCGCGCTGCTCGCGCGAGCACTCAGGAGCCGTCGAACAGACCGGTGCCGTTGGTCAGATCATGCAAGGAAAAAACAAATTTACTTTAAATAGCACTTAAACCTCGATCGTGAAGAGCTCGTCGGTTGGCGCTCAGCGGGCCGTATCTATCTAGAGGTCAGCCTGGCCAAACGCCTTTTTCGTCCCGAGAGAGGGGGATGTGTGTCGAAAACGCCGACGGCTGGTGAGTAACAGCGCCGAGATCATTGCCTCAGCAGACGTCATCGCAGCTCCGCCCGCGTCTGCCGCATACTCCCGTTCGCGACTGTAGACGCAAAAAATCCTAGCAAGACAATAGTCGAGAGCGAAGAAAGCAAAGATGCAAACGGTCGCGCAAAAGACAAGGGGCGCAAAGGCTTTCAACAAAGACCATAGGAATGAGAAAGCGTGAGAGGTTCCACCTATGGATTTGCCCCCGTACTTCCGGACACCATCTCACACTAAGGTTGATGAATCGGTCCTGCGTCGGAACTCGCGTGGCGAGCGATATTTCAGCGCGCTATGCGGGTGTTTGTCGTTGTAGTGCTCGAAGGCGACGGCCAGATTGCGCACGGCGGTCACCGCGTCCGGCTTCGGCATGAACGCAACGTAATCGCGCTTCATCGTCTTCACGAAACTCTCTGCCATGCCATTGCTTTGCGGACTGCACACAGGCGTCGTGAGCGGTTTGAGACCAATGTCCGAGGCGAATGCGCGAGTCTTGTCCGCGATATAGCCCGAGCCGTTATCGCTGAGCCATTCGATTTGCACAGGCGCTTTCCGGACGTTCCCGAAACGATGCTCGACAGCCGCCAGCATGACATCGCGCACCACATCGCCGCTGTGACCGCCGGTCGTCGCTGCCCAGCTCATAGCCTCGCGATCGCAGCAATCGAGCGCGAACGTCACGCGCAGCGGCTCGCCGTTGTCGCAACGAAATTCGAAGCCGTCAGAGCACCATCGTTGGTTGCTTCGGGATACCGCCACCTTGCCGTCATGCCGACGCTCAATGCGCGGCCGCGCAGGCCGCCTGTGCAGCAGCAGATCGTGCACGCGCATCACGCGATAAACGCGTTTGGCATTCACCGGGACCTCACATCGGGATTCCCGCTCGCATCGCAACAGGCCCCACACGCGTCGATAGCCGTAGCTCGGCAAGTCGGCAATGAGCAACCGGATTTCGTCGACGAGGCCTGCATCATTCGTTTTCCGTGCACCGCGGCCGTCCTGCCAGTCAGCAGGCCGCGCGAGCTTTACCGCCATATTCGAGCGCGCTACACCGAGAACGTCACAGACCTGCTTCATTGGTCGTCCCCTGGCAATGAGGGTGAGCGCGCAATCCATTTTCGCGACTTCATCACCTCCACGGCTTCCCGAAGAATCTCGTTCTCCATAGTCTTCTTGCCGAGCAGGCGTTGCAGTTCCTTTATCTGCTTCAGCGCGTCACCCAGCTCAGACGCCGGCACAACTTCTTCGCCAGCGCTCACTGCCGACAGGCTACCGTCCTGATGCAGCTTGCGCCACTGAAACAGCTGATTCGGGTTAATGCCGTGCAGCCGCGCCACCATCGAAACTGTCTTGCCGGGCTCGAACGTCTCTCGAACCATCGCCAGCTTCTCATCTGCCGACCAGCGCCGCCGGCGCTCAGGTCCCGTCAACACTTCCATCACTTCGTTCTTGTTGTTAGTCATATACACAGTCTTATGCCTACCCGCTATTGTAAGTGGGAGACTGTGTCCGGAGTTTCAGGGGGCTGTTCCAACCTAGGACAAGGTCGTACAGTCGAAGCGTGTAAAGTTGTAGTGTTTACCGGAGACATAAGTCGCCGCAAATTTCTGAAACTTTTTGAGCAAGTTCGAAGTGAGCAGGCGCAGCGTAATGCGTCCTTCGATGCACTCCACACCGGTATCTTCGTTTTCCAGGGAGATCGTTCGAGATGGACGAACCGCAGAACCCGATGGAAGTTCGGGAAACAGTGTGGGCGGGCCAATGGATCGATTCGACCACCGACTATGCGATTTTCGCGCTGTCGGCTGACGGCCGCGTTGTCAGCTGGAATCCCGGTGGCGAGCACATCCATGGATATTCGCGGGAAGAAATCCTCGGCCGCCCACTGTCTGTCTTCTACACCCATGAGGACTGTCGCGCGGGCGTGCCCGAGAACGTACTGTGCGAGGCGCGTAAAACCGGCCGCTACTCGGGCGAGGGCTGGCGTGTGCGTAAGGACGGGAGCTTCTTCTGGGCCAGCGTGGTGATCACCGCGCTGCGGGGTACTTCGGGACAGACGCTTGGTTTCGGCAAGATCGTGCGCGACATGAGTGACAAGAAGCAGGCGCACGACGCGGTGGTCGAAAGCGAGCGGCGCTTCCGCCTGCTGGTGCATGGCGTGACGGACTACTCGATCTTCATGCTGTCGCCCGAGGGCAACGTCACGAACTGGAACCAGGGCGCGCGACGCATCAAGGGCTACACCGCGCAGGAAATCATCGGTTCGCATTTCTCGCGTTTCTACACCCCGGAGGATGCCGCCGCGGGCCTGCCGCAGCGCGGGCTCGAAACGGCAGCGCGCGAAGGTCGCTTCGAAACCGAAGGCTGGCGGGTGCGCAAAGATGGCAGCCGCTTCTGGGCGCACGTGGTAATCGATGCGATTCGCGATGACGATGGCACGCTCGTCGGCTTTGCCAAAATCACGCGCGACATAAGCGAGCGACGCGAGACGGAGCGAGCCCTCGACGAAACGCGCTCGGCGCTGCTCCAGTCGCAAAAGATCGAAGCTGTTGGCAAGCTGACCGGTGGCGTCGCACACGACTTCAACAACGTGCTGCAGGTCGTGCGCGGCAACCTTGAAGTGATCGAGAGCCGGCTCGGCCGCGACAGCTGGATGCGGGAACGTCTCGACAAGGCTATCGACGCCGTCGAGCGCGGCGCAAAACTCGCCTCGCAACTGCTTGCGTTCGGGCGTCGCCAACCGTTGCAGCCGGTCGTCATCAATCTGGCGACCACGCTGCGCAACATGGACGACATGCTGCGACGGTCGCTCGACGAAACCATCCAGGTTGAAACGGTGGTGGCAGGTGGACTGTGGAATACCTGCGCAGACGTCCACCAGCTGGAAAACGTGATTCTGAATCTCGCCATCAACGCACGCGACGCGATGCCCGACGGTGGAAAGCTAACGCTCGAGCTGGGCAACGCAATGCTCGACGATCGCTATGTGGCCGGACTGGAGGATGTACCGGCGGGGCAGTATGTTGTGCTCGCGGTGACGGACACCGGAGTCGGCATGTCCCCCGATGTGCTCGCGCGGGCGATAGACCCGTTCTTCACGACCAAGCCGGAAGGCTACGGAACAGGCCTCGGTCTGAGCATGGTGTACGGTTTCGTCAAACAGAGTGGCGGACACCTGAGGATTTATAGCGAGTCCGGCCACGGCACAACTGTCAAGGTGTATCTGCCACGATCGACTGCAAGCGCCGTAGAGCCGTCCTCGCCCGTTCGCATGCCGCTGCGCGGCGGCAGGGAAACGGTACTCGTCGTCGAAGACGACCGGAAACTGCAATCGACCGTCGTCGACATGCTAAGTGGTCTGGGCTATACGGTGCTTAAGGCGGACGACGCGCAGCAGGCGCTGACGATCATTCGCAGCGGCGTACAGGTCGACCTGCTCTTCACCGACGTCGTGATGCCCGGCCCACTGAAGAGCCCGGACATGGCGCGGCAGGCTGTCGGAATGCTGCCGCAGATAAAGGTACTGTTCACGTCGGGATACACACAGAACGCGATCGTGCATGGCGGGCGACTCGACGATGGCGTCGAACTCCTCAGCAAGCCGTACAGCCGTGAAGAGCTTGCCCGCAAGATCAGGCGTGTGCTGGGCACACAAGGTGTCGAGCTCGAAACGACCGGCAACGGCAACGTCGAACATGATTCGACAGCCCCCGGCTCGTTGCGTGTGCTGGTAGTCGATGACGATGCGGGCTCCGCAGATGCCGTGGGTGCGCTGCTCGAAATGCTCGGACACCGGCCGGTGCTCCACCGATCGGCGGAGCGAGCCGACGACGCGCTGGGCGTGCAGGAATTTGATGTGCTGCTGACTGATATCTCGTTGCCCGGCATGTCGGGCATCGATTTCGCGATCAAGGCGGTGCGCGAACATCCGCATATCAGGGTCGTTTTTTCGTCGGGCGCTGACGCTCCCCCCGCCAGGCAGTTGCCATTCTCGTGGCGCGCGCTTCGCAAGCCGTATACCGCTGAGGACCTCCGGCGGGCGCTTGCATGACGCTAGGCTGAACCTCGCACAAGGCCACATGAGCCGCCTGCTTTGACTGCTCTGCATCGAAAAGCGGCCATTCCTTGTTGATTGGCAGATGTCTCTTTGTGGCCGAAGGACTGATATGACTTTCCGTGTCAATCGGGATCGGTTTTGCCTTTTGGGTGCATCTGAATTTCCTGAGGGCGACGTAGCAGTACGTCTCGACGGTGGATCACACTGATATCCGCGGGTTGGGTTGCCGCATTACGGTGGTCCGCCCCTTGAGCCTGCCGCTACCTAAAGTCGCGGATTACAAGAGATATGTTGCATAGTCCAATCGCGGGTTGCTCGGGTGCCGGGCTACGCCGCCTTCAGGAAACTCCACGGTTCAAGTTGCGTGAGTATGGTTTGTTGTCAGAGTGGGCGGGCATCGCGTGGTATGGCGAGGGACATGGCAAGCCTGCTGATGTCCCAGATGAACCCCGCGAGGTCCCTCGCAACGGCGACCACGCCGATGTTCACATTCTTGCGACGCGCTGCGAGCTTGCGATATCGTAGACCGCATTAAATGTGTCAACGTTGCGGCATTAAACGTGTCAACTCGCCCGCTGGCTCCCATCGGTGACACGCAAAGACTTGTGCGGTATGGGCTTCGCGCATTCGAAATAAAAATGTCAACGACCGGGCAGATGGTACCGATTTATCCGGCATGCATCGGGCAGTAGTCGGCCAACAGCGGCTTAAGTGTGTTGCATCGACGGGTTGAATCCGCAGCGCTTGACCAGCCGTTCGTTCGCGGAAAGTTGCTGCGAGATATTCGGATTCAAGTAACCACAGGGCGGTTTCGTCAAGACATGGGCTGCATGGTTGCCGCGCCGAACAAACAATAACGAGGTGCCGAGGTTGCGGCACGTCGATTGCGGGAACGTATTGTGGCCGGCGCAGGGGCAGTACGAGCAGCTTCGCCCCATCGCCCGTCCCCGAACGAGCACCTCTTTGAGCCGAATGTGGCGAATATTCTGCTGGTTGATGACGATGCCGAGAATCTCTCTTCGCTGCAGTTGGCGCTGGAAAGTGACGGTCACCAGGTGAGCGTCGCAGGCGACGGACAGCGTGCACTGGCCATTTTGCACCATGAGTGCATCCAGTTCATGATCACAGACTACGAAATGCCGGACATCAACGGTGCTGAGCTGTGCCGTTTGGTCCATGCCCAGCACGCATACTCAGAGTTGCCTATCCTGATGCTGTCAGCGGCGCCGGAACCACCCAACCCGTCGACATCATGGGGGCGGTTTTTGCGCAAGCCGGCTCGGTTCGAGGAACTGGCAGCAGCCATCCACGCCGGTGTCGAGCGGCGGGTGACTACTGGCAAGCAACCTTCTCGGACCGTCTCCGTGAGCGCCGTCCTTCGACGCCAGATTCCTGCGGCATCACGCTGGCAACCGGTGCATGCCGGTTGCTGGCCGTGAGCGCAGGCGACCAAGCTCGGATGTGGCGAGCCGGCCATAGGTGCCTTGAGACACCTCAGGTGTTTCAGACGCCAAGCCGTGCGCTCTTTACCTTCCCAATCTGGTCCGCGCTTGTCAGGATTTCCCCGTTGCCGTCGGCGGCGGCCCAATAGCCGGGCATCGAAGTCGCCGCTGATTAATGTGGGAGCAGTACAAAGTGAACGCAGGCATGGCCCGGCGGCGATCAGCCATCGGTTGCTGTGCGGGCGAGAAACGGCCGGTGTTGTCTATCATGCGCACGGCCCGGAGCACTTTACGGGGCCGGCTCCGGAGAGTCGATTTTCTCGGTGTGACCCCGGCACAATGTAATCGACAGCCTATGCGAGCCGGCATCAAGTGGCACGTACACGCCTTCGCCGCTGCAATCGATAGGTTGACTGTCGAGCACAATACGCATCGCACGATGCTCTGGCGCAGATTCGACACGGATTTCGTAGCGCGTTGAATGCACATAGACCGTCGCTTCAAAACCCGGCCACGAATCTGGAATACACGGATTCACTACCAGAAAATCGCCTTCCCTGCGAATCCCCAGAATGCCCTCGACTCCAGCCCGGTACATCCATCCGGCCGACCCCGTGTACCACGTCCAGCCGCCGCGTCCGACATGCGGTGCGACTGAATAGACATCGGCCGCGACCACGTAGGGCTCGACCTTGTAGCGTTCGGTCTCGATCGGTGTACGCGCGTGATTAACCGGGTTGAGCAGCGAAAACAAACCGGCAGCCCGGTTACCGTCGTGGAGTTTAGCGAACGCGAAGATCGCCCACATCGCCGCATGGCTATACTGGCCACCGTTCTCGCGCAGCCCCGGCGGGTAGCCCTTGATATAGCCGGGATCGTGCAATGACTTGTCGAACGGCGGCGTGAACAGCAACGCAATGCCGTCATCCGGACGGATCAGGTGTTTGTCCAGCGCGGCCATCGCAAGCTGTGCACGCTGTGGTTCGGCTGCGCCTGACAGTACGGCCCAAGACTGGGCAATCGAATCGATCCGGCATTCGTCGTTGGTGTTCGATCCGACCCAGCTGCCGTCGTCGAAAGTTGCACGGCGGTACCATTCGCTATCCCATGCGTCACGCTCCAGTGCGTCGCGCACCGACACCGCATGCACGCGCCAGCGCTCGCCGCGCGCTGAATCGCGGCATTGGGCGAATGGCGCGAACAGCTCGATGGTGCGCAACAGCAGCCAGCCGAGCCAGACGCTTTCTCCCTTGCCGTTTGCGCCGATGCGGTTCATCCCGTCGTTCCAGTCACCCGTGCCGATGAGCGGCAAGCCGTGCGCGCCAGTCAATTCGATACATTGATCAAGGCCACGTGCGCAATGTTCGAATAAAGAAGCAGATTCCTCGGCTAGCATGGGCTGGAAGAAAGTGTCGTGCTCGCCGGGTTGCAACTGCGGACCGTCGAGGAAGGGCACGACCTCCTCCAGCACCGCGCGATCGCCTGTGCAGCCAATGTACGTCGCCGCGGCGTAAGCGAGCCACAGGCGGTCGTCGGAGATCCGCGTGCGCACACCTTGTCCCGAGTGTGGCAGCCACCAATGCTGAAAGTCGCCTTCGACGAACTGCCGCGACGCGGCACGCAGCAGGTGCCGCCGAGTTTCGTCGGGCCGCACGTGCGTCAGCGCCATCATGTCCTGCAACTGGTCGCGGAATCCGTACGCGCCGCTTGCCTGGTAGAACGCCGAGCGCGCTTCGATCCGGCAGGAGAGCGTCTGGTACAGCAGCCAGCCGTTGAGCATCAGGTCCATCGCGCGATCTGGCGTCTTGACCTGTACGGCACCCAGCACGTTCTGCCAATGACGTGTCACATCGGCTAGCACCGTATCGAGGTTCGCGGTGCGATAACGCTCGATCAGCGCCCGTGCTTCGGCGACGCTCGCGCATTGGCCGACGAACGCGACCACTTCGACCGTCTCCTGTGGTTCCAGCTCGACAAAAGTCTGTAGTGCCGCGCATGGGTCGAGCCCTGCACCGGTCGCGCCGGACAGGGACGCATTGCCGGTCAATGCCGCAGGCGCGGCCGCGTCGCCGTGGCGGCCGAGGAACTCAGTGCGATTGGCCGTCCATGCCGTTTGCCGGCCGCTCAGGTCAGCAAATGCGACACGCGTGCCGAATGCGGTACTCCAGGGATTGCGCGCCAGCATGGCTCTCGTGAGCGAGTCGATTTCCGTCATGACGAACGGTGCCGACGCGCCTCGCGAGGTACCGAGCACCCATTCGAGCCACGCCGTGACCGATAGCCGCCGTCTGCGACCCGACAGATTGCGCAATGTCAGCCGGGTAATCTTTAACGGATCGGCCAGCGGCACGTATTGCAGCAAGCCGAGTGCAATGCCGTTCGCTTCGTGCTCGAAGCGGCTGTAGCCGTACCCGTGACGCGCGACGTACACGCCGCCGTCGCGAATCGGCTGTGCAGTGGGCGTCCATACGTCGCCGGTGCTTTCATCGCGCACGTAAATGGCTTCGCCAGCAGGGTCTTCGACGGGATCGTTCGACCATGGCGTGAGCTGATTTTCCCGGCTGCTGTCCGCCCACGTATAACCGGTGCCTTCCGCAGCGACCTGGAAGCCGAAACCGCCGTTGGCAATCACATTGATCCATGGTGCCGGTGTGCTGGTCTGTCCAGTGAGCACCGTCACGTATTCATGGCCGTTGCGGGCAAAGCCGCCCAGGCCATTAAAAAACTCAAGACCTGCAGTCAGCGTCGGCACTGCGGACGCGTCAGAGTGCTCCTGCCACGGCGAAAACCACGCTGTTTTTTGCCGGCGAGGCGCGGGTGAGCGTGCCGGCATTTGCGTCAGGTAACCAAGCTGGGCAGCGATGGCGCCGCGGCGCGCCAGCAGCGCAATACGCGCGGCCGATAGCAGCAGCGCTCTGGTCTCGACGCTCATCAGGTCGGCACGCAGCACGTAGATCGAACCCTGCGCGAGTTCGCCGTCAAAGCGCGGCCGCGACTGGCTGCTGCGCACCGCAGTTTCAATCGTCCCCTGCAACTCCTGGATATACGACGAACCCCGCTCGTTGACGATCACGAGATCGACCGCCAGCCGCTTCATGCGCCAGTATTCGTGTGCCTTCAATAGCTGCCGGACCTGCGCGATATCGTCGACATCGCCGATGCGCAGCAGCACGATCGGCAGGTCCCCCGAAATTCCGTGCGGCCACAACGCCGACTGCGGGCCGGCGCCGCGCACGATGGCGTCGGGCGTCGCCCTGAAGCGCGCGTCGGCATACAGGATCGGCGCCGCGAGCCGCTGAAAGTCCGCCGCCTCTTCGACCTCCACGTCGAGGTAGCGCAATTGCACCTGAGCTTGCGTCCACGCGAGGGTTTTGGCGCGATCGAACGCGTTGCGGTCGTGATGCTGGTCGATGAGATCGAGCAGCTGTGTGCGCGATTCGGCCACCACGGTCCAGAACGTGACGCGCACCACCTTGCCGGGCGGTACCCGCACGCGATAGCGCAGCGAGAAGACCGGATCGAGCACCGTACCTGTGGTGTTGGAGAGCGGACGGTCGCTAACGATCGACTTGGCCGTGCGGGTATTGCCCCCGCGGCCCAGAAAGTGCAGCCGATCCGTTTCGTACTGCGGTTCGGCGACGATCTCGCCCTCGACCACGGCGAAATGCGCGGCCCAGACCTGAGCCTCGTCATGCGAGCGCGGACGCCGCGTCGCCACCAGCGCTTCGAATTCGGCAAGATGCTCGGTCTGCACGAACATCCGCGAAAATGCCGGATGGGCGTTGTCGGCAGCTGGCGTGGCCAGTGCGAGTTCGGCGTATGAGGTCAGTTCGATTTCATACGCGCTGCGCCCGCTGTTCGCGAGCGAGACACGCCGAACTTCGCCGTCCGCTTCGCCGGAAACCAGCACGTCCATGGTCGTGGTCAGCGATCCGTCGCGACGGGTAAATTCCGCATGATCTTCGCCGAACACGACGTCGCCGTATTCGGCTTCGGCAGCGCACGGTTGCGCGCTGGCAGACCATATCTGGGTGCCCAGCGTATCGCGCAGGTAGATAAACGAGCCCCAGTGATCGCGGGTTGCGTCTTCGCGCCAGCGCGTGATCGCGAGTTCACGCCAGCGGCTGTAACCGGCGCCGGTGGCGGTGAGCATCACCACATACCGTCCATTAGACAGCAGATGCGTAATCGGCGGCCCGCTGGCCGCCGTCGTTTCGGCGACGCGACGTACCGTCGGCAGCATCGTGCCGGCGTCCGCTGCGGACGTACTCACTTCCTCGGCGCGCGGATGGGCCACTGCGACGTCGCGCGGCATGCGTTCCTGCAGCAGCAGTTCGCTCGCCCGGATCATCGGCTCGCGATGAAAGCGCGCTCGCATCACTGCATCGAGCAAGGTATTTGCGATTGCAACGATCGTCATGCCCTGATGGTGAGCCATGAAACTGCGGACGATCGCGAAGTGCTGCGCGTCGGGCAGACGGGCACGGGTAAAATCAAGGGCTTCGTAAAAGCCGTAGCGGCCCATCGCGCCCAGCTTCGCGAGTTGCGCGTAGTTTTCGAGGGCGGCCTGCGGGGCGACCATGGTCGCCAGACCCGTCGCATAAGGTGCGATGACCCGGTTTTCGGAAAGGCCGCGTTTCAGGCCGAGGCCGGGTACGCCAAAGTTCGAATACTGATAGTTGAACTCGATGTCGCGAGCCTGATACGCGGACTCCGAGATGCCCCATGGCATGCCGAGCGACCGCGCGTACGACATCTGCCGTTCCACGACCAGTCGGCTGGTCTGTTCAAGCAGACTGCCGACCGGCGCGCGCATCACCAGCGACGGCATCAGATACTCGAACATCGACCCCGACCACGAAATCAGCGCAGAACCGTTGCCGACCGGCGTCGCGGCGCGACCGAGGCGAAACCAGTGACGCGTCGTCACGTCTGCCTTGGCGATGGCAAACAGGCTCGCTAGCCGCGCTTCGGACGCGAGCAGGTCGTAGCAGCTCGTATCGAGGCTGTTATCCGCTTGCGAATAGCCGATCGACAGCAGCTTGCGATCCTGATCGAGCAGAAACGAGAAGTCCATACCGAGCGCCATCTCGCGCGACGTGTCGGCAAGCGAGCGCAGACGTGCTTGCAAAAGCTGCGGCACGGCGCCAAGTTGCTGCCGGTCGCGACTGTGTTCGCTCACACTGCGATGCAAGGCCTCGATCCAGAACATCAGATCGGCATAACTGTCGTCGCCGCCGGCCGGCATGATCGCGCGCGTCGTCTGCGCGGCTTTCCTCGTTAGCCGGATCAGCGACGGCGACAACGCCTCAAGCATCTGCGGGCCACGCAGGTGCGCATCGATTTCCTCGAAAATTTCGACGAGCTGTTTGCCATGCTCCGCGTTTGCCGCTGGCAGCGCGTCGACCGCCTCGCGCGCGAGTTGCAGGTGGTCGCGTATTCCGGATCTGGCAGCCGACGCAAGCGGCGCTTGCAGCCACTCCTCGCACGCGTTGGCGAGCGCGATCAGATGGCCGGCGAGATTGCCGCTATCGACTGACGATACATACACGGGCGCCAGGGCCCGCAGGTCCCGCGTGTCGTACCAGTTGTAGAAATGGCCCCTGAAACGCGGAAGTTTCTGCATCGAGACAAATGCGGCTTCAATGCGATCGGTGGTTTCCACCGTCCCCGCCCAGCCGAAATCTCGAGCGACAACCGCCGACAGCAGATACAGCCCGAGGTTGGTCGGCGAGGTGCGCTGCGCGACGACCGGCTTCGGGTCTTCCTGGAAATTGTCCGGTGGCAGCATGTTTTCGAGCGGCGTCACAAAGGTCTCGAAGAAGCGCCAGGTACGCCGCGCGATCAGGCGCAGGTGCTGGGCGTCTTCGTCAGACATCGCAAATCGCCCCGCGACCGCTGGCGAACGGCTCGACCACAGTGCCAGCGCCGGCGCGGCCAGCCACAGCAAGACGAACGGCAATACGAGCGGCCAATGTGCCGGCTCAAAGGTGAGCGCACCGGCGCACAACACAAGTACAAGCGTGATACCGCCGCTCATCTGTCGATAAAAGCCGCTCAGATCCAGACGCGGGCTGGCCTTGGACTGTGCCGCCGTCGTCCATTCGAGCAAACGGCGACGCGTGATGAACAGGCGCACAAGCGTCCGGACGATCGCATCGACCATGCGCCATGCCTGATCGGCGACGAATGCGACCGACAAAAAGATTTGCAAGGTAGCAAGCCGCACGTCGGCAGCGAGGGCGCGGAAGTGATTGCGCAGGCGGATCCCGGCACGCGGCGGCATGATCGCGAATAGCGTCGGCAGAAACGCGGGAATGGCGAGCGCGCCTGACAACGCCAGGATTCCCGCAAGACTGGCGCGGACGGGCATCAACCAGCACAGCGCGAACGCGGCGACCATTGTGGGGGCGAGTAGCGAGCGGCGCAGATTGTCGAGCATCTTGAAGCGGCCGATGGATGGCATCGCCGGCCGCACGCGGCCCCGATGCCCGACGATCCACGGCAGCAACTGCCAGTCGCCACGCGTCCAGCGATGCTGGCGTTTTGACGTGACGTCGTAACGCGACGGCACTTCCTCGACTACCTCGACATCGGATGCGAGGCCCGCGCGCGCAAAAATGCCTTCGAACAGATCGTGACTGAGCAGTGCGTTTTCCGGCACTCGGCCGCGCAACGACGCTTCGAATGCATCGACGTCGTAGATGCCTTTACCGGTAAACGAACCCTCGCCGAAGAGGTCCTGATAGACGTCGGATACGGCCGCTGCGTAGGGGTCCATCCCGCCTGGGCCGGAGAACACACGCTGATAGAGCGACCCCTCCTGGCCAACGGGCAGCGATGGCGTCACGCGCGGCTGCAGGATCGCATAGCCGTTAACCACACGCTGTTCGATGTCGCTGAATTGCGGCCGGTTCAGCGGATGCGCCATCTTGCCGATCAGGCGCAGCGCGGCATCGCGTGGCAGACGCGTGTCGGCATCGAGCGTGATGACGTACCGTACGCCCGATGGCACCTGCGGTGCCCGCCCTGCGATCGGCACAAAATTCGTATCGGTCGCGCCACGCAGCAGCCGGTTGAGTTCGTGCAGCTTGCCGCGTTTGCGTTCCCAGCCCATCCATTTGTTCTCGCTCGCGTTGTACACGCGACGGCGGTACAGCAACAGGAAACGGCTGCCGCCGGGGCCTTGTCCGTGCCGGCGGTTCAGTGCTTCGATGGCGTCGGCAGCGACGGCTAGCAGAGGCGCATCGCCGGGCAGCACTTCCTCATCGGCATCGAGCCCGTCAGCCAGCAACGCGAACGACAGGTCGCCGCCAGCGCCCGCGAGATGATGCACCTCGAGGCGTTCGATCTGCTCGCGCAACTCGGCCTCGCTGGTCAGAAGCGTCGGCACGGCGACCAGCGTGCGCAGCGACGACGGCACGCCCGCCGTCAGTTCGAGCCCGGGTAACGTGACTGCGCCGAAACCCGATGTCACCGCGCGATTGACGAACGCCGTTGCGACCTCCGTGGCAGGCAGGAATGCGCATACGGCAAACAATGCGAGTAGCCACGCGTCGGTGCCTTGCGGTGGTGCGGTCCAAAGCGTCCACATCGCCCACAAGTCCAGTGCCATCAGCATCGTGGCAGCCGCCAGGATCGCGCCGACATAGCCGCCGATGCCGAGACGGACACTGAATCGCGTGATCTTCAGACGCGGCGGCGGTCGAAATTTCAATGTGGACTCGAGCGCGCGCCGGCCCTCGGCGATCAGATGGTAGCCAGGCTCCCCAGCACGTCCCGCACGTACCGTATCGCCCGCCGCTGCAATCGCCGCTTGCGCCGACTGCAGCGCGAGATCTGCCACTTCGAGTTCATTCGCGGATGAACCGCGCGCCAGTTGCTCGATCGCGCTGCGGTACAGGTTGCGCGTCGGGAAATCCATCGTGCCGAATGCGCTGCCTGCGCGCAGCCGCGCATCGACAAGGCTCATACTCTCGAACAGTTCTGTCCAGTCGATGTCGGAAATCAGGCGAATGCTGGTAATCACATTGCGCACCGTGACGTTCGATGCACCCTGGTGTTGCTGCGCGCGCTGCACGACCTCATCGACGGAAAGATCCTGGCGTTTCAGCCGCTCTTCCAGCCAGCCGAGCGCCGGCGTGGTACGCGGATCCTGATCACGCAGCCGTTTAGCGAGTTGCGCAGCAAACGGCTCCGACAACGCGCCCGGCGAACGTGTAGCGATATCCGCTTCCAGTGCGGAACGCGCGCTGCCCGATTCGAGCAGACGCTCGGTGAGCGCGTCGGCATCCGCATGTGCGGTGCGGCCCGCGGTCATCTGGTCGGCGAGACGTCGCAGGTTTTCGATCAGCACGATGCGCAGCGTGATCGCCACCGCCCACAATTCGCCGATCGTCAGCGGCTGAATCCGTTGGTAGGCGTCGATGAAACGCCGCAGCACCTGCGGGTCGAAGTGACTGTCAGTATGGGCAACGAATGCCCACGCAAGGCCGAATACGCGCGGATAGCCGGCGAACGGACCCTCGGCGAGCTTGGGCAACTGACGGTAGTAGCCTGGCGGCAGGTCGTCGCGAATCTCGCGGATCTGTTGCTCGACGAGGTGATAGTTGTCGAGCAGCCATTCGGCCGCAGGCTCCACGCCCCGGCCGCTCTCCAGTTCTGCGGCACTCGCGCGGTAAGCTGCGAGCAGGACGGCGGCATTGTCGTTGAGCCGCGTGTGCAGAGCCAGCACGACGGGTGGTTTGCTCGTCACCGGCTGGGCCGCGGCGAGGCTCTGCGCGTGCTGCTCGAGACGCTCGACGCCGAATAGTTCATCGCGCACTGGCGCGGTGTCTGTCCACGGTGGTGAGCGTGAACGAAATCGTATCGTGTACTGAAGCAATGTGTTGTTCACAGACGCCTTTTTTCTGCGGTTAGGTGACTTCGGCGAACGAGCCAAAACCCGCGCGCGATATTGTTGAAAGGTCTGCCGGACGCCATCGCTACGATGATCCGTGGACGTGAGCACGAATTGCCGGCATGACCAACTCCGGCGCACTGGCGCGTGTGGCGGCACGGGTGCAGCCGCGCCAGTAGAGGAGACGTATGCCTGACTTTGCTTTGTTTTACGCGTGCGGTGTGTCGCGAGTGTTATGCGACTAGTCAACAGGAAGGGAGAAAATGGGCCGGCCCCAGGCTAACCCGTATGGCACCGGACAAGCGGTGCGCGACGAAACGGAAGATCACGGGACGCAGACTGAACCTGCGTCTGTTAAGTGCCGGTTATTTCTTCTTCGTCGGGGAGCTGGCGGAGGTCTTCGGAGCGGTTGTCCCGGAAAGATCCGCTGCAGGAGGCGGTATTTTCTTGGGCTGTTTCGGTTTTTTTGCCTCGCGATTGCCGCGCAATTGACCCTTTGACATCGTGTTTCTCCAGTTACTTCGACCGCGGAAGCGGCCGCCTTGTCCATTCTGCGCGCATTTGCCGGTTCCGTCGCGATCTATTTGATGAGCAGGCAGCTCGCGCGAGCCGGCCAGGGCGGCGATCAGATGCGGAAGAAATGCGGTGCAACGATGCCCGTTCAGGGTCCGGCATGCGCGAACCTCAGCAACATCAACGTCTTTCCGGTGCAACGTCCCAAACCTGCCAGAGGTGTGCGCTTACGTTGACACGGCCGTCCCAGTCGTCTGCGCTCATCGTAGAACGCTCGCGGGCAAGGAACCCGGCCAGCCAACACAGGGAAGCCTCCGCAGCTGGCCTGCTTGACCTTTCTTCGACGGTCGTGCGAAACAGTTCAAGGATTGCTTCCACATTGATGTATGGCCTGTTCATCACGATCTCCTCGTGAACTTCGAGGGTGGATTCTGCGCAATCCATCTGGTGCGCTCCGCCTTCCGTTGTCGAGCCCCACGCTTAGCAATGCGTCAGGTCCACCAATTCTGAGCTCCGCTAATTTGACCACGTTTCCTCTTTGCCATATCCGTTATATTTCGCTCGGAAAATTCGCCGAACCTGCGCCCCGCATCGCCTCGGTAGCGTCGATCGCCACACCTTTACGGTTTCGTACTCGGCCCCGATCGTGTCGGGGCTGCCGGATAATCGGCATGACGTCATTTGCCGTCGCGTTCCATTTCGCCCGCTTCGGCAATCAGAAACTGGTCAGAGTCATCAGAACGTCCGAATACCAGGCACTGTTGAGGCCCAGCGTCTCGTCAATGTGCAAATCTCGCGCGCCCATATCAATGGCAGACGAATGCACGCCGAGAAGCATCCATGGCAGGCGCGCGCCGGTTGTCGCTTGTCCGGTCGATACGTTGCTCATGACGACGGGCGCGCCGCTAGTGCCACGGTGCGTCCGCGCATCGGTAATGAAACATCCTTTGCCCTGAAAGCGCAGGCCGAACGCTGATGCTATGACGCCTTGCCGCACCACAGGTAGATGGTGCAGTGAATCGTGAAAGCCGAGCGGAAATCCGACGACCAGCACCGAAGCGCCAACTGGCACGACGTCCCCCGGCCTGGGCAGGTGCTCGGGGCCAAACGAGCTGAATACCGCGTTCGCCGGCAGCCGATCCCTGTGAATCTCGAGCACCGCCACGTCAATTGAGCCGGCGTCGTCTTCGCCTTGCCGCCAAAGGCTGACGCCTTCCGCATACAAGGGGATGGAGAACCACGTCGAGGCACCGAGATCGTCGGGATCGATGTGAAGCTCGATCTCCAACCTGTCCGGAAAGTGTCCGCTTGGCTCGTCGCTGATGACGTGGCGACTCGTCACCAGAAAGAGCCGCCCGTCACGCGCGAAAAAGAAACTGCTGGCATTCGTCAGATGGTCCGTATGCGCGAAGGTCCGGACGCGCGCCCCCGTGAGAAGCAGCGCATCCGCGGCCGGCCTGGATAGCGCCGCGCGTATCCCGGAAGAAGTTGGCGGCAAATTCGCTCGATCACGGACGAACTGTCCGATCAACTGAAGCAGAGCATCGCGTTGCGGCCCTGCCTGCCCTGACGACAGGAACGTCGCAACGGAAATCTCGGATGGCCGGCCTCCTGACGCGGCGTTCGGGACATGGTGAACGACGGGAAGTTCGTCAGCTCCGATACCCAGGAGCCACGTGTCGCCATTCGGGCCCACGTACAGCTCGACGGAATTGGCTTTCATCGCTGAGTCTCCTGTTGTGGTCCGTATCTCGCGCGGAGGTGAGGACGATCGGGAAGCCGCTCGTTATGCAGATGTGAGGAACGGCGCCAGGCCACGCGGTTAGCCCTCATGCGGGGCCGAGGAGCGTGTCGATTGCAGCTTGCCCCGCGCTTTCCCCGATGAGATAAGACCAGCGCCGCGTGAAAGGGCCGTTACGAATCTCGATGCGGTGACCTCGATGGCCGAGCACGCTAAGGTTGGCCCCGCCTTTGATCTGGAAAGTCACGTCATAAAGGTCTTCGGCAGAAGCCACCAAAGTGACGTGGATCTCAAAGCCACGGTAGGGAATGATGCGGTACATGAGGAGGCGCTCCTGGAAGTAAAGTCACGCGCCTCTTGTCGGGACTGTGCGGCAATGCCTCGATTATAGGCAGTTAAGTCTGCGCACGCCTGCGCCTGACCGACTGCGCCATCGCGCACTAGTTGAGCCTGGAAATATCGCTATACAAACTCTTCAAAGCGCGTAGGATGGATGCAGTCGACTAAGTGCCCAATGGAGCACCTGGCGACCATCAGCAGCGCTTTCGGCGATCCCTAAGGGGATCTGTCAGTGATCGGAGACCGTGCAACGCGGTCACTCTGTCAGCACTACCGATATTGCTCCACGCTCCTTTTCCTGTTTGCCGCCTCGCGCGGCGCGAGGTTATCCCATGACAGTCAAATTCCGCCTGTATCGCGGCCTGGAAATCTATCCGCTCGTCTTTCCCCGTCGTCCTACCATATCCGGTCGTGGGCACGACTACGAGGAAGGCTTCGATGCCGCCGTGCGCATTCAGGAGCCGACAGTCGAACGCGTTCCGTCGCGCAGCCGCGTGTTCAGGCTCGTTACACAAAGTGCGTATCGAAGCGCGGGAGACGCGCGGCGCGCATGCACGACTTACGCGGAACAGATGATCGACAACTGCCCGCCGGATGAGGCGTTCTTTGAATGGGACACGGGCGAGCCCGTGAGCATCGAAACAGAACGGGATGCACTAGGCAGCCCTGCGCCGACCAAACGCCCGATCTTTGCTGACTTCACAAGGTGATCCGAATACCATGCAACTCATTCTCCCTAATTACCGCATCGACCCGACACCGCGCAGGGCCGATGGAGAATATATGGCGCATGCACGCATCAGCGCCCATACCGCGGACGGCAGCGAAGCCGATGTCTTCATGAGCGGCGACCTTGCAGGCTTTGACCTGCGCGACGACGCTGTCCGTTACGCAACCGGCTGGGCAACGGAATGGCTCGAACGACGCTACGGCTGGCCGCATAGGACTTGAGTGCGATCCAGAGGTGCAACTTGCGCGGCCCGCGCTGGACAACCTATCTTAGCCAGTCGCAGGCATCCTGGGACCGCGTGCGATCGGGATTGTCCCTTTTATCGTCGGATTCTGGAAATCAGGCTGATCAGGTAGCTAGCCACAACCAGACCACAGGTCGCAGCCGCGACTACAAAATAAAGGGTGATGAAAATCGACACCACCCATTCAAAGACCAAAGCGACGATGGTTGCCATGTTGATTGATCACCGGGTGCCTCAAGGACGTCGTCGCGACGGATCTCGGAAAGCGGACAAATCTCGCACAACTGACTAGTTCCACGCAGGCCTTTGCGTAGGTGCGCAACTTTGGCAGGCACGGGAGGCATGGGATATGGCACCGGGAGCGCATTCCATTCTACGATGAACGCGGACGACAGGAACAGTCTCGTCCAGGAAGGAGCAGTAAGTCTTGTCGATCCGGTGCATCTCAAATCTTGGGGCCCAGTAAGGGACGGCGAGTAGGGTTGCGCAGCATTACACTAACGAGGAGATCGTGATGAACAAGCCGTACGTCAATGTGAAAGCGATCCTCGAGGTGTTGCGCATGGCCCGTCGCGGGAAACTCAAGCGACCCGGGTGCGGCAGATTCTCTGCCTTGGCTGGCCGGGTTCCGTGCGCGCGAACTCCGCTGGCGCACGCGCCGAATTTGTTGATCCCGCTTCCGCTTTGCCATACATGTCTTCCTCGTTCGGACAGTTCGCCGCAACTGTGCTCGGCGTCGGCCTCACTCCCCTCGATCGCCATTTCACCGCCTGCCTGTTCCTGCGCCCTTTGCTTCTGCTTATGTCTCGCCGCGACGACTGCGTCGTGCGACCTGCCTGCGTAATTCAAGGTCATCTTGTTCCTCCTTCAAAACAGTCTTGCATCCTGCGGGTGTCATTTCCCAGCTGACAATCGCAAACGCTCGCGTAGCCTGTTCAATACGTGATGTTCGTTCAGCCAACGGATCTCCTGTTTCCGCTGGACGCCGCGCATGTACCTCCGCAGTGATACGGCTAAGATCAGCGCCAGCCCGAAAGCGATGCCCCACATTGCATGCGTCATACTATCCCTTTCCAATCTGTTCCCGAGTTACACCTGGCGACCGATTATGCGGTAAGAAATGTCACTCGTTATCCTTGGCGCTTTCAAAATCCGGATAGCTCAGTCATTCAGTGCTTATCGCGCATCCGGTCCCCGATCGGAGACGTATCTGGCCAACGGGCGGCCGGCTCGCGCTCATGTTCCAGCCTGCACGCTGCCGCTGCCGATATCGCGAGGCACACTACCACCGCGAACACGATACAGGACCGTCTATTGATCGACTCGCGGCACTCTTCCTTGCCGTCGGGTCCACACTTACATATTAGCCTCCCATAGCAATATGAAAGGTCTTTATTCACCGATCTATCGTACTCGTAGCTTTATCCCACACACAGCTTTATCCCACGCACGGATGTTGGATATCGGGACGCAGATGCGACGCTACCCAGCCTGACCACGGATGACGTCGACAGAGGCGTGGAACGCGATGCGCGACGAGCAGGCCCCGATGCGGGAAAATGAATGGCCTGGTATCACGATGCGCACGCTGAGCACCCCGTCACCCGGACACGTGACACATGTTAGACCCTCAAGCAAACAAATCTTCATTTGCGATTTTCAGGAACACCACGATTTCGGGTAGCAATCGGAAATTGCGCCATGCGCTTCCTCTCCCTGTACTCGGTGATCTTGGTGGCACGTCCGCTTTAAGCGGTCGGCCGATGCCCTGACCGATAGTTCGAGCTTCTTGAGCACATCAGGATTACACTCGAAGCAGGGAAAATTCTGGAGCAGTACCATGGTCGAAGCTACCCCCCAAAACACCTTTCTTGGTCTTCCATTGAGTTCCGAGCACGACGCAGAGGTGAGGCACTACATAAAGAGGAAGAAACTGCGCGGAGCGCCATGGGACACGCCGGAGCTGGAAGCCATGCTGGATGACATGCTGGTTCCCCCGCGCGAGGAAGACGGAGAATCTGGCGCCACTGTCAACGAGACCAGGTCAGCCACAGAACGCGCGACAGCTTCCGTTGACGAGGCTATGGAACCCATTGGGGCAAGCGAGGAGCGAAATGCGGCCATGGAAGCCGAAGGAATGAAGGGGCCAAGACCGTAGAGTCAGGAAGGTCCACCCGTTTTATTTCGGATTACGTATTGACGTCGCGGGTACATTTCACACAGACAGCGCATTGATAGTCTTACGCTTGCGGTGTGTGACCGTTGCGCGGTTGCGCGGGGGAAGTCGACTGAAAGGTCTTTGCGATCTGCCTTGCATTGCCGTCGAAAAAGGCGCATTCTCGTCAGACGCAGAGTGCACGCCTTGAGACCCGACTGCTCCGGTCGGCACGGCGCCCTCAACCTTCACGGTACCGAGACCACTGCGGATATCGTGCCGAAAGCTTCGTGCCTCATTCAGGCCGCGTTTTGCCTGTCTTCGTTGTCCGCTTGTCGAGCGCTCAAGAAGGTTCTCCCCTCGCTGACAACGACATTCGGTTGCTGAGTCGGCCCTGATATTTTGAATTTTTCCATTGGAAATACCATGCCCAGGCAACCCAGGACGTACTCAAGCCCCGCCGTCAGGCAAAGCGACTACGTCGTCGAGCAGAAAGCCCGTGAGTCGGCACGGGAAATGGCGGAAGGCGAGCGGGCGCAAAGGCGACGCGACATGGACGCCCGCATCGATGTCAACGCGGCCAAGTGGCGATATATCTGTCCGGTGAGTGAATGAAAAAACAGTGCGTGCTCAACTTTCCCAATCCCAGTCGCATCTACGACGCATCCAGACACTGTGTGTGCTTCTGGGGCCATGACAATGCGCGCGAGGTTGTCTTTCTGGTCGACGATGCGATGTTGACGAAGCTGAACCCCGACATGGGTCCTGACGAGTCCGCGCTGCTTGCGACCTTCGACCACAACCGCGACCGAATCCTGGGACTGGCCAGAACCCTTTATAAGGGTGGTCCCGCGACCAGATACACAATTTCGTGAACAGAGGGCCTATCGCCACCTGTACCCCTGCACCTTTCTGCTGACGCGGGACGGGCCGCCGACAGTCGTCGCTGCTTACGTCGTTCCGGACGGGTTGCCATCCAGTTTGGCTGGTTTTGTAACTGAGTACGCGATGGCGATATATTGCTCCCCGCTGCTGCACTCACGAAATGCTTCGGAGCTTCGCGCCCGACCCACAACGGGTATTTGCCGGGACCTCGATTTGGGGACGGCACCTGCATGGCCTCCATGCATCCGCTCATCGGGGAACCGAGCACACGATTGCGTACAACCATCAGGACCGGAGTCGAGCACAAGGCTTGATTCTTCAACCGGCGGAGTCTGTCGATGTATCGGATGATTCCCTATAGAGGGTTTGAGATTCACGTCACATTGACTCTTTCCGCGGAGGACATGTACGAGGTAACGATGCAGATTAAAGGCGGTACCAACTTCGGCATCATCGGCGACGGTGCAAACGCAATCCAGCTTCGCCATGGCCCCTTTACCAGGCGCTGGGCTTACCTGGTCGCGGAAGTCGCAGGGCAGGCAGCAATTGACGTGCTTTTGGGATCTTCAATCGATACAAACAGCTCACCATTGAAGTGAGTTCTTCCCTCTCTCTCCGATAGCCTGCAACGTTTGCCGCATCGTAGGGGGCCAGGCGCATCCGGCCGATTTGCGCTTGCCTCAGTCGCTTGAATGATAGCAAGCGCGCACCGCCCGATACCACTCGAGCTTCACGGTGTGGGAATGGTACGGGTCGCAATCCCTGCGTGCCTGGTCGAGTGACATGAGCGTTAATTCGAGGATCCAACGACCTTGGCCAGGTCCCGCTCTTTTCCCTTGATGCTTTCGATCAAGAATTTTCTCACTTCGAAAAGGTCCTTGAGTGCCTGCTCTGCCATAGCGAGAACGTCTTGCATCGGTAGTGTGTCAGAGCCGCCCACGAGCGATGTCTGAATCATGTCACGCACCGTGCTAATGCTGAGTTCCGCCCGAATGATCCGGTTCTCAGTTACGGTCAGACTGTGACGTTGCTGCGCGATCGTAAGCACATGTATCTCCGGTGCGTCTCGTCATGCGTTATCGCGTTTAGCACAGGTCGGTGCATAGCCGGAGACGAGCAACCTCAGCTCACTTCCAGCGACCTGAACTGCAGTGCGAAGAACTTGCTTGTCGTGAGAGTACACGCCGTCGGAACGATGCCGCGCCGCCCTTCAGGGCCTGCTGGAACCAGCTTTTCCGGTTCCTCGCTTCCCAGCGATTACGGGCGAGGCGATATCGTCTCTGTTTTCGTGGACGGTCAGGATCACATGAGGTCGCATACCGCGTCTGGCCATTTCCTCGCTGACCTGATTCCTTGCTTCGGCTTTCTGTATGGAATCGCTTCGACGTCTTGCTCATCACTTTCGGGTGCCATCGGCATACCATCATCCGTCGCGTTCTGTGCAGCCTCTCTGCGCCTCCTGCTTTCTGCCAGCTCTTCCGCATGTACCTGGTCAACCTTCATGATGCACTCCTGCTGTGAGAAAAACTGGTTCGGCCCCGATAGTCGAGACGGCGCGACACGTCGTGACGTCGCGCTTGCTTCCTGCCATTTGTCGTCGCGCGAACGGTGTCAGGCGTCCACGAAAACCCGTTGGGAAACGGGCAAACAGCACAACTGCCCGTCGTACCGGCTCGAAAGTTCGTGTACGGCAGCCAGGGTGATGAACGCGGAGCGCGTCATATGACGTTCTCTTGCCGCCCGATCCACTTGCTGCAGCAAACTTTCGAGCAGATCAAACTGAACGTCCGCGGCTTTCGAGGTAATCCGCGCGAGATTGATGTCGACAAACATCCAGATGCCCTCCCCATCGTCCAGATCGAGCGAATGCAACTCCGACGCGCTGCACGTCGGAGCGGGGATGAGTTGCTCACTCCGGTCGTACATCAATACGACGGCCCTCGTCGCGTTGCGCAGCAGTTCGGCGAACGAATCTCCGCGTGCTTCGGCGCTCGGAAAGTCAGGAAAACTGCCGCGAAAGCCGAATTCGTCCTCGCGGCAAACATAAAAGGGATACTGCATACTGGCCCACTGGGTTTGGGACTGACTGGCATTTGGCTGTCAGAGCTCGGATGCCTGAACCTTGCCGTCAACGATGTCTTTGCCGAACTGCATGGCGAGCTCGATGGCATCACGCTCGTTCGTGGGACTGGCGCCGCCGAACAACGTCGAATAGCGGCGCAAGCTCGCTCCTGTGGACGGGATAGCGTCAATTCCCACGACGGATGAGAACCGGCGTGCCCCTTTGGCATAGGGGTCGCGATGCAGCGGAAATTCCTGGTGAGAGTAAGCGCGCAGCTCGTACCCTCGGTATTCAATGGTCGGAATGGTCATGATGACGGGCTCTTCAATCAAAACTGGCCGTCATTGAACTGCTCGTATCCGGATGCGAGAAGGCGGTCAGGAATATTTGGATGTTTTCACGATGCGCCCAATGCGATAGCAAAGCAACTGAAATCGTGATGGTACAAAAAAGAAGCCGGCGTTTGGCCGGCCTCTCTTCATCAGGCGGGGAGACCGCCAGACAACCTGCTCGTGCAGGAGGTCATTCTCGTGTGCGCGCGCAACATGCGCCTCATTGACGACTATATCCCTATCCTGCGAGATGTGCAGTGGTTTCGAAGAGTTTGACGGCCGGATGGTAACGGGGGACGGCTGGATCTGTCGTTCGCATGCTTGCAATCGGTGGGAAAATGCGTCACACCCCGCTGCCCGTTCCCGTTCCTGATGAGATCCCACCCGGCTTTCCCGGCACCGATGAGCTCGCCGTGCTGCGCGCGTAATGCGTGGGCCTCGCCGTATGGGCGGCCGTCGAGCGCTATTTGCCCTCCTCGCCGGGCGGCGGGCGATCCGGGCGCGGCGTGCTTGGGCACATCCCGCACAAACTGATCGCCGTTGCGCACGCGTCCCATCGCAACGATCTTGCGGCGCTCTTTCGACCATCCAGCAGATGAACGGCAACAGCGCGAAATCGGTCGCACAGGCGATCGACATCCGCGCACCGCGTGCCCGCCGAAGGCGCGGATGGCCGACGACATCGCGCAGCGGTTCGCACCGCGCGCGGCGCGCCTGCTCGACACAACCCAGCACGACCCACGCGGACCTGACCGTACGCATTCCGCATCGTCGTGCACGCAGGCCTTTCTGGCGTATTGACCTCAGATTTTCCGCAGAAATACGGAGCGAAACGCGTCCAACAAGATAAATCCTATTATCAGTCCATCATCAATCTTCGTCTAAACTGGTGGACATGAAAACGCGTGACACCGACGAAACTGTCCTGGGCTTCCCCGACGAGGCGGAGCTCGCCGCGTTGCGCGGCTGGTACGCCGGGCTGGACGCACGGACTGCCGTGGCCCGCTATCTGGGCGACCGGAGAGCCGTCGGCGCGTCCTCGCGTGGCGTGCTGGGCCGGATTCGCCGGCTGCTCATCGCGTACGCGCAGGTTCGCCATCGCGCGGATCTGGCGGGCGTCTTCGTCGATCGACCGACGAAAGCATCGGCAAGTCGGGTAAATGGCGCAATCGAGACGCTGCGCAATCTGACGGTGCCCGCACCGCTGATCGCTGATATGGTCGACCTGTGGCTTCCCGCTCGCATCGCCGCGGCCCTGCATGCCCACGGCATCCGGACGCTCGCTGACCTGACCGTGCGGATTCCGCGCCGGCGGCGCTGGTGGTTGGCCATCGACGGACTCGGTACCGCCGGTGCGCGCCAGATCGAAGCGTTTTTCGCCGCCCATCCCGCCCTGACCCAACGCGCACGCGCGCTGATTGCCGCGACGCCGGTGAGCAGCATCGTGCCGTGGGAGCAATTGCGCGTGCCACACGAGGTTGACGGCTCGCGCGGGCAGTTTCGTGCGCCGAAGGACGCCTGCCTGCTGAAAGCGTCCAACGACTATGAAGCGGTTCGATCGTGGCTGTCGCTGCACGAGTCGGCTGCGACGCAGCGTGCTTACCGCAAGGAAGCCGAGCGCCTGATCCTGTGGGCGATCGTCGAGCGCGACTGCGCACTGTCGTCGCTCACCACCGACGATGCAATCGCGTACCGGAGCTTCCTGCGCCGGCCGACGCCGCGCGAACGCTGGATCGGACCGTCGCGGCTGCGACGCAGTGTCGAATGGCGCCCGTTCACCGGTCCGCTGTCGCCCCGCTCGGCGGCGTACGCGCTGAACGTCCTGTCGGCGATGTTTCGCTGGCTGGTCGAGCAACGCTACGTGCTCGCAAATCCGTTCGCCGGCGTCAAGGTCAGAAGCCACGTAGAGCCCGCGGGACTGGACGCGTCCCGCGGCTTCTCCGAGGGCGAGTGGCTGCTGATCCGCACGCTAGCCGACGGCCTCGAGTGGTCGTATGGCTGGAGCGAGGCAGCCGCGCAGCGCCTGCGGTTCCTGCTGGACTTCGGCTACGCGACCGGCCTGCGCGCGAGCGAACTGGTGAGCGCGACACTCGGCGATATCCGTCGTGACGAACACGGCGATCACTGGCTGCACGTACTCGGCAAAGGTAGGAAGCCGGGCAAGGTGGCGCTGCCGTCGCTGGCCCGAACCGCGCTGGATCAATATCTCATCCAGCGCAGCCTGCCAGTCACACCGGAGCGCTGGAATCCGGCAACACCACTCGTCGCAAGTCTCGAGGAGGATGGAGCGCGCATCGAAAGCACACGACTCTGGCGCGTGCTGCACCGGTTCTTCGTGCTGGCGGCCGACGCGATCCAGGGCGAACGGCCCGCGACCGCCGAAAAGCTGAAGCGTGCGAGCCCACACTGGATGCGACACACACATGCGTCGCACGCGCTCGCGCGTGGCGCCGAACTGATCATGGTGCGGGACAACCTGCGGCACGCGTCGATCTCGACGACATCGACCTATCTTCACAGCGAGGAAGTGCAGCGAGCCCGCCAGTTCGATGAGGCATTTCGTTCACGGGATCACAAGCGGTAGCACGCGACGCCCCTATGGCATTTTCGTCATAACCATCGCGCGATGGTCAACCCAGGTGACGCTCGAAGTACCGGCGTGTGAATGCCTTGCGATGCTCGGCTTTCATCAAGGGTGTGCCTGGCGTCCAGCCCTGACCGCCATAGCTTGCGCGGCACGATGCACAGCGATATGGCGCTTCGAGCAGCCGCACGCTGACCCGATACGGTGCTTCGTATCCGCATCTCCGACATTCAGTTTCGAGTGCCCGATGATGGGCAGGACACGCACGGATGCTTTCCATCTGATGGAGCACGCTGTGATAACCGTGCGTCATGCAGCGCCGGCAGTGGCGAAAGACGTTGCTGTAACGTCGCCGCTGCGAGGGCTGCAGCAATGCCATTTGCAGCGTTGCGACCGGCACCAGAAGGTTCTCCCGCAACCGGTTGATATCGACCTCGCCCAGTTCGGGAACAATGCCCTCATACGGGTCGATGTCCGGTCTCGCCAGTCGCGCGACAGTATGCCCGGGCGCACCGTTTGCCCGCTCGAATTTCCACAGGATCGAGACGAGTGACTCGCAGGGATCGAGCCACTTCCTGCTGAACACGTAGCCCAGCGCGGGCGTCAGCTTGCGTTCGTCGAGTGTGAGGATCGGAAAACTCAGCGGCCGCGGCGACGCGACGCTACGCGGCGGCAACGAGGACGCGCCCGGTTGCATGGCGTGACTGCACGTAGCCGCAGTGCTGCACGGCATAGGTCCACAAAGCAGACTCCGGGCAGTAGCCGGCACCGTCCCTGAGTTCGCTTTCCTTCAAGACAATCTCCACGGGCGCGCGCGAACGATTCCATCGGGATGGCGAGCCGTCCCGCCAGATTGGCCTTGTGATGCGCCGCTTCGAACGCTTGCCAGAGCGTGTCGGCATCGCTGACGAGTCGATAGCCCGAGTCGAAGGCCTGTGGAATATAGAAGCGCGTAAATGTCCACTCGCTGCCTTCGGGATACGCGGTCTGATCATATCCGTTCAGGCACGTGGCGACGTCCTCGGCATTGCGGATACCGTAGAACGACAGCTCCTCGACCATCAGGCGCGCTACGATCTGTGTCTTGCCCGCGATCTGCAGCGCTGTCTTCTGCGCGAGCAGCTCCTGCTGACCGACGAGAAACGTGAACAGCTTGATCTGCTGCCGGTCCAGCGCGTCGTGCACGTCGCGTAGCCACTCGTATTCGTTTTCGTTGTATCGCTGCGCTTCGTCGCAAAAGAGCAGCACGGTACCGCTACCGGCCCTGGCAGCCGCCTCGCGGATCCTCAGCGCCAGGCGCATGCGCTTGGACGGATTCGTGCCCGCGTTCGGATCGTAGTCGCCCACCGCCTCGAGCAGGTTCGCGAAGAATGGTCCCTCCGCGTGCCGCGGCTTGTGCTCGCATTGGGCGTGGTAGGTTGTCATCTTCGGGTAATCGCGTGCCAGCAGCAGACGCACGTACTCGATGGCCCGGGTTTTGCCGATGCGCGACGGCCCATAGATGAGCGCCCCCATGATCCGGTAGCGCAGGCAGCGCATGACGAGTTCATAGAAGGCCTCGATGGCCGGCGTGGCGATACGGTAGTTGCCGGTCACTAGCGGATGCAGTGACGGGTCGATGGGACGTGGTATCTCTAGCGACATGGCATACCTCTCAATGAAGGGTTACAGGTCAGAACACCTGGCCGGTTCCAATTGACAGCTTCCTCGGCCGCACAGGTGTGCGCGGCGCGGACTCGACAACAGTCGGTGCTGGCGCCACGACCGCCGGCGCGGTTTCCGGCGACAACACTGTTTCCGCCGCGCGGGCGTTCCGTGGGCCGACGGGCGTTCGCGCGGTCGGTGCCGATGCAAGCAATCGCACGGTATGTGCAAGCTCCGTCGCCGCTTTGCGGGTCTTCTTCGCCTGCGCAAGCTTGTCCCGAACATAGGACTCGATCGGATTAACGTCGGGCAGCTGGCGACTTCGCCGCCTGTCCTTCTGTTTGCGTATTTCCTGGCGCAGCTTGAGGTTGTGCGGCACCACCCGCCACGCGCCTTGCGCGTCGAGCACGCCCAGTTCGGTACCGTCGGCGAGAAACGCCCGTACACAGCGAAGATCGTCGGCGTTCAGATAGATCAACAGGTAGTGGCCGATCAAATGGGCGCTCGTCGCCAGCACACTGTTGGTGTACCGCACGCCGTGCAGGTTGATGTGCGGCCGAACGCCCTGGCCCAGATACGCGCGCACCCGGCAACGCCGCGCGGACTGCATCAGGCATAAGCTGTGGCGATGATGTTCGGCAAGCCACGTGACCATGGTCTGCCTGCCGCGCACGAAGTACTCGATGGCTTCAAGCGGTGTCGCGTTGTTCAGGCCGCTGTGCGGCGTCCCGTTGTAGCTCGCGATCGCGTACTCGACCAGTTCCTCGAGCTCGTCGATTGACACATACAGACGCAGGTCGCCCTTCGGATCGGCCAGCGCCCGCCGCAGATCGCGCGGATGCGAACCCGTGTACCCGGGCAGGCGCGATGATAGACGGCTCGCGATCGTGCCAAAGAAGCGCTCGATGTACGGCCGCTCGTCCGGACTGTATTTCGGTCCGGCGTCAGCAAGACAGCCGACAAATTCGCACAACGCGGTCAGCGTCTCGCTGGCAAGATTGGCCTTCGCGTTATCGAGTCGCATCCATTCCCACGTCACGTACGCCAGTTCCGGTAACCGTTGCGACGGAAAGCCATCGTGCGTTCCATATGCGAGTCCAGCGATTGTGAAAGTGCGTGGGCGGTGTGGCTCCAGCGCCTTCTCGATGGTCTTGATGACATCGTAGCGGCTGTACTCCCTGGCCAGCACAATGTGATAGCCAAGGACAGCGCGCGTGCACACGTCAATGATCACGAGCAGCCAGACGCGTTCCATCTCGAACTCGTGTTCGAATCCAAGCGGATCGCGCACCACCACCTTGAGCCGGATATCGAGCCGGTGGCCGTCGAATTCCACCACCTGGTAAGGGCGCGTCGCCGCCGGCGTGGCCGCTTCGTCGTCCTGGCGCGGCAAGCCCTTGAGGTGCGATGCGCCCGCCAGGTGGGCTGCCGTCCCGAAACTGCGCAGCATCTCCGCGGTCAGGTGGCGAGAAAGTGAGCGGATCGCATGTCCCGCCGTATTGAACGGATAGTCTGCAGCGGTGAGCCCCACCGCACGACATTGCCGAAGGAAATCGTCGTGCAGCGACTGCAGGCCGCGCAAGCACGTGCGAAGCCGTCCGTTCGTGTCGATCTGCCGGAGCAATATCTTGCGTTGCTTCACCTGCAAAACGAGCCAACCCGCTAACTCCGGATGACGTTCGAATAATTGCGACAGTGCTCCAGCCGCGCCACGGCAGCCGCGCTCGCCATGCACGCGGATGTCGCGTATCCGCACGTACTCCGCGATGCGCATGTAGGGAACCAGCGCACGAAAACCGAACGGCCTGCCGTCTGGATGCGGCAGCATTGCCCTTTCGATGCAGCGGTAGAGTTGCCGGCGATTCACGCCGGTTGCCTGTTCGATCGTCGCGACCGACTCTCCGGCTGCGAAACGCACGACGGCATGTCGACGGGCTTCGAAGTCGCGCCGCGCAGCATCGTCGAGTTCCGCGCTGGCAACGGTCGGCCAGGTGCCGACGTCGATCGACTGGAATTCGGGTCGGCGGCGGTTCATGGCTGTACCTCCAAAGCCGCGAATGACGTGAGCAGTGACAGCGGTTGTGTCCGAAGCTCCGGCGCACTGACACGTCCGCTGTGCAGCAGGCCAAACACGGCCGTGCGAACCGGTATTGGGTCACCGGTCGAAAACTCGCGCTCGATGGCGAGCAGTCTTTGAGGCTCATTCGTGAAGCGCACGATCGCTTGCGGCAACGCCGGCGGCACAAGATCCCGGTTGGCGACCAGGCACGGCAACATGCGCTGCCAGTTTTCAATCCAGACGCGAGCGGCGGCCAGTTCTGCACGCACGACTTTCCTGATCAAAAATGTCTGCACGTCGAGATTGCGAACCGCCTTCGTCGCATCATCTTTGTAGTGGCAATCGTCAAGGATAACTAATTCATCGCGATCGATGTACCGAACCCAGAAGTCCGCGAGACGATTGTGTCCGTTGATCTGTATGTAACCCGGCCGTTCGCAGAAGGTAATTACCCGAGGATCGGCCTCAAGCAATACCCACTGCTCAAGCGAGGCACGGCGGTAGAACGTCATCCGGCGCGCGAGCTTGGGGCTGAACGCTTCGAACCGGTGAGCACCGCGCGGACGGGCGATCGCAACCGGCCCTGCGATATGCAGAGACTTTTCCATAAGATCAACGGCTTACGGACGGGATTCGAAGTGTAGGAGGCGAGTTGACGAATTTAATGCGGACATATGCGAATTGACGCTTTCATTACGATCCAAAGGGATATAAAAGTGTCAACTCGCTCGTGCTCAGCCGCGCCGTTGCGATGCAGGGGTAGTGACAGTTTTATTGCGCTCTACGATGGACCCGCTGGATGTCTGGTATCACCAGATCAACGCAGAGAATATGCTGGCAACCGCCCATTCGCTCAAAGAGAAGAAGATGGAACAGGCTGTCATCGCACAGGCGCGGAGGCGAACGTCGCGTGCTGAAATGGGACACGCGACCGAGATCGTCAATGGGCGGATGCAGATCAAGGACGAGCCTCCCTTGGTCTATCACTTCCCAGTCACAAACCAGCAGGAAGCGGCACGGTTCAACGATACTATTCGCCACTTCATTGCGGACTACTGCGATACGTTGCCCGACGACCGGCGCGAACTGTTCGATCGCTATCAACTGATTGACGCGGCGATGCGGGTTGTCGGCGTTGGATCGGTCGGCACGCGCTGTTGGGTTGCGCTGTTCATGGCAGATGGCAACTGCCCGTTGTTCCTTCAGGTCAAGGAGGCCCGTGCGTCGGTGCTAGAGCGCTACCTTCGGCCAAGCCGGTATGCTAACCATGGGCAGCGTGTGGCAACGGGCCAGCGCCTGCTTCAATCGGCAAGTGACATCTTTCTCGGGTGGGCCAAGGCTCGGATGACTGGCATTGACTTTTATGTCCGGCAGTTGCGCGACATGAAGGGGGCGTTTGACATCGCCAATTTTGATGTCAGCGATTTCAGCGAATATGCGGAGCTGTGCGGGCGTGCGCTCGGACATGCGATGGGAAAGGCCGGCGATCCCGCGCTGATAAGTGGGTATGTTGGGACGTCAGACGCATTTGACGAGGCCATCGAAAATTTCGCACTCGCTTACGCGGATCGTAATGAACAGGACTGGCTCATGCTTAGGTCGGGCGCAAAGACTGGGCGGATACCGGTAATGGAAGAGTAAATGGTGTTTTCGCGAGCTTTACCAGGAGCATGAACATGTCCAAAACCACACGGATGGTACCGAAAGCCGATAGTACGAAGTCAGGAGGCAAACTCGGCAACAAGGCGTATCTTGAAGAATTGGGTCGACTGCACGCGGACCTCGTGAAGATGCAGGAGTGGGTTGTGCGCAGCGGGGCCAAGATCTGTATTGTGTTCGAAGGGCGGGACGGCGCTGGTAAGGGCGGCACAATCAAGGCGATTACTGAACGCGTGAGTCACCGCATCTTTCGGGTAATTGTGAGCCTAGCATGTGCAGAACGATCTCGTTCAACTGGCCGAATGTTGCCCAGGATTCCGAACCGGATACGCCACTGATGATGGCGTTGAGCAAGGCTGGCGTGTTGAAAGCTGATCCAGTGTCAGTCACAGGCTGGTTGGGCCGACGTTATCCGGGACACCAGTACACGCCGACTGACGAGGGCAAGAAATACATAACGCCTGAAGGCACCATCTGCTACGGCAAGGCCAGGCTTGTGAAGATACTGAGCTGGGACCCGGTCGTAAACGTCGCGGGCACTTCGTTCACCAAAGTCTATTTCACGTATCGCATCGACGGTTTGCCGGAATGGGCGTTGCGACCGGACGTCCAGGCCACATTTCCCAATCTTGCATCAGCGGTACAAGGTCAGGAGCACGCACGGATGGCGATGCCGATGGCGCTAGCGGACGGGCACTGGCAGCGGGAGTGATTCCGGCTACATGCGTCAGGTGCGCTTGTGGAATAACCGCAAGAGCTCCTCACGAAGCTCCGAGATGTCGAGTACGTGTTGTGCGCGCGTGATCGCGACATAAAGCAGACGCATTTCTTCGTCGTCCACGCTCAGGCGGCCGTCGACCACTCCGAACCGGAAATCATTAACCACCTTCACGCGTTTCCATTCCAGTCCTTTGGCGCGATGCACGGTGGAGATAACGTAGTCTGCAACCGGCTCTGGTGTCGCGCGGCGAGCGAGCGCCCGAATGTAACCGGTACCGCATTCCTCGACGATCCGGACGATGGGCAGAAGGTCGCGCCCGACCGCGCTCCGGGCGAACGACTGCACCTCACCCCAGTTTTCGAACAGTGAAAAAGCGGCAGGGCGAAAGGCACGCCTTCCAGCGATTAGCTGGTCGGCGCCATCCGCGAACGCTTCGATTTCAGCCGAGCTCATGCGGATGGCCGGCTTGTGGCCCATCTCGACCCCTGCAGCCAGGTGCCAGATGGCGGTCGCATTCTTCCTGCACAGGATGGCGTCGACCGGCGGTGCGATCGATGGGTCCTCCACCATGATTGAGCCAATCGCATGCTGGCCTCGAATCGGTGTGCGCTCGCCAAGCAGGCCAAGCAGACGGCTTGCGAGAGTTGCGAAAGTAGGACCGAAGCGGAAGGATTCCGACAATGCGAGTTCGGGCGCATCGATCGACGCCATTGCATTGATCGCGCCTCGCCATTCGTAAATCTGCTGGTAGGGGTCGCCGACATAGATGATCTGTGCATGACGCTGTCGCCCAAGGACCGAAAGCATGACGCCGTCGCTGTCCTGCGCTTCGTCGAAAAGAATGAAGTCGGCATCCAGACGCGGATCTGTCAATGCCCAGACCTTGAGGACGACATCCGGCCCGATCGCCTGATGTGCCCGGGGAGCAATGCTTTCCTCCCACAGACGGGTGACATAGGGCAGTAGCGCCTCACGCAGCCATTGCCCAGCCGCCTCGTCGATTTTCTCGTCCACAGGAACGTGGAACGCTTCAGGCGAGACCTGCGCTGAGCGGCAGAAGCGACCAAGACCATCCACGATCATCCGGCCGATGTCGAATGGAGTAATCTCGAGCGCCTTGCCCATGATGCCGGGCAATTCCAGCGCACCCAGCTGATATCGCGCAGCCAGTTCGTGCGGCTGTTCGGCGGGAAGATCCAGGCGCGAACGCAGCGCTGAGCCGACGGATGCATAGGCAACGGAGTGCATCGTACGCGAGACGACGTTCGGCGGGAAACCGCGGCGCGCATGTTCTGCGATCTCCCGGTTAAAGGCAAGATAGCTGCCGCGTTTGTCTGCGAGGCGGCTGGCAACGAGCCGCAGGGTCGACGTCTTTCCTGCTCCGGCAAATGCCTTGATTTTCAGGTTGCGGCCGTGAATAACTGCATCCACGATCGCGTCCTGTTCCGCAGTGGGAGTGAATGAACGTGACATGCGAGAGCCGCCAGGAAATCCGTAGTGTGCCCGAAACTCGCTCGCGAACAACACTTCGGTCTTCGGTCACGGCCGTGACGCCTTACGTCGCAAATGAACTGCATAGGCTTGATGCACGATCAGACGACGCAACGGTAGTCGCAGCCGTAGAACGTATTAATTCCGTCAACGTTGCGGCGATAAATGCGTCACTCCACGACAGGCACTCAACGAGGACCGCGAACGCTTGCTGGGCAAAGACTCGAGCTAAGCGAAATAAGTGTCACCGGCGAGGCGGCTCGTCGACACGTCATCCGGCAGAGTGCGGCCAACTGCGGCCGCTCACCAGAAGGTTTTGATCGACATTCAAACGTCAGCTCAAGTCAGACAGCGGACTTTTTGCAGTTCGTCCGCTGCCAGTAGCGCCTGTTTAATCTCGGCGTGCATCGGACTTCACGTTGCTCCGCTCCAGCGAGCCGCCGGCATGATTCGCCGTCACCTGGTCAACAACCTGTAGAGGCAGGTCTAGGTCTGCATGGCATCTTTATAGATGCGCCCATCCTTCATGATCAGCTTCAGGTTCTTGTCGGGATCGGCGAGCAGTGCCACATTGTCGATCGGGTTGCCACCGACGACCAGCAAATCGGCCCACGCACCCCGCTCCAGCACACCCAGCCTGGCGGGATAGGGGTTGCGCTTTCCTGAGAGCTCAAGCAACTCCCCGTTGCCCCCTGTCGCCATCCGCAAAATCTCGGAACCGTTGTACCAGCGCGTCATATTGCCAATCATCAAACCCTGGCGTGCCGCCACCGCCGGCGAGAAGATCAGGTCGGTCCCGAACGCCACCTTGAGTCCGTGCTTGCGTGCGAGTTTGTACATGTTGTTGGTCCCTACGATGACTTCCCGGAACTTGTCAAGGATCGGTCCCGCTAGCGGCCCGACGTCGTCTTCGTTCACGAATGGCTGGGTACTTAACCATGTCCCGTTCTTCGCCATGATCTCGGCTGCATGATCGTCCATCAGATGACCATGCTCGATACATTGCGCGCCTGCTGCCACCGCTCGCTTCACGGCTTCTGAGGTGTACGCATGAACGGTCACATAGGTCCCCCAATCGCCCGCGGTTTCGACGGCTGCTCTTAGTTGCTGCTCGGTGAAGGTCAGCATGTCGAGTGGACTGCGCGGTGTGGATACGCCGCCGGCTCCCACGATCTTGATCTGCGTTGCGCCCTGCAGGAACTGCTCGCGCACGCGCAACCGCACGTCGTCCGCTGAATCGGCGATCGCATTCGCGCCGGTCCTTTCCTGCGCACTGACTTCGCCCGTCGTACGCGGGATGTCCGTCAGTGGGCGAAAATCGCCATGACCACCTGTCGTCGTGATCATCGCGCCTGACGGATAAATGCGCGGGCCAGGAATCATCCCCGCGTCGATGGCCTGCTTCAGCGCGAACGCCGGCCCGCCCACATCGCGTATCGTCGTGAAACCGCGCAGCAACGTACGCTGGGCTTCCGCACTCGCAGCCAGATACACCAGGCCCAGGTCGGCCTGCAAGATCGTCTGGATCGGAAGCGAGGCGAGCATGGCATGCCAGTGCATCTCGATCAACCCTGGCATGATCACCTTGCCGCCACAATCGATTGTGCGGTTCGTGCCGGCAGCGGGTGGCTGGCCTTGCCCCAGCTGTGAGATGTGGCTTCCTTCGACGACGAGAAACATCCCATCGCGCAGGCCGGCAGACTTGCCGTCGAACAGTCGGAAATTTGTAAACGTAACGGGCTGCGGCGCAGCGGCGACGGGACTCGCACCCTGCGCCCGAACGAGTTCCGGGAGCACGGCACTCAGCATGGCCGCCCCCATGCCTATCAGGAATCCGCGTCGCGCGAGGTCGGCGCCGATGCGGCGATTCGCAAACTGAGCAAGCGCCTTGTTACAGAAACAGGAATACGTTTGGCTTGTTCGGTTGACGCCGCTGTACTTTCCGGAAGCCATATCCGCCCCCATTTGAGTTAAACACCTTGTACGGAAGCGCTGCTTGCGGCCTTGAACAGGTAACGGGAGCAACCAGCGGACAGTAAACGATATTCGTACGGAAGTATGGCAAACAACTAACGCTCATGCGTTCAAAGCGTCGAACCATCGCTTCCTTAAAAGGTGGCGGCCTGTCGGGTGGAAACGCATCTGGGAAGCGAAACGAGTCCCCACAATGGCGGTCCTGCGTGCGACGACGGATTTCGCCGGCGAGTAGCACACGCTCCCCCGGGTGAGTAGCCGATGAAGTATGAGATCGGTCCTCGCCGTCCTTATGGACCGGGTAGCGGCAAAGGGGTCGCTTTATGCCTCTGGCATGACAGGTACGTTGGCGACGAGCATTGCGCGTTGTCGTGGGACGCAGTGCGGCCAGAAGCGGTCGTACAGTTACTCCGTTCTTAGGTCCCCGAGGGTCTCTTCCTGGCTCGTAAGCCGCCATCCGATCATATTCATGATGTAAATGACGTCTCGTCAGCTATATCCATTTAGGCACATCGATACGTGTCTGGCGATGTAACGACTCAATCAATTCGCTTGGGTCACTATGGATAGCGATGGATTCACGATGGGCGGACGGCAGAAATCTCTGCTCAACCATGTGATCGATGAAACCCATGAAGGGCATGAAGAAGTTCGCAGTGTTCAACAGACCCAAAGGCTTGTCGATTTCTTGCAACTGGTTCATCGTCCAGGCTTCCATCACTTCTTCAATCGTTCCGATTCCTCCGGGTAATGCAATGAATGCATCAGCAAGCTCGACCATCCGCTCCTTGCGTTTTCTTAGCGTCGATGCAATCTCGCAATGAGTCAGCGTCGAATGCGAATGGCCGCGCAGATGCAGGCTCTCTGTAATGACGCCGTGCACCAGGCCTCCCGCCGATATTGCCGCATCGGCTACGGCACCCATCAAGCCTTTGGTCGTCCCGCCATACACCACCTTTATGCCTGCAGCTGCCAACGCCAGGCCGAGCTTGCGCGCATCCTGAGAGTATTGTTCCGAAGCGCCGAAGTTCGAGCCGCAAAAAACGGCGATGGCGCCGATTGCGCGCGACGGCATGTCAGTCAAGGTCTTCGCAGGCATGCTGAAATCCGAGTAAGTTGAAATGAGCCTGGAGCGCGTCATCGGCTACCCGACGGGCGGCGTCTACGGAATCCGCGCGCGCTCCCGTTCCCTCTACCGTAAAGAAGCTCAGGTTGTGAAGTCCGATCGACGCCAGAATGCTCTTAAGGTAGGGTGTCAGGAAATCCGGCTGATGAGCATTCGCTCCGGAAAAGCGTCCGCCGGACGCTACCGCGATGTACACAGGTCGATCGTGCAGCAAGCCCTGCTTGCCAGAGGTCGTCATGGTGAATGTCCTTCGTGCACGAACCACATGGTCGATCCAGGCCTTGAGAGAGGACGGCACGCTGAGATTGTGCATGGGCGTTCCTATGACCACCACATCTGCTCGCTCAAGCTCCGCGATCAACTCGTCGGACCTCGCGGAAGAACCCGTTCCGCATCGTCCTGCATCGCATGAATGCTGCATGAACGCGTACTCCGCATCGACGTGTGGTAGTGCTCCATCGCCGAGTGCGCGTACGACCAGATCGGCATTGGGATTCCAATGAAACAGCATGTCGACGATTTTCCTCGAAAGCCTTTGACTCTCTGAAAACTCTCCTCGAGAACTGAATGTGAGATGCAGGATGTTCATCTACGTGGATTCCAAAGTTCGGTTTCGCGGCAGCGGTACTGCTTTCCTCTGACACGCCTTGATCGCTTGATGAAGGCATGGCATGGGAATACTCTAAGGATGGAATGGTCCAACTAACAGAACCATGAATTGAGTCTTCGTATAGACCATGATGACGACTTCGAAATGAATAGCGGACAATGCCGAAGCGGCAGACAAAACTGTCATTGCTGCGAGCAGCATGAGACGCCTGTTTCGCATGCCATGGTTCAATCCTTTTTCAGACGCGCAGACGCGACCGCTCATGGTCAAATTGAAGACATCGATTGTTTCGCCGCTCGATCTCACCGCAGATACTCCGCTCTATCGCCAGATCTATGAGCGTCTTGTGGCGGTCATCGCGGATGGCACGCTCAAGCCCGGCGACCGAATACCCTCCGCGCGCGCCCTGACGACCGAACTGGGTCTGGCCCGGGGCACGGTGAATACTGCGTATGAGCTACTGGCCGCCGAAGGATATGTCGTCTCGCGAGGTCAGGCGGGAACCATCGTCACGCCCAGCCTCCGGGCGCGGATTCCGACACGCGAAGTGCAGCCGAAGTTGAAGGCCGTGCCAGAGGCGCCCAGCTTTCGACCCGATTCCATCTTGCCTTTCCAGATGGGCTTGCCTGCACTTGACATGTTTCCCCGAAAAATTTGGGCCCGGCTGGGCGCGAACCGGATTCGTGCCATGCAAGCGTCCGACATGGTTCACCCGCCGGTGTGTGGTCTGGAGGAGCTTCGCGGGGCTATCGCGACATACCTTCAGGTCGCGCGCGGGATTAAGTGCGCCCCAACGCAGGTGTTCGTAACATCAGGCTATCGTCACTCGATCGAACTCATCTCTCACGCGCTATTCGACGCGGGCGATCAGGTGTGGTACGAAAATCCGGGATACCCCCCGACCCGGCAGTTGATGGGTATGCTCAATCTGAGCGGAGTTCCCATTCCGGTGGACGAAGAAGGAATAGATGTTGCCCGCGGCATTGAACTCGCACCCCGCGCGCGGGCGGCGATCGTGACTCCCGCCCATCAAAGCCCTTTATGCGTAACACTGTCGTTGCCCCGCCGTCTGGCCTTGCTGGAATGGGCTGCGCGAAACAAAGGATGGATCATCGAAGATGACTACGATGGCGAATATCGCTATGTCAGCCGGCCCTTGCCAGCGCTGAAAAGTCTGGATGGAAACGGAAGAGTCCTTTATGCAGGCACTTTCAGCAAGGTGCTGATGCCGAGCCTTCGACTCGCGTATCTGGTCGTCCCCGACACGCTCGTCGAACGATTCGAGGAGGTCGTTCACACGCTTGGCACAGGCACGTCCCACCTTGTTCAGGCAATGGTGACATCGTTCATGAGAGAGGGGCACTTTGCACGGCATATTCAGCGAATGCGCCGGCTATATGCTGAACGACGCGATGCAACGGTTGCAGGTCTGGAAAGCGTTCTGCGTAACTATGTCGACATCGATGCACAACCTGGCGGCATGCATCTGATCTTGCGTCTGCGCGGTCGCCGTTCGGACCGCCGGCTCGTTGCGAGTATGGGTGAAAACGGCCTGTACGCCGAAGCACTTTCGGATTGGGGCGACGGACGCCAAGTCGGATCGGCGCTGCTCGTCGGCTTCACGAACGTTGACAGTCAGGCAACCGCGGCGCAACTCGGCAAGCGAATCCTGGCGCTGATGTGATCGACGCGACTTGCGCGAGAACAATCATGGCATAGCCCGGATGCAAGTTTATGGTTCTTTTGGACTGGACCAGGTTGAGACAAGATGAAGCCTCTTAAACGATCAGTCAGAGAGGTTCTTCATGACTCAACGCATCAACTACATCAAGGCGTCGCCGGAACCATATCGGGCGTTTGGCGAAGTACATTCGATACTTCAGAAATGCGGCCTTGCGACGGATCTGATCAACCTCGTATATCTGCGCGTCTCGCAGATCAATGGATGCGCCTTCTGCATCGATATGCACACACGAGACCTGAAGAAGCTCGGGGTATCGGACGAGAAGCTCACCTTTTTGCAGGTATGGCACGACGCCGGCACGCTGTTCGACAGGCGCGAGAAAGCAGCGATCGCCTGGGCGGAAGTGGTCACGCGTGTGGCTGCAACGCACGCCCCCGATGACGCTTATCAAGCGGCGGCGGCCGAATTCGATGACAAGGAACTCGCCGACCTCACCTATGCGATCAGCCTGATGAACGCTTTCAATCGTCTTGGCATCGCCTTCCGCACCACCCCCGCCGCGGCTTACGCTAAAGCCTGACATCGCACATCCTGTACGGAGTTTTCACTGATGGCATGGCTACTACTTGGCCTGGCAGGCGTGCTTGAGATCGCTTTCGCCTTTGCGATGAAGGCTTCAGACGGCTTCACGCGACTGACGCCCGGGCTGCTTACGGTCGCGACCGGGCTGTCGAGCGTGATTCTTCTTTCGGTGGCGCTTCGTACAGTGCCGGTCGGGACCGGTTACGCCGTGTGGACCGGAATCGGGGCGGCGGGTACGGCAATTCTTGGTATCGCTTTGCTTGGAGATTCGGCCGCACCGTTGCGGGTGTTTTTCATCCTGCTGATTCTCGGTGGCGTGATCGGACTCAAGTTCGCATGAACGCGCTCGATACGCCCGTGACCGCCGACCTGCCGAAAGATCTGATCAATTTCCTGGGCACAGGATTTCTCACGACTCTTGTAAAAAAGCAGCGGCCGTACAGATCGCGCACTAAATCTATTTTCGGCAAGTGGCGGAGTCGCCTCTGGCCGGTTCGGCTCGCAGTTCAACAGCGGAGATTTCGATGACCAGCTATGACCCAAAGATCACAGCAGTTCTTTGCGTGGATCTCTACAACGACTTTCTGAGTGACGGAGGCAAGCTATTTCCGTGGATCAAGGACATCGCCGAAGAGAACAACATGATGGACAACCTTCGGACGATCGTACGAACGGCGCGTAACTCTGGCATCACGATCTTTCACGTGCCGCACCATCGTTGGGAGTCGGGCGACTACGTGAACTGGAAATATCCGTCGCCTTACCAACTTGGTGCCGCTGAGCGTCAAGCCTTTGCAAAGGGAACATGGGGCGGTACGTTTCACGATGAATTTCAGGTGCAACCAGGGGACATTGTTGCGACTGAGCACTGGGCATCCAGCGGCTTTCCAAATACCGATCTGGATCAACTGCTTAAGAGGAACTACAAGGAAAAGATCATCCTGATTGGCCTGCTTGCGAACACCTGCCTTGAAGCGACGGGCCGCATCGGGATGGAACTTGGCTATCACGTAACTCTCGTTCGAGATGCGACCTCTGCGCGCTCACATGAAGCACTTCGCGCTGCCATGGATATTAATGGCCCCACTTACGCCCATGAAGTATTGACAACCAGGGAATTGATCGCTGCCATCACAAGCAATGCGACATGAGAGACTCGCTTAGAGTGGCGGCGCCGGTAAGGTCTAGGATCGGCATGCGCCGACCATCATCGGATTCCGAGTGCGGATGGCCTGCCCGGGCTTTGTCACGTTCATGGAAGCTTTCGCTTGCCCGAACGCACGCAGATCTTTCTGTCCTCCCGCCTTTTGAGCGATCGCATCAACAGGTGACGCGTTGCACCACAATCGCCAACGTGACAAAGCCCTGTGGGGTGGTGCGTTAGTTCAACGCAGTGACTTGCAGTCGCGATGCTCAGTTGCAAAAGACCCAGTCCTTCCGGTTGGTATCTTCGGTGCCACGCAACACTCAACCCGCATGGGACGCGGTGCAGCGCCCAGCGAGGATATGGAATTTACTTTCCGTTGCGCCCGAGCAAGTACCTGAGGTGAAATCGCGCAATGGCGGCGAACGGCAGTTGTACGACTAAATGCTGTCGTTGCAGCCTCCACTTGTGAACGGCAGTTCCGGGTCGAAGATTGACCACTCCACCAAGCGCAGAATCGATCTCCCTTCGTTGAAGAGGAGATTGTCATGGAACCGCTTAATTCTTCCGGCGCTCGTCGGGTGCCGTGGAACAAGGGGAGGCTGACCGGCCAGAAGCCTCCGCTGAAGCTTCGAGAAATCTGGGCAATTCGAACGAGGCTGCAGATGTCGTCCAACGCTCGCGAGTTGGCGATGTTCAACCTTGCGATCGACAGTAAGCTTCGAGCGTGCGATTTAACGCGCCTGCAAGTGCAGGACGTCTACATGGGAGGTCATGTGGTAGCTCGCGCGACTTTCATGCAGCAGAAAACACATCGACCAGTGCAGTTCGAGATCACGGAGCAGACTCGTCAAAGTGTCTCTGCCTGGATTTCGGCGCGGGGATTGACGCCTGCCGACTATTTGTTTCCAAGTCGACTGCATGCCTCAGCGCACGTGTCGACGCGCCAGTATGCGCGCATCGTCCATCGTTGGGTCGGGTCGATCGGGCTCGATGACACCGCGTACGGAACGCACACCATGCGACGAACGAAAGCGTCGTTGATCTATCGACGCACTAAGAACTTGCGCGCGGTTCAACTGCTCTTGGGCCATACAAAAATCGAAAGCACCGTGCGATATCTCGGGATCGAGGTAGACGATGCTCTCGAAATGGCTGAGCAAACCGAAGTGTGATCACCGGTGGCCGGCGAGCGTGCGCTTGTCGGCCATCAAGCGACATTCACTCGCACCGTCGCTCGGTCACTCCGGCGTCGGTATTGCACCGATGATCGGCCATTCCCTCCGGTGACCGTCGGTCTGCGAAAAGACAAAGAGTTTCCAATGTTTCCGCCGGGGGGCGCGCCGAGGCCATTAGGGAAAAATCACCCGCTGCGACCTGGCGCGCCGGAGAAATGGACGCGAAATCGACCTGGTCCAACAGGCTCGCGGTGGCCCGGCGCTAGGGAAGCAGGGGGTGCCCAGGCCGCGCCCAGGCCGCGCTGTGCAGCTTAGGCATCCGGTAAGACATCAACATTTCAATCGCTCTTCGCCGCTGCTTCTCACGCTTGCACGCGTCGGTCCGGGACAGGATAGAAGACGCGTCGCGAACCTTTTGTCGCCCGTCAATATGTCACCCATTATGAGAACGATGCCGACCTGTCCGCGACATGTGACAGGAACGTTCATCCATTGGAAAAGCAGCCCGTTCCAATTGCCCTCAAACCTTTGCCCTCACGTACAAGTAAAAGCGCATTCAGCCGTTTGCGGCGGGCGAACTGTACCCCGTGCTTCTCGCCTAACACCATAAGCGCAGTTGCATATGCGTCGGCGTCCATGCATGTGTCTGCGAGCACCGTCACTGAGGCGATCCCGTTCCTCAAGGGCGCACCTTTGCGAGGGTCCATCGTGTGCGAAGTGCGCGTGCCCTCGTATTCACTCCAGTGTCGATAGTCGCCCGAAGTCGCAATCGCAATATCAGTGACTTCAATCACCGCGAACGCCTCCCTGCGGGTATATTCCGGCCGCTCGATGGCGAGTGCCCAGGAAGACCCGGTTGGCTTCGTGCCGCGTGCGCGCATCTCACCGTCAATTCCGACGAGCCATGATTGAATGCCCTTGTGCTCCATCACACGGCCCAGCTCATCGACCCCAAAGCCCTTCGCAATTCCGCACAGGTCGAGCTTCACCGGCGCCCGCTTGCGGGCGCGACTTTGCGCGACGTCGACCTCGAGTATTTCGCCGATCGGCCGATGCGGCCTTCCTCCTAGCAGGCTCGACATGCCCGGCTGGCCAACACCTCCCGGACCGAACCCCCACCGGTCAACCAGGTCACCGAGGCCGGCGTTAAAGGCGTTATCGGTTTCACGGCCGATCTCGGTTGCACGAACCAGCACCTTTGCAAGGTTGGCGGATATCGGCACCCAGACATCGACACTCGCCTTGTTAAGGCATGTAAGGTCCGAGCTTGCCTTCCAGTTCGACATCTCCTGGTCAACGGCTTGCACCGCCCTTTCGAGCCCGGCCGCAAGCGACCGATGATCGAGGTCCGCTGGCGCGTAACATTGCGCACTGTAGCGAGTGCCCATCGTTGCACCGCTGAACGTGTGGCGGCAAAGATCACTTGCCCGCTGGTTCTCAATAGACGTCTTCGACATAGCTACCCCTCAACTTCAAGTCATTCACGGTAAGGCCGGAGCCCGCCAGAATCCGCTCCCACGCGTTTGCAACCTCTCTCGCCATGTCCCTGCCTCCGCACACCATGACGTGCGCCCCTCGAGCTACGAGCTTGCGAAGCGCCACAGCATCGGCAAGAAGCCGTTCCTGCACGTAAGTTTTCTCCGCCGGGCTCGACAACGCGGTCGTAAGGACTGTCAGCCGGCCCATGCCCACAAGGCGGCGCAGTTCCTCGTCGTAAAGGAACGAGTCGCCGGATCGCCGCGCGCCGAAATACAGGTGCACCGGGCGCCCAGCCGCGTTCTGCCGGATGAATCCTACAAACGGGCCGATGCCAGTGCCGGCGCCAACAAGAATGAGCGGGGCTGCACCCGCTGCCGGCCTGAAACCAGCATTCGTACGGATGAATGCATCGATCGAGTCGCCTTGTTTCAGGCTCGTCAGATAACCCGAGCACAACCCGTCCGGATGCCTGCGCACGCAGATCTCGACAAAGCCATCTTGCGAGTCGCTCGCCAACGAATAGAATCTCGGCACTGTGTCCCCGGGCGGCACGATGCCGGCCAGATCACCCGCCTCGAACGCCGGCAGCCGGGCGCTCAGTAGCCTTTGCCATGCCGAATCTGTCTTCGGGCTACGAACAAAGCGCAATACAGACGTAAATGCCTCGGCCCCCGCCCCATAGTCCTTGCGCTCGATCAGTCGAAGTGCAATGGTACGAGGCGACGAGGGCTGGTACCGAACCTCCAGCGCGACGTCGAGTGCGGTGCTCAACTGCTCGACCCACTTTCTGAACGCACTCTCTGACTGGCGATCGATCCTCCCGAGGTCCATCAGCGGACGCATCCCCTTTGCACACAATGCCTCATGTACCTTGTGCGCATAGCCACAGAAGTTCGGGTACTGACGATCACCAAAACCAAGAACGGCAAATCCCATCGGAGGGGGAACGTCCATTCCGGCCAGCTTGTGGAGAAATTGCGTGGCGTTCGAGGGCGCATTCGCGTCCCCGAAGGTCGAAGTCAGTATGATGAGGCGCTGCGCTTTTCCGTAGCGCGACGACAGATCGTTCATCGAAGCCGTATGCACACGAAGGTTCGCCCGTGTGAGCGCTTGATGAATGGCCGTGGCGAATCCCCACGTCGCGTTTGACTCGCTGCCGACAAGGATGACCGTATCCGCCTGCCGCGTCCTTACATTGTTGGCGAGCACAGGCATTGCGCGACGACGGCGCGCCCACAACCAGATCCCGCTGACGGCGAGCATGGGAACAGAGGCGCTTGCCGCGCCGAGCAACAGCGCCAGCCACCAGAGCCCTTCACCTGTGTGCAACATGAACACGGTTTCATGAACACGTTGCAATGCATCGTTGTCCTGCCAGGCGAGCCATGTTCCCGAGGACGGATCGACGTATCCGGCACCCTTCGAAGTGCTCAACGCGTAGACGTCGCGTGGATTCTGCGGCGCAGGGAAAGCGAGCTCACGCAAGGCCGTTACGTCTACGCCTTTGAGCGCGGCAAGCTGACCGACGGGAAGCGGCGCAAGCCTGCTCACATAATCTGGATAAGCGGGCTCCGCTGCGTGTCGTTCGGGAATAATTCGAAACGTCGTCAACGACATTATCAGGCCGGTGGTCGCTGAGAGCATCAGTCCAATGAGGGCGACGCGCGCGATTTCGTTATGCACCCGTTGCAGGCCGCTACCCCGAACCCGGTCAGGAAGATGCCGCCATCCCCCCATGCGTCGCGCAAGCAGCGCGAGACCCGATGCTCCCAGCAGCAGCATGAAACCGGCAGCAACACCGGCCGCAATCCGGCCTGCATTGCCAAGCAGAAACTTCCGATGCAGATTCGTGACCCAGTGCATCGCAGGTGACGGCGCATACAGCCCGATAGCCGCACCGGTCGACGGATCGATTCGGGAAGCACGTGACTCGCCATCGGAGTTGTAATAGGCGATGACTTCGCCCGAAGGTTTGCGCACAATCTTCTCGAGCACAGGGTGTTGGGCTTTCACACGTGCAGCGAGCGTTGCGACATCCAGCGTGCCCTGGGCGAGCCGGGTTGTCCCCGCGCGCTCGACTGCAGGTTTGACCGACAGCACCGCGCCCGAGAGCGCCATGATGGTGAGTACGATCGCCGCGATCAACCCGGGCAGCGAATGAAGCTTGCGAAGCATTGCGGTTCTCACAAGGTATAACGGAACAATTTCACGTAGCCACGCCCTTTGACCGGCTTCGCAGCTCCGGACGTCGTCAACGGGACGACGACCTCGGACGGGTTCTCGTTCATCTTTTCCACCGCCGTGTCCACGTGGACCTCGTAGCCTGCGTCGATCAGGGCGTCGGCGATGTCCAGCGTCGCCCGCAACGTCTTGCCGGCGCCAACGCTCGCCCCCGTCACGCCGTCGAGGGCTATTCCACCGCTCGTCATCCGATACCAGTCACGAAGGTGTCTGTAGTACTTGGCCTTGTCGCCGGCCATCCACAGCGTTCCTTGATAGCGTCCGGCCCGATCGGTGACATACATGACCACGTATGCGCCGTCGCCGCCATAACTGTTCAGTTGGGTCTCGAATGTGACCTGGCGCGCCGAAGCCATCGAGGGAATCGCGAGTACGCCGGCGAGCGCTGCAATGGGTAGTGCGAATTTGATGCTCATGATCTGACCTTTTCGATAACGACAACACCGATTCCGATATCGGAATCCCTTGGGCACCTGCACCACGCCCTTAGCGAATCTGAACTTGTGGCTTTGTCCCTGGAGTCAGAATTCCTCCGGAAGGCGCAGCACCACTTGCCTGATTGCCAGACGCACCGTCAGGTGCAGCGGGCCGTGCGAGACTTGCACGAGCGGCGTCACGATCCTTGCGATCGCCACGCCCCCCGTCAGGGCTGCCGTCGTCATCGGTCTTCATCCGGACGATCGCGAGCGTGGCGGGATTCACTTTGGCCTTAAAGCGTTGGCCTTGACGATCGGTCCCGCGAATTTCGTAGCACCCGTCTTCCGTCTTGATCCTGGTAACGTTCCAACCCTGTTCCCTGGCAAATGCGTCGATCTCCTTGACCGGCTTCCAGCCCGAGAGCGGTACGTTGCAGGCATCGTCCGCCAGCACCACGCCGGCACCGGTTGTGCCGACTGCGACCAGGGATATGATTGCAAGGCCGTTGAGAAGCGAGCGACGTGTCATGGCTGATCTCCGGTTCATCGTGACAGTCACTACGATGCAGCCGGAACCTGAAGCCAACCTTGCGACGGTGAGGATTTTTCTTCATTCTGGCGTAAGCTTGGCGACGCAGACTTGGCGCTAACTTCACCGGGACCAAAGCATGAGAGTGCTGCTTGTCGAAGACGACAATTTGCTCGGACAGGCTGTCAAAGAGCAGATCACGCGGGACGGACACTCGACCGACCATGTCACGACGCTTCGCGATGCCCGACGCTATTTTGAAGCCGCGAACTACGATCTGATTCTGCTAGACCTGCTGCTGCCGGACGGCAAGGGAATCGGCTTTCTGCGCGAATTGCGAGGGAGCCGCTCGTCCGTTCCCGTCGTCATCCTGACTGCGCTTGATCAGATTGCAGATCGCATCACCGGATTAAATGCCGGTGCCGACGATTACCTTGTCAAACCGTTTGACCTCTCGGAACTGTCAGCGCGTGTCAACGCCGTGGCACGAAGATATGCGGGCAATCCCAATCCGCTCTTGACATTTGGCGATATCGAGATCGACCTGGCCGCACACGGCGTCACACGGGCCGGCCGTCACATTTCCCTCACCGCCAGCGAATGGGCGTTGCTCGAGGCGTTCGTTCAGCGTCCTAACGCGATTCTCTCCAAGGCGCAACTCGAGGAGCGTCTTTATTCGTTTAACGACGAGATCGGTAGCAATACGATCGAGGTGCACATGAGTCGGTTGCGCAAGAAACTTGGAGCCGATCTGATCGAGACGGTGCGCGGGCTTGGGTACAAACTCAGGCAGTCCAGGTGATGCTGCGCAGCCTCCAGGCGCGTCTGGCCGCCATGCTCGCCGTTGGGCTGGCCGTGCTGTCGCTGTTCGCCGCGACAGCGTCATTTCGCGTCTTGCGCGAAGAAATCAATCGGATGTCTGACAGTGCCTTGCAGGAGACCGCGCAGCGCCTCGTGCCGCTTGCTGTGATGGATATCCTCGATCGTGATCAGCAAAGCAGTGCCGAGCGTATCGCGGGCGTGCGCACGCACGGGGAACTACTGACCTATATCGTCCGTGATCAGACAGGCGAGACCATCCTCCAATCCCACGATGCCAACCCTGCCGTCTTTCCAGCCGCTCTCAAACCCGGATTTGCCTCCACCGACACGCATCGGCTCTACACGGAGACGGTACTTCAGGGGACGGTGTCGCTCACCATTGCAGAGCCGTTGGCGGCACGTCACCGCGCTGGCATCGAAGCGGCACTTGCGGTTGTGCGGCCGCTCGTGCTTCTGGTTCCGCTGGGTCTTATCGGCGCTTGGCTCATTGTGCGCTCCGGACTGCGCCCAATCCGTCGATTTTGCGACGGCATAGCGGCGAGAGGCCGCGACGACCTTAGCCCGCTGGGCAAGGCTGGGCTGGCCATAGAAATTGAGCCCATTGCGGACTCGGTGAATGATCTTATGCAACGACTCAACCGGGCTTTGACAGCCGAGCGCAGTTTCACTGCAAACAGTGCGCACGAGCTTCGCACGCCCATTGCCGCAGCCCTTGCGCAAACGCAGCGCCTGATTTCGGAAGCACAAGGCACACCCATCGAGAAACGCGCGCGGAACGTCGAGACGTCGTTGCGCACACTTGTGCGCCTGAGCGAAAAGCTCATGCAACTCGCCCGGGCAGAGGGCGGACGTATCCTTGCAGATACACCTCAGGACGTGCGACCGGTTCTTCAGATCGTCGTCGAAGACATCAGGCGCGCCGAGCGATCGAATGTACTTCACCTGAAGTTGCCGGAGCAGGCAGTTCTCTCGCGAATCGATCCTGACGCATTCGCGATACTCGCACGCAACCTCATCGAAAATGCGGTCAGGCACGGTTCCGACGCACAGCCGATCCGCGTCTTGCTTTCCGACGAAGGCAGGCTAAGCGTCATAAACCGCGGGTCCGTCGTGCCCGCGGACACACTTTCCCGCCTGAACCAGCCATTTGAGCGCGGCGTGACGACAGTTGAAGGAAGCGGCCTCGGGCTGGCAATCGCGAATGCAATCGCTCAGGCGGGGGGCGCACGCCTTACCTTACGCTCGCCGGCATCAGGAATGCCGGATGGCTTTGAGGCGAGCGTCGAAAATTTGAGAAATGGCGAATTCTAAAAAGGAGCCTTGGTAATAAAATCGGACGGAGTGGCATCGCGCTGCCGGATCAGCAGTGCGACTCACGCGTGCGGCTCCAGGTTATCGGATCAGAATTGCTGGTCGATATTGAACCGCACGCGCTCCGGGTGGGTTTCGCCTTTTCGGGTGATCAGAAGTTCGATGTGGTAGATACCCCCCCAGCGCATATCGAACATATTGCTGTACGTGACCGTGCCGTCCGCCCATGCCGGATCGAGCGGCTTCGTCGTTGGTTTCGCGTGCAGATGGCTGGCCTCGCTGCGTGGTCCCTTGACGACAGCCATGACATGCGCGTTTCCGATGCGCTCACCGTTCGATCTGTCAACGAGCGCGACCGTGAGGACTGACAGGTTGACGTTGTGCGCAGCATCAGGGCTGCTGCCGCTGACAAGCTTCGGGGCATGGCTCGCCGGGACCACTCCGTAGTGAACCGTGAGGTGGCGCGTCGTCACGCTGCGCGTAAGCTCGTCCGCGAAAGCGGCTGAAACTGTGCCGACGAACAGAACCATCCAGACGAGCAAGATCGAGTGTATACGCGATAGCATCCGGATCTCCTCAAGGGCCGGGCAGCCGCTCGCAGATGCCGCGAACGGGGGCGGTAAATGGTTACTTTGCAAATGCTCGTGTAAAACGAAAATGCAGACTTGACGCAGGTCAAACATTGTTGAAGCTCCCTTCATCTTCAGTTCGCGAATGGCGCCAACGGGGGCGTGGGTTGATGGACTGAAGCTCGCTCCCGAGCCATCATGCAATGACCGCGACGCGCGATGCGATCCGCGCGCGAGTTGCATCTCCAGCCCTGCGATGGATCGAACGGCAGGAGGCCCCTGCTGCGATGGTGGCTTTCGCATTGTGCCGAACTTGTCATGCAGTTCGACGAACTGCGCGATCTGGCGAGCGGCTTGATCAAGCACATATGAACCGGATGGCATAGGCTAACGACAGGTCAATTCGATGCTTGGCGCTAGTTCCGTACCTGCACTGGCCAGGAGGGGGGATGGCAGCAAGGCTAGTAGGCGAACCCATAGATGCCTCTGCAGACTGATAGCCATCCGAATACCACGCGGAAGCCAGACGCCGGATACCATGTTCTTCAGCCGCTTCGGATAGTAGTGCTGGGATTTGCCCGGGCACACCTACATGCCCCCCGTGGATCAGGATTCCGTTCAAATTAACTGTCGCTGTAACGGTTGTCGACGGCGGTCCCGGAATTCGCGAGCCCGAACTGGACCGCGTTTTCGAGCGCTTCTTTCGAAGCGTGAGGACGAAGGAGCAAGGCGGTGGTCTGTGACTGGCAATTGCATCGTGCATCGCCGATCGACATAACGCCACGCTTTGCTCAAGGACAACACCGGCCGGGGTTTAGCGTGGCTTTGACAGGGCGGCGCAGCGGCTTAAGAAGCTAATCGGCATCGACGGGGCATTGTGGCGCCGGCCCGCGTGTGCGCTGCCCTGTCGCGTTACGTTCGAAGCCCGCGCCGATGTCCGCAGCGACTCGCAAAGCTGCCGTTGCCGCCACCCTCCTCCGAGAGACGGCAATGGGTCGTATTGGGCCTTTCGAAGCGATCGACACCGGCCATTTCAGCGTCGCGAGCCGCCGCGATATTGCGTGCAAACACGGCTGGACAGATAACTTTTCTTATCACGACAGCGGTGTTTTCAGCCGTAACCGGCTTCCGGCGATTTCGCGCCTCGGCTTTGCTGACTGCTCGACCGCCAACCGGCGATTTTTTGCTGCCCGATCAACGGCATGGCGCGAAACTAAGCCTTCGCGATGCGGATTGACAAAGTTAATACGTACATACGCGAGTTGACGCTTTCATTGCGTTCCGGTGGAACGTAAAAGTGTCAACGCGCTCGCGCTTAGCCACGCCCCAGCTGCGCCAAGGTGTTGACAGAATTAATTCGGCCTACGGCGTGCAAAGAATCAAAAATCAAACTGCAAATAGTCGCCTGAGTGTCTGGATGTGTTCCTTGAACTCGGAGGACCCCGCGCGTTGCATATCAATTAGCGCGCGCCTCATATATTCCCTGCCACGAAGACTTTGGACAGCGCCCTCCGCGAGGGAGGAAAAAAGCTGCCCATTCCGTGTAAGCCTGCAGAAAGCGCGCGGTGGGAGGTTGCGATCGACAAAAAGATCGATCATCACTGCGCGGATTCGTTGGCACCGGTCCCATGTCAGCCAGAATATTGACCAAGGCAAGCGAGGTTCAAGAAGAAGCCACGCGTCCTCTGGAAGACGACCTGCTCCGGTCGCGTCATGCGTTGGTTCAAAGGTCAACTGGGCAAGTTCGGCCTGAGACCGCGATCGCTGTCCGAGGGCGCGAGTCAGAAGATAGGCCATAACGTACGTCGTCGCGGTATCGTCAATCATTCCAGCGGAGTTGCGCCATGCGGAAAGCCATGGATCGATGCCGTAGTCATTCGGTACTGCGTCAGGAGGCAGAGTCCGCGCGAGCGCGTACAGGATGTCCCGTTGGACAGCGGATTGCTCGGCGAAAAAACGTGCGACCGCTTGCGTATCTTTTGCAGCCTCCTGTACCCAAACGAGCCGATTATCGTTATTTGCATGGGAGATGCCGTTTAAAGCATCCAGGGTCACCTTTGCTCCAAAAGCTCGAACTGCCACCGCTGCAAGTTCGTTACGTCGACAATCGATCATTGCGAAGACGGCGGCAGACTGGAGACCTTGATTTAGCGCGGTCTGCAAAGCCAGATCAGGTTCTTCAACCTCGGCCCAGAAGCGGGCATCACCAACAATATCTGCGCGACGTGCGAGCGCTTCCGCCGTCAATTCTGGCAACACCTTAAGATAACTAATCAGTTCATCTACTGTTAGTGCTTCCAGAATGCGGTCGGCGACGATCCCGCTTACCTTGTCGTTATCGAGAAGGTCGACTAGTTTTCGAGGATCACGGCGAAGGATCGCACGAGCAAGGCCAGGGGCCGAATCAGGCAAAGCGGCCGGATCTATGAGACCAAGGTTCGCCCAGAGAAATTCAAACGATACGTCGTCGAGTGTCTCGACCGCACCAAGTGCTGCGTTGGCGACGATTGCCCGCGCGGTTCTCGCATACTTCGATCCCAATTCACCGCGCACAATGTCGACGGCCTCATGGATCGCCCTTGAATTTATTGGGAGGTTCGCCAAAGCCCGATGGAGGAGACATAATGGCCGAAACGCCTCACGACCGGTCTGAATGTCGGAACCGAGTCTACGGAAAAAGGAGCGCAGCCCGGAGCTGTCCGGCTGCGTGAGATCCTGAAGCGCGTCCTCTAGCCAACGTTCAATCTTTAGCTGAGTAGATTCGGCATCTACCACATCTACGAAGCGGCTTCGCACACTGCGATCGCTACCCGAGATCACCTGCAGATCGAAACCCGCCCCGTCGACCGACCGATCGCTAGCTGCGAGAGTGCAAAAACGGAAACTCCGTCGAAGCCGCGGCCACTGCTGCAGCCATATGGCGAGCGTCGTATTATCCACCTCCGGGTATGATCGGCTAACGATGATTCGACTCCTCGCTCTTCCATACAGAGCGCCCAGCACTGCTTTTGCCCAGGTCTGGTCAAAGAGCGGAAAATCTCCGTCGAATTCGACGTTCAGAGGCTTGGGCTTCGCGTACTTCTGAAAACCGCCGTGGCCCGAAGGACGTTCAAAAAGCGTCAAGAGGCTCGCTGCGGACTCCAAGGCGGCCAGATCATTGAAATCAATGAGGAGCGTATGCGTCCATACACAACCTGGACGTGGCATCTCCGGGGCCGGCCAAGAGCGGGCCAGCGCATAGAAACCCGAGTCGGCCAAAGGGTAACCTGTCAGGTAGCCATCTTCCTCGATCTGCGCTCCGGGACCCGAGATATCGCTCAATGCGAGCAGCGTTTTCTGGTCACGAAGTTGTAACGGCGTGGACAGGGCGATCTGTCGATGCCCGTCTGCATACCCGTGAAGCGCCTGATGAACCCTGACACCGGACGGTTCTTTCAACCCATGAGCCATGCAATGGGCTCCGTCAGGTCGTGTGTCTCGGGGATCGGTCCGACGAGCTGAATCCGCGTAGACGCGCGATCAAGTGCGCGTAGTTCCTCAGCTTCTGGCACCCGCTTGGCGCCTTCTTCCGTGGGATCGTAGTCGCCGCCCTGCGCGCTTAGTCCGTAGACCCGGTAGGTCCATCCGTCAGCACTGCGTCGTAGATACTGCGATAGCAAAGGCAGTTTTGTTTTCAGATAGTCATCGGGTGCGAGGCCTTCTCCGCGCGCCTTGTCCCAGGCGGACAACATGATTGCGAGCCGCCGTGGCCCAACATCCAAAGGCGACATTCGCAGCATTTGCAGCAAATCGACAAGCTGGACTTGAGTCGGGGCTAACCTCGGGTGCCAGGGCACAGGTTTGCCGGCGGGCACTTCAAGCCCCAGAGCCTTTGACAATTCAGCCTCATTCACAACCCATTGTGGAGCACGAATGGTGTCAGCGTGGACGAACAGTAACACGCCCCCTGTTTTCAGTATCTCGCCGATTTCAATCTCACAGTCGCGCTCTTCCCACATTCGGCGGTACGCTTCGCCCGGCACGTCCGGAAAGGTGACACGCCCTGCCTCGCCAGTCGGATCCATGAGATTAATGCTCACGAGCCGATTCCCAGTGATTGCCGTCCGATCCTGGACTTTGGCGTCACGCCAGCGCTGGGCAATCTGGTTCAGGTGCGACGCATTGCCAGCACGGAGCCCTCCAAAGCGAAGCGCCGTGTCGACGTCCCGCGCCGTAACCAGATGCCAAAGCGCGGCGAGGAAGGTGGTCTTACCTGAAGATGGCAGCCCAATGATAACTGCGGCGCGCTCAGCCATTGTTTGCCTCCTCCGGCTCGTCGAGTCGCGTAAGGCGAGCAAATGCACGCTTCAATGTTGACGGAGTAAGTACTGGCGCCACTGGCGGCGCCGCCGGCTTGAGCCAGAATGCCAGGAGGTCGGGCACGCCTGTTCCGCGCAGAGCGGCGTTCGTCTTTGGCGATGCAGCGACCTGGAACGGTGCGACTTCTTCGAACCTAGTCCCGAACAGATGTCTAACGTCGGCGAGCAGCGCTTCGAAGTCGCGCAAGGCCCGTTGCCCCTGGTGCGATTCAGTGACCACATCAAGCTTTGTGAGGACGAGAGCAAGTCGTGGCATCGCTCGGAGTCCGTCTCCGTCCTGAAGGCCCTGCAGCAACATCACGACATCGCCTCGGACATTGTGGCGAGCGCCCGCATCAAGCAAACGCTCGCCGTCGACGAGAACCGTCAACGTGTCGGCACGACTCACTTCCGGAAAAGTCGCAACAACGCTCACGTCGTTTGCTGCTTCTCTATATTCCTCTCCTGCGCGATCACCTAGCAATAGTGCCAGGCGTCTGCCGGTTGACACACCCCCGATCTCGAGGTGATAAAAACTCACTTCGCCTATCGGTGTTCGGTTTATATGTGGCACGCCGCGCCGTGACGCTGCGCGCGCGTCATGACACGTAAGCTCAAAGGCGTGAAGCGTTCTTGAATGCGCAAACTCGTTCTCAGCGACGCTTCCTTCTTGAAACAGATCGTACAGGCAAGCGATCAGGCTGGTTTTCCCGGCGTCGCTGGGCCCCAGTATTGCAATTACGCGGCACTTGCCCTTCCGTAGGACCCCCGATGCCTCTGCCGGGGTCAGTGTTACCGCCGGCGGGAGCGCGAGGCTTTCGGCGCCGGCCTGTGCATCCACACTGTCCGATTCCTGGTCCCCGTCCTCGGGTTCGCGTCCGTAGTGGGGACAGACGTCCAGTTGCAGGCCCTCCACGCATCGCCTGGTCTCTGCCACCTTACAGACCGGATTCGCGCAGATAATCGTCTCAATCGCTTCGCCGGCCATGGTTTACTCGAATAGAAGAAGCAAGCGCTCTCTATAAAAGAGCTCTCCCAGCGTAAGTGCCGGTAGCGTGTGCCCAGCGTCGATGCCGGTAACCGCTGCCCATCCGGGTACCCATGCATCTCCGGCACCGGTCTCCAACTGTCGCTGTATTGCGAAATGAAGCGGTGTCGATACCGGCGACAGATCGGTGCCGTCCATGAGGCGGCGCATCCAGTCCTGTTTCGGTGCGTTCACTGCTGTCACGACCGCTATCTTCTTGCGCTCCTTCAGACCGGCACGAGACAGAAGGGCTTTAACGGAAGGCGGCCCAGGGAGCAACGCGGTGTCGTTCGCTAGGTCGCTCGCGAATACTAGGGGTTGTACTTCGGCCGGTACCGCGTCAAACGCCGCGGCGTATTCTTCGCTTCGCTGACCGGTAATCCACCATAGCATCTGGAGTTCCTCGTCCTGAATCTGGATGAAGTTCTCGGCAGCGTTAATGGAGCTCACCTGACGCGCTGCCAAATTTTTCATCGTCGCACTGGTGGCCTCTGCGGCAAGCGAAAAGGCTTCGACAACGCCATCCCAACTTTGCTGTTCACGGATCTTCGCTTTCGCTTGTTCGAAGTCGAATTTCGGAACAGCGCGAGTAACGACATCGCTCAGCCTCGGCCGAGTCCGGTTTTTGCTGGCGCGCTGGACAATTGCTGCCTCAGCCAGCGCGAGAAGATCCATGGGCAGATCATGTGAGCGCGCGCCCCCGAGCGCAGCAGTCGTTATTGCCAACGCCGCCGCCGCGCCTTCGTATTCATCCTGATCCTCCATCAATATTGCCAGGCACGACCCGGAGAGGACCTGAAGCTCCCGCTTGTTGCCACTCATTTCGAACGCATCGTCCGCGTTCTTAAAGTCTTGCCGGATAGCCTGGAGGACTGACGCGTCAGGTTCCGCGCGCGTGTCATATGCCAGCCGAAGCAGTGCTTCCACGATATCGCGACCAGCCCCACTCACAACGCTAAGCACTCCTTGCCAGCGGTTTTGCCGTCGTTGTGCGTCATCCCCCATGCTTACGGAACTGTACCAGCGGGCAAAATCCTGATGCATCGGCTTTACCGAAGCGGCCATTGTTAGGTCTCCTTGCGTGCGATTTCACGTGCGAGCAGATCCAGAATCCCGCGCTCGCTGGCCCGGATCAGTGCACGACCATAACGCTCGGGCTCGGGCAGGTTCAACTCAGCTTCCGAAATCAGATCGAGGCGCTGAACGATGTCCCTACGTTCGCTTGCCCTCAGGTTCCAGAACCGGAACACCAGGTTTCGAGCGCTAGTGTTTCCCATGGCTGCCTCTCCGTCGGTATCGCTCTCGTAACCGCTGAGCTCCCGCACCGCAGGGGCCTGCTCAACGACACTTGCGGCGCGGCTCGCATTAGGCGCGGACGCGGCGACAGAAAGCGCTGCCGTGTGCGCCTCCCCTGGAAACCTGATGGTGTGACGAAAGACGGATTCACCTTCCGGCGTTTGTACAGCGCGGAACATGTCCGGATTAGATTGCCATTGCCGTAAATGCGCGGCGATCAATATTTGGCGATCCACGCCAGTCCCTGTGACGTCTACCTCGACGAGGTTGTAGCCCGGGTTCCAGCCAACTTCGTTTCGGTCCGGATTCACTGCCCCGGCGCTGAATCGGACGTACTGACGATCCAGTTGCACCCGTTGCCGGTGTTTATGCCCAAACATATGAATTGTGGCGCGACCGCAAATTGCGTCGTTTGCGTCGTCCTGATCCATGAACCAGTCAGGCGGGTGATGACACAGCACCAGATTTACGACGTCGTCCACCGGATCCAGCACAGTCTGAAGGGGACTCAGATATAAGCTTTCGCGCGTGTCGTTGTGCCCCTCAGCACCTGAGAGGATGACCGATGTTAGCCCGTGAACCCGCAGCAGAACGCCCTGACCAAGATCAAGATCCTGCTTCCAGTAAAGGCGTTCCGGAAGGTAAACCTGACAGTTAAGGAGTTTGGCGAATTCGTTGTATGCGGCAATCGGCGCAAGCAAGGCGCGACCGGTGTCCTGGTCGCGGATCTGGTTGCGTAACTCCCGTTCCCTGCTGTCGGCCGGTGCCCGCATGATGGCAGCTTGCGCGTTGCGAGTAGGAACAGATTGAGCACTCAGGTTGCGGTCGACGTCATGGTTTCCCGGCACAACGAATACGCGTTCCAACGGGCACCCTGCGGCGGCGGCCAACTCTTTTAGCCACGTCCATGCAGCATCGTATTCGTCAGTCGCCCCTTTGAATGCAATATCGCCCCCGACGAGTACCGCGCTCACCGGACCAAGTTCGCGAACGCGCGCGCGGACGTCTTGTAACAGAATCGTCCGATATGGCCGCTCAGGATCCAGTCCGGGGTCAAGACAGTCGGGAGAGCGGAAGTGAATGTCAGATACGTGGAGCAGCAGCATAGGTAGCCTTTACCCAATTTGCATAGTAATTTTTACTCATTCGGCGGCAAATGTAACATAGGCCACGGCGCAACCCAGTTGGGTATGCATAGAGAAAGGAGAGCGGCATGAGCCCACACGGGCGTCCTCGGTGTCGAGGCGCGCTCTCATTTTTCTCGCGGCCTCTTCCTGAGGCTGGACAAATTCGAAGAACCCGGTGGGTTCGGGCGTAAAAAAGCCCGCATCAAGCGGGCTTATCAGTCGACACCGGGGTCGCTACGCGGGCTCAGCCATGCTCGAACACCCTCGCGTCGTCGGCGGCGGTGTCTTCCTGATGCGCGGACAGGCGCTCGATCACCCCCTCGGTGACGTCGAGCTGGAGTTCGATCGACTGGCGCACTTCGGGGCTGTTCGGCGGCACGCAGGCCAGCAGCGAGCGCAGGCGGGCGGCATAGCCGATCCACTCGCCGCGCGCCGCCGCAGTGGCGCGGGCCGGAGGAGTTGGAACATTGATTGCCATGGGATGCCTCACCAGTTGGAACGTCTGTATTCTCGCACGACGGCGCTGATCCAGCCATCGAGCCGCGCTTCGTGTGGTTTCCAGCGCTTCGCCCGGCCCGCCGCTAGCGAAAACGTGTACCGGATCACGCCCAGCCTGTCAAGCGCCGCGCACATCAGATGGGTCCGGACCTCGTCATGAAGAGTCTTTATCTCGGCCGGCGTGGTGGCCTCCGGACAGAGCACCAGCTGGACCTCGGCGAGCACGGCGCGGCGGATCGCGTGGTAGGCAAACCGGGCGGCCTGCGCGTGATCCCCGTCGCGCTCGACACGCCGGGCGCGGAACCAGCTGCCATCGAGCGCGACCGCGTCCACCTCGGTGACGCCCGGATAGAGCCACAGCACGCGCAGGTCGGCATCGCTAAGACTGACATTGAGCCGGTCGTTGGGGTGCGTGTGCGTGACCTTCACATCGCGCAGCCGGTCGCGCCCCGCCGCGACCGCTTCCGGCGGCAGGCCTACGCCGTCGAAGGTGCCGGTGGCGTGGCCAAGCGGTGCGCCGTCCTTCAGGTCGTAGCAGTAGACGGCTTCGGGTGTGCCCGGCGTCTGGCCGGTGAGGACGATGCAGAAGGCGTGCGCGATCTGGTCAAGTTGGTTCAGCATTAAGCCGGCGTGGGGAGTTGTCGTTGGAATGGGGCGGCGTTCGGTTCAGGCCGTTGCGGAGAGTGGAAACGCCGCTTGCGGGGTCGAGCAGACGCGTAAGTCTACCGGACGGCGCCACTCCTACCATCCTGCCCTGTTTGTCCAATCCTGATAAGTCGTATTATCAGGATTGCGTTTAATGGGCTAAAATCGGGGCAGGGCGCTTTGAGCCTGTCCCGGCGCGCCCGCGCCAGCGGATATAAACCTGCTGCACATACTGCTTATCGCAGTCCAATCACACAACTTCAAATGACAGACCACACCGTTGACCTTGCCGCCGGCACCACCAGCCATTTCCCTTTCGTCGGCCACAACGAACCGGCCTTGCTGAAAATCCTCAGGGCGGCCGTTATCGCGAATCCGGCGGTGCTGGACCGGCCGTTTTTCTGCTCAGCAGACCATTCCGATTTTCTGGATTTCCTCGCGAGTGCCTCCAGCACGGGGTACCGGGACGTGCCGGTGCACGCGGTAATGGGCACGCAACACAAGAACGGCTTCGACGACGCGCGCAACTGGCGGGATGCGCTGGCCGCCCTGAAGGGGGAAAACACGGCCGGGGAAAAGTGGGATGACCGGGCGCTCGCCTATATCGAATCGGAACTCGTCCACCAGCCATTCCCATGCGATGCGCTGCCAGGCACAACGCTGCAACTCGTGTCCTGGGGCGGCGCCGTGTTCAGCGACAACGGCGCACATCGCCTGATTGCAGCCGTCTGCTGGCTCTCCGCCAAGCATGGTGCCGACGCCATGCTCCGGCAGGCGCATGTCACATATCGGCCGCTCCATTCCGCCCCGGTGATGCTCATGGCGTCCGCCGCGCGCGGGCAGCAGGACATCGCCTATGGTCGGCACGGCTTCGGATGGCTGATCCGGGTCGGCGCAGCGCCCGCGGCTCGATACGTCTTTCTGGCAAAAGAGGGTGGCGCCCCGCAGCCGGTCAAGCGCCGTGACCTGTGGAGCGTGCTGCGCGGTGATAGCAACGGTGACGCGTTCGATTCACCAACCGACGACCCGCTCAACCTGAAGCGACTGCCGCCCGAACTGGCGCTCGCACTAGCCGACGAGACCTGGCTGGAGCAATAGCCCAGCACTGTACGCCTGGAGAAACTTCGTGGCCAATAAGCCCCAGTCTGTCGCGCGCACCCGGCTTTATACGCGCAGCGACTTCACCGCGTTGCGTGCATTCGTGCAGCGCGTACCGGCCGCCACCATTGCACGGCTGTATTTCACCGCGGACGAGGACGGTCACGAACCCACGCCGGGCTGGGTCGAGTCGTACCTGCGGCGCATGCAGGCGGAGCTGGTTGATCTGGCGATCGAGCACGGCTCGCCGGTGCTGGCCGATCACCTCAAGCAGTCGGCCCGCCGGCACGGCAGCGCGCGCCTCACGGCGGTCAGCCTGAAAATGGTCGAGCAGGCCGCAGGCCTCGCGGTTGCGCGGCCCGCCCCGGAACACGGCGTGGGCATGTGGTTCCGGCCGCTGGTGGCGCTGCGCCTGAAGGACGCGGGCCTCACCACGCTCGGCGAGCTGGCCGCCTTCTGCAACGCCCGCGGCGGCAGCTGGTGGCGCGCGATCCGGCGCATCGGCCCGGGCCGCGCGCGCCGCATCGTTGCGTGGCTGCGGCAGCACGAGGCCACGCTGGGCAGCGTCGCGGCGGACGTCGACGAGCGGCCACCGTTCACGGCCAGCGATCGCGAGATCGTCGAGATCGGCGGCCGCCATGCGACGCTGGTGCCGCTCGAGCGGATGGCGCTACACGCGGCGCTGTCGGGCGCGGATGGTGACAACCGCTCGCGCGCGTTCGCCTACATCCACGCGCGCCACGATCTCGAGGCGGTGCGCGCCTATCTGTACCAGTACCGCGACCAGCCGAAGACCTTGCGCGCCTACACCAAGGAACTCGAGCGCTTCCTGCTGTGGACCGTCAGCGTGCGCGGCAGGGCGCTCAGTTCGGTGCTCGCCGACGACTGCGAGGCGTACAAGGATTTCCTCAAGGCGCCCTCGCCCGCCTTCGTTGGGCCGCGCTTCGCGCGCAGCAGCGCGCGCTGGCGGCCGTTCGCGTCGGCGCAACCGTCTGCCGACACCCAGAAATACGCGGTGCGTGCGCTGCGTGCCGCCTTCGCGTGGCTGGTCGACGTCCGCTACCTCGCGGGCAATCCGTGGCAGGCGGTCAGGGACCCGGTGGTGATCGAACGGGAAACGGACATGGACATCGGCCGTGCCCTGCCCGCCGGCCTCTGGCAGCGCGCGCGGCGCTACATCGACACGCAGTGCGCGCCGGTGGAGGCGCACTACTGGCGCACCGTCCGGACCGCCCTGCTACTGAGCGGCGACTCCGGTCTGCGGCGCGAGGAACTGACCGTGGCGCGGCGCGAGAAAATCCGTCCGTCACCGCATGGGGATCCGACGATGCCGGTGTGGGAGCTGACGGTGGTCGGCAAACGGAAGAAGGAACGCACCGTGCCGGTCAGCCCGGCCGCGATCGGTGCGCTGCGGGCGCACTGGGCCGACCGCGGGCTGGATTTCGACACGGCGACGGACGGGCCGCTGCTCCGGCCGGTGTTCATCCCCCCTACGCCGCTGGCGCTGGCCAGGCACGGCGACGGCATGGACACCTCGTACGTTCCCGACGCCATCAACAAGATGGTGCGCTGGGCCATGAAACGGCTCGTCGCCGGCATGCCGGACCTTACGGTGGCGGAGATGGCACAGCTCGCGTCGACCTCCCCGCATGCGTTCAGGCACACGTTTGGCACGCAGGCGGGCGCGAACGACGTACCCCTCGACGTGATCCAGCGCATCATGGGCCACGCCTCGCTGCAGACAACGACGATCTATGTGCAGGCCGAGCGCGAGCGCATGATGAAGGAAAGTCAGAAATACTTCGCGAAAGCATTAAACAGCAATGCCGCCGCTCCAGAATCGCCCAACGAAAAAGAAGATGTTTGATTCCGGTTGTACCGCCCCGCAGCGGCAATGAGACCTCACGAGTTCATTATGCGTAATAACGCCCTTACCGATGACGCGCATGCGTTAGCCGAGCGCCTGAAACAGACAATCTACGAGTTCGACCGCCCGGTAGAGAGGCTCGTGCGCGATATCGCGCCTACCACCCTGCTCGACATCGTCAACCACACGACACCACATCAGCGGCTCGTCGAAGCCTCACCACCCTTGTTGCCGCCGGCGGCGGCGTTGGTCGCGGCGACAGCGCGCATCTGGGGGCGTGACCTGTTTCATACCGAGTCGGGGCGTCTGCTTGTACGTGTACTTGCGATCGCCGGGCCGGTGGCGGCCGCCGATAAGTTGCTGTTTCAGGCCGATACCCGTTCGACCTGCCTGCCGCGACTATTGACCGAGACCGCCAAGGCATATCGTGCGGTATTTGGCCGTTACCCCGAATCGTGGCTGACCGAAACCAGCGGCGGTCGCATCAGTCACTAGGCGCTATGAATTGCGGAGTGAAGGTGATCTTCGTCCCCGGCCGGCGGTCCCCGCGTGCCTCTCGCCTGCCAGCCCCACTTTCAGTGTTTGAGTGTTAAGCATGCTCGTCCACGCCCTGGGTGTGAAAGCACAATTTCAGTATATAAGGCGACTTAAATCAGTCACGTTCGACTTTGCCAGTGGCGAGTATTCTCATTACCGTACGGATAGACCGCTTTCTGCCATTCGACGGAAACCGGGACGCGTTTTCTTCGAGGCCATGCCATCCGTGACGGCGCGCTAGCTCCCGGATATGCTTCAATTCGGATGTTCCAAGTTGACCTGCGGCAAAGCAATCACGGATCTGTTTGGGGAGACGGGAGATCGCGATGGCTGCTTGTACATCTGTCCTCGATATCCCCACTGCGACGGCCGCTTGCGCTTGGGTAGGCCAGACGCCCTTTTCCAAGGCTGCCGAGAGAACGGGACCAATGAGCGATAAAGCGCTCTGTACTCCATGATACCTGTTCACCAGATTATCAATTTCAGCCTTTGCAGCTTCCGCTGGGCTTAGATAGGGATTCTTGCGGTCAGCTCTGTCCGCTCTTTTGCGTGCGGTCGCAAGGAGCCGCTTTGCCTGCTTATGCGACCTGAACGCGCCAGCGTCAATTCCATAACCGATTATCGTGTCCAAGCCCGGCGAGTCGGGTGTTCGCGCGTACAAAGACAGAAAAGCGGATCTGAACGCGGCGAGTCGCTCTTCACGCATCTGTTTCTGTTCGTCGTGCATTTTGTTGTCCGCAGTGCCGGAGGTCATCGGCCGATTGGCGGCGAAATCATCGCCTGAATGAGTTGCTCCAATTGAGGAATACGGAGTATCAAGTCTTCCAGACATGCAGATTCCACAACAAGATGCTTGTTGCCCTTCCCCACTCTGACGCGTACGTCAATGCTACGGTGAGGCAACTTACCGGTCAGCAACGCTGACTCGATGTCAGAAACAGGCGTACCACTCGGAATGATCGCCGCGCGCTCGCGGGCGATATCGAGACCGATGCTTTCGATAATGAGGGCAATTCGCCGAACGGCCTTATAGCTAAGACGGCCAGGATCTCCGATTGCCGTATGTATCTCGGCCGGAAGGTTCGCAGCGGCGATCGCGCGGGACACCATTGCGGTCGACACGCCCAAGTCCCTTGCCAGGCGCGTCTGAGACGTCCACAGACCACGCTCAAGCAACGAAAGATGGAAGCGACCGAAAGTTGCGGGAGGTGCACCAACGGCCGCAAGTTTCTTGTACACGGCCAACGCCGTCCGCTGGTTAGGTATTTCACGTACCGAAAAGTCGTGTGTCACGATATCCCCGATTGATCAATTTGCCCGTCTTAGGATGGCTATTTTTTGGGCATGTCAAGCAAACGCGAAGGATCGTACCTTGAAGTCACGCTTGGTGCTGCAACGTCTCTCGCACGCGACGTCTTGTACGTACTTGCGAGCTTGACGCACGTAGCACGTTCTTCGGATTGCGCGTGCGCCGGCAACCGAACAGAAAATTCAACGGCTCCTTGTACGGCGAGATGCTCTTTGGCTGAGTTCGCAGTTTCTACGTAGAAACTGCGCTTCCCTCGGTCAAGGCCGACGGGCGCCGCGTCGCCCACTCAATTCCTCAATACGTCGAGATCGTATTGGCGTGGGCTCACAGTTTCTACGTAGAAACTTCGGTTCTTTCAAGTCGCGGGGCCCGTCATAGTGCCTCGGACCCGCACACGCTGCGAACGCCTTACGTCGTAACAAAACAACTGACAATTTATTGAATTATTTGTCTTCAGACATTAAACTCCGGCTCACGTGCGGAGTCTCGCCACGCCACGGTCACGAGTTTCTACGTAGAAACTCGGCATGGAACAGGAGCCCAAATGCCAGCAAAGATCATCACTGTTTTCAATCAAAAAGGTGGAGCAGGCAAATCCACCGTCTCCACCAATGTCGCGGGCACTTTGGGCTCCCGAGAAAGAAAAACACTCTTAGTCGATCTAGATCCGCAAGCCACGGCGTCTATTTCCGTTGGTAATGCGCCGGACCACCGGCCGTTTCCGGCGTCGCTCGCAAATCTGTCGCAGGTGAACAAGCCAGAACGTGAAATTAGAAAATTCGTCGATGATTTTGATTTCATCGTCATTGATTGCCCACCTGCGATTCGATCTACTGCGCCATCAGTTGCGTTGCTTATTTCGGATCTTGGTCTTATCCCCGTTGGACCTTCTGGCGGGAACCTATGGGCCATTGAGGAAGCAAAGAAACTGGGCGTATACGCGCAAGGCCTGAACCCCGACCTAAAACTCCGCGCAGTCGCAAACATGGATCAGAACATCACCATAGTTCGTCAAGTATTTAAAGCAGCTGAACAAGACGAAGAAATACAGATGTTCAAGACACGGCTTGGCTTGCGCGGTGCTTACAAGGAGGCGGAGGTCTCTGGAACCACCGTCCTTCAGATCGCGGGGGCAAAAGCAGCGCACAAAGAAATCAATGCGCTTGTGGACGAAATTCTGCAAGTACTCGGAGAAGAATGATGGCGCGCAAGGATTTTTCTCAGCAAATCAACGCAGGTTCGACTCGTGATCAACAAATTCGGAAGTCTCAGGTCAGCTCGCGTTTCGACAGGATCGACTCAGCGTTGGAGGGCAGGGATAGTCTGCTTGTCGGCATCGCACAAGACGTGCAACGTGCCGACAGTGCAAGTTTCTATGTAGAAACACTGGAAAAGGAAGGAAAGGTCACCCGCACCTTTGCCAGGTGGCCCATCGATAAAATCGATGACAATCCCCTTAACAGCAGGACGATTTATAGCGAAGAGAAAATCGCTGCACGCGCAAACTCGATTGCGAAAGAAGGGCAGTTGGTGCCCGCACTCGCTGCGCGTAGCACGACGGATTCCTCTCGCATCGTCCTTATCGACGGCCATTACCGAAAACGCGGTGTCGCCTCGCTAAACAAGACCGAGCTCGAAGTCTGCATACTTGAAGGGCTGCAGCCTATCGACTTTTACCGGCTGGCTCGGGCTGCAAACAGTGAGCGCGAAGCTGAAACCACACTCGATATTGCATACGGTTATCAAAAGTTGCTGGATAACGGGATTGCGCGGAGCGATGACGAGCTAGCCCGGCTTATCGGGGAAAACAAGTCAAAGGTCAGCAAGCTCCTATCGCTCCTGCAGCTGCCCGACGCGGTTCGCGACATAATGGCCGAAACACCTGAGCCATTCGGGATCAACATTAGCTACGAGATTGCTCTGTACCACAAGGCGATGGGCATCGATGCGAAGACGATTGCGTTCACAGAACGCATCCGCGACGAGCAACTTTCATTCGCGAAGGTTAAGTCGATACGGGAGGCTCTCGAGCAAGGGAAGCGCGCCCGAAAAAACATGTCGCGCCAATACAAGATCGCACGGGCAGACGGCACCCCCTTGGGCACGATAAAGGAGTGGGACAACGGCCGCATCGTTGTGGATCTGGCCTTAGGAAACGCGGAGACAGCGCAAAGCTATCTCACGCTCTTAAGGGAACAACTCGAAAAGGACGGCCACGGAAGCACACCTGCTAAAGCAGAGAATAGTTGACGCGGCTGTACCGCAACGCTACCCCGCGACTACGCGGCGTCATCGAGTGCTAGACGGCTTTGTGGATTCTGAATGAACTGGAAGTCGAGTGAATTGACCGCTCGGCCAAGCTTGATCGGCTTCCAGGTCACGACTAGATCGGCCTTCGAATTCAGTTCGTTGACGGCCGTTTCGATCACCCGGCGCTTGATATCGGCAAAGCGATATGTTTCCGGAATTTCCAATACTGACCTGAAATCCTCGAGCGTGATGAGCAGTCGTCCCCGATCACGCTCTCTCATTAGTAGCTCTAACAACCGCCACGAATATAAGGACTGCAACCCTCTCGCAAACTCCAGTTGGTACGACACAAACCTGCGCTGGAGCATAAAAATGTGGGGCGTAAGGTCGGGCGAAAACGAGATTTCCGCCCAACCTTCGCGTTCGTGATATACGGCCTTCCAGACCCAGTTGAGCGTAACTTTCCGCGGGCCGTCCATGTAGGTCAACGTGCGCTTCTGGAGGCTTGCACAACCTTCTTTCAATCCCTCGTACGCTGCGGTCGCTTGTTTCTCGCCCGAACGAGGCGCCAAAGCAGCAAGTGCGGCAAACTCATCAGCGCGGACTCTCACCGCGACGTAACCGTTCGTGCGACCATGAAGGTACGGAGACTTTTTGCTGTCGATACATCGAAGCGCGGCCATCATCACGCGCTTTTCGTTCAACGTGAGGCCTTGCTGAGCATTCACCAGTGCCCTGCTCATTGCAACGGTGCCCTTGACGCGTCCCTCCCCATCAAGCGCTGGTTCGTCGAGCACCTCTATGTGCAGAGGCTCGATCTCTACTATCTCGACGTGGGATTCCCCGGAAGGGGCACCGCTTTTTTTGTCCAAAGGTGACTCCTAGCAGAAGGCGTCACCATTATAAGGTGACATGACAACATCGCAAGTCACCGATGTGGATAACGGTCGCTAAAAGTCACATCCGGCCCGCTTTTTGTCCATACCAGGTCGGTTTGAGTCACGGGCAGGTCGCCAAACGTCACTTTTGATTGAAGGGGTAGGGCCGGAGAACCAAGCGTGTCAAGGCTTCTAGCCAGTCGGATATGCGTTTACAAAAGGTTCTACAAAGGGTTATACAAACTATCTTATAAAAGAGACCTTTAAAAAAGATCAGCCTGATGCCAAAAAAACAACAACCGTTAGGTTGATCATCGTCGTTCTAACCTGCTGCCGCTGTCTTTCCGCTGAACTCAGCTGGATTAGCGTGCCGACAAGGATATTTTTCCGAAGGAACGGTGCCACGAAAGGTGACGTAAACCGACCCCAGTGTGATAACCAGCATCAGTGACACATTCCGACCCAACGGCCCGACACGCAACTGTGACGTCCGACCCGTCGTTCATTCGTGCATCCAAGTGACATATTCCGACCCAGCGATTGTCAACGAGCGGTGACGTATTCCGACCTGCTCCGACGGACACAGACACACAAGGTGACGCATTCCGACCCGGAAGCAAAGGTGACGCATTCCGACCCAGAAGCAAAAGGTGACGCGGTTCGACCCACTGGGGCGCCACGCGCCATAGTCCATGCGAAGCGACACATCCAGACTATGTAACCGATCGATGAAGTGCCTGGTGGGACGCGGCGTTACAGGATGTGAGCAGTTGCTAGCGCCAAAAGTGACACAAAGCGGGCCAAAGCGATCGAATCGATCGCGCACCAAGTCAACGACGCCCCTCCAGGTCGGAAAGCGTCACCTTTGGAAGGGCTTTGGAATAGCTGAAAGTGAAAACACTGCCCGAGAGCACCAGCTTTTTCCTTTGTGGGTCGGAAAATGTCACTTTACAGATCAGACTTCCGTCGGCCGCAGACCGTACATCGTCGCGCGCGCGGGGAGGCAGGCGAACTTGTCCGGATTTTCTACTGCAGGATATGCTGCGATTGCCTGTGGGATGGCGCATTCCGGCCACCCGGCGAAGTGAGGAAACGCGCTGAAGGTGCTTCCGCCACCTGTAGGAATCCGCTCTAAGTAGTCTGCACATTGCTGTGCAAACCTGACTTTTTCTGCTTCACAGAGGCCGGTTTCACGGTTGCCGAAGCATCCGCCAGAGCCTTCCTCTCCACAGACTGCTGCGCCAGAGCTTGACGCCGAATGTTGATGGCCGCGTTAAGGTCGCGGTCCATCTTTAAGCCGCAGCCGCATTCGATAACCCGGTCGGCCAGCGTGATTGCATGAATCGCGCCGCACGCCGAGCACGTCTTGCTGCTCGGAAAGAAGCGGTCGATCACGATCACCTGAGCGCCGGTCATGGCGGCCTTATATTCCAGTTGACGGCGGAACTCGAAGAATCCTGCATCGGCGATGGCACGAGCGAGTCTGCCGTTCTTCAGCATGCCCGAGACGTTTAAATCCTCGATGCCGATGGTCGAGTAGTTCGCTGCGAGTTTCGTCGTCAGCTTGCAAAGCATCCTTGCGGACGTTTGCGATACGCAGGTGCAGCCGGGCCAGCTTGGCTTTCGCTTTGGCCCGGTTTGCACTTCCCTTCTGTTTGCGCGACAGCGAGCGTGACAGGCGCGCCATGCGCTTATGCTCGGCACGGTGCGGCTTTTGCGCGGGGGCGCCGCCGCCATCACTGAATGTCGCCAGCGTCTTGATTCCAAGGTCTACGCCGACCGCGCCGCGATCCTCCACGGCCCTCAGGCGCTCCTCTGTTTCGACGGATAGCGCGACATACCAACCATCGGCCATGCGGCTCACGGTCGCGCCCAGCACGCGCCCAGCAAAGCGCAATTCCTCGCGCATGCGAACGACTCCGCAGCGCGGAAGCTTCACGGTTGAGCCGACTACCTGTACAGCATGGCTTGACGCGTTCTGAGGCCCATTGTCAGCGCGGAACGAATCGCGGATGCCCTTGCGCTTAAAGCGCGGGTAGCCCGGCTTCTGGCCGAGCTTCAATCGCCGGAAGAAGTGGTCGAACGCGAGCCCTACGTTCTTGATTGCGACTTGCGGCGCGCACTTCGTTACCTCGGCCATCCACGGGAATTCGGCGGCCTTGATCGCGTTCAGTTGCTTACGCATCGCAGCCTCGTTCGGTTTTCCGCCTGCCTCGTGTCGGCGCTTCCATTCCGCCAGCGCCCAGTTATAGGCGAACCGAGCCACGCCGCATGCGCGAGCGAAATACCTCGCCTGCTCTGCGGTCGGATCGAGGCGGATTTTATGGACGCGGACAATCACCCGGCGGCTTCCTTCAGGGCCTCGAGAAGCTGCCTGTTCTTTTTGCTGCGCGAGCCGTACAAGCGGGCCGAGAATACCGTAATGATTTCGAGCACGTCCTTTGCGAGTTCTTCCTCGAACGACGGCTGGTCGTCCTTGTGGATGATGACGATTTCGATGTTCTGCGCCGCGCACATGGCGAACACCAACTCGGATCCGAAGCGCAGCAGGCGATCCTTGTGAGTGATTACAAGCCGCTTCATCTGCTTGCGCAGAATCATTTCGAGCAGCCGGTTCAAGCCTTTCTTGTGGTAGTTCATGCCACTGCCCAGGTCTCTAATGACCTCGCAGCGCCAGCCTTTTGCGGCGCAGTAGCTTTCCAGCATCGCGTGCTGACGCTCAAGGTCCGCCTTCTGGTCATGCGAAGAAACACGGGCGTAGCAGACCGTCGGCGCATCCTCATTGCCGATTCCGAGCAGGTCCGAGACTGCGTAGTAGCGCGTTCCGCCCGCCGTCTTGCGCGCGGGCAACAGTTCACCGGTCTCCTCCCACTTGCGCAGGGTGGAGACCGCGACGCCGAGCATCGTTGCTGCCTCGCCAATCTTCACAAGTCTCTTTTCCATATGGATAGATTAGGGCAGATTTCGGCAGAGAATTCAACTCAGTTGTTCACCCCGCGTCCCGTTAGGTCCTGTTAGGGCAGGATTTCGAGATTTCCATTCGCTCGAGAAGCTCATTGGCGCTCGCGCACAGTTCTGTTGCTGTCTGACTGCCGGGCTTTGACAGGACGACAGGTAACTCGGATTCGCCAATCAGCGCTTTCGAAAAGTCTTCGCTGCGGCGAATTGAACTGTCCAGCCACGCGTCCTTATATGATGCCTGCGTGATCGCCATCAATTGGCCCATCGCGCGCACGCGGTTGGGATCAAAGAAGTTTCCGACAATAATTAGATCGGGACTCCTCTCGAATTGGTCCTGCATCTCCGCAAGAATGCTCGAGAGATAAAACATGCCCTTCGGGGAAAATTTCTCCATCGATACTGGCGAGATGACATGGTCCGAGGCTAGCAACGCGCCATAGGTAATGCGGTTATTTGCCGGCGCAGCGTCGAAAAGTATGATGTCGTATTCAGAAATGTCAAAGTACTGGTCCTTCTTTGAGAGTCCCTCCTTGATCAGACGAGCAAGCGTCAAATCCGCATTTCTGTTTACGAACATTTCGTGCATCAGCATCGCGTCCAGCCGATCCAGATTCAGATCGGCTGGCACGATGTGCGGCCCATATTCACCGAACGGTTTCTTGATCGCCTCCTGAAGGGTTACACGACCCAATGGATAATTTGGCGTTAGGTTTCCGAAATGGTGTTCGACAATTTCTGATGGACTAATGCCAGCCTCGATTGCTTCTGCAGCTGTCAATGCTGGGTCATAGCCGAAACTAAGGGTGAGGTTCGCCTGAAAATCGAGGTCGATGACGAGCGTCTTGAATCCTCTCAGGGAAAAGATGGTGCCGAAGTTGGACGCGAGCGTAGTTTTTCCAACGCCGCTGTTCGGCGCGTACATCGTTGCGACCACCTGCTTCTTGGGCGCGGGCTTCTCCTTTCGGCGATTGGCACGATAGTGGGCCAGTTCGAAAATGTTCTCGACAGAGAAAAGGCGCGTCTTGGTGCCAGATTCCTGTCGGGCTACGTCAATTCCGAATTCATCAACCATGCGTCTGACAGTGTCGCTGGTTGTGCCTAGCAATTGGGCCGCAGCTTGGACTTTAAATGGCTTTCTCGACAAGTTAGACCTCTTGCGCAGTGTACGGGGTTGTAGACTATTTGCCCTGCCCGCAAGGAGTTTACCTATTTATAAGTAAAAATCCTAGCAACTATATTTATATCGACTTGCAAACGTTGATCTGGAAATTGGTGATACCGGCCCGCACATTGTATCTATGGGTAAAACAAAGCAAGCAATTTTGCCTAATGTATGCGCGAGTGTTGAGAAAAATGAAACTCAGCCGTCAACTGGTTGACGGCCTAAACGGTACGTCTGCGTCGGTTGAGCGTGGCTAACTTTATGATTTTCCTGTACTCGCGTCCCGAGCAAGACCTAGTCGCCGGTGCGCAAATAATGCAACGTCCGGACGTTGTGCCATGCTGGGATCGCGTACTGCTATTTTCAGAAAGCCTAAAAGCTATATCGTTTCGTCGAGCTTTCCGGGTTAAGGCCGTCAACTGGTTGACGGCACTCGTGGAGAAGCCGCGCGAAAGAGCGCATCCCGAAAGCGCCTCAAAATCGCTGCTCTTTTGCATGACTGGCTACCCGTACGGGCTGATTCAATTGAGTCGCCCCTATTGGATAGCCCGTCATGCGTTTTTTTCGAACGAAGAAGCAGATCGCACTTTCGCCGGCACCCGGCGGATACTCCGTAGAAGATCCCGAGAAGATCATCTTCGATAACGGCACGCGCCTGCGTGTCGAGGCGAATCACTGGAAGATCTTTTCCTTCATCCTCGCCGCCGTTGCCGTCGGCGCTGTCTATACGCGCAATCCTCCGCCTTCCGTTGTGAAGGCATACGGCGTCTCTTCCGATACCAGCGGTCACCCGGTCGTCACACAGCTCGTCGCCTACAGGCCTGATGACCAGGCGACGCGTACCACGCTCAAGGAGACGGTCCAGCGCTGGTTCACGATCGAACCTGTCCTGACCGACAGCATCCAGACCTCGCGCATGGCCCGCAATATCAACGCGGTCAAGGCGCAGATGGTAGGCAACGCGCGCAACCAGTTCGGCGACTGGTTAAAGAGCGATGCACCGTTCCGGGCGATCACCACCAACGCCAAGCTCGTTCGCGAAGTCCGGGTGACGAGCGTGTCGCTCCTTCCCGATTCGACCGCGGTCGTCGAATTTACGACGACTTCAACCCAGAGCGCGACCGACAAGCCGGACGTGCAGCGATACGCGCTGACGATGCGCTACCAGATTGTGCCGCCGACCGCTGAAGACGCCCTCGGTACCAATCCGTTTGGCTTCTTCTTTCCGTTCTTCACATTGAACAAGACGTCATGAAGCCACTGCTCCGAACCTTCGCGCTGTTTTTGACCGCAGTTGCCTGCATCGTTGGCAACGGCCTCGTATTGGCAGCGCCCCGAACCGCCGCGCCATCGGCAGCATCGCAACAGATCACCAGTGTGCTGGCTGACCCGATGAGCCCGGTCAACCCGTTTAACAGCGGTGTCGATCCGGTCACGATGCCGGGCGACGCGCGCATGGCGGTATTCACGTACAGCCGCGATCAGATCTTCCGCGTCATGACTGCACCGATGAAGACCACGACGATCGAGCTCGCGCGCGGCGAAAAGCTGGTCGCCGAACCGGCCTTTGGGGATTCGATCGAGTGGGTGTCCGACACCGACGGCGCGAACCATGTGTTCATCAAGCCGACGAAGCCGGGTCTCGTCAACACGTTGCACCTGAGCACGAACATGCGCGAGTACGACATGACGCTGGTGTCGTCACCGATGGGTGGGCTTTTCTACCAGACGGTGAGGTTCAGTTATCCGCAATCGCTGATGGCCAAGGTGCGGGCGCGCGAGGACGCGGGGGAGGGCAGTGATGACCCGGTGCGCTCCAACCCGACCGACTCGGGGCCGATCGGCGTCTCGCCCGACAAGCTTAATTTTGACTACAGCGTATCCGGCTCGGCACCGTTCAGGCCGGAGGTCGTATTCGATGACGGTAAATTCATATGGCTGCGGCTTCCCGCAGGCGCGCCGTTTGCCGTGCCGATCGTGAAGGATCACGGCGACAACGTCAGCCCGAATTTCATCCGCCGCGGACCGTACATCGTCGTGCAGCAGATGGCCGACCGGATCGTGCTGCGCGCCGCGAATGACGAAGTGACGATCACCCGCGGCCGCACTGGCCTCTTCGGGTTCTGACCGCCATGGCCAGACAGGCATCCCAGCCGAGCGGCGATCAGGCCGCGATCGTCAAGGGCAAGTCGCCGCGCAACGCGCTCATTGGCGTGGGCTTCGTTGCGGCCGTGCTGATCGGAGGCATTGGCATCTACTACCAGATCAAGGCGAGCAACCAGGCGCAGGAGGAAGCGCGCCAGCACAAGAAAGACAAGGCTGCCGAGGCCGTCGACAGAACACCTACGACCGAAGACGTCGACAAGATAATTGCCGACCAGCAGGCCAGGGCGCGCCGCGAAGCAGCGGAGCGTGCGGCGTCTGCGCCTGAAGCCACGCGCGAGCGCGAGCGTGGGAAGCCAGGCCTCACGGTTGACAGCTTCATGCAGGACCAGCACACAAGTGAACTCGCAAGGAGCGCCGAGGCGGTCAACGTCTATGCCTCGCCGATTTTCCCGGTGGGAATGCGGGTCAAGGAACCGGTGGTTGCGCAGAGCGCGCTACCACCCGGCATCCTCACGCCGCAGCAGATGGCCGCCCAGCAGGCAGCCGCGCAACAGGCCGCACAGGGTTCATTCGGCGCGCAGGCGGCCGGTGCACTGGCCGCCCTCGGCCAGCCGGCGGCACGCTCATCGACCACCCAGGAGCGCGATACCCGGTTCATGAAGGACGTGCAGGACCAGTCGGAGAATGGGCGCGATTTCGCGCGCACCGGGTTCGTCGGGCAGGCGCGCGGGTGCGTGCTTTCGCCGCCGCATCACATTCCCGTGCTGTCGATCGAGGGACTTAACTCCGACCGGCCCGGCACGGCGTCCCTGCTCGTTGAACAGGATGTGTACGACAGCCTGCATGGGGACTGCCTGATGATCCCGAAGGGCTCAACGATCGTCGCGCCCTACAGCGCGGACATCCAGCCCGGCCAGGAGTCGATCCTCGTCGCGGCGACCGAGCTGCGCCTGCCCAATGGCAGGCATGTGCCGCTGTACGGCGGACAGGGTGCGGACGCAGATGGTACGGCGGGCTTCTCGGGTGACGTCAACAACCATTTCTGGAAGATCTACGGCACCTCCTTCCTGACGGCGATCCTGCTTCACCGTTTCGACGGCGGCGATCAGGCGACGACGACCGGCCCGCTTGGCGTCACCCAGGTGGGCAGCACCGCAGGGCAGGTGGCGGGGAACACCGCGCAGGCGGTCCTCAACCGCTATCAGAACATCCCGCCGACGATCAGCGACGACCCGGCCGACCGCCACTTCATGATCAAGGTGAATCGCGATATCTACATGGAACCGTATCGCGATGACTAAGCGCCTTCTATCGCTCCTGCTGTGTGCGGCCGCGACCGATGCTACCGCCGCAACCATTGCGCAGGTGATCAGCCCGACCCGCGTCGTGCTGGCTGGCGGGCAGGAACGCGAAGTCCTGCCGGTGAACGGCACACCCGTCTATTACTGCGGCCTGAGCGCGTTCACGTCCTGGGCGGCGCCGCTCATCGGGCAGCACGTCGCCAGCACGGCGGACGCCGGCGTAACGGTATCGATCGACGCACGCAACGTTTCGCTCGAGCGTCTGCTCATCGATAAAGGCTGGCTGCAGCCCGCCACGCTCGACGATGACGCGCAGGCGGCCATCACGGAAGGGCGGGGCGGCTGGGCGTGCGCGAGCCCGACGACGCCATTCGAGCTGATGCGCACAAGCGTCGACGCGAAGGTCCTCGCGGGCATCGCGCTGAACGAGTCGGGGCTGAACGGCCGCGCGTGGCCATGGACGCTCAACGTGGCGGGGCAGGGCTTTTTCTTCCGTTCGCGTCAGGATGCGTATGGCGCGATCCGCGCGCTGCTCGCACAGCATCGTTGCGACTTCGACGTCGGCCTCATGCAGGTCAACTGGTGCTATCACGCGCAGCGCTTTGCGTCGCCATGGGATGCCCTTGCGCCGGCGACCAACATCCATGTCGCGGAAGACATTCTCAACGAGAACTACAGCAAAACGCATTCGGTGGCGAAGGCGATCGCGTACTACCACAGCGCGAACCCCGCGCCGGGCTCGGCCTACCTCGCGCGCTTCGTGCGCAACCTCAACCTTATCAACCACGGCTCATGAAGCGCTTTGTCATGTACAAAACTACGGTGGCTGTAGCGCTCGCAGGCCTGCTCGCGACCGTGACGGTCAGTGCTGCCAACACCGATCCGTTCGATTTCGACTACGAGATTATCGGCGGCATCACCGAGCGCCCGGCACTGATCTTCAACGATGGCTCGAAGACTTACATCCAGCCGCGCGCGGGCCAGGTCATCACCGCGGATGGCGGTCACAGCGAAGGACCGTATGTCGTTGTCGACGGCACGCCCGATGCGATTACGTACCGCGTTGCGGGTCGCGAAGCGACAGCGCGCTGGAACCGTGCGAACACGTTCATCGGTTCTGCCGCATCTCACCCCGCTAACGGCGCGGTGCAACCCGAAACGGTCTCGAACCGGCTCACGCTCATCGGCCCGCACGGAAAGCTCGACACCGCGCGCTCGCTGAACGCCACGCTGCCGGTCGCGGGAATCGTAAAGGCGCTTGTTCCGGCCGGATGGGGCGGAGCCGCGCAGAAGGACGTCGATCTGACGGGTACGAGCACCTTCGAAACCCGCGCCGGTGAAAACTGGATGCAGGCACTCGACCGGCTAATGGTGCAGATGGGGCTCTACGCCGATGTGGATTTTGATACGCATCGCGTGCGGCTGCATCGCGATCCGCCGACCGGGCCGGGCACCCCGGTGACGGTTGCGACAGAGACGGGCAAGCCGGCCGCCGCGACGGCTGAACCGGTCGCGCCGTCACAACCTTCGATGCTCGCGCAGTACTTCGGTGCGCAGGCGATCCGCGATGCCGACGACGCCCATACGCAGATCCGCTTTGCGCAGAAGCTGGCGAAGAAACTGACGTTCCGCACCCCCGAAGGCAAATCGCTGCATCCGGCATGGGATGACGCAGCGAACGTTGTCACGATTGATCGGGCCGACCGCTTCGATGTTTCCGACGGCACGAACAGCGTGAACGTGATCCGCGCGGCAGGCACGGTCTATGACTTCGATCAGGCAAGCCCGGTGCACCTCGAAGCGGTGTTCGACAACGACGGGCAGACGTATTTCAAGTTCGCGGAATCGGTCATTCACGCGACGGTATCGGATGTCCACCATCTCGGATCGGGCGAGCAGAAGGGCCGCTACTATCGGTTCAGGGGAACGGCCGACCAGTTCATCGTCTCCGCTGACGGCAACACGCTGAACGTAACGCGCCGGCACGATGTGAAATACACGGAACAGCCGGCCGCCGATACGGCAACGGCAACCGCAACGGCAACCGCTACCGCTACCGCTACCGCAATGGTGAAGCCGTGATGCGCACAATGTCACTCGGCGCCGCCACGGCACTTGTCATTGCCATGCCGTGTCGCGCGGATTGTCTCGACGATGCGGCTGCATTCCAGCACGTGAGCACTCAGCTGGTTCACGCGATCGCGCAGCACGAGTCGGGCATGCGCGCGAACGCCGTCAACGCGAACAGCAATGGCACCGAAGACATCGGGCTGATGCAGATCAACACGTCCTGGCTACCGACGCTCGCACGGTATGGCGTGCGCCGGGAGCACCTGTTCGACGCATGCGTGAACGCATACATCGGCACGTGGATCCTCGCGTCGAACATCAAACGGTTCGGACCGACCTGGAAGGCAGTGGGCGCATACAACGCCGCATCCAGTTCGAAGCAGCTCGTGTATGCCAACGCCATCTATCGACGCCTGCAGCGGCAGGGGCACTAAACCATGCAAACCACAACGATCATGCAATCCCATCGCCGTATTCATGTACTGGCCGCACTCGCCATGCTGCTTGTTGCTCCCTGGAGTCACGCGGCGATCGAAGCAAAGGCCGCCGGCGGCGACGGCTGGCAGTTGCTCTCGCAGGGTTCTGCCGCAGTGCCGTCCGCATCCCCGTCAGCAACCGCCACGTCGCTGCCTGCCGGGACGACTGGTACCTCACTCGCGGTCGCACCTGTCGTGCTGCCCGGTACGGCCTCATCGGCGACGTTCACGCTCACCATCACGCCGCAGGACATCAACCTGCGCAACGCGCTCGACCGGTGGCTGCAAACACAGGGCTGGCAGCTGGCCTGGAGCGTCGATAGTGATCTGCCGCTCGCGTTTAACGCCACCTTCACGGGCGATTTCACCTCGGTGCTCACGCAGGCCATGAGAGCGACCAATCACATGAGCACGCCAACGCGCATCTGCCGCCATACCAATAACGTCATCCGCGTGATTGCCCGCGCGGCCAACTGCAAGGACTGACAATGCGCATGCTTTTCCTGAAGACCGCGATCGCCGCGGCGGCCGTTACGATCATTGCGGGCTGCGCTGTGACGCAGGGTGACATCAACACTGTCTATGACGCGAGTCACCAGACCGCGACGGACGCGATGAACGCCGATCCGCGGCCGATCCCACTGGTTGAAGATGTGGACTCCGCGTTCCTCGGCGACCGTCAGGTGCCGGTCGCTTACGACGCATCGCTGCCAGCGATTTTCCGTGAGCGCGCGGTGACGATGCCGGCGAATGTCGGTATCAAACAGATTGCGACGCTCGTCTCGAACGCGACCGGCTACTCGGTTCACCTGAGCCCGGACGTCTTCGTGCCGCGCGAGTCGCTGGTGCCGCGCGAATCGGCCGGGGATGGCAAGACGACCAGCTTTTCGGGCGGCGCGACACGCAACAACTACGAGGAGCCGGTCTTCACCCAGGCGTACACCGGCAAGGTGGGGTCGTACCTGCGTGACATGACCGATAGCCTCGGGCTGGACTGGTCCTTCGACGGCGCGACCATCAACATCTCGCGCTTCGTGACGCGGATGTACCAGATCGCGGCGATTCCGGGCAAGGTCTCGGTGAAGTCCACCATGTCCAAGGGCATGAATACGTCGACTGGCAATCAGGCCAACGGTGGCGGGTCGACCAGTAGCGACACGGGTTCCTTCTCGGCGATCACGTCGACAGGCCGCGACGGCGCCTTCGACCAGATCCAGTCGATTACTGACGAGCTCAACCGGCTGCGCTCGCCGATGGGCCGCGTAGTCGTGAACCCGCAGAGCCGCCTCGTCGTTGTCTACGACACAAAGGAAGCGGCCGACCGGATGGGCCAGCTGCTCACGCGTGAGAACGCGATCTCGACGCGTCAGGTGTCGATCCGTGTGCGCACGTTGCAGCTGCAGCTGAACAACGGCAGTCAGGCCGGGGTGAACGCGGATGTCGTATTCAATGCCATCCAGGGTGGTCTCGCGAAGTATGCGGTGAGCTTCACCTCGCCGACCTCGCTGTCGTCGGGTGGCGGTACCGTTGGCCTTTCGGTGCTCAAGCCCAATACGCCTTTCTCCGGTACGAACGCGGTGATCAACGCGCTCAACCTGTATGGCAAGACGATCACCGACACCACGCAGACGAAGCTCACGCTCAACGGGCTCCCTGTTTCGGTAGCGTCCTTCCAGAGCGACGACTATCTGCGCTCGACCACGCCATCGGTGGGCAGCATCAGCGGCACTTCAGGCGGTGTGCCTGGACTGACACCGGGCACCGTGACGACGGGTGACTTCGTGAACATCCTGCCGTCGGTCAACGATCACAACCAGATCGTGCTGGCGTACTGGGCCGACAGTTCGAAACTGAACGGACCATTCACGTCGGCAACCGTTGGCTCCGGCCAGACGCTGCAGCAGATCCAGCTCGCGCACACGATTGGCAGCAAGAACGACCAGACGATCGCGCTCTCGGACGGGCAGACGATCGTGCTGTACGGCACGGTGACCGATCAGTCCGACAGCACGACCAACGGTGGTATTGCCGGTATCACGGGCACGTGGAACAAGTCACAGATGTTCCAGGTGATCATGCTCACGGCCAGCGTTGTTCCTTCGATGTGAGCGTGACCATGCACATCACCGAACCACTGCCGGGTGACAGGCGCGCGCGTCTGGCCTTTGGTCTCGACTGGCGCGCGTATCCGGTCAAGGGCGGTCGCGCCGAGCGCCGGCGCTACGCCGATGACTTTGGCGCGACGCACTACGTCGAATACAGGGTTGGCGAGGAACTGATCGGCGGCTTTGCGACGCCGGACACGGGGGACGTGCAGGGCGCGCGTCTGTATTCGGGCGCTGCGCGCATTGCCCTGCACGCGCGCGTGAAGTCGAAGATCGCCGCGCTCGTGTTGCTGCAGGACGGCGAGAAGGTACATCTCGTGTTCGTGGTGCGTGGCGCGGTGCGTCACGACGAGGTGCTGACACTCGAGGCGGCGAACACGCGGCGCTTCGATATCGAGCAGGAATGCCTGCGCCTGAACCTCGCCCTCACGACACTGGGCGCAGGCCAGTCGATTGGCGACGTCGACGAGGCGTTCAACGCCGCGGCGCTGCTCGCCGAGCGCAAGTGCGGGCGGATCGAAAAGCTGCCGATGCACGTACCGGCCGCGGTACCGCTCATCGTCATCGTTGCGACGCTCGTCTTTGGCGTCAGCAAGGTCATGGACGCCTTTGCACCGCCGCCACCGCCGCCGAAGCGCGAACCGACATTGCAGGAGCGGTACGCGAAAGTCGTCACCCAGACGTTCGCGCATCCTGAGCCGCGCGCATCGGCGCTTGCGCCAATGCTGCTCACGCAGTTCGGCCCGGCCGAAACGGTGCTCAAGGGATGGCTGTTTGACAGGGCCGAGTGCGGTGCCGTCGGGCATTGCGTGATCACGTTCCGTCGCGAAGGCGGCAACTTCGACGACTTCAACCTTGCCGCGCCGGCCTCGATGCGGCCGCTACGTTTTGATGCGGATGCCCGTCATCTGAGCGCGCAGGGGCCAGCAGTACCTGCCGTTGCGACCGTATCGGCCAAAGACGTGAAGGACTGGCCCAGCGAGCAGGCGCTGATCGACATGGTCCAGACGCCGCCGCAACGGCTGTCGGTCAAGCCGTACGAGATCGACAGCTACGGGTACTCGGTCAAGCTCGACCCGGCGAAGCCGCTACTCGCGGCGCCACCGGCGCTCGCGCGCGCCGCGAAGGGAAAGCCGATACCGATGATCCGGCAGGGCACGTGGAAGGCCGAGGGCTTCCGGTGGCAGGCCCCGCTCCTTGCGCGGCTACCCGCGAGCATGACGCTCGAGAGCCTGACGGTCGAGCTATGGCTGAAGGATCAGGTGGGCATTCATTTCACTGCGAAGGGCAAATACTATGTTCCGGACTAAACGGCTTCTCATGTGCGCGGCGCTGCTGGCGAGCGCCGCGGCGTATGCCGACTCCTCCACCCCGCACCTGTCGATCGACGATATCGACCAGCTGGCGCGCGACAAGGTCGTGCGCCAACTCAAGGGCGGGGATCAGCCTGTGTCTCCTTCGCAGGCGGCGATGACACCTCCTGCTGCACCGCCCAAGCCGGAACCCGCCGCTGTTCCCGCTCCCGTGCGCGTTGAAGAGCGCGTTGAACCGGTCCGCTTCGTTGGCGCGTTCGGTGATTCAACCGGCTCGAACGTCCTCTACGAATACCGCGGGGCCGTCTACCCGGCACATGTCGGCGCGAAGCTGCTCAACGGCTGGAGCGTAAAGAAGGTCGACGGCTATCAGGTGAGCGTATCGAACGGCAAACGCACATGGACGGAACCCATCACGGGCGGTTCGCCGCAGCGCGATCCGGCTCCTGCGGTTTCGGGTGGCGGGCCGCTGCGTTCCCTCGCGGAACTCGGTGCGCCTTTGCCACCCGGCATGATGCCCGGGGCGGTCGGCGGTAGTCCTTTTGGGAGATAACACATGGGCATGTTTTCAAATGTGGACAACGACGAGCCGGCCTCGCGCGGGCTGTTCTCGAAGCTGAAAGGCTGGCGCACGAGCTTCACTGAATCGACGCCCGCAGCGTCGATGCCGATCGCCGGCGTGGAACCGCGCTTTGAGAGCGCGAAACCCGCGGCCACGCCGCGTAGCACGGCTGCCGAACCGGTCGCGGGTCAACCAATGACGCTGGGTATGCGCCTGCGCATGGCGGACGTCACGGACGTTGACGTGCACGATCCGCTGGAACGCGGTGGAGCGCCTCGCGGCACGCCGGATGAGCCCACAGCAACGGGAGACACGGCGCCCGAAGCGCCACTTGCGGCGCCTGCTTCTGACGGAGACGCGGAAATTGTTGCGCCGGCGACGGCATCCGTCGTCGAACCTGTTCGCACCATCTCTCAGCCGGAAGACCGGGAACCTGTTGCGCAGACAACCACTCCGGATATGGCTGATCGGGGCACGGATCTCATTGCACCGGAAGTGACCATTACGCCGACCGGTCTGCCACAACTGGTGTCCGCCGACGCGATCACCTTCAAGCGCATTCTCTGCGAGCGCAGTGCCGACGCCGCGCTAAAAATCACCGACGCTGCGCGCCGCGAGTTCATCGCCGTCGACCTGCAGGCCGGTGTGGCCATCGTTGTCGCGACGAAGCGCTTCCATGAGACGGCGTTCTACTCGACGTACCTGAAAGATCTCGTGCGGGCCGACATCGCGGTGCGCGAGGAAATGATCGCGACCGAAGAAGTGATCGCGGCGCTTTATGCGAGCGAGAAGAACCGGTCGGCCGCGATCGTGCCCGAATCGTCGCGCGCGATCGGCACCTTCCGCGATGTGATGGAGGCCGCACACGCGTACGGCGCGAGCGACGTCCACTGGGAGTACCGCGACTTCAACGACGAGGTGGAACTGCGCTTCCGTGTGAACGGCGACCTGTACTCCTACCGCAACATGCCGAAGGCGCTGGTGCGGCGCGCGCTGTCGGCCGCATACCAGGACCTGGTCCAGCGAAACACCAATTCAGGCGAGACGTTCCAGCCGAGCGCACCGCAGTCCGCGATGATCCCGCTCGTCGCGCAGATGGATCTGCTCAACCTGCGCTGGCAGAGCACGTCGCTCGTTGGCGGGTTTGACGTCGCACTGCGTCTGCTGGATGGCAATTTCAGGAACTACAAGGTGCGGCTCCCCGGCGAGATGGGGCTGGAGCAAAGCCAGCTTCGCATCATCGAGTCGCTGGGTAACGTGAGCGGTGGCGTCACGATCCTGACGGGGGAGACCGGTTCCGCGAAGACCACGCTGTTGCGTGCGTTCTCGTTTCTGATGACTTCACGCGATCTGCGCAAACAGTTCGCGGTCAACGAACCGTCCGAATACCCGATGCCGTGGTTATCGGACATTTCGATCCCGCGTCGACCTGATGAGTCAGACGATGAGGCCAATCGCAAATGCGCCGAGGTCATCCGCTCGCTCATGCGAATGGATCCCGACGACGTCACAGTGGGGGAGATCCGCGATCGCGTTGTGGCCTCACTCGTTGCAGAACTCGCGCTGACGGGCCACCCGGTGCGCACCTCGCTTCACGCGGACAGTGCGATCGGCGCATTCATGCGCCTTGCGGGAGGCAGACTGCAATTGCCGATGGACGAGGTGTCATCCGGGAAGTTCATCAATGCGGTCGGCAACCAGAAGCTGATTCCGCTGCTGTGTCCGCACTGCAAACGTCCGGCGAATGACGTAATGCCTGCCGCGCAACTTGAACTGCTGCGTTCGAAGTTCGGCCTCGATACATCGAAGATGGCGTGTCGCGACGAAGAGGGCTGCGACCACTGCCGCCTGCCGGGCCTGCTTACGCGCGCGGGCAAGGTCGCCGCCGGTACGAAAGGGCAGACGCTCGCCATGGAACTGTTCCGCCCAACGCCCGAGTTTCTCGAGCAGGTCGCGGTGCGGGACTGGCGCGGTGCGGAGAAGGTGTGGCGCGCAGGCCGTCTTGCCGGCTTTGGCGAACCGGACATGACCGGCAAGACCATCTACGAACATGCGCTTTACAAGGCGTCGGTCGGCCTCATCGATCCGCGCTTCATCGACGAATCGATGAAGCCGTTCGAGGAGTATCGCGTGTTCGCCGATTGCGACGGGAGGATGCCATCGTGATCCGGTCAATCCTGTACAGGATTTTCATGGTGCTGCCGCGCGCCGAACGCATGCGCATCGCGACATGGCGTTTCCAGAAAATGCGCGAGACGTTCTATCGCGAAACGCGCCTGGACGTCGCCGCAAAGGGGCTACGCAATCGCGAGACGCTGCTTGAGCGGCTGACGACGCTTGAGCGCCGGCATCGTTCGCGCCGGGCACTCGTATGGCCGGCGTTCCAGGACATCGCAAAGCGCATGCAGGCGGGCGACAGCTTTTCGGCCGCGATCAGGTCGTTTGTGCCGCGCGACGAGTATGCGCTGTTTGAACTTGCCGACGCGTCCAATCGCGCGGACGCCGCCGTGCGGGGTCTCGAGCTGGCGGAGATGGCGGCGAACGCGAAACGCGTCCTGTCGGGCACGACGTCGATCCAGATGGCGTACCCCGCGTTCCTGCTCGTCTACCTGTACGCGTTCTGCATGCTGTTCGGCGGCGCGATTTTCCCGCAGGTGCTCGACGTCAAGCCGCTCGCGCAGTGGCCAACGTCGGGCCAGATCATCTATGCGATCGACACGTTCTGCTACGACTACTGGTGGCTCACCGGCAGTCTGCTGATCGCCGCGGTCTCGTCCTACTTCTGGACGCTGCGCCGCTGGACAGGCGAGTTTCGCAACCGGATCGATCGTGCGCCGCTGATGTGGCGCAACCGTCGCGATCTGCGCGCGGCGCTGCTGATTGTGTCGCTATCCGGCCTGTTCGATTCCGGGCTGACCTTGCGCGCGGCGCTCGACCGCCTCACGCGCTCGGCCGATCCATGGTTGCGCTGGCACCTCACACGCATGAGCCGCCGTCTCACGCTCACGCCGCACGAACCGATGCGCGCACTCGACACGGGCATCTTCTCCGAGATGGTGGTCGACACGATCGCGGATGCGGCCGGTCGCGACCAGTTCGTGCAGGCCATCAAGGATCTCGGTCGGGATTCGCTGTCGCGGGTGGTCGAAGCGGTGCGTCGCAGCGCGAAGATCACGCACTACGTGCTGCTGGGCATCGCCGCGGCGATGTTTCTCCTGCTCGGCGTTGGCTCGTATGTGATGACCGGCGCGGCCAGCCTCGATACGTCGTCAGTTACCGATGTTCAAACCCTTACCCGTTAGGAACGCCATGTCCCAATACAAACGTCCACTCAATTCGCCCACGCTGCGCGATCTGGGCCGCCGCCGGCGCCAGACGGGCGAGCTGTCCATGATCGAGGCGGCCGCGGTGATGGCCGGTGCCGCGTTGCTCGCGCTTGCTGCGTACGCCGGCGGCAAGTTCGTGATGGATCGTATCCACGCATCGCAGTTCAAGAGCGAGGCGCAGCTGTTTCATACCGGCATTCTCGATGCGACCGCGAACGATACCGACTTCTCGGGTGAGACGTTGCAGACGCTCTCGCAGAATCACGCGTTCGACGCGGCCGGTTCGCGAGTTGCAACGGGCGGCACGGCGCTTAGGGGCATGTTCGGTGGCGACGTCACGGCAGCGGCGGGAACGGTCGAATCGACCAACGACGCACTGGTCGTGACGTACCCGGTACCGGCCACGGTCTGTTCGCTAAGCGTCGCGGCGCTCGCCAATGCGTACACCCAGATCGTCGTGAACAGCACGACGGTCTCGGGGCCGACCACGACGTTCGATAGCGGCACGGCGGCGACCGCGTGCACCTCGGCGGGTAGCACCGCCAGTATCGAGATGTTCACGACCCGGAGCTAGGACGGCCACCATGGCAAGCATTATCGAGATGGTGATTGTGCTGGTGGCCGCCGCGGCGCTCACGGTGCAGGGCATCCGCGAGGATATCGCGCACAAGCGCGCGCAACTGCTCGCCGTCGAAGGGCAGAACGAGCAGGTTATCAACGACGCGCTGTCGCAGTGGGTGACCGATAACTTCGCGGCGCTGCTCGACCAGTTCACGCAGAGCGGTTCACCCGATCTGACGCCGCCGACGCTGGACGAATTGTTCACGAAAGGCAACCTCAAGCAGCCGCACCGCAATGGCCCGTTCTGGGGTGGCCAGTACACGATCAACATGTCGATGGTGCCGGCCGGCTGCACGCAGGAAGCGGGCAACTGTCACGTTTCGTACGTGTTGTACCCGTCGTTGCCGCTTACGAAAGGTGGCGTCGCAGACGTCGCCGGCGCTGCGCAGGTCGCGCTTGCCGGGGGGAATTCGTTCGGATTCTCGAAGGTACAGAACGCGAGCGTGATCAGCGGCCTGAACGGCGCGTGGACCGCGACCAATCCGCTTGGCAACCTGCCCGCGGTGATTCTCGCAACGAACGGTCCGGGCTCGGATGGGGACTCGGTATGGATCGCACGCGATGGCCACCTCACGTGGACCGGTAGTCAGAACGTCAACGGCGTCGACCTGCATAACGTCGGCAATATCGACGCGCAAGGCACGATTGCTGCGCCGACGGTGGCAGCGTCAAACGTGGCGGTGAGCAATGCCGTGCGCTCGCCTGGCACATTGTTTATCCAGAATGAAGCGGGAACCGCACCGGCAGCCGCCGATATGGGAACAGCCACATTACATGGCCCCTTGCAACTCGCGAATACCGGGGTGCCTCGCGCGCCCTGTACCCCGCCCGCCGTGGTCGGCAACAGCGACGGGTCGGGGCAGGTTCTGACGTGCCAGGGAGGCCAGCTGATGCCGGTTGGTGGGCAGTGGCAACTGATGCAGCAGATCGTCGTCAGCCATGGTTCGTTTGTAGCCGCGCCGGTCTGTTCGGCGGGCGGCGTGCCGAAAATCTTCCTCGCTGCGCAAAACTTTTCGATCGACTTCACGGGAACAGTCAACTTCGGAGCCTCGACCGGTAATGGGCCGTGGCTAATTAGCATTACTGATGGAACGACCAGTTCTGGAATTCCCGGCGCGCAGGCGGTTGCTTCCGTTTACTGCGATTACTAGAGGCCAAAAAAATGACTCTGCGAACTATGTTGTTGAGGCTAATGGTTCTGATTAGCCTGTATCTGACGGGCAATGTTGCGATGGCTACGCCGCCCTTCGGCTGTATACCCGGCAACCAGGACAATACCTGCCTGACCGCGATTCGGCACGACCCTATACCTCCGAATCTCTGCCCGACCGCGGCCGGATGGACGACTGTCGTGGCCTCAGTGTGGCAAGGCTTCCAGTGGTCGCAGCCGGAGTGCAATTTACAGCCGCCGCCGTCGTGTCAGGCGGGGCAAGTCCAGACGGCCGCGCCAGTCTGGAATGGCGCGCAGTGGGTCGGGCTTGGGTGCGCGCCGCCGCTTCCTCCTCCCTCACAAAACCCGGACCCGAAGCAAATGGATCAGGCATGCAGGAGCCTCATAGCGGCAACGACAGACTTTTCAGTTTTTCAGTTCTCGCCGGAGACGCAACTGGTCATTCTAGACACGCCAAACGCCCACCAGGTGGAGTTCCGATATCAACCCGTGTCTGGCCCGTTGGTCGTTGCAAGCAATAGCTGGATGATCGTGTGCACCTTCCTGAACGGTTCGACTGTGCCGTCACCCAATCTCGGAGCATTTCCTCTCGATCCCAACTCGGATGGCGGGGGGTGAGGCCGACGAGGGCAAAAAAAAAGCGCGTGCCGGGTGGCACGCGCAATTGGAAAAAAATAAGGCTGGTTAGTTTAGTTAGCACCAGTGGTAAAAGTCCATGGCTGCGTGCTGATTGGCGTGCCGTCGCGCTGGCCGCTGAAGTTAGCAGTGTACGTCGTGTTAGCGGTAAGCGGTTCAAGGGGCAGCAGGAAAGCAACGCCCGGCGGCAGCAGATTATTCGGGTCAGCAGTTACACCGCTCACGGACCCAGCCACTGCTCCGGTGGGAACAATGATGCGGGCAGGTACAACCGAGCCGTCTGCCTTTGTCAGGGTGAAACTGCTGACGGTCAGCACGTCGCCGACGTTCGCCACATTCACCCGTACCATAACGGGTCGACCAGGGTTCACGACATCGGGTGCCGGATTGGTACCCTCGGGAATCATCGCAAGCGCGACGCCGTTTTCGTTTGCCAGCGGCGAGTGCGCAATCGCATTGGTCGGCAGTTGTTGACCACCTGAAACGAGCAGCCCGTTCGGAATCGGATTGCCACTTACGCCGGTCGTCTGCCCTAGTACAAGCGCGCATGTGTAATCCGGAAAAGAAGCAAAAGTTTGCTGAAAGCCGATGCCGATTGTCTCTGCGTTGTCGGTCAGGCTCTCTTGGTGATAAACCGTATTGAGCAGGCGTGACAGACAATTGGCCGCATAGTCCGCCGCGTTATCTTGGGGCAAACCGGCCGCGATGTCCTCAGCGATATACTCCGTCGCTGGCGCACCAGCCTTCCGTGCGCGATCCAGCGGCGTTGTCGCAAAGAAGTTCGGAAAAGTCGAAACCTGGTTGTGGTCTAGCGCGGTGATGTTGCCATTGGCCAGATTCGAATCCTGATACAAAGCCTGAGCTTGCGCCGCCGTGTCAAGGATCGGATCCTGCCGCAGTTCGCCGACGCCCATCGCGAGGCGATAGGCGTTCAGCTGCGTGAACGTTGCCGCCTGCATGGTCGTTGCCGGGAAAGTCGTCGGCGGCACGTTGGTCTGCGGCGGGATCGAGGTCTGGGCCGGCGCGGTCGCCGGTGCGGTCGACGTTGAGCCACCGCCGCCGCCACCACTACACGCGGCAAGAGCGAGCGATGCTGCGATCGCGAGAGCAGTGAAATTTAAGGTCTTTTTTTGCATTTTCGTGTTTCCTTCGTTCGTGACGGTCGCACCCCTTGCGCGACCTTGATTTCATTCTGCCAGGCGGTACGCGAAGTCAAGTGCGCGCGGCGCGTGCGTCCGCGTTTTCTAAAACTGCGAACGCAATAAAGATCGCCGACATCGTGATATCGGACGCCCGGACCAAAACTTAAGGAACTGAATGGCAGGTGTAAGCCAGTAACCCGCCACGCATGGACAAGACTTCGCTCTCGTTGGATGGGTTGCGTTAACCGCGAATGCGGCGCTTCCGGTGAAAGATGCGCAGGCCAATGAAGGCGACGACCAGCAAGCCGCCAGTGGCGAACGGGGCGTGGCCTGCAAGCATGGGCACCGTCTTCGCGGCCATATAGAAGCTAAAAAAAGCGACTACCACGCGCCCGAACCACGGTGCGCTTATCGTTGCGGACAAGCGGCGCGGCTGTTGTTCCGCGAAACTGAGGTTCGTCCGCTCAAGATCGAAGTCCTTGCGGCTTGCGCGCTCGAGCCGATAGAACTGCTCGTAGCGCTCGAAGCGGCCGTCGCCGCGGCCTTCGAGCCAGGCAGCGGCACTGTCGGAGGCGAGGTAGTCGAAATCTTCCATCGTTGGGATTAGTGGGCCTGGTCGGCGGCCCATTCCATCGAGCCGGCGACGTTCGGAATTGCGCGGCCATCCGCTTCGGAGCGAATGTCGCCGGTCTGCGGATCGATCCATCCGAACTGCACGCGGCCGTCCGTCGTTAACACGATGAGACTGGCCGGAACACCCACAAATGGGCTATTCATCGTTGCCTCCAGCGTTGCGCCGCGTTTTGCGCCGTCTGGGCCCGAGTTGCTGGGTGCACGCGGGACAGACGAAGCTGCTGTGCATCTCGATCTTCGTCTCGGTATTCGACACCACGTAGTGCGTGCCGCACGAACGACAGGGCGCGACGGCCATGCGGGTGTCGGCGGCCATCGAGCGCGTAATGTGGACACCGCGATCCGCGGACAGGGGCCGCGTGTCGAAGAGCTTGCCGTAGATGTCGTTTGTGGCGATCAGCGCCTCGGGTGCGTTCGCGCCCATCGCCATCGCCGACCGGTACAGCCATGTGTAGGTGGTGGCGTGCAGACGGTTGTGCGGATTATCGACGCACCACGACACGGAGTTCACGGAGTTACCGCATTTGGAGCTTTCGCCGTTGATGACGACATAGCGCCGGCGCAACGCATTCTGGTTCAGCCGGAAGAGCGTTGCTGCGGTGGATGCACGGCAGCCGTAGGCCATCATCGCGTCCGCAAACGTCTCGTTCTTCGCGCGCTCGAGCCGCAAGTCGGCCCATCCTGCAAGGTTGGGAAGGTGTCCCGTCCTTTCGGGCGATGTCAGCATGATGTGATGCGCGATCATTTCATCGGTCAGCGTATTGCCCGTGAACTCGTACCAGAAGGTTGCGCTATTAAAACGCCAGCGGAACAGCGGCAGCCGTTGCATGCGCCCGAGCGCCATACGTAGCCGGTACGGTTGCAGCTTCTGCAGATACATCGCAAGTTCCGTGCTGATGCCAAGCAGCGGAGCAGCGAGCACGCTCATATTGACGAGTCCCGTGACCAGGTCGAGAAACCGGCGATTGGTGAACTGGATCGCCTGTGCCGACATGGAGTCGAGCGGCGGAATCTTGCGACGCAGTTCGTCGACGGCAACAGTCGTTGCCGTGTCATCGACGAAGCACCGCCAGTCCTCCACGGTCTGCAACGTTGGCGACACCATCAGGAACGGCGTGCGCAACAGGCTGCGCAAAGATGTCTGGTTATGCTTGAAATGGTCGATTTCTTTACGTTCGACCGTGAATACTTCGTTAAACCGGCCGTCCTGCTGCAACAGCGATTTCATGTGATCGACCAGGTCGAAGTTGGTCCCCTGGATCTGCGAGATCAGCCAATCCGGCACGTACAGCCGCTCAATGGCCTGGTAGTCTTCTTTCTTATGCATTTCTTTGGCCCCGCTAATAGTCTCTGCTTTTGTGTTTCGAAAAAAAACCGTTATGCCGCGCGTATTGCGGTCTGCAATTCGCTATGGAATTTGCCCACCAGGTCGGACAGCGCCTGGAGGAGGGAAGTGAATCGCGCCGGCAGCCCGTTCGCACTCACGTGCAGCTGCGTGGTGTGGTAGTCCTGTACAAAGGCGCCAAACTTTTGCACGAGCGCATTGAACATTTTTTCGAGTGCCTGGCCTTCCTCGACCGCTGCTGTCTCGGCCGCATGCTGTTCCTGCAGCGCGCTTAGCTCTTTCTGCTTGTCCTCAAGCTGGGCATTCAGTTCCTTGAGTTGCGCAAGCGATGCCTCGATCGCTTCCTGCAGGTCGGTGAACCCCTTAGGTACGGTTGGCACCTGGACTTCCTTCGTCTGCACTTTCGTCGCTGCATCCCTGAGTTCACGCGTTCTGGCCTCGAGTTCCCGCTCCGTGTTGGCAAGCTGGTGTTGTAGCGCGGTGACCTGCTGGCCGACCTCGCCGAGCGAAACCCGCGTCGACTGCGCACTTTCCCTGTTGCGCGCGAGATCCTCCTTCAGCTGGTCGTATGCGGCCATGAGCCGCTTGTTTTCAAGCTGCGACTGGTCGAGCTGACCAACGACGTTCTCGAGTTCGACGGAAACCGCTTCGATGCGCGTGTCCTTTTCCGTCAACTGCTCCTGCGCCTTCCTGAACCCGTCGACCAGCTTTTTCATGTCGAGTTTGGTCATATCAGGCTTTGCCTTGCGGGCCTCCATGACCATGTCGATGACGTCATCGCCCGTTTCAGGGCTGACAAGCAGCGTCATGTCGCTATATCCGAGAATCTGGATGGCCTCCGCGTTGTTCGCGAACTTGCTGTAGCAGTACATGTAGAGCTTGATCGTCGTACGCTTGCGGCGGAATACCTTTTCGACATAGTCATAGACGAGTTTGGCAGCCCTATCCCGCACGTTGCGGGTGTCGCCCTGGATACTGGTCATGTGGTTCTGGACTCTCGCCATGATGCGGATCACACTGCCGCCGATACGCATGTGTTCTTCCATGATGCGGCGATAGGAATGGGTGATTTCCTCGCTCTCATGGACGATGGTCCGGATAATGTCTTCCGGCAGATCCTTGCTGAAGGTCTCGTGCGCGGCGATGCTCAACTGCGGACCAGAGGGAATGAAAGCGGCGAACATCTGTGGCGTCGATTCCTCCCGTGGCACAAGCGCACCGTTACCGTCGGATTTACCGGCGGGTGCACCGTCATCATCGTCGCGACGTGTCGGATCAAAATCGTCGCCGGAATCTGCAGGATCTTTTTTGGGATTCTTGTTGCTCATGCTGACACTCCAATTTTTTTCTAGCGTGGAATATGCGTACGACGGCAACAGGCATTCGAATGCGCAGAACGCATCGTTGCTGTTCATGGGGATGCCCGGTGCAGTCAGGATACGCGGTGTTTTCGCCTCGTTGAGACCAAAAGGCGCTCTAAAAAAGGTCTCTTTTCGGTTTAAGGCGAAGTTTCTGCCTAAGGCAAGCGTGGAGCATCGGCAAAAAACGGAAAGAACTTTAGTAACGTTTGCCTTAGCCGATCTCGTTCGATCGCACACGCGCGCGATGCGCATCGATGGTCCCCGCGTCGATATCAGCAACCGCGAGGACTGCATGCCATGCGGCGGATACGTTGACTGGCTTATGTCCCTGCGCTTCATATTCGGCTTTACAGATGCGCATCGCGTAAGCGAGATCCTTGCGGCCGATAAGCGTCACAGGCAGTGACGCGGATAGTGAAGACTGGTCGGAAGCGAACACACCGAAGCCTTCGACGGGCCACATGCCCGGCATCACACTGCGAAGGAAAGCGACCTTCGCGCGGTTCTGCTTCAGAGGCGAGCGCCGCGTTTCGCGCGCGCCGCTCGGCGCGATGCGCACCAGCGTTTCCGCGTTGACGCCGGGTTCGATATGGCCGATCCAGTTCTTCGTCTCGAACACAAAGAGTCCGAACGGCGTGATGGCGAGGTGATCGATCTCGGCCGTTGGAAAGGCAGTCCCGGGTGCGTGATGCAGGAGTACCGGTCCATGATGCAGGTAGAAGTCGTCGCCGCACAGCCACGTGAGCACACGTCGCAGCTCGGCCTCGACAAGCGATTCGCCCGCGTCGCCTGACGCTTCGGCGCGAGTTCGCGGGCGACGCAGGTGCAACGAACCGCGGCCCATGCGCGCCGCGCGGTAACCGATATAGCCAAGAATCAGAAAAACGACGAATGTGGACATGATCTCAATCCAGAGTGATGACATGTCCAGTCTGACGCGGGTATCTCGAAGTCAAGTGAGCTGCAGTGCCGTCAACCAGTTGACGGCCTTAAGCTGAAAAGCTCCACAAAAAGTGGAGCTTTCCGGGGTAGTGTGAAAGCGGACGGAAAGAAAAGTACAATTCCGAAAGCCGCATCGCTTTCGCGAGCATTCGACCCGTCACGGTCACGCGCACGCAGTAATCTCTGTTCATCTCCCGCGTCATGCGACGCATCGAAATGGCACAGCGGCAGTCGGCTGTCCAGTCATGCGATAACTGCACCGCATCCTTAGCTCATCCCCCGTCAAGCATTTGCGTGTTCGTCGTTCACCAATGGCGAATACGCAAGCGCTTCGCGCGCGGGTTTCCCTGCTCATTCGAGCATCGAAAAAGCCGGACGGTTGTCCGGACATTCCCTTGTGCGCCAATTTTTCTGGAGAGAAAAATGCTGAAGCTTCTGTTGAAAGACGCGATCAAGTCACCGTTCAGGCTGCTTGCCTTGTGCATGGCGGTTTACCTCGCGGCGACATCCTTCTTCGTTGGTTTGTTTGTTGCGGTTCTCGCGGTCCGCTTCGTCGTGAAGTTTATGAAGGAGAAGGCCAAGGCGATCGCAACGGAAGCTGCTGATGCTGCACGCGCAGAAGCCGCCATACCGGTCATGCCCGTTTCACCTGCAGTGACCGCGACTCCCGAAGCAGCTGTTGAACCCACACCGGCCCCGCAATATGCGAAGTCCGCTGTGATCATTCCGTTCAGAACGGGCACCTGATAACGGGCCAGCCCTTTTTCTTCGTCACCGGTGCGCATCCGTGCGCGCTGGTGACGCCTCAACCCTTGCCGGGAATCCTTTCCCGGTCACGGGCGATGGGATTGCCGGCAACATCCGGAGCAATCCCATGGAAGCACATGTGGCTGCCTGGCAGCTGGATATCTTCGGCGACGCATCGCCGGTCCTGGTTCAAACTCACAAGCCCGACCCGCTCCCCGATCCACATCTGTGGAGCACCGCCGTTCGCGAAAAAATGATCGATGCGCTGATCTCGCTCGCGAGCGACAGCCGCCGCGGCGACCGCATGCCCGAGTCGCTGATGGACTGCGCAACGCTGCTCTCCGAGCGTCTGCGCAACGCGAAGATCGACGTTGGCGACTACAACGCAACGCTCGGCTGGATCATGGGTTACTGGTACGGCGCGCTGCCGTACGTGTACGTGTGCCGCGTCAACGGCATCGACCCCGAGACGATGCAGGACGTGATCCTCACCACACCGCTGCTCGCGCAGGACCTTCGCGCGCTTCGGTCACGGTGCTTCGGCACGTTGCTTTAGGAGACCACGCGATGGCAAATCGAGGCATATTCACGCGTGTCCTTGCGGACATTTTCCCGGGCAAACCGGCACCTGCTGCGCAGCAACCTCAAGCTGCAAAGCCGTCACCGACGCCAGCGCCGACGCAACAGCCCAAGGTAATCGGGCAGGGCGCTGCGAACGAAACGCACGTCATGATCGCTGGCGTTCCGAACCTCTTCGTCGACGAAGGTGCCTACATTGTGCAGTTCGTGCCGGCGTTTGACGAACACACCGAAGAAACTGCATTCGGCCTGAAGATCCTGCCGGATCTCATTCCTCATTGGGCGCAGGCACGCATCCACCGCTGCATCATCAAGGATGCGATCGCCGCTGCGATCCGCGGAACTGCCCAGCCTGTTCCCGGCCCGTCCGAGGCGCGACGTGATGGGCGGGCTGTACCGCAGCCCGTCGCTGAACCTGAAGACGATGATGCTGCTGCGCCTTCCGCCCCGAGCACGCCGCGGGCACCACGCCACAAGACGGGCGGTACGTTCGACTCGGCGGTTGTGGTGGGGCGCATTACATCGTGGGGCGAAGAAAAGTTTCCGCGCCGCAAGGGCACGGGCCCGCGATTCTATACGTCATTTGCAATGCATCTCGACACCGTGACTGGCGAGCGTGTCCTGCAGGGCGAAGGCCTGAAGGATGCGATCGCGACGGCCCGCTGTGAGGTGGGCGACGTTGTGTCAGTCCGTCGTCTCGAAAAGATCAAGGTGCAGGCGTTTGATGAAGCGACTGGCAAGCCACGCATGCGCGACGGCAAGCCGGTTCTCTGGGACAAGTGGTTATGGTCAATCACCAAATGAAGGGAGTTTTCTGAATGGCCTCTGTGAACAAGGTGATTCTCGTCGGCAACCTCGGCGCGGATCCCGAAGTGCGTTACATGCCCAGCGGCGACGCTGTGGCCAACATCCGCCTTGCGACAACCGACCGCTACAAGGACAAGGCGTCGGGCGAAATGAAGGAAATGACCGAGTGGCACCGCGTGTCGTTCTTCGGGCGCCTCGCTGAAATTGTCAGCGAGTATCTGAAGAAGGGTTCGTCGGTCTATATCGAAGGCCGTATCCGCACGCGCAAGTGGCAGGCGCAGGACGGTACCGACCGTTACTCGACGGAAATCATCGCCGACCAGATGCAGATGCTCGGCGGCCGCCGCATCGATAACGGCGGCGACGACGATTTCGAGCAGGGCAGGCGTGCACCGACGCGACAGCCGGCGAGATCTGCTGCTGCACCGGACATTGGCACACGCGCTCAGCCGCCGCAGCCGTCACACGGCGGTGGCGGCGGGACACGCGCTCCGGCCGGCGGCGGCTTCGATGAGATGGACGACGACATTCCGTTCTGAGGCGGTTCGGTAAGCTGCTCATTGTCTAACCGCAGAATTGCGCGGGCCGCATGGTCTGCCTGCTGATCCCGAACCTTCTCACCTTCCGCTTCTTCACCTCCCGAACTGTCTCACCGTTCTGACGACCGCCTTCACGGCGGGTCGTCAGACGCATTTCATCCATCCCCGATCCACGTTTGCTGAAACAAGCCGCCCGGTTAAGGCCGCTTGTTTGAGCACGCGTTTTCACGCCTGTCTCAGGCATCGACCAACCCACTTCCTGAAGGAGAGTGACCATGAGTTTGAATGGAGGAGGGCTCGCGCCCGAAAAGTATGAATGGCTGCAGCGCAAGCTGAAGGAATTCACGCTCTCCCCGGAGCAGTGGATTGCGCTCCTCGTGAGCTATGGTGTGCCTGCAGACCGTCTTAATGGCAAGGCATGCGAGTGTCCGGTTTGTGGCGGGACCGATCGCTTCACGTACGACAACAAGCGTGGGCGTGGCGACTGGGTTTGCCGTCACTGCAACAACGGCGACGTCATGGCAGGTGATGGGCTTCAGCTGATCACGCGGGTGAACCGGATCGGTCTGTACCGGCTGATGCGCGAACTCGACGGTGGACCCGGGCCGCGACCCATGCGCACCGCTGGGTCTGCTGAAGTGCCGAAACCGAAGCGCAAGGCAAGTCCGGAATTCATTGCGAAGCGTCTGAACTCGATGTGGGAGGCCGCGAAGCCTTTGGCGAGCGGCGACCTGGCAATGCGCTACCTCGGCACACGTGTCCCGCGATTGTGCGTGGCGCCTTCACCGGCGTTGCGGCTTGGCATGCTCGAATACCGGCACGAAAAGAAGATCATCGGCAGCTGGCCGGGCATCATCGCCCGTTACGAACTGCCTGACGGACGGCTCGGCACACTGCATCGCACGTTCCTTGACCGGATCAAGCCTGCCAAGGCAGCGATTGTGTCGCACGAGGGCGAAATCCTTGAACCGAAGCTGAACGATATGACGCTTAACCCGCTCGCGGGCGGCGCGGTGCGACTGATGGACCCGGTTAACGGAGAAATTGGCGTCGCGGAGGGTCTTGAAACGGCGTACGCGGCGTTCATGAAGTTCGGCGTGCCGGTCTGGTATTGCCTGAATCGCGTGCTGTTACGGCAGTTTGTCGTGCCTGAAGGTCTCGGTATTCGCGTGGTGCACATCTTCGTTGACTTCGACAACGTGGACCCGAAGACATTGAAGTCACCGGGTGTGTCTGACGGTGTCGAACTGGCGAAACGCCTTCGTGCCGACGGGTACACCGCGATCATTCATCGACCGAAGGCGCGTGGCACTGATTTCGCCGACGAGTGGTTTGCGCAGGCTGGCAACGACGTGCCGGCGGTACCGAATGCGCCGGCAACGGACTTGAGACCACTGTCGGCAATTGCGGCCTGAGAGATCTATAGAGGCCGGTAACGCTGGCCACCTTTTCAATCACCCGATGGGAACTCCCATCGGGAGAAAACCACGGGCTTTTTTCTGGAGTCGGAATTGAGCGCTTTCCGTGTTCTTGTAGGCGGCTTTGCAATCATCGCAACCAACGGCGTCGCCGGCGGACGCCAGCCTGTGGGCAAGTCCGACGCTGTGGCGTTTGACGTCGTGGATCGGACGGCGAGCGGCAACACGCAGTACGCCTGTCGCGACCAGTCCTTTTTCGATGCGTGGGATTTCTGCACGCGGCGTCTTGCGCTTGTGGCGGCTTCTAAACCGCACTGAACGACACCCCTGAAACAAAAGCGGCTCCCACACACACGTGGGAGCCGCTTTTTTTTTCGTCCGTTGCATCCGCGCCTACCAGTAACGCAAACGCAGGAACCACTTGAGGACGACGAGCGCGCCGAGCAGGACGACCCACAGGCCACTCGCCCAGGCGAAGCCGATCCAGCCGATGAGCAATGCCAGGCCCGCAAGGTCGTCGCTCACCGGCTGGATCTTCACACCGAAGACCAGCACTGCCAGGAACAGTACGGTCAGCAGCGCGCGGCGCGCAACGAATGGCAGGCGGGCGAATGCCTGGTAGTAACGCAGCAGCGGTTCCATCAGTCGTTCTCCTTGCCATGAAGGGCGTCGAACAGAAAGTCGGCGCAATACCAGCCGGCAACGCCGCACGCGACGGCGGTTGCCACGAAGAGCCACGTGCGCGGCTCGCCGAGCGCGTGAATGAGTTGGTGCAGCATGTCCATACGATCTCCTCTTGCACCGGTGCACGACGCCACGCGCCGTGTACACCAATGCGATAACTCATCTTCGCAGGCTGGGCGCAAAGTCAAGCTCACCTAGAAGAACGCAGAAAACTGGTCCGCGATACCCGCGGAATCGTAGCGCGCAGCGTCGCCTTCGTTGGTCGGATTCGTTCTCATCTCGTCGGATGCGGTCAGATGCAGCGGCAAGGCGGTGTCTGATTTCGTGCCTGTGACGACTGTGGCCACGCCGGCATTCTGTGGAGCGGGCGTGAACGGCTCCGCGTGGTGGAACCGCAGTGCCGACTCCGCGATCGAGCGCAGCAGGGCGGCACGCTCGCGCGGTGTTCGCGCTTCGCTCAGTTTCGCGTGCAGCAATGGCGTGGTCACCGCATCGATGACCAGCTTCATCGGAAACTTGTCCATCACGCCTTCGTGGTATCGCGCGTACGTTCGCGCGCGAGGCCAGCCTCGCCCACAATCAGGAAGCCCTTGGCGTTCGCCAGACACGGTGCATCGATGACCTCGATCGTCACGCGCGGGAACGCCCGCCGGATCGCGTGCGAGTACAGCGCCGCGCCGCCGCCGGACAGGACGATCGAGCGCACGTTCGTGAGCTGCCCGACGTTGTTCTGCATTTCCTTGACGACGCCGGCAATGAGCGGCTGCGACTTCTCGAGGTACGGGTCGAGGTCGATGTCCTTGCCGTAGAAGAAGAAAGGCGTGCGCTCGCGCAGTGCCTTGTCGATCCGCTCGAGATCTTCGACAGCTTCCCCTTCGTCGCGTGCAACAAGGCCGGCGATACGCTGGTAGATCTGCGACGCGCCACCCGGGATACCGCCGCTTCGCTTGTCATCCATCGTGAAACCGTTCGCGTACACCCAGTCGGTGGTGAAGTAACCGACGTCGACCACCAGGTGCGCACTGTCGCGGCCAAACTCGTTCTGCCGGTTGCTGGATGCGGACACGAGCGAGCCGAGCGGCTGTGGAATCACGACGACCTTTTCGACGCTTACTCGGTGTGCGCCGGCATCGATCTCGCCCGCGAAGCGTTCCTTGAGCGTCGTGGAGAACCGCTGCATGTTGTGCACCGGCAGGCCGAGCACCAGTCGCTCGATCTGCGTGACGCCGGAGAAATGCATGGCGCCTGCAAGCAACGCAGCATAGTTATCGGACAACACGAAGTCGTTCGACAGTGCACGGCCGGTATTGCCGTAGGCCGCGGTGAGCGACACGTCCGGGCCGACCTCGTATTCAATGCCCTCGACGCAGATGATGGCGACCTTGCGCGAGGCGAGGACATTCTCACCGTAGCTGGACAGCATACGGCTCGCGGCGAGCGGCGCGAGCGAAGGAAACATGCCGGTTGCGATGGTGCCGCTGGCTGCGCGGTACGCGTATTTGGTGTTGCCGTAGCCGACGTCGATGGCGAAGACGGGGGTTTTCAAGAGCGCTCCTAGGTGACGGGTTATCGGAGCCTCGAAGTGACAGATAACTGACACTTAAGTGTCACTTCGTGCGCGGCGTGTGCGGATCGCCCCGCAAACTGACACTTAAGTGTCAGTTTGGCCTCGATCCAGTCTAGCGAGCACGGCACGAAGTCAAGTCAGCCAAAGCGTGCTGCATCAGTCCCGCTTTCAGTCGGTTCACGCCGCCAGCGATGCCCTATGCTGGGTTCACCTACCGCGTCATCGACGCATCGAAACGGAGTGCCAAGGCCTCTGCTCGTCTTCAATCAGGCTCTCATTCGCCTGAATCATCAAAGTGACCACGGCCGCACAGTGACGCGGCTTTTTTTTCAATCACATCAAGTACACAGCGATCCAAGGTGAGGATGGCTGAACCCTGCGATATCCATACGATCGGCGGCTGTTTTGCGCCGTGTACACGCATGAGGGAATGTGGGGGCGGACAGTTGGACAGTTCGCGCCGCTCCCTGTGTGTCTAAGCGCGCCCTTTCAGCGAACGATGCTGGGTGCACTCAGGAAGCCCGATACACCGCGGCTGACATGAGTGTGCTTGGGGGCGGGGGAGATCATGCGGGCCGGCAACGCCGGCGAACGCGACTCCCTGGACGGAAGAGATAACGGTGGGCGTACCGTACCCGAACACGCAACAGGAATTGCCCGGCACATAGCCCGGTGCGGTCACCGCCACGCGGATGACGCGCCGGGACGCGCAAAGCGTCAGGCTGGCAGGGTAGCCACGAAGCTGTACGCGCGCAGCGGTTTGCGCGCAGCGCCGGACACAGGTCCGCGCAAATTCATTGGCAACACCAGGCGCGAAGCGCGGGTGTGGTGATGGAGGCAGCAGGTTGGACAGTCCAAGCGCACGCACTTCCCGTGTCGCTGGCTGATCGGATGGAATCGCTAAAGGTTCAGGAAGCGCAGGACACTACGCCGGGGGAAAACCGGCGCAGCCGCAGGCAAATGCGGCAACGGAGATACGCACGGCGAGGGCGAATGCGGCATCAGGTAGGGATGCCGGTCCTCGCGGAGCGTGACGGACAACGAATAATGGAGCAATGCATGGCTGCAATCCTGAATGTGCGCGCAACCGTGCGCGCATACCGGCTGCCGGCGGCGTTCGCCGATGAGCTGATCAAGCTGTTCGATACACACGTGGCGGACATCCATAGCAGGAGCCGCGTGAGCCGCAAGGTGCTGTCGATCAAGACGCAGGAGCAGCGCGCAAGCGCCCTGTGCAAGGCGTTTGTGGAATTGCGCGAGCACGGTTACGCGCTGCAGACGCCGTGGTCGCTGAAACAGAAGCACATCGAGTTTCTGGTGAAGCTGTGGGTCGGCAAAGGGCAGAGCGGTGGTCGCATCGAGAACAAGCTCACGTATCTGCGGGCGCTGGCGGACTGGATCGGCAAGCGCAATCTGGTCGGCACGCTCGCCGACTACGTGGACAGGGAGAAAAGCGGGCTGGTCCGCTCGTACGTCGCAACGGAGGACAGGTCGTGGGAGGCTCACGGCGTCGACGCGGCGGCGAAGATCGAAGAAATCGCCCGGACGTGTCCGTACACCGCGGTGCAATTGAAACTGCAGGCGGCGTTTGGTCTGCGTGTCGAAGAGAGTTTCATGCTGCGGCCAGCAGAAGCGGCGCGAGATCCGCGGACGCTGTCGGTGACGCGCGGCACGAAGGGTGGCCGGGCGCGCGACGTGCCGGTCGAGGCGAAGATCGGAATACTGCAGGAAGCCGCGCGGCTCACAAACGGTTTGACGGGTTCAACGGTGCCGGCCGACCGGACACTGCGGCAGTGGCGCGACTGGTACTACTACGTGCTGGAAAAGCATGGCGTCACCAGGGCGGGACTTGGCATTACCAGCCACGGGCTGAGGCACGCATACCTCCAGACGCTCTACGAGCGGGTGAGTGGTGTACCGGCGCCGGTCAAAGGCTCCGACGAGCGTCCCGACACCGAGCGGCATCTGGAAGCGATGCGTCAGGTAGTGGAAGCGGCGGGGCACAGCCGCCGGACGAAGGCGAATGCCTATCTGTCGACATTCGCAATGCAGGACAGAAAGAAGCGCGAGGCGGTGACGGCCGGTCAGGTTCGCGAAGCGCTCGAGCGGGCCAACGGCAATAAGACGCATGCGGCCGCGGCGTTGGGCATCTCTCGGCAGGCGTTGTATCGGGCCCTCAGCGAGGCGTGACCAAACGACCGTGAAAATCGACCTTCATAGCGTTGAACGTCCGCAACCGCCGCCGGTCACAATGATCCTGTCTCTCAGGTTCTAGTTGGCCCTCGGAAATTGGCTAGAACCACTTGAAGCCGGCTTCGCGCCGGCTTTTTTTTACCAGCGATCGCGATCGGGCATGCCATCGATCGCGGCAGCGATGCGGTCCTCGAACAGCATGTCGCTGTGTTCGCGCGGTGTCGGGATCTTTGGAAACTGGATATGTCGTTCTCCATCGATATCGACCCACTTTGCAAGTTGCATGAGCTTGCGGTAACGCGCTGCGTCGTGCAGGACCGGGTCGATGGGCCACGAGTCGATCGTAACCACCGTCGCATCAACGAGGCGCTGCGCGAGCTGCGCGAAGATCGGCCCGCGTTCGGCCCAGTCTCCATCATTGCGTGCCAGCAGGTTCAGGACATACTGGACGTCGCAGGCGCCGAGTTCCTTTTCGATCAGCTCCTGAAGGGTCTCGCTGGTGGTTGCCGGGCGGTCAAGCCGCCGGTTCCATATCGCCGCGCAGCGGTCCATTGCCGCTTTTTCGTTGTCGCCGACCGGCTCCCAGTCGGTGGTAACGCTGCACTCGGTGCAAAAGATCGACACGAGCTTTTCGGTTTGCGGCGCGGTAAGCGGGCGCGGCAGCGTATCGCCGAGCCGCGGCGGGCCCGCGTCCTTGCCGAACTCGCTGTAGTCGTATTCCGCGTCGCCGAAGCGTGCGACAACACGTTGTGAGCGGCCGATCTTCGGCCGGCCGCCGCAGTGCGGGCAAGGGTAAAGCTGTTCAATCATGGGTTGGAGCGGAGCGGGTGAGGCAGGGAGTCGCATTATTGCCGCTCCCGGGACTTTCGGATACCCCGAACATCGCCCGGCTGCGGTGTCAATTCCGGCGACGAAATCGTCATACGATTCGCATATCTGCCATGCGAACGCTCGCGCGACGCGAAGCGCCGCACGGGGCAGCAAGGTTTATGACGACCCTGTTTCTCGCAGATGGATGGCTACCAATCGCGGAATCCGTTGTGTGGGCAACCGTCCAGTGGGTGCCTTGCCTTGCGGCTTTTTCGCCGACTACCTCGGGAACTCCCTGAAGCGCAAGGTCTCTGGCCATTCCGTCTGGATCGCGCCTTTCCTGTCGCTGATCGCGTGCGGCTTGCCCTCATGGTTCATCGGGCGCGCGCCGAGCTGCTTCACGAACAAGGGCACGCCAGCTGTCTGACATTGCCGCACGATATCTTCTTCCCATCCCAACATCGTCGGCCGTGCGCCATGCCCACTCTCGCCACCGACGATCACCCAATCGATTTCCGCTGAGCTGAAGCCACTGCCATCCTCGGCATATTCAGTAGTCGGTCCATGGATCCACTCAGCGCTGGCCGGGCAGTCAGGGCACGATTCCATCTCCTGACCGCAGCACATGCCGATGGGGTCGAGCCACGGCTGGAGATCGACCGGGCCAAGCAGTGGCTCCATTGACAGGAATCGCCGCCGGGCGGGTGTCATCAGCAGCTTTCCGATGTCGCGGTCCGCTTCTTCCTGACTGGTGATCGTTGCGCCGATCCAGACGTTCGGCCATGGCACGTCAGCCCAACGCGTGAGCCCGTGGGACAGCGTGCCGAGTGCATCATCAAGCATCGCGTGCGCGTTACCGATTCTCTTGGTCAGAAGCAGCCAATCGAGATTCGGTGTGTCGGCGATCAACTGCAACAGGTCAACGCGCCATGTCGGATCCACCGCGTTATCGAACACGTCGGCCAGAGACGCGCAGAATACCCGCTGGCGCCGCCCGTGCAACGCGAAAAACGACTCGTGCGCATCGTTCCAGCGCTTAGGTGTGCCCCAGTTCTCCGGCGACGTACGGCGTCGAGGGGCACTCGGCCCCCAGTTCACTGCAATGCCTTTGCCAAAACGTCGATTACGCGTCTCTGCATAGCAGTGGTCACAGCCGGGTCCGACCTTTTGGCAACCCTCCCAAGGGTTGAACGTGTGATCGGTCCATTCGATCTTGCTGTTCTCGCTCATGCCATTTCCTCGCTGCTATGGGCGACTGGAAGACCGAACCCGGATGCACGCCGGGCGCGCGCTTCAGCCCGGTTGAGGAACGCAGCGAACGCGTCCTCACTAGAAAGCGGTGCGTCGCCGGCGTTTAGCGCGATGGCGCGGCCGATTGCCGGACCGAGGTTCTGGAATGCCGCGAAGTCATGGTCGTTCGCGAGCACGAAGAAGTTCCAGCGGGCCACGAAATGCCACCAGGCCTTTGCGCGGTCCAGCTCCGCCCACGTTGCCTTGAAGTCGAGCAGCGAGCCGTGGTTGCTGAAGAGAACACAACGTACGCCGGTTTCGGCCGTTGCGGCGGCAACGATCTGGCGGCCGCCCGAAATGGATTCCGTGTCGTGCGCGGCCGCGATCAGCGCGGGAAACCGGCATTGCCACTCGCGCGAGCGCGAGACAACCCGGTCAATAAAGAAGGATCTGCCTTGCATGCTGTCCTCGTGTTGGTGCTTCAATTTAAGGGTGATTGCTTGTCCAGCATGCCGCGTTGGCAATGAAGTCAAGGAGTGTCCGGAGGGTCGGGATTGGCGGAACACAGTGGGCCAGTCGATGAGGAAAATAAATCGAGGTTCTGATGGCGTGCGTCTATGCTGGACGAGGGCGTGGTCTGGCAAGTGGAGGCGCAATGCATCCCATCGGCATGTATGTTTCGGACGAGTACGTGGCCTCAACGCTGCGCATCAGGGTGCGCAGACGCACGGCGTTCAGAGGGCGAGTGCGGTTTATCAATCACCCATTCTTCGAATCGATGACCTACGTTTGCCCGATATCGCGGGACACGGCAATTGAGGCGCTCGCAAACGCGGTTGACGATGCCGAGCAACTGCTCGTCATGGCAAGACCGACGCGTCTGCGACGTTGATCGCGAAGACGTCGACGGGCAAGCAGCCGAATTCCGGGTGCGTAATCACGGTGAGGCGGCAGCCGAGCCACGGGCGCACTAATCGACGAGCGTGATCGGTGCCTTTCGGATAGCCCCAGGTGAGAACGATCTGGTCATATTCGCGGCCTTCCAGGCGCTTGCGCCAGTATGGCGTGGCGAGCCGGTACTCCTCCGGTTTGAGACCGTCGCGAATCTGCTGGAACCAGATGCCTTTGAGACGCAGGGTCAGCGTCCTCACGATGCACCCGCTCGTGCCTTCAATACCGTGATGGCATCAAGCAGCGCCTTGCTCCAGCCTGCGTATTCATCGCCCACACCGAGCGCTTGCCTGATCGCGGCAAGATCACGGCACGCACACCGGTAGCCTTCCTTGTAGGCCTCGAGATCCGCAGAGCCAACCCGTACGCCCTCTTTCCACGCATCACCGAGCGCTATCGTTCCTGCACTCGCCTCGTTGGGAAAGTTGCTGGATAGCCACTGCCCAAAGAGCGCGCGTTCGACATCGTTCCATCCAGGCGTGCCGTCATGAGTCTGGACCGCGTTCAGGTGGTCGATCGCCTCGCGCAGGCGAAAGGCGAGCGGGTCGGCGAATTTGCGCAGCGCGACTTGCTCGTCTTCGGTCGCAGGGGCCGACGGTAGCAGTGGCGTGCCGGCAATCTTCGCAAGACGCAATGCGTCCTGCAGCGCGGTTCTCAGAATCGAAAGCATGGTAAATCTCCGTAGCGCGAATTGCGCACGCTTCAGGCTAGGCGGTTTGCGACGAAGTCAAGCTCGCAGCCCGACGATGGACAGGCTCAGGCAGCGTGACGGCGGACAGTTCGGTGCGGTCGACGTCCCACTCGACGGCAGGAATGCCGCGCTGGCGTCGCAGTTCCCGCTTTTCCGCCTTGCGTTCCTCATACGACGCCACGCCATTCATGCCGTAGACCTCGATATGGGTGCGGGGCTCGGTGTCGCGCAGCACGAAGTCGGGCAGCATGTCGTCGCCGTCGGCAAGCCGCATCTGCTTTTCAAACGATCGATATTCGGAAACAAGCCGGTTGGCCATTGACACTTCGTGGATCGAATCGCACGGGACATACGCGCTCGAGCAAAGCATGAGTGCGAGATTGACAATACGCAGATGCCCCTTGACCGTCTTCTCGACAAGCAGCGCGGCAACGATCCGCGCTGCGCGATCGCCCAATGCCTTCCATGCGTGCGGCCACGTTTTTGCAGCGTGATCGAAGAGCGCGGGGCTGGCGTAGTACTTCCGGGGGTTTTGCCGCAGCACTAACGAGTGACCGTACTGGGTGGGTGTTACTTCGGCAACCTCGCCGATCAGCACGCCGCGTCGGACAGCGCCGCTCCCGTTGGTCAGGCCGGCAACGAACGCGTCGAACTCGGCATTGATCGCAGCGCGGTCTGCTTCTTGATACCGGCGCATCACATGCAGCACGTCCTGCGCGCCGCGACCGTTCACGACAGCGTCGCCGAGCTCCGCGAGGAGCTGCGCGTTGCACAACCCCCAGTGACGGGTGGTGCCTAGGCCGTTCCAGCAGTGCAGGCCGGCCGAGGCCCACAGCGTCTGCAGGAAGGCGAGTAGCGTAGCGGAGCGCCGGCCCGCGCGGGTGCCGCCCGGTGGGGTGGTTATGCCGGCGCTAGCGCGGACATCACGTTGTGTGAGCGAGACGTCGAGTTTTATATTGAGGCCCGCAGGCGTCGCGACGATCGCCGCTTTGGGGTCATCGCCACCGGGTAGCGGGCGGCGGTTCGGATCCTTGTAGAAACCACAGCCCGGCGCATGCCGATGACCGTCGTCGGGCCAGCCCGCGAGGTGAAACAGGCTGCGATAGCGGCGGATAACGAGGCGCAGGTTGGCGTTTGCGGGTTTGCACAGGCACAGCGCGAAACCGGGCGTGATCTTGGCCCGTTCGAGACGCCGGGCATATTGCCCGGGATTTTCCTGAACGTCTTCAAGTGGAACCGTACCGCCATCGAACGATACATGCGCCATCTGGAAACCTCATTAGGAAACTGGCCGCGCGCGGGCGGCGATTAAATCGGTAGTCAGGTATGGTTATCCGCCGGCCCTAGCGCTCGGATGATGCCGTTGCGAACGCGATGTTCACCGGACCATTCATGGCGGCATTGACCGCGCAGCGCACGCGATTATCGAAGTCGGTGCGGAACCGGTTCTCGATCCTGTAGCCGAGACGGTAAGCGAACATGGAACCCGCCAGCACGAACCACGTCCCGCCGGCCAGCGTGACCAGCAGATGACCGATGGCGTAGATCAGCGTGGCCGGACCGGCAGCGTTTTGCGCGGCCGCTTGCAGGCTTGTCAGCGCGGCAGCCAACGATCCCGGATCGGCGAACGCTTCGATTCCGAGATACCAGAACACGACAACCGGGACGAGTAACAACGCAGCCCACAGGCAGTTTCCAGCATAGGCGAGGATGGCGACGAACTGCGCCACATAGTTGCGGGCATCCATCCAGGACTCGAGTTCGAGCTTACGGTATTGCGTCTCGGCCATCCGGCCCGCGGGTACGCCGTTGATGTGGACCTCGAGAACAGACGATGCCTCGGACCGTGCGATTGCATCGCGCAACGTACGCAATTTCGCGTACCGGCATGATTGTGCGGCCGCCGCACAGGCGAGCGCGATGACGGACGCGGTATACCAAGCGATCTGCCCGGTCGTCGCGATCATTAAAGCGACGAATGACAACGCGGCTGTGGCTGCGATGAATGCGGCTGTGCCGGGCAGGATGTGACGGGCGGTGAGCAACTTCATGGTGGTCTCCCAGTGGGTAGGTACGAGGCTATGCATCGAGCGGTTCGGCGAGTTCCGCAGGACCTTTCCAGTGCGAGCCGTCCAGATCGTCGACGACTACGACGATGTCGCTGCTGAGGTCGTGAAGCAGGACCGTTCCTTCACCGAAGCTACCGGGTGCGGTCTGGAACGACACACGTCGCGTTACGAGCGAGTCGGGTTCTGGCTGGATGCGTCTTTCGGTCATGGGTTCGGATGTGCGTTGGCACTTTCGCCTGCTTCTGATTCTGGCGCGTGTCTTTAGATGTCAAGCGGTCAAAAGGGGGGTAAAAATGAAGGCTTTGAGTGTGAGCGTCGCGGACCATGGGCCTAACCGCAAAAGCTATATCGTTTCGTCGAGCTTTCCGGGTTAAGGCCGTCAACTGGTTGACGGCTGCGGGTGTTGCCTACGTTTTGAGCGCGCCAGGCGCCAACTGCTGCGGCCGGCGGTCGGAGCACGATATCCACAGACTTCTCCACTTCTTCTGTGGATATCGTGCCGCGTGAGATCTGGATCGCGCGGATCAAAAGCAGCCGCGAATTCGTGTCCATTCGACGCGGCTCGCGAGATGAGCGTCTCTAGAATCGAATGGCCTTTCGCGTCATCGACGCATCGAAACTGTCCGCGTATTTCTTCTTAACCCCGACGGGTCCACACCCGTTGCGGGCGTGCTCCCGTCTCTTTTCGGAAGCACCTTGAACCGTGAACGCATCCTTCGCCTTGGCATGCAGACCTGTGAGTCGCAGGAGTGCTGTCACAAAATTTAACTCGACTGCGGACGAACACCAGCGCGAACTGGTGAAGCTCATTCGCGAGTTTTCCCAGCGGCATCACCTGCACAGCGTGTTCTCGGACTTCGTTGAAATCTGCGCGCTGTCGATCAGCAACGGCGTCGACCGTCCGCAGTTCGAAAAGCGCGAGAAGCGGTACCTCGAAATCGTCGGTAAGTACGCGAGGGACGAAGTTGAACGTTTTGCGCAGATGTTCGCGCAACTCGTCCTGTCATTCGAGAAACGCGTAGAGGATATGCGAGGTACGGGCACGGGCCTGACCGACGTGCTGGGCGAAACCTACATGATGCTGGAGCTGGGCAACGACCGCGCAAGGGCAGTTTTTTACGCCGTATCACGTGTCGCGTCTGATGGCGATGATGATGATCGGCGACGGTGGCGATGCGGTGCGAGAGCACGGTTTCATCCGGCTGCAGGAGCCCGCGTGCGGCGCCGGCGGCATGGTCGTCGCGGCGGCCGAATCGCTCAACGAAGCGGGTGTCAACTACCAGCAGGCCATGCACGCCACGTGTATCGATATCGACCCGTGTTGCGTGCACATGGCCTATGTCCAGCTGTCGTTGCTGCACATTCCGGCGATCGTCGTGCATGGCAACGCGCTGTCCGCGCAGGTTTGGGGGGTGTGGTACACGCCCGCGCATATTCTGGACGGATGGCGCTGGAAGCTGCGCGCCCGCGCCGAAGCCGGTGCTGCAGATCCCGCTGATGTGCCGTGCCAGGGTGACGAGGCCGCCGATGAGGTGATCGCTCCTGCGCACGGACCGGTCGACAGCGACACTATCGTTGTTGAAGTGCCCGTTGCTGTGAGTGATACGGTGACGGATCTGTTTGAGGATGCGGTGCAAGCCACGCCGGCAGAGCGCATCTTCAGCGTGATCGACCAGCTCGCGCTCTTCTAGACGACGCCCGGCCATTCGTGCCGGGCTTTTTTATTGGCCAAAAGCTGGTTTGAATTCGTGCGCTTTCCGTTGCGATAGTCTGCGCCGCCGCGGTTATCGTTGCACTACCCAACGCGTCATCGACGCATCGAACCGGCCGGAACACCCGGCATTCATCTTTAACCCATCGGGAACCACGCCCGATCGGGGGCAGGTTCCCTCTCTGGAGAACCTGCAATGCAACAGCAACCTACCGTACTGCTCAGGCACATCAAGCCCGGACGCAATCCGCGCACCTACTTCGATCCGAAGAAGATGGCGGAACTGACCGAGTCAATCCGTGCGCGAGGTGTAGATACGCCAATCATCGTGCGGCCGCTGGGCGGCGACGACTACGAGCTCATCGCTGGCGGTCGCCGCTACCGGGCCGCGCTGGAGGCACACGGCGAGGACTATCCGATGCCTGTCTCGATCCGGAATGTTGACGATGCCGAGGCGCGCATCATTGCGCTCACGGAGAACATCCAGCGTGATGACATGGCGCCGTCGGAAGAGGCGGTCGCTGCGGCCGAGATCGTCGGCCTGTGTCAGGGCGATCGCGACGAGGCCGCGCGCCAGATGGGCTGGTCGCGCCCGGTACTCGACAGCCGACTCGCGTTGATGAACTGCACGAAGGCTGTGCTGGAGGCGCTCAATACCCGGCAGATCAAGCTCGGGCATGCCGAGCTGCTTGCGGCACTCGCGAAGGACAAGCAGGACGCGCTGCTGCCTGTGATCGTCGCCGAGAAGCGTACGGTTCCGGAACTGAAGAAGGTGATCGAAGCCGCTTCATGCGTGCTGTCGTCAGCCATTTTCGACAAGTCGGACTGTGCGGCATGCCCACACAATTCGGCAACGCAATCGGCGCTTTTCGGGGAATCGATTGCGTCCGGCAACTGTACGAACCGGGCCTGCTTCAACGATAAGACGGAGAAGCAGCTCGAGGCAACGGCCGCAGGCCTGCGCGAAGAGTTTCCGGTGGTGCGCATCGTGCGCGCGGGTGACAACAACACCCGCACGCAACTGGCCGTCGACGGAGCGAACGGCGTTGGCGAGGAACAGGCGAAAGCCTGCCACGCCTGCCAGAGCTACGGCGTCGCCGTGAGTGGTCTGCCCGATTCACTGGGCAAAATCTATCGCGGCCAGTGCTTCGACACCGTCTGCAACATGAAGAAGGTCGCCGCGCGGATCAACGCCGAAAAGGCGGCCGCTCCGGCTACGGCGAAGTCCGATGGTCGCAAGCCTGTTGCCAAATCAGGCGGTACGGCGGCCACACCGGATGGGACCAACGCATCGGTCGCCGTCGTTGCCGAGTCGGACAGGGTCAAGACGTACCGCGTTGCGCTCTGGCGCAAGGCGTTGCGGCGCGACATCGGCAATAACAGCGAACTGGCGCGCCAGTATCTGACTGCGATCGTGCTCTCCGGGCATTCGCGGCAGATCAGCGATACGGCGTTCCGTGGGTTCTGGGAGCGACTGACCGATGAGAAGCCGCCTGTTGATGACGTTGCGAAGGCGGCGACCGCGGTGCAGGCAACGAGCAGCGAGGTGCAGTCGAACCTGCTGCTCGCCGTTACGTTCGCCGCGATCGAAGGTCTCGACGTGACTCACCTCACGCAGCTTTGCCGGCATCACAAGCTCGACCTCAAGAAGCACTGGAAGCTCTCCAAAGACTTTCTCGAGCTGATCACCAAGTCGGAAATGATGGTTGTTGCAGACGAACTGGGCATCCGTACAGCGCTCGGCGACAACTTCAAAAAGGTGTTTGCCAAATCGAAGAATGATGTCATCGAGGCGCTGATAGCGGTCGAAGGATTCGACTACACGGGCAAGGTGCCGAAGGTGCTGAAGTTCTGAAGTCGCGGGGCGCTTCCAGCGTTCCGTTTCCCTCTGTATGTAGACGCCGCCATCGCGCGGCGTTTCTCTTTTCTGGAGTCACGAATGTTTCAGCAACTCGAAGCGCTGGTGCGAGCCAGCGGCAAGGTTCAACTCACCCTGAAGATGGACAACGACAGGATGGTCGTCATCGTCGTGCCGCAAGGCGAGGGCAAGGAAGCGGCATTGCGTCAGCCGCTGGTGCTCACGGCGACCGCTGCCGAACTCGACGAAGGGTTCGCGGCGGCGGTTCTTGCGTACTCGTCGGTTCACACGTCACTGGCTGAACAGGTCGCAGCAACCACTGCGATCCTGCAGGAAGCGGAAAAGAACTCGGCATCCAAAGCGCAAAAGTCCCTCGCGAAGGGCAGTAAGTCGATTCCGGCGAAATCCGGACCGGCAAACGGCGAGAACGCGGATGAGGGTGAAGACGACAACGATGACGACGACAGGTCAACGTCCGCGTCGGCGGCGCCCACTTCCACCGCGCCCGCGGAAGCCGGGCAGTCCTCCGGTACCGATCTCCTTTCCCTGCTCAGCTGAGGTTTGTCATGTCGATTTCCGTTGCACGTCTGGTTCGCGAGTTCGTCTACAACGGCGTCAACTTCGTTGACCCGGGCCCGACCTTTTCTCCCGAGGAAGTGCGCGATCTGTACTCCGCCCAGTATCCCGAACTGACCACGGCCGCTATCGAAGGCCCGGTCTACACCGGCGAACTGGCCCGCTACACGTTCATGCGTGCGGCCGGGGCCAAGGGCAGCCATGCGTAAGCGCGCGCTCATGCAATGCGTCGCCCGCGAGGCGACGCAAACTCCCACTGAACCGCCCGAAAGGGCGGTTTTTTTTCATGACAAGGAGATCGAGAAATGTTCGTCGATCCTCGGCCAGCTGATGCGGACGTCGCTCTCGAGCCAGTCCGCTGGCAATCGGGCCGCAATACCTCTGCCGGACGCCGGGCTGCCCATGATTTTCTGACGCTTCCTGACGTGTCGCGAGATGTCGCAGCGCGACCGTCGATGAAGTGGCCGCACGATCCGAAGGTTGCGAAGCTTGTTGCGACGCACTTCGGGTCCGGCGCGCTCAGGGCGTCCGACGTGGGGCAATATGCCGGCGCCGGTGACGCGATGGCGCAGGCGCTGTTCACCTGGATCAGGCGACAGTGCGGCACGCTGAAGCGCCTGATGTTCAGACCGGTGCTGCTTGATGTGGTGGCCGTCGAGGAACAGCTCATGTACCAGGAGAACGCCTCGGAGTTCGAGGCGACGTCGCCGCTCTATCTGGGCATCGAAACCGTCGAGGACCACGTCTACACGATTGGCGAGCGGGCGGCGCGATTGAACCTCGCCCACCCAAGACTGCTCGGTACAGCCCTCATCCTGATCAACAGGGCGTCGTTTCGCACGCTGCTGATGCGAACACCCGATGACTTCGTTGGCATGTTTGCGCAATGGCATTGGGATGGGGATCCGTGGTGTACCGATGACGATGCGATCGACGTGCTGAAAGACCGCTTTGGCGAGAAGCCGGAGGAATTTCAACACTACCTCCCGTCCGTTGTTCGCGATGAGCTTTGTCCGGACAGCATGACGATCGGGCGATACGACCTGCGACATCACAAGTGGTGCCCGTTCCCTGCCCTCGGCGTCGGGGCGCTGCGCCGTCTGCGCTGGACGCAGACCGGCTGGGTCCGCGACCTGTGCGCGGAACTGGAGCATCTGGCGCTTCTGCTCACGAAGGCGGGTCGCCGGTCGCTGTTTGACTGGGCGTTCAGACCGGAGGCGATCTACGCGGCGACGTCCATCGCGGCCGGCGACGGCTCGTATGTGGGCGATGTGCTCGACACGCACTACGAGTATTTCAACAACGGCGGCGACGGCTCGTGCTTCCACGGATTCATTCCGCTTGCCACTTCCCCCGATGACATCCGCAAGCAGTACGCGGACCTGTCGTTGGGTTTTTCCATTCTTCGACAGGTCGACCGCGTGGCTTCACTGATCACGCGCGAGGAGATGACTCAATGAAAGACGTTTATCTATCGACGGGCCACTCGCGCCCGCTGTTTGTGTCGGGTGCGATCCTGCTTTACTCGCACCCGGATGGCGGAAACAGTTTCGGCGGTCCGGTCTACGCGACGGTCCATCCCGTCACTGCCAACGGCAAACGTCCTGTGATCGGTGCGGGGCGACCGGTTGACCGCCAGGCGCTATTCACCGCGCTGGATTCGCTTGCGGAGCGCTGCGCGGCCAAGGCGGAATTTCTGCCCGGGACGGTACTCGCAATCGACCGGACTGCGGTCACCTGGTGGTGTCCGCCGGCCATGCGACGGGTGTTTTTCGAGTGCCCGGAGCTTGGCAACGTCACCGCGGTGGTGCCGCACCCAGGCCTGGTCTTCCAGGCTCGCAATAGCGGTTTCTATGTCTACGCGCTGAACAGCACGACTCGCCCGACGCCGGAAACGGCGCTGTACGAGCCGCCCTATTTCAACACCTGGGATCAGGGTTCCATCTGCATCGGTTCAGCGCGCGTTCCTGATCGAATCGACATCGCGTCGATTGATGGCTGGGAAAGCGGCTTCTTCGAATCTGCGTTCACACACCCCAATGCGGGCGGAAAACGCGTCAATCACCCACGAGGCGAATTTGCGTTCTGGAAGGAGATGCTGGCCGGCAAGTACGGCGAGCAGTTCCCCATGCAATGTCTCGTGCCCATGAAACGGACTCTCGGCGATCTGATCGCGCGAGGCCCCAAAGGCTGACAATGAATATTCTTGATACGACGTTGCAACGGTCGTTTCCGACCGTCATGGTCCCGCGCAACGAAGCCGTGGCTGAGATGCAGGCGGCCGGTGAGCGGCTGCTAATCGCTGAGAACGGTGTGTTCATCGAGATCCTCCGTCCCTGGCTTTCGCTGGTGCGCCAGATTGCGGAGTTCAACGTTCGTACGGCGGTGCCGTATGGACGGATCACTCCGTCGACGCGGCTGCTGTGCGAAACCATTCCGGCTGATCTGGTGGGCGCATTCGCGAGGATGGCTCGCGACGCGCATCCTATGGAAACGGGCGCATGGATTGTGTGGAGTCCGTCGACGCAGGCCTTCCGGCTTGCGCCGGTGGGCATCGTCACCCATACCGGCGGCTCGCTGAAGTACCAGCCCCCGGCTCTCGCGGCTGACGAAGTGCTGGTGATGGACTGCCATTCGCACGGCAGGCATCCAGCGCATTTTTCGTTGACCGACAACGAGGATGACCGGCATGACGTGAAGATGTCGCTGGTCATCGGCAACTGCGACCGTGCGAACCCGAGCATCGCCGTGCGCCTGTGCGCAAAGGGGATCTTCGAAGAAATGGAGCGCGCGCCAGCCACGTGGTATCAGGCCGCGCGCGTACCGGAGGCTGTATGACGGACGCGATCCGGCATCAGATTCCGGCACACATGGTCCAGCGCCCATGGAGAGTGATTGTCGTTGGCGCCGGCGGAACGGGCAGCGCCGTTTTGCCCGCTCTCGCGCGCCTGCACCACGCAATGATCGAACTGGGACATCCCGGTGGGATTGAATGCACGGTGTACGACGATGACACGGTCAGCACGACAAACGTCGGACGGCAGGGCTTCTATCCGAACGATGTGGGCAGCTACAAGGCGTCGCTGATCGTGAACCGGCTGAACATGCTGATGGGCACCAACTGGCGCGCGGTGACGCAACGCCTGAATGGTCGCACGGCGCTGTTCAATGTCGATGTCGTGATCGGGTGCGTCGATACGCGTGCAGCCCGGAAGGCAATTCTCGACACGGTCGGGGAGACGCATGCGTATTACCTCGACTGCGGCAATGACACGGATCGTGGTCAGGTGATTCTTGGGCAGACGATGCCGAAGAATCAGCGGAAGAAGTGTCCTGAATGGTTGCCGCACGTCGGCGAACTGTTTCCGGACCTCATCGACCCGTCGAAAGACGCTAGCGACGATACGCCGTCCTGTTCGATGGCGGACGCTCTGCGCAAGCAGTCGCTAGTCATCAATTCTGCTGTGGCGGTGCAGGCGTTCAATCTGCTCTGGACACTTTATCGGACCGGCACGCTGAAGTATTCCGGCGTGTTCGTGAACCTCGCAACGGGGCGAACGAATCCGGTGCCGATCGACGCTGCGGCATGGGCGCGCTTCGGTTATGAAGCGCCGCCGATGCCGGTGAAAAAGTCGCGGAAAACCCGCAAGGGAGCCGCGACATGATGACCGGCGCGAAGCAGATGCGTTGCGGAGGCTGCGGGGTCGACACGTTCCGGCTTTTTACTGCGGAGAGGACGACACGTATCGCAGTCGAGTGTATGGGCTGCAGGAGCGTCTCCTACATCGAGCCGGCGCCTGCGACGTTGAAGATCGAGTGGGACGATAACGCGGACGGCAAGCTAACCGTGTTCTGATCGTTCGCACGAGATCGCCTCGTTTCATCCTGTAACCAAGCGTCGTCCTCAAAAGGGGCGACGCTTTTTTGTTTCCTGTGCGCCGTCGCGTTCATGAAAAAAGGGCCTCGCATGGTATCGCGCGAGGCCTGTCCACGAGGTGCTCGTGCGATCCAAACCCGAGCACTTCGACGATAGGTCGGGATGTGCAGCCAGGCAAGGTAAGCAAATCCAATCGTTGGATGTCCGTACGCAGCAATGTTCCCAAGCGTATGGCGCGAGATCGAAAGCCGTAGTGATTTCTCGACGTTTCGGGCGTCCGATGCCCGCACCGGGCAATAAACTGGTCCTGCTTCCCGCGTCTCTGACGCATCGACCCACGCGTGCCGGCATGCTGGCGCGCTCAATCCCCCGAGCCGGATTTCCGGCTTTTCACCGGCGGACGTTTCGCCGGTCTTTCTCTCCCGACAGGGCAACCACCCTGACGGGCCGGTTGCCCGCTTTTTTTATACGAGGCAACCATGCTCAGACTCTTCATTAGCGTCCTTCTTCTGTCCGCGCTGGGCGCCTGCGCAAACGTGGATTTCGGCTCGCCGAACATCTACCAGCGCTCAGACGTCCAGCACTCTGGCACGGTACAGCATGCAACTGTCGTACGCGTCCGCAACATCACGATCCAGTCGAGCTCCGGCAATTCCGGGCTGACCTCGCTTGTGAGCGCCGGCGTCGGTGCCTTCCTCGGTTCGCGTGTCGTTGGAAATGGCAACGGTCGCTACATCGCCGCGGCGGTGGGCGGCGCGGGCAGTGCCTTCGTCGCCCAGCAGGTCTCTTCGGCGCTTTCGCGCCACGCAGGTCTCGAGATCGTTGTGCATACCGATACCGGGCGCACGCTCGTTGTCGCTCAACCCGATGACCAGCCATTCGTCCCGGGGGATCACGTACTGCTGGTCTCGACCAGCTCAGGCATGCGCGTTACCCACTGATTCATTTTCGTTGCCGGCAATCGCCGGTCCCTTCTGATTGCGAGGTGTCCCGTAAGGGCACCTCGCTTTTTCTTTTGCGAGGCAAGTACCAGATGCTGAAAATTCCCAAGGTGTTCCATGCCGATCGCCGTAGTGCGGGCGCGACAACGGACGCCAATATTACGGATCATGCGACACGCATGCTTCGGCGCGTCGCACGCGATCTTCACCTGCCGGCAGGCGAGCATGAAATCGTGAGCCAGCCGGCACGTCGTGGCTACGGCTGCAAGGTGACCCTCCGCACGCGCTCAATGATGCTTGAGGTGGCCGATTCGCCGGCGCGGCAAGCGGTGACCATGTCATTCCGGACGCGTCGCGGCCGCTCCGATCTGTCGGGCGGTGGCGACAACGTGGTACCGCTTGAGCAGCTAGCGTCGCGCGAGGGATACGAATCGCTCCTTTGCGGTCTGAGACTCGCCGCAGGCCTCGACAGCGCGGGGAGGTAGTCGATGCAGATCGTCGATGTATCGGTCGAGTTTGCGTCAGGCGCCACGATCAGTGATCGCGGAACGCTTCTGACGGGTAACTCTTTTGTTCAGGTATCCGGCCAGCTGGTCAAGGCCTTGCGTCTGATGTCTGATGCAGGTCCGCCGCCCAAGGTGACTGCGCGAATCAACGGTCGGACAATGCTGCTCGAACCCGGCGGCGATGGGCTCTTCCGCATCGGGAGCGAATCTGTCATCGCTGGCCAGTCGACCAGTTTCTGGTGGAAGCTGGTCACGCTCGTAAATTCGCCAAGCCGTGAGCAGCGGCAACAGTTCGCTCGGTTCATGCACACACTCTCGGCCGCGTCGTTGATTGGCGCGATCGGGTTGTGGCATTCCACGTCAAACTGGTCGGCCGTTAACGTGTTGAACGAGGTCGATCTGTGCCTGGCCTTTGTGATAACCTTTTATGCAGGCATGGTATCCATGAATGGAGAATGAATATGGGCTTCAGTCTTTTCGCGCTTGGCGTAGCTGTGGCTTTGTCGGCGCTTTGCCTTGTCATGCACCGGAATGGCGTCCGGGCTGACCGCGAACGCCGCCGACGCTCCCTGTAGTACACAACTTCGTTTTCGCTGGCGTTTGCCAGCGCCAATCTTAGCGGGCCGCACCTTCGGGTGTGGCCTTTTTCGTTTATGGAGTATCCATGCCTGATGTACTCGATTTACCCATCGCGCGCGGCGCGGCGCCGTTTGACCCAATCGGCAAGACTGTAAGTGAAGTTGTCCGGCAGATCGAAGAAGCGTTACGACACACCGAAATCGAACCGGAGTGGGTGGGTATTGCCAACACCATCGGCGACGACGACGAAAGCTTGTACGGCCTGCGTCCGTCCGCTCAGTGGCCCGAATGTGAGCGGACCCGCGAACGTCTTGCCATCTCCGTCGCACGCGGGCGGTGCGAAGGCTGGATCGTGCAGGTGGACCATGTCTGCTACCGCGTGGCGGCACCCACTGGCGCCGGCTCGTGGCAGAGCACGCCTCTCTTACGCATCAAGTCGTTGTCGCGATCGCAGGCCTGGTCGGTGGCGGCGGTGATATCGCGCATGCTTGACGTCGACTGAACAATCTCTTTTCTGAACCCTGACGGGGCCGCGCCCGCAGGGGTGTTGGCCCCGTTTGCATTTCTGGAGCCAACTACGATGTACACACTCATCATTCCCGGCCACAGCTTCGAAGTTGCGACGCTCGCCGGCGTCTTCAACCTGTTTTCCGACGAGCGCGTGCAGGCGACCGACACGTCGTTGATTGGACTGCATGGCGTCGCACGCGATGTCCGTGTTGTCCGCTACAACGGAAAACTGGGTATCCGTCACGAGGGGAACGCGGCTGATATCGTCGCCGCAATGTTCGACGAGCTCCGCATGCTCTGGCGCGATCCTGACGGTACGATGCGCGAGCCGTGGGAGATTCTGCCTGCAGACTGGCAACTGCTGTTTTCGTTGTTCGATCTGGCGCGGATGCCCGAGCGGTTTTTGTCCAGCGACCAGTTGGATGCCGAAAAGGCCGAAGCGCGGGACGCTGGCCGCTTCTTCGATGTGTCTGCGCTTTTCGACGCTCTCGCATCCGAACGCTTCGGGTTCGACAGGTACGGTCCGCGCACGCCGACAGGTCATGTGGATAGCCGGCACCAGCTGCACGTCGCCTACGCGATGCTGCTCAACAGGCCGGTACCGGAGCCGGTTCTTGCCGCGTACCGCGCGATGGAAGCCCCCTTCCGGCATATCGAATGGGCCGTGCCATTGCTTGACGTGCCAACCCTCCGAGGGCGATTGTCCGGTCCAAAGCTTCGCGGCCTCGCGTCGGTCATGCGGATGGAAAAGCTGGCGATCACCGAACAGAACGTCGACGCGCTCGTCACATGCGTCGACCGGCTCCCGGATGATCCAGGCTACGTTGACGTCGACGACGCGCTCTTTGCCGCCGGACTGCTTCCCGCGATGCCTCTTCCGGACGTGTATGACAGCCCGTCCGCGGTCGGTCAGCCGGTCTCGCCACTCGCGGCGCGGCTGCGACAGCTGAATGCCGACGATCATCGCGAAAAGTCACTGAAGCAGGCTGACAGCGAACGCGCCGGGAGGCGGATCAGCGCACGCCGTCACGCGCAACAGTGCGCAATGGCGCGCCTCGCGCATGGTCGCGAGTCGTTCGACTGGGCGAACCGGGTGGCCGCGTCGATCGAGCGGCGAGATGTGGCGAACCTGCTGAAGGTCTTCGACACGGCGGACGACTGGAACGTGCGCAGCAAACAGGTGCTATTCGAGTTTCACGGCGTGAAGCTTCGTGGGATGAAGTCGATGTCCCGGCGTCGCGCGATCTTCGATTTCTGCGGCCTGGACGAAGCGGCGCAGACGGCGTGGGAGGCCGACGATGCGGCACGCAAGGACGCGATGCGCAAGGCGGAAGACGCGCAGCATGCGAAAGAAATGGCGCAAAGCACGCGGTACCGGCGCGACGATGGCACCCTGATCGACGGCGCCACACATGTCGAGCAGGCAATAGCGGCCGGGTTTCGCGAGCTACGGGACTGGCGCAAGGGGGCCAGCAGGCAATATGCGCTGGTGAATCCCGATCTGAACGAAGCGCGCCGCCTTCGCGCCAAGGACGGCACGCTTGCCTATGCGCGCGCGATGCTCGAGCGGATCGCTGCCTGAACTGCTGGGGTCGCTGTTGACGTTGTTGCAAACGAAGCCGGTGCGAGAGCACCGGCTTTTCTTTTTGGCATCACGTGTTCAGCGGCGCGGTGAAGCCGTTCGTGGTCCAAGTGGATCTTGTGACGCCTGCGAGCATCGACGTGCTGCACGACAACGCGCCGCAGCGGCATTGATACTGGGAAATCACTTCCGGCGAGAGCGGTTCGTCGACGCTCAGCCCGTATTCGATGAAGAGTTCTGCGCCGGCGGCGATATCGGTTCGTGCGTGGATGAAGATCCGGCCGTGTTCCTCGATTGCCTCGCAGTTGGCGTCGCACGCGTGGTTGAGCCAGCGTGCGCTGTTGCCACCGCAGCTGCCGTCGATCACGCGCCCGCTGGACAGTCCGAAGACAAATGTATGCCCGACGGCGCCGGCGCGGCGCAAGCGCGCAGCCGCGCGACGCCATGTCGTCACTTCGCCCTTGTATTCCAGTACCCGTTCGCCCGCCCTGATCGGGCGAAGTGCGAATACACCCTTGCCGTGCACCGGCGACCGCCTCACAACTGTCCGCTTCATCCTGGTCTTCTCTCTCCGTGGCGGCGCGCATTATGCCGCAGCCCGATGACCAGTGGCAAAAGCCGTACTGAAAACCTTTCCTTTCCAGCCACAACCACGATCGTGCGCGTGCAGAATCGCAATATCAAGCGCGTCCACGACGCATCGAACCGCCGGATTCCGGCACACCATCCAGCCCCGCCGGGAACACCCCTGCGGGGTCGTTACCAGGGGCATTTCCCGTAAGGAGCAGCCCCATGAACCAACTCGCAACTGCCACGCAGGTCGTGTCGATCGCGCAGATCGAAGCGGCGATCAATGCGTGGCGCAACCGCACGCCGGTACCGGCTGGCCAGAACGAAGGCGAAGCCATCGTGCTGTGCGCCGAAGCCCGGTCGCTCGCTGACGTATACGGCGGCATGATTTTCAGTCGCCAGCAACAGATTCCGCTGTCCGCGCTGTCCTCCGATCAGGTCGCGGCGCTCGCCATCATCGGCTAGTAGCAGTTCCTTTCCACTTTCCCCACCGGGACCACGTCCCCTGGGGCGTCGTTTCGTGGGGCATTTCCTTTTCAAGGTACCCATGAAAGTTAATCCCGCGCAGCTTACCGAGCTGCTTACCGCCTTTGTTCCCGCCCGTCACCCGGTGCTCGTCACCGGCAGCCCGGGCATCGGCAAGAGCGACATCGTCGATCAGGTCGCGAAAGCGACCGGTCACGATCTGCTCATCAGCCATCCGGTTGTTGAAGACCCAACCGACTCGAAAGGCCTGCCATTTCCGTCATCGGACGGTGCCGGCGCGAAGCACCTGCCGTTTGGCGACCTCGAGCGTGCGGTGAACAGCACACAGCCCCTGATCTGGTTTCTGGATGACCTGGGTCAGGCATCGCCGGCCGTGCAGGCAGCGAAGATGCAGCTGCTGCTCGCGCGGCGCGTGGGCGACCACGCGTTGCCCGATCACGTCACGTTCGTCGCGGCGACCAACCGGCGCACCGACAACGCCGGCGTGTCCGGCATTCTCGATCCGGTGATCTCGCGCTTTGCGACGGTCGTCGAGCTCGAACCGACGATCGAGGACTGGACGGCCTGGGCGGTGCGCAGCAATGTGCCGCCCGAACTGATCGCGTTCCTGCGCTTCCGGCCGGATCTCCTGTCCGTGAAGAAGACCTCGCGCGACATCGAGAACGCGCCGAGCCCGCGTACCTGGGGCTTCGTCGCGAGAACCATGCCGGTTGTGCCGAAGTCGCTCGAACTGATCTCGTACGCGGGGTCGGTCGGCGAGGGCGCCGCGACGGAGCTGATGGGCTTTCTTGGCATCTACCGTCAGCTGCCGTCCCCGGACGCCATCCTGCTCAGTCCGGACACGGCACCGATCCCGGAGACGCCGGCCGCGCTGTATGCGGTAGCCACGGCGCTCGCGGCGTATGCGACCGATGCCAATTTCGATCGCGTCGTGACGTATACCGAGCGGATGATTGCCGCCGGCTGCCGCGAGTTTGCGGCGCTGCTGGTGCGCGATGCCGTGCGACGTACACCTGATATCCAGAATTCGCATGCGTTCATCCGGGCGCAGGGCGGCGAGATCGGCAAGATCATCCGCGGCGAATAACGCCTTCCTTTACAGCAGTACCTCCCCGTGAAGCCACGACCCGAAAGGGCGTGGCTTTTCTTTGTGCGCCCAGCATGGGCGCACTCCTGCGGGTGCAAGTCCCGCCATAAGCTGGTCATAGCGAGTGAAGTGAAGCGCAACTGCATGAGGGCGA